>NZ_JBZDOJ010000010.1:0-51023 GCF_058268435.1 Planococcus sp. TJ-307
TGCATGTATTAGGCACGCCGCCAGCGTTCGTCCTGAGCCAGGATCAAACTCTCCATTATAGAGTAGTATTGATTGCTCAAATACTTGCTGGCGTTTCGCGGTCCGAAGACGCGCGATTCGCTCGTTGATCTGCATACGCTGATCAGTAAGTTTTGCGCGGGCCGTTTTGCGCGGCCGTTGCGTTTTGTTGACGTTTTGCTGTTCAGTTTTCAAGGTTCAAGTTGTTTGCCGCGCTCATTTGGCGACTTTTCAATATTACCAGCTTCCTTTTGAGAAGTCAATAATTATTTTACTTTGTTATTCTTCGCATCTTTTATTATGAAAAACGCGACAAGAAATAGTATAGCATCTTCTTAAAACAGATACAAGCTCTTTTATAAAGAAAACCGATTTAAAGAAAAAAATCTCTTTAAATCGGCATTTTCTGAAGATACCTTATTCTTTTGGACGCATTTGCGGGAACAACAGTACATCTCTAATAGAGGAAGAATTTGTTAACAACATAATTAACCGGTCAATTCCGATTCCCAGTCCACCTGTTGGCGGCAATCCATATTCCAAAGCTTCTATGAAGTCCTCGTCCATTTCATGGGCCTCGTCATTTCCTTCGTCCTTCTCTACCAGCTGCGCTTCAAAACGCTCACGCTGATCAATGGGGTCGTTTAACTCCGTAAATGCGTTGGCGTGCTCACGACGAACGATAAACAGTTCAAAGCGATCAGTAAATCGCTCATCTTCAGGGTTCTTTTTCGCTAATGGCGAAATTTCAACTGGATGTCCGAAAACAAACGTCGGTTGAACTAACTGCTCTTCCACTATCTGTTCGAAGAACTCATTTAAAATATGTCCTGCTTCCATAGTAGGTTTTACATCAATATTATGTTCTTTCGCTAAAGCATGGGCTTCTTCTTTGGACATTTGCTTCCAGAAATCCACACCCGTGTATTCTTTTACCGCATCAGCCATATGCAGACGTTTCCAACCTACAGCTAAATCAATTTCATCTTCGCCGTACTGTACGGTAGTCGTCCCAAGAACTTCTTGCGCTACGTGCGCTACTAAGTTTTCAGTAAGTGCCATGATGTCGTTGTAATCTGCGTAAGCTTCATACAGTTCCAACATAGTAAACTCAGGGTTATGGCGCGTTGAGATTCCTTCGTTGCGGAAAACGCGGCCGATTTCATAGACCTTCTCCAAACCGCCGACAATCAGGCGTTTCAAATGAAGTTCAATGGCGATGCGGATATACAGTTCCATATCCAGTGCATTATGGTGCGTGATAAACGGTTTTGCGGCGGCTCCTCCTGCAATTGAATGGAGCATTGGCGTTTCGACTTCTAAAAATCCTGCGTTATCCAAGTAACGGCGCATCGACTGGATGATGCGGCTGCGCAGAATAAATGTCTCTTTGCTGGTGTCGCTTGTCAACAAGTCCAAGTACCGTTGACGGTAGCGCTGTTCTACATCTTTTAAACCATGAAATTTTTCAGGCAAGGGACGCAATGCTTTTGTCAGGAATTCTACTTCTTTCGCCTTAACTGATAGTTCTCCTACATTCGTTTTAAAGACAGTTCCTTTAATTCCGAGAATATCTCCCAAGTCGACTGTGTTATAAAATTCATAGGCTTCTTCGCCAATTGCATCTTTGCGTACATAAATCTGAATCTGTCCTTTAAGGTCCTGAATATGGGCAAAACCTGCTTTCCCTTTTCCACGCTTCGTCATAACCCGCCCTGCAATAACAACTTCATGCGGAGTTTCTTCAAGTTCTTCTTTAGAAAGCTCACCGTATTGCTCAATAATTTCTTGCGAAAGGTGAGTTCGTTCAAAGCGGCCGCCGAACGGGTCCATTCCATTGTCACGGAACGCCTGCATTTTTTCGCGTCTCACCAATAATTGGTCATTTAATTCTTCTGACATGTCCTACACTCCTTTATCTATATAAAGCCAATCTCATTCACGTATTTCTCTATTGTACACAATTTCTTACTACACTACATAAAAAAGCAGCCACAAATTTGTGACGGCTCTGCGTTCTATGCATCGACCAGCCATTTTCAACCAGTCAATCATGTGGGGCACTGGCATTTCACTTACCGTAAATCTTTTATATGTAAGGTTTTACCGCTACTGTACATGTTGCACAAACTCATTTACGCTGCGATACGATCGCCACAAGCGCACGCCATCTGTTTCCAAAGCACCGATGACTTTTAGATTCGGATTTATTTCCAGCAACGGAACCAAGACAAAAGCTCGCTCGTGCATCCTCGGATGTGGAATGATCAGCCTCTCTGTTTCCAACTCCTCTTGATTGTATAATAAAATATCAAGATCAATTGTCCGCGGTCCCCACCTGACGAGACGCTTGCGGTTTAAATTTTGTTCGACTTCCTGACAAACATCAAGCAGCGCCAATGCTTCAAGTTCCGTTTCAAGTTGGACGACCATATTCAAAAAAGGCTCCTGATCTGTAAATCCTACAGGGTCTGTTTCATAGAGAGAAGATATGCCGATAACCGTGATGGCGGGATGGTCTGCCAGCTGTGAGACAGCCTGCCGCAGCATGTCGAAACGGTCTCCCATATTGGAGCCAAGCGATAAATAGCTTTGGTTCATGCGAATGTTCCTCGCGTCAGTTCAATGGCCACGGATTTATAATGACCAGGGATCGGCGGATCTGGTTTGATTAGCTGTACACGGATGCCTTGCACCAATGGGAACTCAGCCAGAATTCGACCGGCCACGCTTTCCGCCACAGCTTCCACCAGTTTTTTCGGTTCTCCCTCGACGATTGACCGGCAGGCTTCGTAAACTTCTCCGTAGTGCACCGTATGCTCTAAGGCATCTGTCTTTCCAGCCTGCTGCAGGTCCACTGCTAATGAAACCGTTAGCCGAAATCGCTGGCCCAATTTTGTTTCTTCAGGAAATACACCGTGGTAGCCATAAAACTCCATATCGTTCACATGAATAAAATCCATTACTTCTCCTCCTTGTATGGGCGCTTGCCTGTCATTGCATCCATCATTCGGACTACGCGCACCGTTTCTTTTACATCATGGACCCGCACAACGTGACAGCCTTGGTTGATGCCGTAGCAAACTGTTGCGAGCGAGCCTTCCAAGCGTTCATCGACAGGAACATCCAAAATCTTTCCGATAAACGATTTTCTTGACGTGCCAAGAAGAACCGGATAGCCCCATTCTGTCATCCGTCCGATCAATTGCATCGCTTCGAGATTTTGAGCCACAGATTTAGCAAATCCGACACCCGGATCCAGCCAAATATTTTCTTTGCATACACCAGCAGCCAAGGAAATCTGGATGCTTTCAGCAAGGTCCTGCAACAGGTCTTCCTGAAAATCCGAGTATGACGCTTCGCTGCGGTTGTGCATCAAGATAATGGGCACACCCCATTTGGCTGCTACGCCCGCAATTGCCGGATCGTATTTAGCTCCCCAAATGTCGTTGATCATATGCGCCCCTGCTGCAAGTGCTGCATCAGCTACACGCGATTTGTACGTATCAATGGAAATCACCACGTCAAACTGCTGCCGCAACGCTTCAATTACCGGAACAACTCGCGCTATTTCTTCATCATCAGAAATCTGTATATAACCTGGGCGTGTGGATTCTCCACCCACGTCGATAATATCCACGCCATCCGCAATCATCCGCCGCGCATGGATCAACGCCTGCTCCACCCCGTTGTATTTGCCCCCATCGGAAAAAGAATCCGGCGTGACGTTCAATATGCCCATAACGAGCGTTTTATCTTTTAGATTAATTTTCATCAAGCTTCACCGTCCACATCTTATATAGGTATCTATCCCTGAGGAATAAAAGCGCGCCTTCATCTTACCGCAATTAACCAGTTTTGTTCCACAAAAAAAGGGCAGCCAGGAGGCATACCCTTTTAATCATTTAGTTAGATTCCTCAAATTGATAAAGCGGTGTACTCAAGTAGCGTTCTCCGTTGGACGGAATAATCGCCAATACTTTTTTGCCTTTGCCCAAGCGTTTGGCAACTTGAAGAGCGGCATAAATCGCAGCCCCTGAAGATACGCCTCCAAGAATGCCTTCTTCACGCGCAGCTTGGCGTGCGGTCGCATAAGATTGCTCATTGCTAACTTGGATAATCTCATTGTAAATCTCTGTGTTCAATACAGCAGGGACGAATCCTGCTCCAATTCCTTGGATTTTATGCGGGCCTGGCTTGCCTCCCGATAGTACAGGAGAATCTGTAGGCTCTACAGCTACGATCTGAATATCCGGATATTTTTCTTTCAACACTTGGCCAGCACCCGTGATGGTTCCGCCTGTACCAATTCCTGAAATAAATGCGTCCAACTGATCGCCCATTGTTTCCACAATTTCCGGACCCGTCGTTAAGCGATGCACTTCCGGGTTCGCTTCGTTGTTGAACTGCTGAGGCATGAACCAGCCTTTTTCAGCCGCTTCTTTTTCCGCAGTTTTGATGGCGCCATTAGGTCCGTTCATCCCATCTGCACCAGGCGTCAAAATCAATTCTGCCCCGTATGCACGCAATAAATTGCGGCGTTCCATGCTCATCGTTTCCGGCATAACCAATACCGATTTATAGCCTTTAGCTGCTGCAATCATCGCTAAACCGATTCCCGTGTTGCCGCTTGTCGGTTCAATGATCGTGTCGCCTTCTTTTAGGTCTCCGGACTTTTCAGCCGCTTCGATCATGGCCAGCGCAATGCGGTCTTTCACACTGCTGCCAGGATTAAAGTATTCTAGTTTCAAATAAACTTCCGCATCTTCAGGACCTGTCAATCGATTTAATTTCACAATTGGGGTTTGCCCAATCAATTCGGTAATTGAATTTCCTACACGTGCCATTTTTCAACACTCCTAATCCCTAGTGATTTTGTCGACTTTAATAAAGCTAATGGTATCAATAATCCGGATCGTTTGTCAAATAGTATGAATTTATAAAAAATAGACGTTTCGCTGCCGAAACGTCCAGTAAAACTTATTCTCCATAAAACCATTCGGCATCGAATTCCTGCCAAAATGCTTCCGGGGTCACCGATTGCGGCAGTTGCTCCAACGCCAGCTCACGGTTGATATGGCCTGCTACATCCTCAAATGAAAACGTCTGGCCTTCCACCTTTTCAGTCACAGAGATGATGGCAGTTCGACCGTCTTCAAGCGCCAGCGGAGTTGACCAGCCGCCAACTTCAACTTCTGCCACAGTCGTGGAGATATTTTCATCTACGCCCGGGTCGCCACTCGAGATATACCCAATGTCCCCACCGAGATTGCCTGTCGCACTGTCGATTGAACGTTCACGGGCAGTCGCTTCGAATGAAGAGCCTTTTTCCAGTTCAGCAATGGTTTCTTCAGCTTCCGCGACCGAGTTCAGCACAATCATGCGTGTCCGGTAGGAGTCTTTCACATCATAAAGTGATTGATTGTCATCATAGTAGGCCTGAATTTCACTGTCTTCGATAACAATATCTTTAGTCAGCACTTTTTCAAGAATCAGTTGGGCTTCTACTTTTTCACGTTGGCGTGTTTCATCTGCCGCATATAAAGCCGTTTCCGTACTATCTTGCGAAGACCGCAACAACGCTAATTCCAAGTCAATTTCATTTTCCGTTACTTCAATTCCATAATCGCTTGCTGCTGTCGCCATCACTTTTTCATTGACCAGTTCGAGCAATGCTTCGCGGCCATGCTGTTCTTCCATAGAAACTAGCCATTCTTCACGCGTGATGTCTTCGCCGCTGACAGAAGCCACTGTTTCCGCATTCCCTGCGTCATTTGGAATCAACCACGCAATAAACCATAGCAAGTTAGCTAATAGCAAAATTCCGATAATCAATAATACCGGTTTGGTTTTTAAATGTCGTTTCGGCTTGCCTGTCCCTGCCGGTGGCACAGGTCGCCGGTTATTATGACTGGAGTTCATTGATAAACGATTCGAGTTCCTCTTTAGAATACTGATACGTTTCCAGGCAGAAATGGCATTGTGCTTCTGCCATGCCGTCTTCGTCGATCATGTCTTGAATTTCTTTTTTTCCAAGCCCCAGAATTGCTGTAGCAAACCGATCTTTGGAACAGTTACAGTCGAAATTTACCGGCATTTTATCAAGAATTTGGACATTTCCTTCTCCAAGTACCGCTTCAAGAATTTCTTCAGGCGACAGTCCCCGCTGAATCATTTTGGAGACAGGTTCGATGTTGGACAGGCGCTCTTCAATTTTTGTAATGGTTTCATCGTCTGTATTTGGCATCAATTGCACGATAAAACCACCAGCTGCCAGCACCGAATTGTCCGTGTCAACTAAGACACCCAATCCGACAGAAGAAGGCACTTGTTCAGATGCAGCAAAATAATAAGTAAAATCTTCAGCAATCTCTCCGGATACGATCGGTGTTTGGCCTGTGAAGTTATCACGCATGCCCAAGTCTTTAACGACCGACATCATACCGTCCGTACCAACCGCACGGCTGACATCCAATTTTCCTTGTTTGTTCAAATCAAAATGGGTTTGAGGGTTCGAGGCATATCCGCGGACGCCGCCTTTTCCATTGCTGTCCACCAGCAAAGCACCAACCGGTCCGCCGCCTTCAAACTTAATCGTCACTTTATCGTCGCCTTTCAGCATCGCGCCAAGCATGACGCCGCCAGTCATGGCACGCCCCAAAGCTGCCGTTGCTGTTGGCCACATCATGTGGCGACGCTGTGCTTCTCCAACTGTTTTCGTACTGTCTACTGCAAATGCACGGACACTCCCGTTAAATCCGAGGCCGCGAACTAAATAATCTGACACAAGTATCGTTCCTTTCTTTACGCTTGGTTGCGTTTATATATTAAATACAAGCCCTTTAAAGTCAAAAAAGGATCTACGTAATCAATAACCGTTGATTCGTCAGCAATGATCGAAGCCATGCCACCGGTCGCAATGACTGTTGGCGTTTTCTTGCTCTGTTTTTTCATGCGCGCTACAATTCCTTCAGCCTGGCCCACATAGCCGTAGACGATGCCTGCCTGCATTGCAGATATGGTATTTTTTCCGACAACCTGATCAGGCGTAGCAATCTCTATTCGCGGCAACTTAGAAGCTCGCGCATAAAGTGCTTCTGTAGAAATGTTGATGCCCGGAGCAATAGCCCCGCCCATATATTGCTGTTTTTCATCAATATAACAGAACGTGTTGGCCGTGCCGAAGTCTACAATGATTAGCGGACTGCCGTATTCATGTATGGCTGCAACTGCATTGACAATACGGTCGGCGCCAACTTCCCTTGGATTGTCGTACTTGATATTGAGCCCAGTTTTAACACCAGGTCCGACAATCATCGGTTTTACCTGAAAATATTTTTGGCACATCCGCTCCAGGGCAGACATGATCGGCGGCACAACCGAAGACATAATAACACCGTTGATAGATGAAAAGCTTAAGTCGGCATCGTTTAAAAATGCCTTAATCTGCATCCCATACTCATCTTCTGTTTTATAGCGAAGAGTCTCCATACGCCAATGATGCAATAACTGGTCCTGATCATAGACACCCAGGACGATATTTGTGTTTCCAGCATCCAATACTAAAATCATGATTTGCCCTCACTTATTGACGAATTTCCACCACATCATACCATAATTTCAAGAAAGCAAAAAGCTGATCGCCTCTTCCCTTCAAAGGGAACGGGCAACCAGCTCATCATTTTGCTTATTTGCGTCTTTCTTGAATCGGATCACTCACTGGAGCCGACTCGCCGCCTTCTTCTGGCAGGTCTCCTGCTGAAGGGTCAGCTGGTGCACCTACTGCGTCTGCAGCGTCACCGTCTTTTTTCAAATCAGGCGTGTTGTCATCTCCAAAGTCGCCGTTCAATGTTTCGTATGAACGTTCAGGGAGCGTTCCATGATCTTTCAAGTGAAGGATCTGGGCAGCATCCAATGTTTCAACTTCAAGCAATGTATTTGCAATTAATTTCAGGAGGTCCTGGTTTTCAGTCAGAATCTCTTTTGTGCGAATATACTGCTCTTTGATGATGCGTTGGACTTCCTGATCAATTTCAAATGCGATTGCATCCGAATAGTTTTGTTCTGAGTTAAAGTCACGTCCTAAGAAAACGTTCCCGCCTTGCGCTGTACCGAATTGAACCGGACCAATCTTATCACTCATGCCATATTCCGTTACCATGCTGCGGGCAATTGCCGTCGCACGTTGGAAATCGTTATGGGCGCCGGTCGATACTTCACCGAATGAAAGGTCTTCAGCTACACGGCCTCCGAGTAATCCCGCAATTTTATCAAGCAATTCCGGTTTCGTCATAAAGTAGCGATCTTCTCTTGGCAGCATGACAGCATAGCCGCCAGCTTGGCCACGAGGAACAATGGTTACTTTATGAACGATATCTGCGTCATCCAATATTAAGCCGATCACAGTATGCCCGGATTCGTGGAATGCCACGATATTGCGTTCTTTTTTCGAGATAACACGGTTTTTCTTAGCAGGACCTGCAATAACACGGTCTGATGCTTCATCAAGATCGGACATATCGATTTTGAGCTTACTGCGACGAGCTGCCACAAGTGCCGCTTCGTTCAATAAATTCTCTAAATCGGCACCTGAGAATCCAGGTGTGCGCTGAGCGATCGCTTTTAAATCAACATTTTCATCAAGCGGTTTGTTGCGTGCATGTACTTTAAGCACTTCTTCACGGCCCTTAACATCTGGACGACCTACAGTAATCTGACGGTCAAAACGTCCTGGACGAAGCAAAGCCGGATCCAAAATATCTGGACGGTTTGTTGCTGCAATAATAATAACGCCTTCGTTTGCACCAAAGCCATCCATCTCAACCAATAGTTGGTTCAATGTCTGCTCACGCTCATCGTGTCCACCGCCAAGACCAGCGCCACGCTGGCGACCGACTGCGTCAATTTCATCGATGAAAATGATACAAGGTGCATTTTTCTTAGCGTTTTCAAACAAATCACGAACTCGAGAAGCCCCGACACCCACAAACATTTCTACGAAATCAGAACCACTGATTGAGAAGAAAGGAACGCCTGCTTCTCCGGCCACGGCACGTGCCAACAAGGTTTTACCGGTACCCGGAGGTCCAACAAGCAAAATCCCTTTTGGAATGCGTGCGCCAATGTCTGCAAATCTACGCGGATCTTTCAGGAAATCAACAACTTCTACAAGTTCCTGTTTCTCTTCATCTGCTCCAGCTACATCATTAAAGCGAACTTTTTGTTTCTGATCATCATACAACTTCGCTTTGCTTTTACCAAAGTTCATCACACGGCCGCCTCCGCCGCCTTGTGACTGATTAAGCAAGAAGAAGAAAAGGATGAAGATGATGATAAACGGAATGATGCCTGTGAAAAATGAAACCCAACCACTTGTTTGTGGGGCTTTCAAGAATTCAACCTGCACATCCTGCGAGCTGGCGACTTCATCAATTTGAGTCGTCAATGCTTCGTTTTCAAGCGGAATATTCGTTACAAATGACTGGCCTTCTTCATAGCCTTCCATTACGCCTGTAACTTCATAAACCATTGCTTCTGGCTGAATGGTTACTTCCGTAATTTCCCCATTTTCCAGTGCTTCTAAAAATTCGTTATATCCTATATTTTCAGTCGGCTGGTTGCTATTGTTAAAAGTGCCCAGAATCCCGATAATAACTAGGAAAATCAGTAAATAAAATATGGTGTATCGAAATATCCGATTCATCCCGCGCCTCCTCATAAAGTTTCCCTAAAACTATACTAAATACTACCATAGGAACATTTAAGCATACAACGAAAAGGCCTTATTCCCGCTGATAAATCCATAGACTGTGAACGATCGTTGTCTATTCTTCTTCTCCGCTGTAAACTGAAGGCTTCAGAATCCCAATGTACGGCAAATTCCGGTATCTTTCTGCGTAATCCAACCCGTAGCCCACCACAAATGCATCCGGTACGATAAAGCCGACATAGTCAGCTTTCAAGTCGACTTTGCGTCCTGTCGGCTTGTCCAGCAATGTAACGATCTTGATCGACTTGGCTTTCCGGTACTTGAACAGGTCCACCAAATAGCTGAGCGTCAATCCGCTGTCGATGATGTCTTCGATAATCAGAAGGTCGCGTCCTTCAACACTAGCGTTTAAATCTTTGATGATTTTAACTTCTCCTGAAGAAACGGTAGCATTGCCATAGCTTGAAACGTCCATGAAATCCATTTCGACAAAGCCGTCAATGCGTTTCATCAAATCTCCCATAAATGGCATTGCGCCTTTTAATACACCGATAGCCAGTGGATACTTGTCTTTGTAATCCTCTGTCAACGTTGCCCCTAATTCACGTGCTTTTTCCTGGAGCAGTTCTTCACTGATCAATACTTCTTTAATATCGTTCTGTAACATGGTGGACCTCCTAATAATCCTGGTTTTACACTCTATAAACATTGTTCAATTAGTACCCAATTGTCTCCGTCGCGTTTGTGTCGACTGACCATAACAGATGGGCGTAAGCCTGGCACCAATAAAAGTTCGTTTTTGCCAGTTGCAATGACAGGCCAACTTGCTCTCTGAGGCACAGGGATTTTTTCATCAATCATTAAACGCGCCAATTTCTTTGGCTGATCCATTCCGGCAAGCTGAATCCGGTCACCTGGTTTTCTGCTTCTCAAAAAAAACTGCGAATCTTCCGGCGCACAAAAATACCAAGTTGCAGCATCTTCGGTTTTTTTCCATTCCTCGGAAGGCATGACTTTGTAACGGCAGCCATGGTAAAGCGTCGTCCATTCAGTTGTAATCGAGACGAATGCAGCAGGGGTGGGTTCGAGCGATTGGCGGGTCAGAAAGACCGTGTCGTATTGGCGGGTCGCTACATAATTTTTCGGCAAATGTAAGAAAACAGTGCCAGAAGAACTTTGCATCATTTCCTGCATTTGTTCAGCCAGCTGTCTTGTTACGGGAACTTGCTTCGGATTATATAGATAGTTTAATAGTAGTAGAACCATTCTTTTTTGTAAAGCGCGCGCCTCGAGTCTGAAACTTTTGGCAGACAAAACAATCGCATCTGCTTTTGTCCGAATCAATTGCTGCAATTTTTCCTCAGCCAATTCCCTCAAAAATTGCTGATCCTGCTGCATATCTTCAGCCAGTTCAACAAAATTTTGGGAAGCTTGGTTATTTTCTTCTTTCAACAGCGGCAAAACTCGCTGCCGCAGCCGATTTCGTGCATAAGCCGATTCCGCGTTGCTGGAGTCTTCCCGGTACGGAATTCCGTGCGCTTTGGCATATGCTGCAATCTGTTCTTTATCCACCGCCAATTGAGGACGGATCAAGCGACCGGTTCCAAACAAACGGCTGGTTGGCATTCCAAAATCACCATCCTGTAGGCTCCCTCTTAACCCTGACATAAGGACAGTCTCAAGCTGATCGTCTGCATGATGGGCCGTTGCCAGTTTGGCGGCACCGGTTTTTTCCATGATTTCCTGGAAGAAAGCGTAACGTTCAGATCGGCACAACTGCTGCTTGTTGCCTCCTCTTTCTTTCCAAATATCCGGGATTGGAATAGCTCGGCTAAAGCAATCCACTCCCCATTCCTTAGCTATTGCTTCCGTAAATTTTCTGTCTTGTTTGGATTCCTCGCCTCTCAGCATATGGTCAACATGGACGGCTGCAATGGAAATGCCAAACTCGTCTTTATTGGCATTCAAGAAATGAAGCAATACCATCGAATCGATTCCTCCCGAACAGCCAACCAGTACAAGGTCTCCGGAATCAAGCAAGCGATGCTTGCGGATATGCTCCGTCATCAGCTCCTGAAAGCTTTTCATTTTTTTCACCTCGCTCGCCTTTATCTTTAAGATAGTCCAGAAGAATAAGATAAAATTATTTTAAAATGGCAATTGACAGCTGGATCTTTCAATAGTATGCTATTAAATGTTCGTTTAAACAAGGCGGCGTAGCTCAGCTGGCTAGAGCGTACGGTTCATACCCGTGAGGTCGGGGGTTCGATCCCCTCTGCCGCCATTATTCTTCAACTGAAAACTTTACCCTTAAGCAGCGTCCGAATCGGACGTTGCTTTTTTTGCGTCAAATTTCCCAGGCAAATCCACTAAATGCGATTAAAAAAAACGCTTCCCATGTGAGAAGCGTTTCTACTATTGATTTCCAACTGTGTTGAAGCATTTCCCTATACTATTAAAACAGCTAGCAAGTTAGCCTCTTTTTGCTCCTCGGCCGCCGCGTTTCGATTCCGTAGCGCGTTTCAAGGTCGTCATGTTTTCTTCGCTGTCCTTCAAGAACTTCGCCATTTTTGTTTCGAAGTTTTCTTTTGGAGCGCGTTCAAACGAACGATTGCTTGGACGTGGGCGTTGTGGTCGTTCTGTGCCGCCGGGTGGCTGTGGCTTCGCTTTACGAATGGACAGACCAATTTTGCCGTCTGCTTCTACATTCATGACTTTAACTTCTACCATTTCGCCAACTTTTAAATGATCGTTAATATCTTTCACATAGTTGTCGGCGACTTCACTTATATGCACGAGGCCTGTTGCACCAGTTGGAAGCTGAACAAATGCTCCAAAGTTTGTAATACCTGTGACTTTACCTTCTAACTTGCTGCCTACTTCAATCGACATAAAAAAAATGCTCCTCCTTAAAAATTAAGATGACTCCAAAATACTGGGCCACACTGTCATTTTGCGGGACTTATCCCACTTTTTATTATAACCATCAAAAAAAGAGTGTCAACTGACTACTCTTCTTCTGTAGGATTTTCTTCATCAGTTGGTGTTGTAAAAATAATCTCTCCTTCATCTGAAAGAAAGTAATCTTTGCGCGCCAATTTAGCCAAATATTCTTCATCATTTAATAATAGAATTTGTTCTTCCAACTGGTTCTGCTCTTTTTCAACTTCTTCAAGCATCAGCAATGTTTCTTCACGAAGCTGTTCTTTTTCAGAAATCGTCTGCGATTGGGCATAAATCGTAGACCCGACCCAAATTGTCGCCACTAAAACCATTAAACCAAATACGCTCAGCCTTCTCAATAATCGTACCCGGTGAGCTTTTTTGCGCTGCCCTTCCATTTCAACCGAACGGACATAGTCATTGCGAATTGAGGTGACTTCGCGCTTTTCCGTCTGGTTGTCTCTCTTCAAACTCATGACCCGCTCCCCTTCCATACTAACTTTGTCATTATTATACATGAAAAGCCTTGATATTATAAGCTTTTTGAATAATTCCCGCTATTTTCACTCTATTTCTTAAAAAATCCAACTCGAACTTTTACTTTTAATTAATAAAAATACTATTGACTTAATTTTTATACAGTTTTATAATACTAATCATTATCTTTTTATGAACGTTTATAGGGTTTCATCGGATTTTAATTTATTCTAAACTTATAAATATACAAAATTATTGAATAAAATTGGAGTGAAGCAAATGACAGGTTTATTGACGTTATCAGATGGAAAAGCATTCAAAGGGCAATGGCATGGCGAGGTTTCTGCTATTCAAGGAGAAATCGTCTTTTTCACGGGAATGACCGGCTATGAAGAAGTTTTGACTGATCCTTCTTATAAAGGTCAGATTATCGTCTTTTCTTACCCTTTGATCGGGCAATACGGAATCCAGTCGCTTTATGCACAATCCGACCAAATCCAGACTGCTGGCATCATTGTTGCCGGATTGTATGAAGGTCCTCTCGGCAAGGATGCCATTTCGCTCGCTGACTTTGCCGCCAGCCACAAGATTCCCATTTTGAGCGGAGTCGACACACGTTCTGTCATTCAAAATGTTCGTGAATCGGGAACAATGCAATCGCAGCTTGTCCATGCATCCTTGCCAGAACTGCCTTGGAAACCGGTGCAAACCGATTTCTTCCCGGTCATCACAACTCTTCAAGAAATCCAAGCTTTCGGTTCCGGCTCGACTCACATTGGATTGATTGATTTCCATTATAAATCTTCTATTTTAAAAGAACTGCTCGAATTGGACTGCAAGGTCAGCATCATTCCTTATGCAACTCCAACAGAAAAGCTCGACTCACTCGGACTGGACGGCCTGCTTTTTTCAAATGGCCCAGGAGATCCGGCAGCCCTTCAGCATTTACTTCCCACATACCGCGACTGGGCTGAACGCTATCCAAGTTTCGGCATTTGCCTCGGCCACCAAGTCCTCGCTTCGGCATTTGGCGCTAAAACGGCCAAGCTTGCATACGGCCATCGCGGCGCCAATCATCCGGTGATGAACCTGCGGACCAAGCGGGTCAGCATGAGTTCTCAAAATCACAGCTATGTGGTGGAAAGCGCCAGTTTGCAAGGCACGCCGTTTTCCGTACTATACGAAAACGTCAACGATGGCAGCATTGAAGGCCTTGTCCACAATACCTTGCCCGTGACCACAGTCCAATTCCATCCGGAAGCGGCGCCCGGCCCAGCCGATCACCTTGAACTGTTCCATCAATTTTTAGGGGCCGCACAACAGAAAGAGAGAGTGAAAATGCATGCCTAAGCAAGAAGCCATAAAAAAAGTACTGGTCATTGGCTCGGGAGCCATTGTCATTGGGCAAGCAGCAGAATTTGATTATTCAGGCACTCAGGCATGTATGGCGCTAAAAGAAGAAGGGATTCATGTTGTGCTGATCAATAATAATCCGGCAACCATCATGACCGATAAATCCGTTTCTGACCGAGTCTATTTTGAACCGCTGACTTTGGACAGTGTTACGGCCATCATAAAAAAAGAACGTCCGGATGGCCTGCTTGCAACAGTCGGCGGACAAACCGGCTTAAATCTGGCGATGGCTTTATTCGATTCGGGCATCCTGACACAATATGGTGTTACGCTGCTTGGCACCGACATGAAAGCCATCAAGCAAGCGGAAGACCGCGAACAATTCCGTTCGCTAATGAACCAATTGAGCGAACCTGTTCCAGACAGTGATATTATTTATTCCGTCGAAGACGCCCTAAACTTTGCTGCTTCAGCCGGCTACCCGCTCATCGTGCGTCCGGCTTACACACTGGGTGGCTTTGGCGGCGGAATTGCCGAAAATGAAGAGACCTACATCAAACTGGTCAGTCAAGGATTAAGCGCCAGCCCGATTAAGCAATGTCTGGTCGAAATCAGCATTGCCGGCTACAAGGAAATCGAATATGAAGTTATGCGCGATGCTGACGGAACCTGCATCACCGTTTGCAACATGGAAAACCTGGACCCGGTCGGCGTGCATACGGGCGACTCGATCGTTGTGGCACCCAGCCAGACATTGAACGATAAAGATTTCCATATGCTGCGCAGCTCTTCTATCCACATCATTGAAGCGCTCGGCATTATTGGTGCCTGCAACGTTCAGTTCGCCCTGCACCCGGAAACGTCCGCTTATTATTTGATTGAAGTCAATCCGCGCGTCAGCCGTTCTTCGGCACTCGCTTCCAAAGCAACAGGCTATCCGATTGCCAAGATCGCTGCAAAGCTGGCGATTGGCTACACATTGGCGGAATTAAAAAATCCAGTGACCGGCACCACGTTTGCCAGCTTTGAACCCGCACTGGATTACGTAGCCGTCAAAATTCCGCGCTGGCCATTCGACCAGTTCCCGCAGGCTGAGCGCAAACTTGGCACACAAATGAAAGCAACTGGCGAAGTCATGGCTATCGAACGCCGCATGGAAGCCGCGCTGCAAAAAGCGATACGTTCACTTGAATTGCCGATTGATGGATTTCGCCTGGCACCACTTTCCCACTTTTCGACAGAAGATTTATGCACGCTGGCAACTGAAGCCGATGACCGCAGACTGTTTGTGCTTTTTGAACTGTTGATTCGCGGCAAAAGCATTGAATTTTTGCACAGCATCACGGCCATTACTCCTTATTTTCTTTCGGTGATGGCCAATATCGTTACCGAATGGAAAGAGCTTCAGCAACTGGACTGGAACAGCATGACCCGCACCCGCCTGCTGCAAGCCAAAACACTTGGCTTCAGCGATCAGCAATTGGCGGACCTTTGGAATGTCACCTGTCCTGAGATTTGGGGACAGCGACGCATCTGGCAAGTAACGCCTGCTTACCGCATGATTGATACATGTGCTGCCGAGTTCCGGTCAGACACCAATTATTTTTATTCCACATGGCAAGGTTTTTCCGATGTCAGCCGTTCTCACCATAAGAAAAAAGTCGCGGTTGTGGGGTCTGGACCGATTCGAATTGGACAGGGCATCGAATTCGATTATTGCTGCGTCCACAGTGTACTGGCCGCCCAAAAGCTGGGCTATGAAGCGATTATGATCAACAACAATCCGGAAACGGTCAGCACCGATTACGAAGTCGCAGATGCTTTGTATTTTGAACCGATGACGCCGGAAGACATTCTCAATGTCCTGGATTTTGAAGGCATTAATCAGGTCATTCTCCAGTTTGGCGGGCAAACTTCGCTGAATGTGGCAGCTGCTTTGCAGGAAGCCGGCATCACGGTGCTCGGTTCGACAGTCGATTTATTGGATCAAATGGAAGACCGCGACCGGTTTTATGCGTTTCTGGAATCGATCGGCTTGCCGACCATTCCTGGCAAAACGGCACTTGATGCGTCAGCTGTCATACCGGCAGCCCGTTCGCTCGGGTTCCCGGTGCTCCTGCGTCCGTCTTATGTTATCGGCGGGCGCGGCATGATCGTGTTGCATAACGAGGTAGAACTTGGCAAATGGCTGCAGCAAACAACCATGGCCTTTCCGGTACTGGTTGATCATTTTGTCACCGGCAAGGAAGTGGAAGCGGATATCCTGACCGATGGCGAAAATGTCTGGATCTCTGCCATTTTCGAGCATGTTGAAGGAACCGGGGTTCATTCCGGAGACAGTATTTCCATAACACCGCCGGTTTCTTTATCAGAACAGGCACTTCAAGAGCTCTCGAAAACGGCGAAGCATATTGCCAGAAACATGGCATACACGGGCTTGTTCAATATTCAATTTGTCTACGAAGGCGACCAATTATACGTCATGGAAATCAACCCGCGTGCATCGCGTACAGCACCGATCAGCTCGAAAGTGACGGATGTGCCGCTCGTGCAGCATGCGACGGCTCTATTGCTGGGAGTGCCTTTCGAAGATCTCCACATAGAAGAAAGCTATAACGGACAGCCGGAGTATACGGTCAAAGCACCGGTCTTCTCCCATATTAAACTGCCGGGCTTGTCCCCTGTCCTGTCTCCTGAAATGATGTCGACCGGCGAAGTAATCGGCTCAAGTCCCGACCTGGACAAAGCCATCGCAAAAGCCTTGAACGGGGCTTCTGTTAAATTGGCCGACCTTGCTTCTGGCGGCACTGTGTTTGTCGCGGAAGGGTCGATTGCCCAAGTGGACAACACATTGTGGGAATCACACGGCTTTGCCATTGTCACCGAATCACTCATGCCTTTTGAGGAGTGGCTGAAAACAGAAGATAAAAAAGCTTATATCGATTTTGTCCCTGACCCGGAAAGCACCAATGCCAAGCAAGCAGCGATTCACCGTCTCCATGTTTGGACACGCCCTGAAACAGCAGCTGCTTTTAACGGAACGTATTCATCCATTACCACATTACCGAAAGGAGTGCTTGCAAAATGACAATGGCGATTCCATTTGCTCCATCGATTGTCCAAGAAGATTTCCTGTCCCTGAAAGATTACAGCACAGATGAAATTATAGACTTGCTTCATTTGGCAATCGAACTAAAAAAACCCGAAAACAAGTACTTGCCGCTGTTAAAAGGAAAAGTACTCGGCATGATTTTCGAAAAGTCCTCTACCCGTACTCGTGTTTCGTTTGAAGCTGGCATGCTACAGCTCGGCGGCAACGCTATGTTCCTGAGCTCTCAGGACACACAAATAGGACGAGGTGAAACCATTGCCGATACCGGACGCGTCCTGTCAGGTTATCTCGATGGACTGATGATCCGCACGTTCCACCAATCTGTTGTCCAGGAATTGGCAGACTTTAGTTCCATTCCGGTCATCAACGGCTTGACCGATGATTATCACCCTTGCCAGGTGCTGGCGGATTTGATGACCATCCTCGAGCATTTCGGTACACTAAAAGGCAAGAAAATGGCGTACATCGGTGATGGCAATAATATGGCCAACTCCTTGATGATTGGTGCCGCCAAAGTCGGCATGGATATCAGCATCGCCTCACCTGCTACTTATGCGCCCACTGCAGAAATGGTGGCTTTGGCGAAAGACATCGCTCAATACACCGGTTCGACCATTGTTATTACTGACAGCCCGGAACAAGCAGTTGCCGGGAGCGATATTATTTATACCGATGTTTGGGCCAGCATGGGGCAGGAACAGGAAACGATTGAACGCCTGCAGCATTTCCAGGGCTTCCAGGTGAACGAAGAACTCGTCAAGCATGCCAATGAAGATTATATTTTCATGCATTGCCTCCCTGCCCATCGTGAAGAAGAAGTAACGACCGGCATTTTGGAAGGACCGCATTCGGTGATTTTCCAGGAATCCGAAAACCGCCTGCATGCCCAAAAAGCTGTACTCGTTGCGTTGATGGCTGATAAATAAGAAACGCCTAAGGAATCGATCGATTCCTTAGGCGTTTTTCTGTCTACTTGCCGCTGAGCATCAAAATCTTGGCGATTTCATCATATAGAAGATGACCTGCTTTATCCATGGTGCATTTTGTTCAGAAAAAAACCTGCACAAGGCAGGTTTTAAAAACATTTACGCTTCATCATCAATAAATTCAGGTTCGACCTTATCCAACTTTTCTTCTTTCAAGATGGTGTACATAGTGGCCGCTTCTTCTTTTTTGGCGACTTCTTTCAACCGATCGATCCGCACCGTCACGACTTTTTGGCCGAAGCGGATTTGCAGCTCATCATTTTCTTTGATGACTGAGCTGGCTTTTGCTTTATTGCCGTTTACCGTGATGCGGCCTTGGTCAGCCACTTGCTTCGCTAACGTACGGCGTTTAATCAAACGTGAAACTTTCAAAAATTTATCGAGGCGCATAATTATTCTTCCTTTCTTGCCAATAGTTTGGCTTGGTTCCAAAATCTATCCAACTGCTCCAGCGTGTAGTCGCTGAAGTTTCCAGTCCCCTGCCTTACTTGCTGTTCCACATAGCCGAAACGCGTGTGGAATTTTCGGTTCGCCTGCATCATTGCTTCTTCGGGTGATAAGTCAAAGAAACGGGCAATGTTCACAAGAGTGAACAACAAATCGCCGAGTTCATCCAATTGGCGGGCTTTGGAACCTTTCGCTACTTCCTGTTGAAACTCCTGCAATTCTTCATGGAATTTATCCCATGCACCGGCAGCATCCGGCCAGCCGAATCCGACTTTCGCCGCTTTTTTCTGATAATTGAACGAGGTGGTCAAAGAAGAACTGAAGCGGTCCTGGCCATCCAACAAAGACTCAGCAGCCGGTTTTTCCTGTGCTTTGATTTCCTGCCAATTGGCGACAACTTGATCGGCATCTTTCACCGTCGCATCCCCAAACACATGCGGATGGCGGCGAATCATTTTCGCACCGATGGATTCCAGCACATCCTCTAACTGGAAGTAGCCGTTATCCTGGCCGATTTGGGCATGCAGGAATACTTGCAGCAAGACATCGCCCAATTCATCAGCGATCGCGTCATCGTCGCCTTCCTGAATCGCCTGAAGCAGCTCGTGTGCTTCTTCAATCAAAAATGGACTCAGCGACTCATGCGTCTGCTCGCGGTCCCACGGGCAACCTTCAGGGCTTCTCAGCTTCGCGATGATGCTGCGGAAAGTTTGCCATTCCTTTAAGCGCTGGTTTTGATCAGCAGCTGGAGGCACATAGACAGTCGTCAAGTTGTTGACTTCCGCCGAGCGGTCCAATTCATGGAGCGGCACGGTACGCAGCACTTCATCTTTGGATCCCGCAGCTGTGACGATGGTCACCGGGTAATCGTCCGGGTATTTTTCCATCAGCGTCAATTTGACTTCCGATGCGCTAAAGCTGTCATAAACTTGGGCAATCAACAAGTGCTGCGTCATGTTGACTTGGTCACTGGTCATTTCTGTGCCGTCCATCAATTGAAAGCCTTCAATCGGATCAATGCGAAGTGCACCGAACAGCGAATCCAGGAAACTGTGTCCGCCTTCGACGGCTAATTGGCAACGTCCTTGCTTTTCAGCTTCGATCAAATTTTGCACTGTCTGTTCCGCCACTAACGGATGGCCCGGCACCGCATAGATTACTGCTGTCTGTTGGGACAAACCGATCAGTGTTTCCGCAATTTCTTCATAGACCGGACTGAAGGTGTCGTGTTTTTCATAAACCCCGTCAAAGCTTGTAAAAGTTACACCTTCCTGTGCCAGTTCTACCAGTACCGGATGATCTTCGGTTCGTACGTATAAATTATCCGCAGCTTTCAGCTTTTTATAGACGCCAAGCGGCAATTGGTCTAAATCTCCGGCACCAAGGCCGATTATGTGAATGGTGTTCATCGCTTTTCACCTTTTTTCTTTGAGTTTATTGCTAATTGCAATCCTGCAAGCTTGCGGCCGAATGGAATGATATACCATTCTTTCTCGGTAATGATGCGGCTTTTGGCGATTAATGCCATGAATATCACAGCACCAAGCGGAATCGCTGTCGCCGTTGTGAGTGCAGCGCCTAAGCGGCTGGACAAGCCATCAAACAGATAACCGGCAGCTACCAACGACCAACCCAGCACCACGGCAGACATGGCCAAAGCGGCTCCAAAAAGCCAGAGGTAATAGGAAAATGGCGCAAACTGCAGCGGCCAGACTTTCTTGAAATAGACCAATAAGCCCGCTACGATCACCGCCAAGCCGATATTTCCGGCAACGGCCGCTCCCGTGACTCCCCAAATCGGCAGCAGCAGCCAATTGCCAATGACTTTTACAACCAAGCCCAACAGCAGCAGCAAAGCTGGAACTCTTACCTTACCGAGTCCGTGAAGCATCGCCGTCATGATCAGCAGCAGTGACATCCAGACGATCTGCCAACTGAAGATGATCAAGGCACCGGACTGTTCGCGTGTTTGAAATAAGGTTTCATTCACGTGGGGCATGACAAAGGTCAGCCCTGCCGCAGCGGCGAATGCAAACAGAAAAGACACGCGAAATGCCAATTGGGCATACATCTCAGGTGGTCTGCCGCTGTGTTTTTTAGAAGTTCGGGCGACCAGCGGCACAATTGCTAAAGTCAGCGAAGTGGCGATTAAAATGCCAAATTGCACAAGCGGCTGGCCGCGGTCGTAAATTCCTTTCTGTTCCATGGCGGCAAGACGTGCGAGTCCGCCCTCTTCCAGCAGCCGGAATACCGTAAACGAGTCGACCAACTGAAATAATAATAGGATTAAAGAACTCATGCTGACACTCAAACTGACAGCAGTCATTTCTTTGATGATTGGCCAAGTTCCGACTTGTGAAGGTTGTGTCAGGAAATCTGACTGCTTGCGGAAGTAGACCAGCAGCAAGACCACTGCCCCAAGCCCGCCGGCAACTGCACCCAGCATCGCCATTTGTCCCGCAGCGTACAATGAAAATCCGCTCGAAACGACGAGCCAGGTGCCGATTAAAATGACTGATACACGCAGTCCCTGTTCCATCACCTGCGCATAGGCAACTGGCGCCATGTCATTGCGCGACTGAAAATATCCTTTTAAAATAGCGAGCGGCGCCATTAACAGCACCGAAAACGCACCTACTTTCAGCAAGCCGTCCAGTTGCCTGTCACCCATCCAACCTGCCAGAAGTTCTGCACCGAAAAACAGCAAAGCAAATACCGATGCGGAAATAGCGGCCACATACAGGAACGCAATGCGCAAAATTGGCCCGTGTGTTTGCCTGTCGGTATCCGCCAGCAATTTGGAAACTGCTACAGCAAAGCCGTAGGATGTCCAGATGCCGAAAATCGCAACAAACGGATACACTTGCTGGTATATATAGAAGCCTTGGTCTCCGACAAGGTTCTGAAAAGGCACCCGGTAGACCGCGCTCAGCAGCTTGACGATAAATCCTGCAATCGTCAGCAAGACCGCACCTTTCATAAATGATTTCATTGTGCCTTCATTGTTCACCGGACCCACTCATCTCTTGCTTATAGTAACTTTATATGTTGGAAAATTTTTTGCTGTTATACAATCGCTCGCGGCACAACTCCCGCAAGAAACCAGGAAAATCCTACGTCTTCTTGCTTCGCTCAGCTCTCAAACGCGCCTTCAGCAAGTAAGGTTGGGCTATTGAATCGTCCAAAACAATCATTCTTTCGTTCGACTCAACTAACCGATTTTTCTTCACGCAGCGATTCCGGCAGCAGTTTGATCATGCCTTCCAACACATCGAACGGATGCAGTTTTTTGGTTTTGTTTTCATCAATGGACATGACCAGCTGCTGGCCGGACATGCTGAAGCCGACGGCGCGTCCGTACGCAGCTGATTCTTCCACCACTTTGCCGCCGTTAATGCTGGATGTGCCTTTTTCGCTCAGCTTGACGGTTACCACTTTGCCGTTTTGCTTGATTGACTCGACGCCTACTTCGCGTGCCCATACTTTCATGCGGGCAATACGCAGCAAGCTATCGGTTTCATTTGGCATGTCGCCGAAACGGTCGATCAACTCATCCTGCAGCTCGGCCATTTCCTCTACTGTATCCACGCCTTTGACACGTTTGTACATTTGGATCTTCTGGTAGCCGTCGCTGACATAGGAATCGGGAATATAGGCATCGACATCGAGTGAAATCTCGATTTCTGGAACCACTTCTTTTTTGACTCCGGACTGGCGTTCGTCAATTGCCTCCTGCAGCATTTGCGAATACAGATCAAAGCCGACCGAGTCAATAAAGCCATGCTGCTGGGAACCAAGCAGATTTCCTGCCCCGCGAATCGTCAAATCGCGCATGGCGATTTTAAAGCCGGATCCGAGCTCGGTAAATTCCTTGATGGCCATCAAGCGTTTTTCTGCCACATCGGTCAGCACTTTGTCGCGCTGATACATAAAGTACGCATAAGCCACACGGCTCGAGCGTCCGACACGTCCACGCAATTGATAAAGCTGAGACAAGCCCATGCGATCGGCGTTGTAAACGATCAAGGTGTTGACGTTTGGAATATCAATCCCGGTTTCGATGATGGTCGTCGTCACCAAAACATCGTAATCACCGTCAAGAAATCCTAAAATGACCGATTCCAGTTCGGTTTCACTCATTTGCCCGTGGGCATAGCCGACGCGCGCTTCCGGTACCAATGCTTGAATTTCTTCCACTTTCCGCGTCATATCGTCCACTCGGTTGTACAAATAAAACACTTGGCCGCCGCGTGCCATTTCGCGCTCGATAGCTTCGCGCACGAGAGCGCCGTTGTGCTCCATAACATAGCTTTGCACCGGGAAACGATTGGCCGGCGGCGTTTCGATGACGGACAAGTCGCGTACACCGATCATCGACATATGAAGCGTCCGCGGAATCGGTGTTGCCGTCAGCGTTAACACATCTACGTTGGTCTTCATTTGCTTGATTTTTTCTTTATGCGTCACTCCAAAGCGCTGTTCTTCGTCGATGATCAACAGTCCAAGATCTTTGTACTGCATATCTTTCGATAAAATGCGGTGTGTGCCGACAACTACGTCAACTGATCCATTTTTTAAGCCTTTGACGGTTTCGCCCTGTTGTTTTTTGGAACGGAACCGGCTCATCAAGCCGACCGTAATCGGGTAATCCTTGAACCGCTCGCTCATCGTTTCAAAATGCTGCTGTGCCAATATGGTCGTGGGTACGAGGAACGCCACTTGCTTGCCGTCCAATACCGCTTTGAATGCCGCGCGGATAGCGACTTCTGTTTTGCCGTAACCAACATCGCCACAGATCAAGCGGTCCATCGGCCGTTCATTTTCCATATCGCGTTTTACTTCATTAATGGAGCGCAATTGATCGACCGTTTCTTCGTAAGGAAACTCTGCTTCAAATTGGCGCTGCATGTCCTGCTCTTCGGAAAATGCAAAGCCTCTTAATGCTTCCCGCTCCGCATAAAGTTTGATCAGGTCATCCGCAATGTCTTGGACTGCTGCCGATACTTTCGTGCGGGTTTTCTTCCATTCTGCGCCGCCCATCTTATGGAGCTTCGGTTCTTTTTCTTCAGACGCGATGTATTTTTGGATCAAGTCGATTTTATCGACCGGTACGAATAATTTATCGTCAGCCTTGTAGACAATATGAAGGTAATCTTTATGAACGCCGCCACTTTCCAAGGTTTCGATGCCGACAAAACGGCCGATGCCGTGATGAATGTGGACAATGTAATCGCCTGGTTTGATTTCCGAGTAGCTCTTGATGCGCTCGGCATTCGTCAGCTTTTGAGCACGCGTTTTCTTTTTCGGCTGCTGCTTGAACAATTCCGAATCGGTAATGACAGTCAAACGCTGCAACGGCATTTCAAACCCGGTCGATAATTCCCCATCAACCAAATAAATCTTACCGCCTTGAATTTCTGTCGAAGACGAGGCAATTTCCGCTTCCATGTCATAATCGGCCAGAACGGCACGCACTTTTTGCATGCGGTCTTCTCCCTGCGCCACGATAAAGATTTGGAACTTCCCTAAAGTCCATCGCTCCATCTCTGCTTTCAGGAGATGCATTTGGCCGTGGAAAGACTGCATCGGCTTGCATGAAAAGGCAATGGATTTTTTGACCGTCACCATCGGGAACGTCCGGACGAATAAAGACAAGAACGTCACTTTCTGCTCAAGCTTCGCCATCATTTCCCGGAACGTGTAAGTCAACGAAACATCATGAAGAAACTTTCCTTCTTCCAGCAGTGAGACAATCCAATCGCCTTCTTCGCGCTCTAGGGTATCGGTCATTTCCTGGATGCGCCCCAGTTCGTCAAAAAACACCAGTCCATTGCCCGGGAAATAATCACCGAGAAACGCCGATTGTGTATCAATCATGGCCGCATACTTCGCCAGTTGCTCCGGCGTTTCACCTTGTTTCAACAAATCAATGTCGTGCTGAATATGCTGAAGCATCA
Organism: Planococcus sp. TJ-307; assembly: GCF_058268435.1. Lineage (NCBI taxonomy): Bacteria > Bacillati > Bacillota > Bacilli > Caryophanales > Caryophanaceae > Planococcus > Planococcus sp. TJ-307. The sequence goes on from NZ_JBZDOJ010000010.1 coordinate 25,003, forward strand.
AAGCTTTCGTATCGTCAGCTTTGATTTTCTTCAAACTGGCAGCAAGTTTAGCTTCTAATTTCCCCGCCAATTCGATGCGCTGGTCTTTCGACAGCACCAATTCACTTGCTGGAAGAATGCACAATGATTGAACTTTCTCCAGTGAACGCTGATCTTCGGCTGAAAACAACCGCAGCGAATCCACTTCCGTATCAAACAACTCAATGCGGACCGGATGTTCAAAGTTCAACGGATAAATATCCAGAATTCCCCCTCGAAGCGCGAACTCTCCAGGAGTGGTCACCATTGGTGTACGGGAATAGCCCATCGCCACCAATTTCAGCAGCCATTCTTCTGTATCCAGCTCTTCGCCTTCAGCGATGCGCAGTGTGGCATAATCCCATTGCTCTTGTGTCGGCAATAGTTTGCGCATTCCTGCTACCGGTGTAATGTAAATGCCTTTGCCAACGCTTTTCATATGATCCAGCGTATCGATGCGGTGAGCCCGCAGTTCCGGTCCTGAAAATGACACCTCTGCAGCAATCAACTCTTCCGCAGGGTAAAGGTGGACTTGCTGCTCCCCAACAAGCCGCACCAAGTCATCGTATACACGCTGGGCATGCAATAAATTGGGTGTCACAATCAATAAAGGGGTTTCTGTTTCCGACCAGATTGTCTGGTAGAAAATCGGCCGCGCACTGCCGGATAAACCGGAAATCAATTGATGGTCTTGCCCCTTTTTCAAATCAGCTATAAACTTTTGTGTATGAGTATCCTCCGAAAAGGTTTGTAAAATATGATTCATCCAACTTCCTCCTTTCAAAAACACACAGGAAACAGAAAAAAGCTCTGAACGCCAGATGCGTCAAAGCGATTATGCTCCATTAAATTGATTCATTACTTCGAGATAAGGTTTAGAGAGCCAAGTTTCGCAAGCTGCCGCACTCTTTTTGATCGCATCGGCGACTTCCGGCATCTCTTCTTTTGAAAAGCGCTGCAGCACATAGTCCGGCACTTTCATGCCTGCGGGTGGACGGCTAATGCCGATGCGCAGCCTGTTAAATTCCTGAGTGCCTAAATGCTGGATCAGTGACTTGATGCCATTATGGCCACCGGCACTGCCTTTTTGGCGCAACCGCAATTGGCCAGCCGGCAAATCCAGGTCATCGTATACCACAATAATGTCTTTTAGCTCGATACTGTAGTAATCTATTACCGCACTAACACTTTCACCTGATAAATTCATGTAAGTCAGCGGCTTCAAAAGCATCACCTTGCCTTCAGGACGATGGCTAATGGAATACATCCCTTTAAATTTCGCCTGCGTCAACGGTGCATTCCATTGGCTTGCCAAATAATCGACCACTTTAAAGCCGATGTTGTGGCGTGTGTCTTCATATGTTTTGCCCGGATTTCCCAGGCCAATAATCAATTTCATACCCATCTTCCTTTGCTTTTTCACTGCCTTTTATTTTACCATAAGTAATCGTGAAACAAAAAAATAGGGACTGTCTCTCGACAGCCCCTATTTCCCACTCGTATTTATGCTTCTTTGTTTTCTTCTTCTTCAGAATCTTCGCTGCCAACCACTTCTGGTTCTGCATCTTCGTCAGATACAGTTTCAAGCTCGTCCAATTCTTCTTGTGTACGTGGAGCTGTTGCAGATACAAGGATAAAGTCGTCTTCATCCAAGATTTCGTATGATACAGTTCCGCGGATATCGCCGACTGTGATTGTTTCGCCAATCGCCAATTCAGTTGTGTCCACTTCTAATGCATCCGGGATGTCAGAAGGTTTTACGCGTACAGTTACTTCGCGGTTTGGCTGAGTGATAAAGCCGCCTTCTTTTTCGCCTACTGATTCGCCAGTCAAGTGAACTGTTACAGCCACTTCTAGCTCATCGGACATGTTGATCGCTAAAAAGTCAACGTGCTTGAAGCTGCCTTTTAAAGCGTCCATTTGGTAGTCGCTCAATACAACGTTTGTGCTTTTGCCATCGATTTCAAGGCTGATTACGCCGTTACGTCCAGATTCACGCAAAGTTTTGATCAATTCGATTTCAGATACAGTTACCGGTGTCGTTTCAGTTTTAAAGCCGTAAACTACGCCTGGTACATTTCCTTTTGAACGAAGTTCAGTTAATGCAGAATTCTTGTTGCTGCTTTCTCTTTTTTGTGCGGTCATTTTTACAGTCATTACTTTCAGCCTCCAGTTATATTAAAAAGTACATAATTCTCGATAGGTACATATAACAGTATATACCCTTTTCCTACAATAATGAAACCTATTACACAGAAAGGTGGTTATTCTGATCAATCAAAGAGTGTGCTGACAGATTTTTGTTCATGAACACGAACAATGGTTTCAGCCAATAAACGCGCTACAGACAATTGCTTGATCTTCGGAGATTTCTTTTCTTCAGGCAATGCAATCGAATTGGTGATGATCAATTCCTTGATCACGGAATCGTTGATGCGCTGTACTGCAGGACCCGACAGGACAGGATGTGTACAGCAGGCGTATACTTCTTTTGCGCCACTTTCAATCAAAGCGCTGGCCGCAATTGAAATGGTTCCCGCTGTATCGATGATGTCATCGATAATGATGGCTGTTTTGCCTTCGACATTACCAACAATGTTCATGACTTCCGATACATTCGGGCGAGGGCGGCGCTTGTCAATAATCGCAATCGGCGCTTTCAGGCGGTCCGCCATTTTGCGTGCACGCGTAACCCCGCCATGATCCGGTGAAACAATGATGACATTTTCAAGATCGATGCCACTTTCGTTCAGGAAATAATCGGAAAGCAAAGGTACAGCTACCAGGTGGTCAATCAAAATATCAAAGAACCCTTGGATTTGAGGAGCGTGCAAATCCAGGACGACTACACGGGTTGCCCCTGCAGTTTCCAAAAGGTTCGCTACTAATTTTGCGGTAATCGGTTCACGTGAGCGGGCTTTACGGTCCTGGCGGGCATAACCGTAATAAGGAATCACGACATTGACTGTGCGGGCAGAGGCACGTTTGACAGCATCGATCATGATCAATAACTCCATCAAGTTTTCATTGACTGGCTGAGAAGTCGATTGCACGATGAATACATCATAACCACGAATACTTTCTTCAATATTGATCTGGATTTCACCGTCACTGAAATGTGTAACCGAACTTTTTCCAAGTGGAATGCCTGCGTGTTCTGAAATTTCTTCAGCCAGCGCCTGGTTCGAATTCAATGAAAAGATTTTCAATTTCGAGTTTGCATTTTGATAGCCCATTAGGTGTGAACCCTCCTATTTTTTACCGTTCAATTTGTTTGCGTAGCCTTCTTTATTTTCCTGGCGCGCGCGAGCAATCGCCAATGAATCCGTTGGAACATCTTTCGAAATGGTAGAGCCAGCCGCTACATAAGACCCTTTGCCTACAGTAACCGGTGCAATCAGATTGGAGTTGCAGCCGATAAAGGTGTTATCTTCGATAACGGTCTGGAATTTATTTTTTCCATCATAGTTAACCGTGATTGTGCCGCAGCCGATATTGACGTCTGTTCCCACCTGGGCATCGCCAATATAGCTTAAGTGAGAAACTTTGCTGTCGTTTCCGACGGTTGATTTTTTCACTTCGACAAAGTTGCCGATTTTTACATCATTGCCCAATACCGTTTCTGGACGGATGTGTGCAAACGGCCCCACAGCTGTATCTGTTCCGATGCTGCTGTCGTGGATCTCTGAACTGCGGATGGTCGTACGGTCTCCGATAGTGCTGTTGACAATATGGCTGTTCGAAGAAATGACGCAGTCTTCTCCGATTTTCGTATCCCCATCGATCGTTACGTTCGGGTGGATGATGGTATCCGCCCCAATTTCCGCTTGTGCGCTAATATAAGCTGTTGCCGGATCAATGATGGACACACCGGCTCTCATGTGCTTTTCAGCAATTCGTTTGCGCATTGTGCTTTCCGCTTGGCTCAAAGCCACACGGTCGTTTACCCCAAGAGTTTCATCAAAGCTGTCTGTTGCATAAGCGGCAACAACTTCTCCTTGTTTTTGAAGAATTTCGATGACGTCTGGCAAATAATATTCACCTTGGACATTGTCATTGGAAACCAGTTTCAACGCTTCGAACAATGCTTCATTATCAAAACAGTACGTTCCGGTATTGATTTCTTTCACTTGCTGCTCTTCTGGAGATGCGTCTTTTTGCTCGACGATCTTTTCGACGATGCCAGCGTTGTTGCGAAGAATCCGTCCGTAGCCTGTTGGATTGTCGGCGATTGCCGTTAAGATTGTAGCTTTTGCCTGAGTTTCAGCATGCTGATCAAGAAGAGCCTGCATGGTTTCCGGACGTATTAGCGGTGTGTCCCCGCAAACGACCAACGTTGTGCCAGCAAGCCCTTCGATCATAGAAGCTGTTTGCTGCACGGCATGAGCCGTTCCTAGTTGTTCCGATTGCAACGCGTATTCACTTTTTTCGCCCAGCTGCTGCTGAACTTTTTCTGCCCCATGGCCCACAACGGTAACGATTTTTTCGACGCCGAGTTTCTCGACATTGCGCGTCACGTGCTCAACCATCGGCATACCGCATACTGGATGAAGCACTTTGTACAATTTTGACTTCATGCGCGTGCCTTGGCCGGCAGCTAAAATTACTGCGTATGTATTCGCCATTCCTTGCCCCTCCACTCCTGAGCTGATAAGATGTCCATTTTGACCTTCTTATCGACCATTTATTTATACCGCTTGTGAAATCCAGTTTTTAAACTGGCTATGTCAATTTAAAAAATCGCTTTTCCTTATTGACTATAGCGGAAAAACCCTGTTTTTTCAAGGTTTCAAGGCATGACAATACCATTACAAAAAAAGTCAAATAAAAAAAGAGCCTATTTAATATAGAAGGCCCCTTGATTCCGCTCCGTTAAACACTGGCATTTTCCAATACCGTTTCGCTTTCACTTTGCTCATATGCAGTTAAGACAGCTTCTTGAAGCTTGGTGCGTGCGCTCGAATTGATCGGATGGGCAATATCCCGAAACTCTCCATCCGGTGTTCTTTTGCTCGGCATCGCAACAAACAAGCCTTCATTTCCATCAATCACACGAATGTCATGGATGACAAACTCATTATCCAGTGTGATGGAAGCGATTGCTCTCATTCTGCCATCGGTTTGTACACGACGCAATCTCACATCTGTTACTTCCATTCTTTCATCCTCCCTTCTCTCAGCTGTTATTTAAACCCTAATTATGGGTATTCGCTAAAAAGGACTAATCTCCTTCATAATTTACAAAACTTATTAGAAAATTTGATCAATAAAACAAAAGAACTGCAAGCAGCTCGTTTATACGAGGAAGCTTGCAGTTCTTTTGTTTCAAAATTTGCTTTTAGTTGTTCACTTTTGCAATAACTTCAATTTCTACTTTCACGTCTTTTGGCAGACGGGCCACTTCAACAGTTGAGCGTGCCGGTTTATGATCGCCAAAATATGCTGCGTAAACCTCGTTCAATTCCGCAAAATCGTTCATATCTTTAATAAAAACAGTGGTCTTAATAACTTCCCCCAGAGAGGAACCGGCTTCTGCAAGAACGGCTTTTAAGTTAGAAAAGACTTGATGAGCCTGGTCAGACATCGTGCCTTCCACCAATTCTCCGGTTGCAGTTAATGGAATTTGGCCTGAACTGTAGAGCAGCCCTCCTGAAACCACACCTTGTGAATAGGGTCCAATCGCAGCAGCTGCTTTATCTGTCGCTACATAATTCATATTAAATTCCTCCATTCTCAAAGTAATTTCCTTCTTCTAAAGCAATTGTGCGTTCTTTTTCGCTCACTTCATGCAATTTGACGAGAGACAGGTATTTTTCTACAAGCCGTTCATCCGAATGTTCTGCCTCGACCAATACAGCCACCCCAGCCAACGTGCATTCAAACTCCTCCAGCAAGTTTTTCATGCCGTTCATCGTTCCGCCGACTTTCATAAAGTCGTCGGTGATAAGGACACGCTGGCCGCTTTTCATGCTGCGTTTTGACAACACCATGGTCTGAATGCGGCGGGAAGATCCTGAAACATAATTGATGCTAACTGTAGAGCCTTCCGTAACTTTGCTGTCTCTACGGACGATAACCACCGGCACATTTAAATGGCGGGCAATCGCATGGGCAATGGGGATGCCCTTTGTAGCCACTGTCATAATAACGTCAATTTTTTCTTTTGCGAACGCGGTGGCGAATACTTTGCCGACACGGTTCATCATCTCCGGATTACCCAACACATCGGTCATATACAAATAGCCCCCCGGCAGAAGCCGATCGGAATGACTCAGCTCTTCCATGAGATCTGCCATAATAGACCTGATTTCACGGGCTTGGAGCTTAGGAATAAATTTAACGCCGCCCGCTGCTCCGGGAACGGTCATCAGCAAACCAATTCCTTTTTCTTCGAACGTTTCTTTGACAATCCCCAAATCTTCACTGATAGACGACTTGGCTGATTGATAAAGATCCGAGAAATAAGTCAGCGGAATTAATTTATGCGGGTGTTCCAATAAAAAATGCGTCATATCAACAAGCCGTTCACTGCGCTTCCACTTCAAGACTACCCTCTCCTAAACACGAATGATTTATAGAAAACTTACCATAAATATCCGTATTTAGGCAAGTGGCTCCCGTTCGCCGATCAAACGCACAGCGTAAACTTCTGAACAGAATCCACGCAAGCCATTATAAATGCGCGGAATGCGTGCTTCGTTATGCACCAATCCAAAAACCGTCGGGCCGCTGCCGCTCATCAATACCGCGTCAGCACCAAATTTCTTCATCTGTTCTTTAATTTGTTCAACTTCCGGATACAATTTTAAGGTAACGCTCTCGAGTGCATTTCCTAAGTTGTCACACATGGCTTCATAATCGCCGTCATGGAGTGCTTGGATCATTTCGTCCGTATTTGGATGCTGAGCTGTTTGGACATCGAACGCTCCGTAAACGTCAGCTGTAGAAACCCCAATTGTCGGCTTCGCTAAAATAACCCAACAATTTGGCGGAGTCGGCAACTCCTGGATAATTTCACCACGCCCTTTAGCTAACGCCGTGCCCCCGTAAACACAAAAAGAAACGTCTGAACCAATTTTGGCTCCCAGTTCAGCTAACTCATCAAGTGACAGGTTTAATTGCCACAGTTTGTTGAGCCCTTTTAATGTTGCTGCGGCATCACTGCTGCCTCCAGCAAGGCCGGCAGCGACCGGAATTTTTTTATCCAGCGAAATGATGACGCCGGTTTTGATGTTGAAAGTATCTTTGATCAATTGCGCCGCCTGGTAAGCAAGGTTGCGGGAATCGTTCGGTACAAAGCGATCTGCAGACTGGATATGTATGCCTTTGGCGGTTCCCATCAATCCGATGCGGTCCGACAAATCCACCGTTGTCATGATCATTTCAATTTCGTGGTAATTATCTGGACGTTTATGTAACACGTCTAATGTTAAGTTGATCTTGGCAGGCGCTTTTACGTAGAGCATCCCACTGCCTCCTTTTATATTCTAATGAAGACTATTTTAACATACCGCCGGACAATGGAAAGCAAAGTGCCGACAGAAACAAAAAAACTCGCTTTCTGCTTGTAAGCAGGAGCAAGTTTTGGAGTAACTTATACATATGATTCAATTATTTCACGACAAGTGCGTTTTCAGTTCCTTCGTACACAGTAATTTCTACTGCTTCAGTTAAGATGTCTGCGTAGCTGTAAGACACGCGTTCAAATGCATGCTCTTCTTGATCTAGCTCAATTACGAACACGGAGTGATACGTTTCGCGCAGGATTCCGGCACGTTCGACCGTTTTCTTGCGACCTCCGTTTGCCTTCAAAAGCAAGCGTTTTCCTAAATGTAGGTCTAACGACTTTTTAATATCCGCCAAAGTTTTGGGCATTTTGTCTACACCTCACTATAGACAAAATTTTACCATAATATAATGGAATAGTCAAGCAAATTTATAATTTTATCAACGACTGCCCAGTGCTGTCAATATTTATTTATTCGAAATATCTTTAACCCGAAACAACATGTGCCAAAATTGTAACAGATCCCCGGTTTCACTGGAAATAAGCATACAATTTGTCAGCGAGCAACCCAAATTCTTTGATCGTTAAGGTTTCTCCGCGACGTGCAGGATCGATTTCTGCTTCTTCCAATGCCTTCAAAATCAGTTCTTTTTTCTCTTTTCCTAAAGGCATTGCCACTTGAAGGTTGTTCAAAATAGTTTTTCTTCGTTGAACAAACGACCCTCTTGTCACACTAAAGAAAAAGTCCTCATCAATGACTTCCACTTCTGGAACTTCCCGTTTAGTCATTCGAATAACAGCCGAATCAACATTCGGCTGCGGCAAAAATACGGACTTCGGAACCGTTAATGCCATCTCGGCCTGTGTGTAGTACTGAATCGCGATAGACAGCGATCCGTAAGCCTTAGTCCCAGGTTTAGCTGTAATGCGTTCAGCCACCTCTTTTTGCAGCATAACGACCATACCGCGAATCGGCAATTTTTCCAGCAATAGCTTCAAAATAATAGGTGTCGTTACATAATAGGGCAAATTTGCTACAACGACGATATCATCATAACCTGCCAGCTCACGGTCGATAGCAGCTTGCACATCGGTTTTCAAAATATCGGCATGAACGATGGAAATGTTGTCGTATGGTGAGAGTGTGTCGTCGAGTACAGGAAGCAGCCGCTGATCGATTTCAAAAGCCAGCACTTTGCCTGCTTCTCTTGCCAGATGTTCGGTTAATGCACCAATTCCCGGGCCAATTTCGATGGCTGCAGAGTTCTTGGTCAATTTTGCCTGTCCGACAATTTTTCGTAAAATATTAGGATCGATTAAAAAGTTCTGCCCCAAGCTTTTTTTCACTTTTAAATCATATTTTGCCATGATTTGTTGGGTGCGGATGGGTGTCGCTATATCTTTGGTCATTGGTTTTCCTCCTGAGTTAACGCTTGTACCGCTTTAATAAACTGGTCTTTGGATATACCGAACATATAGAGACGCTTCTGGAGCTGTTTGCCATTGGTATAGCCGATCTGTAGATCATTGCCGATTTGGATGCGGCGCTGTTTGGCTTGTGGATGTGCTACAAGCCCAGCATCGATCAAATCTTCCATGGTAATCTCTACAGCACGTTCTTCCTGCAGCGGCGTATAGACAGCTTGTAAGGCTTCGCGGATGTCTTCATCACGGGCATGCTCGATTCCTAAACCTTTGCCATTTTTAGCAATCGTCTTTTCTTTCGCCAAAAATGCATGCTTAGCCTGAGGCACGTGTTCTTCAATAATAGCACGGATACGCCGTCCCGGATAATCAGGATCTGTAAAAACGATGACACCCCGTTTTTGTTGCGCGTGCGCAATTCGCTGAAGTGTTTCTGGCGTTATGGCGGAACCGTTGGTCTCAATTGTATCTGCGTTGACTGCGCGCTTAATCGCGACTGTATCGTCTTTTCCTTCAACTACGATAATTTCATTTATCTTCATATATATTTCCTCTTTTCAAGCTTCTTGTTTATTCTACACGTTAGCGGGTAGACATGTAAAAAGCTTTCCTGGGAATGAACCCAAGAAAGCCTATGGTGGAGTTTACTGTAGATTAGTTAAGAATTCTAACTTTTACTTGTTTGCGTCCAAATGAGATCGCATCAGATTGGCTGGCCATAAACAAATCAATCTTGTTGCCTTTGATTGCTCCGCCAGTATCACCTGCAATCGCATTTCCATATCCTTCAACCCATACTTTAGAGCCTAACGGAATAACGCTAGGGTCTACAGCAATCACTTTAAGGCCTGGATTTGTATGCAAGTTGATTCCGGTAGCTGTAATTCCTGAACAGCCGGTGCAGCTTGCTGTATAAGCTGTGGCTGACACGTAAAACTCTTTGCCGCCTGTTGGCTCCGCTTCTGCCGGTGCTGCTTTAGCAGGTTCTGCTTTTGCTTGTGCAGGAGCAGGTTTTTTTTCAGCTGAAGCTGTTTTGACTGATGCTTTTTCTGCTGGTGCTGCTTTTTTCTCGGTTGGTGTTGCCTGTTTTGCAGGCTCTGCTTTAGCTGTTGGAGCTGCTGCTTTGGCTTGAGTGCCACGTGAAACGCTGGCCACAACGGTTTTCGTTCCTACTGCAGTTACTTGCTTCGTTGGTTCTTTTACCACTTTTTCGTTTTTAAGGTCACGCTTTACTTCTTTGCCGTTTTCCTTAACCACTTCGTACGTTTTTTCAACTACGCCATTCGCTCCCTTTTGGACAAGCTTTTCGCTGCCTTTGAGAAGTGAACTGTCTTTTTTTGTTTCTACCGCATATTTTACAGAATCCTCGACTACATCGGTGACCTTTTCAACGCGGACCACTTTGACTGTTGAATTCCGAAGGACCAATTCGTCCATTTCGTTCTCCACTCGATCCAGTTTGCCCACTGAAATTTCATGCTGCTTTAAAAGGTCAGCGACCGTAGTCGAAGTAGACCATACTTTCTTATCTTCCGTACCGTCTTGAATGGTAACCTCATAAGCTTTTTCCACTGAGATCGTTGTTTCCTCATCAACTTGCTCTTCTAGTGCCGGTGATACTTTATCGTGTTTCGTAAGCTCAACGTTCGCTTTTGCCAAAATTTCTGACACCGTGTTTTCAGTTGTCCAAGCCGAAGTGGCCTCTCCATCAACTGTCACATTGTATTGTTCTGCTGCATCCCATTCGAGAGATAAATCTTCATTGATTGCTGTTTCTGCAGAATGGCTCAAGAAATCGTGTTCTCCAGGTTTGATGTCCTGCTCTTCTAAAAATGCTCCGACGGTTTCTGCATGGGTTCTTACTTCTTCCTGTTCACCATTTGCTGTTACAGATACTGTATTCTTTGTGCCTTCATATATTGCAAAGGTCAAAACCGCTGCAAACAACAATACAGTTGCGATTGTTACCGCCAATGATTTACCTTTGAATAATTTTGATGATTTGGGTTTATTTGTTTCTATTGACAAAAATAATTCCTCCTTCTTCACTTGAGTGATTATATGGGCTCATGTTTAACGTGTCAAACGATCTGATTTTTTTAATTTCCCTTTTTTTGAGAAAGTTTATAAAATTTTTCAGCATTTTCAGTGGTTGCTTTTGCTACTTCTTCTATCGAAATTCCTTTTAATCGTGCGATTTCTTCGGCTACTAATGGCACATAAGAGGGTTCATTTCGCTTTCCACGATACGGGTGAGGCGCTAAATACGGAGCATCTGTTTCGATCATCAGGTGATCGAGTGAAATCAATTCGGCGACTTCTTTCGGCTTTTTGGCATTTTTGAATGTGACCGGCCCGCCAAGAGAAATCATAAAGTTCATTTCTATACTTTCGCGGGCAGTTTCAACGCTGCCGCTGAAACAATGCATGACACCGCCTACTTCTGCTGCATTTTCTTCTTTTAGAATTTTCAAGACATCTTCCGTGGCTTCCCGATTGTGGATGATAATAGGCAACTCGACTTTTTTAGCCAATCGAATCTGCTTGCGGAAAATTTCCTGCTGCACTTCTTTTGGTGACTTGTCCCAATGGTAATCCAATCCGGTTTCCCCGATTCCAACTACTTTTGGATGGGCTGATAGTTCTTCAATCCATTTCAGGTCTTCTTCAGTACAATCGATGGCATCGACTGGATGCCAACCAATTACTGCGAAGATGAATTCATAGGTTTCGGCCAATTCTATGGCTCGTTCGATCGTTTTTCGGTCGAAGCCGATGACTACCATTTTCTCCACATGGCTTTCTCGTGCACGCTCAATGACTTGTACCAGGTCCTCATCATATTGGTCTGCATTTAAATGTACATGGGTATCGATAAACATCAATCATTCTCCTCACATTAAGCTTTATTCTAATGGTTCCACCTGTATCTTTCTTCACAGCAACATTACAATTGGGTAACAAAACATGTTAGTTCCATGTCAAAACGATTATTTCAGCTGTAATCTTGGGCCGTAAAACCCAGAAAAACCAAAAAAGACCCACTTTTCAAAGTGGGTCAAAACAGGCCTTTTCCAGTAGTGTTATTTTATTTTCGCGCCATTTGGGAGTTTTTCAGCAACTGACGCCAACGTCAGGTAGCCGTCTTTTTCACCAGCTAAGATCATGCCTTGAGACAATTCGCCTCGAAGTTTTACAGGTTTTAGGTTGGCGACTACTACTACTTTCTTGCCAACTAGTTCTGCGGGTTTGTAATGTTCTGCAATCCCAGAAACCACTTGCCGCTGCTCATACCCCATATCCAACTGAAGTTTCAACAGTTTTGATGTCTTTGGAACAGCTTCACAAGCTGTCACTGTCGCTACACGCAAATCTACTTTTGCAAAATCTTCAATCGCGATTTCCGGAACGTCTGGAACTTCGACAATTGTTGGCTCTTCTGCAACTGGTGCCGCAGTGCCGCGCATTTGATCGCGAATGTACGCAACTTCCGGTTCTACTTCAAGACGCGGGAAGATAGGCGTTCCTTTGGACACCACTTGAGTGCCTGAAGGAATTTGGCTAAAGTCTTGCAGCGTATCCCAAGCTAAAAATTCTTCTGTCAGTCCAAGCTGTTCAATAATTTGCTTTGGTGCGTTCGGCAGGAACGGCTGCAACATAACTGCAGTCATACGCAGGCTTTCTGCCAGATGAGCCATTACTGAAGCCAACTGGCTTTTTGCAGCTTCGTCTTTTGCCAGTACCCATGGCTGTGTTTCATCGATGTATTTATTGGTTCTTGAAATCAGTGCCCAAACTTCACTTAAGACAATGCTGAATTGCATTCTCTCCATATGCTGCTCGTAGACTTTTACTGTCTGCGCAGCTACGCGTTGAAGCGGCCCGTCAAATTCCGTCTGCAATCCGTTGATCTGCGGTACAGCCCCGTCGAAATATTTATTGATCATCGATACCGTCCGGTTTAATAAGTTCCCGAGATCGTTTGCTAAATCAAAATTGGTTCGCTCGACAAACGATTCTGGTGAAAAGACGCCGTCTGAACCAAATGGCAGCTCACGCAACAGGAAGTAGCGTGTCGCATCCAAGCCGTAGCGCTCCACGAGCATTTCCGGATAAACAACATTGCCTTTGGATTTTGACATCTTGCCGTCTTTCATCATGATAAAGCCGTGGGCAAACACTTTCTTCGGCAGCGGCAAATCCAATGCCATTAAGAAAATCGGCCAATAGATCGTATGAAAGCGAACAATATCTTTCCCAACTACATGCACATCGGCCGGCCAGTACTTATTGAATAGAGTTTCGTCATCTGAGCCGTAGCCAAGTGACGTGATGTAATTCGACAATGCATCGACCCATACATAAATGACGTGTTTTGGATCTCCTGGAACCGGAATTCCCCAATCAAAAGAAGTCCGTGATACCGATAGGTCTTCTAGTCCAGGTTTGATGAAATTATTGATCATTTCGTTTTTGCGCGATTCCGGCTCAATAAATTCGACATTGTTTTCGTAATACTCGAGCAAGCGTCCTGCATATTTTTTCATATTGAAGAAATATGATTCTTCTTTAACTTTGTGGACTGGGCGCCCGCAATCCGGACAATTCCCGTTGTCCAACTGGTTTTCCGTAAAGAACGATTCGCAAGGCGTACAGTACCAGCCTTCATACTCGCCTTTATAAATATCGCCATTGTCGAGGAAGGTTTTGAAAATCCGTTCCACTCCTTCTTTATGGCGATTTTCTGTAGTGCGGATAAAATCATCGTACGTAATATCCATTGTCGACCAAACTTGTTTAGCGGCTGCAGCCATGTCATCCACAAACTCCTGTGGCGCCATGCCCGCTTCTTGCGCTTTTTCTTCAATTTTTTGGCCATGTTCGTCCATTCCAGTCAAAAACCGGACATCAAATCCACGTAAACGCTTGTAGCGGACCATTGCATCAGAGGCGACCGTTGTATAAGCCGTTCCAATATGGAATTTTCCGCTTGGGTAATAAATCGGGGTAGTTAAATAAAAGGTCTCTTTGTTAGCAGTCACGAAAAATTCCTCCAGTTTTTTGGTATAGTTCTTATTTTAACGAAGTCCCCTATTTTGTACAATCTTTCAATTCGACAAAGAAGTTTTCAGTAAAAATTCGACATTTTTTATTCAAACTTGAGAGTATTTTTTCAGTTTTCCAGCAACCTTGTCAAATTCATGGCGTTCTTAAGCATAAATCAAAGAAAATTAACAAGAGATGTAAAATTTCATTATGATTCTGATAGTTTTTTATTGACCAAATTGCCAGTAGTTGGTATGATTTATGACAGGAAGTGGTAAATGTCGAATTTTGACGAATGCATCCGATAAATTAAAAGGGGGATTATTATTATGAAATCGACAGGTATTGTTCGAAAAGTGGACGAATTAGGACGTGTGGTAATTCCGATTGAATTACGCCGTACTTTGGGAATCGCAGAAAAAGACGCATTGGAAATTTATGTGGATGACGACAAAATTATCTTGAAAAAATATTTACCTAATATGACATGTGCAGTTACAGGCGAAGTATCAGACGACAACATGCAGTTGGTTGGCGGGAAATTGATTTTGAGTGCTGAAGGCGCAGAAATGCTGGTAAAAGAGATTCAAAATAACTTGAAAAAGTAAGATTGCAAAACCCAGGATGCATTGGCATCCTGGGTTTTTTCATGTTCAAGGAACTGGTCTTACAACGGTTGTGGAATCTGCACGGGCGCTTCCGCTTTTCGGTACTAAAAGGCTGCTTCCGCTTTTCTTACTGCCCAGACTTCAGCGCCCAGATCCTTGGATCATAAGCCACGCTGGCTGTGCGGCTGAAAACATGCCGCTTCGCCAGCACGTCTTATGCCCATCGGATCTACACGGGCGCTTCCGCTTTTCTAAGTATGATAAGCCTGGTAAACTTCCCTCTTGGACAGTTGGCGTTCGATTGCTGCTTCTTTGATGGCTTCTTTGGATGTCAGGTCTTTGGTTGCGATCAGCTGGTCTACGTGTTCTTCAATGGACAGGTTCTCCCACCATTTCACATTTTCCAAAGGTTCTGGGTCAGCGTTGCCTTCGAGTACCAGACAAAATTCACCACGGATTTCATTTTCTTCAGCCCATCCCACTGCCTCTTCAATCGTCCCTCTTAAAAACTCTTCGAATTTTTTTGTCACTTCCCGCGCCAACGTGATCTTTCGTTCGTCGCCTACTGCTTTTTGGATGCTTTTCAAGCTTTCCTTCAGCCGATGGGGAGCTTCGTAAAAAATCAGGGTTTCTTCTTTCTGGCTGAGGAGTTCCAGCTCTGCCTGCCGGTCTTTTTTATTGCGCGATAGGAATCCGTAAAACAAAAAGGGCTGCGGCGAGATTCCAGATGCAATCAGTGCACTCAGAGCCGCGTTGGCTCCGGGTATTGGCACAACAGGATAGCCTTCAGCAACCGCTCGTTTGACGATGTCTTCTCCAGGATCGGAAATGCATGGCATTCCCGCATCACTGACCAACGCCACGGACTTGCCTTCTTCCAAGTACGACAAGATCTTAAAACCGCCGCTCTCCTGGTTGTGTTCGTGGTAGCTGACCAACTTGGTCTGAATATCGAAATAGTTGCAGAGATTTTTGGTGTTGCGCGTGTCTTCCGCCGCAATTATATCCACTTCTTTTAGGATGCGCAGGGCGCGGATTGTCATATCTTCCAAATTGCCGATGGGTGTTGCCACCAAATACAAAGTGGCTGTCTTGTGCTGAAAACTTTTTTGGGATTTCATTTGCCGTTCTCCTTTCCTTCAGCAATATACCGGATTTTTTGTGCCTTTGTTAATTGCTTGAAGGCATATTCCGCTTTCATCGCTGCCGGTTTTGTGTCAAAGCATTCCTGATGAATAAGCTTGGATGGCCCTTTAGCTCGTGTGTATTTCGCACCTTTTCCTGCATTGTGCGCAGCGAGCCTCTTTTCAAGGTCGTTGGTGTACCCGGCATAATAAGACCGATCGGCGCATTCCAGAACGTAAAAATAATGGTTACTCGCTGCCATACAACAATTCCCGCACTTCCTCGGTATATTCTCCATTATCACCATAGACTATTAGCGGTGGCAGAATTTTCAAATCCGGTTTGCCGTCTTTGATTCCTTCAATTAATAGCGTATTGGCTTCTTTGCCTGCCTTCGGATATACCAAACGGATTCGTTTCGGTTCCAGCCGGTTGGCGCGCATTGCCGCAATCAGGTCGATCAAGCGGCCGGACCGATGGACAAATGCTGCTTTTCCGCCTTGCTTCAGCAACTGGCTTGCTGCCAAAACCGCTTCATCCAAGGTCAGGTGCAGCTCATGCCGCGCAATCGCCATGTGCTCACTGATGTTTTTGTCGCTCATCTCATGTGCCGGGAAATAGGGCGGGTTGCAGGTCACGACATCGTATTTTTCAAATCCCAGCTGTGCCGGCATGTCTTTTACATCGCCTTTAATAATGTCAATTTGCTGCTCGAGGCCATTATAGGCCACACTGCGCCGCGCCATGTGGGCAAGCCGCTCCTGCAGCTCCACACCGATGATGCGGGATTCCGTACGGGCGCTTAAAAACAATGGAATCGCCCCGTTGCCAGTGCACAGATCCACGATGGTTCCTCTTTTCAGTGGAACATAAGCAAAACGCGCCAACAGAACGGCATCAAGCGAAAACGAAAACACCGACGGACTTTGGATGATCCGAAGGTCTTCTGCCAATAAATAATCCAATCTTTCGTCATCCACTAACATCTGTTCAACTCCCAGCATAACAAAAGGCTGCCGCCACACGGAGTGTCGGAAGCCTTTCTCTTTATCATCTTACAGACAGCTGCTTGGCTGCCTTTATTTTCAGTTCTGTTTATTCAAAAATGACAAACAGAACAGGCAATCGTCGCCTTTTCGGGAACTGCCAAAATGCACATTGCAAACATGGTAGCCTTCGTGATACAAACGGGCTAAGTTATCATAGCCTTCACCAATATCCATGACGGCTTTTTTCAACTTCACTGGATCCACAGCAGCCACTTCCGGCACAGCTTTGTGAAATTCATCCAGGCGTGTGCGCAAATGGTGATTTTCCAATTGCAGCGCGTGATGTTCTTCCATCGTCCGGGCTACGACCGCTTTTAGTTCACTGAATTGTTCTTGCATGGATTGGAGCTGCTGTTCAAACTCCATGACCGTGTCTAAAAAGTTCTTTTCCTTCAATTAAACCACCTCACGCTCTCGTTCCTTGGCCCATTATCTCATCTAATGTGTATTCAAGTGTTTGTTCCTGCTCAGATAACCGAACTTTTAACACTCGTTCTAAAATATTCATGCCCACCACGCGGCCTTCGCCGTCTGGTGTCGTTACTTTTGTTCCAACATCCGGCATTTCTTTTTTTGCTGTTTCGTATTCATCGTTCTCGTATTTTAAGCAGCACATCAAACGGCCGCATAAACCTGAGATTTTCGAAGGATTCAACGACAAGTTTTGATCTTTTGCCATTTTGATCGAAACGGGCTCAAAATCGCCCAAAAATGTCGAGCAACAAAGCATTCGGCCACAAGGACCGATTCCGCCTAGCATTTTGGCTTCATCACGAACACCAATTTGGCGAAGCTCGATGCGTGTCCGGAAAATAGCCGCCAAGTCTTTGACCAAGTTCCGGAAATCCACACGGCCTTCCGCTGTAAAGTAAAAAATAACTTTGTTGCGGTCAAACGTGTATTCAACATCCACCAGCTTCATATCCAATCGATGTTCTTCAATTTTGCCTGTGCCCAGTTCAAAAGCACGGCTTGCTTCCAAGCGGTTTTCTTCCACCTGGTGGCGATCACGATCAGTTGCCACACGAACAACTTGCTTTAATGGCAAGACGACATCGTTTTCTCCAACAGTTTTTGTTGGCACGACCACTTTGCCATATTCTACGCCGCGTGCTGTTTCCACAATGACGTAATCGTCCTTTTCAATCGTCAATTCACCTGGATCGAAATAATATATTTTACCCGCTTTTTTAAAGCGAACCCCTATCACATTATACAATTGCTACCCCTCCTGCAGATTCAGCATTAACTGCTCCATCAACAGCGTCCGGTTCATATTGCGCGGCAATTGTTGTTTGGCTTGTAAAATAGCCTGCAACTGCTTGGACAATACCGTAAAAGAACGCTGGAGAGCCATCTGCTTCCAAGTTTCTTCCATGTCTGGATATGTTCGTGCAGTTTCAAGACCTGCTTTTACCGAAGCGATGTCCCGATATGCAAATAATAACATGTCCAGGCCTCTTTCGGCATCTTCTTTTTCTTTAAATAACGGCAGCCACTCAGCTTGAAGCATTAAAAGAGCCTCGTGGACATTGCTGCCAGCCACTTCCACAAGTTTCAATACGGTTTTTCGGGCTTGTGCAAATTGTTCATCCTGACTTAAAGCAACGGCTTCTTCTTCGCTTTGTGTCAGCATACTGACAGTGGCAGCCATCGATTCAGTCATGCCATCTGCCATCAATTTTTCCATCAGCTTTGGCCGTGACAGCGGCCGGAACGATACCAATTGGCAGCGGGAACGGATCGTGCTCATCAATGCATTCAGCCGCTCTGTCAAAAGAATCGCTGTCACATTAAATTCCGGTTCCTCCAAAAACTTCAGCAAAGCATTGGCGGAAGAATTGTTCATGCGATCTGCCTGTTCAATCACGTATATTTTACGGCCTGTACTCAGCCCGGTCTTATTCAATTTGAAAATCAACTCACGAATTTGGTCAATTTTAATATTTTGGCCATCCGGTTCAATGAAAATAACATTCGTATGGTTGCCGGAATTATAAAGCTGACAGCTCCGACATGTTTCACATGGAACATTTTGCACAGGTGATTCGCATAGCAAAAGCTTGACGAAGAAATGGGTAATTTCTTTTTTTCCTGAGCCAGCAGGACCTTCAAACAAGTAGGCGTGCGCCAATCGATCTTTCGCATAAGCACCTTGAAGCCGTTTCATGACCACCGGCTGCATTTCCAAAAATTCATCTGTTGTTTTTTGCATAACTTCCACCTTCAGACTTTGTAAAAAATCCCGTGTTCCGAATGGAGCACGGGTATTCGTTATGGTGCTTAGGTGACAGGCACTCTGCCATTTATCGAGGGGAACGAGTTATTAAAAATGATGGAACTGTTCGATCGGCAGTACAAAAATAGTCGCCCCGCCCACTTCAACCTCTACTGGGTATGGAATATACGAATCAGCATTGCCGCCCATTGGCGATACAGGTGCTACCATCTGTTCACGAGCACGACAGTTTTCACGAATCAAATCCAGCAATTTCGGTACAAGATCATCTTCTACCCCGATTAAAAAGGTTGTATTCCCTGAGCGCAAAAACCCTCCTGTACTGGCAAGTTTGGTAGCCCGGAAATCGTTTTTTGTCAACGCGTTGGATAAACGGTTACTGTCTTGGTCCTGTACAACTGCTACTACGAGTTTCATCAGCACTCACTCCTTTTTGTCTTTCTTCTATATAAGTATAACATGAACAAAGATATACGCTGCATATCTTTCCAGCTCTTTGCCAAAAAAATAGCCCACATAAAACGACAGTTGATCCTATAGGGGATCAACTGTCGTTTGCCGTTCTTCTATAAACCGTAAAGCCGTTTCCAATGCATCTGCAAAAACGACATCCAATTCATTCTCTGCATTGATCAGACGAATACGCTCCGGATTCTGGCTTAATAATAACAGATAGCCTTCTCTTACTTTGTAGTGGAACTTCATCGATTCAACATCCAGACGGTTGATTTCCCGTCCGAGATCTTTTTCGATTCGTGCCAATCCGACTTTCGGATTCACATCAAAGTAAAGCGTCATGTCCGGCATGTAATCATCAATGGCAAACTTATTAATGGCAAAGATTTCTTCCATTCCAAGCCCGCGCGCATACCCTTGGTAAGCCAGGCTTGAATCGACGTAACGGTCACAAAGGACGATGCTTCCTGCCTCCAATGCCGGAATAATTTTCTCAACCAAATGCTGCCTTCTTGCCGCAGCGTACAACAAAGCTTCTGTTCGTGGATCCATCGCAGTATTTTCCCGGTCTAAAATCACGTTGCGGATTTGTTCAGCAATCTCGATGCCACCGGGTTCACGCGTAGAAACAACAGAAAATCCTTTTTCCTTTAATGCATCTGTCAGCATTTTCAAGACCGTCGACTTGCCCGATCCTTCTCCGCCTTCCAGATTGATCAAATAACTCATTTTGCTGTTCACCTGATTCCATGAAATTAATCATTATGTACTGTTTTAAACTCTTTATACTATACACGAAATGCCTTCTTTTTTACAGTGACCATTAAAAAACCCGTCCATCTCCCTACGGAAATGAACGGTTTCCTCATTATTCCTCGTCTTCTGCCACTTGATAGGCCCTGCGGAACAGCTCCATTTGGCTGTCTATTGCCGGCTCATCATTTTTGCGTGGTACGTAATGGTAGACGCCAGCTGCATCCTGTTCTCTTGCTTTGACATTGTCGGCAAGCCCGAGCTCCAGTATGCTCTTGACCTGCTCTTTGATGTCTTCATCAATAATCGGGAACAGGATTTCGATGCGGTTGTTCAAATTCCGTGTCATCATATCTGCTGAAGACAAAAAGATCTTGCTTTTGCCATTATGATTGAAAAAATAGACACGGCTATGTTCAAGCAAACTGCCGACGATGCTGCGTACCTGGATGTTCTCACTGACTCCAGGAACTCCAGGCCGCAAACAACAGATCCCCCGAACAATCAAATCTACTTTTACTCCAGCATTTGATGCTTCATACAATTTCATTATGATGGTTTTGTCCGTCAAGGAATTCATTTTTGCAATTATTCGTCCATTGCCCTGTTTTTTCTGGAAACCGATTTCAGCATCAATCAAGTCGATGATATCTGTGCGAATCGTGAATGGTGCTACTGATAAATAATGAAATTCCGGTTTTTCGGTATAACCGCTCAAATAATTGAAAAAGTTGGTAGCGTCGATCCCGAACTGCCGTTTAGAAGTGAACAAACTCATATCCGTGTAGATTTTCGCTGTTTGGTCATTGTAATTGCCCGTTCCCAAATGAACAAAACGGTCAATCTTGTCGTCTTTTTTGCGGACAACCAATGTGATTTTGCTGTGCGTCTTCAAATGGGTCATGCCATAAATCACATGGCATCCGGCCTTTTCCAGCTCTTTGGCCCACTGGACATTGTTTTCTTCGTCAAAACGGGCCTTTAGTTCCACGAGCACCGTTACCTGCTTGCCATTTTCTGCTGCTCTTTTCAGCGCCTTGATAACCGGTGAATCGCCGCTGACACGATAAAGTGTCTGTTTGATGGCGAGTACATCGCGGTCATCGGCTGCCTCAGAGATAAATTGGACAACCGGTTCGAACGATTCGTATGGGTGATGGAGAAAAACATCCTGTTCGCTGACCTTTTGGAAAATATCTTTGCCTGTTTCCATTCCAGCCGGCAACTGCGACACTTTCCCTTCAAAGACCAAATGCTCCCAGATCGGCGCCATTTTTTTATAAAAATTGAAAAAGACCGTCAAATCCAAAAATCCTTCAATGGCATAAACATCTTTTTTATGCACTTCCAGTTCATCGGTCAGGTAATCCAAAATAGCGGGGTCAAAGCCAGGTTGCTGGATTTCCAAGCGGACAGCTGCACCCCACTTTCGTTTGCGAAGCTCTTCTTCAATTTCCTTGAGCAAATCACGCGCCCCTTCTTCGTGGATGGTCATGTCAGCATTTCGGGTAATCCGGAACACGGATGCCGAAATTACTTTGAAGCCATTAAAAAGTTTACGGATGAAAAAGGCGATCACATCCTCCAACAAAATCAGCTTGTGGCTTGCTTTTTTGGAGTCCAAACGGACAAAGCGATCCAGTACAGAAGGAACTTGGACGATGGCAATTTTCTGCCCCTCTTCTGTCTGCTCTAGTTCGTCTTCCAGTACTACTGCCAAGTTGATGCTTTTATTCAACAGCATGGGAAAAGGGCGGTATGCATCAATAGCCATCGGCGTCAGCACGGGGAAAATATGATCTTCAAAGTGTTTTTCCATTATCACTAATTGATCTGCACTCAAATCCGCCATTTTTACAAATTCCACATTTTCTTTTTGAAGCTTAGGCAGCAAACTTTTTTGCAAGGTTTCGTATTGCAAGTCCACCAACCGGTGGGTCTTCATCGCAATTTCATTTAGTTGCTGTTTTGGGGTCATACCGGCTTTGTTTTCGGGTTTCGTAAACCCAACTTTCACCTGATCCTGCAGCCCGGCTACACGAACCATAAAAAATTCGTCCAAGTTAGAGCTGAAAATGGACAAAAACTTGAACCGCTCGAGCAAAGGATTTCGTTTATCCATTGCTTCCTCTAACACTCGTTCATTAAAAGCAAGCCAACTCAATTCACGGTTATTGTAATAAGCAGGTTGTCTGAGTTCCACATTTTTCTTTTTTACTGTTTCCAATTTCGACTCCACCTTTTACGTATAATCCATTCTATTATCGTACCATTTTCGAGCTTTTTAAAAAGCAGGATCAGGCATTTGTAATGTTAATTATTTGTAAAATTTAAAATCAACCGTTTTCTTTAGCTGCTTTTCCAAATGTTTTTTCTGCTTCTCGACCTGGTACTGCTCCGGCTTCCAGTCTTCGCTGCAGCGAATAGAAAATACGAGCTTGTCGTCTTTTTCTTCCAGTTCAATGGTCTCCACAATGTCGCGTTTTGTCGCATTCAAGCTATATGCCAGTTTAATAATGGCACCCAGCAAATTGTATTTAACCACTTCTTCCTTGCTAAACCACTCTTCGTAAATCGCGAGGTTGCGTTTAAAGGTTTCTTTGTTTTTAAACGAAGCCATTAATGCCACAATGACCCGTTCTTTGTGCAACAGGCCGTCAATGGTCCGATTGCTTAGCAAGTAGAACGTATGCTGGTGGCTGGACTCAGAATCGATATAACTTCCTAAATTATAAAGGGCACTGCTCAACTTCAACCGTTTGTAATCTTCTTCCTCCAGTGACAGCAAGCCCACTTCTTCCAATTCTTTTGAAATCAGCAATGCACTGTTTGTGACATGAAACGCATGCGTCAAGTTGATGTCGTAGTCGATGGCCAGTTCGTGAAAGCTTTCTTCTACAACATTCGGAAAGACCGATAAATCAAAATCCTTGGTCGTTTCTTCATAGAAAACTCCGTCTCTCAATCCTTTTCTGCTGAGAGCAAATTCTTCCGTATCAATCAATTCCATCAAATAACGAAATACTTCTAATGCGGGAATGATGATATCTGCCCGGTCCTTCGACAAACCTTCGAGCCGCTGCAAATCCGAAAACTCCAAGGACTTCAATAAATCATTCATCTCTTCTACATCGTTCTTGCTCATTCTGTACTGATGAACGCCAGTCAAAGGATACTCAATATGCTCTTGATGAATTTGAGCCATGTTTCGCGCGCTTCCTCCGATGCCAATCAACGGCAGGCGTTTATCAGCCAGCCATTCCAGCTGATCAAACTGCTCTTTCAAAAATGAACGCAATTCACGCAGTTCGCCTTTTGTCGGTGTATCGCCTTGGATAAACTGCTGCTTTAAAGACAATGCTCCAAAAGGGAAGCTGTAAAAATAAATCAGCTGGCGGTCATTGAAATACGTGAGTTCTGTACTCCCCCCACCAATATCCACTGTGATGCCGCTGGTAAAGGGCGTCGAATTGACGACTGCCAAGTACCCATAGTTTGCCTCTTCAAATTCAGATAAGATACGAATGGTGAAGTCGGTCTCACTTTCCACCGCTTTCATAATTTCTTCTTGATTTTCTGCCTGGCGGACAGCCGCTGTGGCCACACATTTGATTGCTTTCAACTGATGGTGGCGGGTAACTTCCTGAAAACTCTTTAAGGTCTTGACCAGTATATCGATGCCTTCGCGTTCCAGTAGATTGTCTTCGTTTAAGTAATTGCGCAGGCGGGCAACCGCCTTAACGTTTTCACTTTCTGTAAAACGCCCGCTTTTGTCCCGTGTATAAATTACCAACCGAATGGTATTTGAACCGATATCAATAATTGCGTATTTTTCTTGCTCCATGAAAATCCCCCACATTCTTTCCCATTTAAATCGCGTTACAGGTATACCCTCTTTATGCCTTATTCATTCTCTTGCATGCCTTGCTGAAGTACAGGCAACTGCTTGGACTCCAACCTGTGGTCACCCTGGATTTGAGCTTCCGACGCCAAGTAATTCATCAGCTCTTCCACTTTAGGCAATGTCCATTTTTCACCAGCTACCATCAGTGGAATGCCGGGAGGATATGGAACGACCATGCCAGCAGCAATTCGTCCGATAATTTGTGTATACGAAATCCATTCCTGGTCCGCCAAATCGATTTCTTCAAAAGACAATTCTGGAACGGTGACATCCAATTGTTGCTGAACCGCAATCTTATTTTCGTGCCTGGCTTCTCCCTCAAGCCTCATTACTGCCTCTTTTAACCGGCTGCGGATTTCCGCAAACGGATAGGCATGCCATTGTTTCAGCAATGGCAAAATGAGCAGCACCTGGAACAGGTCGGCCAGTTCTACCTCAATGCCTGCTTGCTCGAGCTGTTGTTTCAGCTGATAGCCGCTGTGATGTTTGGCCCTCAACATAATCTTTAGCGGATCATCGGATTCTACTACGATCAGCTGTGGAATCATCCGCAAACTGCTGAGAAAACGGTCCCGCTTTTCGCTGAACATCCGAATGTCAGGCTGCGAATAATTTTGCACATAAGACCGCGCATCATCCAGAGAAGCCAGGATTAAATACGATGGGCTGCTTGATTGAAACATCCGCAAGTATTTTTGAATTCTTTTTACATTCACTCGATCACTGCCAACATGCAAAAAAGATCCCATGGTCATGGCCGGTAAGGTTTTATGTGCCGACTGCACCACTACATCCGCCCCGAGAGCCAACGACGAAACCGGAAACGGGGATCCTGTCTGAAAATGGGCACCATGCGCCTCGTCCACTAAAACCGCGATCTTGTTCTCATGGCATAGAGCAATAATTTCCTTCAATTCATCAGAAACCATTCCATAGTAATTGGGGTAGGTCAGTACCACTGCTTTTGCTTCCGGGTACGCCTCTATGGCTGCTGCTATGGCCTTAAGAGGCACTCCAGCCGCTGTCATTGATCTGTCGTCCCATTTCGGCGATACGTAAACAGGGCGCACACGCGCAAGCTCCAGCGCATGGAAAATCGACTTATGTGAATTCCGCTGAACAATCACGGCATCTCCTTCTTTGCAGGCAGCATGGATCATGGCCAAATTCCCCACCGTCGAGCCATTGACCAATAAGAAGCTTTCCCGTGCTCCATAAGCATCCGCCAACAAAAGCTGAGCATCTTTAATCGCTTCTTCCGGATAATGAAGATCGTCAAGTCCTGTCAGTTCAGTCAAATCGTAATGGAGCGCCGACTGAATGTCTTTCGGCAGCCCCGATAAAATGCCGTGTTTATGCCCAGGAACATGAAAAGAAATGGGCTGTCTGTTTTGATGCTGTATCAAAGCATCGACTATTGGACGTCGTTGAGTCATAGTTTCCATCCTCACATTGATTGATTACTCCCATTATAGCAACTTCAGCCGAGAGCGGTGGGTTTGAAATAAAAAGTCCGGGATGATTCCAAAGTGCCTTATTGTAGAGTTTCCTGGAAATAAAAAAACAAGCCGTTACCGGAATCGGTAACGACTTGTTTTCGTGTGCCTAGCGACGTCCTACTCTCACAGGGGGAGACCCCCAACTACCATCGGCGCAAAAGAGCTTAACTGCCGTGTTCGGGATGGGAACGGGTGTGGCCTCTTTGCCATCATCACTAGACTAGTTGGTTGAACATTTGTCCAATCAAGAAAATCACTTATATTTTTAAAAAAACAGACCAGCGACGTCTTACTCTCACAGGGGGAGACCCCCAACTACCATCAGCGCAAAAGAGCTTAACTGCCGTGTTCGGGATGGGAACGGGTGTGGCCTCTTTGCCATCATCACTGGA
>NZ_JBZDOJ010000011.1:0-48803 GCF_058268435.1 Planococcus sp. TJ-307
TATTAATGGGTTTTACATTTATCGTAAGTAAGCAAGATTCCACGATTATTCGAATGCCTTTTTAATACTTTAATAAACGAGTTTCTACTATATAATACTTTGACCTGTACTCCTTGAAACTCCGCAAATATGTTTTTGCCGTGTGCAAGTTTATGTACGAGTTGAAGCTTCGCTCAAAACGAATCCCTCTTCCGTTTTAGGTTGAGGGATTTTTACAGTCTTATTACTCTTTGTTATGCCCACCCAGTAACTTGGTTCTTGCGATGGCTGTACCTGCAGCTGTTCCAGATACGCCCCGATAGATGGCCGAGTAGCCGTATTTCTTTCGAATAGAATCCATGGCCGCATCTAATCTGCGCTGTTCGAATTTTCGTTCGTCAAACAGGCTGAGCTGCATCGATGACTCTTCTTCTAAATTGGTAATAGAGACTGAAATCTGTCGGACTGGTTTGTCTTGATGAAATGCCCGAAATAGTTCCTGGCATACACGGTAGATTTTCATCGTTTCATTGGTAGCTTCATCTACCGAATAAGAACGGGAGAAGCCCCCACCGAATGCTGTTTTGCTGTAGCCAATGCCCAAATGAATGGTACGACCTGCGACGCCTGCTTCCCGAGTTCTCATCGCCACGTCTTCGCACATTTCTAAGATGATCGTCATGATTTCTTTTTCTTCAACGTAGTCCCGGTAGAGTATTTGTCCTTTACCATAACTGACTTGACCCTCTACTATGGGCGCCCCTAGTTCGGATAGATCAATGCCATTCGCATGTTTATAGAGTTGATGACCCATGATGCCGAACTGTTCCTCCAGCCATTCCAAGTCACTGTTAGCCAAATCCCCAACAAAATAAATACCCATGCTGTTCAAAGTCGCTTCTGTCCGGGTTCCAATCCCCCACATCTTACTCAACGGCGTGACGGGCCATAACTTTAAGGGCACATCTGCATAAGTCCATTCGGCAAAACCTGTTTTCTTTGCCTCTATATCCAGCGCCAATTTCGCCATCAGCATATTAGGTCCCATTCCAACTGTCGATGGCAGCTTAAACTTTTCTAGCAACTCATCCTGAATACGGCGCATCGTTTCTGCTGGTGGTCCCCATAGCCTCTCTGTTCCGGTTAAATCGACAAAGCTTTCATCAACGCTGTACACATGAATAGCTTCTTTTGGCACATAGCTTAATAACAAATCTGTGATTTGCATGGATTTTAGTAAGTAACTTTGCATCTTTGGCTCAACCAGTAGGATGTCTCTATGGTCGGGTATCTCAAATAGGCGAGATCCAGTCTTGATGCCGAACCGCTTTTTCATCATAGGGGATGCTGCTAGAACCACGCTTCCTTTTCGCTCTTGATTACCCACCACAGCAATGCAGGCTTTCATGGGATCCAGTCCTAACTCAACGGCAGCGCAACTGGCATAGAAACTTTTCATGTCGATACACGCTATGGTGCGGTTTGGTAAGTTGCTTAGTTCCATACTGTCACCTCCAAAATAAGAACACTTGTTCCTATAATATAGCATGGATTTTGTACAAACAAACCTTTTTTTTCAAATAAAAAAAGCCCACTAACCAATTTTTAGGTCAGCAGGCTTTTGAGATTCTTATTTTATTCTTATCCAATTCTTACTTTACCCTTGCTTAATACGTTCGCCACCAACTAAGGAAGCTCCTGCAATTAATGCGGTAAGATACAGCAAATCGCTCTGTGTCATTGTACCATCAAGAATAGCTTTTTCGTGCTCTGCAGAAGAGAATACTCCACGTTCTCTTGCCTTTTCGAAAGTGGCTGCTAATTCTTCACGTTGTCGTTTTGTCAGTTCCAATTCTTCCATCTCCTCTTGTTTTGGTTTTTGTGTTGCTACTGATGCAGGTGGTTTAACTACAGGAGTCTCCACTTGCTTAGGTGGTTCTTTTAACGCTTTATTCATTTCCGCTTTAGAAACAGGCCCGTATATTCCGTCTCCTTCTAACCCACGAGAATTTTGGAAGTCCATCACAGCTTTTCTGGTTGCAGCATTGTAATAGCCCATAACCTCTACAGGGAACCCAACCTTAGTAAGATACGTTTGTAGCATTTCGACATCGTGGCCACGATCATCATAAGTTAGGTAATCCTTACTGATCGGCTTTTTAACGACTGGCACTGGTGCTGTACCGGAAAGCGCCGGAAGTGACGGCAGGCTACCAGCTGCTAATTGTGCGATGGATAAACCGCGAGTGATTTGCAAATGCGGGTAATCACGGAATGACTTCCAATCGCCACCCCATTCAAATCCCATGCTTTTGGCTATCGCAGCTACGCGGCGCCATTGGTTGTTGACGACCCATATTGAACTGTTCCCGTCTTCGCTAACTAAAAAGTAATCGATGGCCAGTCCGTAGTTATGAACGGATGAACCCGGGCGTGCATTGGAAACAATGCTGCCAGCTCTTCCGTATTTCTTGCCGTTCCATACATAGCTCGGGCGGCCCTGGCCATAAATATGTGCCTGTTCTGTATTCGAACGGAAGCCAGAAGAGATTTGAACACGGATTCCTTCTTTGTATGCTCGCCTGATTAATTCAAGTGAGTATTCCCGGATGCGTGGATGCACAGCGCCTAGTCTAGCGTCACTTCGCGTTATAAGCGTTTCTATTGATACTGACATATTAATTAACCACCCTTCTTTGTTTCATCCCGTTGCTTCACCAATTCAAAAAGGCCGGTAGCGGCAAGACCTGCCAAACCACCTGCCCATAAGCGATTGACATGATCCAAATCAGTAAATGGTTGTGCTGCTAAGCCGATTAATAAGCCGACCAATAAGGCCAGGACTGGGATAAAGTTAATCGGGATGTTCGATGCCTTTTTAATCATTTCGACCAATGCTGTGATGATTGGTGCCAAAATAGCTGCAAAGATTAAAACCGCTGCCATTGTTATTCCTCCTTTGTATTGTCCTGCTGAATGTTTTCGTACTGAACTTGTTGAATCTCTTTGATCAGAACCGCTTTATCAATCTTTTCTAGTTCGGGATCCCGAAGCAATTTCTGTTCTTTGCCGCCAGGGTCTTTGTTCAGCTTGTCCAGTGCATTGTAAAGAATTGGTGGAATAGGCAAGCCCATCTGGGCGCAATTCTCTAAAATAGAGAGACCCTCATTCACAATAAAGAAACTGGCCACACCCATGATGATGATGCCGTTCGTATCCTGACCCATGTGAATAAAAAAGTATTCGATGCCGGCTGTCATAGCCAAAACAACGAATACTGCGAATTTCTTAATGAGTCCGGCCATACCAAGCGTGCTGTTCAATGATTTTGTCATCCAGGCTCGAAGTAACCCTGTAATCATATCGAGAAACATAAAAAATAATAGTACGACGGTGGCCTCATTCATCAAGCCCGCCAAATATACTGCAAAGCTTGTCAATGCTGCTAAGAAACCTTTCACCGCCGCAACCTCCCATCTGATCATATGCCTCATCCTCTCCCATATCCCAATCCCCCTTTGAATCTTTTCTCTATAGAAAAAAGAGCGCCCGAATGGACACTCTCTCAATACTTCATTTAATTTGCTCCCGAAATGGAAGTTTGTATTCCATCGGCGGACCTTCAGTCAATTGCAGATGAAGCCTACCCTGCGGATTGATAGTGAAGCCGAATCTCGAATAATAATTGTATTGCCGTTCAATCTGGTCTTTGTCTGAACCTACCCGTTTCCCAAATACATCTCTAACGCCTCTCGTACGGGCTTCTTTGAGTGCTCGGTGCATCACAACTGTCCCATAGCCACGCCCAAATGGTGGGCGGGATTCAGGTGAATAATAACCACCCCGCAACACTTTCACATCATCAATTTCCATTCTCTCGCCTTCAACAGTAGCTTGAAGTAAAGCGCTGTAAATTTTCATACCGTCCACATAAAAAAGTTGAGAAATTAAAGTTTCATCCTCAATGATCACTGCCATTAGCACCGGCTCACCGTATTTGGTATAGCCTATTTGTAAATCTTCATTATCTTTCTTGAAGCGTAAGAGCTTTTTTTCTTTATAATGCTTTTTCAATCTCGAATCAAACACAGGTTTCCTCATCTACAAGCCACCATTCTTAAATATTTGATAATCGATTTATTCGACAGATCAGATGGGAATTCCTGCAATCAAATTGTC
Organism: Planococcus sp. TJ-307; assembly: GCF_058268435.1. Taxonomy (NCBI): domain Bacteria; kingdom Bacillati; phylum Bacillota; class Bacilli; order Caryophanales; family Caryophanaceae; genus Planococcus; species Planococcus sp. TJ-307. The sequence goes on from NZ_JBZDOJ010000011.1 coordinate 4,159, forward strand.
ACCTTATCGCGCTTTTTGTTCCTAAACTAATGTTAAACCACATCGCTCCAATCGACATATTTCACCATACGCAATCCCTTATACCCAGCCTTTACATTTGAAACATGTGTTTTTGTATCATCATCTCCATAGACAGTATTAGTCACATTTTTACCCCCACCAATACTGTCAATCACATATTTCGGTGCTAATGCTGTACGCAGTGTATTACCTGTGTTTGAAAAGTAATAACTCGCCATCAATCCAGTATTGGTTGAAATACAATCATAAGAACTACAACCAATTATAATTGAGTATGGGTTATTTACGTCAGCAACAATTGGACCCTCGCAATCATAATAAATACCCCCTACTCTGAGCATGCACATCCCGTCATGAGCAGTGCTGGCGTTGTTGCTTTGCGTAGTGGTATTGCCACCAAATATTTTATATTTTCCAGCACCATAAGAAATGCAATTTACTTCTACTGCTAGCGTATTAAAGTCGCTGGCGTGGTAATTGAATCCGTCCTTTGAGGGGTACGCTGCAACACAATCAAGGAAATAAGCTTTATACTTAACTGTCAATGCGATTGCATCTTGCTTACCTCTATAGAATTTACAATTAAAAAAGTAAACTTTTGACGTTAATTCTTTTGGTCTTGGTTGCAAATAATCGAACATTACGCCAATATTCTTCATCATAAACGTTCTGTTTGCGCTAACGCTGAAATACAGATTCATTGATCCATAAAGAACAACATCAATATCGGCTATTTTCTCGCCATCTAACGGATTGCAATACATGATTGCACCACTAACAAAAAAAGTGCCTTTTGTTGCAACACAGGCAGCTAACGTTGTTTTTTCGACATATACATTCTTAGGCATGCCGTAATAATCAAGGTTTTTAAAATTAATGAGGTCTGCAACTCTCGCTGTGCCGATGCCTGATATCGTGTTTTTGTAAACTCCACTATCCGCAACCCATCCAGTGCTTCGCGCAACATCAGTGCTTTTTATGACTTGACCAATCCAACTAAACCCATTTTTTGATTCAATTAACATATCGCAATTGATTACATCCATTACATCACCATCAACGAATGTATAGACATCATCAAGTACAATCAATTTGAACTTAGTTGAGTTGTAAAAAGCACTGGAATAAACAGTCGAAAAGCGCTTGAACGTTATAGGTGATTCAATTGCAGAGCCACTTCCTGCTGTCGGGCTGCCTTTCGATGAAATGTAGACAACGGTAGCACCTGTCCAGTCAAATTGGTTTTCAGCGGTTGCGGTATGCGTATAAACTTGCCGATGTTTATATAAGTCAAAGGGGAGTTTTGGAAAAGTAGCAGGTAATTGGATTAATCCGTCCCGCATTTCGTTATATACATCATAGGAACGACTGCGGATAGTCGCTACGCTTACCTCGTCTGCCTTATCTGCCAATAGCGCGGCAGTGGTTTGTTCTTTTTCATCCAAACGAGCCTTTAAAGTGGTATATGTTTTGTCTGGCGCCACACGAGCTGCAGCGGCCTCGATAGATGAATCACCTTCGATGATTACCTGCTCAAATTGTGACTTTACACTCGTAGCTGTTTCTTCGGCAGAAACCGCCGTGCTAAGTGCACTTTCAGCTTTTGTGGCAGCTTCTTCAGTTATTTCTGTAATACCATTTTGAAATTCGTCTCGCTCCGTTCGGAACTGAGCAACTGTCAGTCCGTTGAACCCAACATAGGCCAAGTCATCTGTGCTTCGGATAAATTTTAGCCGGCCTTCGTGTTCGGAAGTGGGGAATTTAAGTCGGTAATTTTGGTTGTTGGGATCTGTAGCCGTAATTTCCATCCACATATCGCCATGACCAATATTTTCGCTGACACTAAATTTTACAGTTTTCTCAGCGCTATCAAAAGAAGCGGTTGTTTCATATACGACACCTTGTTTGCTGACGATAGACACCGCAATCTCTTTCCCTGTTAAATCAACTACAGAACCATTAGCATCACGCGGTAAAAAGGCAAGCGTAAAAAAATGCCCCTGCCTGATGATATTCCCGCCCTCTACTAAATCTAATTGTGTAATATCCCGTTGCGACATTCTCGTCCCTCCTTTCTATTCCCGCTGCTTTATACCACGGTAATCATATTTGCATGATGCCTGTGAATGATGATGTCACCCAGTAAAACAAAAGTGGCCTGGTTGTTGTTAAATGCTGCAGAAACCTCTACGGCTGAGTAATCAGGAACATAAGCCGTGATGTAATCGCCATTGTTTGTCAGAATCTTTATTTCTGTACCTGAAGGTGCAGTTCCGCCTTCTTCGCGAACCGGAACAATGGACTGGATATTATTCTTTTGAATGACCATATTCATAATAGCCAAGGTGTTCATTGTTGGTATATTTAAGTTTTCTACATAAGCAGCTGGATCGAAATCCTCTGATACAAAATCAACGGCCACTCCACGATTGGTTGTTAAAATGTAATTCATTGTCTTTTCCTCCGTTCAGTTAGTCTGACCCCGTAACGCCGGTTAATTCGGTGTAGGCATCGCCCTGATAAATACGTATTTTGCTACCACTTCTCCATACCGATAGCCCTTGCCCTATTTTTGGTTTGACGTATTCAAAAATTGAATGATTATGCCCCATTAAACTGAAGTCTCTATAGGTATACTGGCCGTTTAACATATTGGCGTTACCTGCAGTTTCTGCATAGTCTGCTTGCGGCACATTTACACCCCAAAGAATTGTCCCGGAGCGCAAGTCCAATAGTCCACCATTATCCAAACGTATAGTTGAACCCGTAATTGTTCCTGCCGTTATATTTCCGAGGTTTCCAGATAGCTCAGAAAGCACCGTAACAGCCCCAACCAAGTTTATTTTTCTGGCTTGAATGTCGATCGTGGTTGCCGTCTGATTGATTAAGCTGGCAATTGTATTTCCGTTGTAATCTGTTTGACTAACTTTAGTGGAAACAACACCTTCGATTGCATTCATATCAAATTCAACTTCATTAACACGAGTACCAAGCGAATCAACAAAAGTGGCACTTGCCTTAGAGTTTATTTGTCCGGCCAACACCGTAAAGTTTGCTGTTGCTGTTTCCTTAACTTTGCCCAATTCTTCATCTGTGTAAGTGCGAATATGACCTGCCTCTAATGTGATCCGTTCATTGGTCTGTTCAAATTTGGTGTAAGCTTGCTTGGCATTTTCATCAATCATTACACTCTGATCAACTAATTGGTCGCTTAATGGTTTGGGTAATGAAGAGCCGATAACTGCAGAAGACTTTTCGTTTGGTATCCTGGTTGTCTTGGCCAATATTCTGGTCTGAAACTCCAACCCTAAATCTTCATCGTAAATCAACCATACGCGCTCCCCTAAAGCCTTCTCCGTCAACTCCAAAGCTTCCAGTTCTATTGAGACATCTGGATAGTCTTGCAGCCTGCTCTTGGCTTCTTCAATCAAGTTTTCACCAATCAAGAAACGATCATCAGTGAAAGGATCCATTTCTCCCGCATCTGGATACAAGGCCACATTCGGAGATACATAATTAACCGTCAGTCCATCTCCGCCGTATGCCGTTACAGAGGTTCTCAAGTTGGTGCGATCTTCGTTAAGTGAGAGCGTTTTGACGTTGTGCCCATAGCGATACTGTGCATCATTATCAGGCCCCAAAAGTTTACTGAACACTATTCGGTTGTCCGGCATTATTTGCCGTTCAATTTCAAATACATCAATCAGAATTTCGATTAGCTTCAACACGTTGGCATTTCCAAAGTTAGGAACCAATTTTGAATTAAGTGGTATGCCTTCGAGATTATACTGCCAGCCGGTACCCTGCAACACCCAACTGATAAAGGTTTGAAAGCTTTTGGTGCCAGCAAACATTTCCTTTTTTTGCTTTCCGCTTAAATCAAAGAAAGTCGAGAAAGCTTTTACCGTCTTCCTGCCTCTTTTTGCAGAAAACTGCTTCACTTTGAATTGTCTTCCATCAGCAACCGTGATGACAGAATCTCCTTCTAATAAATCATATCCTGGATTGTTTTCACCTGATTTAGCAGAGAAGGATAAAGAGAGTTCCCCGTTTACTTCTTCCACTAATTCATAACCGGAATAGGAAGTTAACGCCTCTTCCTGCCCCTTATTCTTTACACTGAGCATAGTTCACACTCCTTTTTACAAGAAATAAAATCGGGTGCGAATTTCAATAGTAAAAGAAGTGGCACCCGTTATTTCAAATTCGTTCCAGTCCGGTGCAATTGAAATCAACTTCTTATTCGTTTGGCCAAAGATGGAGTCTTGATTTTTAAAGCTGCGCACCCCTTTTAAAAGAATGACATCAGCCGCTCCAGTTGTGCCGTTATAGCGCCAAATATCACCTGTAGTTTTATTAGTAATAGTTAGAGACGATGAAGCACCCTTAAATTCAATTTCTGTTTCCATTTGAGTCAGCATATTGATTCTCTCGCCATTGTTAAAAAACCGGAAGATGTTTTGTTCGAACTTCTGTTTGATGATCATCACCGACTCCGAGTATGGTTTAAAACTCGTGAAGTCGACATTAAATCTGCCAATTGTCGCCGTTTCATCTATAGAAAAAGGGCTGGTACACTTCACCAGCCACCTTCGTCCAGGTTCTCTTGATTCCATCAAATAGAACTTTTCTCTAGCATCGAACAACTTAAATATTTCATTGCGTTTTTGTGACATATCATCTAAGCGATCAGCCAGTAAAATGAGCGATGCTTTTAATGGACGGTCTCTCAGAAACGTCTCGCCATCATTAACGCCTTCTCCACCCTCGATTGGTTCAGTACTCGTTTCTGAGTTGGGGGAGCCAATCAATAGCCGCTCCGCTTCGTAAATCCCCATTGATTCTAAATCATAGGTGCGACCATTAAGCTTTTGAATCGTTAATCCCAATCCATTCACCCCCTCATATACTTGCTGCCGTTCAATCGTTGGCCGGATCTATAATCCATATCGCGATTTAGCGAATCCCCGTCTACAACCAATTCTTTGTCTCTAATATCTTCGAGAATCCGAATGAGTGGACTGTTATCGCTAATCTTTTTCAGTAATGAAATCATTTCCTCAAGCTGATTGGAATTGCCAGTGAAGCCCAGCTCTCTTCCTGTTTCTTCCCAGATAGCTCTTTGGCTTGTTCGCTTAGCTGGATCGTGACTGATAACCGATTCAGACCAACCGCCTTCTGTAAGCCATGCAAGCTGCGCGCCCATGCGTCCATCAACAATGCCGCCATCCTCATAACCGTTGACTTGGTAGTGAAGGTGAGCGCCAGAACCTACGCCTGTGTTACCGACAAGCGCGACCGTCTGCCCCTTTTTGACCTGCTGCCCAACGCGCATAATATTCTTGCTGTTGTGCTGATAACGATGGACTTTGCCGGAAGCATCACGAACCTCAACAAAATTACCACTGAGAGGGTGATAGCCTGTACGATGCCCTACGCCGTCTGTGACAGAAGGAATCGGCGTTCCGATTGGCGCTGCCCAGTCCCAGCCTTTGTGATACGTTGAAGCGCCTGGAATCCCTGTGTTACGCGGTCCTGGTCCCGAAGTGAATCGGAATGGCGCACCAAACCCTCCACCGTTACCACCAGTTAAGGCAATGCCGCTTTGAGATGCACCAAATGTGTTAAGTTTTGACTTCACAAAATCAATGGCTTCTTCTTTAACTTTGTTCCAGCCACCGACTGCCATATCGCCAACAAAGCTGCCTGCTTTTGGCTTCTCGATACCCAGTGTTTTCAAAGCCAGGTCAAGGAACTTGCCAGGCGACTTGATGTAGTCGAACGCGTTTACTGCCACATCTTTAATGGCACCGCCTACCGCTTTGACTTTTTCTTTCCCGGCATTGTACTTGTCAGCTACCCATTCGCCTGCAGAGCGAATCTTATCGCCCAAGGCGTAATGCGGAACCATTTCAAGAATCTTTTTCGTTTCTCTCGCTGACCAGACTTTTGTTCCTTCCTCGCCATTCATCAACGTTGGTTTCGAAGGAGAGAGCATCTGCTTGCCATCTGGTGTCTCGATTAGTTCAGGCCCTTTATTGCTACCTGTTCCATCGCCAACAATCATAGGGCCGCCCGGATGAGCACCTCGGCTATGCTTGGTACCCTGTGCATATTGCGGGACAGTCCATTTCTTAATTTCGGCATCTGAACCCATTTTGTCGAGTACCCAGTTGATGCCGCCAATAACACCATTCACGCCTTTTCCTAAGGTTGACGCTAATTTATTAATGACTTTCGTCACACCAGCTGTCACTTTCGAAGCCATTGAGCCGATACCGTCACCGATACGACCTGGCAATGCCTTGGCTGCATTTACGATGTCTGAGAATCTTGTCTTAATCGAGTTGAAGATATCCCGAAAGGCGGTAGATGTATTATTCTTCAAAGCCGCCCAGGTATCACGTACCTTTGTGAGTATTCCTGAAACAGAGCCAGATACCGAGTCGCGTATGTTTATCCAAATTCCCTTTAGAAAATCAAATACATTTCGGAAAATACTCGTTGTATTGTCACGTATAGCTGACCATCCACGAGAGAAAACCAACTTCAGTGCATCTATCAATCCTGTTGTGATGGATTTCAAAGAAGCCCATGTATCTTTAAAGAATTGAATAAACTTCCCAAAGGTTTCACGCGTCGTTCGAAGGATTGTCTGCCAAGCTGTTGAAATTGTGGTTGAGGCAGCTTGTGTGCTACCTGTGAAAAGTTGGGTAATGCCACGCCATAAATCATCAAAGAAAGTTCTGAATGAAAGAATAAACGCTTTAGCGCCACTTAGAATTTTTCCGAAGAAGGTAAGTTGGATAAAGTTCCAGAGGAATTCAACCACTCCGATGAACAATTGTTTAATGCCTTCCCACATTTTCGAAAAATCTCCTGTGAATAATCCAGAAAAGACTTTCACTAGGCCCATGATTACGTTTAGCGCTCCGTTAATTACACCTTTAATATTCGTCCAGACCATCTTGATAATGCCTAACACAGCGGGCATAACAAATGCGATAACCGCCATGATACCTTTAAAAATATTCCCCACAGCTTCCGCTAAAACTGCACCATCCGACTTCCAGAAATCACTGATTTTCTTTATGGTGTCAACGGCAAACCCTAATATTTCCGCAAGCAGCGGTTGGATTTTCGGCCAGATAAATTGAAAGGCTGTAAACAAGAACATGACTGCCTTGTCCCAATTGTCTGTCAGTGTAGATGCAGCCGCTTTTACGTTATCGACTAAACCAGAAACCAAGCCTTTGACAATCGCTACGCCATCCATAAACATCTGAATCTCTTCAGGCTTCATGCCTAATTCATGCAGGATGCTAATGCCTGTCCCTGCTTGGTTACGGAAGAACGCAAAGACTGCTTCTACGGCCTTGCGAACGGGAATAAAGCCATCCGCTATCTTGCTGATACGATCTTGAATCATCCAAACCGTATCTAAAATCGGTTGAATCTCCTCGGGCGTCATCCCCATTTTCCTCAACAAGCTTAATGCTTGCTCGTCTTCATTGCTGAACAAATCAAAGACAGCTTTTATCTGCGTCCATAATGGACCGGCTATATCATATATACGCGACAATGCTTCGTGTATGAGTTTGGCTGCGTTGATAGCAGGCATAAATTTATCAGCTTCTAACCCATAAGAAGCTATTATGTCTTTGGTACTTTCCCCATCAACAAGGCCTTTCATAACATCTTTGAATGTCATAACAAAGTCTTTAACTTTATTCATCCCATCATTTAATCCGGGCATGATTCTATCTTGAATTGGCACTAAAAGCTCTTTAACAAACAACCTGCCCATTCCAGCTATTGATTCGCCTATTGTGTTGTATTTAATTGCATCCATCGCCGCCAGTGCGTCTGTTGTTGAATCAACTGCACCTTTTGCACTTCCTAACGCGAGTACCGTATCAACTCCTGCATCTTCAGCCATTGATCCGAACAAAGCCACAGCAACTTGTTCCTGCTCGGCTTGGCTGCCGATTCCACCGATTGCTTCCGTAACTTTTTGGAATGCTGCAGCGGCAGCTGGACCGCCTTTATCGAACTCTTTTAGAACTGCATTGGCATCTAATCCAGCAGCTTCCAACGCTTCTTTCGTCGCATCAGATCCATCACGAATTAACGTTGCAAATTCATTGACTGAATCAGCCGCAATGCTGGCATCTTTGGCACCGGCTTCCATAGCATTCTTGATCATGTTCATTGCATCTTCACCACTGAACCCTAAATCATCGAAAGCGCCTGAGAATTCATTGAATACATCTAACATGTCGCCAGCGGTATTGATTCCATTTTTTTCTCCTTGCACCAAGAGATTCATCGCTGTTTCGGCATCGATTCCGAAATTTACCACCATACTACGAACGGCGTTCATCGTATCTGGCACTTCCCATTTAAGTGAATCTCTCAACAATAAAGAATCTGTAGTAGCTTTTTCTAACTCTTCCCCTGTTAGTCCAAGAGCTTTCTTAACGGTATCCATAGATTCTGCAATGTCATCGAATGAATCACCGTAATTGTTGCCGTAAATGTTAAGCAGCGTTTCTTTCATGCCTACCATTTCTTCGTTAGTTGCTCCGGTTGATGCTTGTAATCCATTGAGTGTTCGCTGTAGATCGTCGCCACCTTTAATGACACCAAAAATCCCAGCTCCTGCAGCAACGAATCCCAACACTCCGGCTGAAGCAGCAATAAACGCACCGCCTACACCCGCAATAACGCCACCTGCACCGCCAAGTGAACCCAATGTGTCACCTAACTCTTCCGCATCATCATTTACATCTTGCAAGCCGTTATCGTCGCCGAGGTTTCGTAGTTCATCGTCCAAGTCACCAGCTTCATCACCGACGCGGTTTAAATCTTGCCGAGCGTTCTGAGAAGCATCGCTTAATCCGTCCAAACTGTTTCGGGAAGCCTGTTCTAAGCGGCCCAAATCATCATTAACCCAGTTGATGGCGTTCTCGATATCTGAAAGGCTGGAGCGGGCTTCTGTGCTCATAGAATTAAAGTGAGAGGTAGAACCGTCAACGGCTGTTCGCAATTCTTGCATGGTCGATGTCGTAACAGATCCCGTTTCTTCAATTTCACGCTGCGCTCTGTCTGCAGCATCTGTCAGTTCGGTAAATGTATCTGTCTGGCCGGCAGCTTGAATCGAATCTCTCATACGTCCTGCTGATTGTCCCAAGTTTTCAAAGCCTTGTGCGGCATCCGCTTGTGCATCAACTAACGTATCCAGACTATTGCCGGCAGTATCGCGTAAAGATACAAGATCACCGTTAATTTCCTCAATCGCTCGACCTACTACATCAAAGCTTGAACGAGCATCTGGCCCTAATGAATTGAATCGTCGAGCCGCATCCTCTACAGCTGATTCCATAGCACTCATGGTTTGTTCGCTGACCTTGCCTGTCTCTCGAAGTTCTTCTTGCGCTCGCTCAGATGCTTCTGTTAGCTCCGAGAACGCTTCAACATTATTTGTTTCTTCTAACGCACGTTTAAGCTTGTCCGTTGATTGAGTCAAGCTGTTGTAGTGCTTATTCACATCATCGGTTGTCTTTTTCGTGGTCCCGCTTAATTTGGCAGCTTCCTGCTGAATCTGTTTAAAGGCCGCCTTGATGCCTTTAGTTTCTGCAGAAAACATCGCCTTTAATTCTCTGACTGTTGCCATTCATCATCCTCCTTCCTGCGACGCTTTCAGTCTCTTCATAAGTTCGAAGTCATATTCGTAAACTTTAGCCGGCCCTTTTTTCTGCTGAGGCTTGATTGATTCGATAAACTCTTTCTTGGCCATAGCGAATTTCGGATCTTCTTTGCCCATTGATGGTTGAGTAAAGACGTTGACCAAATAGTTCAACCAGACGCGAGCCCGTTCCCGCTCCGCCTCTTGGTTTTCCTTCTTCAACTCCATGTCCATAAATTGAAGCAACTCCACGGCTGGTGCAGTCACGACTTCCTTGCGACCGCCCAGTACCTTTCCGAGCTTGAAAACAAATGCTTCTGCAATGGTCGGACTGATTAAGCTGTCGCTTTCTTGAGTTTCTTCGCGAAGCTGAGCTTGATCTTGGTTGTAGCTAAAGACAACTTCCCCCGCTTAAACAACTTTTCAATATCATTTTCTTCAAGTACTGCATCGTAAATGTCAAAGAAGTCTTCCAACTTCTGCTTCTTCAGTACATCTAATTTGATGCCTGACATTGCTGAGATTAGCTGAACCGCTTGTTCCGGTAGATTCGTTAGCAAGAGATCAAACGAGCCAATTGTGTATGAAAGAATAAGATCTATCGTTAGTTCCTTGTCATCCAATTCTTCGTCTTTGTAAAACTGACTAAACATTGCTTTCAGAGCCTCGTTTGATTGCACAATTTCAAATACTTCTTTAATCACACCCATTGATTCTTGGAATTGTTCGATGGTTAGTGACTCAATTTCATGTTGGGATTTTTCTACCGTTTCCCCTTTTTTCGTCTTCAAAGTTACTTTTGTCATTTGTGTTTTCCTCCTAAAATTTGAGTACAAAAAAAGAGAGAACCGTAGTTCTCTCAAATCCATTAATTATTCTGCTGGTACGACTGCTGCATTCGGGTCAGTACCGCCGATGTAGTAGAAGTTACCTGGCTTAGATGGATCCATCCCATCACGCGGAAGGCCAGTCAATGTAACCGTGACATTTCCTTGCTCGTTAGCCGCTGAACGTGTGTATTCGCCATCTGCAATCATTTTGTAGATAGTGATATCCAAATCCTTGAATGTTTCCGGGAATTGACGTGGATGAATAGAAACGCGTTTGCCTTTTGCTCGCATGCTCGTCCCGATAGGGGCATCCATCAAGCCAACTGTAGTGCCTCCATCTGTTGCGGTAATGGCGGTCGTAGCTCCCATGGATAATTCCATGATGTTGATTGTTTCTTCTGCAGCGACAATCGTAACGGCCGTTTCATTGCCCATGAATCGCTTATCGTATACAGCTGGACCGTAATCGGCGATATTCACCTCTTCAAAAATTGGAGTGATGGTAACTTCTCCGCCCTCTGCTTGCAATTGTTCAACGCCATCAAACTTCATTACATCTGCATCTTCGCCAATCGTGAAATTGGACATGCCAAACGGAATCTTTCGAACTTCTGGATTCATATAATGTTGCCTCCTCTGATTTCTGTTAATGTCACATCAAAATTGATGCTGAAATCCCGCACGTCATTGCTGACACCGAGATCAATTGGCTCACCTGCTGCGGTGATCAAAAAAACGCGGTAGCTTTTGGTAGCCACCACGTTTCCATCTTTATAAAATTGAACTTCGACCATTTCGTTTTCCAACTTATGAAGCGCTTGATATACCGCCTCTGCAGCGTACTCAGCAAACTTCCAGTCTGAAGATGAGACATAGACCATATACCGCGGATAACGCGTAGGCACATCATACTGAGCGGGTTGTCCGCCGCCCTCGTAATAGACGGTGCCGGTGTTATCGTTGGCTGTCCGAAAGCTCGCAGTCCACATTAGGTCAGGAAGCAATTCGGCCAGCTTATCTTTTAAGAATGTCTGTATCATCAGTTCCCTCCTAATGTTTTTTCGAGAGCTTCTGCCATGATCAGTTCGTACTCTTCTTCGGTGGCTACGACAGCTCGTTCAATGTATTTACGTCCGGGCATCTGACCGCGCCAAGTTGCCTTTTGCCTCGTTCTTCGCCCTTTGCCATCCTTATAGTAGTCCGCTTCTCTTACCCCGTTGTCGTATTTATCACGTTCTCCCAGTCTTTCAGGAGCTTCGTGGCGGCGCAAAGCGTAACTGAGATTAGAACCTACACTGCCCTCAATCACATCGCCTTTCCAAGCAACCGGTTGCGATTGGATGGAAGTTTCCAGGTCGCCGCTATCTCGTGGCGCCAAAGATTTCGAGCCTTCTTCTGCCAACATGGAGTATTCGCGCATGCCTGTTTCGACATTGCGCATAAAGTCCTTTTCCATGTCCTTCAATTTATTCTCGAAGTCAGCCAGTCCATCCAAGCTAAAGTTAAAGTTCAATCCACGATTAACCATCAACAAACACCGTCCGATAGTAAACCTTAGATCCCGTCAAATTGACCGCTTCATCTTTTGCCCGGATAACCCCTTTAGCTTTCCGGCCATCAATCATTTGGTATTCGACCTCGGTGCCGACATCCGGATTAAATTTCGGTGGAATATCGATTTCGAGTGCCACCCGATGTTCTTGACCTTGTGCGTCCTGGACCATTTGCGATTTAAACTGAACTCTGGCTTTTGAATCAACCTGACGCTCACTCAATGGGCGACCGAATTCATCCTTGCTGATATTGCCGTTTTCATCCAAGACAGGCAAGAAGGCAATAACGCGCTGCTTCATGGGCGGCATCATACGAGCCTACCTACCATCGCCTTGTGTTCTTTCGGCAGCAATAGACTAATGACATCAGGAGAAATCCCTGTGCCTTCAAACGATACGGAGACGCCTTTCACGGAATATGACTTAACCCCATGCCTTTTCAGCTTGCCGTATTCCTCTTCTTCGCCTTCCAGTGTATAGATGACTTGCAACGCCACCGCCCGATCAGTCAGCTTTGACGCCTCGAAATTATCTTTCAACAATTCAGTCGCTTCAAATACTTCTTTTTCCTGGTCGGTCACATCTAAGTCGAAATATCCAGCTGTTTTGCGCATCTTGCCTAAATAGGTATTTACGGATTGGAAGTCCATTCAGACCACTTCCTTACTTTTGTGATTCAGAGATTGCTTTAACGAGCTCGTCTTTTTTCAGATCGTTGAACCCTTCGACTCCAAGCTGTTTGGCTTCAGCCTTTAACTCAGCAACCGTCTTTTCGTCTAACGCTTTTTCTGGAGCGGCTGCATGCGGCGTGACTTTATCAGCCAAGCGTTTGCCCTGCTCTTCTGTTAGTTCAAGTTCTGCTCCGGGTTTCACGAGAGCCCCTTTGTGAGATAGGTATGAATTAGCTGTGAACTTCGGCATTGTGTTTCCTCCTTGTTTTTTGAGAATAGAAAAAGAGAGTGCCAGTTAGACACTCCCTTGATTATTTGATCGTTACGATGACAGTTGAGCTTTGTTTTTCAAAAGCTGGGAATGTTGCTTCGCCCACAATTACTTTTTCGCCTTCTGGATCTTCCATAACAATCGGCTTAGCGAAGACGCCTGTTGCCCAACCTTTTTCTTTCGTTGGCCCAATCATTGTCTTGCCAAGTGTATCCGCGAACAAGACCACTTTGTCATCGGACAAGTGTTTGACAATAAGATCATCGCCATTCACATCTTCCATTACAGTAAAGTTATCATCAATCGCATAACGCGGAATTCCCAGTTCTGTCAAAGCACCTTGAATGTCCTCTGAATTTAATCGACGAGATCCACCGCTCACAGAACCAAATACCTGAACCCGAATTTCTTCGTTCCCTTTAAGCAATGATTCAGTCGCTGATGTAATATGCAAACGAGCAGGAGCCACTTGACCATTTTCGGCTTTGTACTGAGTAACAGCAGCTTCTAGATCCGCAAGCGGCGTTGAATTCACTTTGTCAGTCCAAGGAACCGTCGTAGTGATGTCATTGCCCGCAGGACGTTCGAAAACCACATCAACTCCTGTTTTGTTTACTGAGTCACGGTATTCGATGCGGCCATTGTAAGTAGCCTGGGCACGCAATAACTCTTTCGTGTCTTGAACACCAATAGACAAGTCGCCAACACTCGTAAGCGTCCGGTCAATAATGCGCTGACGTTCTGCATCTGTACGCGGATTGCTGAATTTGTACAAGTCCTTCTCATCCAAGTAAAGGGCATGCTGTAGTTTTGACAGTTCTCCTGTTACTTTCTCCAATTCCTTCTGAGAACGGAGCGGAGCAGATGAATTGAATCCTGTGATTGACGCTGCTTTTGCGTACTGCTGAGTGATGATCCCGTAAGCGAAATCGATGTCGTCAGTCGGCTCTTCTGGGAATACCGCTGCCAGTGGGTAACTTCTCGGTGATCGTACGTTCTCGACGAACGTTGTTAATGTCGGTTGTGCGAAATCTTCATATTCTAAAACCATTCTATGTTCCTCCTTTTTAGTTAAACCTGTTTATCTTAAACGTCAAAAACAATGCGGCCTTTAACAGCGTCTTTGAAATTTGCTGTTACGCCTGTGCAGCGTTGCTCAATTGCGTTGCATGCCGTAAGGGCACCAACCATCGGATTTTGTCCGGCGTATACTTTAGTAGCATCGCGCGTCAGAACCGCTCCAACCATCGTTGCAGGTGTTTCAGCTACAACTGGCTCATACATCTGTGAAGTTTCGTTGTAATGGACAGCTGTGCCGCCATTTACGTTTTCACCTGGCGTTAGTTTTGTAACATCTAAAACGACATTACCTGTTTTGTATTGAAGCCCTACAGCGTTACGTAGGAATTCGGGACGCGAGACCGTTGAGTCACGGCGTGTTTGTAAGTTTCCCATTTATTTTTCCTCCTTGTTTCCATAAATTCTTTGGGCCAATTCAAGCCCGCGTGCTTTTGGATCCTTTTTCTTCTGCTTGTTTCCTTTTTGCATGCGTCCAGCAACGTACCCGCTCTTTTGCTTAGAAGATTTTTCATCTTCTTCTTCATAATCGGCCTCGTTTTTCGCGCCGAAATGCTCAGGAAATTCAGCTTCTAACTCTTCGAAGAGCTCATCCAAGTTCTCCGGCTCACCGTCTTCATCCAATTCAATGGAATCAACATCAAGTAAACGTGCAAGCAGCTTCGGATTGTGGCCGTTATCAACCGCAAACTCCTTTACTACCGCTTTCTTTTCTCTGCGTTCCGCACGCAGGAGGCGTTTTTGTTGCTCGACATCTTTAGATGGATCGTCATCCTCATCAGATTTTTTGCCTTCTTTCTTTTCAGCTGCCGCTTTTAGACGTTTAAATTCTTCTGGATCCACGCCATCGAATTTCTTCATGCGTTTGCCCAGCTGATCTTTGAGCTTCTGATTATACTGCTTTTTAAAGGCAGGGTTCTTCAGTAACTCGTCTAGGCTTGGCTCATCGCCTTCCGGGTCATCCTCTGGGTCGTCTTCTGGATCATCATCGTCGTTGTCAGAATCATCGTCGTCCCCTTCATCTGCAAAGAACTGCAAATCAAGCTGAAGCGGCTTATATTCTTTCTCTTCAGTTGGAGCGGGAAGGTCGCTTTTAAATAGGTTTTGAATCATGGCTACAAGCCAAACGTACATGGTGTAGAACAATTTCATGTTATTGCCTCCTCTGCGTAAGGTGCAGGAACCGATACTCACGAAGTTTAACGTCGCCAATCGCGGATATGGACTAGTCGTTACCCAACGACCAAAGGAGATGATGGATCACCAGCCTTTCATGATTTTGGCATAGAGCATTTCAATTCCATCACCCCTTTCAAAGCAAAATAAAAACACCGCTATTCAGCAGTGTCGAAGTAAACCGTTATTTCAACCGTGTCTTCATCGTGGTTAACAATTTCCAACCACTTACTATGGCCATGTTCGCTCGTATACTCAGCAGCCTGCCAAGTTCTTTCAAGAGCAACTGCAAATTGTTTGATAATGATTTCCGCTTCTGTACGATTTTCTACCTCGAATCTCACATCGACATTTAACCCTTGGGTTCTTGCTTCTTTAACGAGTTCAATATTCTTTTCCGTGATTACCATTAAATTCACTCTCCATTCTGAGTTTGCATTAAACTACGGTAATTCGACTGCAGCTCTTGGAACTTAGGACTGTTCGAGCGCTTCATCCGTCTGAAAGCGCCCAATGTCTTTGGTGCGTCCGCTCTTAAAGCTGATTGCCAACGCATGAACTGTTTCTTTTCTGCATTTGCCTGGCGCCGTGCTGTTTGCTCTTTTTCATACGCTCGTTTTTGAGCATCTGTACGATTATCCTTTTCAGGGTCATATTGAGCGTTTCGCTTTTTGGCTTCTGCTATTTCATCGTCTGTTTTAAAGCGTGCAACAAAAGGCTGAACGCCACAGCGATCATTCGGATGAAACGGCGGGAGCTTTATCCCGTTGTCCCCAACCTTCGGATAACCTGGCGTATTGCCGGATAAACTGACAACTAGATTGCGGTATTTCGCACACACGCCGCATAAATCGCTATTACCTACTATCTTAACCAAGTCCTGACCAGAATCTGTATAACGATCAGCAGAGCCTTTAACGGCAGCATCACGCATCTTCGTTCGAGTTACGGTCATGGCATAGAAATCGAGCGGCAATTCCTTATTGTCTTTCGTCACGAAAGATGTAAGGCCGCCTTCAGAAAAGGACTTGGCCACCTTCGCCTGCATAACCTTGCGGGGATCTCCTATAATTAACCCTTTGGCAATATCCCCTTTGACTTCCGCGACCGTTTCATTGATATTGCTGATAGCATTCAACTTAGCGGTTCGAAAAGCGGCTTGTAAATCTGATAAGGTATCGTCCAGTAGTTCTGCGACGGCATCCAGGTGAATCTTCTTCTGATATGCTTTAGCGACCAATCCACCAGCTGTCAGAGCGGCAGTTGCTTGGACAGCCACCCCAGCATTCACCAAAAGCCCTGTCGCTTGATCCACACCGCCGAAATACTTCTCGATTATCAATTGCGGAATCGCTTCGAGGATGGCCGCTCCATAGCTTTCAAATAACGCTTGAATTTCTTCAGCCAATTCAGCTTGTTGCTCTTCTTCAGTTAAATCCTTTTCGGCAATAGCTATCGAGAGTTCCAGAATGATTTCTTCAAAGTATTTTAGAAGCTGTTCTTCATTCATGGAATCACTCCTCTACGGTCTGACCATTAGCGTCTCGATTATCCATAAAGTTCAGCAACGTACTGCGGCCTGCAGTCAATGTTGTCGTATCATCCGATTGGCCACCTGATTCAATGCGTGTCAGTTCTTCTTCAATCCATTCTTCAGAAGCATATGGGTGAATGCGACGAACCGTCGTTTCAAGCGACTGTGTACCTTCTTTGAATGAATTGATGTTCTCTTCCAGCAATTCTTTGCGGCTGTAAGGAACCATTTCTTTCATTTCAATATCAGGCTCCTCAATGATGATGCGTGGCTGCACGGAAGGATTCTTCTGCTTTTCCTCGTAGTGAACAAGCCACAACGCCGATTCATAGAGTTCCTTTAAGAAAGCAATGTATTCCTCGCGGATCTGTTCAGCTTTCATGATAGATGTCAGCAGGTCGTACCATTTCGCTTCACCTGACTGGGCACCGCTCCCTTCAGAGAACAAATCGACCGCCTTTTCGCTAGTCCGCGTTTCTGCAAGCATATCCCGCTGCTGGGAACGTACCCACTCCATGTTGCCGATCTTTGTTGTGTCCAATTGAATGAGCTCCATGGCTTTTCCGTTTCCGTCGTAGGTAACGATATTCAAATCACGGTAATCGATTATGCCTTCCGTTTGATACCGCTCATATGATTTATCCTGAGCCGCTTGAAAGATTTCTTTTGAGACGGCCATCTTCGGCTCACCATTCTTGGTGAAAATAGAAGAAGCCTTGGTCAATGTCCAGTTGATTTCATCTTGGCGACCAAATTGCCCTTTTAATACGCTCTTACCATAAGGCTCATCGAACGTCGGGTCATTGGCCCAATACATAATGAATGGAGTGGAGCGGCCTTCAAAGATTTTAATGAGCTCATCCATTCCAAGAATTCTTTTCGTTTCATCTTCATCCAGCGCTCTTAAACTGGTGCTTGTTCCTAATTTATACAAGGTATTACTGGTGATCAAAGAGCGGTCGTTTTCAGTGTTATCGATTTCCACGCGCTCTGTGTACACATGCAGATATTCGATATCATCTTTTTTAAAGTAGTAGGGCAAATCAATTCCCAATCCATCTTCATGAGGGAAATACAGGTCCCGCTTTTTAAAATCGATACGAATGCCAATGTCGTCCATCACGGGTACGCCGATAATGCCGCCGTCAATCTGATGCTGCACCACGTTTTGCCAATGTCTGAATTTCAACCGGCTGTTCTTTGTGATCTGGTCAATGGTTTCCTGCTGCAAATCCTCGACTCGATTATTAACCGCATCTCCTTCAGGACCTTCGATGATATTGTCCGACTCACTCTGCTCTTGCGTCCGCTCGTTATAGGCAATGGATGATTTCACATTCCCAATGGAGCGGCTGACATACGTTGCTGGGATCTCACAAATAGGCTTTGCTAAGTTAGCGATAATGTAAGGCGTCTTTACATTCGCTGAGACTTTGCCGTCAATCTCGTCAGCATCATAAGCTTCCTCATCCTCAATCAATCGTTTCGCACGAGGGAAAAGATCAATA
Source organism: Planococcus sp. TJ-307 (assembly GCF_058268435.1). Taxonomy (NCBI): domain Bacteria; kingdom Bacillati; phylum Bacillota; class Bacilli; order Caryophanales; family Caryophanaceae; genus Planococcus; species Planococcus sp. TJ-307. Next base: position 22,488 of record NZ_JBZDOJ010000011.1, read on the forward strand.
TGCTGCCCGTTATATAGTTTGCGATAATTGTGAATGTCGCCATGCGCATCTTTGACTACCGATTCGTTCCATTCTGTCCATTCGTTCATGCTCTAATACCCCCTCGCGCTACTGAATACTGAATCCCCTTTTAAATCCGCTACCTCGTAATCATCCAAGCCATACCAGATGGCCGAGAGTGTATGCGGATCAATGGAGAAGTCATCTTCAACTACTTCATCCTGCTTATTGACCTTGAATGTTAAATCTTCCAGCTCGAAGATGGTGTTTTCGCATTCATCCGAGCAAATGATCTGTGTGAACCGCTTCACCTTTTTCGTGTACTGCAAGCGGGACCCGGCAAACTTCTTGGCACCTTCCATCCGAAAGCCGCTCTTGCTGAAGTAAGCAATCGTCTTAGGTTCTGCCGGGTCAGCCTTGATGTTCTCCCGCTTCAGGTGTTTCAAGTCCTCAGCGGTCACGTCATCAGTCTGACGGTTCTTGTAGTATTCACCGAAGATGTAGAGGATTTGTTTCTCTCGATCCACGACCATGCGAACCAATGCGTTATAAGAAGTCTCGAAACCAAAGTCCATGCCGGTTCGCTTGAGCGGCCGTCTGATCCGTTCAATCTCAGCCATGACTTCGCTATGCGGTTTCACACGGAACTGCGGAAAGACTCTGGTGCCGTTGACACCAAACTGTCCTTTGCGGGCAATGCGGTGCAAGTCAGGGTCGAATGCTTCCAATTCGTCAAGCTGCTCCACATAACTTTCCGGAAGGAATAAGTTATCATCTGCAGTCGAATGGTGATAATACGTGTTGCCCACGACGATTGTGCGGCGTTTATAAAGTTCTTGATCATCCAGGACCAATATCTTTTTCTTTTGGTCCTTGAAGAAATACTTGAATGTCCAGTTGCTTTCGCTCACAGGGTTCGTCGTTAACACCATGAACAAATCCAAGAAGGGATGGCGCAGCCGTCCGAGCAATTCCTTAAAGCCCGAATACTTCACTTCTGAGCATTCCTCAATCCAAATAATCGATATATTGTTAATGGATTTCAGCTTGGCTGTTTTGTCCATTCCTTTGAAGATGATTTTCGAACCGTTCGGGAACCGAATCTGCATGGGAGAAGTTACGCAGCGAATTCGGCTTTCTAGGCCTAGCTCATTGATGATTTCTTCCAACAATGAATAAGTTGAATCCCGGTGCGTGTCATAGACTTCCCTGACGACAAGAGCGGTTCTTTTTTCTTGCAGTAACTTCATAATCAATTTAAGAGCGGCGTGGTAACTTTTCGAGCTGCCGTAACCGCCTACCAGGAACTGAAACTTCTGATTCCAGTCAAACAAAAAATCCTCGAAGTGAGGATTCGCTTCTTTCTCAATGAGGACCATCAGCGACCACCCTTTCGGCTGATCATGATTTCGATTGGACCACCGTCATCATCACCACTGAGTTTTTCAATTTCTGCATTCGATTTAGCAATGTCGACTTTCAGCTTCTCTTTCTGCAACTGCTTCTTATCATCTTCAGACAACAAGTCGAAGTACTTGGAGAGCATCTCTAAAGCTTTCATCTTGTCAGCAAGCTTTACAGAAATTCCATCTCGTCCCTGTTTAACTTCTGTAAGTAATGAGCCGTCAACTATTGCAGATTCACCTAAATCCAAATAAGTATACGGCTGCATGATTTGATCGCCGTTTCCGTCTAAGAGTGGTTCGCCTGTAACTATATTGACTGCCGGTGATTCTCTTGTGCCGAATTGAATATAGTCCGTAATGTCAGAGAAAGCGATTTTGATATACTTCTCAAGAATATCCATCGCATCAATGAAGATGCCTTGTCGCATTTCACCTTTAAGCCGCCGTATTTCTTCGCCGACCTTACGATTTCTTACCAGTTCGCTTCCGGTGACATGTGCCCTGTCCGGACTATAGCCTGCTTTAATAGCTGCCATTGTTTGATTAAAGCTCTTAATGTAGTAAATGCAAAAAAGCCTCTGCTTATCGGTTAATCCTTCCGACTCGACAAAGACTTCTTTAACTTCTTTTTGTTTGGTAACGTTCCTTTTCGAATTAGTAACGTTCCCTTTGGAAGGTTCCCACTTATCTTGGCTCTTCCACTTACGTATTTGAGTATCAAGGACACCTAACCGTTCAGCAATATCCTTTAACTTAATATCACCTTTATGCTTCTTCCATAGCTCAAACGCTTCATCTCTGCGCGGATCTCTTTTTCTGGCCATCTACATCACCTGCCGCCCCCCTCTATAAAGATTCATCGTTATTTCCGTTCTAGGTTAATCAGCGCATCAGCAATTGAAATAATCGCCCACTCTTCAAATAACTCGTAATGTTCATTCTCAGAGTAATCATCATTCAATGGAGCCATATGGATATGCAACAACTCATGAACCAATGTGTTCTCCATGTCTTGTTCTTCCATCACATCTTCTGGATAATCTATAGGATCTAAAATACTGATGTTCGCCATCTTCTTTATCAGCGTCCAGTTAATAGAGCCAGCACAATTCTCTCTCATGTCACGAGCTCTGCGAATATTTACTTTGACTTTCCAATCCGATAAATTCAATTTCTCTTGCCAATAAAGTAAACGTTGTTGCAACTGCTCTTCCGTTAAAATAAATGCTTCCACACTATCAACTCCTCTATGCTATTCGCTTTTTTAGACATAAGAAAAAGCACCCGGCAGGATGCCTATTAACTATTTAACATCAAATCCAGCTTTTTTTAATTTCTGAAGTGCATATTCTCTGCCTGCTGCTTCTTCAAAATCTTGCCACGAAGAGAAGCTTGTGCTTTCTGAAACGTACTTATCCAAATCGTTTTCTGACAAAGCCTCAAAGTCTTCTGAAGAATTAACATCAAAGGGACTTTGTTCTAAAAAATCTTCGAAATTATGAAATTTCGTATGTTCTTTCATGAATCCGGAATTAAATAACTCATCAAAAGAGACATTTCCTTCAACTTCTTGCTTAGCCTGATCCGCTATTTTTTGTATTTGCTTCATGATATCATCCATATAAATCACCTCCTTCTCTACATTGTTACTTTCTATAGAGAAGGAATAAAATCCTTTATTCCCAATATAAGCCACTAAAAAATCATTTATAAAGCACCTCCAAAAGAAGATGCTCAAAGCCCCAGTGATCAGGGAGAAATCCCGTATTTAGTGGGTTATATACTCAGGTGTATCACTCGAACAACCTGCCTACCCGTACCTGCCTTCCAGTGTACTATGCGCATTTATCGCAATTCAACAATTGACTGAAATGGCCGTTTTGGCATAATTGGCTGATAATGTCCTCTTTAACTTCTCTTACTTTGTCTCTAGAGATTTCAAGATGGCTGCCAATCTTACGGTAGCTCATTCCTTCGAGCATGCAATCAAATACGATTTTGTTCTTTTCTCCTGCTAAGAAATCCGGCGCCTTTTCTACCGCATAGATATAGGCTTCGTATTTCTTCAAACGGTCCCATTGCCTTTTATCGCGTAGATCCATTGCATCCATTTCCTCTACGCTTCGGATGGAGGAACCGTTGGGCATAGCAGCATCAATTCCGTATTGAGCAACTCCCCAGCTGTTCATGGGAACCTGGTATCCGTAAATGATAAGTTGCAGCCGTGTCACTTCATTTTTCATCCAGCGATAATCTCTGATCAATTGCTCCATGTCATTGAATGTCATTTCAATTCCCCCTATCGTTTTCTCCGGACAGTGCCGCCTTGCTTTTGATACGTTGGACGATTTAACCCCATTAATTCTTCCCATTCTTTGCGGCTGAAGGTTTCTTTTATCTGTCTGTTAGTATTTGCGTTTGGTTTTTGTTCAATACGTCCTGGACCATCTGAGAGCCCTTTTTCTGTGAGTTGTTGCTGCATCGTTCTCATGACCCCATCTCCTTTTAGGTAAATAAAAAAGAGGACACCAAAACAGCGCAATGCTGTAATGATGTCCTCCAGTTGACTGGTGGGACTATTTAGACTTCTCTTTTTAATTCTGTTATTTGGTTTTTCAAATCCATATTTTCGGTCAATAAACCCTCATTCTTCGTCAATAAATCTGTTGTAATTTCTTCGATTTCACTTCTACTACTACCTATTTCTTTACTGTTATGTTCGATAACTTTCTCGAATTTATCAGCAATTTCTTTAAGTTCTTTCAATTCTAAAAGTTGTTTTTGAGTTTCACGTTGAACTTCTTTCAAATCGTTTCTCAAATCTTCCTGAAATTTCTTTTTATAATTGTATGATCTTAATCCGACAACAATTAATACGAATCCTAGAGCTGATATAGTGAGAATATCAGAAAAAGGTTCTATTGCAGGAAAAAGTTTTGGAAACATTGTCAAAATCACAGGTACGTAAATTAAAGAAAGTATTCCAAAAACAAAACTGAACCCATATAAACTAAACCTTCTATAGCTCATTTTATCTTTCATAAGCAATCCATCCGAGAGTGCTAACAAAAAACTTGATAGTGTTGCTCCAAAGATGAATTCCCCAGGTATTGAGCTCCAAACACTTACAGCGGGCAGAAAAAACAAAGATAATCCAATGAAAACTATAATTAAATCTGCAAATTGATATGCGAAATGAGATTCTATAACACTTTTCTTTTTTTCTTTTCCATTTCCACTTTGTTCCTTTTCACTCAAAACTCTGCCCCCTAATCACAAGTTACCATTATTACATCACTTTTATGATTCTCCCCCGATAACTAACAGAACTTATTTAAATACTAATTAAAAGTACTGAAAAAGCAATTATCAGACCTACTATTTGCATTAACATGTCGAACCCCGGTTTTTTATTATTTGAAAACAAGATTATTGTTAAGGCTCCAAAGATTCCACGATATAATCCATAAAAACCAATTACTGAAACTACTAGAATTAAAAATTTCACCCAATCATTTAGCAATCCAAAGTAACTTAAGATTAGCCATATTACAATAAAACAAACTCCTAAAAAAACTGCTATCGAGAAGTCTTTTGTAAAGGCTTTTAGAGACTCTGTCTCTTTAACTATTTTACTCATTTCAACCAAAAAACCTATTGCGCTTATTGCTATAAAAAAATAAGCGAATACAATAAAAAATATCCAATCTAAATGAAAAAGCATTAAAATTCCAGCGGTTAAAATACCCCCAGAAAGTGCGAAACCAGAGACACTTTCTAATATTTTTTCATTCAAAACTCTTCCCCCTCATCAAAATTCACATGCTTAACTTTCCCGCCATGCGTCTTGATCCGCGTTTCAGCGTATGGAGGAAGTGCAGCTATTTTTGCTTTCCCGCCAGAAATAACTAGCACACAATTTATGGGTAACTTCATTATATCCAACTTTAGCTCCCCTGTCTCGGAGATTTCTACCGGTTCCATCCTCAAAATTACCCCTCCTTATAGCCTGTGCAAGCTTCTGTCTCTTTTCTTAATCAGTCCCCGTTCAGCGTGGTCAAAGATCAAGAGCGCCACCTCACTGACCTTTCTCTTCATTTCTGAAGCAATCTCTCGCACACTGACATTCTCATTCCATAAATCACGAAATACTTCCAGTTCCTCTTCTGAAAATATTAGGTTTAAATCATGATCATCGGCTTCGAATAAAAAGTAGTTGATGGCGATTCCTCCTTCGCCTATTTTGCGGACTATTAACTGACTAGCCCTTTAACAACTTCCGTACCATATGCATTTAACTCTTTATTCTTTTTATTGGCTTCTACTTCGCTATGAAACATGCAGCCTCCTTGAAATCCTCTAACCCAAGTATCTCTAACGGTGTTGTAGTAAAATTCAGGATCTCCACCGTCCCAAGTTCCAAACCCTATAGCCCAAGCTTCTAGCTTCATTTGTATTCCTCCATTCCCCTCTACAACCACATAAACGTCGCAAACATTGCAAATATCGATGCAATACAAACTGCCGTCATTCTCTTCTGCAGCTCTTTGTCTTTGTCAGCAAAGGAACACATGAAGCTCAAGATGATAATGATGAACAAAATAATTTTGAATGCTAAGATCATAGCCCCACCCCCTTTAAGTAATGCAGGACATATCCCTTTTCAGACTGGACCTTCTCACACTTCTCAAAAAAGTCACTGTATGGAATCGACTTTGCGCCCATTCCCAGATAACCCTCCCAGGATTCTTTTAAGAGCTCAAAAGGCAAGATGTAGGTTTCGTACTGCCGTTTAGTGAAACAGACGAGGAGGAACGCCCTCGCCCCTCTCTCATGCCACGATTTAAGGATTTCAAATTGATGGCTGTGTAAGTTGTCTAAATCAAACCGAGTCGTCACGGCTGTTTCTTTCGCATCAAATATTAAGGCACGGCCATCACTGGTGACGCCAAAATAATCAACCAGCTCACCCTTTTGTTTTCTTCCGACCATTTCCCCTCTGCGGCTGCCACTTCCGGTAATTTGGAATGGCGTGGGGATCTTGCGTACATCAGCTATCCCTTTATTGCGGTACTGCCGATTTGCCATATCCACCAATTGCTCTAATTGCGTTCCTCTTTGTCCCTGTAGCAATTGCTCACCCCTCACCAAATCTTTTCGTGCTTACGGCGTTCTGTATCTTCATTGAAGAAGTTATTTAGCTTATCGTAAGCATCTTTCCAGATAGCATAAGCATCAATATGCTTATCACTTCCTCTTGCATCATCATCTAATTGAATACATTCTTTTTGAAACAACTTTAAATACTCTACAGCTCCGGCATAAGTGCCATCGAAAGCTTTCGCCTCTTCATAGATTTCTCTAACTAATTGTTGCCGACTGTTTCTTAAGCGAGTAATTTCTCCAGTAAAATGATTTCTCAATGCGTTCACTCCCTTTAACAATATTTCTCTACCTTAGCTATTAATTTACGCGGAACACCTGAACGATTGCGCTTATACAATTCAATTCGGTCATAATCAGCAAATGAAGATTCCTTAATCAATTGCTCAGCATCTGTCTCGAAGATCTTTCGTGCTCCAAGACTAAGATGAAGCGCAGAACAACTATAGTTCCCGCGATATTCTTTAACGACTTGACCCTTCTTGTAGTAAATAATTTTAGCTTTCACCATTTCGGATACTCACCCCTCAATCCAATTTCATAACCCGGTCATATTCAGCAATGAGGTCGCGTGTTTCCATGCCCTCGAAATAGCTTTCGCTTTTACCTGTTCTGAAGGCCAATGTAATGATCATGCCTTCGCGATCTTCTGGTTTCATTGCGCTTACTCCTTCACTCATAAAATACTTCTTTTTCTTTTTTCTTCTAACACCTGTTCAGCAATCGCAGAAGCCACCGCAGCCACATGAATCAACTCTTCATACAGATTGTCAGCATCCGTATCCTTGCCCCAGCCTTTTGCCTTCTGCATAGCTTCAGCCACTTCTCCCACTTCCTCAGTGAGAATCATGAGCCAATCACCGTGCGAGTGGCGTTGCCATCCCCATTTTTTGTTTTGTCTGCCTCTTTCCGTTAAAACCTCAGAATGAACAGTTTCTAATAGTTTTCGATTTTCCATTTCAGTGAAAATTTCAGAGGGCAGTGTAGAGTTTTTATCTTTCATCATCCCATCACACGCTCCTTTTCCTGAATCCGTTTCAATGCAACGCGCAAGCTATGAGTGTGTTCCTTGTAGTAATTAGCTTTCTCACGCTGTTTAAGATACTTATATTGAATTTCATCTCGGTCCCGGCAATGATCCAACAACGCTTTTAATGCATGGGTGGGAACGGCTATAGATAAACTATCTGGACGTTCAGCAATCAATTCCTCAACAAGCCGCAAACGTTCTTCCATACGCATAACTTAAACCCCCTTTTGATTTATCCTTTGCGCACAGCTTCAGAAGCCTGTACGCGTTCTGCTTTAAGATGTCGTCTGTAACTAAAGGTCAAAGCTACAGTCACTGTAATCCAGAGTGACAGGACTGCAGCATTTAAAATCATGAACATGGTTTCCCTCCTTTTGGGTACAGCAATATTTAGCAAATCAATTCCAACTGGCCGTCCTTATTGAGAGAGAAATCTTCCTGACTTTGATTTTCTGACAGTAATTCTTCAAAGATGGCCTCTAAGATTGGTACCACAATGCTGTTGCCGGCCAATGCATATAAAGTGGCATTTCGCTTTCCTTCTTTAGTCGGGAACTGAGTTAGCATCAAATCAAAGTCCGTGTCATCGAATCCCATCAATCTCCAGACTTCACGTTCTGTTAGATACCTGTAAGAATCCTGCGCTTTTATGATTCCGGCATTAGGGCATCTGTCTTGGCGTTCTGTAATCGTCCAGCAATGCGTATCGATGACGCCGAGTCTGCGCTTATAGGAATCTTGAGCACTCACTGGATTGAACTCCTCAATCTTGTTCAACATCGAAGGAATATTGATTTGATACTTCGGATCTGTAACGTTTGATTCTAAAAAATCGGATATAGGACGCATAGACTTCCGTTGAAGATGGCCGAAGTAGAAAGGCCGATTGAGTGTCGATACGCAGAAAACTCTTTCTCTCGCTTGCGGAACACCAAAGTCCCTGGCATCCAGAACATCAAAACTACTTTGATAACCTAGTTCATTGAGCTGTTCGAGATAATGATTAAATGCACCAATAGATTTTTTATCAAGAACGCCGGTGACGTTCTCCCAGATGACTGTTTTCGGTTTCCATTCACCCATGTTACGAATGATCTTTATGGTTTCGTGCATCAGGGAACTTCTGGTGCCACTTCCTTCTGCGGATCCACGCTTCTTTTTGTCTTTATCGATGTTACTGCTGTATTGCGCTCTGGAGTTGTCCTGGCATGGACTTCCATGAACCAATATGTCTGGGCGTAAATTCCAATCAACCACTGATTGAGGCTTGTGTCTATGATCGTACAGAGCGTTGTAAGCTCGGACCCTATTCTCTTGGATTTCTACATAATCAACTGATTTATGATCAATACCCAGATTAATCAGTGCTTTTCTCGGAGCGCCAATGCCACCGAATAGCTCAAGTATTTTAATCAATAGTTTGTCCCTCCTTTCCGCGCTTTTTGGGCGGACTATTCATTTACAACTTTCATAACTTTTTCTCCGCCTAGTTCATCCATTTCATAAACAACTGCCGTTAATCCGTACTTGTCGCAATGTTTAGATAAAAATTGGTCTACTGCTGATTGAAAGTTGTCATCATCTGTTCTAATAACGAATACATTTTTCATAACTTAATCCCTCCGTTTCCATCTACTCTTCTTCAACTGCCGGAAATTCTTCTTCGCAAACTACGCAAATATCTAATCTAAAGCCGTCACGATCATCAATCGTGAAATACAAAGGGTGTGTGCAATCAGTCATTTTTCCAACTCCCTTTTCCATCAATTTTTCAGCTATTGTAATTTAATGCCCCTGGCGTATATCTGTACTGTATTAGGCTCTTTTACTGCTTCATCAAGCAAGATAATTTTATCTATGCGCTTAACCATATGTTTTTCGCCATTTACAGTTACTACTGAACCTTTTCCAATACTGCAATATGCGTTTTTCTGTAGAAAACTAAACTCTATCCAGTTTTTCATTCCTTCACCCCGTTTCCATCAACTGCACATACTGTGCGAACGTTGATTAAGCTCCGTATTTCAAAAGGTCTTTATTTTTCATAATCCTTACGAAAGTGTTGACATAGTTGCATATCTCAACTGTTTTCTTAACCTTAATTTCGATTGCTGGATTAATAGATTCAAACATTTCTTTTGTAATCCCGATTTTGTCAATTGATATAAAACAATCGCCTGCATCACAAAGCTTTGTGGCTTCCTCTTTGGTGTATAGACCAACTTTTGACAAGTCAGAGTAATAACCACTTCTGTTTTTCCCCCAAAATACAAGATTGTCGTACCTTTCCCAATTGCCATGCCGCAAACAAATGATTAAGTATTTTTCATCCATCATCTAACACTCCTTTTCCATCAAAAGTGCGATACCTATAAATACTCCAGCACTTCCATGTCTTTAAATTTATCCGCCCAGGTCTCCGATATTTCTAACTTGATCGGCTCTTTCTTATCTCGAACCTCAACAAACGTTTTCATAGCAGCCTGCCAACCGTTGATGTCATTCTCAGCGCGTTCTTTATAAGGAATCATTTGTGCAATGCTCCAGACGTAAGCGCACCAAGCATCTTGCTGATCGCCCCAGTCATTGTCGCTGTAGATCCGTTCCCTAGGCTCCAGAACGTTCTCTGGAATGATGCCGAGCACAGTGCATTGCAGTTGGCTAGGAACTATTGAATTTGCATGCCAATTGGCTTTAGAAGGATTAAAGGTTTCAACAGTTGCTTCTTCAATGACTTCCAGCATCTCGAAGATGTCCATTTGATTTTCAGGTATTTCGTGCACATCCATCATTTCTCATCCTCCCACTCAAACAATCGCCAGCCGTTCCTCAACATCCACTGAACTCCCGTCGGACGATAACGGCCGTATTGCCAGATCCGTTGTCCCTTTTCAAAGCGATAAAACCAATGCACCCTGCCACCCATCAGAACCACGGACTCGACTTAATTTCGATATTCAACTGTAAGTGAGTTTTCACCAGCAGCGCTCTGAGATCGTAATAATCCATCTTCTCAAGTGGTTCTCCATTCGGTCCATGCTCGATGCCATAACCCTTTAACTCATCAATCCAGAAGCCCATGTGTACATGTGAATGTTTCATGCCCCGTCCTCCTTCAAGTGTTTTCCAATCATTTGGCGTTATCACCTTTTTTAAAAGAAAAAATTGGTAGTTGGTGGTTAAAAAAATTTTTATAAGAAGGCCGCAAAAGTTTAGAACTACCAACTCTTAAACGGCCTTCAATTAGTTATGAGACAATAAACACTTTTCCTTCAGTGATTTCATCGGAGAGTGATTCGGATAAATACTCCTCGATGTTGTGCATTGCATTTAGTTCCCATGCACCGCCGTCAGCTTGAAACAAGGCAGCAGCTGGGCCGTTTCGTAAACGCAGGATAAAAGATGATTCCGGTTGTGGTACTTCAACGAATGTACGGAATGGGCGTAATAGCACTGGATTTGGCACGTTGACCTCTTCTACTGTCGCAACTCCCGTTTTCGCAACCACCGATTGCGTGACGCCATTGTCTTTTGTTTCTTTGCTGTCCTGTTCGGAAATCGAACCGACAAATCGCAATAAGTTGGCTGTATGATCGTTTTGAATAAAGTTCGCTTGTGTCTGGATAATGAAGCGTTCAATATCCATGTACGAATTGAAGTTGATGTCCGGCAATAAAGCATGCGCTTTTACGTAGCAGCGACGATCTCCTTCATCGTTCAGTGCATCGTACAGATATACCTGTTGAGGACCTTCAACGTGAATCATGAATTTTCTATCTGTATCAAAATCTGATTTGATGTAATCCAACAAGCCAGTTAAGCTTCGAACTTTAATTGAATTGACCGGGCTTTCTTTGTCCAAACGATCCAGGCTTCGAGTTGAATAGATATGACCATTTGCTTCCACTGTCTCCGGGCGGTTGTGTTCCTTGAAGTATTGCAGTAATTCTTTTAACATTTGATTTCCTCTTTTCTGTTTTTGGTTTTTTATTCAATTTATATGGTGTTTATTTGAATCCAACAACATTGCCTGGCTTACTTTTCTTTTCAGGCTCTGGAATGACATCTCCAGTGTCCGTCGCAATTTGACCACTTTCGTTGATATACGTTTGTCCAGGAATGCTGCTTTTCAGCTCTTTCGCAGTTGGCTTGCCGTTTGAATCTTTGTCCAAGATGATGGTTGCCGGAATTGCTTTAGCTGGAGCGAGTGTAGTCTTGGCAGTTACATCAACTGCAGCTGTCTGTCGGTTTTCAGCTGGTGTAATTTTGATACTTAACTGGACCGTGCGCGCTTTCTTTGGATCTGTATTCAAATCTGCGATATTTTCAAGTGCTTTTGCTAGTTCCAAATTCAAACGTTCCTGAACTGCACCGTTTGCGAATGTATCCATGTTTACGATAGTTTTTGTCATGATATTTCCTCTTTTCATTAGTTTTTTGAATAATACTTATGCAGCTACTTCCATCGCTAAATGCTGCTGAAGAATAGCCAGTGCTGTTTTCCGAGTCGGATGCAGCTGAGACAACAAAGAGTCGAATTGCTTCTCCAGTGCTTCATCCTTGCAGCCTGTTGCCTGCCAGCTGCCGGCTGTTATCACAATCTGATTCAAGATGTATTCACGTTGCTTGATTGGATCATCGCTTGTTTTCATTGGGATTCCTCCTATTTTTTGAGTAAGTCATCAAACTTCGATAAGCGTCCTTTGGCAACTTGCCGCCGGTAACTGGTCGCTTTGTTTTCAATCGGTTGCGAGATTTCTAAGATGCGGTCATAAGAACGTTTGCCAATCTGCCCCTCTAAAAACTTGGGTTCCAAATTGGAAGTGGCCATAATCGGCTTGTTGCGACGGTACCGGTTGTCAATGATCAAGAAAAGAATTTCCTGCACCCATTCGCTTGTTTTTTCTGCGCCAATGTCGTCAATGATCAGCAAGTCGCAGATGTTCAACGCCTTCAAGATTTTCTCTTCGCTGTCGGTATTGCCTTTGTCGAAGGTATTCTTGATTTTCTTCAACAGATCCGGCATCGAGACAAAGACCACGACTTTTGCTTGTTTGCGCAATTGATTGTGAACAGCTGCGGCTAAGTGTGATTTCCCATTGCCTGGCACGCCCCAAAGCAAGATGGATTCGAGACCAAACTCATCGAAGTGATCGGCATAGTGCCGAGCAATCTTTTCCGCGTTTTCTGCACCCGGACGAGAATCGAAATTGGCGAAATCGGATTCCTCAAACCGTTTGCCCAGTTCACTGATGGAGAATAATTCCCGCACCTCTCGTTCACGCTGTGCATTCTTAAATGTCTCGAGTTCAGCCTTCTGAATATCCGCTTCACATTTACAGATAGGCTGCACCCAGCGAGTCTTTCCTAAGACATCGATTTCAAGCGGCGGAACAATTTCATTGCAATGTTCGCACCGAACGCCTTCAGAGTGAGATTCCGTCCCATTCTTCGTCAGGAGATCCTGCATGATGTTTTGGAGTGGTTCCATTCGGGTTCCCTCGCTTCCGTCGTTCGTTTTCATTGTCTGCAGCTATCACATCAGCAAGTGTCTTGATTCGCTGAGAGTCCCAAGTCTTTAGGATCGTGTCGGCATAATTCATTTTGTTTCGCGCATTGGCTTCGACTGAACGTTTCAATGCCTCATGAACCAACTCCTCAGATGATTCATCAATCATGATGGAAATTCGTTCAGCAATATGCGGTACCAAATGGCTAATGTTTTCTTCATAGAAACGGAAAGCCATTCCAGGAGCATCAGCAGCGACCGCTACTTTTTCTTTTGGTGTTTCTTCTGTTTGTTGTTGTTCTTTATCCTTCTCTTTATCATTCTCTTTCTCTTTCTCTTTACGGCTGAGTATCTCGGGACTATCGGTAGCCCTTTGATACTGTATCGATACAGTATCCGATTTAACTTCATTGGCTAATTCGAGATACTTTAGAGCGAATGGTTTGTGCTTTACTTCCTTCAATTCCATCTGGACTCTGGCAACCACTTTCGGGCTGTTGTTCCAGTTGTATTTCGCCCAATTGAAGATGAAGATTTCCTTTGTAGGTTCGTGATAGTCAATCTTTTGATAATCAACAAAGCGTTGTAATAGCTTCTCGACAGTTTCGCGGTTATAACCAGTCTCTGTCTCAATAATTCGTTTCGGTAGCTCATAGATGCCAATCTGTGTTGATTTGCTATTGGTCATGAGATAGATGTAAAAGTATTTTTCCTCCGGTGTTAGATCCAGAACGAACGCATCTTGCCAAAAACTGACTTGCACTTGTCTGTACTTGCTCATCCCTTGCGCCTCCTCAACTCATTACGGTATATAAATCATCTTCCCAGTCAGCTCCGCTACTTCTTTTCGAAACTGTTCCTCGTTACTGTTGGAATCCGATAGGTGAAGCAACCATATTTCCTGCAGCTCCGATAAGTCATTTGCCTTCAAAAACTCTTTAATGTTCTCTAAAGAAAAGTGGGATCGCATCAATCGCTTCCTCAAAACTTCTGGTGTTCTCCCGGATAAAATGTTTTCGTCCAATATCTTTTGTGAGTAGTTACACTCAACCATCAAGTGCGTTAATCCACGGAAGCGATATTTGATGTAATAGGTATCTGTAGCGAACAGCAGCTTGTCACCGGCCGTATTGACCAGTAGAAATCCGAATGGTTCAGAGACATCGTGCTGCACATCAAACGGCAAGATGGTCCAAGTGCCAATTTGAAATTGTTTCTTATTCTCGACAGCCTTGATTCGATGATGCTCGATGCCTAGGGCGTCTTTTGTGCCATTGGATAGGTAACAGGTGATGCCGGCTTTCAGAACCTCTGGAACGCCACTGCAGTGATCTTTGTGTTCGTGTGTGATTAAGCAGCCTTGAATATTCCGTGTCTGGAAGTTCAACTTCCGTTGAATGTCTCGAAACTTGATTCCTGCTTCCAGGAGAAGGGGCGTTTGGCCATCTGTGATGTAGTAGCAATTCCCCTTCGATCCTGTTGCAAGTGTGGTGATTTCAATCATTAGAACGGTGGAGCGTCTTCTTCTGCAGTTGCAGTTCCGACTGGCTCAGGCTCTTTCTCCTGTTTGATTTCTGCATTCTTCTCAGCTTTTGGTGACTCAATAATTTCCGGCTTAACATCAAGTGATTCAGTGTTGGCATTTTGCTTGATTTCATACTCTGGATTTATTTCTCTGCGCTCGTTCTCAAACTCATTTTCAGTGGTTCGATTAATTGCACCGATAAACAAATCGCTATCATCAGAAGTGTTGATGAATGCTTTAGCTGCGCGATTGATAACTGTCCGTTTAGCCATTTCTTGCGGGTACTTGTTTTGAACCGTTGCCATACTTGATTGAGACCACGACGTTTTAATTTCTTCGATCGTCATAACGGTCAAGAACTGTACGCCGTCATCACGTTCGATAATGCAATAAGCGCCTTCTATATCTTCTTTAATTCCTGTTGCGGCTTTCCAATTCACTTGGTGTGATTTAAAAGCCAATTGACCGCGTTCGTTATACGCTACCTCGAACTCTTCTCCTTTCCAGATAACATTGGCCCATATGTCTTTTACACCCTGCATTCGCTTGATAACCGCCTGTGTACCGTGATAAGAACGGATGAACTGCATCTTGTCGCCGTACACGATGAAGTAACCTTGATTTTTAGCAACACTCAGTGCTTGGATTGCCATGTCCTGCAACGAGAAAGCGACACTCTCTCTTGTTGCGCTGTCGATTAATGAGGTTTTCTTCTTGAAATCCACCTCTGTCAATTTGAAGTAAGCCGCTTGGACCGCGTTAACAATAGAGTAATTTTCAGGGATATTAATTTGATTGTTTTCAACCATGCTCTGAACCTTTTCAGCGACCCTGGTCACCATTGCGTTTTGTTTGTTTGATTCAGCAGGCAGATTGCCTTGCGTATGTTGTGGTTGATTTGTCATATTAAATCTCCTCTTCCTGATCTAGTTTGTAGAACTTATTAATTTGAACTTTTGGATAGATGTTCTGTCTGGCGTATTGGTCGTAAATGTACCCGTTAGGAAAACGTTTATAGATTTCCTTTTCTATCTCCTCTTCAGAAGGATAAGAAGTAAACTTTTCGTATACCGGGAGACCACTTACGTTAATTTCATAGAAGGTTTTAAGTGGCATCAGATAGCCTCCTTTAAGTTTGTCGTTTCGATGCGGAGTGCTTTGTCTTTCTCCGATACAATCAGGCTGATCAGTTGTGAATCTGTTTCAGCCAGTTTCGTAACGGCCTCAGCGTTGTCGACGAATATTGGTGCTTGGATGCCGTAGAACTCGGATAAGGTATTGATGATGTCCAATCCGATGTTAATCTTGGATGCATTGTTCAATCCAGAACCATAAGGCACACCCTCAAACGTCGTTTCGCAGACTTCCTGCAGCCCGCCATTGATTTGAGTTTCAAACAGTTTGAAGCGTGCGTATTTGAATTTGGCAGCGATTTTGTCTTCGATGATGCTTACTTTCGCTCGTGTAAACTCTTCTGAAAGGAATAGGTGATGCTCCAGCTTTTCGTACTCGGCAGCCAGTTGTTCTTCCTGGTCCATCAGATCTTGAATCCGCTTTTTCAATGCTCCCACATTCGCGTAACGAGCAATTTCTGCATTCAATTCTGAGCGCTTCTCTTTCTTTTCAGCGATTTCATCACCTATGGATCCGGCAGCATCTTCTGCGCGTTCATTCAAATCCGCAATGTCGCCAAGAAGATTCTCATGTAAATCTGTAAGCTCAAGATATTTAGAATCCTTGAAGATGTTCTTAACAGTATTTTCTGTTTCGTGTAGTTCGGTTTTAATTTCCTCGATAACTTTTTCTTTGTCGGCAATCGGTCCGCTTAAATCATCAATTTCCTTTTGCAGACGAGCGACCTCAACTTCATACTTTTCCTTTTCAGCGGTGCCGCGTTTACCTTCTTCCTGAATGTTTCCTAAATCTGTTGATTTACGAGCATTGAATTGTGCCAGTGCTTTTTCCTTCGCTGATTGAACCTTCTCTTCAGGAAGCTCCTGACCACATGAAGGACATTCACATGCGACTTCATGAGTGAATACTTCTTTATTTCTTTCCTGCCAACGATTTCGCAGATTAAATATATTTTGTTCCACACGCTGTAGTTGATCTTGTTTATATTGCTGTTGGTTTTCGGCCGAAAGTTTTCGAGATTGGAATGTTTGAAGATGAGACTGTTCTTCCTGGAGCTTCGCTCGCAAACGATACACTTCTTCTTTCGATCCACTTTCCAAATCTCGTTTTAGATTCTGGATTTCCATTTCGACCTTTTGTAGTTCGCCTTTCTTGGCGAGTACAGCATTGCCATTTTTGATGGAACTAACCTGAGCCTGCAGCTCTTCAATTTCCGAGTCCAGGTTATCTACTTCTGTACGCAGTTCCGGAAGGTTACCTTCTTCTTCTGGAATTGATTTCTGGATTTCATTGATGCGAATCGGAATCCGTTTTAATTCTTCATTAATCGTCTTGCGACGGCTATTCACAGTTGCTTTGAAGTCATCCAAGGTTTTGCCTCTCAGAATCAATTTCAGTCCCTGTAGCTCTTTATTGGAAGCAAAGATATCATCGTCCGATACGTCACCGCATACTTCGAGTAAAATTCTGCGGCGGTCCTGCCATTTCACTTGCTCATTAAAGTAAGTCGGAGATGTCAGCAATTTGAAGTGCTCTTCTTCCATGAGCAGCTGCACCCGTTTGTTGTATTCCGTTTTCTTCAACGGCGTGCCATCAATAAAGTAATTGGTTTCATGACCGGAAAACTCTTCCGTTGCAGATCCTCGAGTCTTGGTGTATTTTTCGCGGTAGACTTTTCGCAAGGTAACCGGTTGGTTATCCACAAGTAATCCACACTCGACTTCGTGGTCTAACATTGGAATTGCAACACCGTCCTGCAAGGTCTTGATTTCAAAATCCTTTTTATTCTGGCTGTCTTTGTCAAACAGCAGCCAAAGGAAGGCATCAAACAAGGTGGTTTTCCCTGTTGCATTGTCTCCGTAGATGAAAGCGTCTGAGCCGTTCATATCAACTGAGAAGCTTTTGACGCCTTTAAAATTGGTTAAGGTGAGTCGATTTACGCGTACTTGTTTCATGTAGTCTCCTCCTGAGATTCGTGCTATAATTAGCACAGATATTTTTTATTTAGTCGTTCCACGCCACATGGAGACGGTGAGCCGGTTGCTTCTGCATCCGGTTTATTTAATTTCACGAACAAACGTCACGGTTTTTGTGTTGACTGCCTCAATCAATTCATCTTCAAAACAGTCTTCGCATTTTTGAGGATGTCCAACGGCTTCTGCATTAATAAAACAACCGCATGATTCGCAAAAGACGCCTTCCAACATCATTTCTGCAAATTCACCCATTCGGATTCGCCTCCTTCACAATGATTTCGTTATCTCCCAAATCAACCTTATAACCCTTAATTTCCAGTAGCGTTATGATAAAAATGCCTTCTCTGGATGTGCCAAGTTCATGGAAAGAGAATACCGTGTGCTGATTTCCTGCTTCCTTCGATGCTTTTACTAGTTGTAGGATCTGTTGCATCTTGGTTGACCGGTCAAACTGTTCTAAGCTGAATGTCGCTTTTCTGTGCGCTGTCATGTATTCACTTCCTTTCGGTTTTATTTAGCAGGGATAACCCTCGTGCAATTCATCCTGACTGTCTGTATAGAAGTGTTCTTCATACATTTCGCAAGATTCGTTATCACACTTGTAAACATCGCCCTGCTTTACAAATTGAGGCCCAAACGGATTTCCAAAACCGTAGTAATCGTGGCAATTCAACTCTTCTTCACAATATGGACATTCCATTTCTTCACCTCTTTCTGATGGAGTGAGTCCCATCAATAAACTCAGGACGAGGAATTACTCACGGCCAACCAAACCGTTCCTGAGCTTATTGACGAGAGCCATGGCCCTCGTATATACTTGATTCACAGAGTAGTAATTGCCGTCTGACCTTGCCGTCAGTCGGTTTTTTTGTGTTCATTTTTAATGCTGCCTACGTGAATGCCAACCATTAGGCTGATAAATGAAACAAAAACCATCGTTCCTAAAAGGTATGCCGGATCACTGAATTCCATATCTATTCACCCCTTCTTATTGGATATAGCCTTTCGCTCTTAACTGTGTGTGATGCTTCTGCCAGGTTTCTGTGTAGCTGATATTCGCTTCTTCACAAACAACAGCGACTAAATGCTCCAAACCGGTAATGGCTTCAACCGCCTCTTCCAGTAAGTTATGTAGTTCAGGTTTTTCCCACTCCGATAAGTTTTTTAAAGGTTTTGCAAAACTGAATTTCGTCAGACAAGCTATGAGCTCTCCTACTTCTTCTAAGGTCTTTTCTCGTACACTGGAACGATGCAAATCTACGTTCGGGCCATTCAATCGCAATGGGCCAGTTTTGGTGTATTCATTTCTAATCGCTAGAGCGAACCAAGGATTTTCTTTTCGCTCCATCATTGCCGCAGCTATATCAGCAGGAATTTTAGTGCGCCCGTTCTCGTACTTGGATATTGCCTCGCGGTTTACGTTTAGATTCATTGCTAATTGCTCTTGTGTTTGCCCCTGTCTCATTTCGCGCATGGCATTTGTTAATTGTGACTTTTTCATATTTCAATCTCCCTCTCTCTTTTTTCTTCACATTTCACTTGCAAGTTGTCTTGATGGAGACCGCCGTTTCCAAGCGGTCTTGGTATAATTAAATTACAGACAAAGTTCGCTTCTTCTTTTGGAGACCTTGAGTATTTGCTTCAATCCAAGAGAGCAATTCGTCTGAGTAGATTTTCACACCGGCTTCTCGACATACCGGAAAGTCCGTACGTCCCATCAATTCGTACATCTTGGAATCACTAATCCTCAAAAGCTCCGCTGTTTCCTTCACCGTTAAGAACAATGGCAGCTCATTCCTCGGCTGTAAGTGCTTCGTTGCCAGTGCAACTTCCTCCCTCACGATTGCTCGGAAATCCTCAGCCGACATCGTTATCAAAACTGTTTGTTCCATCCTCTTCACTCCTCCTGGGCGTCCCTCGCGCCCTCTTCTTTTTAAACTCCGACTTTGCTAAATTCTTTAATCAAAAGGTCTGCCAATTCCACTTGACCTTTACCTGTAATCAATGTGGTGCCACCTTGCACATCACCGTTCGTTCTTTTAATAATTGTTGGCGCCAGTCTGAACCATCCACGTTCGATGTAATGTTGTTTAGGGAAGTTCTTTTCTCGACATTCTTGTTTAATCAAAAACCCGTTTTCGCGAAGCCAAGACATTAACTTGTTGCGGCCGATATTAACGCCATGCTTGTCGTACATTATTTTGGCGAAAGCTCCAACGTTGATTGCTCCGTCACTTAAGCTGACAACTTTCCCGAAATCGGTATATTTCTTGTCTTCAGTAATCTGTGTTTCGAGATGGATGATTTTCTGCTGTTGGAAGTCCATTGCTCTTTTGATGACCATTTCTGGACTGTTCCACATCTTCTCAAGCTGCAGGAAATACTGACGAGCTTCTTTGCCTTTTTCTGAGCGTTGAATCATTGCAATTTCTTTGGCCATGTCGAGTTTGATTTGGTGGTCCAATTGTTCAGTAAAAGGATTTCTTGGATTATTGGTCTGTCTTTTTTGACTAACCAATAAATAATCAATTCCTTTAACAAATCCATAATCAGTCATTCGCTCAAACCATTTTGTGTACTGAGTTCCGACTTCTAGAAAATCGTGAAGATCACGACCACTTAAAGTAATCTCACCGGCTTCGCTTTGCGTTGTGGGAATCAACTCATTCATTTTTCTTCCTCTTTTCTTTGTTATAATTTTCCTATCCTTTATGGATGGGAGGTGAGTAAATGGAATACGCTGATATTGTTCGAGTAAAAGAAACTACCAGTGAAATAGAAGTAAATAGACTCCTTGGAAAAGGATGGATTCTTTTGTCCTCTGGATTCAGTAGAGGTGAAGTGCCAGGCTATGATAGTCATAGCTATTCTTTAGGATTACCAAAAGATGTTGCAGCATCTTTGGTTGATGAAGATAACAAGTACGACGGCATTAGTCTTTAAGACTTGATCAGAATGTAAACAAATCCCTCATCAGTGGGTGTGGAGCTTCTAACATCGTTGAGCTTCCACCCACTCTTCAATAACAAATTCGTTTGCTCTTCGCTTGTGCAATGAACAGTCATTCCAATTCCTCCTATTTTTTATTCAAAATTTTCTAATTAAAAACTGAGAACGAAAGTTTTATGAGTTTAATATTTCCTGTTGTTACCGCACTCTCCCGAACCAACTGGTAAAATGTAGTTGATGGGAGGTGATATCATGAAACTTGATCAAGATTGTGTTAGAGATCTTCTTTTGAAAATGGAAGAGCATCTAGAAATGAATCGTTCTGAAATTTTATCGATTTTTTATGAGCAACATTTTGGGGATTCTTATAGTTTCGATCAAATCTTATATACAGCCGCAAAGCTCCATGAAGCTAAATTAATCAATGGCCATATTTTTAATGCAGAGTTTGGCTTAGTCGATGCGGCTCTGGAGTCTATCACATATGATGGACATCAGTTGCTCGACAATATTCGAGATCCAGAAGTCTGGAAAAACACTAAGAGCATAACTGCTAAAGTTGCCGGAACTTCACTATCAGTCCTTTCTGAAGTAGCTAAAACGATGGTACTTAAAAAGTTAGGTCTTTAAACCAGGATAGTAACCTCTATCTTTTAGAAATTGTTCAATTTCGTTGTATAAGAAGTTGTAAGGCTCCACACCTTTCAATTCCTGTGAATAAATTGTGAGATTCAAAGTCATACTTCGAGTGGCTGACTGAATCTCATGGTTTTCTATAACCGCTGATATTAACTGTTTTTGTTCCTTCATCTAACCCTCTCCTTTCTTAGACGGCCACTCGCTTTTTACTACGCGTTTCGTGTACTTTGTTTTCAAAAAAAAGCGTCCATTCAAAGTTCAATGCTTCTGCAATATTGGCAGCTACGGTTACACTTGGATCTCTTTCACCTTGTTCAATCATTGCGTAAGTAGTACGAGCTATTGCAGAGTCTTTGGCTACCTGTTCCTGAGTTCGACCTTCTTCAATGCGTTTTTTCTTCAGCCACTCTCTCATCGTCACCCCTCCTTTATACACGTTTCGTGTACTTCTTGTTATTAGAATAGTACACATTACGTGACAAGTCAATACATAAATACGCATTTCGTGTATTTTATTTCATTACACACATTGTGTAGGTATAATTTAACTATTAAGGGGTGATGATATGCTTTCGCATCGTTTGAAATCATTAAGATCCAGAAGGAAAATAACACAATCAGATTTCGCTAAGATAATAGGTGTAGCTAGAACGACATATGCTATGTATGAACAAGGGCAAAGAGAACCGGATTACGATACTCTCATTAAGATAGCTGACTATTTTGATGTATCTTTAGATTATTTATTAGGTAGAGAAGAAAAAGCCAAAGACCCCGAACCGCAAAGCCTCTTTACCTACGATCAGATAGGTGTCAGCCGAGATGACTACGAAAACCTCTCCTCCTACCAACAGGAAGTATTAGACTGGGCAATCAACGAAGATGCGCTCTTTTTTAAAAACAAAAGTGATAACATACTGGATATGATGGAACGGCTCGAAGTTGCTTATGAAGTGGATAAAGTTATGAAGAAAAGAAAGACGAAGGAAAATAAGTCAGGTCTATAAAAAATTAGGGGGACAATATGAAAAAAAGTATATATGTATTCGGAATAAGTTTAGCTTTGCTTTTAAGTGGATGCGGAAATGATGATATTCAAGAAAGCGCTTCTACTGAGTCTCCAGTAACTGAAGAAACTGTAACTCAAGACAATCAAACAGAAGAAACTAGCGAAGAAATTGAATCTCAAGTACCGACTGATAGTAATTCAGAAGAAAAAGAAGAAGAGAAAGAAAAAGAGGAAGAAGTCGTGGTTCAAGATACAATTGATTTCCCTGAAGGTCAGATGGATTTAATTTCATATTTCGGCACTGAGGAGTCTTACCAACGTGAGATAAATAGTGACGAAGGCGGAAGCATCCCATTAGATTTTGATGGCTTTCAAGTTAAAACAACATTTTATCTAGTAGATTTCCGGCCAAACGAAGAATACCTATATGAATTTGAAGAGAAAGAAACAGTTAGAGCGATTATGGCAATTACAGAAACTGAAAATACTAATGAATATGATGTTGATTACAATGGTGAAATGACTATTATTACTGATACAAAGGAGCAAGTTTCCGCAGCATCTGGATTAATGAGTAATAATCCTATAGTCGGGACTTATTACGGGCAAGTAGCGCAACAGGGATACCATATTATTCCTTTACAAGATGAATCTTTACCTGAAAACATTACTGTTATAATGACCGGTCCTTGGAAAGTGGAAAATGGATCTGTTGATACATCAACTGGCCCAATGGGGAAAGAAGAGCGATTTGATTTACAATCTTATGTTGAATAAATTTTTCTCTCTACTTTTAAGCAGTATTTTCTTTTAAATCTTTATGGAGGTGAGCAAATGTCGTCGTGGGATTTTAAACCTGGTATAAGCAGAGTTTGGATGAATATTTCAAAAGAAGATCAAAAAAGAGAAGTTGATTTTCAGTTTGAAATAAATGGATTACAATACTTAATTTCACCTGTAGAACAAGAACATCCTAATCGTGATTTCTATATTTATATTTTCTTAACTTATTATAATGGTGGAAAAGATTTTGAAATAGTATCCTCAGCACAACATTTTATAGAAATTGACAACGAAGAAAATTCTCTAACGCTTCGCATAGTTTTTGATTTATCGGTTTACAACATATATGCAGAAGAAGATTTCATTTCAAACTACTACTCTCTTGATGTCTGTTATTCGGAAGCTGAAGCCGGGGATGCATTAGACATTAACATGATGTTAAGTAATAGGGATAATAGATTATTCAGTTCTAAAATAGATTTCAAGAAATAAGGTGATTTCATGGCCGATAAAGTAATTAAAATCGAAGCTCATAATAATTTCAAGGGTTATCGTGGCTCACTATTACAAGCTGATGATATACTAAAACAAAAGGGATTCGAGGTGAGAAGTATGGAAATTACGTCCAAAGAATATACTGATCAGCGCATCGATTCACTTGAAAAGTCTATTGATCAGCGTTTTAGTGCGAATGAAAATCTAATATCTGAAAAACTCGATCATCTTACTTCTAGAATCGAAGGTGCAATAAGCAACCAAAATACAAAACTCGATGGAAGTATAACTAATTTGTCGACTTCGATTGGTGGGAAAATAGAACTTCTTAAATCTGAGCTAAATCGCGATTCAGATTTAAAGCTCAATCAATTTAAAACTGAACTAGTTCAAGCACAAAAGAACGCTAGAAACAATACTATTACTTGGGTATTAGGTGGCGCAGCAATAATCACTGCTGTCGGAATTGCTATAGCACAACAGATATTGAATTAAAGGCGTTCAAATCATTAAACTTTAATAAATCTTCACTTAATATGAAGTTCTTTGAAGAACTCGCTTCCCAAAAGCGGGTTTTTCTTGTACCCTTAGATAGAACAAACGTTCTAATAAGGAGGTATAAAATGGCTAATACATACAATAACTTGGAAGATTACATTACAAAACTACTGAATCGCATTGACATTTATCAACCACACCAATTGATGATCGAAAATATCTACGCTCGCTTAGGATTGACAATTAGCTATGCTCCGCATGATGCAATGTTTATGAATGGCCATATATTTTTGGATAGCCGCCAATCACCGGATGAACAATGGCAAGATTTCGGACATGAGTTATGCCATGCCCTCTGGCATGCCGGAAACCAAGCCATCATTCCCTTGTCTATGCGCGAATACCAGGAATGGAAGGCTGAAAACTTCTCACAGCACCTCTGTATCCCCACCTTCATGCTGGATAAGATGGAGTTGCCGAACTACGAAAAAGAAGCTGTGTGGATGATTATGGAGACATTTGGAGTCGAACGATGGTTTGCCGAAAAACGGCTGCGTCAGTATCTTGCTAATTTTCAATATGGATAGGAGTGGTTGAGGATGAAAAAAGAAGAGTACATCTTGTTTAGCGAATTGAGCGATAAGCAAAAGGAGTTCCCTGGTGTCTTTCCTGTCTTCAAGAAGATCCACAAGGTTGATGGGCAACTGGTAGGTGAAGTTAAAGGGTATAGCGATTCTTTCGGAAATCCATTGCCTGAAGAAGCTTTCGAAACGAAATACGACCATTGATGGCTCAAAGTGACCCAAAAACGACCAAATGTAATGTGAATGCCTTTATAAAAGACCATCACTCTATCTTTTTGGATGCTATGGTGAACCGGAGGAGTGTGTGCGATGAAATGCAGGAAATTAGCTAACGGGAAATGGGAATGCTATGCAGAAGGTCCGAGGGATCCCATCACGAATAAACGAAATGCTGTGCGAAAACAATCCGATAAGAAATCAGTAGCCATGCAGAAAGTAAAAACGGCTTTGAACGAGTTGAATTCCGGTATAGATGAAAAGAAGGCAAATAATTTGTTGTTCAGGGATTTTGCTATGCAGTGGTTTGAGTCGTACAAGTTAACGGGCGTCAAAAACAATACACTGGTCAGCCGCAATTCATCCATCAATCTACTGAACAAGTATATTGGAGATTTGGCGATTGGACGAATCACGCATCAAACGATCCAGAATGTGTTTACCGACTTATTCTCAAAAAAGAAATCGAAGTCTACATTGGTCCATGCCAGAGTCACCGCAAATTTTATCTTTCAATTCGCCTGTCAAATTAATTTGCGCTCAGATAACCCGGTGACCAATACCGTAATCCCTAAGAGACGTCAGACCGTGGAAGAAATCGAAAACACAGAACTGAAGGAAAAGTTTTTCGAAGAGCACGAGTTGATGCAATTTTTAGCTGCCACACGGACGCACGGGCTCATTCACGACCAGGATTGGTTCTTGCTGCTGGCATTCACTGGAATGCGTGTCGGGGAACTGTGTGCGCTTAAATGGAGTGACATTTCCTTCGAGAACAAAACGCTGCGGATCACCAAGACGATGGAGAACATCAAAGGCTATCGATCGTACCAGGTAACACCCCCGAAAACCTTGGATTCGATTCGGACCATTGATATCGATGACAACATCCTCGCGACGTTGAAACAAGTGAAACGGAAACAATCGGAGAACAAAATGAAGTACCAGCTGCTGACGGATGATTACCACGATCAGAGCTACGTTTTTACCCGTCCAAAGAATGGGTTCCCCTATTCACCTCGGGTTCTCTACAAACGTTGCATACGGCTTTGTGAGAAGGCTGGTCTTTCTAAAATTGAAGGTCCGCACATTCTGCGCCATACCCATGTGACGATGCTGACAGAGGCAGGAGTGGAACTTCACATCATTATGGAACGGGTCGGCCATGTAAATGCCAAGACCACTCGGAACATTTATACGCATGTTTCCAGTAAGAAGAAAAAAGAAGCTTCAGATCTGTTGGAAAATCGTTTCGGGGAGATTTTCAAAGCCTATGCTGGAAGCTAGTGTGCGAGTTTTGTGCGAGTAGCCGAAAAAAGACAAAAAGAAAAGGCTCAAAACGCTGTGTTACCAACGTTTTGAGCCTGTTTTCTGTATTAATGGGTTTTACATTTATCGTA
>NZ_JBZDOJ010000012.1:0-15995 GCF_058268435.1 Planococcus sp. TJ-307
CAATGGTTCCGCTCGACTTGCATGTATTAGGCACGCCGCCAGCGTTCGTCCTGAGCCAGGATCAAACTCTCCATTATAGAGTAGTATTGATTGCTCAAATACTTGCTGGCGTTTCGCGGTCTAAACGACGCGCGATTCGCTCGTTGATCTGCATACGCTGATCAGTAAGTTTGCGCGGGCCGTTTTGCGCGGCCGTTGCTGTTTGTTGACGTTTTGCTGTTCAGTTTTCAAGGTTCAAGTTGTTGCGTCGTTCTTGACGACTCCTATGATATTAAAGCATATAGTTCCTGCTGTCAACACTTTTGGCAAATAAAATTATATTCCCAAAACATTAACCGCTGAATTCAACTTTCCTTCTATAGTAGAGAATGAAAAAGAAATCAAATGAAGGGCTTCAGAAAGCCACTTCTCCTGACTTCTCTCCATTTCTTTTTCATCATATAAAAAAATACCAGCTTGTCTGACAACTATATGCCAAACATAATTAATCAGAATATTTCCCATTTAAAAGAAGTTTAAAAGCTTGGTTTGCGACACTTACTTCTATACTATAGTTCGCGCCGTCCTTCCAATGCTTTCGATAAAGTCACTTCATCGGCATACTCCAAATCGCCGCCTACTGGAAGCCCGTGGGCAATCCGAGTCGTTTTGATTCCCGAAGGTCTAACGAGGCGTGAAATGTACATCGCTGTCGCTTCCCCTTCAATTGTTGGATTTGTTGCCAGAATGAGCTCCTCTACTTCTTCGTCCTGAAGACGTTTCAATAGAGACGGCACATTAATGTCTTCTGGTCCAATCCCATCCATTGGAGAGATGGCTCCCTGCAAGACATGGTACAAGCCTTTGTAATCGCGCATCTTTTCCATTGCAATTACATCTTTCGGGTCTTGAACCACACAAATCGTCGTACGGTCGCGCTGCTGGTCCTGGCAAATATGGCACGGGTCCACATCGGTAATATGGCCGCATACTGAACAGAAGCTTAAATTCCGTTTGGCATCAACAAGTGCTTTCGCAAAGTCGAGCACGGTATCTTCTTTCATGCCGAGCACAAAAAATGCCAGCCGGGCCGCTGTTTTCGGCCCGATCCCTGGCAATTTCATAAAACTCTCCATTAATTTCGAAATCGGTTCTGGATAATGCATCTGGTTTACCTCCTAGAACATGCCCGGGAGATTTAAGCCCTTCGTGAATTTCCCCATTGTGGAATTCGCATGTTCATCCGCTTTTTTGAACGCTTCGTTTGTCGCTACAATCAAAAGATCCTGCAGCATTTCAACATCTTCAGGATCGACTACTGTCGGATCCAACACAACATCCAATACTTCTTTGTGGCCGGATACAGTAACTTTGACCATCCCGCCGCCAGCTGCTCCCTCGAACTTCAATGTTCCAAGTTCTTCTTGGGCAACCGCCATCTCTTTTTGCATTTTTTGCATTTGCTTCATCATGCCTTGCATATTTCCTCCACCGCGCATAATTAGTTCCTCCTTAGAATTTTCATTTTAATCGTCATGAACTTCGACAAAGTCTTTTCCGAAAAGACGCTCGGCTTCAGAGATGAACGGATCTTCTTCCGCTGCAGCTCCTTCACCCGAAAACGGATTTTCTTCTTCAGCCTCTGACTGTTTTTCTTCAGTGCCTGCCTTCGATCCGCTCTTTTTAATAAACTCTTCACGGATTTTCAGCCAACTGGCGTCCGGAACAAAAACCGGCGTATAAGCCTTGCCTGCATACTGCTCCAGCAGCTGGCTGAATGTTGCGGCAAACGTCTGGTTTTCCGAAGCCATCTGGCAATGAATATCATACTTGAATTTTAACACAAATGCATCCGCTGATGCCGCTACAGGCTCAGCATCGTTCAATAAAGCCGAATGCGAACGCTGCAATTGGCTCATCACTGTTGCCCAATTGGTTTTAATGGCTTGAATATCTGCTTTGGTCGCGTTTTTTAAGACATCTTGAATGCGTCCTGTTGGTATTTTAAAGCTGCTTTGCGCACGCTGGCGTTTTTTCTGCTCAGCCGGTGCTGGTGCCGCTGCCCCGCTCACTGCACCATTTTTTACTTGCTGCTGCAATTCGCGCACCAAGTTTTCCAGTTGAATAACTTTGGCCTCCAGCTCAGGCGATACCGCAGAAGCTGTGCTTTGGACCGGCACATCTGCCTGCGCCATTTTCAGCAATGCGGTTTCCATATAAATTTTTGTATGGTTTGAAAAGCGCATTTCCTGCTGGGTTTTGGATAAAATATCAATCCACGTGTAAAGCGTGGCTGGTTCAAAACGCTTGGCCAGCTCCTCAAAGCGCGCTTCGTGCGTCGCCAACTCCAACATATCGTGAAGGTCCGGCGCAGTCTGGATCAACAGCAAGTCCCGGAAGAAGGTAATAAAATCCTCAACCAGGCGCACGGGATCTTTGCCGTCACGCACCAATTGTTCCAGCAGCGTCAATGCCTGGCCGATGTCCTTAGCAAGCAGCGCTTCCGCAATGCCGTAGAACATGTCCTGGCTGATCGAGCCTGTGACGAGCAAAGCGTCTTCAACGGTCATCTCGTCCCCGCTGAAAGACACAACTTGATCCAACAGGCTAAGCGCATCCCGCATCCCACCAGCCGCAGCCTGGGCAATTATTTTAAGTACTTGTTCGTTGTAAGGAATTTGTGCATCCGTCAGCACTTCCACCATACGCGAAACGATGTCTACCTGCGTATGCGATTTAAAATCAAAGCGCTGGCAGCGGGAAATGATCGTCAACGGCAGCTTGTGCGGCTCTGTTGTTGCCAAAATGAAGACCACATGTTCAGGCGGCTCTTCTAATGTTTTCAACAGCGCATTGAAGGCACTGTTCGACAGCATGTGCACTTCATCAATGATGTAGATTTTAAAGCGTGAATTTGCGGGTGAAAAGCGGACTTTTTCAATAATTTCCCGCATTTCTTCCACACGTGAATTGGAAGCTGCATCAAATTCGATGACATCGGTATTGGACCCTTCGTTGATGCTTTTGCAGGAAGCACATTCGTTGCACGGTTCCGCTGATGGAGCCTGCTCACAGTTTAATGCTTTCGCAAAGATCTTGGCTGCACTGGTCTTACCTGTTCCTCTCGGTCCTGAAAACAAATAAGCATGTGTTGTCTTATTGTAAAGGAGAGCGTTTTGAAGGGTTTGTTTGACATGCGTCTGACCTGTCATGTCGGAAAAGGACTGGGGTCTGTAAACACGGTAAAAAGCTTGATACGCCAACTTGTTCTCTCCTTTTGATTAATCTATTTTTCGTCCTATCATTATACCATAAAAGAGCAGTCTTTCTGAATGATTTCCCCGATTGACACAAAGCCATTCCGTGAATAAAACAATAAAAAAACCTGCCCGCTCAAGAGCGGACAGGTTTGAATTTACATATTATTGCCGTGCACCTTTCTTCGACTGCTGCACATAAGCGTTACCCTTGTCGCTGGCTCGATCTAGGCGATCCCGCGGCACATGGAATGTTCCACTTAATGCTGCTTCCTTCCGGACCTGACATGGTTCATGGGATCCCATTGCGCAGGACCCAGATGTCAACACTACGTGCAAGAGGCAGACCTTACATACAAACAGCCTCAGAAAGGAATTCAGTCCTGCTAAAGCGGATTGCAGGTTACAGGACACCGCTATCTTCCCACCTAGCACGGCATTTACTAGTATACGAATTAATCAGCCAAAAATCAATCCGTAACCTTCATTCAAGAACAATTTCTTTTTTTAAACAGGCTAACTGCTGACTGTTACACGATTTTTATCGATTAGTTTAGAAAAAATCAAAAAACGGTTGACAGCGATTATTCATCCATGATAAATTAGTTCTTGTCCAATACGGAGGAATACCCAAGTTTGGCTGAAGGGATCGGTCTTGAAAACCGACAGGGGAGTCAAATCCCGCGGGGGTTCGAATCCCTCTTCCTCCTCCATTATTTTGAATTTACACGCGCATATAAATTCGAGATTGGATTCGTTACGCAAGTAACGAATTTTTCTTAAATGCTATGTGTCTGATTATTTCGATATAGAGTACCGGAGAGCTTATGCTTTCCGGTTTTTTTTATTTCCCGGGAAATATGAAGAAACCCTTGAGCATTGCTGCTCAAGGGTTTCTTCATTTGCGTAGAATAGAAGTTTGTTTCATGAATCCGCCAATGCGCTCAACAATCTGCTCGGAGCAATCCGGATCGTTCATCAAATCGTAATCATTGATGTTCAAACGCAGCACTGGGCATCCGTTGAAAGAATTGATCCAACTTTCATAGCGTTGATGCATTTCCTGCCAATAATCCACCGGCGTCTGCTGCTCCATTGCCCGGCCGCGTTCCTGGATGCGGGAAAGGATATCTTCAATCGAACCTTCCAAGTAAATCAGCAAGTCCGGATGCGGGAAATACGGCGTCATGACCATCGCCTCGAACAAATTGGTGTACGTTTCGTAATCGACATTGTTCATCGTGCCTTTTTCCCAATGCATTTTCGCAAAAATACCGGTATCTTCATAGATCGAACGATCCTGGATAAATCCACCGCCGTATTCAAACATCCGCTTCTGCTCTTTAAAGCGTTCGGCCAAAAAATAGATTTGCAAATGGAAGCTCCATTTTTCAAAATCATCGTAAAACAAATCCAAGTACGGATTGGTGTCGACGTTTTCAAATGATGTGCGGAACTGCAAGGCATCGGCTAAAGCTTTCGTCATCGTTGATTTTCCGACACCTACTGTGCCAGCTATGGTAATTACCGCATTCTGTGGAATGCCGTATTTTTCTCGTAAGTTCATAAGGTCAAGCTCCTCTTTTGTAAAGTTCGGTCCACCTTGTCCAAGATCAGCTGAAGATCTCCGCTGTTTTGGACAAAGTCAATTTCATCGCCGTTAAAACGCAGCACCGGGATTTCCGGATGTTCACGCTCAAAACGCTCAATAAACTCATGATAGTCTGCGGCCAGCTGTTCCATGTAATCGGGTGTAATCATCTGTTCGAATTCACGGCCCCGCAATTTGATGCGCTTCATCAAGGTATCCAGGCTGGCATGCAGGTAAATAACCATATTGGGTTTCGGCATATCCACCGTCAGGATTTTGTAGATGGCTTCGTACTTGGCGTATTCGGCTTCCGGCAGTGTGCGCTTTGCAAAGATGAGGTTTTTAAAAATATGGTAATCTGCTACGACCGGTTCACGGTTCGATATGAACTTTTTCTGGATATCAGCCAATTGCTTATAGCGATTGCATAGAAAGAACATCTCCGTTTGGAAACTCCACTCTGCTATATCTTCGTAGAATTTATTTAAAAATGGGTTTTCGTCAACAATTTCTTTTAACAGCTGAAATTGATTTTGATCGGCGAGCGCTTTGGTCAGCGACGTTTTCCCTACACCGATCGGACCTTCTACCGTGATGAATGGCACCGGCATGCGAAGTCCTCCTTTTTCGATTCAAGTAAAGTACAATGCCATTTATTTTAACACACAGCTCTTCTTAAAAGTAGAGTGAAAAGTTGGCACTTTGATCAGTGGATCGGTGCTTTAAAGGTCCCGCCGTGCACTTCCTGCGTCGCCATGATGGTCAAAAAGGCTTTGGAATCGATATCTGCCACAATTTGTTTGAGTTTGGTAATTTCCAGGCGTGTAACCACCACATAAATAACATCTTTCGGCGAATTGAGGTAGCCGCCTTTGCCATGCAGTTTCGTAAAACTGCGGCCAAGACGGTCGTTGATGGCCAATCCGATTTCTTCGTACTCTTCCGATATGATCAGCACCGCTTTCGTATCGTCCAAGCCCTGAATCACCACATCGATGGTTTTTGACGCAATGTAATACGTCAATACGGAATACATCGCCTGTTCCATTCCAAGCACAAATGCTGCCCATCCAAAAATGAAAACATTGAAGAACATGACAAATTCTCCAACCGAAAATGGCAGCTTTTTCGTCAGCAAAATCCCGAGAATTTCTGTGCCGTCAAGTGCACCGCCATTACGGATCACAATTCCCACACCCGCTCCAAGAAGCAAGCCGCCAAAAACGGTCGCCAGTAATGGATCTTCCACGAACGGTTCAATCTTGTGCATCGGAATTTCGATCAATGCCAAGGCCACGATGGAAAAAATTGAAGAGATAAAAAAATTGCGGCCGATGTGCTTGTAGCCGAAATAAAGGAACGGCAAATTGATCGCAACCAGCAATATACCAAAAGGGATGACCGTTAAATAGTCCAATATCAATGAAATTCCAATAATCCCACCATCAATGATCGAATTCGGAACAAGAAACAATTCGATGGCAGCCGCTGCCATCGTGGCACCAATGAACATAAAGATAAAGCGGACCGTAAAATGGAGCGGTTTTTCCTTTTTGTGCTGTTTCATCCTCGAATCACTCCCCGGTTTCTAATTTCTCTATTTTACGCTGTTATGGGTTTTTTGTCTGCCTGGTATTTCCTGCTTTTTTTGCGGATGGAAAATGCTACACTAGAGCCAAGGAGCGATGCATGATGAACGGAATGGAAAAAGACCATTTTTATATGGGGCTGGCAATTGAAGAAGCACAAAAAGCAGGTGCCAAAGGTGAGGTGCCGATCGGTGCTGTTATCGTCCATCAGGACCAGGTGATTGCCCGGGCACACAACTTGCGGGAAACGACACAAAATGCGGTTACTCACGCAGAGTTGTTGGCGATACAGCAAGCCTGTCTGCATCTTGGCAACTGGCGGCTGGAAGACGCAAAGATTTACGTTACGTTAGAGCCTTGTCCCATGTGCGCGGGCGCTATCCTGCAATCCCGTATTCCCCACGTGGTCTACGGCGCACGGGATGCCAAAGCAGGCAGCGTGGATTCTTTGTACCGTCTGTTAAATGATGACCGCTTTAACCATCAATGCCAAGTTACAGAAAATGTCATGGCTGACGAATGCGGACAACTGCTAACCCAATTTTTCCGGAATCTTCGGGAACTCAAAAAACAAAAGCGGAGGACCTTGTAACAGGTCTTCCGCTTTTTATTCGCTGATAAATTGAGCCAGCAGCCGGTTAACAATTTCCGGCTGTTCATGATGGACCCAATGAGTGGCTTCTCCGACAACCACCAGATTAACGTCTTCGCAAAAAGCCAGACTTTCTGTTGCCAGCATCGGCGACAAGAACTGGTCACCAAGCCCCCAAATGATTCTGACCGGTACTTGGATTTTTGTCTCAGGCACTTGCCCCAAACTGCCCCGCCGTATGGCTCGGTACCAATTGAGCATCGCGGTCAGGGCACCAGGTTGCGCCCATGCCGTTTTGTATTGCTCGATTTCCTGCTTGGAGAACGTCCCTGGATTGCTGGTTTGCTCCAGGCTTTGCTGCATCACTTTGAACTGTCCTTTGCTGAGAGACTGTTCCGGCAGATTCGGCAGCTGGAAAAAGGCGATATAGGAACTCTTCATCCATTGCAATGGATTTTTCTTGAATACCCGAGGCATCGCTTTCGGGTGCGGGATGTTCAGGACAATCAGCTTGTCCACATGTTCCGGCCGCGTCGCTGCCAAATGCCAGGCGACTGCACCGCCCCAATCGTGGCCGATGATAATGGCAGTTTCTTTTTGGAAATGCTTGATGATGCCGATGACATCGTCCCGCAGAGAGTCGACAGTGTAATGTTCAATTCCTTTCGGTTTATCGCTCAAATTGTAGCCGCGCTGGTCCGGTATTGCCACCCGGTAGCCTTTTTCCGCTAAAAACTGAAGTTGATTGGTCCAGCCAAACCAAAACTCCGGAAAGCCGTGCAGCAATACCACTAAAGGGCCGTCCTCAGGTCCTGCTACTGCCGTATGAAGTTTGATGCCATTTGTTTCTATAAACTGAAAGCTCACGTTTTCCATTGCCTAACTCCTCTCTCTTTTTCTTTTACCCTACTCTTACCCTCATTTCCAAACAAAAAAGCTCAAAAGCAATGTGCTTTTGAGCCTTTTATTACTTAATTGTCTTTTTGCCGCCCATGTATGGCTGCAATACTTCTGGTATATTGATAGACCCGTCTTCCTGCTGGCAGTTTTCAAGTAATGCTGCCACGGTCCGGCCGATTGCCAGACCGCTGCCATTCAAGGTGTGGACAAATTCCGGTTTGCCGGTTGCTTCTCGGCGGAATTTGATATTTGCGCGCCGCGCTTGGAAATCCTCAAAATTACTGCAAGAAGAAATTTCCCGGTACGTTTCCTGACTTGGAATCCAAACTTCGATGTCGTATTTTTTGGCAGCTGTAAAACCAAGATCTGCTGTACACATCTTCAGGACGCGGTATGGCAGGCCTAAAAGCTGAAGTACTTTCTCTGCGTGGCCCGTCAATTTCTCCAATTCATCATAAGAATCCTCTGGCTTCACAAAGCGTACCAGTTCAACTTTGTTAAATTGGTGCTGTCTGATCAACCCGCGTGTGTCCCGGCCTGCAGAACCTGCTTCAGAGCGGAAATTCGCGCTGTAAGAAGCGAAGGCTTGCGGCAGCATATCCGCTGTTAAAATTTCATCGCGGTAGAAGTTGGTGACCGGCACTTCTGATGTTGGAATCAGGAAATAATCCTCTTTCTCGATCAGGAACGCATCTTCTTCAAATTTCGGCAATTGGCCTGTGCCCGTCAGGCTTTCGCGGTTGACCATATACGGCGGCAGCATTTCTTCGTAGCCATGCTCTTCCTGGTGAAGGTCCATCATAAAGTTGATCAATGCGCGCTCCAGACGTGCTCCGAGTCCACGGTAAAAAACAAAACGGCTCCCGGTCACTTTAGCTGCACGTTCAAAATCGATGATATTCAGATTGGTGCCTAAATCCCAATGCGCTTTGACTTCAAAACCAAATTCCGGTTTGTCGCCCCATGTGCGGATTTCTTCGTTATCGTCTTCAGAATCGCCGAATGGAACGCTGTCATGCGGAATGTTTGGTACACGCATCATGATGTAGTTCAAGCTGTCTTCCACTTTCCGCAGCTCTTCATCGATGGCTTTGATTTGTTCGCCAACTTCCCGCATTTTCACAATGGCTTCGTCCGCATTTTCTTTCGCCCGTTTCATCGCAGCGATATTTTGAGACGCCTCGTTGCGCTCGGCTTTCAATGTTTCAGTTTGGGCAATCAATTCACGCCGTTTTACATCCAATCCTTCAAAATCATCCAGCACCGAAATATCTTCTCCGCGCTTCGCCAGTTTGGCTTTTACTTCTTCAAAATTGGCACGTACAAAACGAATATCTAACATAGTATTTCCTCCTCAAAATTGGAATAACATAAAAAAAGACAACAAAAATAGCCCCCATCCCTTGGTAAAGGGACGAGAGCTACCCGCGTTGCCACCCTGATTGATCGGCATCAGCCAATCCTCTTCATCACATAACGGCATTAAAACCGGCAATGGCTTTTTTCGCCATGCAACTCCGGGGTGGATTCAAACGCGTTTTTCACCGGTTCGCACCAACCACCGGCTCTCTTTGGAAAAACAATCGCTTTACTACTTCCCATCAACGTTTCTTCTTTGAAATTAATCATACTTTACTATAAATTGATCTATTTGGCAAGAGAAGGTCTGACTTGTGTGGGATCATGCTTAAAAAATATTCCGTGATGCGATGGTCTTCTGTCAATTCGGGATGAAACGAACAGCCCAAAAATTGGCCGCTTTTTGCCATGACAATTTTCCCGTCGTGAACACACAGTACTTCAGCTGATGCTCCCACGCTGACAATGTGCGGCGCTCGGATAAATACCGCTTCAAAAGCTCCATCGATGCCTTTAATGTCAAGCGGCGCTTCAAAGCTGTCCACTTGCCGTCCGAATGAATTTCGCTCAACCGCCACGTCCATGACGCCCAAATGCGCTTGGTTCGAACCCACTACTGTTTTAGCAAGCAGAATCAGCCCCGCACACGTGCCAAACATCGGTTTCCCGGTTTCGGCAAAATCCCGAAGCGGTTCCATTAAGCCGTAACGATCGATCAAACGCCGCATCGTCGTGCTCTCGCCGCCGGGCAAGATGAGTGCATCCAACTCTTCAAGATCTTTCGGCCATTTTACCGGAACCGCTTCTGCTCCACAGGCTGTGATTGACTGGAGATGTTCCCGGACCGCTCCTTGCAAAGCGAGAACTCCAACTCGTTTCATCTTTACCAGCCCCGCTCCTGCATGCGTTCGCCCGCAGCAATCGTTGAAATTTCAATGCCTTTCATGGCAATGCCCAGATCTTTCGACAGCTCCGCAATCAATTTATAATCCTGGTAATGCGTTGTCGCCTCGACAATGGCACGAGCAAAGCGTTCCGGATTATCCGATTTGAAGATGCCCGATCCAACGAATACGCCGTCCGCCCCCAGTTCCATCATCAATGCCGCATCCGCCGGTGTCGCCACACCGCCAGCTGCAAAATTGACCACCGGCAAACGGCCCAGGCTCTTCACCTCTTTTAAAAATTCATAGGAAGCTCCGAGGTTTCGGGCTTCGGTCATCAATTCATCTTCACTCATCGCGATTACTTTCCTCACTTCCGCATTCACCTGGCGCAAATGACGGACCGCTTCGACAATATTGCCTGTTCCCGGTTCGCCTTTCGTGCGCAGCATGGAAGCTCCTTCACCGATTCTGCGCGCCGCTTCCCCCAAATTCCGGCAGCCGCAGACAAACGGCACCGTATATTGGTTTTTCAACAAATGAAATTCTTCATCGGCAGGCGTCAATACTTCGCTTTCGTCAATATAATCGACACCCATCGCTTCCAGGATGCGAGCTTCCACAATATGCCCTATGCGCGCTTTTGCCATGACTGGAATCGATACGGCTTGCATTACCTCTTCTGTAATGCGCGGATCGGCCATGCGGGCTACTCCCCCGTCTCTCCGGATGTCGGAAGGCACACGTTCAAGTGCCATAACGGCAGTAGCTCCAGCAGCTTCAGCAATGCGGGCTTGTTCCGCATTGACCACATCCATAATCACTCCGCCTTTTTGCATTTCGGCCATTCCTCTTTTTACGCGATCTGTTCCGTGCTGACTCATTTACTAATTCCCCCTATTCGTTAATAAATTCAGTATAATAGAGATTGACCATATAAAAAGACTCAGTTTCATTCATTTCAATAAGGTCAGTTGGAGGAAAGCAAATGGACATGCTCATGTTTCAGCTTCAAAAACAATCTCAGACTCCTTTATACAAACAGCTTTATCGGGAAATCAAAAAAGCCATTATTGATGGGACCATCCAGGTGGATACCAAATTGCCAAGCAAGCGAAAGTTGGCGGATTACCTGCAAATCAGCCAAACTACAGTAGAGCTTGCCTATTCCCAACTAGTCGCTGAAGGGTTTATCGAATCTCGTCCGCGCAAAGGATTTTATGCCCAGCCGGTCGAAGAACTTGCCTATTTGGATAGTTCCCATGACAAGCCGGTTCCAAAAGAAAAGATTTCCTATAAAGTGGATTTTAACTCTGCGAGCATCGACACACACTCGTTTCCCTTTGCCACCTGGCGCAAACTGACACGTGATATTTTGGACGAATCCAATCACGAATGGTTATTATCCGGCCACCCCCAAGGCGACGAAGCATTGCGTCAGGAAATTGCCCGCTACTTGTATCAGTCCAGAGGCGTTGTCTGCGATGCAGATCAGATTGTGGTCGGTTCCGGGACAGAGCAGCTTTTGCCGCTGCTCATTCGCCTGCTCGATAAAACGCTTATTTATGGCTACGAAAATCCTGGTTATGCGCTGACCCACAGCATTTTCAGCCATCATGAACGCCAGGCGATTCCGATTGAAATCGACCCTGACGGAATCAATATCAGTGAATTGGAAGCCTCGGACGTAGACGTCGCTTATGTTACTCCTTCTCACCAGTTTCCATCAGGCTCTGTGCTGAGTGCTACCAAGCGAGCTCAATTGCTGAACTGGGCTGCGGCCAAGCCGGAACGCTATGTTATTGAAGACGATTATGACAGCGAATTCCGTTACACAAGCCGGCCGATCCCTGCACTCCAAAGCATGGACCTGAGCGACCGGGTCATCTACCTCAGCACCTTTTCCAAATCGCTCATGCCGTCACTGCGCATTGCTTATATGGTTTTGCCAAAACGGCTGCTGCGGGCATATCAGCAAACTTTTCTTCATTATTCTTCATCGGTGCCAAGGCACGATCAGCAACTGGTCGCCAAATTCATGAAAGATGGCCATTTTGCACGCCATCTCAACCGCATGCGCAAGCTCTATCAAAAGAAAATCAAACAACTCAGCTCGTCTCTGGCATTGTTCGCACCAGCTGTAACAGTTTCTGGCGAACAAGCAGGCATGCATATCGTCCTTACCATTCAGACATCACTACGCGAAGAAGAGCTCGTAAAACGTGCAAAAAGAGCTGGCATTCGCGTCACCGGCCTGCAATCCTATGACGTGCATAAAAGAGCCGGTACACAACCCAAAATTGTACTTGGATTTGGCGGCTTATCGGAACAAGAAATTCATTCCGGCATCATTGATTTGATGGCTTGCTGGGAAATCCAATGAAAAAAGCCGTTCATCTTTTTTAGATGAACGGCTTTCCCTATTAAAATAACCCTTTTACAAAACTACCGGCATCGTCCCAAAGAGATGACAGGAAGCCTCCAGCATTGCGCATTGTGAGGGAAGTCCAATTGGCGCGATCGACAGATTCAGTGGTCGCCACTTCAACTTTAACGCCACTGCCGCTCAAATAACCGTAATCCGTGCCATCTGCTGTTGTCAGCTGGAGTGTCCCGACCACTAAATCCTTTTCCACATCTGCTTCGAGTTTGCCGTCTTGAACGACCGAATCGTCCAGCTGCAATTCTGGTTGATAGGAGTCTTTGTCCGCTGTCCGAATCATCATGGAGACCGGTTCTGTGACGGCAATCGCTACTTCTTCTTCTACACCTTTTTCAACATCCAAAGTTTCTTGGCCTTCAAACTGGTATCCTGCAGGAATGATTTCTTCTGTCGTAAACTGGTCAAAACCAAAGTCCAGCAAATCACGCGTTGCTTCAAAACGAGCTTTGTAGGAACCAACTCCTTCACGATCGACCGCACCCATAACTACCGTAATAAAGCGGGTGTCATCACGCTTGGCTGTCCCTGCAAACGAATATCCGGCAAAATCCGTACTGCCGGTTTTCAATCCATCCACACCTTCGTACTCATAAATCAAGCCAGGCAGCATAGAATTCCAGTTTTCCATCCGCGTTTCATCCGCCGTTCCTTCACGGAACATCATTAATGGAATTTTTGTGGTGTCCAGCACTTCTGGATAGTCATCCAACAAAATTTTTGTCAGTTTGGCAACCGAACGCGCCGTCATTATATTTTCACCCGTTTCTTCGGTTCCTTCCGGATACATTCCCATCAAGCTTGAATTGCTGAGGCCAGTCGAATTAACGAAAGTGGTTTCTTCCAAGCCCATTTCTTCGGCTTTTTCATTCATCAAGCGAACAAATTCACTTTCTGTACCTGCAATCGTCTCTGCAATTCCGATGGTTGCGGCATTGGCCGAGAAAATAGCCATCGCTTCGTAGAGTTCTTTGATGGTATAAGCGCCGTCTTCACGAAACGGCACATTGCTCAAACGCATGTCCTGAGAAATCTGATAGGCATAATCCGTCACTTGGTACTCCTGATCCCAAGAAACACGCCCTTCTTCAATCGCTTCAAACAATAAGTATTCCGTCATCATCTTTGTCATGCTGGCCACCCCTAAAGGCGCTGCAGCATTTTTTTCATAGAGAATTTTGCCACTCTCAGCATCTACCAAGATCGCAGCTTCCGCCATTATATTTAATGATTCTTCCGCCTTTGCCTGCTGCGGAACAATTGAAGTCAGTGCTAATGCAGCCAGCAAGGCTGTCAGTAATCCTTTATTAAAAATCTTTTTCACTTGTATAATACCTCCGTCGATAAGATTCCACATGCTATTTTAGCATATTCTTTGGACCTAAAAATAAAAATATGAAAAAAGCACCTTTTCCATCATCAGAATGATGGAAAAGGTGCCGATTGATCTATTAAAGAGAGTAGTTAGGTGACTCTTTCGTAATTTGGACATCATGCGGATGGCTTTCGCGCAACCCTGCACCCGTCATACGAATAAACTGGGCTTCTTCACGCAAAGTCTGCAAATCTTTTGTTCCGCAATAGCCCATTCCTGCACGAATCCCGCCAAGCAATTGGTGGATCGTATCCGAAAGCTGCCCTTTATATGGCATGCGGCCTTCAATGCCTTCCGGTACCAATTTTTTCGCATCGTCCTGGAAATAGCGGTCTTTAGAACCTTTTTCCATAGAGGCGATTGATCCCATGCCTCGGTATGTTTTAAATTGACGGCCTTGGAAGATTTCAGTTTCTCCTGGACTTTCAGTTGTACCGGCCAGTAAGCTTCCCAGCATCACAACGTGTCCGCCTGCTGCCAAAGCTTTAATGATGTCTCCGGAATATTTGATTCCGCCATCAGCGATAATCGCTTTGCCATGCTTGCGTGCTTCTGTTGCACAATCGTAAACAGCCGTAATCTGCGGAACACCAACACCTGCTACAACACGTGTCGTACAGATCGAACCTGGACCAATTCCGACTTTCACAACATCTGCACCGGCTTCAATTAATGCTTTTGTGCCTGTAGCAGTCGCTACGTTGCCGGCAATGATCGCCAATTCCGGATAAGCTGCGCGGATTTGTTCGACCATACCCAAAACGCCTGCTGAATGGCCGTGAGCCGTGTCCAATACGATTACATCAACAGAAGCTTTGACCAAATGCTCAACGCGTTTCATGGTGTCAGAAGTAACGCCAACAGCGGCGCCAACCAGCAACCGTCCGTGCTTGTCTTTTGCAGCATTCGGGAATTCAATCACTTTTTCAATGTCTTTAATGGTAATCAACCCTTTAAGAACACCTTGGTCATCAACAATTGGCAATTTCTCAATTTTGTACTGCTGCAAAATCTTTTCCGCATCTTCCAAGGTCGTTCCAACAGGAGCTGTAACCAACTTCTCCTTTGTCATCACATCGTTGATTTTTAACGAATAGTCTTGGATAAAACGCAAATCGCGGTTTGTAATGATCCCAACCAGCTTCAGTTCCTCTTTATTGTTAACAATCGGTACACCCGAAATCCGATATTTGCCCATTAAATGCTCGGCATCGTACACCTGGTGTTCCGGTGTTAAGAAGAAAGGATCTGTAATAACGCCATTCTCTGAACGTTTTACCGTAACCACTTGTTCCGCTTGTTCTTCAATGCTCATGTTTTTGTGAATGATTCCTAATCCACCCTGGCGAGCCATCGCAATGGCCATTTTGGCTTCCGTTACGGTATCCATGCCTGCACTGATCACTGGAATTTTCAACTTAAGAGTTGGGGTCAATTCAACGGCCAAATCAATGTCTTTCGGTAAAACTTCCGAATGAGCTGGTACAAGTAATACATCATCAAACGTTAAGCCTTCTTTAACAAATTTCGATTCCCACATAAGTAGACGCGCCTCCTGCTTCCTTTTAAATATTATTGTAAGGTTATCAGCGCGGATATGGTGTGTCAAGAAACTAAAAAAAGAAAAACTATTTAGAATACTTAATCGGGGTGTTTATAAAGCATTTTAATCTTTATTGAGACATTTAATTCATTCATATTTCTTTTGCTGAGAATCCTTAGGGGTTTAAGATCGAGTGTTTATTTATAGACCGCTTTAGCCGCAGCTTCTGTGCCAAGCCAATTGCTTAACAAAATATGTGACCATGTATCATGCCAGATTAGAAGAACAAGCAGAATTTTAGCAGCCAGTGCTAATAAGCAATGACTAATGAGGAATAATTCACCTTATTTTTATAAAACACAAAAAAAAGCCGTTACCGGAATCGGTAACGACTTGTTTGTCTTGAAATGCCCAGCGACGTCTTACTCTCACAGGGGGAGACCCCCAACTACCATCAGCGCAAAAGAGCTTAACTGCCGTGTTCGG
>NZ_JBZDOJ010000013.1:0-14898 GCF_058268435.1 Planococcus sp. TJ-307
TTTTTCTTCAGTATGAATTTTTATTTCTAACTCGTATTGCTTCACTTATCTTCGCAATCGTTTATTTAGTAATTGAAGTAAAGCAAGAGTATTTCTCAACACGCAAGCCATTATTTATTCTCTTTGGTGTCATTAGCATATTAGCTATAGCGGCATGCATTATACTTGATGAAACTTCAGCGACTGATGGATTCAATGCTAGAAGTTTTATATCCCTAGTGTTTATTTACATTCTTCTGGTCGTTAGCTATAAAAAATTATATAACAAAAACGATGCTGTAAAGTAATTTCAGTTCAACTTCAGTTTTATAAATTCTTTGATTTGAATGTAACTTATTGTGAATTAAGTTACATTCACATCCTTAATTCTTGAGAAACTTGAAAAGTAGAATCGTAGGGATAGGATTTCAAAAATGCTTTCAAGATTAAGTGAGAAAAGGGGCTAAAAAAATTGGATGTGCAATCAACTACTTGGAAACAGATGATGCTCAACGGCAGTATAGTTTTGTATGCTAAAACAGATATTTTAGATAAGAACAGTAGGGAAATCGAAGCTGAAGGGTTTGAGATAGTCCGGTTTGATTGTAGAGAATGGGATGAAGAGCTTTTCCATAAAGAAGTTGCGAGGAAGTTGAATTTTCCAGCTTACTACGGTGAAAACCTAGATGCGTTTAGTGATTGTCTATCTGATTTACCAATAAACAATACGGGCATTCTGTTGATTTTCACTCATTATCAGTCCTTCCTTGCGAAACATCCTGATTTGGCCATTGATATGTTAGAAATCATCCAGATAAATTCCTGGAAATTCTTACTTGAAGGAAAAGCATTATTGAGTTTTATTCAATCAACTGATCCAGAAATATCGCTCCCTGCGATAGGTGGAATGGTTCCCGAGTGGAATGGAGAAGAGTGGTTTGATAAAGATCGAGGGATATAGTGGCATTTTGAATGTAACTTAATAGCAATAATGTTACATTCAAAAGCACTCCAGTAATGGAGGGCTTTAATATTTTTCTAAACAAAAAATTAATTCAATCAAAACAATAATATTAATAATTATTCCCAACATTAGTTTAGAACTTTTGTTTTTATTATTTTAATAATATCTTCTTATTATATTTAAATTTTCTGCTTCCTAAATAAAGACGTTAAAAATAATTAATAGTCATTTTTATATCATTTTACACCCTTTATAACTTATTTATATCATTTTTTCCTTTTTTTTGAAAAAGTCAAAAAAATAACTAGTTTATACCTAATTTAAATGATACTTTAGTAAAGGGACCCACATTTTTTACAAAATAAGGTTTAAGGATGGATGAAAAAGTTGAAAAAAATCGTATTATCAATAATAACAATAGTATTACTCTTTTCTATCGTAGGATTAAATGGGAATAGCGTAAAAGCAGCAGAGGTACAAAGTAATATTACTACTCAAACCAACCAAATGATTCAAAGTGTTGGTTTCGAAGCAGTTGCACTATCTGAAATGGGGAATTTTTCTATGGAAGGAGCACTACAATTCGCTACAGTCCAGGACTTTCAACAGCACTTGTTACAAGAAAGTAGAAAAAGTAGCACAATAGAATTAGTTCCAGTGATAACGGATGAGCCTTCTACTACTTTGCCAATCACTACTGATCCACGTCCACCTATTACTATCGGGCCTGTTAAACCACCGATAGAGTATTCTTCTGTATCGCCTAATCTTTACACTACAGCTGCTGTTACTACTTCTAGCTCAAAGAGCGTAAAGACTTATAAAATACGTGAATGGACAGGTGTATCAGCTATTTCATCATACGCCCGAGTTTCAAGA
Organism: Planococcus sp. TJ-307; assembly: GCF_058268435.1. Classification (NCBI taxonomy): domain Bacteria; kingdom Bacillati; phylum Bacillota; class Bacilli; order Caryophanales; family Caryophanaceae; genus Planococcus; species Planococcus sp. TJ-307. Next base: position 1,823 of record NZ_JBZDOJ010000013.1, read on the forward strand.
ACAGGTGGTATAGTTAAATCAGTCAACGTATGGAGTGAACAAACTGGTATAACCTTCCCTATTACTTGGCGACAAAGTACTTCATATCATAGCCTAAACTCAGCTAAAACAGGGGGAAAAGCTTATGTTAAAGGTACAAAACTGACTGGAGCTAATGTAGGCGGCCAAGCAGTTGGATATTCTAGATCGGTAACTTATGTTGTACCGTTTTAAAGTGAGGAGCAAATCTATTGGTTGAAGAATCTTATATTAACTGGGGAGACATGTTTGTCACATTCTTAGTTTATGGTGTTATTATTCTTCTTGTAGTTTTACTTATAAGATGGATTATAAAGAAAACAAAAAAAAACCAGAGATAATTTGAAATATCTAACAGTATATTCAAAAGGACCGGTCAGGGATAAAACTCCATAGGCTGGTCCTTTTCATTAATTTTTTTAACCATAAAGACAAATATTCCAACGAAAAGGGTTATAAAGTACATACATTTTTTCAAAAAGAAGAAATTCAAAAGCCCTCCATTGCTGGAGGGCTTTTGATTATAAATCTCAGTATTTAATCTATAAATTATTTTAAACAACCAGCTGCTGCACTCCCTGCTAGCCATACCCCGCCAACAGCAGTACCTAAGGCCCATCCCGCTGGACCACTAACACCTGCAACTGTCATAAGCCCAGTAAAGGCTCCAGTATGTGCAAAACCAGCGAGGGTTGCGGCCCCACAGCCACTTATTCTAGCCATCGACACAACATTCGAGTTTGCTTCTTCTATTATTTCTTTTTTGTACTCTTCACCTTCTGGACTTGCTAAAACTTCATTAAGTTTTTCTAAGGTTTGTACTAACTCATTAAAATATTCTTTACCAATTCGAGATTCCAATTCTACTTCTCTTTCGATAATTACCGTGCCATCTTTTTCATTCAATACAAGATATTCCGAAGTAATCCTAGCTACCTCATCTACATTTAAACTCGCAGCCTGAGTATTCTGTGGGGTCCATAAAATACTAACCATCATTACTAAACAAGTAATAATCGTAAATATACTGAACTTTTTTTTCTCAAATAACATCCAAATCATCTCCTTATCCATAAGTAATAACCATAATTATACTTATTTATTTAAATAAGTCAAAAATGTAAAATTAATTACTAATTTTATTTTTTCTTACGTGATAATAAAGAGATAAAGAAGTTTATTACAAATCCCACTACTAATAATAGAATTAATAATGGCCAGGTAATTTCGTCTTGCGTACTACTTATTAGGATAAAAACAAGAACGACACTAATTAATGTAATTAGTAAGTGGCTCATTTTCACTGAGATCACCTCCGATATTGATATATAAAAATTTTATTTATATATTACGATAACATATAGATTCAAATTACAGCAAAGTAAGTAAATAATTACATTCAAAACAGTAAAAGGAACCGTGCAGAAAGAGTTTTTACTCCTTCTGCACGGTTCCTTTTAAGTCAGCCAAGATTCAATAAAATACTGTAAATCAGCTGTCCAGATGTTCAAATAATACATTTTGTCAAAATAAATCATGATGCCTAGCAGCACAATGATGGCGCCCCCGAATTTCATTAATCCAGCCGAATATTTCAAGATGAATTTTGTTTTTCCGATAAAGAACGCCATGATGATAAAAGGAACGCAAAAACCAAGGGAATAGGCCGTTACCACAGCAATCGTCTGGGCGGGATTAACCAGGCTTCCGTAGGTGATAATCGCTCCAAAAATCGGTCCGATACAGGGAGTCCATCCAGCGGAAAAGATAAAACCGACAACAAACGAATTGAGATAAGTAGCTGATTTTTTTTTGTAGTCGAATCGTTTTTCTTTGAACATGAACTCGGGCTTGATAATGCCCATTAAAAATAGCCCCATAAACACCAGAAAAATACCGCCAAGCATCTGGATGAGCTGCTGATTGGTCGTAAACAATCCACCGATTGTGCTTAGTGAGAACCCCAAAATGTAGTAGATCACGGAAAATCCAAGAGAAAAGAAAATGGAATGAATCAATACCTTTTTCTTGAACGAAACGTGCTTATTCTCTTTCAGCTCACTCACGGAAACACCCGTAATGTAGGAAATAAAAGAAGGGTATAAGGGCAGGCAGCATGGCGAAATAAAGGCCAAGAAACCGCCAGCTAACGCAATTAGTAAGGTCACATTTTCCATCGTTAACACCTCCATGATATTCTAGCATAGAGAACTAACGGATATTTCCATCATTTCCAAGTAATATTCCAAAATTATGGACAGGGCGGTCAGTTACATGGACAAAAAAAAGAAGCGATTGATTTATCGTACGGCAATTTTAGGGATTTTCGCTGTCATGATCTTCTATGCAGCCTACAAAAGCATGGGAGAGGAGCCCAAAACGGCACTGACACTTATAGAAGAAGAGGCTCCCAATTTTGCAGGAGAGACGTTGAACGGGGATTTGCTTGTTTTAACGAATGAAATCCAAGGAAAGACATTGATTAATTTCTGGGGCTCTTGGTGCGAGCCGTGTAAGCGGGAGATGCCGGCTTTGGAATCTGCCTACTCCGATCATAAAAATGATGGATTCAATGTTGTTTCCATCAATCTAGGGCAATCGGATTTTGTCACACAACAATTTGTGGACCAATACAGTCTAACCTTCCCTGTTTTAATTGATAAGGACGGATCGATCAAAGAAGCCTATCAGGTAGGTAATTTACCAGCCTCTTTCTTAGTGGATGAAGAAGGTGAGATTGAACAGGTTCATGAAGGTGAACTTTCGGAAGAAATGCTCGATGAATGGATTAATTGAAATACTAATCAAAAGTTCCTGGAACAAAAAAGATGCTTTCTAAAAGCTAAAACAATCATTTTGAAAAGGGGTGAAACAGGTGGACCGTTTCGATATGAGTTTTCAAAATAAAAGAGTGAGGATTTGGTTTGCCTTCGTACTCCCTTTAGGATTACTAGCAGTGCTGCTGTATATTTTTCTCCCGATCGAATTGCAGTTCATTCCAACCCTTTTATTGATTGTTGGCTTAGCCATTTACTATGCCTGGGTTTTGATTGATAAAAGAAAGAACAGAACGAATAGATAATTTTAGCTTTGATTTGAATGTAACTTAATAGTAATTAAGTTACATTCAAACTACTGATTCTATTGACTTCATCCAAAAAACAAGCCAAACTGAAATTACGAGAAAAAAAGATACATTCAAACCGCTGATTCCACTGGGCTCGTCTATCGTTGGCGGCGCTCTTTTTTCTTTTGACCAAAACACCTTGAGTAGTTCGCTACATACGGATTTTTCCTGAAAATAAAACCAGGTTCACAAACAAAAGGAGGAAGTAACATGTCCATGCATGTTCGTTATCTGATTGTATTTGCGGTCTGTTTTGGCACAACCTTTTTCTTGCCTATCGATTTCACGAATATCTTCTTTCGTTTTCTTTTTGCGGCGTTTATAACAGGCTTGACCTGGCTTGTGCAGCCAACAGAAGGAGCAAAACAACGAAAAACAAATAAATAAACCAAAAGGGGATTGTTGCATGTTGGTTCGTTATCGCTATTTCTTTGTCTTTGCCTTATTTTTCGCGTTGACTTTTATCATGGAGGGCTTCACGAACCTATTGGCTCGCTTGTTCTTTGCGCTCTTTATGATGGCGCTGATCTCGCTGTTGTACCCAACTAAAAAGAAAAAAGGAGCCAAAAATGACTAAACAAGCCGAAATTAAAGACGTCCAGCCGATTCGTTCGCTGGATCGGATTGAAGACATGAAGTGGAGTTTGAAAAAGTGGTGCGGCGAACGAGACTATATGTTGTTTCTTCTCGGCATCAATTCGGGGCTGCGGGTCGGTGATCTGTTAAAAATTAAATTGAGTGAGATCCAGGGTAAACAGGTGGTGTCGCTGCGTGAAGGGAAAACCGGCAAACGCCGGACCATTCACCTCGGCAACATTTACGGCGAGCTGAGCCTCTACATCGACACGTTAAACGGCACAGAATGGCTGTTTCCGAGCCGCAAAGGCATGGGGCCGATTACACGCGTTCAAGCGTATCGTCAGCTCAATAAGGCGGCCCAGATGGTCGATATGCCGGATGGCATCGGCACACACACGTTGCGCAAAACATTTGGCTATTGGCATTACAAGCAATTTAAGGACATTGCCGAGCTGCAGAATATCCTCAACCATGCGCATCCGCAGATTACCCTGCGTTATATCGGCATCACAGACGAACAGATCGAAAGCAATTTGAAAGCTTTTCGCCTTTAATAAACATCCATTTCCAACTTACGAAGTACTCTTCCACTCTCTACAGAAACGAGTGAATGCAGCATGATCAAAAAAGGAACGATCGTTCTTTTGGTGATGTTTTCTCTTTCAATACTGGCCCTTTTCGGGTTACATCCAGCAGCTCTTTTATCCCATTCGTTTTTGTGGATGACGGTATTGATTGTTCCCTGGATCATTCTTTATTGGTTGATTGGATTGACAAAAACTCTTGAAAAAAATTGCCCCTGCGGGTCCAATTCGGAGAATTATTTACAAACGAAGTTTGCCCAATGATGCACTTGACAAGTGTCAGTGCGTAAGTGGGCACTCGTTCACTCTTTTCACTCTTGATTGCTGCAATTTACATCATTCATTTAAACGCCAACATAAAGGGGATTGAGAAGATGAGTACCGTTCCAAAACTATTAACGATTGCCGATTTAACAACCCGGTGGAAAATGTTACGACAAGGCATTCATGATAAGAAAAAGGAAGACAGCTTTCCAGATCCCATTCAGTATGTGGCAAATGGACGAACCGCTTTGTATTTAGAAAGTGATATTGAAGCCTATGAGCAAGAACATCCTTGGATTAGTTCACCTGCACGAAGAGAAAGAAGGCAACGATTTATTTTTAACTTAATCAACAAGTAAGTAGTTATTTCAAAGCTATCAGAAAAAAGTTTCTGCAGCATGTTCATTTTCGTCTTTTACAAGGTTTCTAAACGGTTTTACTTTATGGGCGTTAAAACTAATGCCTGAAATACAACGACGAGCTTTAGGAGGCTGAATTTTGACGGATAAACAGGAACGAACAACAGAAGAATTGTTGCAGCGGATGAGTCAGAACAACAAAAGGGTAAAAATCCGGAAGCTGGAAAGCGATGATCAGGGGCATTTGTTGCTGAACTGGAACAATCTTCATGACCGCGAATGGATCGAAAACAAGGACGCCTATGAACATATTGACGAAACAAAAAACCGTTAATTTCCTTTTTTAGTAAACATCCAAATGTAATTGGTGGAAAAATCCATTTGAGGGTGTTTTAAGGCCTTTTAGAAGAGAGGGTTTGGGTGTATTCAGATTTCACCTTACAAAGGATTCTAGGATGGTTTTTGAGCGTTTAATGAATAGATAAAGATGGAGAAAGACCTGTCCTTTTCTAGGAATGGTTTTCTCTTTGTTTTGAAATGCCAGATTTTGGATCTAATTTATTCTTTCACCACCAACCTCTTCGCGCATACTCGTGTGTTGTTGGTGTTTTTAATTACTTTGTTTTAATTGTTTTAACTGTTTTAAGGAGGGCCTGAGCCCTTGGTACGACTGGTTTTTTTCGCTCTAACTATTACCTTTTCGGGTTTAACTATTACCTTTTCGGGTTTAACTATTACCTTTTCGGGTTCTAACTATTACCTTTTCGGGTTTAACTATTACCTTTTCGGGTTTAACTATTACTTTTTTAAATAAAGAGTAATAATGTCCTTGCAACAATACTATTTATTGATATTATAGTATTTAATATTACTTTAAATTCAAAAATAACATTTAATATATTAAAAAAAAAATAAAGGTAATAGTTGTTTAGAAGGAGAGAGAAAAATGAATGAAAAACACATGGTTACTCAATCAAATAAACTAATTGAAGCCAGGCACGTAAAGACTTTATCAGCAAGAGAACAAAAAATTATTCTTACTATGGTTTCTATGATTCAACCGGATGATAAAGATTTTAAAGAATACAGTATTTCGATTCATGAATTTAGCGAAATGCTGGGTCTGAAAGGTCATGCAAAATATGAAGAAATTAAAGAGGTCGCTCTGAGGTTACAAGAAAAAACTCTTTTTATCCCTGATGAAAAAGGATTTGTTACAACAAATTGGGTAGCAAGTCAGCGATATATAGAAGGGGAAGGAACACTTGAATTATCATTTTCTCCATATCTTAAACCTTATTTATTACAGTTGAAAACTGCCTTTACTTCTTACAGATTGAGCAATATATTATCTTTGAAGAGTGGCTATACTATAAGACTTTATGAACTGATGAAAAAATGGCAGCACCTTGGTAAATGGGAATGTCCAGTGGATTCTCTTAGAGAAAAAATGGGTTCCAATAGCAAGGCATATTCACTTTACGGTAATTTTAAAAATAAAGTTTTATTACCTTCGATTGAGGAACTAAATGAGCATACCGATCTTTTTGTTGAGTATAAGGAGATCAAAAAGGGTCGTAGAGTTGAAAAAATAGAGTTTTGGATAAAGCATTCAGTCGAAAAAGAAATTAAATTACCTGAATCAAAACAAGAACCTGAACAAGCCGGTAACGAGGGAATTCGTTATCGTTTAAATACATTGGCAAGTGGTTATCAATTCGACAGTATTTATTTTAGTCAATTGTACCAAGGAGCTTTAGTTATTTTCTCCGATCAAGCGGAACTAGAATTGGAAATGCTAATTCGCTATGTCAACGAAGAAAAAAATGTCAAAAACCCTTTAGGGTTTATCAAATCCAAAATCACGTCTGCGTGGGAGATCCATGAAACAGGAGGACAGATTACGTTCGCCGATCTGCAGCCGATGAAGGAACGATCCACCGGACGCCAAGAAAAATTACCGGACTGGTTCACGTCCCGAAATGAACCCCAAGAAGTAGCTGAACCGAACCCCGAACTCGCCAAAGAGAAAGATCAATTGTTAAACAGGTTGAGTGAAAGGAAAAAAGTTCAAGCTAAAGGGCCAGACAAATAAGTCTGTCGCAACTTCCCAAAGCGACGAATAAAGTGGGAATCAATATCAAACCGCAAACCACTTCTGCGGTATAAAAAATAGGGGCCGGTAAGTAGAAAAAAAGTAAATCAATCAACTAAGATTCAAAAAAGACTATCCCTCTTGAGGTATTTCGCTATACCGCAACTATACCGCAACTATACCTGAGCTATACCTCGACTATACCTCAGGGCGAAAAAAGTGATATCAAATAAATTGTGTAAGAACCCAATAGGCACAGCCTATTTAGCATCTTCCGAAGGGAAGTGATATCAGGTTCCCTTATGCTCTTACATTCTTCTCTACACTATCCCTAAAATCTATAAGAAAAAGCCCTGGTATATAAAAAAACTAGAGCTTTTTCTTTTTTTAAAACAGATTAAAAGCATGATGAAACTCCTTACTGAAAAGAAAAATGACAGCACTACCAAGACTGTTCGAAGCATTTTGTATCGAAGATTAATCAAATAAAAAAGATTTTATACAATACAAAAAAAATATAAAAAATGATGATTAAAATTAACAATAATTAAAACATTGAATCCCTAAAAACAAAAGACACGGCAAAATTTATGAGTTTGTAGTGAGCTTTTATTGGTAACAGATAAACGACTTTGAATCTTTTTTCTCTACAATTTTTTAGGTTCTTCGTTTTGTAATTTTTATTTTATCCCCTGTTTTATGACAGAAGAGCATAAGGGAAAACTGCTATTACTTTTGGTGTAAGCAATTAAACCCTTGGCTTTTCTAAGTCTGACAATGCAATTGTAAAAACATTTTTCTTATACTTTTTCTGTACCTTCTGGGATTAGAAATTTTTCTATTTTAATTTTAGTTCTTACAGTAAATTTTAGAATTGAAAATTCAGATATATAATTTTAGAAATTTTGAAATAATTTTTTAAATATTTATTTTATTTATGTAAAAAAATGTATCTAATTCAATTTAAATGTAGTTTAATATAAATAGGTTTTTAATTTTTTAAAAAAAGGGAGATTAACAAAATGAAAAGAAATAAAATTTTAACTGTAACTTTTTTCACTGTACTACTGAGTTTCTCAATTATTGGAAATAATTCAGTTCTGGCTGCTGAGCCTACTCAAGCAGAAATAGACAAAATGTATTCTGACGCTGATGCTGAAGCAGCTTACGCTCTAAACAATTGGAGCGAAGTTGCAGCAGATAAGGGTATCACAAAATCAGAAGCCTCAACTTCTGCCACTCCTGACTTCAGACCAGGCGACATTTTAGTTACAATGGATAATGGATACTCCAGTTTCAGATGGGGGCATGCTGCGATTGTGTATTGGGCCAATGAGTATACTATGGAATCTTACAACGATACAGGAGTAGTTTTGATGAAGATAGACAAGTGGAAACCTAGCAATACAAAAATGAAGACGATGATTGCCTTAAAAGTTACAAAAGCTACTTATCAAGCAAAAGAAATTGCTAGAACATTTGCTGGAGATCAGAAAGGAAAACCTTATAATTGGTCATTTTTTAAACCAGAAAGAATGGACGCTTACTATTGCTCGTCGCTTATTTGGAGAGCTTATGAACGAGCTGGTCATGGTATCAATGGAGGGTTTGATAAGCTAGTTTCTCCTTATGATATTGTACAAGACAGGGATACAACAGCATATTACGTCAAATGATATTACATGAGACAGTGATACAGCAGTGTATTACGTGAAATGATAATTGAAGATTTGGTGCAGAATTGTACTTCAGCTTTCTGCTTCTTTCTTGAAAGGAAAAAAATGAAAAAACAAAAAAAAATTATTCTTACAGCATCTTTTACCATACTTATAGTTCTTGGATTTCTATTTATCAGTTTTTTAAATGAAAAAAAAGTTGATACTGTAAAAGAAGATTTTAAAAATAGCAGCGAGCTTATTCCTATGGACGAAACTCCTTCCTCTATTTACCAAGAATTTGGAAATGAAAAAAATCTAGGTACGATTGAGCAAAAGTTTGCTGTTCTTTACTCCAGTCCATTCTATAAAGGCAGCGAAATATTAATCCTGAATAGTGAGAATCAAATGCAGTATACTCTTGACGATTTAATGGGCATAGGCAACATAAAAGAAGACCCTTACAAACACCTTTGGCTAAATGGAACTGAGACAAGGAGTTTATTCTCGTATAATCCTTCGGATGGCACTTTGAAAGATGAAAAAGCGCTTCACCTTACCAATTACTTTGATTACTCGGATGAAACAAAAGTTGTTATATTTAAAGATCCAGAGGATGCTTTAAAGAATCAATTAGTAGTGGAGTACGAAAACAAAGAAGTAATCAATGAAACGTTACAAGGCTATGTAAGCATAGCAAAATCAGATGGAAAGTATGTATATGCCTTTGCAGATTTAGCCAACTCAGATCAATCAAGTGGGGTATATATCTTTGATTTGAAGACTGGAGAAATGGTTCGTAAAGTAGAAATAGTACAGCAATTTGCAGAAACAGTTGAATTCATCGGAGGAAACGCAGTTTTTTCGACTAAAGGCAAGTTAACCGTTATCAATCAAGCTACTTTAGATGTTTCCTATATTGAGGTGCCAAGCCAGGGTTACGAAGTAACAGCAGTCATAAAGGCTTCTGAAGACAAATTATTGGCTACATTTGCTCATGACGAACTGGGCATGTTGATTACAGAACTTAATAGAGATTTGAAAGTGCAAGAAAGTTATAAAGTGGAATTCCCTTATGTAGAAGCATTTGTAAAAGGAAATGCTCTTTATGTATTAGGTCCTATTGAAAACAACAAGGGCAACAGTGGTATCTTAGGCAAATTCAATTTAAACAATAATTATGAAAAAGAAGCGCAGCTTTTAATACCAGATCCTCAAAATGAAGAGATTGGAATTGCGGCTATTGAAATACTGTCTGAGTGATTTTTAACACCTTTATTTTTCTTACTGTAGGTTAATATAACTTATAGAAAAAAGATGCTGTTTAAAACAGCATCTTTTTTCTATAACATTTTATTTTGGTTGGCTCTAAATAATATCAAAACAGGTAAGAAGATAATCGAAATCTATAGGCAAGAATCTGGAACAAATAAATTGAAGTTAAATTGGAAGGAAAATAACTAATAAATTCCTGAAATGAATGTAACTCAAGGACAGTTAAGTTATATTCAAAACCTTTATTTAAATGAACTTTAAAGAGAATCAAGATTAAGTGAAATACCTAGAATATTAAACCATATGTTTGAGTAAGCACGAGTTTACATATCCCGAATTATCGGCAGTTACATAAAAAAAGAAGATGCTGGTTATTAGCATCTTCTTTCTCTTTGTCAATTGATAATCTATTAATCGGCCATCAATTGATTTAGTTTAAATAACGCTTCCGTGACCTCTTTTCGAAGTTGCAGCTCGGAAATTTCAAAAGTAGTTTCTTGTCTTGGAAGACATTCATGCCAGTAGCAATCTGCAGCTTCAAAGACTGCGTTTAAAATCTCAAATTGAGCTTCCGTCATTCGGTCATCCCATTCGTTAAATTTTTTCATATACACTGGTTGAAATTCATCGGCCGATAGTTCACCCGTAAGAAACTTCACTATGAGGTCTTTATATTTGTCTTCTAACATTTTTCTCCCTTTCGATAACCTATGATATATAAACTGGTTTCATTCATCTTTTAAGTACTCATGAGCTACGGTATTTATAACATTAAGCATGAGGTGACAATCTTCTCTTAAAGTGGCACCAGGATTCGAGTGTGAAGCCATATTCCGCATTTTATACGCAACTTCTAATCGAGCATTATCTCGACGAGTAGTAATGCTTTCAGAAGTAAGCCTCTCAATCAACCTACCAAGCTGAGTGTCTCCAGTCTTGACTTTTATTCCACGATTTTTAAGAATTTTAAGGCAAAGCGTTTCTAAGACCACACCTAGAGTTGCCGCGCTTGGCAAAAATAAATTCTGATGATAAGCAGCCATAGCTTGATCTAATTGATAAGTGAAATCATCATCATTTACTAAACCAATTAAAGGTTTTAGGTCTAGAAGTGAAAAAGGAAATTTATAAGCATCCTTAGCGAAATAACTTAGTTTAGTTTCACTATTTTTTTTAAAGTTTCTAATCTCGAGATTAATTATCTCAATAACCCTGCCGGAAACATTTGCGAATTTATTATAAAAATCTACATCGAAATCAGTATCTATAAAGCTATCTGTGTCTTTTCGATTGTGGTTTTTATAAGTCTCTCTTATATCAAAAATTAATTGAGACTCATCGAAACCTAAAGAAGGTAATATTTTCTCCGTCAAAAAAGTCCTATGATGTCCATGGGCATCTAAATCAATCAAATCTTCAGGATATAGGACTTTTACAATTTCCTCTCTTGTTCCAGGAGTGGAAAAAACAGAAGAGATTGCAGCAACAGAATTATCAAATTCTATTGGCAGTATTAAAACTAAAATTGAGCAATTCGCTTCTAATAAAAACCTAAAAGGTTCAGGATTACTATCTAAACTATCTTTATTAAATGTTTCTAGTCGTTCGATATACTTTTTTCTAAACAGATTTTCGATAGATCTCATATTACTTTTATATAAAGTATGTCTTTCTTTTTCATCTAAGCCAAAATAGTTAAATTTTTTAGACATGACGGTTAACCTCCTTAAATTGTTCTACAAAGTCCTCACATTTTTAATTACTTCTGATAACTTGTGATATGTAAACCCATATCTATTCAATAATCTGACATCTAATATGTTATACATGTTTTAATAACTTATAAAGAGTTCACTTTTACTATTTATAATCATTGAAAGGAGATTTATTTATGACTTATTTTTATTATATTGCCTCTGATATCGAGTTGGTTCCAGAAGCTTATAAAGAATATGAATTGTATTTCGAAGAATCTAATGAACGTATTAAAGGGTTCGATTTTCCTCTTCAACTTGAAATTGAGAATGGAATTAATGCAAAAGAAGAAGCTGAAATTCTGCTGGAGTATATTTATAAAAAAGCTGAAAACCATAAAAGATGTACATTTCAAGTTGCAAAATTAGTCAATTCTAATAGGGTGCCATTCAAAGTCCTAGAGAAAAAACAAGTATTCTTACATAAAATAAAATCATCGGATGAACTATTTTTGCCAGAAGGTCATCTGCTTACTATCAAAAAAGTTCCAGTGGTGTATTAAAAAAGAGGTGGTGATGATTTGATGATGACTCCTAGCGAAGTAAGTGCCAAATTAAATATCCAGCCCTCTACATTGCGAAAGTATTCCGCTTTGCTTGAACAAGAAGGGATCCAATTCAAACGAACCCATAAAAATGCCCGTCTTTATACCGATAGCGAGTGCATAGCGATTGAAAGCATGATAGCGGCAGTACATAGCGGTAAAAAATCGCTAGAAGAAGCTGTTATAGAGGCATCTAGCGGTTTAAAAAAGAGCATCTCTGTAGCGCCACGCGAGCGCGATAGCGACGACATAGCAGCTGCTACGCTGAATGAAGTGAAACAGCTGAAAATCCAGATACAGCAACAAGAAGAGCGCCAAAAAGAACGGGATATCATGTTTGTGGAAATTCTAGAAAAAATGCAGAAGAAAATCGAACGGATGGAAGAGCAACAGAAGCAATTACTTGCACCAGTACCGGAAGAACCGGAGTTAAAAGCGCCAGAATCGCCTTCACAGCAGCCAGAAAGCGAACCTGAAACGGTAACACCCAAAAAAGATACACGAAGTTTATGGGCCAGGATCTGGAACAAATAAACATACTAATCTAGGGGAAGTGAATGTAACTTAAGTGCAGTTAAGTTACATTCAAACTTAGTTAAAGTATTAAAAGATATTGTTTAGACAAGAATGAAATATGAGGAGTTTAGGATGAAAAAAAATATAAGTACTATAATCGTGATTTTGGCATTGATCGGTTTTTTAGTTGCAACGTTTTTTCTTCAGTATGAATTTTTATTTCTAACTCGTATTGCTTCACTTATCTTCGCAATCGTTTATTTAGTAATTGAAGTAAAGCAAGAGTATTTCTCAACACGCAAGCC
>NZ_JBZDOJ010000014.1:0-2961 GCF_058268435.1 Planococcus sp. TJ-307
TTGGTTAAGTCCTCGATCGATTAGTATTCGTCAGCTGCACGTGTCGCCACGCTTCCACCTCGAACCTATCTACCTCATCGTCTTTGAGGGATCTTACTTGCTTGCGCAATGGGAAATCTCATCTTGAGGGGGGCTTCGTGCTTAGATGCTTTCAGCACTTATCCCGGCCACACATAGCTACCCAGCGATGCCCTTGGCAGAACAACTGGTACACCAGCGGTGTGTCCATCCCGGTCCTCTCGTACTAAGGACAGCTCCTCTCAAATTTCCTGCGCCCGCGACGGATAGGGACCGAACTGTCTCACGACGTTCTGAACCCAGCTCGCGTACCGCTTTAATGGGCGAACAGCCCAACCCTTGGGACCGACTACAGCCCCAGGATGCGATGAGCCGACATCGAGGTGCCAAACCTCCCCGTCGATGTGGACTCTTGGGGGAGATAAGCCTGTTATCCCCGGGGTAGCTTTTATCCGTTGAGCGATGGCCCTTCCATGCGGAACCACCGGATCACTAAGCCCGTCTTTCGACCCTGCTCGACCTGTACGTCTCGCAGTCAAGCTCCCTTCTGCCTTTACACTCTGCGAATGATTTCCAACCATTCTGAGGGAACCTTTGGGCGCCTCCGTTACTCTTTAGGAGGCGACCGCCCCAGTCAAACTGCCCGCCTGACACTGTCTCCCACCCCGATCAGGGGTGTGGGTTAGAATTTCAATACAACCAGGGTAGTATCCCACCGACGCCTCCTCCGAAGCTGGCGCTCCGGGCTCTCTGGCTCCTACCTATCCTGTACAAGTTGCACCAAAATTCAATATCAGGCTACAGTAAAGCTCCACGGGGTCTTTCCGTCCTGTCGCGGGTAACCTGCATCTTCACAGGTACTATAATTTCACCGAGTCTCTCGTTGAGACAGTGCCCAGATCGTTACGCCTTTCGTGCGGGTCGGAACTTACCCGACAAGGAATTTCGCTACCTTAGGACCGTTATAGTTACGGCCGCCGTTTACTGGGGCTTCAGTTCGCACCTTCGCTTGCGCTAAGCACTCCCCTTAACCTTCCAGCACCGGGCAGGCGTCAGCCCCTATACGTCACCTTACGGTTTTGCAGAGACCTGTGTTTTTGCTAAACAGTCGCCTGGGCCTATTCACTGCGGCTCTCTCGGGCTATTCACCCTACCAGAGCACCCCTTCTCCCGAAGTTACGGGGTCATTTTGCCGAGTTCCTTAACGAGAGTTCACTCGCTCACCTTAGAATTCTCTTCTCGCCTACCTGTGTCGGTTTGCGGTACGGGCACCTCCCGCCTCGCTAGAGGCTTTTCTTGGCAGTGTGAAATCAGGGACTCTGAGGCTAACCTCTTGCCATCACAGCTCAACGTATCAGGAATGGGATTTGCCTCATTCCACGCCTCACTGCTTGGACGTGCACAACCAACGGCACGCTCTCCTTATCCTTCTGCGTCCCCCCATTGCTCAAACGGCGGGGAGGTGGTACAGGAATATCAACCTGTTGTCCATCGTCTACGCCTATCGGCCTCGACTTAGGTCCCGACTAACCCTGAGCGGACGAGCCTTCCTCAGGAAACCTTAGGCATTCGGTGGACGGGATTCTCACCCGTCTTTCGTTACTCATACCGGCATTCTCACTTCTAAGCGCTCCACCAGTCCTTGCGGTCTGACTTCAACGCCCTTAGAACGCTCTCCTACCACGGACATCTACGATGTCCATCCACAGCTTCGGTAATCCGTTTAGCCCCGGTACATTTTCGGCGCAGTGTCACTCGACCAGTGAGCTATTACGCACTCTTTAAATGATGGCTGCTTCTAAGCCAACATCCTGGTTGTCTAAGCAACGCCACATCCTTTTCCACTTAACGGATATTTGGGGACCTTAGCTGGTGGTCTGGGCTGTTTCCCTCTTGACTACGGATCTTATCACTCGCAGTCTGACTCCCAAGCATAAATCACTGGCATTCGGAGTTTGTCTGAATTCGGTAACCCGGGATGGGCCCCTAGTCCAAACAGTGCTCTACCTCCAGGATTCTCAATCTTGAGGCTAGCCCTAAAGCTATTTCGGAGAGAACCAGCTATCTCCAGGTTCGATTGGAATTTCTCCGCTACCCACACCTCATCCCCGCACTTTTCAACGTGCGTGGGTTCGGGCCTCCAGTAAGTGTTACCTTACCTTCACCCTGGACATGGGTAGATCACCTGGTTTCGGGTCTACAACTGCATACTCTGTCGCCCTATTCAGACTCGCTTTCGCTGCGGCTCCGCCTTCTCAGCTTAACCTTGCATGCAATCGTAACTCGCCGGTTCATTCTACAAAAGGCACGCCATCACCCATGAACGGGCTTTGACTACTTGTAGGCACACGGTTTCAGGATCTATTTCACTCCCCTTCCGGGGTGCTTTTCACCTTTCCCTCACGGTACTGGTTCACTATCGGTCACTAGGAAGTATTTAGCCTTGGGAGATGGTCCTCCCGGATTCCGACGGAATTTCACGTGTTCCGCCGTACTCAGGATCCACTCTGGAGGGGCAGGGTTTTCGGCTACGGGGCTATTACCCGCTGCGGCGGACCGTTCCAGGTCGCTTCGCCTAATCCTGCCTTTTGTAACTCCGTATAGAGTGTCCTACAACCCCAAGAGGCAAGCCTCTTGGTTTGGGCTGATCCCGTTTCGCTCGCCGCTACTCAGGGAATCGCATTTGCTTTCTCTTCCTCCAGGTACTTAGATGTTTCAGTTCCCTGGGTCTGCCTTCTCATGTGCTATCAATTCACACATGGATACTGCCCGATTAAAGGCAGTGGGTTCCCCCATTCGGAAATCTCCGGATCACAGCTCACTTACAGCTCCCCGAAGCATATCGGTGTTAGTGCCGTCCTTCTTCGGCTCCTAGTGCCAAGGCATCCACCGTGCGCCCTTTCTAACTTAACCAATGGTCAATTAAAAAGTTGTGGCCAATCG
>NZ_JBZDOJ010000015.1:0-1446 GCF_058268435.1 Planococcus sp. TJ-307
CCGATAATCCCTCATATGTAAACCATTTGTGTAAAGTATGCTTGACGTTAAGCAACCTTTACATATATACTGAATTTATCAAATGAGGAAGTGATGAAGTGAATAATAAATTGAAGGAATTTCGAGAGAAACACGATTATTCACAAGACAAGTTGGCAAAAGAGTTGGGTGTCTCCAGGCAAACGATTATTTCGATTGAGAAAGGGAGATACAATCCTTCTCTTCCTCTCGCTTTGCAGATAGGTAAAACATTTAATACCTATATCGAGGATATTTTCTTTTTAGATGAAACTGATGAATGAACAAACTACTTAAAGTTACGGAGGAGATATTATCGAAAATCGAGCTGTATTTACAATCTTCGGATCCTTTTTTACATTGATGGGCGGCTTTTTGCTGCTTGCAGCCATCATGACGAAAAGCGCTCCAAATTCTGAAACTTATACTCTGCTTTCTTTGGCTGTGATGTCTTTTTGTTTAAGTTACTTGGCTCCACAATTTAGCCAAAAGGATGAGCGAATAAGAATGATACGTGAAAAGGGAATGTTTTTTTCAGGTCTTGCTTTCTTAATTTATTCGTTTTTCCTTACGACTGCTCTTGGTTTGGATCTTATTTCCTTGACTGCAATCGAAGCCCTTAATGTTTTAATTGCACTCATGATCAGCACTATCTTTATCTCAATGGTTGTTCTTGCCCGGAGATATTAAAAAGGAAGAAAAGATGGCTTGCGAAGTCTTTTTTCTTCCTTTATTTTGTTCTTCTAAGTTTTCTTCCTATAAGTTATGATATGTAAACTCTACTTCTTCTTATATTCTGCTATTTTCTTTAGTTCAATTGCCCGGTCCAGAATAAATTGTCTCATATATTTTTCTAAAAATAACTTGTCCGCTATTTTCCCGAAAAGGCCAAGAGGAGAACGATAAACAAATCTGTCTTTCATGATTGTTCCGCTGTCTTTTTCGATAAATTCATGTGTATGGGCAAAAGAATGGAATGCCCCTTTAACCATTTCATCTGTAAATCGATAGGGTTTCTCCATTTCGATGATTCTAGCAGTGAGCTTTTGCTTCACACCAAAATGAATAGCTTCCCAAGTTACGCTGTCTCCTTCTTCCATTAACCCTGTTGTTACTCCTGCAATAGCTCGTTCCTTTGTCTTAGCAGTAGTTTCGGTATGTATATCAACATTTCTGGCAAGATCGAAACAAACTCTGATTGGAGCTTGGATATAAATTTCATGCGTGATAATCGGCATAAGTGAAATTCCTCCCAGCTATCTTCTTTATCTTTAAAGTCTCTCAACTCAAAGGTTTTTGGACTAAATTATTAAATTCCGTGGGCTTTGATTTATTGTATAGATTGACTACTATATTAACATTCATTACTGCTCAACGAAATAAACTACACTATATAGCCCCTCCAATAATCCGTTCGTAAAAGTACAC
>NZ_JBZDOJ010000002.1:0-1046189 GCF_058268435.1 Planococcus sp. TJ-307
GCGGAGTTTCAAGGAGTACAGGTCAAAGTATTATATAGTAGAAACTCGTTTATTAAAGTATTAAAAAGGCATTCGAATAATCGTGGAATCTTGCTTACTTACGATAAATGTAAAACCCATTAATATGAAGGTAAGGTGCATCTTAGCTGATGCACCTTATTTTTTTCAAAAATAGAACAGGAGGAACAAAATGAACAAAAAATTTACGGAGCGCTTATTGGCGCTGCACTATGTCTACCCAAAAAGTTTGCAAAAATTGCTGCCGCTACTGGTTGATGATCCTGACCTGTCAAAACTTGAGCAAAAAACCCCCTATGAGCTAACGCTGCTTCTAGCCATTAAAATGGATCAAGCAGTTAAACTGATCACCTCTTACCGGCAATCCTTAATGTTCCCCTTAAGTGAAACCTACAGAAAGCATAAGATACTCCCCATATCTTATCAACATCCTCTATATCCCGGAAGCCTGCTGGAGTTGATCGATCCACCTGCTGTGCTATATGCCAAAGGTGACGCCGCTTTATTGGCAGAACCCTTAAAAATGGCGATCATCGGTTCGCGTAAAGCTTCTCCTTATTCACAAAAAGTCCTACACCAAATCGTTCCACCGCTGATTGAAAACGGTTATGTGATTGTTAGCGGATTGGCAAGAGGAGCGGATGCCATGGCTCATAAAAAAGCGATCGATTTAGGCGGCCGGACAATAGCCGTTACCGGGAGTGGTTTTTTGCATCCTTATCCAAAGGAAAACGCAGCATTAAACCATTTAATAGAAGAAAAACATTTAGTTTTGACGGAATATCCACCCTACATGGAACCGCGAAAATGGAATTTTCCAATGAGAAACCGCATCATCAGTGGATTGTCCAGAGGCATTATTGTGACAGAAGCTTATGTCAAAAGCGGAACATTAAGCACAATCGAGCATGCACTGGATCACGGCAAAGATATATTCGCAGTGCCCGGCAGTATCGAATCGCCTTTATCAGAAGGACCGCATAAACTAATTTCAGAAGGGGCGAAACTGGTGTGGAATGGCTGGCAGGTGCTAGAAGAATATCAACAAATGACAGCTGAGAAAGAATGAAAAAAATGAAAAGCCTTGCATTAAGCTAAAATCTGTTATACATTTTGCAACAGGTAATTCTTTTAAGCAGTTTGGAGAAACCTCTATGAGGAGGAAATAGTTATGGCGGATTTTTTAGTGATTGTTGAGTCGCCTGCAAAGGCTAAAACAATCGAACGGTATTTGGGTAAGAAATATAAAGTCCGTGCTTCACTTGGACATTTACGCGATTTGCCCCGGAGTCAAATGGGTGTAGACGTGGAAAATAATTATGAACCTCGTTATATTACGATCAGAGGCAAAGGACCGATATTACAGGATCTTAAAAAAGAAGCGAAAAAAGCAAAGAAAGTCTTTCTCGCGGCTGACCCCGACAGAGAAGGAGAAGCGATTGCATGGCATTTGGCTACTGCACTGGGCATTGACCAAACCTCAGATTGCCGTGTGGTTTTTAATGAAATCACGAAAGATGCCATTAAGGAATCGTTCAAACACCCGCGCAAAATTGATATGGATCTAGTTGACGCACAACAAGCTCGTCGAATTTTGGATCGTCTTGTTGGCTACAGCATCAGCCCATTGCTTTGGAAAAAAGTGAAAAAGGGACTGTCTGCTGGCCGTGTACAGTCTGTAGCTCTGCGCCTGGTCATTGACCGGGAGAACGAAATTAAGAGCTTTGAACCGGAAGAATACTGGTCCATTACGGGAGAGTTTGAAAAAGCAAAAAAACAATTCGAAGCCCAGTTTTACGGCAATACAAAAGAAAAAATGAAATTAAACAATGAATCGGATGTCAAAGCCGTTATGGCATCGATGAAAGGCAAAGACTTCACAGTAAACCGAGTAGTGAAAAAAGAAAGAAAGAGAAATCCATCTCCTTCTTTTACAACTTCTTCACTCCAGCAGGAAGCAGCCCGCAAATTAAACTTCCGAGCCAAAAAGACAATGATGCTTGCGCAACAATTGTATGAAGGTATTGCAGTAGGAAAAGAAGGCATCACCGGTTTGATTACGTATATGCGAACGGATTCCACACGCATCTCGGATACGGCGAAAAAGGACACGATAGATTTTATCGTTGAAAACTACGGCGAGCCATACGTCACACAAAAAGTGGCTGCCAAGCAGTCTGCAAAATCACAGGATGCCCACGAAGCGGTGCGCCCAACAAGTGTGATGCGGACACCGGAATCGATGAAGAGCATTCTGTCACGGGATCTCCACCGCTTATACAAATTGATTTGGGATCGGTTCGTAGCCAGCCAAATGGCACCAGCAGTTTTGGATACCGTCATGGCGGAACTTCAGAACGGCGAAGCGGTATTCCGTGCAAACGGTTCACAAGTTAAATTTCCTGGATTCATGAAGCTTTATATCGAAGGTACAGACGATCAAAAAGAAGAAAAAGACAATATTTTGCCGGAAATGGCTGAAGGTGATATCGTGAAAGCGGTTGAAGTTACGCCTAATCAGCATTTTACGCAGCCGCCTCCGCGTTTTACCGAGGCCCGTCTAGTGCGGACACTCGAAGAACTTGGAATAGGACGTCCGTCAACCTATGCACCTACACTAGATACTATCCAAAAGCGTGGTTACGTGACGCTAGATGCTAAACGATTTATTCCAACCGAGTTGGGAGAAATTGTCCATCAGTTGGTACTCGAATTTTTCCCTGATATTCTGAATATCGAGTTTACCGCTAAAATGGAACACGATCTCGATACTGTCGAAGAAGGCGAAATTGATTGGCGCTCCATTATCGATGCATTTTATCTAGAGTTTGAGAAAAATGTTGAAGTGGCAGAAGAGGAAATGGAAAAAGTTCAGATCAAAGATGAGCCTGTAGGTGAAGATTGTGAGTTATGCGGTTCGCCGCTGGTCTACAAGCTTGGCCGCTATGGCAAATTCATGGCTTGCAGCAATTTCCCTGAATGCCGAAATACGAAAGCCATTGTTAAGCATATTGGCGTTAAATGCCCAACATGCAAAGAAGGCGAGATTGTTGAAAGAAAAAGTAAGAAGCGCCGTATTTTCTATGGCTGTGAGCGTTACCCAGAATGCGAATTCGTATCATGGGACAAGCCAATTGAACGGCCGTGTCCGAAATGCAACGAGTTGCTGGTAGAGAAAAAAGTGAAAAAAGGTGTTCAAATCAATTGCACAAGCTGTGATTACAAAGAAGAAGTTCAATCATAATATAGAGGTGTTTTAAAATGACGAAATTTGTAAACGTAATTGGAGCAGGATTGGCTGGCAGTGAAGCAGCGTGGCAAATCGCCAAACGGGGAGTTAATGTCCGTTTGTACGAAATGCGCCCGGTAAAACAAACGCCGGCTCACCATACAGATAAATTTGCAGAGCTGGTCTGCAGCAATTCGCTGCGCGCCAACTCTTTGACAAATGCAGTGGGTGTCATCAAAGAGGAAATGCGCAAACTGGATTCGGTTATTATCGATTCGGCTGACCGGGCATCTGTACCGGCTGGCGGCGCTCTTGCAGTGGACCGCCACGAGTTTGCTGGAGCAGTGACTGACAAAGTCAGAAACCATCCGCTGGTCGAAGTGTTCAACGAGGAAGTAACAGAAATTCCGGAAGGCATTACCATTATCGCAACCGGACCGTTAACATCTCCAGCGCTTGCTGAGAAAATTCGTAAATTGACGGGCGAAGATTACTTGTACTTTTACGATGCGGCAGCCCCAATTGTTGAAAAAGACAGCATTGATATGGACAAAGTTTATTTGAAATCCCGTTACGACAAAGGGGAAGCAGCTTACTTAAATTGCCCAATGACGGAAGAAGAGTTCAAGCGCTTCCATACCGCACTGGTTGAAGCAGAAGTGGTGCCATTGAAAGAATTTGAAAAAGAAATTTATTTTGAAGGCTGCATGCCGGTAGAAGTCATGGCTTCACGTGGTGAGAAAACCCTGACTTTCGGACCGATGAAGCCGGTAGGGCTGGAAGATCCGAAAACAGGTAAAATTCCTTACGCTGTCGTTCAGCTTCGCCAAGATGATGCAGCCGGAACGCTTTATAATATTGTCGGGTTCCAAACGCATTTAAAATGGGGACCACAAAAAGAAGTACTCAAATTGATCCCTGGACTAGAAAATGTGGAAATTGTGCGCTACGGCGTCATGCATCGCAACACCTTCATCAATTCACCGCGCGTCTTAAAGCCGACGTATCAGTTGAAAGCTGATGCAAATATTTTCTTTGCCGGCCAAATGACTGGAGTCGAAGGCTACGTTGAATCGGCAGGCAGCGGTTTGTTGGCAGGCATTAATGCAGCAAAACTGGCATTAGGCGAAGAGCTGTTGGTATTCCCTGCTGAAACGGCTCTAGGTAGCATGGCGCGTTACATTACAGAGGCGGACAGCAAGAACTTCCAGCCTATGAATGTTAACTTCGGCTTGTTCCCAGATTTAGGCGAGCGGATCCGTTCAAAACAGGAGCGTGCGGAAAAACACGCTGACCGTGCATTAGCTTCAATTCAAAATTATATGAATACAGTGACTGTTTAATTGATAAAAGCCTCTAAATGTTGGTATAATTTAGAGGCTTTTGTATTTGGTGAAAGGTGGAGCATAGATGGAAAAGGAAAAAATGCTTGAATCTTTTATGACGTATATTCAACTGGAGAAAAACTATTCCGAACACACCGTCCACCATTATGCACATGATCTGACGGATTTTTTTCTGTTTCTGAATGCAGAAGGCGTACCCGATATCAGAGAAGTTGAATATATACATGCTCGAAACTATATGACGAAACTATACGATGCTAAGTTATCCCGAACCACGGTTTCCAGAAAAATTTCTGCCATCCGTTCTTTTTTCCGTTACGGCAATCGTGAGTTTGGGCTTGATGAGGCGGCTTTCCGGTCGTTGTACCATCCGAAAAAAGAAGAAAGACTGCCGCAATTTTTCTATGAAGAAGAATTGGCGCAGCTTTTCAAGTCGGTACTGGGGGATGACAAGCTGTCTATTCGCAACACAGCACTTTTGGAACTGCTGTATGCGACGGGGATGCGAGTCAGCGAATGCGTTTCTATTCGCTTAAGCGATTTGGACCAGACGATGCAGATTGTGAAAGTGATGGGGAAAGGCAGAAAAGAGCGTTACATTCCTTATGGCCAGTTTGCACAGGACGCACTGGAACATTACATAGAGAATGCGCGTCCTAAACTGATGAAGAACCAAAAGCACGATTATTTGTTTGTAAATAGCCGTGGAGAGACGGTAACGGACCGAGGCATTCGCCACATTTTAAGCGAATGCATGAAAAAAGCCTCTGTCAACTCTTCTATTTACCCGCATATGATTCGCCATACGTTCGCAACTCATTTGATAAACAACGGAGCCGATATTCGGACGGTCCAGGAATTGCTGGGTCATTCCCATTTGAGTTCTACGCAAGTATATACGCATGTCACCAAAGAGCATTTACGAAATACGTATTTAAATTCGCACCCGAGAGCTTAGAAAGGGGAATTTTACGATGCAGCAATTTCACGCTACTACGATATTCGCAGTTCAACACAATGGCGAATGTGCCATGTCAGGCGATGGCCAAGTAACATTCGGCAACGCCGTAGTCATGAAACATACAGCAAAAAAAGTACGCAAATTATACAATGGCCAGGTTCTCACTGGATTTGCTGGATCTGTTGCAGATGCTTTTACATTGTTTGAAATGTTTGAAGGCAAACTGACAGAGTATAACGGCAATCTTCAACGGGCAGCGGTCGAACTCGCCAAGCAATGGCGAGGCGACAAAATGCTTCGCCAATTAGAAGCCATGCTCATTATCATGAACAAAGATGAGTTGCTTTTAGTGTCAGGCACTGGAGAAGTGATTGAGCCGGATGACGGAATTTTAGCGATCGGTTCAGGTGGGAACTATGCACTGGCTGCAGGTCGCGCATTGAAAAAATACGCCGGCGACAACATGACTGCCGCACAAATCGCACAATCTGCGTTGGAGACAGCTGCAGACATCTGTGTCTACACCAATCATCAAATCATAGTGGAGGAATTGTCCAAATGAAAAATCAATCTGATTTAACGCCAAGACAAATTACTGACCACCTGGATCGCTATATCGTCGGCCAAAAAGATGCCAAACGGTCGATTGCCACAGCATTGCGCAACCGCTACCGAAGAAGCCGATTGGATGAAGAAATGCGCGGTGAAGTAATTCCGAAAAACATTCTGATGATCGGACCGACCGGTGTCGGAAAAACTGAAATTGCCCGCCGCATTGCTAAACTGACCGGAGCACCTTTTATCAAAGTAGAAGCCACAAAGTTTACAGAAGTCGGCTATGTCGGCCGCGACGTGGAATCCATGGTGCGCGACTTGGTTGAAGCAGCTGTAAGGATCGTCAAGGAAGAAAAGTTTGAAGCAGTTCAATTCCAGGCTGAATCAGCAGCCAACGAACGAATCGTCAAATTGTTGGCGCCATCAATGCGGAAGAAACAAACCAATCAAAACCCATTGGAGATGCTTTTTGGCCAGAAGCTTGAGCAGGAAGAGGAAGAGCCAACTGCCGAAGTGGAAGTGCGCGTCAAAAGAAGAGAGATTGCGGCAGATTTGAAAGCAGGCAAGCTGGAAGACGAATGGGTCACCGTGGAAGTGGTTGAAAGTTCGCATTCCATGTTTGATGCGCTTCAAGGGTCGGGTATGGAGCAGATGGGCGCGAACATGCAGGACGCCTTTTCGTCGCTGATGCCAAAGAAAAAGAAAAAACGGCGCTTGCAAGTAAAAGAAGCCCGCCGCATATTGACAACAGAAGAAGCAGCTAAACTCGTGGATGACGAAGAAGTGGCAATGGAAGCGATTGAACGTGCCGAACAACACGGCATTATCTTTATCGATGAAATGGATAAAATAGCAAGTAAGGGCAATTCTTCTTCTGCGGATGTTTCGCGGGAAGGTGTTCAGCGCGATATTTTGCCAATAGTCGAGGGGTCTACAGTTTCTACGAAATACGGTGCAGTCAAAACGGATTATGTACTGTTTGTTGCTGCAGGCGCATTTCATATGTCCAAGCCATCCGATTTAATTCCGGAACTGCAGGGGCGTTTCCCGATTCGGGTAGAGCTGCAGAAGCTGGAAGTAGAGGATTTTGTTAAAATTCTAACAGAACCTAAACATTCTTTAATAAATCAATATAAAGCTCTTCTCGAAACAGAGGGAGTTGTGGTACACTTCAATGATGCCTCAATAATCAGACTTGCAGAAATTGCATATGAAGTAAATCAGGACACAGATAACATCGGCGCGCGCAGGCTGCACACCATATTGGAGCGCTTGTTGGAAGATTTGTCTTTCGAAGCTTCTGAGATTTCACCGGCACAAATTGACATAACCCCTCAATATGTGAACGAAAAACTTGAGAATGTGGCGAAAAACAAAGACTTGTCACAATTTATTCTGTAAAACAAGGCGAATTAGTTTCAATGAAGAGTAAAAACCTTTAGAATATTGAATAAATACGGAACGAATTATGTAGGAGGTTCATTTAAATGAATTTATTAGGAAAAACGAGAAGAATTAACTCTATGCTGGAAGCAGCAGGCGGTAAAAAAGTAAACTTTAAAGATATGGCTGAAACCTTAAGCGAAGTGATTGAATGCAACGCATTCGTCGTTAGCCGTAAAGGTAAAGTATTGGGTTACGCTATCAATCAGCAAATCGAGAACGAACGTATGAAAGGGATGCTGGAAGATCGCCAGTTCCCGATTGAATACACACAAAAACTTTCAAACATCACTGAAACCACTGAAAACTTGGATGTTAACAGTGAACACACGATCTTCCCTGTGGAAGAACGCGAATTGTTTAAAAACGGCTTAACAACGATTGTCCCAATTAACGGGGGCGGCGAACGTCTAGGAACATTGCTTCTTGGGCGCGTGGATGCAGAATTCCATGACGATGATTTAATTCTTGGCGAATACGGCGCAACTGTTGTAGGGATGGAAATCCTTCGCGAAAAAGGCGACCGCATCGAAGAAGAAGCACGCAGCAAAGCTGTTGTGCAAATGGCAATTTCTTCACTTTCGTACAGTGAACTTGAAGCAATCGAGCACATTTTTGAAGAGCTTGACGGCAACGAAGGTTTGCTAGTCGCTTCGAAAATCGCTGACCGTGTAGGAATTACGCGTTCAGTTATCGTAAACGCACTTCGCAAGCTTGAAAGTGCTGGCGTTATCGAATCTCGCTCTCTAGGAATGAAAGGGACATACATTAAAGTATTGAACACAAAATTCCTTGCAGAACTAGAACAATTGAAAATGAACTAATGAACTCTTAAAAGGGGCCGGAAATTTTTCCGGCTCCTTTTTAATTTGTTGAAAAACTCATAAAAATTCATTTCGCTTCAGGCAGACGCGTTCCACGGGCACGGCTTCTGTCGCTTCCTTCGCTGCGCTCAGCCCAGTGGCTCCTGCTCGCGTCGCTCTGTCGCTTTGCTTTGTCACTGCTCCCGTTAGAATCCCCACCTTCCGCTTCATGCAAGAAAGAAAGCAGTTATAAAGTGTTTTGGAGAAGCGTCCGCTCGACTCCTGCGGGAAAGCGAGCGGTAAGATTCGGAAAACCACAACTTGTTAGAAATTTCTCGAAAAACTGAAAAGTCTAAAGTTTTTCCAGCTCTTTTTTATTGCCTTTTCCGTTTTATGAGAGAAACCTATTGCGGTTTGAAGGGGAAGCGTGGTATAATTTCAAATGGTGTTAAATACACACGCATTTCGATTTGAGTCGCAGGTGCCCAACAGGGTAACGGTTCAGAGAAGAAAAATGCGGAGGGAAAAAATAACCTATCAGGAGGAAACATATCATGGCAGTAATCTCAATGAAACAATTGTTAGAAGCTGGTGTTCACTTTGGCCACCAAACTCGCCGCTGGAACCCGAAAATGAAAAAATATATCTTCGTGGAACGTAACGGCATCTACATTATCGATCTTCAAAAAACAGTCCGCAAACTGGAGGAAGCTTATAGCTTCATGAAACAAGTGGGCGAAGAAGGCGGTAAAGTACTTTTCGTTGGTACGAAGAAACAAGCTCAGGACGCGATCAAAGAAGAAGCAGAACGTTCTGGCAACTACTACATCAACCAACGTTGGTTGGGTGGAACACTTACAAACTTCGGTACAATCCAAAAACGTGTGAACCGTTTGAAACAAATCGAGCGCATGGAAGAAGATGGAACTTTTGAAGTTCTACCGAAAAAAGAAGTTGTTCAGTTGAAGAAACAACACGAACGCCTTGTTAAATTCCTTGGCGGTATCCGTGACATGAGTTCACTACCGGACGTAATGTTCGTAGTTGATCCACGTAAAGAACGCATTGCAGTTGCAGAAGCAATGAAATTGAACATCCCGATTGTTGGTATTGTTGATACGAACTGTGATCCAGATGAAATCGATTATGTTATTCCTGCAAACGACGATGCAATCCGTGCAGTTAAATTGTTAACTGGTAAAATGGCGGATGCTTTGCTTGAGTCAAAACCGGAAGAAGAAGAAGAAACTCAAGCTGAATCTGCTGAGTAATTCGCAATTTACACAGGTGATAAGCGGCCAACCCCACTTATCACCTTTTTTTGAGAAATTAGCACCAAATTACAGAGGAGGAATTTAATCATGGCAGTTACAGCACAAATGGTAAAAGAATTGCGTGCAAAAACAGGCGCAGGTATGATGGATTGCAAAAAAGCTTTAGTGGAAACAGACGGAGATATGGAAGCGGCTCTAGACTTCTTGCGTGAAAAAGGTCTTTCAAGCGCTTCTAAAAAAGCAGACCGCATCGCAGCTGAAGGAACAACTTCAATTCTTGTAAAAGAAAACGAAGCAATCATCTTCGAAGTAAACGCAGAAACTGATTTTGTTGCGAAAAACGAAGGCTTCCAAACTTTGGTAAAAGAGTTGGGCGAGCACTTGATCACAACAAAACCGGCTACAGTTGAAGAAGCTAACGCTTCGACTATGTCTAACGGTTTGGCAGTTGCAGACCACATTTCAAATGCAATCGCTAAAATTGGTGAAAAAATCACATTGCGCCGCTTTGAAATCCGCACAAAAACAGACGCTGATGCTTTTGGCCCTTACCTTCACATGGGTGGACGCATCTCAGTTTTAGTGGTTCTTGAAAACTCTACAGATTCTGATGCTGCTCGCGATATCGCGATGCACATCGCTGCATTAAACCCTAAATACGTATCACGCGACGAAGTTTCTGCTGACGAAGTAGAGCACGAGCGCAAAATTTTGACTGAGCAAGCATTAAATGAAGGCAAGCCAGAAAAAATTGTTGCTAAAATGGTTGAAGGCCGCCTTGGCAAATATTTCGAAGACATTTGCTTGCTTGACCAAGCGTTTGTTAAAAATTCAGACCAAAAAGTTCGTGATTTTGCAGCTTCTACTGGTGGATCTGTTAAAGAATTCATCCGTTACGAAGTTGGAGAAGGCATCGAGAAACGTGAAGACAACTTTGCTGATGAAGTTATGAGCCAAGTGAACAAAAAATAAGTTCGTTTATCATATGTTTTATCTTGGGGAACACAAGAATGTGTTCCCTATTTTTCAATAAATATGGAATGGAGGGTACCGATGAGTGTTCAGCAATATAAACGCATTGTATTAAAACTAAGTGGTGAAGCAATGGCAGGAGGACAAGGTTTCGGTCTATCCCCTGAAATTATCAAATCAGTAGCAAGCCAGGTAAAAGAAGTGGTTGAACTTGGAGTAGAAGTTGCAGTCGTTGTAGGCGGCGGCAATATCTGGAGAGGCAAAGTCGGTTCTGAAATGGGAATGGACCGCGCGACTGCTGATTATATGGGCATGTTGGCAACTGTCATGAACTCATTGGCTTTACAAGACTCATTGGAAAAACAGGACGTTGAAACACGTGTGCTGTCATCCATTGAAATGCGTCAAGTCGCTGAGCCTTATATCCGCAGAAGAGCTATCCGCCACCTTGAGAAAAAGCGGGTTGTTATTTTTGCAGCCGGTACTGGAAATCCTTACTTCTCAACTGATACAACTGCAGCATTGCGTGCAGCTGAAATCGAAGCCGATGTTATCTTAATGGCGAAAAACAATGTGGATGGTGTTTATTCAGCTGATCCGAAAACGGACCCAACTGCTGTGAAGTACGAGGAGCTTTCATATTTTGATGTGATTCAACAAGGCTTGCAAGTGATGGATTCTACAGCTTCGACGCTATGTATGGACAATGATATTCCACTCGTAGTATTCTCAATTATGGAAAATGGAAATATAAAACGAGCTGTACTCGGAGAAAAAATCGGGACAGTAGTGAGGAGAACTCTATAATGCCGAAATCAGTGATGAACGATACTAAATCTAAAATGACCAATGCAATCCAGGCCTTTTCTCGTGACCTGGCTTCTGTCCGTGCTGGACGTGCAACTCCATCTATTTTGGACAAGTTAACAATTGATTATTACGGTTCTCCAACACCGGTCAACCAAGTTGCAGGAATTTCGATTCCTGAAGCTCGTTTGATCATGATCCAGCCGTACGACAAATCGGTTCTGGGCGATATCGAAAAAGCGATCCTGAAATCTGACTTGGGCTTGAGCCCGTCAAACGATGGATCAGTAATTCGATTGGCAGTTCCTGCATTGACGGAAGAACGCCGCAAAGATCTTGTCAAACAAGTGAAAAAAGAAGCGGAAGAAGCAAAAGTAGGAATTCGCAATATCCGTCGTGATGCGAATGACGAGTTCAAAAAACTGGAAAAGAAAAGCGAAATCACAGTTGATGACTTGCGCGGATATTCAGATGATGTTCAGAAATTGACAGATGATAACATCTCGAAAATCGATGAAATGGCTAAAGATAAAGAAAAAGAGATTATGGAAGTTTAAATCGAACTTCACAACATGTCTGGCGTCCTGTTAAGCAGGACGCTTTTTCATGCCAAAAAATGATGCTGTCTTTTGAAAGAAGCGCACAATGTCATTTTTTTTGATATGATAAGCATTAGACATGCCGATTTGTAATAGGTGGAGGATTAACTATGTTCAATAAACTACTAAAACGAAATACTGACTTGGTCCTGGAAACCGGAGATCGTTCAGTTTTGATTTCGAAAGAAGCCGTACCGGCTCATATAGCAATAATTATGGATGGCAATGGACGCTGGGCAAAAAAACGTTCACTTCCAAGAGTTGCAGGACACCATGAAGGAATGAAGACTGTCCGCAAAGTGACCAAGCTTGCCAATGAGCTCGGTGTCAGTGTATTGACCTTGTATGCCTTTTCCACTGAAAATTGGAAACGCCCAAAAATTGAAGTGGATTTTTTAATGCGCTTGCCTGAAGAATTTCTGACAACTTTTCTGCCGGAATTGATTGAGGAAAACGTTCGAGTCGAAATGATGGGGTATCATCATAATTTGCCTTTGCATACACTTCGAGCGATTAAAAAAGCAAAAGAGGCTACGAAAAACAACACGGGACTTGTGCTAAATTTTGCGTTGAATTATGGCAGCCGTGCAGAAATTGTGGATGCTGTAAAAGACATAGCAGCGCAAGTAGCAGCAGGAACGCTGGACGTCTGCGATATTAACGAAGACCTTATTTCCGGAGGGTTAATGACAAAAGATTTGCCAGAACCTGATTTGCTGATCCGGACAAGCGGAGAAGTCCGTTTAAGCAATTTCATGCTTTGGCAGTTAGCTTATACCGAGTTTTGGTTCACGGAAACCTTGTGGCCCGATTTTAATGAAGAATCCTTACTGGAAGCGATTGAAATATATCAAAAGCGCAATCGCCGGTACGGAGGGTTGAAGGGGGACGAAGTGAAATGAAACAACGGATTATAACAGGTGTCATTGCGGCAGCTCTTTTCATCCCTTTTGTTATTTATGGCGGCATACCGTTTATTCTGCTGGTTTATTTATTGGGTACGGTTGCTTTACAGGAACTTTTGAAAATGAAGGGCCGGAGTTTGTTGAGTATTCCCGGCCTTATTTCACTGTTGGCATTGTATGCGTTTATGCTGCCGGATCAGTGGGCGATGCAGGTTTATGAATGGACCGGCTATGAAAAAGTTGAATTTGCATTTTTGGCTGTTATCCTTCTTTTAATACATACCGTAATTGTGAAAAACAGCTTCACTTTTGATGACGCTGCTTTTGCTATTTTAGGAACTTTATATGTTGGCATCGGTTTCTTTTATTTTATCGAAACGCGCGAAGCCAGTCTCAGTGTGTTGATTTTTGCGTTGCTGATTGTTTGGTTTACAGATTCGGGTGCTTATTTCACCGGGCGCAAAATTGGCAAACGAAAACTATGGCCGGAGATTTCTCCAAACAAAACGATTGAAGGATTTGTAGGCGGCATCATTTATGCAATTGGATTTGCACTTGTATTCAATTATTTTATTCCTTTAAATCACTCGATTTTGTTGATCATCGTTGTAACCATCATCGCCTCAGTCTTTGGGCAAATGGGCGACCTGGTAGAATCTGCGCTAAAGCGCCACTTCAATGTAAAAGACTCAGGCTCCATTCTGCCTGGACACGGCGGCATTCTCGATCGCTTTGACAGCATCTTGTTCGTTATGCCATTGCTTCATTTTTTACATTTCATCTAAGAGAGGAAATTGCTAAATGGTAAAAAAAATCATCCTGCTTGGTGCGACCGGTTCGATCGGTGTGCAGACAGCTGATATTATTCGTGAACACCCGACTGAGTTTTCATTAATCGGCTTTTCTGCCGGAAAAAATATGGACATTACCCGGAAACTGATTGCCGAATTTGCTCCAGAAATCGTCTGCGTGCAGCAATTGCAAGACGCTAAAGACTTGGCTGCAGAATTTCCAGCAGTGTCATTTGTAGCTGGCGCTGAAGGGCTGACAGAAGTCGCTGTATACGATGCAGATATTCTGGTGAATGCTGTACTTGGCAGTGTAGGTCTTGAACCCACACTGGAAGCCATAAAACTTGGCCGCACCATTGCAATTGCCAACAAAGAAACATTGGTAACAGCAGGCCATTTGGTCATGGACAGCGCAAAACATTACGGAGCGGTCATTTTGCCAGTTGACAGCGAGCACTCAGCGCTTTTTCAGGCGCTGAACGGCGAAAAGAAAGATCAGGCCAGCCGATTAATCTTAACTGCTTCCGGAGGCAGCTTCCGGGATTTAACGCGAGAGCAGCTTCAAAATGTAACGGTTCAGGATGCATTAAACCATCCGAATTGGTCAATGGGATCAAAAATCACCATTGATTCCGCTACCATGGTCAATAAGGGGCTTGAAGTGATCGAAGCGCATATTCTGTTCGACTTTGCTTATGCCGATATTGATGTGGTTCTTCACCGCGAGAGCATCATCCATTCCATGGTTGAATTTCATGACACGAGTGTGATGGCACAGCTTGGAACACCGGACATGCGTGTACCGATTCAATACGCTTTGTCTTATCCGGACCGATTGCCGCGCCCTCAGGCAAAACGCCTAAATTTAGCTGAAATTGGAAAGTTGAATTTCCAGGAAATGGACTACAAACGTTTCCGTGCATTGCAATTGGCATTTGATGCCGGCATTGCAGGAGGTACGATGACGACTGTGCTCAACGCAGCAAACGAGCAGGCTGTTGCTTTATTTCTTAACGAAGAAATCAAGTTCCTGCAGATCGAAGAAATGATCGAGCGTGCTATGGATCAGCACGAAGTATTGGCAAATCCGGATTTGGAAACGATTTTGCATGTCGATGCTGAAACGAGAAAATCTGTAAAAAACATGATAAAATAGCTAAAGATCAAAACCGAATAAGTTTATCCTGCTTTGCCGGTCATTGAATCAACTAACACTTGATGGATGAAAAAAAGTCCATCAAGCGAGTTTCTCTTTAAAAGGGTGGGTTCATAATGGAAACAGTTCTATCGTTTATAATAATTTTCGGTGCCTTAGTATTTTTTCATGAACTTGGCCATTTCCTTCTTGCAAAGCGCGCGGGCATTTTAGTACGCGAATTTGCGATAGGAATGGGTCCAAAGATTTTGGGCATTACCAAAGGAGAAACACTTTACACCTTGCGCTTACTGCCAATCGGCGGCTATGTGCGCATGGCAGGCGAAGATATGGATACCATCCACCTTCAAGCAGGCCATCGCATCGGCGTTCTGTTAAACAAAGAAGGCCAGGCCAAGAAAATCATCATGAACCAAAAGCATGTATATCCAGAAATTTTGTTTCTTGAAGTAGAGGAAGCGGATCTGGAAAAAGGGCTATGGATTAAAGGGTACGACGAAGATGAAAAATTGGTGCACATTGAAGTAGCGCGCGATGCCGTCGTAGAGGAAAATGGCAGAGAAACCATTTTGGCTCCTTACGATCGCCAATTTGATTCGAAATCGGTTGGAAAGCGTTTTATGACCATTTTTGCAGGACCGCTTTTCAACTTCATTCTCGCATTTTTTATTTTCACTGCGCTTGGCATGATGCAGGGAGTGCCAACGTTTGAACCCATTATTACCGAAGTGACGGAAGAAAGTCCGGCAGCAGAAGCTGGCATGCAGGACGGAGATTTGGTCACTGAGATTGAAGGCGATCCGATTTCTACTTGGGATGAACTGGTTGAATCGGTTCAGAACAATGCTGGCAATGCCCTTGATTTTAATGTTGAACGGGACGGCGAGCCGTTAAACTTTACCATTACACCCGAAATTTCAGAGCAGTCCCCTGAAGAAATCGGTGTAATCGGCGTACTTTACCAAAGCCCAGTAGAAAAAGATTTTCTCGGATCTTTTGTCTACGGTGCTGAGCAAACCATCTTTTGGTTCCAAGAAATTTTCCGATTGTTGGGAATGCTCGTAACGGGCCAATTTACGATTGATGCTTTGTCAGGTCCGGTCGGAATTTACAAAACGACTGAAGAAGTGGCGCAATACGGCATCTTTACCTTGATGAGCTGGGCAGGTATGCTGAGCATCAACTTGGGAATCATGAACCTTTTGCCACTTCCAGCACTGGATGGGGGACGTCTTATGTTCTTCATTCTTGAAGCGGTACGCGGCAAACCGGTTGATCGGCAAAAAGAAGGAATGGTTCACTTTGTTGGGATCATGCTCCTGATGCTGCTGATGATTGTCGTGACTTGGAACGATATCCAAAGATATTTCTTTTAATATAAGCAAGCGGGAATTACCGGACAGGCAGTCAATTTTGCCTGTCCTGAACTTTTAAATTGTCAATAAAATTCTATAGTCAGTTGAGGTGTATTTTGGAATGAAACAAACAGCAACTTTTATCCCAACCTTGCGTGAAACGCCTGCCGATGCAGAAGTAAAATCGCATCAGCTCTTATTGCGTGCAGGCTTTATTCGCCAAAACACGAGCGGCATTTATTCGTTTCTTCCGCTCGGCAAACGCGTGCTGCAAAAAGTCGAAACGATTATCCGTGAAGAAATGGAAGCCGCTAACAGTGTAGAAATCTTTATGCCAGCGCTTCAGCAAGCCGAATTATGGCAGGAATCTGGCCGCTGGTATTCATACGGCGACGAATTGATGCGTTTGAAAGACCGCAATGACCGCGAGTTTGCACTCGGTGCGACACACGAAGAAGTTATTACGAGTCTCTTGCGCGACGAAATTAAATCCTACAAGAAGCTTCCGTTAAACTTGTTCCAAATACAATCGAAATTTAGAGATGAAAAACGTCCACGTTTCGGTTTGTTGCGCGGCCGTGAGTTTCTGATGAAAGATGCCTATTCGTTCCATGCCACTCCTGAGAGCTTGGATGAAACGTATGATGTCATGATGCGGGCATATACCAATATCTTTACACGCCTTGGTTTGAATTTCCGGGCAGTTATAGCCGATTCGGGCGCCATTGGCGGAAAAGACAATCATGAATTCATGGTGCTGTCGGAAATTGGCGAAGACACGATCGCTTATTCAGATACTTCTTCATATGCAGCCAATATCGAAATGGCCGCTGTCGACGTTTCCTACCCAGCTTCAACTGAAACACCTGGAGCAATGGAGAAAGTGGCGACACCAGGTAAAAACACCATTTCTGATGTAGCAGATTTCTTTGAGGTCTCTGCTGAAAAATGCATTAAAACACTTGTGTTTAAAGCGGATGAGGAATTGGTCATTGTTTTGGCAAGAGGCGACCATGAAATCAACGACGTTAAAGTCAAACATGCAACAGGTGCCAAAGTGATTGAAATGGCAACGCCGGAAGAAGTTCAGCAATTACTGTCTTGCGACATCGGCTCGCTTGGCCCAATCAACTTGCCGGAAGATGTTCGTCTGTTTGCAGATCACGCAGTAGAAAACATCGTCAATGGAGTAACAGGCGCCAATGAAAACGGCCAACACTATAAAAACGTCACTTCTGGGAAAGACTTTACGGTTGCCGCTTATCATGACTTGCGCTTTATTCAAGAAGGAGATGCTTCTCCAGACGGCCAGGGAACTATTCAATTTGCCAAAGGCATTGAAGTTGGCCATATCTTTAAACTAGGTACAACTTACAGCATTCCGCTAAAAGGCACATTCCTGAATGATCAAGGCAAAGCGATGCCTTATATTATGGGATGCTACGGAATTGGTGTGTCACGTGTTATGGCAGCAGTGGCTGAGCAGTTCCAGGACGATAATGGCTTTACATGGCCAGATGTTGTGGCACCTTACGAGGTCCACTTGGTGCCGGTAAACGTCAAAGACGATGCGCAGCGCGAGCTGGGTGAAGAACTGTATACCTTATTGAAATCCAACCGTTACGAAGTGTTGCTCGATGACCGGAAAGAACGGGCGGGCGTGAAATTCACAGATGCAGATTTGATCGGTTTGCCGATTCGCATCACCATCGGCAAAAAAGCGGCTGAAGGAATACTGGAAGTTAAAATACGGCGGACCGGTGAAACTTTCGAATGGACGCGTGAAGAATTGCTTGATCAATTGCAGCAGTTCTTTAAAAAATAACAGCAAAATCTGATATGATGAAAGGAAAGTACATACTGTACTTTCCTTTCTTTTTCTGCTCGCTTTTGCGAAAAAATGTCTTATATAGTTTTCAAGAAGTTGCAGTCTTACATTCATTAGTTCAACATATAAATTGCTCAGGCTCTAATGCAACAGGAATTTACGTTTTCTTAAATCACTACCACGAAGGGGATAGTTATGACAAACCAGCAAGATCCTAAGATGCGCTTTAAATTACTGCTTCAGCATCTCGACTTAACGGACGATGTCCATATGCCCTTTTTCGAAGAGGCTGAACTGACACGGATGACCGTCCATAAAAAAGAGCGGTCCTGGAAATTTCTTGTGAAAGTGAAAGGCATCCTGCCAATCGAATTGTATTTATTATTAAAAGAGCGTTTGTATAGCACGTTTTCTCCAATCGCATCCATTCAATTGAATATCGAGTCCGCTCAGGATAGCGCTCAAGAAGAGCTGGTCATGGCTTATTGGAAATACGCCGTGGAAGAACTGGCTGATATGGCGCCGCCGCTGCGCGAGCGTTTGTTGTCGCAGGCACCGGTTTGGAACGGCAATAAGCTTATGCTGCAATGCAATCACCAGCATGAAATGATGGCATTAAAATCAAAATACAGCGACAAGCTGGCAGGAGTGTACCAGCAATTTGGATTCCCTCACGTGGCAATTGATTTCCAACTGTCCGACGACAACCAGGAAGCGGCTCATGAAGCGTTTATGGCTGAACGGCTGAGAGAAGAAGAAGAGATGGCGAAAAAAGCGCTGTCGGACATGAAAAAACGGGAAACAGACCGCAAAGAAAACGGCACACCATCTGGACCGTTCCAAATGGGGACAGCGATCAAACCGGATGAAACCATTTCCGAGATCAAATCCATTGTGGACGAAGAACGCCGCGTAACAATCGAAGGCTATGTTTTTGATGCGGAAGTAAGAGAACTTCGAAGCGGGCGTTCCTTGTTGACAGTGAAAATCACGGATTACACAGATTCGATTCTTGTCAAAATGTTCTCGCGTGATAAAGAAGATGCCGAGTTAATGGCCAATGCCAAAAAAGGCATGTGGCTAAAAGCACGCGGATCGATCCAAACCGATACATTTGTACGCGATTTGGTGATGATGGCGCAGGATATGGTTGAAATCAAACCCGAACTTCGCCGCGATACAGCGGAAGAAAAACGAGTAGAACTGCATCTGCATACGCCGATGAGCCAAATGGACGCAGTTTCATCCGTCGAATCCCTTGTGAGCCAAGCGGCTAAATGGGGACATCCAGCCATTGCCATTACCGATCACGCCGGTGTCCAGTCATTTCCGGACGCTTATGCTGCCAGCAAAAAACATGGCATTAAAGCAATTTTTGGCCTGGAAGCAAACTTAGTGGATGATGGCGTGCCGATTGCCTACGAAGAGCGCCACGCGTTACTCGAAGAAGAAACATTTGTGGTGTTTGACTTGGAGACGACAGGCTTGTCTGCTGTTTACGACACCATTATTGAACTTGCCGCGGTGAAAATTAAAGGCGGACAGATTATCGACAAGTTCGAGAGTTTTGCCAACCCGCATCATGAATTGTCGTCCACGACGATTGACTTGACCGGAATCACCGATGATATGGTGAAAGATGCGCCAGAAGTGGAAGAAGTGATCCGCAAATACCATGAATGGGCAGGCGACCACATTATGGTCGCGCACAACGCATCGTTCGATATGGGCTTCCTGTATGTATGCTATAAGAAGTTTGGCATTGATACAAAGCACGCAACCATCGACACGTTGGAATTGGCGCGTATGCTTCACCCGGAGCTGAAAAATCACCGGTTGAACACATTGGCCAAAAAATTCGGCATCGAATTGACCCAGCATCACCGGGCCATCTACGATACCGAGGCGACCTCGTATTTATTAACGTATCTCTTAAAAGAAGCCGACCAAAAAGGTATTTTGTACCACGACCAGCTAAATGATTATGTTGGCAGCGGAGATGCATATAAACGATCGCGCCCGACCCATTGTACGCTGTTGGCGCAAAATGATGAAGGGTTGAAAAACCTGTTCAAATTGGTTTCCGCATCGCATATCGATTATTTCTACCGCGTTCCGCGCATTCCGCGGTCGCTTTTGCAAAGGCACCGAAAAGGCTTGCTCGTTGGATCCGGCTGTGACAAAGGCGAAGTTTTTGAGGCTGTCATGCAAAAATCGATGGAAGAAGTCGAGAGGACTGCACAGTTCTATGATTATTTGGAAGTTCATCCAAAAGAAGTGTATTCCCATTTGATTGAACGGGAAATGATTCGCGATGAATGGAATTTGGAAGACATTATCCGCAAACTCGTGAAAATCAGCCGCAAGTTGGAAATCCCGCTCGTTGCGACAGGCAACGTTCATTACCTGGACGAAACCGATGCGATTTTCCGGCAAGTGCTGATTGGATCTCAAGGCGGAGCCAATCCGTTGAACCGCCATAAATTGCCGAAAGTGCATTTCCGTACGACCAGTGAAATGCTGGATGCTTTTGATTTTCTGGGAAGTGAAACGGCACATGAACTTGTAGTTGCAAACTCCGTGAAAATTTCTGAGATGATTGATGTTGTAAAACCGATCAAAGACGAACTCTACACGCCTAAAATTGAAGGTGCTGACGAAGAAGTCCGCGAGTTAAGCTACGGAATGGCCCATCAAATTTATGGACCGACCTTGCCGGAAATTGTGGAAGCCCGCATTGAAAAAGAGTTGAAATCCATTATTGGGCACGGATTTGCGGTTATCTACTTGATTTCACACAAACTTGTTAAAAAATCTTTGGATGATGGCTATCTGGTTGGTTCCCGTGGTTCAGTCGGCTCTTCGCTGGTTGCGACACTGACAGAAATCACAGAAGTAAATCCGCTGCCGCCGCATTATATTTGCAGAAAATGCAAAAAATCGGAGTTTTTCGATGACGGGTCTGTCAGCTCTGGATTTGATTTAAAAGACAAAAACTGTCCGGATTGCGATGTTCCTTATCAAAAAGAAGGGCAGGACATCCCATTTGAAACCTTCCTTGGATTTAAAGGGGATAAAGTTCCCGATATCGATTTGAACTTCAGCGGTGAGTATCAGTCGAAAGCCCATAATTACACAAAAGAATTATTTGGAGAAGACAATGTATTCCGTGCTGGTACCATCGGAACGGTTGCAGAAAAAACCGCTTATGGCTATGTTCGCGGCTATGCAAATGACCGGGAGATGACGCTGAGAGGCGCTGAAATTGATCGTCTCGTGCAAGGCTGCTCAGGCGTTAAACGAAGCACTGGACAGCATCCAGGAGGAATCATCGTTGTTCCGGACTATATGGACATCTACGACTTTTCGCCGATTCAGTTTCCGGCAGACGCCCAGGATTCTGAATGGAAAACAACGCATTTTGATTTCCACTCGATCCACGATAATTTACTGAAGCTGGATATACTCGGACACGATGATCCAACCGTTATCCGCATGCTTCAAGATTTATCCGGCATCGATCCAAAGACCATTCCAACAGATGATCCGGAAGTGATGAAAATATTTGCCGGGCCTGAATCGCTCGGAGTTACCAAAGAGCAGATCGGCTGTAAGACCGGTACACTTGGCATACCGGAATTTGGAACACGTTTTGTGCGCCAGATGCTGGAAGAAACAAAGCCGAACACGTTCTCGGAACTGGTCCAAATATCCGGACTGTCCCACGGAACGGACGTCTGGCTGAGCAATGCGCAGGAACTGATCCAAAACGGCACTTGCCAGCTGTCCGATGTTATTGGCTGCCGAGATGACATTATGGTTTACTTGATTTATCAGGGGCTTGAATCTTCATTGGCATTCAAAATTATGGAGTCTGTCCGTAAAGGGAAGGGCTTGACGCCAGAATTTGAAGAAGCTATGAAAAAAGAAGGTGTGCCGAACTGGTACATCGAATCTTGCAAAAAAATCAAGTACATGTTCCCGAAAGCCCACGCAGCTGCCTATGTGTTGATGGCAGTGCGGATTGCCTACTTCAAAGTGCATTTCCCAGTTCTGTATTACGCAGCTTACTTTACAGTTCGGGCAGAAGATTTTGATGTGCAGGCAATGGCCAAAGGGTCGCATGCCATCCGAGCTAAAATTGATGAAATCAATGCCAAAGGATTGGAAGCATCGACAAAAGAGAAAAACTTATTAACAGTTATGGAACTGACACTGGAAATGGTCGAACGCGGATTCACGTTCCAGAAAGTGGATCTGTACAAATCTTCAGCTGATCAATTTATCATTGAAGGCAACAGCTTGATTCCGCCGTTCAATGCTATTCCAGGACTGGGAACCAATGCAGCGAAATCAATCGTTGCTGCAAGAGAGCACGGAGAATTCTTGTCGAAGGAAGACCTTCAGCAACGCGGCCGTGTTTCCAAAACCATTATCGAATACATGGACGATCTTGGCTGTCTGGAAGGAATGCCTGAGGCAAACCAGTTGTCCTTGTTCTAGCCGGTTGCACCACGGCGCGGTTTGTGGTATTATTGAGGTAACATTTACTGATAGCTCTGTCGCAGAAGAGTGGGTTCTCCCGCTCTTTTCTGTTTGTTATGGCATAAAATTGGCGGGAGGCATGTATGAGCAAAATTACAGAACAAATCGAGCAGATAGTACAGCCCATCACCAGTGAATTGGCACTGGAACTTGTAGATGTGGAATTCTTAAAAGAAGGCCGCGACTGGTTTTTACGAGTGTATGTGGACAATCCGGAAGCACCCATTGACATTGATCAATGTGCGCTGGTAAGTGAGAAACTAAGTGAGATTCTGGATCAGCTAGATCCAATCGAACAAAACTATTTCCTGGAAGTTTCATCACCGGGTGCAGAACGTCCTTTAAAGAAAGAAAAGGATTTTGAAAAAGCGATCGGCAAATTTATTTACATCAAAACGTATGAACCGATTGAAGATGCAAAAGAATTTGAAGGTTACTTAAAATCTTATGACGATGATCAAGTGGAAATTGAAATTAAAATCAAAACACGCAGAAAAATACTTAACATTCCAAAAGAGAAGATTGCAGTTATTCGTTTGGCCATTGATTTTTCTGTAAAACCTGATTGAAGAACCTGGGAGTGAATATAAATGAGCAGTGAGTTATTAGATGCTTTTGAAGTATTAGAAAAACAAAAAGGGATTTCACGCGAAGTCCTGATTGAAGCGATTGAAGCGGCATTGGTAACGGCGTACAAACGGAATTTCAACCAAGCACAAAATGTTCGTGTTGATTTAAACTTGAACACTGGCACCATGCTGGTATATTCCCGCAAAGATGTAGTGGAGGAAGTCGAAGACGAACGCCTTCACATTGCGTTGGAAGATGCGAAAGTGATCAACCCGGCATATGAACTCGGTGATGTTGTGGAAGAAGAAGTGACGCCGCGAAACTTCGGGCGCATTGCTGCACAAACAGCGAAACAAGTAGTTACTCAGCGTGTCCGTGAAGCGGAGCGCGGTTTGATCTTCGAAGAGTTTGTTGATCGTGCAGACGATATCGTCAACGGCATCGTTGAACGCATGGACGCACGCAACCTGTATGTTGGCCTTGGCAAAGTGGAAGCTGTGCTTCCGCAGACAGAGCAAATGCCGAATGAGCATTACAAGCCGCATGACCGCATCAAAGTGTATATCACAAAAGTGGAACGCACAACACGCGGACCGCAAGTTTTTGTTTCACGCACTCATCCAGGTTTGCTTCGCCGTCTCTTTGAAAACGAAGTCCCTGAAATTTATGATGGCATTGTTGAAATCAAATCGATTGCACGGGAAGCGGGAGATCGTTCAAAAATCTCTGTTTTTGCTCATCGTGACGACATCGATCCAGTTGGTTCGTGTGTTGGATCTAAAGGTGGACGTGTTCAGACGATCGTCAATGAATTGAGTGGGGAAAAAATTGATATTGTGGAATGGTCTGAAGAGCCGGTTGTCTTTGTTGCAAACGCGCTTAGCCCATCCAAAGTATTGGATGTTCAAGTAAATGAAGATGCGAAGTCAACTACGGTTGTCGTTCCAGATTATCAATTATCTCTTGCAATCGGCAAGCGCGGTCAAAATGCGCGCTTGGCAGCAAAATTAACCGGTTGGAAGATTGACATTAAGAGCGAAACAGACGCGCGGGAACTTGGAATTTACCCAAACCCCGACGCTGACATCGAACTAGTGGAATCCGGTGAAGAACTGGACGACTTTGATTTTTACGAAGAAAAAGAATAATGTAGAAAAGGTGATGTCCGTTGGCTCTGCAAAAGAAAATTCCATTACGGAAATGTGTGGCTACAGGCGAGATGTATCCTAAAAAAGAAATGATCCGTGTTGTCCGCTCGAAAGAAGGCGAAGTGTCCGTTGATTTGACGGGCAAGAAGTCAGGGCGCGGCGCATACGTTTCGAAAACGGAAGATGCCATCGCGGCTGCCCGTAAAAAGAAAGTGCTGGACAAGCAATTGGAAGTCAAAGTTCCAGACGAAATTTATGATGAGTTAATTCGCGTCGTTCTTAGAGAGCAGTTGAAATAATGACCAAACAAAAAATTCTTCAATTGCTGGGGTTGGCGACACGTGCAAGAATGACCATTTCCGGCGAAGAAATGACCGTGAACGAAGTCCGAAAAGGCAAAGCGAAATTAGTTATTGTCTCAGAAGATGCTTCAGACAACACCAGTAAAAAATTGCACGACAAATGCAAATCGTATGGAGTGGATGTTCATGTTTTTGCATCCCGTTTCGAGTTGGGACATGCGATAGGCAAAGAAGAGCGGGTAGTGATTGCAATTACCGATAAAGGTTTTGCAAAAAAAATAACCAGCTTATTCGAAGAAATTAATCGGGGGCGAGCAGATGACCAAAATTCGAGTACATGAATACGCTAAGAAGGTAGACAAGCCAAGCAAAGAGATTATTAATGAGTTGTCTAAACATAACATTACCGTACAAAACCATATGGCGACATTGGAAGACAATGCTGTATCGAAATTAGACAGCATTTACAAAAAT
Source organism: Planococcus sp. TJ-307 (assembly GCF_058268435.1). Lineage (NCBI taxonomy): Bacteria > Bacillati > Bacillota > Bacilli > Caryophanales > Caryophanaceae > Planococcus > Planococcus sp. TJ-307. The sequence continues at coordinate 25,082 of NZ_JBZDOJ010000002.1, forward strand.
GCGTCAGCAGGACAGCGCCCACCAGCGCAATCACGTCCAGCGAGCCAGGGCCAATCGCGTCCAACACAAGGTGGGCAATCGCGTCCATCAAGTCAAGGGCAATCCCGTCCGTCTCAAGGTGGGCAGTCCCGTCCTTCTGGCCAAGGGCAACGTCCATCAAACCAAGGGCAATCCCGTCCATCTCAGGGCGGCCAGTCGCGTCCATCCGGACAAAGCCAATCCCGTCCAGCAGCACCGAGTCAAGGGCAATCCCGTTCACAAGGAAATGGCCAACGACCAACTGCACCTGCAAAAACAGGATCAAATTTTACACCTAAAGCGGCTAAACCTACGGCAGGTCCAGGCCAACGTTCTTCAGGACGTCCAGGTGGCGGAAACCGCAACGGCTTCCAAAACCGCAACCGCAAAGGAAAGCAGCAGCAACCGGTAAATCTGTTGCCGCCAATGCCTAAAAAAGAAAAAGAATTACCAGCTAAAATTACATTCAGTGAATCATTAACGGTTGCTGAGCTGGCGAAAAAATTAGGGCGCGAGCCGTCTGAAATCATTAAAAAATTATTCATGCTTGGTGTAATGGCGACCATTAACCAAGAGTTGGATAAAGATGCAATCGAATTGATCTGTGCTGAGTATGAGGTTGAAGTAGAAGAAGAGATCCTGGTGGATAAAACCGATCTTGAAGTTTACTTTGAACCAGAAGACGAAAGCCTTAACCAAGAACGTCCGCCAGTTGTTACCATCATGGGCCACGTTGACCACGGTAAAACGACTTTGCTTGATTCGATCCGCAACACGAAAGTGACAGCGGGAGAAGCAGGCGGCATCACACAGCATATCGGTGCTTATCAAGTGGTCGACAATGGCAAAAAAATTACGTTCCTTGATACACCAGGCCACGCAGCGTTCACAACGATGCGTGCTCGTGGCGCAAAAGTAACGGATCTTGCCATTATTGTTGTTGCAGCTGATGACGGCGTTATGCCACAAACAGTGGAAGCAATCAACCATGCCAAAGCAGCAGAAGTTCCAATTATCATTGCGGTCAACAAAATGGATAAGCCTAGTGCAAACCCTGACCGTGTAATGCAAGAATTGACGGATCATGGATTGGTTCCTGAAGCTTGGGGCGGCGATACGATTTTCGTACCGATTTCTGCTTTAAAAGGTGACGGCATTGATTCGTTGCTTGAAATGATCTTGTTGGTATCAGAGGTCGGCGAATTAAAAGCCAACCCTGCACGCCGTGCGATTGGTACTGTTATTGAAGCTGAGCTGGATAAAGGCCGCGGTTCTGTAGCAACACTTCTTGTGCAAGATGGAACATTAAAAGTTGGAGATCCAATCGTTGTCGGCAATACTTTTGGCCGCGTTCGTGCGATGGTATCTGACCTTGGCCGCCGCGTAAAAGAGGCTGGCCCGTCAACACCGGTTGAAATCACTGGTTTGAATGATGTACCTCAAGCAGGAGACCGCTTTGTTGTCTTTGAAGATGAAAAAACAGCTCGTCAAGTGGGAGAAACGCGTGCGACTTCAGCGCTTCAAGTTCAGCGTTCTGAAAAAACACGGGTAACACTTGATAACTTGTTTGATCAGTTGAAGCAAGGCGAAATGAAAGAATTGAACTTGATCGTCAAAGCTGACGTACAAGGAGCAGTTGAAGCAATGGCTGCATCTCTTCTGAAAATCGATGTTGAAGGCGTTAATGTGAAGATTATCCACACAGGCGCTGGTGCCATTACAGAATCTGATATTTCATTGGCTGCAGCTTCAAATGCCATCGTTATCGGTTTCAACGTTCGTCCTGATGCGAACGCGAAGCGCGCTGCGGATGCAGAAGGCGTAGACATTCGTTTGCACCGCATCATCTACAAAGTGATTGAAGAAATTGAATTCGCGATGAAAGGATTGCTTGATCCGGAATTTGAAGAAAAAATTATCGGCCAAGCAGAAATCCGCAGCACGTTTAAAGTTTCTAAAGTCGGAACAATTGCCGGAAGCTATGTAACAGAAGGCAAAATCACAAGAGACAGCGGCGTCCGTGTCATTCGTGAAGGTATTGTCGTATTCGAAGGTGAGATTGACACATTGAAACGCTTTAAAGACGATGCGAAAGAAGTGGCAAAAGGCTACGAATGCGGGATTACCATCAAAAACTTCAACGATGTGAAAGAATTAGACATCATCGAAGCGTACGTTATGGAAGAAATCGAACGCAAATGATCCTGTACATGGAATGCGAATTTTTCATTCCAACGGCCCATTCGTTAAAAGATAAGCGGGCAGTGGTGAAAAGCATGCTGACCCGCAGCAGACAGAAATTCAACGTTTCCGCAGCAGAGATTGACCACCAGAATGTCTGGCAGCGAACGCGTATTGCCTTTGTGATTGTGTCATCCTCAAAAGAGGTGGCAGATAAAGAAATGGCGCAGGTTCTCTACTATCTGGAAAGCAATCCTGCTTGGGAATGCTTGGAGATTGAAAAAGAATATTTGTAAGAACGAGGTGGATTAGCAATGACAATGCGCGCGAATCGTGTAGCTGAGCAGATGAAAAAAGAGCTTAGCGATATCATCAGCCGAAAACTGAAAGATCCACGTATCGGATTTGTCACTGTAACAGATGTTGAAGTTACAGGAGATCTCCAGCAGGCAACTGTATACATCAGCGTGTTAGGCGAAGACCACGCAAAAGAGCAGACATTGCTTGGGTTAACGAAGTCAAAAGGATTTATCCGTTCAGAAATTGGACAGCGAATCCGTCTTCGCAAAACTCCTGAACTGTCTTTTGAAATCGATTCATCCGTTGCATACGGCAATCGAATTGATTCGCTATTGCGTGACATTCAAGAACCAAAAGAAGATTGAAATCAAAGCCTGCTGTCTATTCCAGATAGCAGGCTTTTTTTTGCATCAAGCAAAGGAGCTAGGGATTATGGCGTTAAATGGAATACTTCCATTATGGAAAGAAAAAGGGATGACCTCCCATGATTGTGTATTTAAACTCAGAAAAATTCTGCAGACAAAAAAAGTCGGACACACCGGGACATTGGATCCTGAAGTGGATGGCGTGCTGCCAATCTGTATCGGCAATACCACAAAAGTGGCAGAATACATCACCGATCAGGGCAAGACGTATGAAGCGGAAGTGACTATTGGCTATTCGACTGAAACGGAAGATGCGACTGGCGAAACCGTGGACACGGATGCTTCTGAAAAAAATATTACACGCGAGCAAGTGGAAGATGTACTGGCAGGGCTGACTGGCCACATTAAACAAATTCCGCCGATGTATTCGGCCGTGAAAGTGAATGGCAAAAAACTTTACGAATATGCGCGCCAAGGAATTGCTGTTGAACGTCCAGAGCGCACTGTCCGGATTGACTCGATTGAGTTGCTGGACAGTGACCGGCAATGGACCGGGCAGAAAGTTAAATTTAATATCCGCATTCGCTGTGGAAAAGGAACGTATATCCGGACGCTGGCTGTACAAATTGGCGAAGCGTTAGGCTATCCTGCGCACATGTCGAGGCTGACAAGGACGGAATCTGGTAAATTTGACCGAACTGATTGCGTTACGCTTGCCGAAGTGGCCGAACTTGCCCAAAATGGACATATTGGTGATATTTTGAAACCGCTCAGCTACGGTTTAAGTGCATTTCCATTCATGGAAATTGAACCAAAACAGGTTTTTGCTGTGAAAAATGGCCAAGTATTGGCACGCCATGCCATACTTGATCAAATGGGATTTGTTGTATTGACGTACCAGGGACACCCTGTGGCGCTGTATAAAAATCACCCTGAAAAAGCGGACAAAATGAAACCTGAAAAAATGTTCGGTTTTCCGACAACAGACGAGGTGTAGCAATATGGAAATTATTCATTTGAGTTATCCCATTCATGTAAAACCCACTAGTAAGACTGGCCCGTTATCACTGGCACTCGGCTTTTTTGATGGCGTACATAAAGGACATCAGCATGTGATAGGTGAAGCAATGGAACAGGCCAAACGACAAGGCATCAAGTCTGCAGTCATGACCTTTGATCCGCACCCGTCTCTCGTGCTTGGCGGGCGCAAAGAAGAAGTTTTTTACATCACACCCATGCAGCAAAAAATGGAGATACTGGAAGAGATGGGCGTGGATTATTGCTTTATCGTCCGTTTTACATCCGAATTTGCCAAACTGTCACCGGAAGAATTTGTCGACATATTTGTTAAAGGTCTTGGTGTGAAACATGTCACAGCTGGATTTGATTTTTCGTTTGGCAGCAAAGGCAAAGGCGACATGGCATTGATGAAACGAGTGGGAGAAGGTTTTTATAAGGTTACAGTCATTGACAAGCAAGAAGCAGGAGATGAGAAAATCAGCTCAACGCGCATCCGTGAATTATTGAAGCAAGGTGCAGTCGAACAAGTCTGCTATTTGCTGGGCCGCCCATTCCGTGTAATTGGCACCGTCGTTAATGGCGACAAACGCGGCCGTACGATTGGGTTTCCGACAGCTAATGTGGAGCCTGAGCTTGGTGCCATTGTGCCAAGCCGCGGCGTCTATGCTGTCAGAATTCGCGTGCAGGATCAATACCATAACGGTGTTTGCAACATTGGCTACAAACCGACTTTCAATAATCCAGACGTCAAAAAACAAGTGATCGAAGTCCACATTCTCGATTTTGACAAGTCGATCTACGGTGAAATGGTAGAAGTGGAGTGGCATGAACGAATTCGCGATGAGCAGAAGTTTTCGGGCATCGATGAGTTAAAGACACAGATTCAGCGCGACAAAGAAACTGCCGAACGTTTTTTTGCGGGTATTAATTAACCGGCGCAGTTGATTTTGAAAAATCCTTGTGCTATTATTTATGAGTACTGAATGTACAAACCGTTGCTTGGCAAATCGAATCACCAACGTTTGCTCGGTAATTGGGGATATCAGATATTAGGAGGTGGAAACAGTATGGCAATCACACAAGAACGTAAAAATGAATTGATCAATGAATACAAAGTGCATGACACTGATACTGGGTCTGCAGAAATTCAAATCGCCATTCTTACAGAAGACATCAACAATTTGAATGAGCACTTACGTACTCACAAAAAAGATCATCACTCACGTCGTGGTCTATTCAAAATGGTTGGACGCCGTCGTAACTTGCTAAAATACTTACGTGAAAACGAAGTAGCTCGCTACCGTGAGTTAATCGCAAGACTTGGCCTACGCCGTTAATAGCAAACAGAAAAAAGCGGGATTCGTCCCGCTTTTTCTTTATGGATAAAATTTTAATCTAGCGCATCGCACACGGGATGCATTTTTGATACACTACTAATGGATACATATAATATAAAGAAACAAGGTAATAGAGAGGAGCTCGATAGTATGGAGCAAACAAAAAAAGTTTACACATTAGATTGGGCAGGCCGTGAATTACAGGTTGAGGTCGGCCAATTGGCAAAACAAGCAAACGGAGCAGCATTGATCCGTTATGGCGATACAGCAGTTCTTTCCACTGCAACCGCTTCAAAAACTCCGAAACCACTGGACTTCTTTCCACTGACAGTTAACTACGAAGAGCGTCTTTACGCTGTCGGCAAAATTCCAGGCGGATTCATCAAACGTGAAGGACGTCCTTCTGAAAAAGCGACGTTAACAAGCCGCTTGATTGACCGTCCAATCCGTCCATTATTCCCGGATGGCTTCCGTAATGAAGTACAAGTTATTTCAATGGTTATGTCAGTTGATCAGGATTGCCCATCAGAAATGGCTGCCATGTTCGGTTCTTCATTGGCCTTGATGATTTCTGATATTCCATTCGGCGGTCCAATTGCTGGAGTAATCGTTGGCTTGATCGATGGACAATACATCATCAACCCAACAAATGACCAACTTGATAAGAGTTCGATCAACTTGACGGTTGCCGGTACAAAAGAGGCCATCAATATGGTAGAAGCAGGAGCGAAAGAAGTTTCTGAAGAAATCATTTTGGAAGCGATTATGTTCGGGCACGAAGAAATCAAGAAATTGATTGCATTCCAAGAACAAATTGCTGCAGAAGTCGGCAAAGACAAAACCGACATCCAGCTTTATGAATTGGATGCAGAATTGACAAGCTCACTTAAAGAAGCGGTAGAAGCAGATTTGAATGCGGCTGTCCAAATCAATGAAAAACAAGCGCGCAATGAAGCGATTGATGAAGTTAAAGCCCGCGCAATGGCATCATATGAAGAATCGGACGATGCAGTGAAAAAACAAGCTGGCCAAATTCTTGATAAAATGGTCAAAGATGAAGTTCGCCGTTTGATTACGGACGAAAAAATCCGTCCGGATGGCCGTGGACCTTCTGAAATCCGTCCATTGTCTTCTGAAGTCGGTATTTTAAACCGTACACACGGTTCTGGCTTGTTCACACGTGGACAAACACAGGCAATGAGCATTTGTACGCTAGGCGCTTTAGGTGATGTTCAAATCATCGATGGCCTTGGCATTGAAGATACCAAACGCTTTATGCATCATTACAACTTCCCATTGTTCTCAGTCGGTGAAACCGGATTCCTTCGTGGACCTGGCCGCCGCGAAATTGGACACGGGGCACTTGGAGAACGTGCGCTTGAAGCGGTCATTCCAAACGAAAAAGATTTCCCATACACGATCCGTCTAGTAGCAGAAGTATTGGAATCAAATGGTTCCACTTCACAGGCAAGCATCTGTGCGTCAACGCTTGCTATGATGGATGCTGGTGTTCCATTGTCAGCTCCAGTAGCAGGTATCGCGATGGGTCTAGTTAAAAAAGGCGATAACTATACCGTGTTGTCTGATATCCAAGGCATGGAAGATTACCTTGGCGACATGGACTTTAAAGTGGCGGGTACTGCTAAAGGCATTACGGCTCTTCAAATGGACATTAAGATCGATGGTCTTTCTCGTGAAATTTTGGAAGAAGCATTGGCTCAGGCTCAAATCGGCCGTATCCACATTCTGGAATCGATGTTGGCAACGATTGCTGAACCAAGAACCACTCTTTCTAAGTTCGCACCTAAAATCATCATGGTGAAGATCAACCCTGACAAGATCCGCGACGTTATCGGACCTGGCGGTAAAGTGATCAACAAAATCATTGATGAAACAGGCGTTAAGATTGATACAGAACAAGACGGCACCATCTTCATTTCCTCGGTTGACGAAGAAATGAATGCGAAAGCGAAAGCGATGATTGAAAACATCGTGCGTGAAGCAAAAGTCGGCGAATACTACGAAGGCAAAGTAAAACGAATTGAGAAGTTTGGTGCATTCGTAGAATTGTTCCCGGGCAAAGATGGCCTCCTCCACATTTCTGAAATCCAAGAAGAACGGACAAAAGAAGTGGAAGATGTTCTGAAAATGGATCAAGTTCTTCAAGTCAAAGTAATTGAAATTGACCGCCAGGGACGTGTAAACTTATCACGTAAGATTGTATTAAAAGAACAAAAAGAATCAGCAGAAAAACAAAACCAAGAATAATCAACCATTCAAATTGCCGACTTTGTCGGCAATTTTTTACTATGAGGAGGAACATGCACATGGTGACTACAAAGACTTGCAAAAATGGATTGCGCATCGTTTCTGAACATATTCCCCATTTTCATTCGGTAGCGGTAGGAGTTTTTGTCAACAACGGCTCCCGCGATGAACTGCCGGAAGAAAACGGCATTACGCATTTTATCGAACATATGCTGTTCAAAGGAACAGATCTGCGCACAGCAAAAGAAATTGCCCGGGAATTTGACCGCATTGGCGGGGACATCAATGCCTATACGTCAAAAGAATACACCTGCTACTACGCCAAGGTGCTGGACCACCACGCTGAACATGCCGTGTCTGTATTGGCGGATATGCTGTTTCATTCGCAAATGGACCCTGTGGAGTTCGATAAGGAACGTCAAGTAATTCTTGAGGAAATCAGCATGACCGAAGATATGCCGGATGACGACGTACACGAGCAGCTATGGCGCGTCATGTATCCGCAAAATTCAATCGGTGCTCCGATACTTGGAACTGCTGAAACACTGGCCACCTTCACGCCAGAGAAAATTCGCGATTACATGGATCGGCATTACACACCGGCTAATACCGTTGTTTCGGTAGCAGGCAATATTACACCTGCTTTGCTGGAGACGATTGAAAGGTTATTCGGTGCTTTTGAAAGGAAAGAAGATCCTAAAAAATACGAGTTGCCTGTTTTTACACCTGGCTATTCGTTGAAAAACAAAGAGACGGAACAAGGCCATCTGTGCCTTGGATTTCCAGGATTATCGTTAAGCGATCCCGATATATACAACATTACTGTGTTAAACAATATTATCGGCGGCTCGATGTCTTCCAGGCTGTTTCAGGAGATTCGAGAACAGCGTGGATTGGCTTATTCAATCTTCTCTTATCATTCGGCTTATTCCGATCATGGAACTTTGGCGATATACGGAGGCACTTCAGATGAGCAAATGGCTGAAATGCAGCAAGTAATCTTGAGTTTGCTGAAAGAATTGAAAAATGGCGGGATTACACAGCAAGAAATCACTGACTCGAAAGAACAGCTGAAAGGCAGTTTGATGCTGGGGCTCGAAAGCACCAGTGCCCGCATGAGCCGAAATGGCAGACATGAATTGCTGTTAGGCAAGCACCAAACATACGAAGAAGTGCTTGAGCAGATTGATCTTGTGTCACTTGAAAAAGTTTTATCTTTGCTGGATATCCTGGTAAACTCTCCTGCCATTTCCATTATACGTCCAAAAGAAGCTCTCTTAGTTTAAGGGAGCTTTTTTGTGATTTCGTTTCTCTAGCAGACTAAATTATGTTACAATAATTCAAATCATCATTGAAGGAGCGAATATTGTGAAAACATATAACGTAGCGATTATGGGTGCCACCGGAGCAGTGGGCCAGCAAATGAAAGAACAATTGGAAAAAAGAAATTTTCCGGTAAAAGATATAGTTTTCTTGTCTTCGAGCCGTTCAGCTGGAAAAGAAATCAGCTTTAAAGGCCATACACATACAGTACAGGAAGCAAAGCCGGAATCCTTTGAAGGCATTGACATTGCGCTGTTCAGCGCTGGCGGCAGCGTGTCAGAGAAGTTTGCACCAGAAGCTGTTAAACGCGGAGCAATTGTTATCGACAACACCAGCGCTTTCCGGATGGACAAAGAAGTGCCGCTTGTCGTGCCTGAAGTGAACAAAAGTGATCTCTCTCTACATAAAGGCATTATCGCCAATCCAAACTGTTCGACCATTCAGATGGTTTGTGCCTTGCAGCCCTTGAAAGAACAGTTTGGCATGACCAAAATTGTCGTTTCTACTTATCAAGCCGTTTCAGGAGCGGGCATTGACGCCATTAATGAGCTGAGAGCCCAATCGGCTGATTTTGACAACGCCAAAACGGCGCAAGCAAATATGCTGCCGGTTAAATCGGCTGAGCATCATTACCCGATTGCATTTAATGCCATTCCGCAAATCGATCAGTTTACTGACAACGGCTACACATTTGAAGAAATGAAAATGATCAATGAAACCAAGAAAATCATGCATGACGATTCCTTGGCTGTCGCAGCTACATGTGTGCGGCTGCCGGTAGTTACAGGGCATTCAGAATCGGTATATGTTGAGCTTAAAGGCGCAGCAACTGTTGAACAGATCAAACAGGCAATGGTCGATGCACCAGGCGTTGAATTGATGGACGATCCATCAAACCAAGTGTACCCAATGCCATTGATGGCTGCAGGGCTGGACGAGGTATTTGTCGGACGCATTCGCCAGGATTTGGACAACCCGAACGGCTTCCATCTTTGGGTGGTTTCAGACAACTTGGTCAAAGGGGCCGCTTTGAATTCGGTGCAAATTGCAGAAGCGTTAATCGAAGAAAACATCATTTAAATCACAACAGCAATCGTTTCACGAAACCGGCCATTGCGCCGGTTTATTTTTTTCTTTGGACTGTTTCAGGGGATTCCCGTATAATGAAGTTTATGGATGTGTACGGGTGAATTTTAGGAGGAAATAAATTGAGTAAAATTAAAAATGAAGTAATACGAGTTATCCCTTTGGGCGGCGTCGGCGAAATCGGCAAAGCCATGTACGTAATTGAAATTGATGAAGATTTGTTTGTTGTGGACAGCGGATTGATGTTCCCGGAAGATGAAATGCTGGGCGTTGACATCGTCATTCCCGACATGACTTTTTTGGAAGAAAACAAAGACCGCGTTAAAGGCGTTTTCTTGACGCATGGCCATGAGGACGCAATCGGTTCTATCGCTTATTTGCTGAAGAAAATCCAGGCTCCGGTTTATGGATCGAAATTGACCATTGCATTAGCCAAAGAACATATTAAAGAGCAAGGCTCTTTAAAACACGTGAAGTTTTTTGAAGTAACCAACAAAAGCCGCATGAATTTTGATAAAACGCATGTGACGTTTTTCCATACGACACACAGCATTCCTGACGCACTTGGCATTGTCTTCCACACATCAGAAGGCGCCATTGTGCACACGGGCGAATTTAAATTCGATCAATCAGCTAAAGGCAGCTACCGACCGGATATTGCCAAAATGGCGAAATTAGGGGAAGACGGCGTTCTTATGTTGTTGTCGGACTCCACTGAAGCGGAACGCCCTGGCTACACGACTTCTGAAATTGTCGTTGCTGATCATATTTTGTCAGCATTTCTCGCTGCAGAAGGCCGGGTACTAGTATCGCTGTATTCATCAAACTTTATCCGCATCCAGCAAGTATTTGATATTGCAGCAGCGACGGGCAAAAAAGTTGCTGTAGCAGGCAGAAGCTTGGAAAGCAGCTACGAAGTGGGCTTGCGTCTTGGTTATTTGACGGTCCATGAAGATACTGTCATTTCCTTGAAAGACCTGGAAAACTACCGCGATGACGAAGTGGTTATTATCGTCACCGGCAACCAGGGAGAGCCGCTGGAAGCATTGGACAAAATGGTCCGCAAACAGCACAAAGATGTTAAAATTAAAGAAACTGATACCATATTAATTACATTCACACCATCACCCGGTATGGAAGTTCCTATGTTCCAAACAATGAACAAACTGGCAAAAGCCGGTGCAAACGTTTTGACTGCCAGCAAAAAAGTCCACGTATCTGGACACGGCAGCCAGGAAGACTTAAAAATGATGTTGAATATGATGAAACCCAAGTATTTCATTCCCATCCAGGGTGAATACAAAATGCTGATTGCCCACTCTAAATTGGCACAGCAAGTAGGACTGCACAAGTCTGAAATCTTTATAGCCGATAAAGGCGATATCGTGGAATACAAAGGCGGCAAAGTGCGCATGAGCGGCCGTGTTCCTGCTGGCAATGTATTGATTGATGGCATTGGCATCGGTGATGTCGGAAATATCGTTCTGCGTGACCGCAAATTGCTGTCACAAGACGGAATTTTTATCGTTGTGGTAACATTAAACCGCAAAGAGAAGAAAATTGCTTCCGGTCCGGAAATGATTTCACGCGGTTTTGTCTATGTCCGTGAATCAGAAGAGCTGATGGACGAATCGACAAGACTTGTCCGCAAAGTCGTTGAAAAATACGTTACAAGAGACGCGTTTGAGTGGAATAACATCAAACAGGAAATTCGCGATACATTGAATTCATACCTGTTCCAGCAGACAAAACGCCGTCCAATGATTATCCCGATTATTATGGAATACTAAGAGAAAAAGAAAAAGGATTTCCATACCGAGTCATTCGGAGGAAATCCTTTTTCGATTATGGAGGAAATGAGGAATAGCGATGACCAGGGCTCGAACAACCACAAAAGCAAAACCCAAAACTAGACCGAAAGCTAAACCAAAAGCAAAGCCAAGAAACAAAAAACGGCAGCCGATGCCAATGATCGCTTATGAAATGATCGGCTTGGTGCTGCTGGGAATATCCGTATTGATGGTGTTCCAATTAGGAGTAATCGGCAAAATGTTCTTCAACATGGCGGAATTTATGGCGGGCTATATGGCTTTCCTTATTCCGGTGGCACTTGTTTACGTCGCTGTCTACGTAATGGTTAAGCGCTCATGGCCGAAGCCAAGGGTGAAAATAGCAGTAGGATCGGCATTTGTTCTGATTAGCATTCTGCTGATTTGTCACCTAATCTGGGCTGCAGGCACTATATTGCCAATTACATCAGGCAATGTTGTGTCCGAAACCATCCGCAATACACAAATGACTGGAACGATTTGGAACAGTTATTTGGCTACTGGAGGCGGAATCATCGGTGCTTTGTTATACGCAATGTTGCATGTGCTGTTTGATACTGCAGGCACGTGGGTGGTGGCGATCATCCTGCTATCGATTGGCGCAATTATTTTAACAGGAAAAGCAGCTGCACCTTTTATTGCTGAAAAGATTCCAAGTGCCCGCCCAGCAATTGATGCGTTCGTAAGTCGCTTCCAGCGGGACAAGCCGAAGAAATTAAGGGCTCCCCGCAAAAAGTCGGAGCCGGAGCAAGTGTTGGAAATTAACGAATCTTTAGCTTATGAGGAAGAAGAAGAGGAAGAAGACCTCTTGTACCGTCCGAAGCAGGAAGAACCGATCATTTCAGCATTTACTGAAAACGTTAAACCCAAACAAACGGAAACTCCGCCAGCACCTGCGCCAGAAGCAACCATAGAACCAGAAACTGGAGAAATCCAATTGCTGTCGACTGCAGAAGAGCTGGAAAATGAAGAATACCAGCTGCCGCCGCTCAGCCTATTGACCTTGCCGCCGCATCATGATCAAAGCGGCGAGTATTCCGGCATCCAGAAAAATGCTAAAAAACTTGAAAAAACGTTCCAAAGCTTTGGTGTTCGTGCTAAAGTGACCCAAGTCCATCTGGGTCCAGCGGTCACCAAATACGAAGTATTGCCGGACACCGGTGTGAAAGTAAGCAAAATTGTCAGCTTGCACGACGATTTGGCATTGGCATTAGCGGCTCGCGATATCCGTATCGAAGCGCCGATTCCTGGGAAATCTGCTATTGGCATCGAAGTGCCAAACTCGGAAGTATCAATCGTCAGTCTGCGCGAAGTGCTGGAATCGGAAGAAAACAATCGTCCGGATGCTAAGCTGTTATTTGCTCTAGGCCGAGACGTGACTGGCCAAGCGGTAATGACAGAGTTAAACAAAATGCCGCATTTACTGGTTGCTGGTTCCACTGGAAGCGGAAAATCGGTGTGCATCAATGGCATTATCACGAGCATTATCATGCGCGCAAAACCGCATGAAGTGAAAATGATGATGATTGATCCAAAAATGGTGGAACTGAACGTCTACAACGGCATTCCGCATCTATTGGCACCGGTTGTAACAGATCCGCGCAAAGCGGCACAAGCATTGAAAAAAATCGTTTCAGAAATGGAAAGAAGATACGAACTCTTTTCGCATACCGGTACGCGCAATATCGAAGGCTATAACGAGTACGTTCGTATTTTCAACGAAGAAAATGAAGACAAGCATCCCAAATTGCCATTTATCGTAGTCATTGTCGATGAGTTGGCGGATTTGATGATGGTGGCTTCAAACGAAGTGGAAGATGCCATCACGCGTTTGGCTCAAATGGCGCGTGCAGCAGGCATCCACTTGATCATCGCCACACAGCGTCCAAGTGTCAACGTCATCACAGGTGTTATCAAAGCAAACATTCCATCCCGTATCGCCTTTGCCGTTTCATCCTCTATTGATTCGCGGACAATCCTGGATATGGGCGGTGCCGAAAAATTGCTGGGCCGTGGAGATATGTTGTTCCTCGGAGCTGGCCAATCAAAACCGGTTCGTGTCCAAGGCGCGTTCCTATCCGATTCGGAAGTCGAAAAAATTGTCGATTTTGTTATTGAACAGCAAAAAGCACAATACCAAGAAGACATGATTCCGACTGAAATTGATGAGTCAAAAATTGATGAAGAAACAGATGAAATCTACGATGAAGCTGTACAGCTTGTCACCGAAATGCAGACAGCATCCGTTTCCATGCTGCAGCGCAGGTTCCGTGTTGGCTATTCGCGCGCTGCCCGGATTATTGATCAAATGGAGCAGCGAGGAGTCGTTGGGCCTTATGAAGGCAGTAAGCCACGGACCGTATTAGTTCCAAAGCAGGAAGAATACTGAACTTTTGGAGATTCTTTATGACAAAGTAATTAAACGTTTTTAAGATGTCAAAGCGAAAATTCGCTAAATTCGACAAATTACTATTTATTTCATTTCTAATAAGTGGTATAGTAATTTTGATTAGTAGGAATGTTTTACATCAGATGTCTGATCTCTGTCATGGGTGGTGAATCGTATGACAATTAAATCGGATCATCGCGCTTTGTATCTTCAAGTGATCGATCGAATGAAACAGGATATTGCGGCGGGCGTCTACAAAGAAAAAGAGAAGTTGCCGTCCGAATTCGAGCTATCGAAAACACTGGGAGTCAGCCGTGCGACTTTACGAGAAGCGCTTCGGCTGTTGGAAGAAGATAATATTATCGTCAGACGTCACGGAGTCGGAACTTTTGTCAATTCAAAGCCATTATTTTCGTCAGGCATTGAACAATTGACTAGTGTTTCTGACATGATCCGTCAGGCGGGAATGGAACCGGGTGCCATTTACTTGAGCACTTCGGAAAGCCTTTCCTCTGAAGAGGATATAAAACGCTTTCATTGCACTGGCGATGATACTATTATTACTATTGAACGTGTCCGTACGGCGAACGGAGATCCTGTCGTTTATTGCATCGACAAGGTGCCTTCGACTTATTTGCCTGCAGATTTTTTAGGACGCACCGAAAGTTCCATTTTTACAGCGATTGAAGAATCGGGAGATATTCATATATCCTATGCGGTGACATTTATCGATCCGACCGGGTATCATGAAGAAGTTTCGCCAATCCTGGAATGTGAACCGGAAACAGCATTACTAGTATTAAAACAGCTCCATTACGATGAAGACGATCGCTTGGTGCTTTATTCAAAGAATTATTTCAGAGCTGACAAGTTCAGCTTTCATGTGGTTCGCAAACGCGTGTAAAACATCAAATTCCTGCTAATATCAAAAAACCTTGGGGGTTATTACATTGACAAAACGTAAATTTGGTCTAGGTTTATCATTAATGCTTGCTGCTGGTACAATGCTTGCTGCTTGCGGAAGCGAAGAAGATACGTCAACTGGTGAAACTGGCGGAGGAGAAGAAGGCACAGAAGAAGCTGCTGATTTCTCAGTTGCCATGGTTACAGATGTTGGCGGTGTGGATGATAAATCCTTCAACCAATCTGCTTGGGAAGGCATCCAGCAATTTGGTGAAGAAAATGGCCTTGAAAAAGGCGATGGCGGCTTTGATTACCTTCAATCTGCATCAGATGCGGATTACAACACCAACTTGAACAACTTGATCCGTCGTGACTTTGATGTCGTTTATGGCATTGGTTTCTTGATGGAAGGCGCTGTAGCTGAAATTGCTGAACAACAGCCTGAAGCTCAAATCGCAATCATTGATGCAGTAGTAGATGCTCCAAACGTTGCGAGTGTTTTGTTCAAAGAGCAAGAAGGAGCATTCCTTGCGGGTGTTGCAGCAGCTCTAATGACAGAAACCGATAAAATCGGATTTGTTGGCGGGATGGAAATTCCGGTAATCGAGCGTTTTGAAGCAGGATTCCTTGAAGGTGTTGCAACTGTTAACGATGCGATTGAAGTCGATGTACAATACACAGGGGCTTTTGATAAAGCGGAATTGGGTAAAACAACTGCGAACCGTATGTACTCTGCAGGAGCTGATATTATTTTCCATGCTGCTGGTGGTACAGGAAACGGCGTATTCACTGAAGCAAAAGAACGTAAAGAAGCAGATCCAGAAGCAAACGTTTGGGTTATCGGCGTAGATGCTGACCAATACGATGAAGGCCAAACTGGCGATGCTAACGTAACATTGACTTCAGTATTGAAACGTGTTGATTCGGCTGTAATTAATATTTCAGAGCAGGCAATGGCTGGGGAATTCCCAGGCGGCGAAACAATCACTTATGGTTTGTCCGATGAAGGTGTTGGCCTTGCAGATTCACGTGGAGCAATTCCTGAAGATGTAATGACACAGATTGAAGATTACCAGCAACAAGTGATCGATGGCGACATCGTAGTTCCAGATACTTTAGAGTAAAAATGAATTAGCAGCACGGTCATCATAAAGACCGGTCCAACCGGTCTTTATGATTTTTTTTGCCTATAAAAGTTGAAGATTAATAGATGAAAGGTTTCTGGAACCGGAAGCCTTTCCTGTATTAATTAATTAATTTAGTTCCAACAAGATAGTAGTTTCGGGGGAGTGACAACAGTGGAGTATGTAATCGAAATGCTGAATATCCGCAAAGAGTTCGGTACCTTTGTCGCCAATGACAATATTACGCTGCAACTGCAAAAAGGGGAAATTCACGCATTGTTAGGGGAAAACGGAGCCGGTAAATCAACTTTGATGAACGTCCTGTTCGGTTTGTACCAACCGGAAGGCGGAGAAATTCGTGTTCGAGGAAAAAAAGTCGACATTGCCAATCCAAACATTGCCAATGATCTCGGCATTGGAATGGTTCACCAGCATTTTATGCTGGTTGAAAATTTTTCTGTTACCGAAAACATCATTTTAGGAAGTGAGCCAACCAAATACGGCATTACCAATAAAAAAGATGCGGCAAAAAAAGTTCAAGCTCTTTCTGAGCAATACGGCTTGAATGTCGATCCTTATGCAATCATCGAGGACATATCTGTTGGTATGCAGCAGCGTGTGGAAATATTGAAAACTTTGTACCGCGGTGCTGAGATTTTGATTTTTGATGAGCCGACCGCTTCCTTGACGCCGCAGGAAATCACGGAATTGGTTCAAATCATGAAACGATTGATTGCTGAAGGCAAGTCCATTATTTTGATCACACACAAATTAAAAGAGATTATGGACGTTTCCGACCGTGTAACTGTTATCCGCAAAGGCCAGGGAATCGGCACAGTCATTACGGCCGAAACCAATCCCAATGACTTGGCTTCCTTAATGGTTGGTCGCCAAGTAGAATTCACCACCGTTAAAGGCCAGGCATTCCCAGGCGAAGAAATTTTGGATATCAAAGATTTGGTAGTCCAGGATTATCGTGGAGTAGAGAAAGTAAAAAGCTTGAATTTGAATGTCCGCAAAGGTGAAATTGTCGGAATTGCGGGAATCGATGGAAATGGCCAGTCTGAATTGATCGAAGCCATTACAGGTCTTCGGAAAGTGAAGAGTGGGACTATCTTCATTAATGGCAAAGATGTTACCAATATGAAGCCAAGAAAAGTTACGGAATCTGGAGTTGGACACATTCCTCAGGATCGACACAAGCACGGGTTGGTATTGGATTTCCCAATTGGACATAACATTTCGCTTCAGACATATTACACAAAGCCGATTTCCAAATCAGGTATTATTGATTACAACAAAATTAATGACAAAGCACTTCAAATTATTAAAGATTTTGATGTTCGGACACAAGGCCCGGCTGAGCTGGCCCGATCGTTATCCGGAGGAAATCAGCAAAAGGCCATCATTGGCCGTGAAGTGGACCGCAATCCAGATCTATTGATCGCGGCTCTGCCAACTCGTGGTTTGGATGTTGGCGCGATAGAGTTTATTCATAGCCGGTTAATTGAACAGCGCGACAACGGCAAAGCAGTTTTGCTGATTTCTTTTGAGCTGGATGAAGTGATGAATGTCTCAGACCGCATTGCCGTTATTCACGATGGGGAAATTGTCGACATCGTGACACCGGAAAGCACGAGCGAGCAGGAATTAGGATTATTGATGGCCGGTCATACCAGCCACAAGAAAACCCAGGATTTGACGAAGAAAGGTGAGGATCAGCATGTCGAATAGAATGACCAATCTCCTGGTCCCGATCATCTCTGTTATTTTGGGACTGTTGGTAGGTGCGGTGATCATGCTGGTCAGTGGCTATAGCCCACTGGAAGGCTATGCTGCTCTTTGGAACGGTATTTTCGG
Organism: Planococcus sp. TJ-307; assembly: GCF_058268435.1. Taxonomy (NCBI): domain Bacteria; kingdom Bacillati; phylum Bacillota; class Bacilli; order Caryophanales; family Caryophanaceae; genus Planococcus; species Planococcus sp. TJ-307. The sequence continues at coordinate 43,085 of NZ_JBZDOJ010000002.1, forward strand.
AGATATGTATACAATCGGTGAAACAATCCGCCAAATCACACCTTATTTATTGGCCGGTCTTGCGGTCGCTTTTGCGTTTCGCTCAGGACTTTTCAATATCGGTGTGGAAGGTCAATTGATTGTTGGCTGGTTTGCTGCAGCTTATGTAGGGGTCGCTGTGGAATTGCCAAAAATCATTCATTTGCCGTTGGCTATCATAGCGGCAGCGGTGGCTGGCGCATTATGGGGCTTTGTACCGGGCCTCTTAAAAGCGAAGTTCCATGTCCATGAAGTAATTGTAACGATCATGATGAACTATATCGCATTGCACGTAACAAACGCTTTGATCCGTACAGTTTCTGACGGGGGAGATCGGACAGAAAGCATTTTTGCCAGTGCATCTCTGCGTTCAGAGTTTCTCGAAAACCTGACGGAATTTTCAAGGCTGCATCTCGGCATTGTCCTTGCTTTGATTATGGTCGGTGTCATGTGGTTTATCCTTGAGAAAACAACACTCGGCTTTGAGCTGAAAGCTGTTGGCTTTAATAAAAACGCTTCTCAATACTCAGGCATGAATGTTAACAAAAATATCATTTTGGCAATGGTCATTTCTGGTGCTTTTGCCGGATTGGCTGGAGCAATGGAAGCACTTGGGACGTTTGAATACGTATCGTCCAAAGGCGGCTTTACGGGTATTGGATTTGATGGAATCGCCGTTGCCTTGCTTGGGATGAATACGCCGCTTGGTGTCATCTTTGGTGCTACGCTGTTCGGTTCCTTAAAATATGGGGCATTGAATATGCCGAATGCTGCGGGCATTCCGATTGAAATTGTTGAAATCGTTATCGCAGTTATCATCTTTTTTGTAGCTTCGGGCTACATCATTCGCTTGCTGCTGCTCCGTGCGTCAGCTAAGAAGAAGGAGGCGAAGTAACATGAGTTTCCTTGACGTTCTATACTTCATCGTTCCTTCGGCAATTTTCTATGCAGCACCGCTTATTTTAGTCGCAATTGGCGGCGTGTTCTCGGAAAAATCCGGGGTCGTCAACATTGGTCTTGAAGGACTGATGGTCATTGGTGCATTTGTTGGGATCTTGTTCAACTTATTGTATGCTGATACATTTGGTGCAGCGACACCTTGGATTTCCTTGATCGCAGCGATGGTAGCTGCATTGCTGTTGTCCTTACTGCATGCGGTTGCGTCTATCTCGTTCCGTGCGGATCAAGTTGTATCAGGGGTTGCCATCAACTTGTTGGCTGTTGCATTGTCTCTCTATTTGGTAAAACGGATTTTTGATAAAGGGCAGACAGACTTTATCACAGAGCGTTTTGCTCGCTATAATGTTCCATTTTTATCAGACATTCCAGTAATTGGACCGTTATTCTTTACATCTGTTTACAATACGTCGTTCTTTGCGATTGCCGTTGCCTTCGTGGCATGGTTTGTTATTTATAAGACGCCGTTTGGCCTGCGCCTGCGGGCTGTTGGGGAACACCCAATGGCTGCTGATACAATGGGTGTCAACGTTGCAAGAATGCGCTATGTTGCCGTTATGATTTCAGGGGCGTTAGCGGGAATTGGTGGTGCGATTTATGCACAAACCATTACTAATGACTTCGGTCATGCTACGATCAATGGCCAGGGCTTCATGGCACTGGCAGCGATGATTTTTGGGAAATGGCATCCACTGGGCGCTATGGGAGCTGCTTTATTCTTCGGATTTGCACAATCTTTGAGTATTGTCGGGTCCTCGATTCCAATCATCCAAGAAATTCCGAACGTCTTCCTATTAATACTGCCGTATGTATTGACGATCTTTGCGCTTGCCGGATTTATCGGCCGTGCCAATGCACCGTTGGCAAACGGAAAACCATATATTAAAGGACAACGATAAGCTATACGAAAGAGCCGTCACAGCGACGGCTCTTTTCATTTTCTAGGGCAGTTGCGGCAGGACGTCGCGCTCTTAGGTTAGCTTCGGTATTTAGCCGCTTTCGCTTTTCTTGCTGTCCAGCTTCGGTGCCCAGTCCCTCGAGGTCGCTTCGGACTTGCTGATAATGGCAAAAAGCGCCATTACCTGCAAGTCCTCCAGCGCTTGTCGGGACTAAAACGGGCACCTCCGCTTTTCTTTATTTGCAATTAACGGAAAAGGTTCGGTATAGTTAGAACATGAACGACGAGAGGGGATTTCAAATGTTTGAAACAATTAACATTGCTAAAGGCGTTAATGTGCACGTCAATGAGACAACACAATTTAAAACTATAAATTTTTCGATCAAGTTCAAAGATAAACTGACCAATGAAAAAGCATCTGCCCGGTCAATTTTGGCAAATGTGCTGCAGCACAGCAACGAGGTCTATCCTTCCCATACGGCACTTCGCATGGTGTTGGACGATCTTTACGGAACATCTCTTTACATAGATTCTTCAAAACGCGGCAACGAACATGTGGTGACCTTGAATGTTGAAACGGTCAACGATCAGTATCTATCTGAAAAAGGCGTTCTCGAAAAAGTATTAAACTTGATGTACATTGTCTTGTTTAAGCCCAACTTTGAGCACGGACTTTTCAAAGAGTCTATTTTCCTGCGTGAAAAAAATGCCATTGTGCAGCGAATTGAATCTGTATTCGATGAAAAAACACGCTATGCACAGCAGCGGATGATGGAATTGGCATTGCCGAATCATCCGGCATCGATCACGTCTAATGGGACGATCCAAGATGTGGAGAACGTTACCAACGAACAGCTGGTTGCGGAATACAAAGAAATGGTCGCTGAAAACGAAATTGAAATTTACGCAGTAGGCGATGTGAAGCCCGAAATGATTGCTTCGCATATTCGTGAATTCTTCCATTTTAAAGATCGTGAAAGCGCAGTTGAAGTGCCGCCATTGGAATTGGTCAAGCCTGAGCAGTCACGCGTGTTGGAATACGAAGACATGAAACAAGGCAAGCTTCACATGGCATTCTTTACGCCAATCACATTCCGTGATGAGAAATTTCCAGTCATGCAGCTCATGAATGGCGTTTTTGGCGGTTACGCGCATTCCAAATTGTTTGTGAACATACGCGAAAAAGAGAGTATGGCTTATTATGTATCGAGTTCTTTTTCTTCACAATTCGGTTTGATGTTTGTATTGGCCGGCATTGATTCAAAGCTGGAAGAAAAAGCGGTGAAGTTGGTTCTCGAGCAATTGGAAGAAGTCAAAAAAGGAAATATTTCGGATGTGGAATTGGATCAAACAAAAGCTTTATTGATCAATCAATTAAAAGAAGGGCTCGATTCGGCTCGCGGCCAAATTGAGATTTACGATCAATACATGGAGTTAACGGATCGATTTGAACCAGAATTTATGATTAACAGATGGAAGAATGTGACAAAAGAAGACATTGCTGCTGTAGCCCAGCATCTTTCGTTGGAAATGACATACTTCTTATCAGGCAAGGAGGATGAACAGAATGCATAAAGTTGAATTTGATCAATTAGAAGAAACACTTTTTCACGAAAAACTGGACAATGGCTTGAATGTGTACATTCTTCCTAAAAAAGGATTTTCTAAAACCTTTGCTACGTTCACGACCAAATACGGTTCAATCGACAATCATTTTGTGCCACAGGGTGGAACAGAACCCATTAAAGTACCGGATGGCATTGCTCATTTTCTAGAGCACAAAATGTTCGAAAAAGAAGAAGGGGACGTTTTTCAGGAGTTCAGCAAGCAAGGTGCTTCAGCAAATGCCTTTACTTCATTCACACGAACTGCCTATCTTTTTTCGGCAACCGGTGAAATCGATGCAAACGTTAAAACTTTATTGAACTTCGTCCAAACGCCTTATTTTACCGAAAAAACCGTTGAAAAAGAAAAAGGCATCATTGCGCAGGAAATTACCATGTACGACGACCAGCCGGATTGGCGCCTGTATTTTGGGATCATTGAGAACCTTTACGAAAACCATCCCGTAAAAATTGATATTGCTGGGACGGTAGAATCGATTCAAGATATTACGGCAGAGCATTTGTATACGTGCTACAACACTTTTTATCATCCCTCAAACATGGTTTTGTTCGTAGTCGGCAATGTCGATCCCGAACAAATGATGAAGTTGGTGAAAGAAGACCAGGCGCAGCGAACTTTTGCGGAACCGACAGAAATCAAGCGCATTTATCCGGAAGAACCGAAAGAAGTGGCCATTAAGGAACGCGTATTGGAAATGAGCGTACAAAAACCAAAAGTCTTTTTCGGCATCAAACCAGAAAAATTGGATCTGATTGGACCTGATATGCTGAAGCATGAACTGGCTGCTCAATTGGCTTATGAATTGTTGTTCGGACGGACTTCTGATTTTTATCACCATGCCTATGAAAACGATTGGATCGACGAATCGTATTCGTTTGACTATTCATTGGAAAATGGATTTGGCTATGCCTTGATCGGCTCTGATACGCACAAGCCGGACATCCTGATTAAGGAAATCAAACACACATTGAAGAACGCTGTGGAAAAATGGCCTTTCGGTCAAGAAGATCTTGACCGCGTGCGTCGCAAAAAAATCGGTTTTTTCCTGAGAGCATTGAATTCACCAGAATACATTGCCAACCAATTTACGCATTATGCATTCAATGAAATGAACTTGTTCGATGTGGTTCCGGTACTGGAAAGCTTGGAAGTTTCAGACCTTCAAAATGCTTTTGCTTTGGTCAGCCATGAATCTCAGCATTCGGTCTTCACCATCATGCCGGCAAAAAAGGACGAACAGTGAAACGGTTTGCGGTCCTGTTAGGAGCATCTGGCGAAATTGGCGAAAGCATTGCGCTCCAGTTGGCAGAAAGTGGCTGGTCGCTTTACTTGCACGGGAACAGCCGGCCGACAGATGTGTTGGCCCAGCAATTGGCTGAGAAATATACTGGACAGGAATTCATTTCTGTCCAGGCCGATTTTAGGGATGCAGATGGAGCCCAACAACTGGCAAAAAACATTTATGATGCCAGTTGCGTTATTGTGGCAAGCGGCCAATCATTAGTGAAAATGCTGATTGACACGACAGATGAAGACATGGAGGCATTGTGGCGGGTTCATGTGAAAAATCCGATTTCGGTCATACAGCTGATTTCTCCATTTTTCCGCCGCCATGACAAATCGTATGTGGTCTTTATTTCTTCTATTTGGGGAGAGACAGGGGCTTCCATGGAAACCATGTATTCAGCTGTCAAAGGTTCGCAGCTGGCGTTTGTGAAAGCCTATGCCAAAGAAATGGCTCCTTCTGGAACGCGTGTTAATGCGGTTGCACCTGGATTTATCCAAACAAAAATGAATGCCACCTTTACGGCAGAAGAACTTGGGGAGATTGAAGAAGAGATTCCACTCGGTCTCGGTTCGCCTCAGGACGTGGCAAATGCTGTCGATTATCTTGTCAGCGGCAAAGCGGATTATATGACGGGGCAAACGCTGCGCATTAACGGTGGATGGCTGATGTAATGTTGTTCAGTTGCTCTTTCATGTAACTAAATGCCCCTTTTCCTGTTGAGGCAAATCAGCTATTATATGAACTATAGATCTCTTTGGAGAAAGGTCGGGTATGGCATGAAAGAATGGTATTTTGAATACGAAATTCAAGTGAACCGTCCAGGTCTGCTTGGCGATATTGCTTCTCTTTTAGGGATGCTGCGCGTCAATATTGTGACGATCAATGGGGTGGACCAGGGCCGTCGCGGCATGCTGCTGCGGGCAGAACACGATGTCCAGTTGGAGCGTTTCGAACAGATTTTGTCGACCATTGAAACCATTGCTGTGACAAAGTTCCGTGAACCCAAGCTACGGGATATATTGGCAGTGCGGCACGGCCGATATATTCAACGGGATGCTGATGACCGCAAAACGTTCCGGTTTGTGCGCGATGAGTTGGGGCTGTTGGTCGATTTCATGGCCGAAATTTTCAAACAGGAAGGCCATAAACTGGTCGGCCTGAGAGGAATGCCCCGAGTCGGAAAAACCGAGTCGATCGTGGCTGCCAGTGTCAGCGCCAATAAAAAATGGATTTTCCTGTCTTCCACTATGATTAAGCAAACAGTACGCAATCAGTTGATGGGCGATGAGCACAATGCGAACAATATCTTTATTCTGGATGGTATTGTCACGCGCCGATCTGCGGATGAACGCCATATGCAGCTGGTACGTGAAATGATGCGGATGCCAACGATTAAAGTAGTCGAACATCCGGATAAATTTGTTGAACAGTCCGAATACAGCATCGACGATTTTGATTATATTATTGAACTGCGCCATCATCCAGATGAAAAAATAACCTATGAAGTGTTGGAGAAAAATACCTTTATGGACGAAAAATCACAAGGGGATATGTTTGGGGACGGATTCAACTTCTAAGTAGGCAGGTGATCGATTTGAGTGAGTTGGGTACTCGGCTAAAACAAGCCAGAATCGCCAAAGGATATAGCTTGGAAGATTTGCAAGACTTGACTAAGATACAAAAGCGTTATTTGGCGGGTATAGAAGATGGCAATTACAGCATGATGCCCGGTACATTTTATGTGCGTGCATTTATTAAGCAATACGCAGCAGCAGTTGGGCTGAATGGCGAGGAACTGCTAAACCAGCATCAAGTGGAAATGCCAGCCAAGGAACCAGCGGCACAGCAGAAAATGCCGACTTCTCTAACATCCAGAAGCCAGTCTGTTGCGAGAACAGCTCCAAGTGCGCCTTATGCCGAATACATGCCAAAAATTTTGGTGGCTGTGTTTATTGTTCTGATTCTTGCGGTGCTTTGGTATTTCTACAGCGCCTCAACAAACGTCAGCTCACCAACTCTTCCAGATGACCAAGGCAACGTGACTTCTTACGAGGAGCCAGCTCCTGGGGAAGCGGAAGAACCAGCAGCGGAAGAACCGGCACCGGAGTCTGCAGCAGAGCCTGCAGAACCTGAAGCCGTTTTGGCGGTTGAAGAAACTGAAGGCGAAACCACGACCTATTCGTGGCAGGGGCCGGATGAGCGGCAGCTGGAAATAGCAGCGAATGGACCATCTTGGATTGCCGCAACTGACCAGAACCAAAACGAACTGACTTCCAGAGCGCGCGTCATGCAAGCCGAAGAAACAGAAACACTGGATTTATCAGAAGTGGAATCTGTCCGGTTGCGCATTGGCGACTATTCAAATATTGCATTATCATTAAACGGTGAGCCGATTGAGTATGAACAACAACTTCAACCCCAAAATATCGTTATTCAATTTACAGACGCCGAATAGCCATCTTTGGATGGCTATTTTTCATGAAAGTTCGAAAGGAGAAACAACAATGAACATACCAAATCAGATTACCATTTCGAGAATTTTGTTGATTCCGGTTTTTATGGTGATCATGCTAGCCGGTTTTGACTGGGGCACCATGACGCTTTTTGGAGCGGAAATGCCTGTCACTCATTTTGTCGGAGGACTTATTTTTATTTTTGCATCATTAACCGATTGGGTGGACGGCTTTTATGCACGTAAATACAATTTGGTCACGACGTTCGGCAAGTTTTTGGATCCGTTAGCAGACAAACTTCTAGTATCCGCTGCTTTGATTATTTTAGTGGAGCTAGGTTTTGCAGCTTCGTGGATCGTGATCATCATCATCAGCCGTGAATTTGCGGTCACTGGGTTGCGTCTGGTACTTGCAGGCGAAGGTGAAGTGGTGGCTGCAGGCGGATTGGGAAAAATCAAAACAACTGCACAGATTTTGGCGATTTCTGCCTTGCTGCTGCATAATACAATTTTCACGTTGATCGGTTTGCCGTTTGACCAAATCATGCTTTACATTGCTTTGATTTTCACAGTTTGGTCTGGCTGGGATTACTTTTATGCCAACCGCCGTGCATTAATGACTTCAAAATAAGCATACACAAAAGGGGATCAGACAGATGAATGCAGAGATTATTGCGGTAGGTTCAGAATTATTATTAGGTCAGATCACCAATACGAATGCCCGGTTTCTGTCCAATCACTTAGCGGAACTTGGCATTAATGTTTACTACCACACAGTTGTGGGAGATAACGCCGACCGTTTGGAAGATGCTATAACTATTGCAGAAAATCGTGCCGACTTGATTTTGTTTACTGGAGGGTTGGGGCCAACTAAAGATGACTTGACGAAAGAGTCTATTGCCCGGCACTTGGATACAACACTTGAGATGAATGAGGAAGCATTGGATTCGATTGTGGCGTTTTTTGAGCGTGCAGGCCGTCCCATGACGGAAAACAACAAGAAACAAGCTTTGGTGCTGAAAGATAGTGACGTTCTCGTCAACCACAACGGCATGGCGCCGGGGATGATGTACAAAAAAGACGGCCGTGTCTATATTCTTTTGCCCGGTCCGCCAAAAGAAATGGAGCCGATGTTCCAATTCGAAGCAAAGCCAAAGCTGGCTCATTTATTGAATAAAGAAGACGTCATCCTCTCCCACGTCTTGCGCTTTTATGGAATCGGCGAGGCTGAACTGGAAGATCGCCTGCACCACATTCTGGATAAGCAGTCGAACCCGACGATCGCACCGCTTGCTGCGGATGGCGAAGTGACGTTGCGCATTACGGCTAAAACCAACACGACTGAAGAAGCCTGGGACTTGATCAATGGAACCAAAGAAGAGATTTTGGATTTGGTTGGCCAATACTTATACGGCTATGATAACGATTCCTTGGCGTCTAAATCGATTGAGTTGTTAAAAGAACAAGGCAAGACCATCTCAGCAGCAGAAAGCCTGACTGCCGGGCTCTTCCAATCTGAATTGGCTTCTGTTGCTGGAGCGAGTGCTGTTTTAGCAGGCGGAGTCATTACGTATAACGAAGAAATGAAAGTCCATCAGCTTGGACTTTCTGCTGAATTGTTGGCTGAATACGGGGTCGTCAGCGAACAGACAGCTTTAGCGATGGCTGAAGCTGTGCGGGCCAAGTTTAAAACTGACATCAGCGTTTCATTGACTGGTGCGGCAGGCCCGGATGCTCACGGCGATCAGCCTGCTGGCACTGTCTGGATTGGCATTGCAACAGAGCAAGGTACCCAGTCTTATCGCCTTCAGCTTTCTGGCATGCGCAACACCAATCGGTTGCGCGCCGTTAAACTGGCGCTCCATTATGTCATTCGAACCTTAACAGAAGAAGACGCACGCAAAATTTAATTTTGCGTGTTTTTTTCTGCCCAAAAATGGGAAATGGCATCTATAGGACTTCTAAATGTGAAGTTCTAAAAAACAAAAGCGAATAAACGTTCGCTTTTTTCTTGTATATTTCTCAATAAGCTAGTATACTAGAAACAGGTAGAAAATTAGTTTTTCATTTAGAGGAGGATTTCTTTTGAGCGATCGTAAAGCAGCATTAGACATGGCGTTAAAGCAAATAGAAAAGCAATTTGGTAAAGGTTCTGTTATGAAATTGGGCGAAAAAACAGACCGTAATATCTCATCTGTTTCCAGTGGTTCGTTGGCATTGGATACAGCACTAGGAATAGGCGGATATCCGCGCGGACGTGTCATTGAAGTATACGGTCCGGAAAGTTCTGGTAAAACAACGGTTTCTCTTCATGCGATTGCAGAAGTCCAGGCTATTGGCGGAACAGCTGCATTTATCGATGCAGAGCATGCGTTGGATCCAGTTTACGCAAAAAATCTTGGCGTTAATATTGATGAATTGCTCCTATCCCAGCCGGATACAGGCGAGCAGGCATTGGAAATCGCTGAAGCGCTTGTCCGAAGCGGAGCAGTGGATATCGTCGTTGTCGACTCAGTTGCAGCACTTGTACCAAAAGCTGAAATTGAAGGAGAAATGGGCGATTCCCATATGGGCTTGCAGGCACGTTTGATGTCCCAGGCTCTTCGGAAATTATCAGGAATTATCAACAAGTCCAATACGATTGTGATCTTCATTAACCAGATTCGCGAAAAAATCGGTGTTATGTTTGGTAACCCGGAAACGACTCCTGGTGGACGTGCATTGAAATTCTATTCTTCTGTCCGTTTAGAAGTGCGTCGTGCTGAGGCATTGAAGTCTGGCACTGAAATTATTGGTAACAGAACCAAGATCAAAATTGTGAAAAACAAAGTAGCTCCACCGTTCCGTACAGCTGAAGTGGACATTATGTACGGAAAAGGAATTTCCCGTGAAGGTGAAATTGTCGATATCGGATCTGAACTGGAAATTATCCAGAAGAGCGGTTCATGGTACTCGTATAACGAAGAGCGCATTGGCCAAGGCCGCGAAAACGTTAAACAGTTCTTGATGAAAAATCCTGAAGTCCGCAATGAAATCTCCAACAAAATCCGTGAATCTTACGGAATGGGAGCAGCTTCTTATACAATCGCAGGCAACAAGGAAGAACCAGAAGACTTTAATCTATTGCTTGACGAAGATGACGAATAAGAACATCTCAATATTCTGGAAAAGTCGCCAAGCCATATGCTTAGCGGCTTTTCTTGTATGCAGCCAAAACGGCTTTGCGAGAAGCACACAATTCCGCAAGGTGCAGCTCGGCTATCTGCTGGAGCTAAGCGTTCGTTTTCGTATTGTCCAGCTCCAGCAGCCAACTCCTCGGGATGTAAGCCACTCCAACAATGCGGCTGAAGAGATGCCGCTTTGTCAGATTGTCTTACGCCGGTCGGAGCTAAGCGGCCGCTTCCGCTTTTCTGATTGTCCAGCTGCAGCGATCAGACTCTAGGGTCATAAGTCACTTTAACTGTGCGGCTGAAGAAACGCCGCTTCGCCAAAGCGCCTTATGCCCGTCGAGTCTACACAATCGCTTCCGCTTTTCTTATTGTCCAGCTCCAGCAGCCAACTCCTCGGGATGTAAGCCACTCCAACAATGCGGCTGAAGAGATGCCGCTTTGTCAGATTGTCTTACACCGGTCGGAGCTAAGCGGCTGCTTCCGCTTTTCTTGGGTTGACACGACATAAGTCCATCTATACAATTAAAATTGTATAATTTACTAATTATTAAACAGTTGAAACCGAAAAAATTTTATTATTCATCTTTTTTAACTGAAAAAATTCAATAGCAAGAGGAGGTGTCCGAATGGGTATTAATGAGTTCATCTTCGCTTTGCTTGGTGTCATCGTCGGTGTAGTTGTTGGTTATTTTGCATTGAAAAAAGCAAACGATTCCAATATTGCAGGCGCTAAAAATTCTGCGGAGCAAATTGTCGAAGATGCAAAACGAGAAGCTGAAGCGCTGAAAAAAGAAGCCTTATTGGAAGCGAAAGACGAAAATCATAAATTGCGTACTGAGTCAGAATCTGAAATTCGGGAACGCCGATCTGAACTACAAAGACAAGAAAATCGGTTGTTGCAGAGAGAAGAAAATTTAGATCGCAAGGATGATGCATTAAACAAAAGAGAAGCGAGTCTGGAACGCAAAGACGAAGCGCTCGCAGAAAAACAACAGCATATTGAACAGATGGAGAGCAAAGCTGAGGAGTTAGTCCGAAAGCAACAGTCAGAAATGGAACGCATTTCATCTTTGACACGCGAAGAAGCGAAATCAATCATCTTGCAGGACGTTGAAAAAGAACTTTCAACAGATATTTCCGTCATGATGAAAGAATCGGAAGCCCGCGCCAAAGAAGAATCGGACAAAAAAGCGAAAAACATTTTGTCATTGGCGATGCAGCGTTTTGCTGCAGACCATGTAGCAGAAACGACCGTATCAGTGGTCAACCTGCCAAACGACGAAATGAAAGGCCGCATCATCGGGCGCGAAGGACGCAATATCCGAACGCTTGAAACCTTAACTGGAATCGATTTGATTATCGATGATACGCCAGAAGCGGTTATTCTGTCAGGATTCGATCCTATTCGCCGCGAAACTGCGCGATTGGCTCTTGAAAAACTGGTATCGGATGGCCGTATCCATCCTGCACGCATCGAAGAAATGGTCGAAAAGTCAAGACGCGAAGTGGATGAACAAATCCGTGAAATTGGGGAACAAACCACATTTGACGTAGGTGTACATAACCTGCATCCTGACTTGATCAAAATTCTTGGGCGTCTCCGCTACCGCACAAGCTACGGACAAAATGTACTGAAGCATTCTGTGGAAGTTGCATTCTTGTCCGGGTTAATGGCAGCAGAGCTTGGAGAAGATGTGACACTCGCTCGACGTGCCGGCCTTCTGCATGACATCGGTAAAGCGATCGATCATGAAGTAGAAGGAAGCCATGTTGAAATCGGCGTGGAACTTGGAACCAAGTACAAAGAACATCCGGTTGTCATTAACAGTATTGCTTCCCACCACGGAGACACTGAAGCGACCTCGATCATTTCGGTCATCGTTGCTGCAGCAGATGCATTGTCTGCCGCTCGTCCAGGTGCAAGAAGTGAAACACTGGAAAATTACATCCGCCGTTTAGAAAAACTTGAAGAAATTTCCGAATCGTACGAAGGCGTTGAGAAATCATTCGCCATTCAAGCGGGACGCGAAATTCGCATCATGGTTCGCCCTGAACAAATCGATGATATGACGGCGCATCGTCTGGCCCGCGATATCCGGAAACGGATTGAAGAGGAACTGGATTATCCAGGCCATATCAAAGTGACGGTTATCAGAGAAACCAGAGCAGTTGAATACGCAAAATAATAAGGGTGAGGCTTCGATGAATGTCTATTCAAAGAAGCCTTTTTCTTATGGAAAAAGGTGAGTTTGTGAAAATTTTATTTATTGGAGATATTGTAGGGTCAATCGGAAGAGATGCATTGGAGTCGTATTTGCCAAGGTTGAAAAGAAAGTATTCGCCGGACGTCATCATTGCCAATGGCGAAAACGCAGCAGCCGGACGCGGCATCACCAAAGCCATTTATCAGGACCTACTATTCATGGGTGTGGACATGGTGACAATGGGCAACCATACGTGGGACCAAAAAGAAATTTTTGACTTTATCGATGAAGTGGATTATTTGATCCGTCCTGCAAACTTTTCAGACGAAGCGCCAGGACGCGGCATGGCGACTGTGACAAAAAATGGGCAGACCTTGTCTGTCATCAATTTGCACGGCCGTGTATTCCTGCCGCCGCATGGGGACCCGTTCGAAAAAGCGGATGAGCTTGTAGCGGAAGCCAAAGCGATTTCACCATTAGTGTTTGTGGATTTTCATGCAGAAGCGACCAGTGAAAAAATTGCCATGGGCTGGCATTTGGATGGTCGGGCTTCAGTTGTGGTCGGAACCCATACACATGTCCAAACAGCCGATGCCCGCATTTTGCCGAACGGCACAGCATACATTTCGGATGTTGGCATGACAGGGCCTTATGATGAAATTCTTGGAATGACCAAAGAAGCCGTATTGTACCGATTCAAGACCAATATGCCAACCCGTTTTGAAGTGCCAAAGCGCGGCCGCTCCGTAGTCAGCGGCTTCTTCACGGAAGTGGATGACCAAACGGGCAAAGCCACCTCTTTTGAACGGGTTTACATCAATGAAGATTACCCATTTCAAGGTTAAAAGGGAAGCTTTTTGACGAAACTCCGACAATTAGGGCAGACGTCTTGTAGAACATGCTTGGTTTTCAGTATAATAAAGTATCGTATAAAGGGTTTTTGTGGCTGAACTTCAGAGGAATTGGTGAGACAGAGAGCCGACTTACCACGAGCCGGACACAAATGTCCCCGAATGGATTGAGTGGGGTGTTTGTGTCAGGCGGAAATCTTGTCGACGATATCCGTTTACCTGTACAATCAAGTTCGGTGGCAATTCAAAAACCACGAAGAGCAATTCTTCACGAGTGTACTCGATCGAGCAGTCAAATGCATGAAAACTAAAAAATGGTCGTTGAACGGTAGACTTATAAAAATCGTGTCAGACCAAGAAGTGGGTGTCTAAAAATGACGTATACAAAACAAGAAATCGTCGCCAAAGCGCGCGAAGTAGCAGATATGATCGCAGCAACAGAAGAAGTGGATTTCTTTAAACGTGCAGAAGCACAAATTAACGAAAACCAGCAAATCCGCGAAAAAATTGCCAGCTTGAAGAGTTTGCAAAAGCAAGCGGTCAACTTCCAGGCGTATGGCAAAGAACGGGCGTTGACTTTGATTGAAGGCAAAATTGCCAAAATCGAAGAAGAAATTGACGCTGTGCCAATCGTTCAGGAATTCAAGCAATCCCAGAGCGACGTCAATTCATTGTTGCAAATGGTGTCAACAGCCATTGCCAACCAAGTAACAAACAACATCATCACTGAAACGGGCGGCGACTTGCTGCGCGGCGAAACCGGATCAAAAGTTCGCAACGACAAACCGGGAAGCTGTTAAAATAAAAGCGGAAGCGGCCGTTCAGCTCCGAAAGGCATAAGACAGACCAGCAGAGTGGCGCTCGTTGCCACGTAGCTGGGTTGGCTTATGACCCGAGGAGTTGGCCGCTGAAGCTGGACAAAATAAAAGCGGAAGCGGCCGTGTGTGGAAAGTAACCTAAGACCAACCCATACTTCCCTAAAGCATTCGACTGAAAGAGCCAAAGCTCTTTCAGTTTTTTCTTTTCCGCTTTGATTTTTGGTATAATGGAGAAACGACGAATCGATTTGAAAGAGGTTTTATAATGGCAGTGACACCGATGATGCAACAATATTTTCAAGTAAAGTCTGAATATCTGGATGCGTTTTTATTTTTCCGAATGGGCGATTTTTACGAGCTGTTTTATGATGATGCCATCAACGCATCGCAAATTTTGGAAATCACGCTGACAAGCCGTGGCGGAACTGGCGATGACCGGATTCCGATGTGCGGCGTTCCTCATCATGCGGCGAAAAACTATATTGATCAATTGATCTTAAAAGGCCATAAAGTGGCGATTTGTGAACAAGTGGAAGATCCGAAAACGGCCAAAGGAGTCGTCAAGCGTGAAGTGGTACGCCTGGTGACTCCAGGTACGCACACAGAAGGCAAGAGCGTGGATTCCAAATCCAATGTATTTTTAGCGGCTGCCGACGAACTGGCGGATGGGTTTGGCTTGTCTTACATTGACATCAGCACCGGTGAAGCAACTGCGACATACATAATGGGAACAGAGAAAGCTTTGCTTCAGGAACTGCAATCGTTGAATATCCGGGAGCTGGTGGTTTCGGAACAATTGTTTGTCTTGCTGAACGAAGAAGAGCAGAACTTGGTATTGTCCATTGAAACGATGGAAACGGCCTTCCCAGTGCCGCCTGCGCAAGTAGCAGAGTGCCCGGAAGACTTGCAAATGAGCTGTCAGCGTTTGCTGACGTATATTTCGCGTACGCAAAAGCAGTCTCTCGACCATATCCAAGCCTTCACGTATAAAGAAAACAATCAGCTGCTGAGCATCGATTTTCATTCAAAACGCAATTTGGAATTGCTGCAGTCGATTCGCGGTGCTGAAACCAAAGGCACGCTGCTATGGCTGTTGGATGAAACCGTCACGGCAATGGGCAGCCGGAAACTCAAGCAATGGCTGCATCAGCCGTTGGCGAACAAGCGCATGATCGAAGAACGCCAGCAAATGGTGGCGGCTTTGATCGATCAGTATTTCGTGCGTGTGGAGCTTCAGGGGCTGTTGAAAGAAGTTTATGACTTGGAACGCCTGTCCGGCCGCATCGCCTTTGGCAGTGCCAGTGGGCGCGATTTAGCGCAGCTTCGGAGCTCGCTGGAGAAAGTGCCGACACTTATTGAAGAACTGGCCAATTCCGGCAACCCTGCCTTGCAGGAATTCAGTGGGAAACTGGACCGCTGCATTGAGGTTTGTGAGTTGCTGCAGGCCATCAGCGAAAACCCGCCGCTGTCTTCAAAAGAAGGCGGCGTCATCCGTGATGGATTTCATCAGCAGCTGGACGAATACCGGGATGCTTCCCGCAATGGCAAGGATTGGATTGCAGAACTCGAACAAAAAGAACGCAAATTAACCGGCGTCAAAACCTTGAAGATTGGCTATAACCGGATTTTTGGCTATTACATTGAGATGTCCAAAGCCAATATGCATTTGGCGGATTTGGAGCGCTATGACCGAAAGCAGACTTTGGCCAATGCCGAACGCTATACCACGCCGGAACTCAAAGAAAAAGAAGCATTGATCTTAACGGCTGAAGAAGAAAGCCTGTCGCTGGAATACGATTTGTTCGTGGCCATCAGAGATGAAGTCAAACAGTATATTTCGCGCATTCAGCGCCTGGCTTCTTCACTCAGCGGACTTGATGTCTTTTTGAGTTTCGCCAACGTAGCGGAAAAATACCGCTTTGTGAAGCCGGACTTTAACGATCAAAATGAAATCTCAATTATAGAAGGGCGTCATCCAGTGGTGGAAAAAATGTTGAACAAGCAGCATTACGTGCCGAACGATTGTGTCCTAGCGGAAGGGCAGAACATGCTGTTGATTACCGGGCCGAACATGTCCGGTAAAAGTACGTACATGCGGCAAGTGGCCTTGACCATTGTGCTGGCGCAAATCGGCAGTTACGTGCCGGCGGAATCGGCAAACTTGCCGATCGTTGACCAGATTTTCACGCGCATCGGAGCAGCCGATGACCTGGTGTCAGGACAAAGTACGTTTATGGTAGAGATGCTCGAGTCGCAGTATGCCATTACCCACGCAACCAAAAACAGCTTGTTGCTGTTTGATGAAATTGGCCGCGGTACTTCGACCTATGACGGCATGGCACTTGCCCAGTCGATGATCGAATACATCCATCGTGAAATTGGCGCCAATACCCTGTTCTCAACTCATTACCACGAATTGACGGCATTGGAAAAATCGCTGGACAATTTGCGCAATGTCCATGTAGCTGCAATGGAACAATCAGGTAAAGTGGTCTTTTTGCACAAAGTGAAAAAAGGCCCAGCTGACAAAAGCTACGGAATTCACGTGGCCGAACTGGCCAATTTGCCGGAGCCAATCTTGGCACGTGCCCGTGAACTGCTAAAAACCTTTGAAGAAGACAAAAAACAACAGCCAAAAACGATCGAACAGTTATCGTTTTTCGACGACACAGATACCGAACGAGATGAAATCCTGCAGGCCATCACAGATGTGGAAGTATCTGCGATGACGCCGCTTCAGGCGCTGCAGATGCTGAACGACCTGCAGCAAAAGCTGACCAATAAGGAGTGAGACCATGGGCATCATTCGATTGATGGACGAACCTCTATCCAATAAAATAGCCGCTGGTGAAGTGGTGGAACGTCCGACTTCAGTCGTCAAAGAATTGGTGGAAAATGCCATTGATGCGGGGAGTACAGCCGTTGAAGTGCTACTCATTGAAGCAGGACTGACTTCCATTCAAATTATTGACAATGGTGCCGGCATGGACGCGGATGACGCCTTGCTGTCATTTTCCCGCCACGCCACCAGTAAGATCGCCAACGAACACGATTTGTTCCGAATCCGGACGCTCGGGTTCCGCGGGGAGGCACTGGCCAGTATCGCCTCGGTGTCCAAAGTGACCTTGCATACATCGGACGGTTCGAGCGGCACCTTTGTCCAGATGGAAGGCGGCCGCCTGACCGAGCACCGCGCCGGGTCTCTCAGAAAAGGAACGGACATCAAAATCGATCAACTGTTTTTTAATACACCCGCCCGGCTGAAATACATGAAGACGCTACAAACAGAGCTTGGCCATACGATCGATTTGCTCAACCGCTTTGCGCTGAGCTATCCGGGTGTGGCCTTCAAGCTGTTGCATGACGGCAGAACCATTTTGCAAACATCCGGCAGCGGAGAAATCAAACGTGTGCTGGCGGATATATACGGAGTGGCGATTGCCAAGAAAATGATTCCATTTGAAGGGCAGTCGCACGATTACAAAGTGTCGGGCTATGCATCGCTTCCGGAAATCACGCGCGCCAATAAAAATTACATTTCCTTGTTTGTCAACGGACGGTGGGTCAAGCATTACGCCATCGCCAATACGGTGCACAAGGCATACCATACCTTTTTGCCGCTCGAGCGGCAGCCGATTGTCGTGTTGAATATCGAAGGCGATCCGTATTTGACAGATGTCAATGTCCATCCGTCCAAGCAGCAGATCCGCCTAAGCAAAGAAAAAGAATTAATGGAATTAATACACGAGACTATTCGAAGAACCATCAGTACCGTGGTCCGTGCGCCAATCATCGACAAGCCCAAGCCGGTTAAACAAGCACCGACCAAGCAATTGGACTTGTGGAAAAGTTCCTTTACCGTACAGGAAACTAAGCCATCGCCGGCTCCTGAAGCAGAAGATTGGCACGAACTGCCGGCAGAGAAAGTGATCGAACCGACAAGATCAGTAAAACCATCAGAACCAATAGAACAGGATCCGCTGCCGCTGGATGAAGAACTTTCGCAAGAAGAACTGCCGGAGAAGGCTGACAGTCCGCAATTTCCTGAACTGGAAGTGGTGGGCCAGATTCACGGCACGTATATCGTGGCACAAAGCAACGACGGCTTTTACCTGGTTGATCAGCACGCTGCGCAGGAACGCATCAAATACGAATACTTCCGAGAAAAAGTGGGGGACATCGACAGCAATGAACGGCAGTCTCTGCTGCTGCCGCTGACTTTCCATTACAGCCGCGACGAAGCATTGCGATTGAAAGACAACCTGGATGTTTTGTCCGACAGCGGCGTGTTTCTTGAAGAATTCGGCGAGACTTCTTTTATTGTCCGGGAATACCCGACTTGGTTTCCAAAAGGGTTCGAACAGGAAGTCATTGAAGACTTGATCGAGCAAGTGCTGAACGACCGCAAAGTGGATGTCAAAAAACTGCGTGAAGATGCAGCCATTATGATGAGCTGCAAGCGGTCGATCAAAGCCAATCATTTCCTGCAAAAGCACGACATGGAGAGGCTGTTGGCGGATTTGAAAAATGCGGAGCAGCCCTTTACCTGTCCGCACGGACGCCCTGTAATCATTCACTTTAAAACTTATGATGTAGAAAAGATGTTTAAACGCGTGATGAATTAAACCTGTGGGAGCTTAGCCGAAATGGTTTTGGGTATTAATATAGAATAGAAGAAACGACTCAAGGAGGGGGACGGAGCATGCAGGCAAAAAGCGATTATATACGCGTCTCAGACGGCCACGAAATTTTTTATATGTACTACGAACCGCCGAGCCCGATTGGACACGTCCATATTATTCATGGCATGGGGGAGCACATTGGCAGATATGCTGAGTTTGCAGAGTACTTGGCCAACCGTGGCTTTGTGGTTTCAGGCCACGATCAGCGGGGGCATGGCCAAACGGCAGAACGCAACGGAGTACAAGGTTATTTTGCAGATGAGGACGGTTTTGAACGGGTAGTTGAAGATGCCCACAGCGTGATCTCCGAAGTGCAGCAAGCAACCGGCAATCTGCCGCTAATCCTATTCGGCCACAGCATGGGGTCGTTTGTTACCCGCCGCTATATGCAATTGCACAGTGAAGACATCAGCCGGGTCGTATTGTCCGGCACAGGGGGCAATCCGGGGGCAGCTGGAAAACTTGGTTTGGCGATAGCGATTGCTTCGGCCAAGACAGTGGGCAAGCAGCAGCAGAGCAAAGCCTTGGGGAAAATGACTTTCGGCAGCTTTAATAAACCTTTTAAAGATGAAGGTTCACCCTATGCCTGGCTGAGCCGCGACAAGGAAGAGGTAGCGAAATATGAAGCCGATCCTATGTGCGGTTTTGAATCGACCAACCAATTTTACATTGACCTATTTTCCGGGCTGGCAATTATCAACAAGCCGGCAGAAATTGCCAAAATCCGCAAAGACTTGCCGGTGCTGCTGATCAGCGGCTCGATGGATCCCGTTGGCAACAACGGCAAAGGGGTATTCAGTTCTGCGCAGCAATTTGTGGACGCCGGAATGAATCACGTCAAAGTTTATCTGGCGGAACAAGGGCGGCATGAATTGTTGAATGAAACCGATCGCTACGAGCATTTCGAACGGATTGGCGATTGGGTGTGCGGCAATGATTGATGTAATAGCCATTGTCGGCCCAACTGCTTCCGGCAAAACGGCGTTGAGCATTGAACTCGCGAAGCGGCTGAATGGCGAAATCATCAATGGCGATTCCATGCAAATATACCGGGATATGACCATCGGAACGGCTAAAATTTTACCGGAAGAAATGGCGGGTATCCCACACCATCTGTTGGATATCAAAGAACCCGATGAAAGTTTTTCAGTCGCGGAATACCAGACATTGGTACGGGAAAAAATCGCTGACATCCGCGCACGTGGAAAAATGCCGATTATCGTCGGCGGATCCGGGCTTTATGTCCAGGCGGTGCTGTTTGATTACCGCTTCTCAGTTGAACCGGTTGACCAAAGTTTGCGCGACCGTTTGCAAAAAGAACTGGAAGAGTTCGGTCCTGAACGGATGCATCAGAAATTGCTGGAGCTGGATCCAACTTCAGACATTCATCCCAACAACACTCGGCGCGTCGTCCGGGCAGTGGAGATTTTGATGAGCAGCGACCAGGAAAAAGGCGACCGGGAGCTGGCGTTGTCGCCAATGTACAACGAAGTGATCATCGGACTCGATGTTCCGAGAGACATCCTCTATGAACGCATCAATCAACGCGTCGACATCATGATGGAACGAGGGTTGATGGAAGAAGTCAAAGCTTTGCGGCAAAGAGGGATCCGGGAAGCTCAGTCGATTCACGCAATTGGCTACAAAGAGATTTATGCGTATCTTGACGGTCGCGGCAGCCTCGAAGAAGCCGTTGCAAAGCTGAAGCAAAACTCACGAAAATACGCCAAGAGGCAGTTTACTTATTTCAAAAACAAGCTGCCGATCTTTTGGATCGATGCGCGTCTCGACCTTGAAAAGAATCTTCAGGAAATAACGTCGTTCATGCAGGAAACGGACAGAAACTGTCGAATTGATAGACTGACGGCAAATCATACACAAGTAGAGAAATAGGGGGATTTACATGAAACCGATCAACATTCAGGATGTCTATTTAAATCAGCTTCGTAAAAACAATATTTACGTAACAGTCTTTTTACTCAATGGCTTCCAATTAAAAGGAACCATTAAATCCTATGATAATTTTACGGTGCTGGTCGAAACAGAAGGCAAGCAGCAATTGATCTACAAACACGCCATTTCGACCTTTTCTCCGTCAAAACCTGTCTCGATTGAGCACGAAGAGTAAAGGGGTGCCGGGCTGCAGCTGCAGCCTGGTTTTTTTATGGAAGTGGAGCAGGTGCAGCGCGTCTTATGCCTGTCGAATCTATACGGCTGCTTCCGCTTTTCTTTAGTTGACAGTTGCCGTTTGGGAGTATAGCATTTTCAGGTGAATACGATTTAATTTTCAGGAGGCGTACAGATGAAAACCATTACCGCAGATGAATTGCAACAACGAGTTGAGGCTGGAGAAGAGCTAAACATTATAGACGTTCGTGAGGACGATGAAGTCGCTGCAGGGATGATTCCTGGCGCCACACATATCCGGCTTGGCGAAGTGGCAGAACGCGTCGGGGAACTGGACGCGGAAAAAGAATACCATATGGTCTGCCGCGCTGGCCGCCGCAGTGAAATGGCTTGCAGTATTTTAGAATCGAATGACATTCAGACGGTCAACGTTGAAGGCGGCATGACGGCCTGGAACGGTGAAACCATCGCATAAAATAAAAAAAACAGATGGCCTGAATTTTCAGGCCATCTGTTTTTGTTTAGAAATTCCTCATACTATTTGAATTTTGCGTGCGGGTAATCTCCATTTGAAGGTGTAGGATAAAATCCGCAGTATGGTGATCAACACGAATAAAGAATAAAGCATAAGATCGGATTCGGCCAAGCCAAAACTGATAAACAGTCCAGCGAGCGCTGCCCATACGGCATAAATTTCCGATTTTAACACAAGCGGCTTTCGTCCTGCTAAAAGATCACGTATAATGCCGCCGCCTGATCCTGTTAATACGGCTGCTACAACAACTGCGTAAAACGGCAGTTCCAATTCAACGGCAAAAATGGCACCTTGCACCGCAAAGGCTGACAATCCGATGGCATCAAAAAAGTAGCCCCAGCGATTCCAATGGCCCAGCAATTTATGCGGAAACAAGAACACGATGGTAACCGAGATGAGGGCAAGCTGGAACATAAATTCCTGTTCCCATAATGCCGAGACAGGCACTCCTATCAACAAATTTCGGATGGCACCGCCGCCAAAGGCAGTAACAGCGCCGAGAAGGTAAACGCCAAAAATATCGTATTCTTCTTCCATGGCGATAATTGCGCCGGACACTGCAAACGCAATGGTCCCGATGGCGCTCAAAACTTCCCAAGCCATAAGGCTCCTCCTCCTTAACATACAACTCTATGAATTGTATCAGAATTTGACGCTATTTCAAGCCATGCCGCATAATAAGAAGAGAAGTCGAAAAGAATGGAGAATTACATGTTTACATTAATGAAAACAATAGAAGAAACCATCCAAGACCAGCTGCAATTGGCGGATGAAATGGCCTATATAAACCAAAAGAAAGTATTGGATGCTTTCCAAAATCAGCGGGTCAGCGATCATCATTTTAACCCATCAACAGGCTATGGTTATGACGACGAAGGACGCGATACACTGGAACGCGTATACGCAGAGGTTTTTAAAGCAGAAGCCGCACTTGTCCGCCCACAAATCATTTCGGGTACCCATGCGATCACCATCTCGCTTTTTGGCGTCCTGCGCCCAGGAGATGAATTGCTGTATCTGACAGGCAAGCCTTACGATACACTGGATTCCATTGTGTCCGGTGGCGAAAAAGACACGGGATCTTTGAAAGATTTCGGCATTAGCTACCAGCATGTGGCGTTAGGTCCGGACAATAAAATCGATTGGCCAGCAGCTGAACAAGCCATCAGCAGCAAAACAAAAGTCGTGGCCATTCAGCGCTCAAGAGGATACGATACGCGTCCGTCCTTTACAATAGAAGAAATCGAGGCAATGGTTTCAAAAGTTCGCCAACTGAAACCGGATGCTATTGTTTTTGTAGACAATTGCTATGGTGAATTTGTGGAAGAGCAGGAGCCAATCGAAGTGGGAGCGGATTTGATTGCAGGTTCTCTGATCAAAAATCCGGGCGGTGGCCTCGCTAAAATTGGCGGCTACATCGCTGGCAGAAAAGATTTGATTGAAAAATGTGGTTATCGCATGACATCTCCGGGTATAGGTGGAGAAGCAGGAGCTTCGCTGAATGCGTTGCCCGATATGTACCAAGGATTTTTTATGGCGCCGCACATTGTTTCGCAAGCATTAAAAGGCGCGGTATTTACATCAGCGCTGTTGGAAGATGCCGGAATGACTACAACGCCGCATTGGAGCGACAAGCGGACAGACTTGATTCAGTCGGTATCGTTTCAAACAGCAGAGCAGATGATTGCCTTTTGCCAAACAATCCAGGCAAGTTCGCCAGTCAATGCGCAATTCAAGCCAGAACCTGCTTACATGCCAGGTTACGAGGACGATGTTATCATGGCAGCTGGGACTTTTGTGCAAGGTTCAAGCATTGAATTGACAGCAGACGGTCCGATTCGTCCGCCGTATACCGCGTTCGTTCAAGGCGGATTGACTTATGAACACGTGAAGATTGCGGTATTGAATTCAGTAGATGCCTTAAAAAAACAAAACCTAATCTAATCTTTATCCCGTATATTCTATACGGGATATTTTTGTGTCAGAAAACATAACATTGATTTGACAAATAATCTAACATGCACTATGCTATAAGAGTAGTAATTATTTGAAATGGGTGAAACTTATGACGAACCGGGTAAGACGGACAATGCCGATTCTTCCCATCAGCATCGTGATGCAGCTGACGGAATTGACTGCAAGACAAATTCGTTATTACGAAGAGCATGGATTGGTCAACCCTGCCCGCACAGAAGGCAATAAACGTATGTTTTCGCTGAATGACGTCGACACCCTGCTCGAAATCAAGGATTACTTGGACCAAGGGCTGAACATGGCTGGCATCAAGAAAATATACGACCTAAGAGAAACGCCGAAAAACGAAAAAGCAGAGCCGAAAAACTTAAGCGATGCTGAGTTGCGCAAGCTTCTCCATGAAGAGTTGAAACACCAGGCGCGCCCATTAGAAAAGGGCGGCTTCAGGCAAAGTGATTTATCCCGTTTCTTTAACTGAAATGGGCTTACATACAACTACAATAGGAGAGTGAAGAGAACATGGGCAAGTATTCAAAAGAAGACATTCAACGATTAGTAAAAGAAGAGGACGTTAACTTTATTCGTCTACAATTTACAGACATTCTTGGGGTCATCAAAAACGTTGAAATACCGACATCCCAGTTGGACAAAGCACTCGACAACAAAATGATGTTTGATGGATCTTCTATCGATGGATTCGTACGCATCGAAGAATCGGATATGTACTTATTCCCAGACCTTGACACATGGGTTGTATTCCCATGGATCACAGGAAAAGGAAAAGTAGCACGTTTAATCTGTGACATCTACAGCCCGGATGGTACGCCATTTGCTGGAGATCCACGCGCGAACTTGAAGCGCGTATTGAAGGAAATGGAAGAGCTTGGATTTACACACTTCAACCTTGGACCAGAGCCTGAATTCTTCTTGTTCAAATTAGACGAAAGAGGCGAACCGTCTCTAGAACTAAATGACCACGGCGGCTATTTTGACTTGGCACCGATGGACCTTGGCGAAAACTGCCGACGCGACATCGTTCTTGAGTTGGAGGAAATGGGCTTTGAAATCGAAGCTTCCCACCACGAAGTAGCACCTGGACAACACGAAATCGACTTTAAATACGCAGATGCGATCAAAGCATGTGACGATATCCAAACCTTTAAATTGGTTGTTAAAACGATTGCCCGCAAACACGGGCTTCACGCAACATTCATGCCGAAGCCATTATTCGGTGTAAACGGTTCAGGAATGCACATGAACGTATCATTGTTTGATGGGGATCGCAACACATTCCTTGACGAAGATGGCGAATTGAAATTGAGCGAAACGGCTTACCAATTCATAGCCGGCATTATCGAACACGCACAAGGCTTTACAGCGGTAACAAACCCGCTTGTAAACTCGTATAAGCGTTTGGTTCCAGGTTACGAAGCACCTTGCTACATCGCTTGGTCTGGCCAAAACAGAAGCCCATTGATCCGTATTCCGGCATCACGCGGCTTGTCAACACGCGTAGAAGTGCGCTCTGTCGATCCGGCAGCAAACCCATACTTAGCAATGGCAGTACTTCTAGGTGCTGGTCTTGACGGAATCAGAAGAAAATTGACTCCGCCAAACCCAGTAGACCGCAACATCTACGCAATGAACAAAAAAGAGCGCGAAGCAGTAGGCATTAAAGACTTGCCAGGTACTTTGTATTCAGCTCTTCAGGAATTGCAAAATGATAAAGTAATGACAGACGCTTTAGGCGAACACATTTTGAACAACTTCGTCGAAGCGAAAGAAATCGAGTGGGATATGTTCCGCACAAGTGTACACCCTTGGGAACGCGAGCAATACTTGAAAATGTATTAATAGTCATACCGCTGAAGCTCTGGGCTTCAGCGGTTTTTTTATTTGCCTAATTTTAATCATCTTGATTTAAAAGGGGGTAGATAGTTCTCGAAAGTAATGAGCAATTTATGAAAAAGTAGTCAAGGAAACGGCAGTGCAGTACATGTGGAATTATTTTACAATCAGTGTGGAGGTTTATCAACAAGTAGCTTATAACGAGGAGACCGGACGGAACATCAAGGACATCATTCCGCACGATACGAACATTTTTGTGGAGGCAAGGATTTACGACTTGTTATAGGCACCACAATTTGATCAAGAACGTGAACCCGTGACTGATGAACCAGAAAAGGCAAAGAAGCAAAGTGTTCATGACGAACCGTTAGATTAAAGAAATGAAGAAGGGGGAGTGTATCTCTCCCTTCTAAATTCATGAGGAGTGAAAATGTTACCAAATTTTTCTAAAGAATAATAGACTACACCAAAATATTGAGAAATCGAAGGAGAATTGGTGAATGATAAAGAGCCAGAATCTAAAAGAATATATCTGACGGAACTGGACTAAGGAACTTTCCCACCAAGGCGTAACTCAGGGGCCGAGCGAGGGGCCGCTGCAAAATCTAAATTTTGGTGATCTACTTAGACTGAAAATTCGCCAGGAAGTAAGAAAAGGGATGAACAACTGATGAAGAGGGCTGCATCAGTTGTTGACCGGCACTCCCTGCTCATCAAAAGTAATCCAAGGCGAATCGTCATAAGTTAGCTTTGGGTAGTCCATCCCTCTTTCTATGCTACGACCACCTATAAGATCATCGGGTAAACCCGGTGAGTGTAAGACCGTTAACATCAATCGTTCCTCTGATCGATCATACGTGTACTCGTAATGCATATCGGGCTCATCTTCAAATTTATAGATAACTTCCCAGTAACCTTGCTTGCTTTTTTGTGATACTTTTTTCATCACGGTTTCGGAGTCTGCGCCTTGTGCTTTTAAATAAGCGGTGGTTCGTTCTTCTGCTTTTTGCTCATAGTATGGGAAGTTGTAATACCAATAAAGACAGAATCCAAAAACAATAGCGAGTAGGTAAAGAAGTCTTTTTTTGTATTTCAATCTTTTCATCTCCTTTTCTTTTCAAAATTGTACCAGAAATGTATATAGAAAAGAGAAGGGAAATAAAATAAATAATTTCAGGCTAATAAACCGTCAGTGCTTAAGTAGTAAAGGGTTATGTCAGGAAAGAACCTATCATTTTCATACAAAGCACAATACCGAGAGGAGGAAGAACATGTCGATAAAATTGAATGCTGCTGTGTTAGCACTCTGGATTACGTAGATCGTGGCCTTTGACCGCAGTTATAGACGTCATGCCATGTGATAAACGCACTCATAAAACGGGAAGAGCATGACGATTTCTGAAAGCTTCCCAAGCTACTATCTGGCAAAGAATCCAGCAAAGCGTATTTACCATCGCTGCTGCTTAGTCATATGGATTGGTCAAGAAGTTCATATGTTTAAATAGGACGAAGTTAGAAGAGTGTGCTCCAGAGCTTTTTGACGTTTCCCTATCTCAAGTCAATGCGTCCCAAAGTAACTAGAATGTAGCAAAAATAGGTGACTGTATGATGTCAAATGGTATTAGAGGGTTCATTACCGGACAGAGTGCGGATTTGCTGATTATCGTTGATCCGTTTAAGCACTCAGAAGCGATGAATTCGAAAACAATTCGTGACAAAGTATGGGATGAACAGGGGTTCGCGCTTCCAATCAGCTTGAATAAAGGCGTATCTGTCATTGCGATCATGAAGCACTGACATGAGAATGATATCATTGATCGATTGCATAAACGTTCTTCGCATGAATGGAAGCGAATTTGAAATCCCACTCGGGTAAAAGACGAAGATGACTTGCTTGATCACGAAATAGGCAAACCATTTTGTCCGGAGTTATACTTTAATAAATTTTAGACTGGTAACCCGGAATTGGTTCACGTTGAGAATGAAAGATGAGAAGCTGAGTAACGCAATCAAGGAGTGGCTGCGTATATTGAAAACGAAAGAAGTTTTCAAGGACATGTGGCAGTTTGAGAGAAAGACGGGGAATAAAGATGTGGCCATTGAAAGTTCGATACGTCTAAATACAACTTGAATACTACGTAGTTAAAAGCGGGATATAACGGTTCGAACACGAGTTCATCAGCCAACTATATAGAAGAAACTTATTTTGATTGAAATATATTATGAGCACACAAGATTATTGTTATCGATCAATTTTCATCTATTACTATACATCAATAAATAAAGTAGAGTTTAATAATTTTAGACTGATCAAGTTTTAAAATCTATGAAAATCTTTAAAAAGACCGAGTATATAATTCGCACAAGCGTCCACCCTTTAGAAAGAAAGCAATACTTGAAAATATATTTATAGTCAAACTTTTGAAGCTTTCGAGGTTGGGGGGGTCTATTAAAAGTTAAATAGATCTCAAGTAATAAAATCATTCCAGTTTAGTGTAATAGGAAGCGATACAAAAAGAGAAAAAGACAGTCTTTTCAGACCGTCTTTCTCTCTTATTTTTTTGTTTTGAGAGGTATAGCGCTCCCGAATATAATGCCCAATCCCATACCCATAGCAAGGCCGATAGCTAAATTGTCTATCGCAATCCCAATAGCAGATCCAATACTTACCCCGAAGGCAATACCAACACCTATATTTGTTTCACGCTTATTGCTTTTATTCTTGTTCTCTGAGAGTTCTTTATCATCCGTCATAAAAATTGCCTCCTTATTTCTGAGTCTGATTTTTATTTTTCGATGTGAAAGCATAGAGGCCTAAAAAGATAACTAACAATGCAGGGATGACTGTAGCACCCATAGAATTACCTCCTCGTATATAAACTTGTTAATACTAGTACGGATACAAAGGATAGAAGTTTCGTTAACAAAAAGTTGTAACTGGAATACGCAATATTTTACATAAATGAATATAAGTCTTGAAAGAACTAATTTATTAAGAAAACTCTTATTTGGAGAAATACTATAACCCCAAATATGCTAATAAAAGCCCACACAACCTCCCAAAACCTGCATCTTCAGCAACAGCTCCCATTATAAAGTTGATAAACATCTGTAAAGTTCAGTAAAAATTTCAGTGCTTAATTTGTTTACAGGAGAATTTTTCGGGTTATAATTAAGTGCAGCCAATATGTTTAATAACTCATACTGAATTTTCCTTTTTAACGAAGGAAGATTTTGTGGGAGGGGATTAAATTGAGGAAAATCCAAGGACTTCCAAGTCTTATTGAGTATTTGGAGTCAGTAAATTATCCGCTGGCTGCAGAGCAGATTACAGATTTGATGTCGAAGAGAAAGATTCCGCACCGCAAAGCGTTCCAGGACACTGTGATTTTTAATTTGGAACACATCGACTGGTGGATTGCTGAGCAGCGGAAACGATGATGAGTTAAAGAATGTGCTTAACAAAAAAGAAGATCTCGGCTCCCGTTCTGCAAAGAAATGGGAACGGGGTTTTCCTTTTTTTTTTGGTAACTTTATACACTTTTGAGCGTCTACTGTTATAATAATGTAAAAAGAAGGGAAGATCGGCTATGCGTTTTTTGAAAACAATTCTTATCTTCCTCATATTTTTTTCATTCGCGGGAATTGGTGCTTATGTAGTGGGGCCGGATTTTTCAGCCGACCGATTGGTTGCAAAAGCGACAGAGGAACTGCGAAGCTCGGGCCAGATGGAAAAAATAGTGGAGTACGTTGAAAGTGATCCGCAAATGATGGAGTACGTTGAAGAGGCTCAGGCGGCTGAACAAGAAAGTGAAGCTTTGCCATTTGAAACAAGCGATGATGCAGCGGGCACCGTCATTAAAAAAGTGGGCATTACCGACTTGGCCAAGATGAAGTCAGGGATTGAGGACGGCACAATGTCTGCAGAACAAGTGATTCAGCAATTGGAAGAAGATCTTAATGAAGAAGAAATGCTGGCGCTGAAAGTGCTGATGTACCAGGAATTATACAAACAGCAATAAAACATAGAATATGGTAGACTGATTCACGGAGACAAAGTAAATAATTCTAAGGAGGCCATTGCATGAAAACATTTCAAGTAGAATTTAATTTTGATCAAGGAAACACCATTGTTCATAACGTCCAGGCTGTGGACAAAGAATCGGCACTGGGTAAAATTCCTTCCAATGGTACTTATGAAATTTCTGATGTGGAGACAGGCAATATTTATCGCATTACAATCAATTTGGTTAATTATATAAAAGTCAGCGAGTTGTAGAAGAACTTTTCTCGATAAGCTGCACGCGGGTGCTGCTTATGCAGCATCTTTTTTGTGCCCATATGTCAAAGCAAGCAATTTGAAACTGGAGGGATTAGATGAATTTCAAAGGGTCAAGCGCATACGAAGAAAAGGATTTTTTAGCAAACTACCTGCAAAGAAGAAACCGGATTGACAGCCCCAATAATAGTATTGAAAAACCGGTGATTTATGAACTTCTTGGCGAGTTTCAAAACAAACGGATACTGGACTTAGGCTGCGGGGACGCCACTTTTGGCAAAGAGCTTCTTCAAGCGGGCGCAAATCAGTACCACGGCGTAGAAGGATCTCGGGCGATGGAGAGGCTGGCAAAAGAAAATCTAGCAGGGCTGAATGCGCGCATCAGCTTGGCTACTATGGAAACTTTCGCTTATCCAAAAGAGAGCTACGATATTGTGGCTTCACGCTTAGCGATTCACTATTTGCCGGATGTGGAACGGCTGTTTAAACAGATTTACCAGACGTTAAAGCCGCAAGGAACCTTTGTCTTTAGCGTCCAGCATCCGCTGACAACCAGTGCTTTTGACAGCAAAAAGTCTGGAGAGAAAAGAAGCAACTGGATAGTGGATGATTATTTTAATGAAGGCGAACGGCAAGAGCCTTGGATTGATAAAGTGGTGGTCAAGCATCATCGAACCATCGAAAGTTATTTTACAGCATTATCGAATGCAGGGTTTAGCGTTACAGGACTTCAAGAGGGCATGCCAAAGCGGCAGCATTTCGAGGATGTTGGCGAGTTTGATAGAAGAAAAAGAATTCCGGTTATTTTGGCTTTCAGCTGCGTGAAACTCGAATAAGGAAAAGTTTACATAATAATAATACAATAAAAAAACACCGGGAAGATTGCTCCCGGTGTTTTTTAGTGAATCTGGCGGTAGACGCCGACAACTTTACCAAGAATGGAAACTTGGTCAACGATGATAGGATCCATCGATGAGTTTTCAGGCTGCAGACGGAAATAGCTTTCTTCGCGGAAGAAACGTTTGACTGTTGCTTCGTCTTCAGCCGTCATCGCTACAACGATGTCGCCGTTATTAGCTGTTTGCTGCTGTTTAACAATGACATAGTCGCCGTTTAAAATGCCGGCTTCAATCATACTTTCACCCATAATTTCCAGCATGAAGATATGATCATCTTCTGTACCATAGCTCTGGGGCAGTGGGAAGAATTCTTCCACATTTTCAATAGCTGTGATGGGAATACCAGCGGTTACTTTACCGATTAACGGCACATGCAAAACTGGACTTTTATCAATAAGCGCTTCGTCAGTGCTGATTACTTCAATTGCTCTTGGTTTTGTTGGGTCGCGGCGAATCAAGCCTTTGCTTTCAAGCCGTGCCAAGTGGCCGTGTACGGTCGAACTGGATGCCAAACCGACTGCTTCGCCAATTTCACGTACGGACGGTGGGTAGCCTTTTAAGCGAACTTCTTCTTTTATGAATGTCAGAATATCTTCTTGGCGCTTGGATACTTTTTTCAACAGTTTCACCTCATTTGAGTAATTCTACTTAATTTCTACCAATAGTATACCAACTCGGGCTGTGAAATGCAAACATAGGTTCGAATTTAATTCTTGACAACAACACCTGTTCGCCTTATTATGAGAACATACATTCCGAACATACATTCTCAGGAGGCGATCAATTTGACAATCATTCGACAAAACTTTTACTTAATCGCGTTTTTTGCTTTAATTGTGGCATTTACTTTGTACGCAATTCTGTCCCATAATACTAATAGTGCGCAAATGAGCCAAGTTGAAATAGAAGAAGGCGACACACTTTGGACTTTAGCTGAATCGTTCAGCGGCACAACCCCCCATCACGAATGGATAGAAGAGATTATGAAAGAAAACAATCTTTCTACTTCTAAAATTATTGCAGGGCAATCTCTTAAAATTCCCAGCGATCAATTAAAATTTGCTCCTGATGAGACCACTAAATTTGCAGGTGATACTGAATGAAAAAAAATGCATTAATTTATTGCCGTGTCAGCACGACCAAAGATACTCAGGAATCTTCACTTGAGAGACAGGAAGAGGAACTGATGAAATTTGCATTTGAACAAGGCCATCAAGTGGATGCTGTGTTTACCGATCAGCACAGCGGCTATGAAATGGACCGTGAAGGGCTGCTCGAGATGCTGAATTCGATCAAAACCGAGCAAGTCGACGCGGTATTCGTCCAAGACGAAACACGTTTAGGGCGGGGCCATGCCCGCATTGCGCTGCTGCATGTGATGAAGAAATACGGTGTGGAAGTTTACACGCTATCAGACCGGGGACCCATCGCATTAAATGACATGGACGATATGGTTCTCGAAATTCTGGCGATCGTCGAAGAATACCAGCGCAAAATACATAATGCCAAAATTAAGCGGGGCATGAAGCGCGCTGTGGAAAATGGCTATCAACCGGAAAAAAATCTAAAAGGCAAAGGCAATCCGGATGGACGGGAGCGCCTGGATTTGCCGATTGACCAAATAGTCAGCTTGAAGACCAATGGCCTGACATTCAGCGAAATCGCAGTAACGCTTCAAGGCTTTGGCTATCAGGCGAGCAAAGCAACCGTCCATCGCCGCTATAAAGAGTACGAACAGCTGATGAAAGACTAAAACGTTGCAGAAACCTGACTTTTTTTGTACCATATGTACAGAAGAAAGGTGGATGTCTATGTTATCGCCAGACAAATTAAGTCGCATAAGCCAGCTGTCACGGAAGTCAAAAACTGCTGGATTATCGCAAGAAGAAGCAAAAGAGCAATCCGCGCTGCGTGAGGAATACTTGCAGACTTTCCGCAAAACAATGCGCGGCACAATTGAAAATGTAAAAGTGATTGATCCGAACGGAAACGATGTAACTCCGGAAAAGGTCAAAAATCTTCGAGAGAATAAGTATTTGAATTAACTACTTATTCTCTTTTTCATTGTATTCTTTTCTATTGTTGACTAAACTAATAAGGAATAATATTTTTTTTGAGAGAGGATGTTACTATGTCAACCCACGCAGATCAACTTGCAGTGACTACAATTCGTACACTTTCCATCGATGCTATCGAAAAAGCAAATTCTGGCCATCCAGGATTGCCAATGGGCGCTGCTCCAATGGCGTATACATTATGGACTAAACACATGAACCACAATCCAAAAAATCCAGATTGGTTTAACCGCGACCGTTTTGTGTTGTCGGCAGGACACGGTTCAATGCTTTTATACAGCTTGCTTCACTTGAGCGGCTATGGTTTAGAAATGGAAGAAATCCAGAATTTCCGTCAATGGGATTCAAAAACACCGGGACATCCAGAATATGGCCACACGACTGGCGTTGAAGCAACAACAGGGCCATTAGGACAAGGAATTGGCATGGCAGTCGGCATGGCTATGGCTGAGCGCCATTTAGCGGCTACATACAATAAAGAAGGTTTGAATATCGTTGATCACCACACGTTTTCATTATGCGGAGATGGCGATTTAATGGAAGGCGTTGCCGGAGAAGCCATTTCTCTTGCAGGCCACTTGAAATTAAATAAATTAGTCGTCCTATACGACAGCAATGATATCTCTTTAGACGGACCGCTTGGCAAAAGTTTCTCTGAAAATGTGCAAAAGCGTTTTGAATCTTACGGCTGGAACTACTTGCGCGTAGATGACGGCAATGAACTAGACGATTTGTCTGAAAAAATTGCACAAGCTAAAAATTCATCGGATAAGCCAACGTTGATCGAAGTAAAAACGGTTATCGGCTATGGCGCTCCAAACAAATCCGGTAAAGCTGATGCTCACGGTGCACCGCTTGGCGAAGATGAAATGAAATTGGTTAAAGAATACTATGAGTGGACGTTCGACAAAGATTTCCACGTGCCTGATGAAGTTTACACAACGTTCGAAAAAGCAACCGAAGAACTAGGCGCTAAAGCTGAATCTGAGTGGAACAAACTTTACGAACAATACCAATCGGCACATCCAGAATTGGCTGAGCAATTGCAAAAAGCAATTCGCGGCGACCTTCCAGAAAACTTTGATGCTGAATTCCCAACATACGAGTTTGGCCAAAAACAAGCAACGCGCTCGTCTTCAGGTGAGATGATCAACGCGATTGCGAAAACGGTTCCATCCTTCTTTGGCGGCAGCGCTGATTTGGCAGGATCTAACAAAACCAACATCAAAGGCGCTGGTGACTTTGACGCGGAGCATCCTGAAGGCCGCAACATTTGGTTCGGCGTTCGTGAATTCGCGATGGGCGCTGCGATGAACGGTATGGCTTTGCATGGCGGTTTGCATGTCTTTGGCGGAACGTTCTTCGTCTTCAGCGACTATGTACGTCCGGCAATTCGCTTAGCTGCATTGATGGGTCTTCCTGTAACGTATGTCTTCACGCATGACAGTGTAGCCGTAGGGGAAGATGGCCCAACGCATGAACCGGTCGAACAATTGGCTTCTCTTCGTGCAATGCCGAACTTGAGCGTTGTCCGTCCTGCAGATGCCAATGAAACAAAAGCAGCGTGGCGTTTGGCGTTAACAGCTAAAACTACACCAACTTTATTGGTACTTTCACGTCAAGACTTGCCAATTCTAGAAAACAGCGCAAAACTGGCTGAAGCCGGTGTTGAAAAAGGGGCATACGTCGTTTCACCTGTTGAAAATCCACAAGCGCTATTGCTGGCAACTGGATCTGAAGTGAGCTTGGCTGTAGAAGCACAGAAGCAATTGGCTGAAGAAGGCATTGCTGTATCTGTTGTGTCAATGCCATCTTGGGACCGTTTTGAAAAACAAGACAAAGAATACAAGCAATCTGTTATTCCGAAAACAGTTAAAAAGCGTCTCGCTATTGAAGTCGGTACTTCATTCGGCTGGGACCGCTACACAGGCGACGAAGGCGACATTCTGGCCATCGACCGTTTCGGGGCAAGTGCACCGGGCGAACGGATTATGGAAGAGTTCGGCTTTACAGCTGGTAACGTAGCAAGCAAAGTGAAAAACTTGATCAACGAAAACTAAGTGGGAGAATGGAGGCAGCTAATGCCTCCATTTTTTTGTTCTTTTTGCCGTAAACACCTGGATTTATACTTAGGAAAGCTCAGAAACGACTTTTCTAAGCGAAGTTTCTGTTAATTATTATCCTCCTTATGGTCATGAATCTTTTTTTATAGTATAATCCATTGTGGTGCACTACTTATTTACGCAACACGAAGGAGGTAACAAGAATGGATACATGGATCTGGATCGTAATCGTTATCGTGGCTTTACTCGCAGGTGTTGCACTTGGATTCTTTATCGCACGTCGATACATGATGAAATATTTGCAAGACAACCCACCAATTAATGAAGAAATGCTGCGAATCATGATGATGCAAATGGGACAAAAACCGTCTCAGAAAAAAATCAATCAAATGATGTCTCAGATGAATAAAGCGTCGACTAAACCTGGCAAACCAGCTAAAAAATAAAAAGTACTCTGCGGAGTGCTTTTAACAGGGTTTCTAGCCCAAAACATATTGAATGATGATTACAATAGAGAAGCAATATTGAGGAATATTACTGTTTAAAACGTGTAGGCTGAATTTTCCCCTGAAATTTCTTTTTCTGTTGGTTAATCCTTCATTCTTTACAAACCAAACCACTTTTTCTGTTGAAACTTAAGCAGAGAGGTGGTTTTTTCTATGGAATTAGAAGATGTACTGAAAGAATATTATTACCATTGTGAAGCCAAAGGGTTCACGAAGAAAACTATGATTAATAAGAGACAAGAACTAAAACAGGTTATGGAGTATTTAGTGCAAAAGAGAGCCATTACTGAATTGGAAAGTGTTACTTCTTATGATTTGAAGGCATATGTAAGATTGAAACAGATTGCTGGGTTGCAACCACAAAGTATTGTTTCTATGTTCAAGATAATTCGTGCATTTTTTAGTTGGTGTGTGAAAGAAGAGTATTTATCAGTAAATGTAGCAAGCAAAGTAGAGACTCCGAAAGTACCTAAGAAAGTATTAAAAGGATTTACGCTAGAAGAGATTCATGCCATGATTGAAGCTTTTACTTACAAAACATATCTAGAGGCTAGAAACAAAGCAATTATTGCCATACTTGCTGATACAGGAATTAGAGCTATGGAGGTGAGAGGGCTAAGAACTAGTAATCTAAAAGAGACAACAATACTAGTAAATGGTAAAGGGAATAAGGAACGCGTAGTTTTCATAAGTCCTGCTTTGAAAAGAATTTTAATTAAATACGAGCGAATGAAAAAGCAATATTTTCATAATAAATCTACTTCAGGCGAATA
The DNA here is from genome assembly GCF_058268435.1 of Planococcus sp. TJ-307. Taxonomy (NCBI): domain Bacteria; kingdom Bacillati; phylum Bacillota; class Bacilli; order Caryophanales; family Caryophanaceae; genus Planococcus; species Planococcus sp. TJ-307. Next base: position 79,128 of record NZ_JBZDOJ010000002.1, read on the forward strand.
TTTTCTCTCATATACTGGCTCAGGACTATCGCATGTGGCGTTAGATAGCATTGTCAAAGAAGCGGGAAGAAGAGCAAAGATTACTGGTAAAAGAGTCTCCCCACACACATTCAGACACTTCTACGCTGTTCAATGTCTTAATGATGGGAACATGGATGTGTATAGCCTATCACGCCTCCTAGGGCATTCTGACATCTCTGTGACACAGCGTTATCTGCAATCAATGAACGATGAGCAGCTTTTGACAAAGGCAATAAACTCAAGTCCTTTAATGGGAAAGAATAAATGATTGCATTAATAATGCTTTTTAACACCTCATCTGAGGTGTTTTTTTATGTGAAAGACGAACACTGACAATGATTTAGAAGTTATTTCCTCACCCTATTGACAAACAAAGTATGTCGTTTTATAATTAAATTAGACATATTTAGTATGTCTAAGAGAGAAAAGGTGGGAAATTAATGATTGGTTTAGAATATATAGTCAAAGAGTTTCATACGAGTTACAGGGAGGTTGCTCAAAAGCTTGGTATCTCTACTCCGACTATACAAGATTGGTTGAAGGGGAGAAAAGGGATTCCTGCAAAACGACTTGACCAATTATCACAGATTTTTAATTTGTCAGAAGCATATTTTCAAAAAGAACTTACCTTTGTGGAGAAGAGTGAAATAAGGATAAGTTACTTAAAAAGTATTTCAGAGGAAGCTGAGAATCTTGTAACAGAGGAGGGAGGTGAGCAAGTCATCTACTACGGTGCATCGTCCTATGAGGATGAGATAGCATTTCTGGAGAGTCTTTTGGAAACTAAGAAAAAGCAACAGAAACTAAAGAAGGAAATTGATGACCTTATCAAACAGGAAGCATTGATAAGTCCTTCCGATAAGGGTATTAGTTCTCCATTACATACAGCTTTCACCGATACTGAGGCAATTTATCAAACTACTGAAATTTTAAAAAACGAACAAGTAGCAGATTACTTCAAAGTATTGGTGTACTTAATGAATCAAAATCCTGAACTTGGTGGTAAGCCAGAAACAAAAGTAATACAGAAGTACAAAAAATTCGCAAAAGGTTTCATGAAGCTATGGAGGGAACAACAGTAAGTAAAAAGTAGCGTGGCGTACGAGTAGCCAAACGAAGTTTGGTTGCTCGAGACGTTAATTAGAGCTTTAGCTCGTTTTAACGGCTTTCTTTTGAACTTGCACTTAGAAAAAAAGAGATATCCAAAAGTGCCACTTTTACTACTTTCTCTTTAAGAGGAAGGTCCTGTAACCGTTGGTACTAAAGGGTTTTAAATTAGATTTTGCACTTTTTTTAACATATTTATGCATGTGGCATTTATGATTTGAAAGTAGAATGAAAGAGGAAGGTAACGGACAATGACAACAGTAACAGTAGTGGATTCAATAATGGGAAGTGGCAAGACAACATGGGCAAAAGAGTACATGCAACGTTATCAATACAATAAAAGATTTATATATGTCTCACCCTATTTAGACGAAATAAAAAACAATATATTGAAAGATTGTCCTTTTCTGATTGAACCTGATGCAAAGGAGGGCAAAGGAAGCAAGTTGACACATTTCAAAGAATTAATTGTGAGCGGCAAAAGTATCGTTACAACACACGCTTTGTTTAGGATGTTTGATGGTGAAGTATTAGAACTATTAAGAGATGCTGGATATACGTTAATACTGGATGAGGTAGCAAATGTAATTGAGCAGGTGAAGGAAATCACAAAGGAAGACATTCGAACTTTGAAAGATGCAAATTTAATTAATGTAGAAAACAGAAAGGTGAATTGGATTGATGGCGGGTACAAAGGAGTTTACGAAAGTACCTACGTCAACATTAAATACCAGGCGCAACAAGGAAATATCTTCTTGCACAATGAAACGATAATGTTTTGGACGTATCCAGTAAAGGTTTTTGATTTATTTGAGGAAAGTTATATTTTAACGTACCTTTTCGATGGACAAATGCAGAGGTATTATTACGATATGTTTAAAATCAAAACAATCTACAAAAGTGTAGAAAAAATTGGTCCTAGCCATGCTTTGGTCACATACAATCCTGAATTAGAAGGTAGGGAACGGTATAGCGATTTGATTCGGATTTACGAAGGTGCATTCAATACAAACTATACAGAGGATGGAAAAGTAAGAGGAAACGAGCTTTCTTCAGCATGGTTAAGGACAGCAAATATTGAGGTTATGGAGAGGCTAAAAAAAAATCTATATTCGTATTTCAAAAGCAAGGGTAAATCTGATGATAACCTTTGGACCGCTAAATTGTCTGTACGACATAAACTAAGTGGTAAGGGATACACGAAAGGGTTTATTCCTTGGACCACTAGAGCGACCAATGATTATCAAGATACTCATAATCTTGCATTCGCGTATAACCTATATATGAATCCTTTTGAAAAAGCTTTCTTTGAAGAAGCAGGTGTAAAGGTAAATGAAGATATGTTAGCTTTAAGTCATCTTTTACAATGGATGTGGAGAAGTGGTATTAGAAAAGATGTGCCAGAACCAATCAACATATATATACCAAGTATAAGAATGAGAACCTTGTTGAAGCAGTGGTTAAATAACGAGGAAATAAAGTTTTTATATAAAGCAAAAGGATACTGACATCGCAATTAAATTGGTATAATACATTGAAATTTCGAGTAGCCTTATAAAACATAAAAACACAAAAGTAAGAGTAGTTATAGTGTTACTCGAAACTTCAAACATAAATTGGTTTAAAAAATTGTCTAAGTTGATTAATACATTTTAAAAGAGTTGAAAATCAAATGTTGTTAGCAAGCACTAATTACAAATGGGGTGAATTATTTGGCGAAACAAAAAAACAAATTTTATTTTGGAAGAAACATTCATGATGATGAAGTTAGAAATCAATACTTAGAGGAAAATCGAGAACACCTATTAGACGTGTTAGCCGACATTGCTCGGCAAAGGCAACTTAAACAAAGTAATAACTATAATTATCCAGAAGAACTTATAGAAGAAGCTGTTCAGGTAAAGGGCTTTGTATGGAAACGAAATAGAAATTCCTTCGATAGAAATGAATTTATTAGAATTATAAGAGTCTTGAAGGCAGCGAACGGCATAGACAAGGAAACTATAAACATTGCATCTGAGCGTCTATCTATCGACTATATGTATTCACTGGTTAAAAGGTATTTTTTAATTAACAAAGAAAATGAAGACATTAAAAAAAAGATATTAAATATAGGTTGGAGTATCGAGAAGACTGACTACATTTTAAAAAATGAGGAGATAGAGCCAGAGATGGATATCCCTTATATACCTTCTCTTAAGTTTCCAATATCTCCACAGAAAAATATTAGTTATAGTGATTCCTTAAGAAACAATATTATTTACGAATTTCTATTTAATAATAAAACGATAGGGTGGATAGAGTTAAACTTAGTCCCCAGAGATATGCAAAACTTCCCTAAATATAAAGAAGAAAACAGAAGAAGGCAGGATGTTAGCGTTATAATTTTAAAAAGCGTTGGTTTGACATCCTCACACAAAGGTTTCTTTAAAGGTTTAGGTGTATCGGACGCTATTGAAATATTGAAAATAAGAGAAGATTTTGAAAGCCTTGTGGAAATTCTTAAAATGATTTGGTTTGAAAATAATCAAAAGAAAGATTTGGGAAATGAAAAATTATTGATAGAATTAAGCAGTAAAAAACAAAACTTCACAGATAAAAGTGAAATAAAAGTAGAATTAGATAACAATGAAACAGAGTTTCAAGAAGAGTTGCAAGAATTACCGAACCCAGTCTTAGGTTTAAATATTAATCACAAGCCGAAAAAAAAGAGCCTAAAGTATAAGTCAACTATTAATAGCTCACCAAACAGAGATGGCTTTACCTCAAAGAGAGCTTTGGCAGCTGCTTCTTATTTATGTGAAATTGATAAAGAACATGAATACTTCAAATCGAAAGCTAGCCAAGAAAATTATGTGGAAGCACATCACCTCATTCCTATACAAGCCACAGATGATTTTGATTTGAGTATTGATGTCGAAGCTAACATAGTTTCATTGTGTCCAAATTGCCATCGGAAGTTACATTATGCTGAGTTTTCAGAGGTAAAACCTTTACTAGAAAAATTATATGAAGAACGTAAAAACGATTTGGAAAAATGTCATATTACACTGTTGTTTAAAGAGCTGCTAGCTTACTACAAATAAAACTGAGATAAAATTGCAGTTTTAACCATAAAAGGTGTTGTAAGCACACACTCTTGTTAAATAAATACACCGTGAAAACATCAGAATAATCGATTAAAACCCTCTCAATTGAGAGGGTTTTTACGTGCGTAACTAAAGTAGCATAGTTTTCGTTCAATAAATCTGTCCAGTAACTTTCATTATAAAAATTTTAATATCTCTGTCTTAAAGGTCTCGTTTTAATCATATAGTTGGTTCTTAGTAGTTTATGAAGTGGATTCTCTGGTTCACTTAGAATAGCATCTCTGACAATATATTCATCGATAAGTGGCATGTCAAATTTTTTACGTTCATCATTTATGATTTTTGTGGTTTCTTTTAAACTGCCCGTGAAAGCATAATACTTGATGGCTTTATCGAAAAGCCTCTTATCAGGATGTCTATGTGCAAGCTCAACAAAGCTTTGTAGTGCTTCAATCTCCTTTATCGCAGCTGCTACAGTAGGTAAACGTTTCATATGCCACTTCCTTTTTTAAATAGTCTTGTTAATATAAATCATAATTCAGAATGATTTGATTTCAATAATAGGTTATTGCTAATGAATCAAAAATTTGATTCGAAATGAAGAGGAATGAATTACCATTTAAGTTACAATGTGGATTCGTAGTCTTTCATTTTCTTATAGAACGTGGCTTTTTTCATATCTATAGCTTTCATAAATGCTACCGCTGTAATTTCTCCTGCTTTCCAATTTTTGTAAAGCTTATCCCATTCTTTAGGTAACTTCTGAATTGGTCTACCTAAATGCTTTCCCTTAGCTTTAGCCACTGCTATACCTTCTTTTTGGCGCTGTAGAGTAATTACCCTTTCCTGTTCAGCCATAGAACTCAGAACCTCGACAATAATATTATTTATCATATCGAGAATCCATTCTTGACCTTCCGATACTTCCTGCATGGTTGTAGGCAAATCAATTATTTTTACTCTAATTCCTTTAACCTTAAACTTTTCTAAGTATTCTTTAATGAGTTCTTTATTACGTCCTAGGCGGTCAATGGATTTGATATAAAGAGTATCGCCTTTTCGCATAGCTTTAATCATGTTCTGAAACTCTACTCTATCCATATCCCTGCCACTTGCCTTATCACTGTAAATGTATTCTTCACTAGTGACATAAGGTTTTAACGCCTCTAACTGCCTATCTAAATTCTGTTCTTTGGATGATACTCGCATATATGCAAAATTGATTCCTGTCATTGTCATAACCTCTAATTCTATCAGTATTTGTTTTCTTCCTTCATTTCTCTAAAAGCGTCAACCTCATTATCGTGTATCCATGCCCATTGTGTAGAAAGTTCTTTTTCGTCTTGGTCTTCAATATCAATAACGCAAAATTTGAGCGTAGGTACTTCTTTATGTGACCACTCAGAAAGTGTTACTTCTCCAATTTGTTCAACTGTTTCATATAAATAATCAAAGAATAAATACATTGGTTTAACGGTTTTCATTGTTGTAAACCTCATTTCGCATAGTGGGATTAACTTGATAAACTAAACATACACCAATAGTCTATAAAGGTCAATTGTTATTTAGACGTCTGCAAAGGTGCTTATATTGTTTTTATTAGACTATTAAGGGTTCTATTAATGAAAGTCCATAATGGTGTACCTTATTAGACTAATTAAGCAGCTTACCAGGCAGATTCAGCCTCTAGCTAGCAGCACTAACTAATAATAAACTTGAAAACGTGAAATAGTAGCACCCTAGCATACTTCAGACTGCCTATCATAGAAGATAGAATAAGGGTAGGTGAAAGAAGTAAGGCTTATAAACAGCAATAGAACTATGCTCAGCCACAGTAACAGCCTAAGATAAATATTGTAGGAGCAGAACAGGGTAAGGAATAGAATATAAAAAGAATGTTAAGAAGGAAAATGAATTGAAGAATGGCCTCAGCAAATACTACTAGGTTATGGATAGAATAGAGACTGGGAACAGATTAATAGATGTTCAATTGCAGGCGTAAGGGGTACCCCAGGGGAGGAGATTATACAGTTGGTCCGATGTATAAAAAATATACGTGATATTTTCCAAAATTTTTAATGAGGGAAAGTGACAGGAAATATCAGATAGGTATTAAAATTTGAATTTAGACCAAAAAGCTAGAATATCCTATGTTACAATTTACATAATTCTAAATGTCATCTATTATAAAATAGAAACGTATATTCGGTTTTCATCATGTAAGTGGAGAGGTTGTTAATTGTATGACAAATAAAATATTTTCATTTTTTTCAGGAAGCGGTTTTTTAGATTTAGGTTTTGAACTTGGCGGATTTGATATCGTTTATGTAAATGAAATTCATAAACCTTTTATGGAGTCATATAAATATTCTAGGAAGTCTTTAAACTTACCTGAACCTAAGTACGGGTATCACGAGGGTGATATCACTGAACTTCTTAATCCAGATAATTTAGAGGGTTTAAATCAAGCAGTAATAGAAGAAAAAAATAACAATAATATTGTCGGATTTATTGGTGGACCTCCTTGTCCTGATTTTTCAGTTGGTGGTAAAAATCGTGGAGGAGAAGGCGAAAATGGTAAATTGACATCTACTTATGTTGATTTGATATGCAAAGAAAAGCCGTCTTTCTTTTTGTTTGAGAATGTTAAAGGATTATGGAGAACTAAGAAACATCGTGCTTTCTATGACGAAATGAAAGAGAAATTACAAGAGAATGGATATGTAACAACAGAACGGTTGATAAACTCATTAGAGTACGGTGTCCCACAACAAAGAGAGAGAATTATTTTAATAGGTTTTCAAAAAGAACTTTTGAAAAATATTGGATATGAACTTGCGGAAGGTGCTACTAATATTCCGTATGAACTTTTTCCGTGGGAGAAAAACATAAAATATACTATGGAAGAAATCAAAAAAATCCCATTTCCTATTACTGGAGATTTTACAGAGGATTTAATTACAGAGTGTCCTCAACAAATCCCGCTAGAATTGACCGTAGAACATTGGTTCAAGAAAAATGACGTTTTGAATCACCCCAACTCTCATCAATACTTCCAGCCACGTGCAGGGCTTGTGAAATTCCAGGTTATTGAAGAAGGGGATGATTCGAAAAAATCCTATAAACGTTTACACAGATGGAGATTTTCTCCTACCGCTGCATACGGTAACAATGAAGTTCATTTACATCCTTATAAGGCACGTAGAATATCAGTTTCAGAAGCACTTGCAATTCAATCGTTACCAAAAGAATTTGAACTCCCACAAGATATTACTTTATCAAATGCTTTTAAAACAGTAGGTAATGGCGTGCCTTATCTAGCTTCTGCAGGACTAGCAAAATCTATATTAGAATTCTTGGAGGGTAAGAATGAATCAGTTGACAGTGAGAAATATAATAACAGCTATAGCGCAGTTGCCGAAGAGACAAGCGTTTAACTATATTAACCCGAGAACTAAAGGGGTAATTGAAGTAGTTAATGTAACTTTCCCTGAAGGCCCGATTATGATTAAACGTTATAATTCTGCAGCTGGAGAAACTTCAATAGATGCGATAGAAACTTCTATTTCAACTCAAATGATTCAAAGGATTGCAAACGCCTTTGTTCCTAATCAACCAATTAACTTTGATACTGTTCTAGGTGGAAGTTATAATACTAGGTCTGTATTAGAATCGCTGATGGCACATACTCCACAATTTTACTTTTGCTATCCTGGAAGAGTCGATAATAGAAACATGGATTCGGCCAAGGTGAGCAGGGGACATAAATACCTTATGTGGGTCCCTGAGAGACCGCATAGATTAGGAACTATCGAAGAAATAGAAACGGATATTGTGATTTCCGAAATCCCTAATAGTCAAGTTTATTATGATTCTATCGATATTCCCGAAGTCAATGGGGAATCTGAAATGGATATTGATATTAAACGAAGACACTCTCAAATACAAGTCGCCTTAATAATGATTGGACAACAATTAGGGTTCAGAACTTGGGTAGCACAAAATGATAGAGGAATAATTTACAATAACCAAAGAGTTGCAGAATTACCAAGTGTAGTTGATTCTTTGCAACATGAAGGCATGATTTATCCCCACAGTGGTGCCGTTAATTCGGCACTGTTAATTGATTGCATTTGGTTCAAAAATGGAAAGCTTATGCCAGCAGTTATGGAAGTTGAACACAGTACAGGAGTTACAAGTGGATTAACTAGAATGAAGAATTTTTATGACCTTATCCCTCCTTATCAGCAAACACGATATGTAATAGTTGCCCCTGATGAAGAAAAAGCAAAAGTTCTAAGAGAAGCAAATAAACCACAGTTTAGAGATTTGAACACTAAGTTTTTCCCGTATTCAGCAGTAGAAGAGCTTTATTCGTTATGTCAGCGAAGAAAGATACGTGGTATCACAGAAGAGTTTCTTGATAGTTTTATGGAACCGACAATAGATATAGATACCCCTTCTTTATATCAGTAGTTTTCTTATAAAAAGGTCTTTGAACCAAGTTCGTAAGAATGTAACGCATCTTAGTGGATAAAAACTTGATATTATTAACTCAACTCGTACTTAATTTAAAAGAAGCGGAATTTTTGTACAGAGCAGCCAGGGAACAGGAAGTCCAACAGCTAGCTCTTATCCATTATGCAATCATTAAAGCGTAATGGAGTGAGGTGAAGGATATGGACAAATGTACATGTGGTCAACCATATAGAACAAGTTCAACTGGCTATTTCCCTGACAAAGATGTATTCACAGTTGAATGCCCAAACTGTGGGGGGAATTGCAGGTCAAAGCACATGCCCTCGATATTGAATGGAAATTTGACCAGAACTAGAAGAAAGAGCAGGAATAATCCTGCTCTTTTTCTTTTGGAATAGATTGACATGTGGTGGGTCATAAGTCACAATTATAAGGTAATTAAAATACTGAATAATCAAGTAGATGAGAGTGGGAATGTTTGGTAAGTTGAAAGGAAATGTTGCCAATGTAAGCGATATGGAGAAGGCAATGTAAGGTATATATTTGGGACGGCGAGGAAGCTTAGAAACATTTAGTTGAAGGAGAAACAATTTGGAGTGTATTACGGGCCGCTATAGGGCTTTGCCTGTATCACTAGTCATAGAGTTTTTTGTGGCTGCCAATTTAAATGGAAGAAAAAGAATTTTGTTCATGCCTTTCAAACATATTATTGAAGTGTCGTGTGACTACGCTTTAGTTCTGTAAACAGAAGTTTCTATAACAACCAATCATAAAACTTGTAATTTAAATATAGGGAATGGGTTAGCTGGTGGATTTGCAAAAGATATTGTGGCAGACCATCCTATTGCTTGATTTTCAATAATTCCAGTTTTAATGGTGGGGGATACTTATGACCTAACTATTGGCCTTTCCAATCCTATATTATAGGAGCTGTTGCGCTCCTGCGAAAAATTCTGTTATTAGATTGAAGGAATGTATATTGAATCAAAATAAGGAGTGAGATTACATGAAGTATAATTTTATTATTGGACATCAATATAGTAGGAAAAATGTGAAAGAAATTATCAAACACCCAGAACCAGATAGTACAGCGGGTATATGGGGGACAGGTTATCCTTCGTTTAAAAACAGTTATTTTCTATTTGCCAATCTAGGTACAGCAGGCCGTACAGGTCATGATTATCCAAATGTATTAATAGGAAATAGTTTGTATTGGTTTAGTAGTAAGGCTTCTATCCACACGCCAACCTTAAAACTTATGATGAACAATAAAACAGAAGTGTATATTTTCACTAGAGAAAATAGTGATGAAGTGAAATTTAAATTTCAAGGGTTAGGTTATGTAAGAGATTTTGAGGATACCATACCTGCTCATGTGGTATGGGGGTTCACTGAAAATTTATCGAATATACCTCAGACATTTAAAAGTGCAAGTCGCAAGAAATTTATTGAAGGTTCTAGAATAGCAATTACAACAAATCGTTATGAGAGAAATCAAGAAGCTAGACAAGAGTGTCTGAATCATTATGGCTATACATGTTTAGTATGCGAAACAAACTTAGAGCAAACGTATGGCGAGATTGGAAGAGCGTATATCCATGTGCATCACGTTATCGAGATAAGTACAATCGGTGAAGCGTATGAAGTTGACCCAATTAAAGATTTAAAGCCAGTTTGTCCAAATTGTCATGCAATGTTACATACAGCTAAACCAGCCCTTACTATTGAAAAGTTAAAAGAAATTATGGAGTCTCAAAAGTGATATTGTAAAGTTTAGTCTAATTTTAAGATAAGAGAAGGTAAAACGAAGAAAGAAAGAAAAACGGTTCATCTCAACCTAATAACGGCAGACATAGCTGATTATACTGAAGGTTTGAATGGTAAATAAGGACGCTATTTGCCTAATCACGAAAGGGAGACAGTCATATATCGGCTACACAAGCTTATCGTATTCTTGTTAGGGCAGTTGATATGTTAGGGCTTAATGATATTGGCACTCATACTATGTGTTAAACATTCGGCTATCACTATTACAAGTGTACACATGACATCTTAACTTAAAAATTCCGTTTGTTTTAGATGACGAATAATAATTAATCTTTCTGAAGATCTTGTGCCAGCATGTTCTAATTGCCATAAAATGATATATAGAAAAAAGAGAGAAGTTTTAAGCGTTGAATAATTAAAGCGATTTACTAAGACGATTGCTAAAAAAACGTTCATGAAAAGCGAAGGAGCAAGCATATGTCTCATTATTCTATTGAACAAAGTGCAGAAATGATAGCACACCATAAAACTAGTGAATATTTTAAAGAAGTAATGCAATCTTATGTAAATGGAAGTTATCGTTCAGCTGTAGTAATGCTTTATTCAGTGGTTGTTTCAGATTTAGTGTATAAACTAAAAGAATTAGAAGATTTATACGAAGATCCGATAGCGAAAGATATCTTAGGAAAAGTAAAGAAAAAACAAGAAGCGAAACCAGAAAGCGGAGAGTGGGAAAAATTTTTAATTGGTGAAATAGAGAAAAGAACATTCTTGCTAGAACCAATTGATAAACTTAATCTAGACTATCTCAGATTGCAAAGACATTTATCTGCACACCCTGTACTTACTAAAGATGATTTGTTAAGTTATCCGAACAAAGAAACGGTTCGAGCTTTAATGCGAAATATGTTAGAAGGTATTCTCACGAAAGGTGCAGTAATGACTACTAAAGTCTTTACTGTTCTATTAGGAGATTTAGCTGAACATGAGGATTCTTTTGTAGATGATAAATCTTTAGAAAAGTATTTAGAATCGAGATATTTTAAAAATGTAAATAATCATCTTATTAAAGAGATTTTTAGAAGATTATGGGATATAACCTTCAGATGCCAGAGTGAAGATTGCGAAAAATCTAGACTTATTAATTACAAAACTTTAAAAATTATTTATAGAAAATATCATACCGTTCTAGAGGGATATATAAAAACAAATGATTCATATTTCAGTAGGTTTGAACTTGGTGATACGTTATCATCAGAAATGTTATTTGCAATGTTAGGTCATTTCCCTAAAATATATTTATTACTACCAGAGCATACTCAGGCTTTACTTGAAGATAAGTCTAATGCCAAGTGGACTCTTAGAGTAAAAGCTCCTTTTTTAAAAGAGAATGTACATGAACATTTAAAGTCTATTGTTGAAGATTTATATAGTGAGGATTATAGTGATTACACAATATCTCAAGCTGAAGAATCGCTTTTATTTAAATGGGCTGAAGAAGACGGCTGTATAGGTTTATATCATGATTTACTAATTAAATACTATATTCACAGCAAATCTTATGACATTGCTACATCGAACTTTCAGAATTATATTGAACCTAATTTAGGGAACTTCACTCTAGAACAATTTGGTATTCTTTATGAGGGTATAAATGGTAATAGACAATGTCGTGAACATCGCATGGCTGCTAACCATAATTCTACAATTAAAATTCATTCAGATAAGTTATTTGAGGAAGGTTTTGAATACGAAGAAAGTTTTCCTAATGTGAGATTTTAAAGCGCAATAATAGGTGGGGGTAGTTTCCACCAAATTTTACTTTAGGAGTAAGTAAGTGTGACTATGCAGTGCAACTCCTGCACTCCGAGTTTAAATTTGTCATCTAACAAATTATTACTTGGTATTAGGAGATATATTTATTTATTGCTTAATATAGTTAATTTATCCACTATCAATTACTAATGACTCGTGTGCTTGTTTGAAAGTAAACTCTTGACCTGCTACTATTGAGTTATAGAAATAGCGTAAATAATTGTACTCTAATTTTTGAAGAAGAAACAATAGTAGTTGCTTGTAAGTAGTATCAGCGTCCGCTTAGTCAACGAAGTCGACCACATTAACCGCGTACTGTATGACATTACGAGCAAGCCGCCTGCAACGATTGAGTGGGAATAGGAATTAGTATAGAGTGAGAGAATCTATGAATTTAGTGGATTCTCTTTTAATTTTGAAATCAATTGATATATACTGATAGTTAGAAGGTCTTTGAACCAAGTTCGTTAATATGTAATACTCCCTGTTAAGTGAAGCAGTCAAATAAATAAGTACGAAAAAACCTAAAACCTTTGTGACTGTAAGTCTCATTGAATGGTGCACGAAACCCTAATGAATAAGCTACACGCTTAGCATCTCAATTAGTTGATTTTCTGGATGCGGGTTCGAAGCCCGCTGTCTCCATACTTAGAGTGGCTAAAAAACAATCATATTAACGGTTTTAGAGTTTAGCGATATTGAACGGGGGTTGAACTCTTGTTGAGTGTCCTTTTTTCAAACCTGCTTTAATTTATACTTATAAAATTGTATAATTAAATATAGATTAGATTAGGGGATTTTAATTATGGATTTTCTTCTTGGGTGTGCTGTTGTTTTTTTGATATCAACGATTGTAGCGTTAGTTGTACTTACATATTTTAAAGGAAGTAAAGCTTATTTGTATGTGAGAAGTAGTATTCCATTGATAATTCTAATAGCAATTGCAGCTTATGGATATGTATCAATTTCAGATTTATATGAGTATACTTCGAGACCAGATGCTAAATTGATGTATATAATTAATCATCCTGATACATATATTACTATTGCTACCTTTGTGACTTTACTGGGCTTTTATCAGCTTTTGTTGGATAGAGTTGAACAATATAAAGAATTTGAAAAGCTAAAAGAAGAAGAAGCATCGGTGCCGTTAAGTAATTTTCAAGTTATTACATATGCAGAACATTTGAGATTAGTAGAGAAAGCTGAAAAAAAACTACGCAAGAAATTAAAAGAGAAGTAGATATAATTCTCTAGTTCAAAACCTCCAAATTCACTATTGAAAATGGGGTTTTTTATTTTGTCTAAATAAGATTAGAAAGTATGAAATATTTGCTATAAGTGGCGATGTATTAGCATTACGTTCAATGAATTGTAAGAAAGTTCGCAACGCAATTATAATTGAAAAAGCATTAGAAACAGTGTTTAAGCAAGCGGAAATAGGTGGGAATCGTGAACGTACAATACAAAGCTATGTTTACATCTTCAAATAGTTTGTAGAAGTAAATAAATATAGAAGGAAGCTATTTTTCGGAAGCAAAACATTTACTCGTCGGAAGTAGATTGTAATGGCTGAAGGTAGAGTAGGATATTAAGAGGGCTCCATACCTAAACTGACAATTATAGTGGTTTAAGTCATGCTATAAAATTGTATAATGTAAGAATGAGTTATCTTATCCAAAAGTAGGTACTTCTTATATAAAGAAGAATAGGAGTGGTTTTATGCAAATTTTAAATATGGTTCTCCCTGTAATTACTTTAGTTCTCGGCTCCTTTTTAGCTTATTTATTTCAAAAGAAGAACTTAGAAAGAAGTAAAGAATGGGACAAGGAGAAGAGTGCTGAGCAATTTATACAAGAGCAAAAAAAAATGGATAAGCAATTTAATTTTGAATTAGAAAAAATAGAGAGGCATTTTGCTAAGGAGCAACTATTAAATAAAATGGAAATTTACAATAGAATTTTAAGGGCAATTGAAGAGAACGAGGTAGTGGTTTGGCCCAGTCATCAAGGTGAAGAACTTGAGTTTGAAGTTCTTGTTTATACAGAAAAAATTAAACCATTATTGTATGAATCATTTCATTTGTTAAACATTGAAATTGCTAAAAAGGTTATTATTATGGATAATATGATAGGAAAGTGGAATTATAATGAAGAAGCTGACGAAGGTGATGCCGAGATTATGGCTAAAAGTATAGAAAAAATTAAAAGCGTCATAATGGATGAGCTAGAGGAATTCAGGCAAACGTATATAAAAAAAATTTCCTTAGATTGAAAGGGTGTTAAAAGCCACCCTTTCAATTATAAGTAACATGACAATTTTTTATAATTAATTCCTAACTTGATTCAAAGCATTTACAAATATAGGGTCTAACTGTGGGTGACTGAACCTTTTATTGGAGCAAAAACTCTTTTGTGACTTTTCTTCAACAAGTGTATAAAAAATCATTGTTAATAGAGATGAAGTATCTGTATTAAAATTGGTGCATTTGACTAATGAGTAATGCTGAAAGTTATATATTTTTAAAGGTAAGATGTTGATACATATATGGGTGCTAATCTTTATTGAGTTTTATTCTTAAAGATTGAAAGGATAAAGCTATAATCTTATTAAATACAAAGAAAGTAGACAAAAATAATAGAGAATGGTATATTTTTCGTAACAGAAAAAGTGGCTTGAAAATGGCTAGAAACCTTGCTATATCAATGTTTGGTTGATTTTTTACAAAAACCGTCTCAGAAAAAAATCAATCAAATGATGTCTCAGATGAATAAAGCGTCGACTAAACCTGGCAAACCAGCTAAAAAATAAAAAGTACTCTGCGGAGTGCTTTTTTTATTTTGTCTTGGAACAGCTATTAAATCGTCTCAGAACGGGTATGTTGCCTGTAAGATCCTGGTTTTATTGCTTTATAGAAAGTAAGAAACAGAGGAGGCGTTCTAAATGGCGGATCATGAAGAGTTGAAGTTTTACTTGCCGGTTATCGAAGAAGATGAAAAAGAAAAAGGCAAATTCCATCTGGAAAGCACGAGTTTAACGAAAGCATTTCCCGTATCGCTGGACAAAATTCAGGAACTGGTAAAAGACATGACGGACTACAACTTGGATACCATTGAATTGCATGTCACGGGCATTGTGAAAAGCGGACCGATTACCGAGTTGTTTATTGGAGCAGAAGGACAGGCGGGTATGAAGCTCGTACTGAATAAGAAAAAAGCGCCTTCAAAGGAGTAGCGGATTTACTTTTGAAATACGAATATTAAATAAGCAAAATAAAGGTTAGGTCGATTTTCACGAAGCATGCACATGCTCGACTTAAAATAATCATAGAAATTCCATCTTCTTTTATCCTTCAACAATCGCAAGGTATTTCTTTAATTTGCCATCAATTTCGACGACTAATACATCAGTTCTTTCTTTGGTCGAAAAAATCTTGATTCCAATCGGAAGTTTATTTGAAAACTCATTTTCAAAATTTGCATCCTTTTCGTTTTTCATTTTTATTTCGCCAAGTTGACTGTTTTTGGTTACTGTTAAATTATCAACCCATTCAATATTGGTTTTGTAAATTATTTCATCAAATTGAAAAATATCTGCATTTGGTTCTAACATTAGTACTTCTTCTGCACCAATACTTTTATTTGTATATACTGTGGTTGTATCTGATGTTGGTAGCGTATTGTTCGTACAACCTATATTGAGAAATGATGAAACTAAAATGAGAACAGAGAAAGATAATCGATTAATTTTCATTAAGCCACCTCCATATTATCAACACGGTAATTAGACGTATGTTTTATAGAAACGTTGTATCATATCATTAATTTGTTGAGAAAATATAAAGTAAAAAAAGCACTCCGAGGAGTGCTTTTTACTTGATATGCGCCGGTATCGTTGCAGCCGGTAACCGGTGTATTTCTTGCTGCTTGGGTGTCAGCAATCCGTAGTTCATTAAAAATTCTGCGACGGTTTCTTCGTATTCTTCCGGGTTTTTATTAAATGACTGTGCGTGTGCACCTTCAGCAAACAGCTTGAATTCTTTGGGTCCTTGCTTCAGTGCATAAAGCTCTTCGCTCATTTTGGGCAGAACAAATTCATCATTGGCACTGTGGATAAACAGTACGGGTTTTTCAATGTTTTTGACGATTTCCCTTGGCGATACGGTGGAGATGGAATAGCCATCCCGCAACTTCATGAACAAACTGGCCAGCCGTAAAGCCAATGTTGTGCGCAGCGGAGTGGTCGTTTTCATCACGTGCAGCACTTGTTCGTAAATATCGGAGTAGGCACAATCGGAAATATAAAAATCTGCGGTATCTTCCACGCCTGCATAAAGAAGCGTTGTCGCAGCACCCATCGATTCGCCGTGGATGCCGAAAAATAAGTCCTTTCCGATATGCATTTTTAAAGCTTGGACAACAGCCTTTAAATCAATTTTTTCAAAATGCCCAAAGCTGGTCGTTTTTCCGCCGGAGTCGCCATGGCGCCGGTGGTCGTAGACGACCGAATTAAACCCAAGCCGCTCGAACATCCGTGCAAATTTGAACGAATTGACTTTGGTTTCAGTTACGCCGTGGCAGATGATGACATAGCGATTTGTGTCATGCGGCTCCAGGAAAATAGCTTTGATCGGGTAGCCGTTTTCCGATTCGATCCACTGCTCGGTTTTGGGGACATTGGCGTACCAAACTTCGTCATACCGTTTGGCACTGGTTTCTCGTTCGAGGATGAGCTGTTCGTCTTTTTTCTTTACATACATCAGCCGGTTGCTGGCGATAAAACCCGCAATGGTGGTCGCGGCCGTTAAAATGCTGGAAACAATAGCGGAGGTCCAGAGTAGTTTTTTCTTCATGCTGTATTCTCCTTATGCTTGGTTTTTGTACAGCGTATACATGCCGGTAGCAATCGGATTTGTCACATGCGGCTCAATTTTATCAATAGCCTGGCATAAAAGGTCCAAATCGATGCCAGTCTGGACATCCATCCGGTGAAGCATGTTGACGACATCTTCTGTTGCGACATTGCCGGTCGCACCAGGCGCAAACGGACAACCGCCAAGACCTCCTGCAGAAGCATCAAAACGGGTAACACCCGCTTGCAAAGCTGCGGTGATATTGGCAAGTGCCATTCTGCGGGTATCGTGGAAATGCGCAGTCATCAGCACTTCCGGAAAAGCTTCGATCAGCTGAGAAAATAATTCATAGCTTTCTTTCGGATTCGCCATGCCAATGGTATCCGCAACGCTCAACTCATCGACACCCCAATCGACAAACTGGCGGCAAAGTGCGATGGTGGCTTCCGGTGAGACAGCCCCTTCAAACGGACAGTAAAATGCTGTTGAAATGCAGGCGCGCACAAAAACACCTTGATCCTTCAAGTTGAGGATCAGCGGCTTTAAAGCTGCCATGCTTTCTTCTGTGGTTTTATTGATATTTTTTTTATTAAAGCTATTGGAAACGCCTACAAATACGGCAAGTGACTGGGCATCCGCTTCACGTGCTGCAGCAATGCCGCGTTCATTCGGTGTCAGCACAAATTGGCGCCCGAGTTTTTCTGTCTTTGCGACGATTTCCTTGGCATCGGCCATTTGCGGCACCCATTTTGGCGATACAAAGGACGTTAACTCCATTTCTTGAATGCCGGCTTTTTGCAAAGCGGCTATAAAGTCAAGTTTGTTTTCGGTTTTGACAAGTTTCCCCTCATTTTGCAGGCCATCGCGTGGACCCACCTCGATAATCGTTGCATTTTTTGGTAAACTGAACATAGTATCCCCCCTGCTTTCCATTGTATAGAGGGAAGGGATAAAAGAGCAACTGGCAAACAATCAACCAAGGGGGAAAAGTTCATGTCACAGGAAATCGTTATTGTAAGCGCTGTCCGTACAGCGGTAGGTTCA
Source organism: Planococcus sp. TJ-307 (assembly GCF_058268435.1). NCBI lineage: Bacteria > Bacillati > Bacillota > Bacilli > Caryophanales > Caryophanaceae > Planococcus > Planococcus sp. TJ-307. The sequence goes on from NZ_JBZDOJ010000002.1 coordinate 97,302, forward strand.
TTCCAAGGAGCACTTAAGGATGTGCCGGCTACAAAACTAGGGGCGATCGTTATTAAAGAAGCCATTGAACGCGCAGGCGTTCAACCCGACCAGGTCTCTGAAGTCATTATGGGGAATGTACTTCAGGCAGGTCTTGGCCAAAACCCGGCGCGGCAGGCGTCCATCCATGCGGGGCTGCCGGAAACCGTACCGGCTATGACCATCAATAAAGTATGCGGCTCTGGATTAAAGTCAATTCAGTTGGCATACCAGGCGATTTATTCTGGAGATGCAGAAATTGTCGTGGCAGGCGGAATGGAAAACATGAGCCGTGCGCCTTACTTAATGGAAAATGCACGCAGCGGTTTCCGCATGGGAGACCAAAAAGTGGTCGACAGCATGCTGGTTGACGGATTAACTTGTGCTTTCAACAATTACCATATGGGTGTGACAGCGGAGAATTTATGCGACCGTTACGATATCACACGAGAAGAACAGGACAAGTTTGCCGCTCGTTCACAGGCTCGTGCTACTGCGGCACTGGAATCCGGCAGATTTGATGACGAAATCGTGCCTGTGGAAATTCCGCAGCGCAAAGGTGATCCAGTCGTCTTTAAGACAGACGAGTACGTCAAAAGCGATTCAAACGAAGCGCGCCTTGGGAAGCTGCGTCCAGCTTTCAAAAAAGACGGCAGTGTAACCGCAGGAAACGCATCGGGCATCAATGACGGCGCAGCAGCAGTTGTGGTCATGTCAAAAGCAAAAGCGGATGAACTGGGCTTAACACCGCTTGCGACAGTCGTAGCGAACGGCAATGCTGGGGTTGATCCGGCTGTAATGGGCATCGGACCTGTGCAGGCAGTGAAAAATGCTTTGAAAAAAGCTGACATGTCACTCGGGGACATCGAGTTGATCGAAGCAAATGAAGCGTTTGCGGCGCAATCCATTGCGGTCGACCGTGAACTGAAATTCAACCACGACATTTTGAATGTCAACGGAGGCGCCATTGCCATTGGCCATCCAATCGGAGCAAGTGGAACGCGTATTTTTGTTACTTTGCTGCATGAAATGATCAAACGCGATGCCAAAACCGGCTTGGCGACGCTGTGCATCGGCGGCGGGCAAGGCATTGCAACTGTTATTAAACGTTCGTAAGGAGAGAAGATCTATGGCCAAAAGAAAAGAAGAGTCCAATAGTGTTTTGTCTGAAGACGTATTGGCAAAACTGAAACAAACAAAAAAAGACCTGCTGAAAGAAGAACAAAAGCAGGCAGAAGAAAAAGAAGCGCAGCGCTTGTTTGAACGCAAAGAGCGTGAAAAAAACTTGTCGTTCGCGGAATTGCTTGAGCGCCACGGAGATAAAGGGAATAAATTTTAGTCGAATCGATTAACGTGCAATAAAATAGCCAGTCCCTGTTTTTTCAGGGGCTGGCTATTTCTGCTTTATCGAATTTTTAGGTTAAAAAATGTTGCTATTTCTTGATACAGTTCTTCTACCGGTTTTGAACTGTCGAGTTTCAAAACGGGGCTTTGGGATACTTCCAGTTCATGCATGTGGGACACATATGTACCAACTAAGGTTTTATCTGTTGCCAAGTGATAAGTTTTACACCATTCGATAAACTCATTGGTCGGCTTGCCGGAAGTGTCTTGCCACATGGTGCTGGTATTCCCGCGTTCAGTTTCTCGTTCGAGCAGGCGTTTCATTCGCATATTTTCCTCAAGTTCCAGAAAAACAAAAAGTTCCCGGTTGCTGAACCCTTCTTTGCACCACGAAAAAACCGAACCTGACACGGCGTAGCGGTCTGTGGATTGCATATCTTTTTTATAAAGTTCCATCCGTTTTTCTACTGGGTGATTTTCAGTGAAAGAGCTGTCTTTCCAAAGATAGCGATCTGTGTCAATCCATAGACATTCAGCTTTTTCGCTAATGTATTTCGCTAACGTACTTTTGCCTGTGCCGGAAGCACCAATGATTTGGACTTTCATTTTTATCCTCCTAGATTAAGTAAATATAAAAAGAAACTGCGTTTTATTTTTTTATAGCAGTAGACGAGAATCTTGATTTTAGCACAAGCGACAGCGCGAAAATAACAAATGCCAGGCAGGCTGAAAAGACGAGTGCTGTCTGTTCTCCGAAATGCTCGATGATATAAGTATAAACGATGGGTGAAATGGCAGACAACAGGAAACCGGGCACCAGCAGTTTGCCGACAAGCGTTCCATAAGTTGCATGATCAAACAGCACGAGCGGCAAAGTCCCGCGGCTAATCGTCATAAGGCCATTGCCTGCGCCGAATAGAAAAGCAAATAACAGGGCAGCCGTGAGAAACTGGCCGCTGAAAAGACCGATGCCAAAACCAAGCGGCAAAAGCACGGAAGCAAGAATGGTTAAAGAAGTCGGATGCAGGCGAGCACCGAATAGGACTTCACAGACCCGTGCCAAAGATTGTCCGATTCCTCTAAACGTGGAAATCCAAACCGAAAGCGCGGCAGTTAGCCCAAGCCCTGTGAGAAGTGTAATCATGTGAGTAGACAGTGCAGAATTCAAAAAGTTTAACAAAGTAAAGATCAAGGCATACAAACTTCTTGCGATCCACTGCTCTCTCGCTGTCGTTTCGGAAGGGGGGAAGAAATCCATCCTTTTAGAGTCAGTTGCCATTTTATGATCGCTAAGGCGGTTGGAGGGAATTGATAGATGAAGAGGGATGGTCAACAAGGCGAAAAGCGCATAGATCAATAAAGCTATCCGCCAGCCGAACATTTCGGTTAAATAGAAGCCGACTGGCCAAAAAATGGTTGAAGCAAGTCCGCCTAAAAGCGTAATTTGCGAGATAGGGCGCTTTGCATGAATGCCTCCTATTCGTGCCAATGCCGCAAATGCTGCATCGTACAGGCATAAGCGCATGGCAAATCCCAACAGGATCCAAGACAAATAATACACTTCAATCGAATACGCCAAGGCAATGCCCCCGCAGCCAAGAGCCAGCAACACCGACCCACAAGTCATCACTCGTTTCCCTCCAAACCGGTCAATCAATTGGCCGGTCAGCGGAGATGTTATGCCCATGACAATCAGTGCAGCTGAAAAGCCCCCATAAACTATAGGTTCGCTCCAGTTAAGATCTTCGGCAATCCGTGTGCCAAAAGCAGCAATCAAGTAATAGGAAATTCCCCAACAGATGAGTTGGGAGAGGCCAAGTGAAATGACGGTGCGGCGGGTAATCATGCATACACCTCCTTGCAAAATGTGGGGAATCAATGATGGGTAGGAATAATTTCATTATAGTGTTTTATGGGATTTGGTGTTCAATTAAAATAAGATGATCCTCGCGGCCTCGTATTTTTCTTTGAATTACTTGATAGCTTAATCCATAAAGCCTCAAACTAAGTTGTTGAATATGATAAACACTTTTGAAAGACTTGAATCAATTTTATTGGAGGAATAATGAATAATTGAAGAAGTAGACTTCTTGTACGATACCAAGATGCATATTTTTTCAGAATGAAAAATAAAAAAAGCCTAAATAAAAGTCAGAACTTTTGTGTCCGCCTGTATAGAAAGTTAGAATAAACATTGGTTAGATGTTATTGATTATTCCAAAGAGATGAGGCGAAATAGATTGGCTACAGAAAAAATGACGGCACTGGGTTTTTACAAACCCAACGCAACGACAGAAGCACCTAATTTCGAACGAGTGGAAATCGAACGCCCTAAAGCCACAGGCAGAAACATACTGGTTGAGGTAAAGGCTGTATCCGTTAATCCAACTGATTTAAAAACGCGCGACGGCAAGAAGGAAGACGATGCGTCGTTGACGATTGTTGGCCGCGACGCCGCTGGAGTAGTTGTAGAAGTGGGTGAAGAGTGCAGTTTCTTCCAAGTAGGGGATGAAGTTTTCTATGCGGGAACGAGCAATATTCCAGGGAGTTTAAGTGATTTCCAATTGGTGGATGAGCGCATTGTTGGCAAAAAGCCGAAGAACATTGATTTTCCAGAAGCAGCAGCTTTGCCTTTAACGAGCATCACAGCTTGTGAAGCAATTTTTGACCGGTTGGGTGCTTCCCGCGAACCAGCTGACAACAAAGACAAAGTCATCTTAATTATCGGTGCGGCTGGTGGAGTAGGTTCAATTGCGACACAAATTGCAAAACTTGCCGGATTAACTGTAGTGGGCACAGCTTCACGTCCAGAATCCAAAGAATGGGCTGTGGACCATGGCGCCGATCACATCATCAATCACCACGAGGCATTTGGACCACAGCTGGAAGCTCTCGGATTTTCAGGAGTCCATTACATTTTCAGCTTAACGAATGTGGATGACCACATGGAAAATATGGCAAAAACCATCTTGCCGCAAGGGAAAATCTGTTCCATCCTTCCAGCTTTCAAACCGCTGCACTTGGAACTGTTTTCGAAATCGGTCACGTTCTCTTATGAACTGATGTATACTCGTTCTGTTTTCCAAACGGAAGACATGGTTTCACAGCACCACATCCTGACGCAAATTTCTGACTGGGTGGAAGAAGGAAAAATCCGCTCAACCATGACCAAGCACTTGTCGCCGCTGAATCCAGAGACATTGAAAGAAGCTTATGAAGACCTCTTGACTGCGCGCACAATTGGCAAGGTTGTCATTGAAGGACCGATCCAAAAATAAATTTATGCACGAATAGGCAGGCCGTACTCTTTGTTGAGTATGGCCTGCCTATTTTAGTGGTTCGGTTTTTAAGATAGAATCTTTTACGCCCGATGTTCCTGGTACATGTCCTGGCGCGTCAGTTTTTTTGCTTCGGCAATTTGTTCTGGTGATACTGGTGTGTTGTATGCATCAATGGTAGCTTTGATCTGCTCTGCAGAACTGGCACCTGCCACAACTGAACTGATGGTGTCGTGTTCGAGTACGCTATGCAAAGCGACTGCATGGAGATTGTCGTGAACCGCCAATAGTTTTTCCAGAACCGTTTTTAATTCAGAATCACTATAGTTTAAGTAGCCACCCATTTTAGCTGCACGCTCGATTCCTTCGCCAGTCAATAATCCTTTTGCCAAAGACCCGCGCGTCACCACAGATTTGCCGGCTTGGCCAATGCTCTCCAGCAGTTCTTCCGGGCGGCGGTCCAACAGGCTGTATTGCATCATGATCGAGGCAATGTTCCCATTTTCCAAAAATCGTTTAATCACATTCGGGCGAATCGAAGAAATGCCATAAGCACGAATCAAGCCCTCTTTTTTCAACTCCTCAAAAGCTTCGATGGTTTCCTCCGAATCATCGGTGATCATGCCGCCGTGCAATTGATACAAATCGATATAGTCGGTTTGCAGGCGCTTTAGGCTCGCATGGATCTGCTCTTTAATATACGCCTTGGTTGGATTCCATTTGACTTCATCTGATCCAGTACTCCACTCGTTGCCCACCTTAGTGGCTAATACAATATCGTTTCGGCGATGTTTTAAAGCCTGGCCAACCACTTCTTCGTTTTTTCCTTTGTTGTACAAATCAGCCGTATCGAAATAATTGATGCCCTGCGCAATTGCTTCGTCGACAATAATGCCCGCTTCTTTGGCATCTGTTGGCAAAGACATGCAGCCCAGAGAGATTTCACTGACTTTGATTTCGCTGTTGCCTAATAACTTCTTTTTCATTTCTCCACCTCATTTAGTCTGTCGTTCCTTATATGGTATACTTTTCCTTAGAGAAACCACAAATGAAAAGAGGATTCCAATGAAAAAATTTGAAGAAAAAACCATTCACTCCGATCGTTTATACGAAGGTAAAATCATCAACTTGAAAGTTGATGAAGTATCGCTGCCAAACGGCCATACATCCAAGCGAGAATTGATCGAACATCCGGGAGCGGTTGCTATTATAGCCATCACGCCTGAAAATAAAATCATCCTGGTGGAACAATACCGGAAAGCACTGGAACGGTCTCTGGTAGAAATTCCTGCTGGAAAACTTGAGCCCGGAGAAGCACCCGAATACACGGCTATGCGTGAGCTGGAAGAAGAAACTGGCTACACAGCAGAAAAACTGATTAAAATTCAAACTTTTGCGACCTCTCCGGGATTTGCCAATGAAGTTGTCCACCTGTTTGCTGCTGAAGGTTTAAGCAAAGCAACAAATGGTGCGGTGCTGGACGATGACGAATTTGTGGACTTGATGGAAGTAACCATTGAAGAGGCAGAACAGATGGTCATTGATGAGAAAATCTATGACGCCAAAACTGCGTTTGCAGTTTTATGGGCAAAGCAACGTTTTTCAATTGAGAATTGAAACGATTCTCTCTTTATAACAATTATAATTAAAGGGCAGATAGTATTGTTGTAATTGAGAACTCCCTTTTGATATAATAAAGGCAGTTTGAGGGAGGGCGTCGCATGGAAACCAGGATTGATCGGATCAAAAAGCAATTACACGCTGCGAGTTACAAATTGACGCCACAGCGTGAAGCGACAGTTCGAGTTTTGTTAGACCATGAAGAAGACCACCTAAGTGCAGAAGACGTCTATCTTTTGGTAAAAGATATTGCACCGGAAATCGGATTGGCGACTGTGTACCGTACACTAGAGCTTTTAACAGAATTAAAAATTGTCGATAAAATAAATTTTGGTGATGGCGTGTCGCGCTATGATTTGCGTCAAGAAGGTGCCGCACATTTTCATCATCACCTTGTGTGCCTCGAATGCGGTGCAGTGGATGAAATACAGGAAGATCTTTTGGAAGATGTGGAAAATGTCGTAGAGAAACGCTGGAATTTCCAAATTAAAGACCACCGTCTTACTTTCCATGGCATCTGCTGGCGCTGCAACGACAGCAATTCTCAAAATCCATCAGAATAACGGATGCCAACAGGACGGCCCATATAGGCCGTCCTTTTTTCGTGGAAAAATGGCTGTACATTCAGGAATCGAGTAATGGGGTATTATGCAAAACATAAAGGAGGCAGACGTATGAACTTTGGCAAAGATGCACTCGACGATTACATTCATTTTCTGCGTGTTGAAAGGCAGCTTGCAGACAATACTTTGTCGTCCTATCAACGGGATCTGAAAGCTTACTTGCACTATTTAAAAGAAGTAGAACAGCTGGAGTCTCTCAGCAAAGTCGAGCGGGTACATATATTGAACCATTTGCGCCATTTGAAAGAATCGGCGAATACGTCGCGGACAGTTGCACGCCATATTTCTTCTATTCGCTCTTTTCACCAATTTCTAATCCGTGAACGCATTGTTGAAACCGATCCTACCGTTCACTTGGAAATGCCTCAAATGGAGAAAAAGCTGCCGAATATTCTCTCTATCGAAGAAATAGATGCTTTGATGCAGGCCCCTGTCACCAATAAAGCCAATGGTTTGCGGGATCAGGCCATGCTGGAACTGTTATACGCCAGTGGCATGCGCATTAGCGAATGCATCAACTTGGATGTGGAGGATGTTCATTTAACAATGGGCTTTGTCCGCTGCACCGGCAAAGGCGGAAAAGAGCGGATTATACCTTTAGGAAAATCCGCACTCAAGTCGTGCCAGACCTATCTTGAAACAGGACGGTTGGAATTGCTGAAAAGTGGGGAGAAAACCGATGCCATGTTCATCAATCAACGCGGCAAACGATTGACCCGCCAAGGTTTTTGGAAACTGCTCAAGCAGCACGCCCAAAAAGCCGGAATTCAAAAAGAATTAACGCCGCATACTTTGCGCCATTCTTTCGCTACACATTTGCTGGAAAATGGTGCAGACATTCGGGCAGTGCAGGAAATGTTGGGCCATGCAGACATTTCTACCACACAAATTTATACACATGTCAGCAAAACTCGCTTGAAAGATGTTTATTCTCAATTTCATCCACGTGCTTAGAAAAGGTCTGACTTCCGACAAGGGGGCAGTATGTGGTAAGATAAAAGCGAAAATAAGGAGGAAGACTTATGACAAACAAAGCTTTTAAACGTGTACATTTAGTAGTATTGGATTCAGTGGGAATCGGTGAAGCACCGGACGCTGAAGCATTTGGAGATACAGGATCAAACACACTTGGCCATACGGCAGATGTGGTAGGCGGGTTAAACATGCCGAACATGGAAAAACTCGGACTTGCCAACATCGTTCCTGTGAAAGGGCTTGCAAAAACAGCTTCTCCGGCAGCTTATTACGGCAAACTTCAAGAAGCTTCGGTTGGAAAAGACACCATGACAGGGCATTGGGAGATCATGGGCTTGAACATTGATACACCTTTCAAAGTGTACCCAGACGGTTTTCCGGAAGCGTTAATTCAGCAGCTGGAAGAAAAAACGGGACGCAAAGTTTTAGGCAACAAACCGGCGAGCGGTACTGAAATCCTGGACGAGCTTGGGCAGCAGCACATGGAGACCGGAGCGCTTATCGTTTACACATCGGCTGATCCAGTTTTGCAGATTGCGGCTCATGAAGAAATTATTCCGTTAGAAGAACTTTACCGCATTTGCGAAATTGCGCGTGAGTTGACTTTGGAGCCGGAATACTTAGTGGGTCGAGTGATAGCGCGTCCGTTCCTCGGACAGCCTGGAGCATTCAAGCGCACAACCAATCGCCACGACTATGCGTTGGCACCATTCGGGCGGACTGTTATGAATGAGTTAAAAGATGGCGGAAAAGACGTGATTGCCATTGGGAAAATTGATGATATTTATAACGGTGCAGGCGTCACCAAATCGTTGCGCACAAAAGACAATATGGATGGCATGGATAAACTCGTTCAAGTTGCCGGTGAAGATTTTCAAGGACTGAGCTTTTTGAATTTGGTGGACTTTGATGCACTTTATGGCCATCGCAGAGATCCACAAGGGTATGGAGATGCACTGGAAGCGTTTGATGCACGCTTGCCTGAAGTACTGGAACAAATGCAAGAAGATGACTTGTTGATCATTACAGCAGATCACGGCAACGACCCGACCTTCCCAGGTACGGATCATACCCGTGAATACGTGCCGCTTTTGGCGTATTCTCCACGATTTACAGGCGGCGAGCAATTGGACACAGGCAAAACGTTTTCGGATATCGGCGCAACGATTGCTGAGAATTTTTCAGTCGCGATGCCTCAATTCGGCAAGAGTTTTTTAGCACGTTTAAATAAATAAAAGTAGAATCTTAACAATAAAAATAAATGAATATGTTTTAGTTACTTTGTTTAGAAACTAACCTAAAAAGGCGGTAGATTTCATGAGAATGGTAGATTTGATTGAAAAGAAAAGAGATGGCAATGAGTTATCGACTGAGGAAATCAAGTTCGTCATCACTGGCTATACAAACGGCGACATCGCAGATTACCAGATGAGCGCATTTCTGATGGCAGTTTATTTCCAAAATATGACTGAGCGTGAACGTGCTGACCTGACAATGGCTATGGCTGAATCGGGCGACCAAATTGACTTATCAGCAATTGAAGGCATTAAAGTAGATAAGCATTCTACCGGCGGTGTTGGCGACACAACAACTCTTGTACTTGGACCATTAGTCGCAGCATGCGGCGTTCCAGTTGCTAAAATGAGCGGACGCGGTCTTGGCCACACTGGCGGAACAATTGATAAATTAGAAGCAATTGATGGTTTCCATGTAGAGTTGTCAACAGCCGATTTCATCAAACAAGTGAATGACCATAAACTCGCAGTGATTGGCCAAAGCGGCAATTTAACCCCTGCGGATAAAAAGATGTATGCACTGCGTGACGTAACAGGAACGGTCAACAGCATCCCCTTGATTGCTAGCTCGATCATGAGCAAAAAAATTGCAGCTGGAGCGGACGCAATCGTCTTGGATGTAAAAACAGGCGAAGGTGCCTTTATGAAGACACCGGAAGATGCCAAGGAATTGGCACATGCGATGGTCGGCATTGGCAACGCGACAGGCAGAAAAACCATGGCCATTATTTCAGATATGAGCCAGCCTTTAGGCTTTGCGATTGGCAACGCATTAGAAGTCAAAGAAGCGATTGAAACTTTGCAAGGCAAAGGACCGGAAGACTTGACGGAACTGTGCATGGTACTCGGCAGCCAAATGGTTGTGGTCGGCGGCAAAGCAGAAACACTTGAAGAAGCGCGCACCATGCTTGAAAATGTTATTGAAAATGGACAGGCATTGGAATTTTTTAAGCAATTTATAGCAGACCAAGGCGGCAATCCAGCAGTGGTAGACGATGTCACATTATTGCCACAAGCTGAGTTTGTTACAGAAGTGCCATCTAAAGAAGAGGGCTATATTTCCTTTATGGAAGCAGATGAAATTGGAACCGCAGCAATGGTGCTCGGCGCAGGCAGAGCAACAAAAGAATCCCAAATCGATTTGGCTGTCGGCATCGTACTCCACAAAAAAGTAGGCGATTTCGTGAAAGCCGGCGAGTCAATCGCAACGATTTATTCCAATACACAAGAACTCGCAGAATGTTCTAAAATGATATATAATAGTATCGAATATACAAGTGAACCGGTTGAAAAAATCAAGCTGATTTCAGCTTTGATCACCGATTGACAAAAAATCTTGCTGGGTGGCTGCTCAGCAAGATTTTTCAATACATACACCATCAGGAGGGGCTTTTATTGCATTTATACGGTACACAAACAATCAATGAGCAGGGCCATTTAACAATTGGCGGAACCGATTCGGTGGAATTGGCGAAAACATACGGCACGCCGCTGTACGTCTACGACATTCAATTATTCAGAGACCGCGCCAGAGCGTTTCAGCAAACCTTCGAACAAGCAGGAATTGGCTATCAGGTTGCTTATGCCAGTAAAGCATTTTCAACCATTGCCATTTACCAGGTAGCGGCAGAGGAAAACTTGTCACTGGATGTGGTTTCTGCAGGCGAATTGTATACAGCAGTGAAAGCCGGATTTCCGGTTGAAAAGATTCATTTTCACGGCAACAACAAAAGCCTTGAAGAGTTGCAAATGGCATTTGAAGTGGGAATTGGCTGCATCGTAGTTGATAATTTCCATGAAATCAGCTTGTTAAAGCAACTTTCCGAGCAATCCAAACAATCGATGAATATTTTGTTGCGTGTCACTCCTGGAATTGAAGCTCACACACATGATTACATCACGACTGGTCAGGAAGATTCAAAATTTGGTTTTGATTTGAAAAATGGCCAGGCCGATCAAGCTTTTCAACAAACCTATAATCACGACTATTTAAAACTCATGGGTCTTCATTGCCATATCGGCTCTCAAATTTTTGATACAGGCGCATTTCAATTGGCAGCTGAAAAACTGATTCAGAAAATGGCTTATTGGAAAGAAGAAACCGGCTATACTTGTCCGGTATTGAATCTTGGAGGAGGATTTGGGATCCGCTATACAGAGGAGGACCAGCCGCTTGAACCTGCTGTCTATGTAGAGCAGATGATTCAAACAGTCCAGCAGACTTCCGAAGCTTCCAACTATCCGCTTCCTGAAATTTGGATCGAACCAGGCCGCTCGTTGATTGGCGATGCGGGAACGACACTTTACACAATTGGCTCAACGAAGGAAGTTCCAGGCACCCGCAACTATGCGGCGGTAGACGGAGGCATGTCGGACAACATCCGTCCAGCCTTATACGGCGCAAAATACAGCTCGTTGCTTGCCAATAAAGCAAGTGTTGCAGCAACGGAACAGTATACCATTGCAGGGAAATGCTGCGAATCAGGGGACAAACTGATCGAAGAGGCACAACTGCCTGCTGTAGAATCGGGAGATCTATTGAGTGTTTTCTGTACAGGCGCTTATGGGTATTCGATGGCGAGCAACTACAACCGCATTGCGCGCCCGGCAGTAGTATTCGTAGAAAATGGTGCACACCAGCTTGTCGTGAAGCGTGAAACGAATGATGATTTAATCAAACAGGACTTGAGTTATTCCCAAAAGGCTGTTCAAAAATGAAAAAAGCGAATTTGATTTTGCTGCTTTTCATCTTAGCAATGGCGATTGCTTGGGGATTTGTGTATTGGATCTTTTTCGCAGAAAATGTCACTGGTGGCTGATAAACGCTCTCTTGAGTTATTAGGTGAACTATAGTAGTATGGATAAAGCCGCTTTTAGACGAAAATGAGGGATTTAATTATGTTATTCAGATATAAGAAATCATTCGAAAAAATCGCTATGGGGCTGATGTCATTTATGCCGAAAGAGCGAGAATTGAAGAAACTGCAGCAAACGATGCATATCTATGAAGAAAATCCGGATTGGCAATTATTCCTTTGGAAAAAAGAGGATGATTTCGTCGGGTTATTAGGTGTGGAAGTTGGCGAAGCGTCTTATACGATCCACCATCTATCGGTGAACCCTTCCCATCGCGGTGAAGGAATTGGGCACGAAATGGTGGACAAAATTCAGGATATTATGCAGGATCGACAGATGCTTGCAACAGAAGAAACCGAACCGTTTCTAAAAAAATGCCCAGTAAAAAAAGGCGACCTTTAATTTAAAGGTTCCGCCTTTTTTTTTGTTCCCGCAAACTGATGATAGACGACCGGTCACGCAGCCGGTGTTTGTGCATCAAATAATAGGGGTCCTGTTCAACAAGAGGCTGTTCGGAATAATAGGATTCTACTGCGTGTTCCAACTCTTCTGAAACAATCGGAATTTCTTGAATGAAAAACGGCTTTCGTTCTGTAACAGCATCAATCGAAGTGGTTAAAATGCTGATCAGCTTGTCGTGGTCAAATCCTTCTACCCAAATGCCGCCTGAAGCCAATTTGACCTTAGCGCGGATAAAAGAGCGCAAGGCCCCTGGATAATTGCTTCTTCGCCAATGGTACATGCCAACCGCCAATTGAATCCAGCCGGTAAGGGGATGCATTTTATCTTTCGGTGCAACCATTTTCCAGTATTCCTCGCCAACTTCATGGCATTCAAAATAATCTTTTTCTTTATTGAAATTTACAATGTATTGAATAAACAGCGGATGTTGAAGTGGATGCATTTTGATCCCCTTTCTACTATAATAAGTGTAACTGCCCATTAATGGGGATGAATGAGTATTTTAACAGTCAGGTGGTACAGTCATGTCATACGAAGTAAAAGTTGAGGCTTTTGAAGGTCCTCTTGATTTATTATTGCATTTAATCCACCGTTTGGAAATTGATATTTACGATATTCCTGTTTCACAGATTACTTCACAGTATATGGAACACATACGAGCGATGCAAGTCCTGGAGCTAAACGAGGCTAGCGAATACCTTGTGATGGCAGCCACGTTGCTGGCGATTAAAAGCAAGACCTTGCTGCCGGTCCACGAAGGCGAAATGGATGAAATGGAATACGAGCTGGATGAGCTCGACCCACGTGAAGAGCTGGTGTCGCGTCTCGTAGAATACAGAAAGTACAAAGACGCTTCGGAACAGTTAAAAGAAATGGAAAGCAAGCGATCGTTTATCTACACAAAAGCTCCTATGGATTTATCGGAAATTCAGGCAGCCATTCCATACGATCAAGTCGATCTTGAAGTAAATGCCTATGACATGCTTGGAGCATTCCAAAAAATGCTTCGCCGGAAGCAGCTAAAGGCGCCTTTGTCTGCGCGAATTGCCAGGCAAGAAATTTCCATCAAACACCAAATGACGTCAATCGTTGATCAATTAAAATTGTCCAAGGGACGGACATCTTTCAGCAATTTGTTTCCATCAGATGACAAAACCGTTCTGGTGGTGTCGTTTTTGTCAATTTTAGAATTAATGAAACGGCAAGTGATTGCGGTGGAGCAAGAAACAAACTTCACCGATCTGATGGTGGAACTTAGAAAGGACAAGTGGGAATATGAAGACGAATCTTTCCAGTAAAATAGAGGCGCTGCTTTTCGTGTCAGGAGACGATGGTTTAACATTAAAACAACTTCAGTTTTTAACGGAAACAGATAGTGAAAACCTGCAGGCTGGTTTAAAAGAATTAGAAGCACGTTACGCCGATTCTGTAAGCGGAATTTGCCTGAAGGAACTGGCGGGTGTCTTTCAGTTGGTGACCAAGCAGGAAGTCGCTGAAACCATTCAAAAGCTAGTGGAAAATCCAACTGTTCAGGCGTTATCGCAAGCATCATTGGAAGTTTTGGCCATTATCGCTTACAAGCAGCCCATTACACGGGTGGAAGTGGAAGACCTGCGCGGTGTGAAAAGCGAAAAAGCACTGCACACTCTTGCCGCTAAAGGATTGGTGCAGGAAGCAGGGCGTGTCGAAGGAACTGGCCGCGCTATTTTATACGCCACGACAAAAGAGTTTTTAAATTACTTTGGTTTGAAAAATCTGGACGAGCTCCCGCCATTGCTCGAAGAAATGGAGAACGATGTGGATGAAGAAGCAGATCTTTTTATGACCAACTTTCAACAAACATTCAAAGAAGAAGTAAAAGTATAATGCATTTTAAGGAAGGCTGCGCTATTGACAGTCTTCTTTTCTTTTGAGCTTAGTGCTTCCGCTTTCGAAAGAAATGTGACATAATTCCGAGAGGAACGAACGGCATATCGAGTAATTGTAATACATTTGCAGTGCTTGGCAGGAACGGCCCAAACGGACAATTGTGCGTTTCGGTCTGCCTGCTGCAGTGTTCAGCCTTTGGTTGGACGAGCGCGTACGCTTTTCGAAAAAAATACTAATGAGGTGAACTTATTTATGGAAAGATTACAGAAAGTACTTGCTCATGCAGGCGTGGCATCACGACGTAAGTCGGAACAATTGATTTTGGACGGCAAAGTAAGAGTCAATGGAAAAACGATCAAAGAATTGGGCGTTAAAGTATCAAGCACGGATAAGATCGAAGTTGAAGGCGTTCAGCTTGAAAAAGAACAGAAAGTTTACTACTTGCTGTACAAACCGCGTGGCGTTATTTCTGCTGTTTCGGATGATAAAAACCGCAAAGTTGTAACCGACTTTTTTGGAGATATCGAAAAACGCATTTACCCGGTTGGCCGCTTGGACTATGACACTTCGGGTTTATTGATTATGACTAACGATGGCGAATTTGCCAATATGCTGACGCATCCAAAGTTTGAAATTGATAAAACGTATATCGCCCGCTTAAAAGGAATCCCGGAAAGAGACGACCTTAAAAAATTGGAACGTGGCATCAAACTTGAAGATGGCATGACTGCACCGGCCAAGGTTAAGCTTTTATCGGGTGATAAAAAGACCGGCAAAGCGATTGTTCAAATTACGATTCACGAAGGAAGAAACCGTCAAGTCCGTAGAATGTTCGAAGCGATCGGCTACCCGGTACAAAAATTGAGCCGTGAACAATTTGCTTTTCTAACCCTCCACGGGTTAAATGCAGGCGAATCAAGAGAGCTTTCAGCGCATGAAGTCAAACTATTACGTGTTCTCGCTGAAACAGGAAAACGCGTTTAACGTTCACAAACACTTCAAAACTCCAGACTTGTGGCTGTTTAAACTTTGTTATAATTAAGTTTGCATAATATCCCTCGAAGGAGGAACAAGCATGGATGAACGAGCAGTTCCACAAAAGAACGACAAAAAGAAAAAAAGAGCAATAACTAGAACCATTATTTTGGCAATTTTAATAGCAGCTATTGGCTATACCATCTACAACAGTGCTACAGCCGAAGAAGTTAGCCTGTTGGAAGTCGGAGATAAAGCACCTGACTTTACCCTGGTGGATCTTGAAGGCAACGACCATAAACTATCGGATTATGAAGGCCAAGGAGTCTTTTTGAATTTCTGGGGTACCTGGTGCAAGCCATGTGCGAAAGAAATGCCAGCTATGGATCGACAGTATGAAGCTTTCTCGAACGATGGTGTTCAAGTGCTTGCGATAAATATTGCTCAATCTGATTTTGAAGTCCAATCTTTCGCTGATCAATATGGTTTGTCTTTTCCAGTAGTGATCGATAAAACAAAAAGTGTAATGACGGCCTATAGCATAAGGCCATTGCCTACCACGGTACTTGTTAACCCGGATGGCAACATTCAGCGCATCGTTACAGGAGAAATGACAGAACAAGATATTGAAGGGTTTATGGAAGAAATCAAACCTGAATAAGGAGATTTTTTGGATGGAAAATTTACAATGTCAATGCGGTCATACGAATCCGCCTGGTACGAAACTTTGTGAATCGTGCGGGCGGTCTTTGACTGAAAAAGATCAAAACAGCAAACTGGTGGATATGCGATACGAAGGAACAGCCAGACGTTCACAAACGTATAACAAATCAATTATCGACAAAATTTGGAATTTCTTTTCAAGCGTTAAAGTGGGCGTCAGTATTATTGTGATCTTGCTGGTAGCAGCAGCCATTGGAACAATCCTCCCGCAGCAGGCTTTTGTTCCTGCCAGCACCGAGGCAACAATCCAAGCATATTATGCCGATACTTACGGCAGTATTGGACGCGTCTATCATGCGTTAGGATTCCACGATCTGTACAGCTCTTTTTGGTTTATCGCATTAGTCGGGATGTTGGCTATTTCGCTGGTAATTGCCAGCTTAGACCGTTTCGTCCCGCTTTATAAGTCATTAAAAAACCAACGAGTTCTGCGCCATCCAAGCTTTATGGACAAACAGCGTATTTATGGCAGCGGTCCTGGAGCTGAAGATACACTAGAAAAAGCAGAAACGAAGCTCAAAGAACTAAAATACAATGTCCGAACGGATAAAAATGGTCTTTTAGCGGAAAAAGGGCGCTTCTCGCGGTGGGGTCCTTATGTAAATCATATTGGTTTGATCATTTTTCTTTTTGGCGTCATGCTGCGCATGATTCCAGGCTTTTATATTGATGAAAGTTTGTGGATCCGTGAAGGTGAAACACGCGCGATTCCGGAAGTGCCAGGCTACTATCTTGAAAACAAAGGATTTGCACTCGAAAATTATACTGGTGAAGGCGGAGAAGAAGTTTTCGGTGAAGCCTTGGACCGTGTCGGTACGGTAGCGAAAAATTATCAGACGGATATTGTGCTATATCAAGATTCTGAAGATGCATTGCCAGGTGCAGCAGATGGCCAAGAAGTTGTTACGGAATACCCAATTCGTGTTAACCAGCCATTGAAGTTTGATGGATATGCGATTTATCAAATGGATTTCCGTTTGGATGAACTCAAAGCAATGACCTTTGCTTTGACCAATAAAGAAACGGAAGAATCGCTTGGAGAGTTGACCATCGATTTAATCAATCCGGTAGACACTTATGAACTTGAAAGTGGTTCAACTGTTGAATTGCTCGGTTATTACCCAGATTTTTCGGGCTTTGAAGATGGCGAACCGCAAACTGCAACACCATTGCCGAACAATCCTGGATTCCTAGTAGAACTAACAACTCCAGAAACTCCTGAAGGAGAAACCAGTTTTATCACAATTCAAAACACGGTAGAGCCTTTAGGGGAAAATGATTTCAAATTAACGTTCTTAAGCGCAGATACACGTGATGTTTCAGGTCTTACAGTTCGTAAGGACAGCACCTTGCCGATTCTCGGCTTAGGTGGTTTAATCTTCATGATCGGTGTGGCACAAGGGATGTACTTTAACCACCGCCGTTTTTGGATTCAGCAGAAGGCAGATGGTACAATCCTATTAGCTGGACATACCAATAAAAACTGGTTCGGTTTGAAAAAAGATCTAGATCAAGTTGTTGAGTATGCTTCATTGCCCGCGTACGCAGATCAGCAGGATGAAATCGACAAAGAAGAGAAAGCGGAAAAGGAAGGTGAAGCATCGTTATGAATTTAGCCGATTTAAGTTCAAATCTTCTGTATGTGGCTTTTATTGCCTACCTTATTGCTACATTTGTATTTGGTGGAGCAGTAAAAGGCAACAAAGAAGGAACATACAACTCAGAAAAACGATGGGGGAAAGTTGCAATTACCATTACCCTCATTGGTTTCGCGGCAAATCTTGGTTACTTCTTTACAAGATGGGGCGCAACTGGCCATGCACCGCTTAGCAATATGTTCGAATTTACGACTGCTTTCGGCATGACATTAGTCGGAGGATTTATCATTTTATACTTCCTTTACAAAACGGCAGTTCTGGGCATGATTGTATTGCCAGTTGCCTTATTGATTATTGCATTTGCCAGCATGTTTCCAAGTGAAGTTAGCCCGCTTATTCCAGCACTGCAAACAAGCTGGTTAGCGATTCACGTAAGCACAGTTGTTATTGCAGAAGGTATTCTCGCCATCAGCGCTGCAGCCGGTTTGATCTATTTGCTGAAAGTTGTAGATCCAAACAAAAAATCCAAGCAGCGTTTCTGGTTGGAAGCGATGATGTACTCGCTAGTTCTTGTAGTGGGATTTGTTGTAGTAAGTTCATTCTTTTCTTTGACCGGCTACGAAGCAGAGTTTACTTATGTGGACAAAGAAGATCAGGAAACAGCCATTACTTATGCTATGCCCCCTATTTTTGGGATGAATGAGTATGTCGCGTTAACAGAGGATGCCATGACGCCTCTAATTGAAACGCCTGCGCTCGTCCATGCTGGCAAATTGACTACTGTAGTTTGGTCAGTCATTGTCGGAACTATCATATATTGGTTGATTCGTTTGATTTTCAGAAAACGCATTTCGGCGCTATTGAAGCCATTTGTTAAAAATGTTAATTTGCAGCTGATGGATGAAATTGGCTATCGGGCCATTATTATTGGATTCCCAATCTTTACATTGGGTGCGTTGGTTTTTGCCATGATTTGGGCACAAATTGCTTGGTCCCGTTTCTGGGGCTGGGACCCGAAAGAAGTATGGGCATTAATCACTTGGTTGTTCTATGCCGCGTACCTGCATTTGCGTTTGGGCAAAGGATGGCAAGGTGAAAAATCTGCATGGCTGGCAGTTGTCGGCTTTGCAATCATTATGTTTAATCTGGTTGCTGTCAATTTAATAATCGCCGGATTGCATTCTTACGCATAAAGAGACGGGCCTTTTCCGGTAACGGAAAAGGCCCTTTCTTTTATCCTTTCTCGAGGATGTAAAATTTTAATTATTTCTCACTATGGAGGTATGAACAATAACGCTTCACCTGTACCTATTGGGAAAGTAGAATCTGCTTGTGGGTCTACGCTTTTCTTTATTTTTGACAGAGTTATCGGTACAATGAAACATAACAGAAGAAAGTTGGAGGGGTTATCATGTCTGAAGAGATTACGGTATTGGTAGTGGATGACGAAGAACGGATTCGACGATTGCTGAAAATGTATCTGGAGCGTGAAGGCTATTTGGTAGAAGAGGCAGAAGACGGTGTTCAGGCATTGGACATGGCAATGGAAAAAGATTATCACTGCATCCTGCTAGATTTAATGATGCCTGAGAAAAATGGTGTAGAAGTGGCTACCGAATTGCGTGAAACAAAAATGACGCCAATCATCATGCTGACTGCAAAAGGTGAAGAAGCCAATCGGGTGGAAGGCTTTGAATCTGGTGCGGATGATTACATCGTCAAGCCGTTTAGTCCGAGAGAAGTAGTGCTGCGTGTGAAAGCAATTTTGCGTCGATCATCAGCTTATTCTCCAATTTCCAATTCAACCGTCTCGAAAGACTTGGTTGTATTCCCTCATTTAACAATTGATCACGATGCGCACCGCGTTACTGCTGATGGCGTAGAAGTGAATTTAACACCGAAAGAATATGAATTATTGTACTTTTTAGCAAAAGCACCAGACAAAGTTTTTGATCGCGAGCATTTGCTGAAAGAAGTTTGGCATTATGACTTTTTCGGTGATTTGCGTACGGTTGATACACATGTCAAGCGCCTGCGTGAAAAACTGAACCGCGTTTCAGAATCTGCAGCGAAAATGATTGTCACTGTTTGGGGCGTAGGGTATAAGTTCGAGGTTGGCAATGAATAGAATATGGAATAGTGTCGTCGGGAAGCTTTGGATTACGATCCTGCTTCTCGTTTCCTTTGTCCTTTTTATTGTGACGGTTCTGCTTTTGGAGTTTCTTGGAAACTATCATAGCGAAACGGTGGAAGAAACTTTGAATAGTGAAGCGAACATGATTGCCAATATTTTCAACGACCATGCTGAAGTAGCAAGCTCGCTGGAAATTATCGAAGATGTCATCGGAACAGAAACCAATGCCGTCATCGCTGAAGAGCCCTTTGATGACAGCTATTACATTCACGACGGGTTGAACGGCTCGGAAACCCGTGAAAAAATCCTGAACGAGCCATCTTTTCAACAAGTATTCGAATCGGATGAGACCGTGATGAAAGAAATGCTTCTGCCTTCGTTGACAGAACAAAACCGGCTGGAGTCTTATATCGTGTTAGCCAGTCCATTGCAGACAGGAGAAGAGCAGCACGGGGTTGTATTCATCTACCAATCGTTGGAAGTGATGGACCGAACTGCTGAGCGAACTACTAACATCGTCTTCCTGTCCGCGTTTATTGCCCTTCTGCTAACTACTTTTTTTGCCTTCTTTTTATCATCCCGAATCACCTCTCCACTCCGAAAAATGCGGGAAGGTGCATTTGAACTGGCAAAAGGCAATTTCGATACAAAAGTTAGAGCAACTTCCAGCGATGAAATTGGCCAGTTGGCGACAGCCTTTAATCAAATGGGCCGCCAACTAAAACACCATGTAGAAGTAATCAATCAAGAGAAAGAGCAACTATCTAGCATATTGACGTCGATGGCAGATGCGGTTATTACCTTCAATCAAGATAAAACGGTGCTGCTGAGCAATCCGCCAGCTGAGAGATTATTGCAGCAATGGATTTTTAAAAACGGCTCTACCGAAGCCCAGCCGTTGCCAGCCGAGATGCTTCATATGCTGGACCATGTGCTCGTTTTTGAAGAAGAAATTGAAGAAGAGTTGGAAATTGAAGGAGCTTACTATGCCATTAATTTCAGCCCCTTGTACAGCGGTGAGTCGATTCGGGGCGCTGTTGCCGTTTTGCATAATATGACCGAGCAGCACCGGCTAGAGAAGCTTCGCGAGGACTTTATTGCCAATGTTTCGCACGAACTGCGGACACCTATTGCAATGCTACAAGGATACAGCGAGGCAATGCTGGATGATGTTGGCGCAACAGAAGAAGAGCGCCGTGAGATGACCAAAATCATTTATGAAGAATCGCAGCGGATGGGCCGGTTGGTCACGGACTTATTAAACCTGGCGCGAATGGAATCTGGACACATGCGGATTTATAAGGAAATTGTCCAACTGAACAGTGCTATTGAACGCATGACCCTTAAGTTTTCACAGATTGCCAAAGACAGCGGTGTTCAACTTTCTTTTGAAACAACACTCGATGACTGGGCAGCCAGTGAAATGGATGAGGATCGGATTGAGCAGGTCATGACCAATTTAATCGATAATGCAATTCGCCATACTCCTGAAGAAGGGCAAGTCATTGTACGTGTCGAACAACAACAGGAGTACGCGAAAATTTCGATTAACGACAATGGCGTGGGCATTTCAGAAAAAGATTTGGAATTTGTATTTGAACGTTTTTATAAAGCCGATAAGGCAAGAACATTGGGCAAAGGCGGAACCGGTCTTGGTCTGGCGATTGCAAGCAACATCATCAAAGTGCACGAAGGCAAAATTTATGCCGAGAGTGCTGTAGGGGAAGGGACTTCATTTGTCTTTTTGCTGCCCTTAAAAAATATGTAACTTTACAAAGACAGAGACGACTAATCCTAAGAACGGGGGGAGTATATTGAATGACTCCGTTTTCCATCGGCTTTACGAAGAGTATCACCAGGATGTTTTTCAGTTTTTAATTTATTTGGTGAAAAACAGGCACTTGTCAGAAGATTTGATGCACGAAGTCTATATTCGGGCTTTTCGGGCTTATGACCGATTTGAAGGAAAAAGCTCAGAAAAAACATGGCTGTTTTCCATTGCAAAAAACGTGGCGATCGATCATTTTCGAAAAATGGCCGTGCGCAAAAAGCACTC
Organism: Planococcus sp. TJ-307; assembly: GCF_058268435.1. Classification (NCBI taxonomy): domain Bacteria; kingdom Bacillati; phylum Bacillota; class Bacilli; order Caryophanales; family Caryophanaceae; genus Planococcus; species Planococcus sp. TJ-307. The sequence continues at coordinate 119,128 of NZ_JBZDOJ010000002.1, forward strand.
AATGGAATACTTTGATTGGGAAACACAGCAATTGGTTTCGTCGGAGCGGATTCCGGAGGAAGTTTCATCATTGAATGAAGATAAAGTACTGTTGTACAAAACTTTAGATACGTGCACCGGAGACCAAAAAGTGGTGATCATCATGCGCTTTTTCCAAGACTTATCAATAGCAGAAACCGCGGATATTTTAGGTTGGACAGAAGGAAAAGTAAAAACCACTCAGCACCGCGCAATCAAAGCATTGCGTGAAAAATTAATAGCGAGGGAAGGGGGAGATGAAAATGCCGAATAACAAATGGACCGATGAATCCATCGAAGATTTGTTAAAGGATTTCCCCGCAATCAAAGATAACCGAACAAAAGAAGAAGTATACAATCGGTTGGCCCAGAAAGAAAAGATCCCAAAACGTCCAAAAAAATGGCTTCCATTACTGGTTGCAGCGCTGGGATTTATTACAATAGGGATATTAGTCGCCACTATTATCAGCCAAAATGGGATTGATACGGCTCAAAATTCTCAAGAGTCAACTGAAGACTCAGCGACGACTGAACAATCCGAACAAGACTCTTCAGTTCCTGAAACTGAAGAGTCGGGAACTGGAGAGTCTGATCAGTTTTCAATAGCGCAAACAGACATACCGCTGCGCTCGGCCGTCTACGAAGAAGCCATTGGAGACCAGACATTGATGACCCTTGGCTTGACTGAAAATGCATTTGTCGTACCCGTCTCCTTTCTGATTCCCCGTGAACAAATAGAAGCAGCATTCGGAGATGAAAGTCCGACATCTTATGAACTGTATCAAGAATATGCTGATGACATTGACGAAGAGTTACTTGGATTTGATGAGTATCATCCATATGCAGGAACTTTGGAACAAACAGCGGACGGCATTCGCCATATATTGCCGCAGGACCACCAGTACGACCTAGCTTCTGCCAGTATGGGAATTTACTTTAATACACTTTCGGAGACATTTAAGGATGTCGAAGAAATTGAAGTGGCGAACGAAGACGGTTCGGCTGCAGAGTTTTCAGAAATTGGCCCTGTAGAGCCGGTTGTCCCAGCGGAGAAAAACATTGCCTATTATTCTTTTGAATCGTCAAGTGGTAAAGTATATCTGGTGCCAGGGTATGATATGCCATTTACTGCTGCGGGGGAAGCGATTGAGGCCCTTACAGAAAGTCCGAACGATTTTTATGAGGCTACAGTTCCACCAAGCATTGAGATTCAAGTGTCAGAAACAGAAGATCAAGTGCAAGTGGAAATCGAAGGGGAAGTTGATCTGAATTCGCTGGATCCTGTCGTAGTGGTTCGTATGATGGAGAGCTTTGCATTGACCGCTGATGCGTTTGGAAAAAACGTTCAAGTGGAAGGGCTGCAGTCGGAAGTCTGGAATGACTTTGACTTTAGCCAGCCATTACCAGTTCCGGCAGCAGCAAACCTGTTAGAATGGCCAATACAATAAGAAAAAGAGCATTGTAAACATATTTGTTTACAATGCTCTTTCTATATACTAAGATTAGGACATAACAAAATATCGATTCATCTTCGGGGCAGGGTGCAATTCCCTACCGGCGGTAATTGAACTTCTGTTCATAAGCCCGCGAGCCGTAAAACGCAGGATTTGGTGAGATTCCAAAGCCGACAGTATAGTCTGGATGGGAGAAGGTGAAGGTGCGGACGTGTGTCGTTTATGTATAAACGGAACGCTTGTTAAGTGTGCCTTTTCTCCCTTAAGCGTGTTGCTTAAGGGATTTTGTATGTACATGCACGGTCCAAGCTTTTCTTCTGGTGAATCACTACAAGGAGAGAGGAATATGAAGAACAAAAAGTTGCAAACGATGATCGTTATCGGAATGTTGAGCAGTATTTCGTTTATTTTGATGCTTTTCAACTTTCCATTACCTGCATTACCTGCTTTTTTGAAAGTGGATTTCAGTGATGTGCCAGCATTGATCGCAGCAGTTACAATGGGGCCGGTCGCAGGAATTTTAGTCGCATTTTTCAAAAATGTGTTGGATTGGTTGTTTGCAGGAAGTCCAACTGGAGTTCCTGTTGGCCACATGGCTAATTTTGTTACAAGCTTATTGTTTATTTTGCCGGTTTATTTTATCTACCACAAAGTAGCAACTAAAAAAGGAATGGCCTTTGGCTTGGCTGCCGGTACATTATCAATGGCAATCGGCATGAGTATTTTAAATTATTTAGTGTTTCTGCCGATGTACACTTATTTCCTCAACATGCCTGCAGAAACAGGCAATGTGCTGTTCGGAACAATCGTTCTGGGGATCTTACCGTTTAACTTAATCAAAGGCTTGCTTTTAACTGCAGTCGTGCTGTTGATGTTCAGCAGTATGCATACTTGGATTGAAAAGCAGCGTTCCTATTATTTATCATAGATAGAAAAGCGGAAGCGCCCATGTAGCTCTGCCGGGCATAAGACAAGCCGGCGAAGCGGCGCTTTTTGCCGCACAGCCGGTGTGGCTTATGACCCAAGGAGCTGGGCGCTGAAGTCTGGACATAGAAAAGCACAAGCGCCCGTGTAGATTCGACGGGCATAGACAACCCAGCAGTATGGCGTGCTTTGTCACGCGGCTGGGTTGACTTATGACTCAATAATCTGGGCGCTGGAGTTTGAAGTAAAAATGTAAAAAGGCTTTGCATAAAAAAAGAAGGCGTTTGGCAGTTATTCACTGCCGAACGCCTTTTCTATTTGGATCAGTCTTCGTATTTTAAAGGGTCGCCTTCGAAAGATGAATCCGCGACTTTGATGGAATCTGTTGGACAGCCTTCAAATGCATCTTCCATATCTTCCTCGAGTTCGTCTGGAACTTGTTCTGTCCCCATGTTATTATCTAAAATAACAAAAGCGATTCCTTCGTCATCATAATCATAAACGTCAGGTGCTGCAGCACCACAAGCACCACAAGCGATACAAGTATCCTTGTCGACAATGGTATACTTAGCCATATTGTTTTCCTCTCCTTTATCTCCGAACAAGTTCAGTTATACTATCGTTTTTATTCTAAAGGTGTTTGAGTAGTTTTTCAACCAAAAACCGCTAGGGGGCGCAAGCTTGTTATTTACGGAACTTATTCTTGCCATTATGAAGGCTGTCAACCGGCAGCGGACCATCTCTTCGCCTTATCATTTGATCAAAGGAAAGAAGTCTGGTCAAACGATACAGGATATTGGCTATTTTGGCTTGTATCCTTATTTTGGCGTGCTGCCAAAACTGGATAAGAAAGCCTATGATCAAACGGTTCAGCTGTTATTTACAGAAGGGTATTTACTGGATAATGAACAGGTAATTGATTTGTCTCAAAAAGCAAAAGAAGTGGCGATTGCAGCTTCCCCGCTCAACGGTTGGAAATACCGAGGCAAGGAAAATCTTTTCTTCAGCCGGCTGTCACTAATTGTTCAAACTTTCTCCCATATTAGCCAGCAGGAGAAAACTTTTGACCCTATTGTCAGCAATGAAGAAGTACAGCAGTGGGTGAAAAACTATTTGAGACGAATCCATTTTCGTGATTTAGCAGTGGCTCAAGCATTTAAAGAAGAACTTTTTACTACATTAACCGCTGCAGAGGTTTCTGAAACACATAAAATGATTGTCATGGAACGATTAACTGGAGCTGGCTTAAGCGGATTGACTTGGCAGCAAATTGCCGATTCCAAAAACTTGTCTCTTATGGATGTTCAGTTAATGGCTGTAGAAACGCTTCATGGGTGGATGTCCGTCATCGAACAGACCAAACCAGTGCTTTTGCGAGGATTAATGGAAGGCATCATACAGCAATCTTCATTAACAGAAACTGCGCAGCGAACAGAAAAATTATTCGACAAAGGGTTTTCGCTGGAACAAATTGCTTCACTGCGCCAACTGAAAACCAGTACGATCGAGGATCATTTTGTGGAATTGGCGATGAACGATCCTTTTTTTAATTACACACCGTTTGTAAATCAGGCCCTTTATGAGGCGATTGTGGCAGAAAGTCGGCACAGGGAAACCAAGAGATTGCGTGAAATCAAAGAACATCTGCCGGAAGCCAGTTATTTTCAAATTCGTCTTGCACTGGCAATTAGGGAGGATCAAGAATGAATTTAGATCAGTTACTGCATTCCGCTTATGGTTTTTCATCATTTCGCCCGGGGCAGCGAGAAATTATCGAACGTGTCTTGGCTGGCAAGGATGTCATTGCGCTGTTGCCAACCGGGATGGGAAAGTCAATTTGCTACCAGCTACCGGCAAAAGTGTTGCCGGATAGCGTTTTGATTGTTTCCCCCCTATTGTCGTTAATGCAGGATCAAGTGGCACAACTAAAAAAAATGGGCGAGAAATCAGTAGTCGCCATAAACTCATTTTTAAAGCCGGAAGATAGAGAAAGAATTTGGAGTACGCTTAGTTCCTATAAATTTATTTTTATTTCACCGGAAATGCTTGTCCAGCCTTTTGTTAAACAAAAGCTGCAGCAAATTCGGATTTCATTGCTGGTGGCAGATGAAGCCCATTGCATTTCCCAATGGGGATTTGACTTTAGGCCAGACTATCTTCGGATTTCTGAAATTCTGCCGTCTTTAAATTTTCCACAAGTGCTTGCATTGACAGCGACTGCGACTGATAAAGTAACGGAAGAAATTAAAAAATATTTAGCGCTTAAAGATCCTTACGTATATCGCCATCCGATGGACCGGAAAAATATTGTTTACGACATTAAAAAGTTTGAAGAAGGACGAGACAAAATCGATTTCATCAAAGAATTTGTCCAGAAATTTAATGGTCCAGGTATTATCTATGCTGGAACTAGGAAAAAGTCCCAAGAACTATCTATGCTTTTAACAGAACAAGGAATTTCAGCCGCATTTTATCATGGGGGAATGGAGCATCAGGATCGCATGTTTGTGCAGCAGCAATTTCAAAATGGAGAGCTGCAATGGATCTGTTCAACAAATGCTTTTGGTATGGGCGTCCATATTCCGAATATCCGGCACGTCATTCATTTTCAGTTGCCCACGTCGATTGAGGGCTATGTCCAGGAAGTCGGAAGAGCGGGGCGGGATGGCCAACCTTCTTTAGCTACTTTGTTATATGCGCAAGGAGATGAAGGGCTGCTCGAGAGCCTGGTGATGGATGACTTGCCCACACAGCATGAAATCGAAGCAGTTTTCCGCGACGGAGTTGGTGCAGTGCATCTGATTGACCAGGGAGTTGTCAGAGAAACCGCATTCCGAGTCGTTTCCTACTGGATGACCCATTTGCCTGTCGAAGGCGTCATCCAGCAGATAGAGCTTTTAAGGAGCGGGAAGAGGCAGCAAGTACAAAAAATTCAACAACTGATCGAACTTGATGGATGCTTGCGCAGCTATATTATTCAATGTTTTGATCAACACCTTAAAGACAAGCCAAACAATTGTTGTGTCAACGATGGGATCGATTATCATGTCTTTGAAAGTTTTTCACTTCCTAAAAAAAAGCAGTTGCCACTTGAATGGCAGGATCGTTTAAGTGTAATATTACCTATATAAGAAACTCGTTAACTGTCATTTACAAATGAGCCTTATTTCGTCATAATAGATATATTAGTACAGATAGGGGTAGTCATCTATGGGAAATCAAAGTTATCATGAGTCGATTGAGAAAAATCGACAGGAAATATCGGTGGACAAAAACTCGGCCTTGTCGAGAGCAGCTCAGCGACAGGCACAAAAGCCTAAAGCCAAAAAAAGCAAAAGCCTTTTGATGCCTGCGTTATTTTTTATCTTTATATTAATACCGGTTTCTTTACTGATTTATGTAGCTTTTTTATTTGAACCCGATGATTCACTGACAGCTACACCCGCAGAAAATGAAGTGAGTTTTGAGATGAATTCCCAACCATCTGAGACTTCTGTCGCTGCGGCCGACGATGATGAGGATGAGCAACAAGAACAACAAGAACAAGCAGAAAAAGAAGCAGCGGCAGCTGAGAAAGAAGCGGCTGAAAAAGCAGAAGCGGATGCTGCAGCTAAGGCCGACGCAGAAGCGAAAGCTGAAGAAGCAGCGCAAGCCGAAAGAGAAGCAGCGGCGGCTAAAGCTCAAGAACAAGCTGCGGCCGAAGAACGAGCCCAAGCAGAAGCCGATGCTCAAGCAAAAGCCGAAGCAGAGGCACAGGCGGCAGCACAGGCACAAGCCGAAAAGGATGCTGAAGAAGCAGCAGATGCCGACGCTGAGGAACAGCAGGAAGAACCTAGCGCTTCCGGAAAAACCTATGTGGTTCAATCAAGTGAAACGCTTTACCGCATTGCTGTGAATAATTACGGAGCGGCTGGGGCAGCAGCAGCTGTAGAAAAAATCAAACAGGCGAATGGCTTGAGCTCAAACAGTATTAGTCCAGGACAAACCTTAGTTTTGCCATAACCTGCTACATTGATTAGCGGGCAGTTGGATAGGGAATACAAGTGACAGATTAGAAAGTAGGCGATTAGATGTTTGTTAAAAGTGCGATGGTCAAAAGAGAGAAATGCATCACAGTTAAAATGGAAGATACGGTTAAGGTAGGTTTTGACCTGCTGGAAAAGTATTCAATTGATGCGATTCCGGTTGTGAATGGGACGGAGTACAAAGGGATTTTTACTTGGTACCATGCATACCGTGCGTTTTTCTATTCTGGAAAATCGAATGAGGATTTTGTTAACTCGACTAAGATCAGCGACGTCATGGTGAACGAGAGAGTTTACTTGGGAATTGACGATGTGTACGAAAAAGCGTTGGTTGAACTCAATGATTTCCCGATTATTGCTGTTGTTGAAGACCACCAATTTTTGGGAATCGTTACCCGCTTTGATATCGTCAACCAATTGCAAAGTGCCTTTGGGATGAACAAACCGGGCTATCGCATCACGTTTACTTCGGTAGAATCCGAAGGACGTATTGGTCGTCTCGGAGAAATTATCGAAAAGTATAAGGAATCCGTAGTTTCGCTCGTTACATTTGATGAAACCAATAAAATGGTTCGCCGCATTGTCTTGAAGATTAAAAAGAAAGACAATGTCGATCGATTTGTGAAAGAACTGGAAAAATCCGGTTTCCGTGTATTAGACATCGCAGAAGATTAATAGCAGAATAAGAAGAAAAAGCATAAGCCTCGCTTATGTTTTTTCTTCTTTTTGGAAGGAACTTTTATAATGAAAAAGATACTTGGTGTTGTTTTTGCAGCTACGGCGCTGCTTCTTTTTATGGTCCGGAATGCTTTTTCGGAAAAACTCGTAGAGGAAACCGTGGAATTGCCGACAACTCTACCATTCAAACCGTTTAAATTACTGTTCATGGCCGATATCCACCGCAGAGTCGTACAGGCTGATTTGCTTGATTTCCCTGTTGATGTAATCGTGATCGGAGGCGACTTGGTTGAAAGGGGTGTACCGCTAGAACGGGTCGACAAAAACATTGGAAACTTGACGGCACTTGCACCGGTTTATTTTGTGTGGGGCAATAATGACCGAGAAGTTGACGAAGCTTCACTTAGGGGAATTTTTGACAAGCATGGTGTAATTGTGTTAGACGATCGGTCAGTGTCTCTTTTTGGCAATGAACAGTTAAAATTGGTTGGGTTTGACCGTTTTGCATACAAGCCAAATGGTTTCGAAACGGCGTTTCAAGATGTAGGGGAACAAGATACGGTTATATTTGTTTCTCACACCCCATTTGATTTTTGGAAAGTAAAAGGGCGGTATGCTGCAGACTTATTGCTTGCTGGACATACACACGGAGGACAAATTCGCATTGGACCTTTCGGTTTATTTAGAAAAGGCTCAATCAAAGTAAAAAAAGATCGAATCGAACTCATCAGCAATGGCTTTGGTACGACAGGTTTGCACTTGCGGCTTGGCACCCAGGCGGAATACCATGTGCTGACTATATTTCCTAAAATCAAAGCAGAAAAATAATATTTGTATCCCTGCAGATAAATCGAGTATGGTTAGAATAGGATTACGTACAGGAGATGTTTTAAAATGGAAAATGTAGATGCAGTAATTATTGGCGGCGGTCCATGCGGCTTATCCGCAGCGATTGAGCTCAAAAAACGCGGCCTATATCCGGTGGTGATCGAGAAAGGCAATATCGTCAATGCGATTTTTAATTATCCTACGCACCAAACTTTTTTCAGCACTAGTGAAAAATTATCGATTGGCGATGTGCCATTTATCATAGAGGGGAGTAAACCAAAGCGAAACCAGGCATTGGTTTACTACCGTGAAGTCGTCAAGCGGAGCGGCATTCAAGTGCGTCCGTTTGAAACGGTTCAACGGGTAGAAAAGGACAGTCAATTTACCGTGACTACGTCCAAAGGACAATACCAGGCCAAGTACGTCGTGGCAGCGACCGGTTATTATGACCAGCCCAACAAACTGGAAGTCGAAGGTGCCGGACTGCCCAAAGTGATGCATTATTTCAAAGAAGGACATCCTTATTTCGACCAGGACGTTCTAGTGATTGGCGGCAAGAACTCGGCAGTGGATGCTGCTCTCGCTTTGCATAAGGCCGGGAGCCGTGTAACGGTGTCCTATCATGGCACAAGCTATTCCAAGAGCATCAAGCCATGGATTTTGCCAGAGTTTGACGGGTTGGTGAGAAAAGGGGAAATCTCGATGCTGTTTGATTCGATGGTCGACAAAATTACGGACCATGCCGTGGAACTAACAGTCAACGATCAAAAAGAAACGATTCCAAACCAATTTGTTTTTGCGATGATCGGCTATCATCCGGACCATTCATTTTTGCAGTCGATGGGTATTTCCATTGACCCCATTTCTGGACGCCCCTCTTTTGATGAAGAATCGATGGAAACTGATGTAGAAAATTTGTACGTTGCTGGAGTGATTGCAGCAGGCAATAATGCGAATGAAATCTTTATTGAAAATGGTCGCTTTCATGGACAGCAAATTGCGGAAGCTATTGCAAAAAAAGAAAGCACATATTGAGTGTGCTAAAGCTTCGCTGCTCCCACCTAGAGCAAAGGATTCTGTATAAACGCGCTAAATGAGAGTTTATTCTTTGAGTCTTATAATTAACTATTTTTTGTCTACAAGCACAGCACATATTGATTGTGCTTTCTTTTTGTAGTTTTGAATCTATTGTGAAACCGTGAAAGGGAGTTAGAAAATGAAAAAGAAAGTATCGTTGATTACCACGGGTGGAACTATCGCCAGTAGAGAAATTTCCAATGGCTTACTGAAATCAGGTGCCATTTCCGGAAAGGAACTGGCTGAACTTTGCCAGTTGCCAGAAGAAATTGAAGTAAAAGTGATTGATGTTTTCCAATTGCCGAGTATGCACATCGGCTTCGAGCAAATGCTGACGGTTAGAGAAGCGATTCTTCAGGAATTGCAGGATCCGGAAGTTGAGGGGGTTGTTGTGACTCACGGTACCGATACGTTAGAAGAAACAGCTTATTTTTTGGACCTGACAATTGATGACGACCGTACAATGGTCATCACAGGCTCACAGCGTTCTCCTGAAGAAGTTGGAACCGATGTTTATTCCAATCTGCGCAATTCAATTTACGTAGCAGTAGACCATAGTTTGAGAGGAATAGGGGCAGTTGTAGTCTTTAACGAACGGATTTACAGTGCCAAATACGTCAAGAAAGTCCATTCCAGCAACTTGCAAGGCTTTGATTCGTTCGGGCATGGCTATCTTGGTATTATCGACAATGACACGGTACGGGTTTACCAAAAACCTGTATTACATGAAGTACATACAGTTAAAGGCCCATTGCCGCGAGTGGATATCATAAAATGTCATTCTGGTCAAGATGGCTATTTGGTCGATATGCTGGTGTCGGGTCCTTCCAAAGGCATCGTACTGGAAGCGGCAGGCAGGGGGCAGGTTTCTCCACACATGGTTGATGCACTTGATCATGCTGTCAGAAAAGGAATTCCGGTCATCCTGACAACAAGTGCTGAAGAAGGCAACGCGTACCCTGCCTACAGCTACCCAGGAAGCGCACATGACCTGCTGACTCGCGGTGTTGTGCTCGGAAGTGACTATGACAGCAAAAAAGCACGCATCAAACTTTCGGTTTTATTGTCCACCGGTGAGCCTATCCAAGCGGATGCTTTTGAAAGATAAAAGCCCTTGCAGACTGCTTGGAAAAGCTGAAAATCATGCTGATAAACATGATACAATAACGGTAATCCAAACAAAGGGGTAGGCCGATGATTATTCTATTAACTGTAGCAATAGCCCCGAGTTTAGCGTTGTTTAGTTATTTGTATTTGCGTGACCAGTTTTCCAGCGAGCCATCTAAATTGCTATTTCAAAGCTTTTTGTATGGTGCAGCTTTAACATTCCCTATTCTCTTTGTTCAATATGTTTTTGATGCAGAGGGCGTCTTTACCAATAGCTTTGCACAGAATATATTATTTTCCAGCTTTGTGGAAGAGTTTTTTAAATGGCTGGTTCTGCTAATTGCCGTTTATCGCCATGTTGACTTTGAAGATCCTTACGATGGCATCCTTTATGGGGCAAGCGTGTCTTTGGGTTTCGCCACAGTCGAAAATATATTGTATTTGTTGGAGTTTGGCATGCAAACCGCTTTCATACGTGCATTCTTGCCAGTATCCAGCCATGCCTTATTTGGCGTTGTAATGGGCTATTATTTTGGCAAGGCGAAGTTTTCCAAAAGCAGTAAACGCTGGCGGTTGATTGGCTGGGCATTTGCCAGCTCAGTGATTCTCCATCTTGCTTACAACTCAAGTCTTTATGTTTACGATAATATTATGTATGGAGCTATTCCATTTATGTTATTTCTTTGGTGGTTCGGCCTACGGAAAGTAAAGCAGGCCCATCAACTTTCGCTGTCACATTACCATGACCACAATTCGTCGGCGCAATCAGGTGAATAAAACAAATACCCTGAGAAAAAGTCTTATACATTAAGACTTTTTTTGTTTAAAAAAATATAACCTATTAGATTTTCTGACGGAGTCGAGTCTTCAAAGACACTCCCGCTTTTCTTATGTTAAAATATGATGAATACATATGATGAGGTGACTATTTTGACGAAACCGATACAAATAGCGATCGATGGGCCAGCGGCTGCGGGCAAAAGCACAATAGCGAAGATCGTTGCAGAAAAACTGGGCTATGTATACATCGATACCGGTGCTATGTACCGAGCGATTACATTAAAAGCTTTAGCTGAAGGAATAAACATGGCCAGCAATGAAGAAGCGGGCCAGTTGCTATCGAAAACAGAAATCGACCTGCAGCCGTCTGAAAATGGCCAGCTGGTTTTCCTTGATAAAGAAAATGTGACAGAAGCGATCCGTTCTCAGCATGTTACCAAAGCTGTTTCAGAAATGGCGGCGCATGAACTGGTTCGGATCCGGATGGTTGAGCTGCAGCAGCAACTCGCTGAAGGACGCGGAGTGGTTATGGATGGCCGGGATATTGGAACTGACGTCCTGCCGGATGCTGCACTAAAAGTATTTATGTCCGCATCAGTCGAAGAACGTGCAAGAAGACGGTTCGAAGAAAATAAAAAAAGAGATATCCGAACGCCTCTTGAAGAACTTCAGGCTGAAATTTCCGAGCGGGACAAAATGGACAGTGAGCGTGTTGTTTCTCCGCTGCGCCAGGCAGAAGATGCGATTTATCTTGATACAACCGACTTAACGATTGATGAAGCTGCGAAGAGCATATTAAAACTGGCTGAAGAGAGGTTGCTGTAAAGTGAATTTATACGCGTTTGGAAAAGGACTAGTGAAAACAGTATTAAGCCCTTTATACCGCTTTGAAATAATCGGCGCTGAAAATTTTCCGAAAGAAGGCGGCATTCTGCTGTGTTCCAATCACATACACGCACTTGATCCACCGGTAGTCGGAATGACAGCCCCAAGAACCGTCCATTTCATGGCAAAAGAAGAATTGTTCAAGGCGCCAATTCTTGGGCCGCTCTTGCCGAAAGTAAATGCTTTTCCTGTAAAGCGGGGAATGAGTGACCGCGAAGCTCTTCGTACTGCATTGAAGATATTAAAAAGCGGAGAAGTTGTAGGGCTGTTTCCTGAAGGGACGCGGTCTACAGATGGTGTCTTGAAAAAAGGGCTCAGTGGCGCAGGATTCTTTGCGCTGCGGGGCAATGCAGATGTAATGCCTTGCGCCATCATTGGTCCTTATAAGACGTTTCGCAAAGTTAAAGTTGTTTATGGTGAACCCATCCGAATGGAGCCATTTCGCGAGCGAAAAGCGTCAGTAGATGAAGTGACAGAAGCCATTATGTCCAGTATCCAGAAAATTCTTGATGACTATGCGGTTAATAAGTGATAATTTTTGTTTTTATTAGAGAATTCGAATAAAATAGAAAGTGGATAGTTTGTGAAGGAGGGCTACTTATGTCAGAGGAAACGAATATGATGGAAAACCGTGACTTCCAAACAGGAGATCGCGTAATAGGGATAGTTGCCAAAATAGAAGAAAAAGCAGTAACCGTAACAATTGAAGGGGCGCCTTTTGATGGCATTATTCCCATCAGTGAGTTATCAAGCCTGCATATCGAAAAGGCATCAGATTCGGTTGAAGTCGGAGATGAATTGCATCTGATCATCACGAAAGTAGAAGATGAAAATTTCGTTTTATCCAAACGCAAAGTGGATGCCGAGCAAGCTTGGGATGAATTAGAGAAAAAATTCGAGTCAGGCGAGATTATCGAAGCAGAAGTTAAAGATGTCGTAAAAGGCGGATTAGTCGTCGATTTAGGCGTCCGCGGATTTGTTCCGGCTTCTTTAGTGGAAGATTATTTTGTAGAATCATTCGAAGATTACAAAGGAAAAACGCTAACATTTAAAATTGTTGAAATGGAAAAAGAAAATAATCGCTTGATTCTTTCTCATCGAGCGGTTATTGAAAAAGAAAAAGAATCTCAAAAAGTTCAAGTCATGGAAAAAATTCATGCTGGAGACGAGATGAAAGGCAAAGTACAACGCATTGCGTCTTTCGGAGCTTTTGTTGATATCGGTGGTGTGGATGGTTTGGTCCACATTTCTCAGCTGTCGCATGAACACGTAGAAAAGGTCTCTGACGTTGTAACGGAAGGCCAAGAAGTGACAGTGAAAGTACTGTCTGTTGACCGGGATTCCGAACGGATTTCCTTATCCATTAAAGACACACTTCCTGGACCATGGGACTCTATAGATGAGAAGGCGCCAAAAGGTTCTGTTCATACAGGAACGGTCAAGCGTCTGGTCAGCTACGGTGCATTTGTGGAAGTCTTGCCGGGAGTGGAAGGACTCGTCCATATTTCTCAAATTGCGCATAAGCATATCGGAACCCCAAATGAAGTATTGACTGAAGGCGAAGAAGTTCAAGTAAAAGTTCTTGAAGTCAATAAAACCGATAAGCGTCTGTCACTTAGCATCAAAGAGCTGCAGGAAAAAGAAGGCGATCAGGATTTCTCGAAATACGATATGCCTGAAGAGTCTACTGGATTCTCGATCAGTGATGTAATTGGCGATAAACTAAAAGGGTTTAAGTCCGAATAAGATGTCGAGAGCTGAACGTAAAATGGATCATATACAATTTGCTTTATCGACAGGACAGAGCAGAAAGAACATGTTTGATGATATTCGGTTGGTCCATCAGGCCTTGCCGGATTCTGCAGTTTCCGACATCAGCATAAAACCAAAAACAGGTGATTTGAACTTGAAATCACCTGTTTTTATTAATGCCATGACCGGCGGCGGCGGCCGAGACACCGAGCAATTAAATGGATTGTTAGCACGGGTTGCGAAAGAGACGGGAGCGGCAATGGCCGTCGGGTCGCAGATGGCCGCGCTGAAAGACCGCAATGAGCGACAATCTTACGCGATTGTCAGAAAAGAAAACCCCAATGGCATTTTGCTGGCCAATCTTGGCAGTGAGGCAACAATCCAGCAGGCTCAGGAGGCGGTCGAGATGATCGAAGCCAATGCGCTGCAAATCCACTTGAACGTGGTGCAGGAGTTGACTATGCCTGAAGGTGATCGTGATTTTCGTGGAGCACTGGACCGCATACAGGCGATTGCAGAAGAGCTTACAGTGCCTGTGATCATTAAAGAAACGGGTTTTGGCGTGTCGCGTGAAGCTGCAGGGAAACTAAGCCGTACCGGAATTTCTGCAATAGATGTCAGTGGCTTTGGCGGGACGAATTTTGCCTTAATTGAAAATGAACGCCGCAGACGCAAGCTGGCGTATTTTGAAGATTGGGGCATTCCGACAGCAGCTGCAATTGTGGAAGTGAAGAGTGTTTTTGGCAAAACGGTTCTCGCTTCAGGCGGCATCCAGGATGCCCAGGATATGATCAAAGCATTTTTATTGGGTGCTGATGCAGTTGGCCTGGCTGGATCGTTTTTGAAAACAGCGATGCAGGATGGCGAAAAACAGCTAATCACTGATATTAATGGGCTTTATGAAGATCTTGCGATGATGATGACTGCGTTAGGAGCTAAAAATTTAGCAGATCTACAGAAATGTCCTGCGGTCATTTCCGGAGAGTTGGCGCAATATCTTACTGCAAGAGGCTACAATCCGGCATCTTACGCAAATCTTAAGAAAAACTGAATATTGCACATTTTAGGGGGATGGACATTTAACAGATGCCATCGCCTTTTTCGTGTATAATAGGCATATCAGAAGTGGAAGGATGAATTTAACTATGTCAAAACCGGTAGTAGCAATAGTTGGCCGGCCGAACGTTGGTAAGTCCACGATATTCAATCGCGTGGTAGGAGAACGGGTTTCTATAGTGGAAGATATTCCAGGAGTGACTCGTGACCGTATTTACAGTTCTGCAGATTGGCTGACACATGAATTTAACATTATTGATACAGGAGGCATCGATCTTCGAGACGAGCCATTCCTCGAACAAATTCGCCAGCAAGCAGAAATTGCTATGGACGAAGCGGATGTCATCATATTCCTTGTGAACGGACGTGATGGTGTCACAGCGCAAGATGAACAAGTAGCGAAGATCTTGTATCGCGCAAAAAAACCGGTTATTTTAGCCGTCAACAAAATCGATAATCCCGATATGCGCCACATGATTTATGATTTTTATACACTTGGAATGGGCGAACCTTTCCCACTTTCAGGATCACATGGTCTAGGATTAGGGGATCTATTGGATGAAGTAGCCAAAAACTTCCCGAAAGATGACGAAGAAGAATACCCAGATGATGTGATCAAGTTCTCATTGATTGGCCGCCCGAATGTCGGTAAATCTTCTTTGGTCAACTCATTTCTCGGTGAAGAAAGAGTTATTGTTAGTGAAGTGGCCGGAACAACACGCGACGCTATAGATACTCAATATGAATACAACGAACAGCCTTATGTCATTATTGATACGGCCGGTATGCGTAAAAAAGGGAAAGTCTATGAAACAACTGAGAAGTACAGTGTTTTGCGTGCATTGCGTGCGATTGAACGCTCGGATGTTGTTTTAGTGGTCTTGAATGCAGAAGAAGGCATCCAGGAACAAGACAAAAAAATCGCCGGCTATGCTCATGAAGCTGGAAAAGCAGTCATCATTATCGTCAATAAATGGGACGCCATCGAAAAAGATGAAAAAACAATGAATGTTATGACGCGAAAAATTCGTGAGCATTTCTTATTTTTGGATTATGCACCGATTATGTTTGTTTCCGCGATCAGCGGCAAACGAGTCCACAGCATTTTAGAAATTGTCAATAAAGTGAACGACAACCATTCAAGACGCATCCAATCAAGTACCCTGAACGAAGTCATTGAAGATGCAGTTGCTATGAATCCTGCGCCGTCTGATAAAGGCCGCCGTTTGCGCCTTTATTATGCAACGCAGGTGGCAATCAAGCCTCCGACATTTGTGGTCTTTGTCAATGAACCGGACTTGATGCACTTTAGCTACGAACGTTTCTTGCAAAATCGGATTCGTGAAAGCTTCGATTTCGAAGGAACTCCTCTTCGTTTGATTACAAGAGCTCGTACTTAAGGTAAAAGGTGGTTTCAGCTTATGGAAAAAGTATCTGTTTTTGGAGCAGGGAGCTGGGGAACAGCATTGAGCTATGTCCTCGCTCAAAATGGTCACGATTTATTGCTTTGGACACATCGCCAGGAACAGGCGGATGAAATCAATCAACATACAAACAAGCGCTATTTGAAAGATACCCGGCTGCCAGAAAGCCTGAAAGCAACCGGCGATTTGGCTCAGGCAGTTCATCACGGAGACATTTTTGTATTGGCAGTTCCAACAAAAGCCATCCGTGAAGTTTGTCAGGACATCAAAAAAATTCTGAATCGAAAAATTTTGTTTGTCCATGTTTCAAAAGGCATTGAACCGGACTCTTTAAAGCGAATCAGTGAAATGATTCGTGAAGAGATACCAGAACAATGGATTGAAGACGTTGTTGTGTTGTCAGGGCCAAGCCATGCGGAAGAAGTGGTGCAAGAGCACCCTACGACTGTTACAGCAGCTTGTGAGAATACCGCAGCGGCTAACCGGATCCAAGATTTGTTCATGAACCACTATTTCCGTGTTTACACGAACACGGATGTGATTGGTGTTGAAATTGGCGGCGCTTTGAAAAATATTATTGCGTTGGCAGTTGGGATAACGGATGGTTTAGGGTTTGGAGATAATGCCAAAGCTGCTATCATGACGCGCGGCCTGGCAGAAATTGCACGGCTCGGTGTGAAGATGGGAGCGACTCCTTTAACTTTCTCTGGGTTGACCGGAGTGGGCGATTTAATCGTCACTTGTACGAGCGTTCATTCGCGCAATTGGCGTGCAGGAAACATGCTCGGCAAAGGAAAGTCTCTGGACGAAGTACTGGAAGAAATGGGCATGGTTGTCGAAGGCATCCGAACTACAAAAGCGGCTTATCAGTTATCGCATGCATACAATGTTCCTATGCCAATAACAGCTGCACTTTATTCGGTTCTATTCGATGAGGTATCCACCGACGAAGCAGTTGAAAAGCTGATGGGACGCATGAAAAAGAATGAGATGGAAGATTTGATTAACTTACTTTAATTGTCACAAAAGAAGAGGGTGCTACAAGCTGCCTCTTCTTTTTTTATGCTATACTATTGACTGAAACACTATGAAAGGCGGGCAATTATGAGTGCTTTAGATAAAATGTGGGTATCATTTGCTGGAATTGC
This sequence comes from Planococcus sp. TJ-307, assembly GCF_058268435.1. Lineage (NCBI taxonomy): Bacteria > Bacillati > Bacillota > Bacilli > Caryophanales > Caryophanaceae > Planococcus > Planococcus sp. TJ-307. The sequence goes on from NZ_JBZDOJ010000002.1 coordinate 136,284, forward strand.
TTTTTTGATGATTTCAATGGGCTTTATCTACTTAAGCAGATACAAACTGAACAATGGCATCCTTAAATTTCTTTTTGCGTTAGTTGCATATATTTTGCTGATTCTTGGATTCTTTATCATGGTATTCACAGTATTCAGCGGCCCTACCGGCGGCGCATGAGGTGAGAAAAATGAAAAAAACAACATTAGCTGCATTGCTTCTCCTCGTTGTGGGATTTTTGGCTTCATGCGGATATCCACAAAGTGAGAGAGCCGAAAATCAAGTTCCCTACGAAGATCAATTGATTACTGTCCAAAATGCGGTCAATCAGTACAGAGGTGCAACTGGTGGGTTATTGCCGATAAAGACAAGGGATATGGAAGTTGATCAATACATCAAGTATCCAATTGATTTTTCGCTAATTGTTCCTACTTACACCGCAGAAGTGCCTACCAATGCATTTGAGACAGGCGGTATTTTTCAATATGTCTTAATGGACGTTGAGGAAAGCCCTACTGTAAAACTGGTCGATCTGCAAGCAGCAGAAGCCATCAGATCTGTCAATGTCCGCAAAAGTGCAAACGGAGGGCAGGCGCCAATTTCTGAAATCCTAGCAGATAACGTTTACAAATTTAACCACGAAGCAATGGGGTTTTCTGAAGAGCCAACAGTTGTCAGTCCCTATAGTGGTCGGAATTTGCCAATGGTGATTACGGGCAGTGGAGATGTCTATATCGATTATGCTATGGACCTTTATTCAGCTCTACAGGAGTATGAAGGTGAGTTAGAAGCTGGACAGGATATTCGATTTATTCTTTACGAAGATCATCCTGTCGTCCCAGCATATTCACTGCCGTACACAATAAATGAAGAAAACGAACCGATCTTTTTAGCAGAGTAAAAACATTGAGATAGCGCGTTTTTAATAGAAATGTCCCCTTTTTAGAAAATTTTGTTAGTATTTGGTGGTTTTATTGAAAAAGCGGGCTGTTTGTTGTTGCTATGCGATTTTCGTTGTGATACTCTTTTTACAGGATTGATGGTTGCATCCCCTTTGAGAGGAGGTGAATAGCATGAACAAAACAGAATTAGTGAACTCTGTTGCTGAAGCAGCTGAACTTTCTCGTAAAGACGCTGCCAAAGCAGTTGACGCTGCATTTGAGACGATTCAAGACGCTCTAACTAAAGGTGAAAAAGTACAGTTGATCGGTTTCGGTAACTTTGAAGTACGCGAACGCGCGGCCCGCAAAGGACGTAACCCACAAACTGGCGCTGAAATTGAGATCGCTGCAAGCAAAGTTCCTGCATTTAAGCCAGGTAAAGCGCTTAAAGACGCAGTGAAGTAAGCTTTAGCCTCTGTACATAGGATGACTTTTGCGAGACACAATCTTGCAAAAGTCATTCTTTTTTTGAGTCAACAATTTTGCGAAACACCTGTGCGTATGCTACGATTCATGTGAGAAAAGCGGAGGGAGCCGTTTAGACCCGACAGGCATAAGGCAGACCAGCAGGGTGGCGTTCTTTGCCGCACAGCTGGGTTGACTTATGACCCGAGGGTCTGGCTCCCGGAGCTAGACAGTGAGAAAAGCGGAGGCGGCCGTTCTGCTCCGACAGGCATAAGACGTTTTGGCGAAGCAGTGTGACTGAAAATCTACGTGCATTACATAAAATGTAAAATGAAAATTACCGGCAGCCATCCTGCTGCCAAAAAAATAACCGATTCGTCTTCAACAGGAGGAAACAGAATGATAGATGTAAAAGCGCAAAAAGTAGACCTGGATAAAATTGAAAAAGCTGTCTCGATGATTTTAGAGGCGGTTGGGGAAGACGTAAACCGAGAAGGACTGAAGGATACGCCTAAAAGGGTAGCTAAGATGTATGCAGAAGTATTTTCCGGATTGAAAGAAGATCCCAAAGAATATTTCAAAACCGTTTTTCATGAAGGACACGAAGAATTGGTGCTCGTCAAAGATATTCCTTTCTACTCGATGTGTGAACATCACCTCGTTCCATTTTTCGGCAAGGCGCATATCGCCTATATTCCGCGTGACGGGATCGTAACCGGGCTAAGCAAGTTGGCACGTGCTGTTGAAACGGTCGCAAAACGTCCGCAGCTTCAGGAGCGGATTACTTCAACAATTGCAGATTCACTTATGGAGACCTTAAATCCGCATGGAGTTTATGTAATGATTGAAGCGGAGCATATGTGCATGACAATGAGAGGAATCAAGAAACCTGGTTCCAAAACAGTGACAGCTGTTTCCCGTGGAATTCTTGAAACAGACGATATCAAACGTTCGGAAGTCATCACATATATCAATATGAACTAATACGGAAAAGCAGGTGGGAAAATGGCTCAGACAGAATATATTGTAATCCGTGCACAAGAAGACGGCGTGAACGTAATTGGATTAACACGAGGAAACGACACAAAATTTCACCATACTGAAAAATTAGACAAAGGCGAAGTGATGATTGCTCAGTTTACGGAGCACACTTCAGCTATGAAAATTCGCGGGAAAGCGGAAATTCATTCTGCCCACGGTATCGTTGAAAGCGACGCTAAAAAATAAACGATATTGGATGAAGGCAAGGCTTTGCCTGTGATATACTATAGTAGTATGGCTAAATCATGAATGGAGCAAGCAGTATGAAGGGACATCAAATACAATCAAAAATTAATGCTTTGGAAGTCGAGATATTGACTGCTGTACAGCAGCGGACTCTCGATCAATTTACAGAAGGCCCGTCCGTCAAAGAGTCTCGTTTGTTTTTTTTGCTATTGCCTTTTTTCGACGGGAAAAATTGGTCAGCTGAAATTGAATCTTCTGCAAAAACGGTGTCCATTGTCTATGCTGCTTTGCATGCCCATGACCAAGTCAGAGAAGACGTTCCCATCATCAAAGAGCAACAGCTGACGGTGCTAGCAGGGGACCTCTACAGCGGAATTTACTATCAGATGTTAGTCAACTCTAAAAACATTTCCATGGTCCAGCAATTGGCATCTGCTATTATCCAAGTGAGCGAAAAGAAAACTTCTTTTTTTGAAAAAACAATGCGCTCCGAGAACGAGATCGAAGAAGCCATAACGGTCATTGAAACTGAACTTTTATTAACATTTTATAGATTTTATAATTTTTCTGAATATACGCAGCTTGCAAAACAGACATTGCTTTATTTACGTTACGCTGAAGAGCTGAAGCTACTGCAGTCAAAAAAGTATACACATTTTTTGCGTGAACTGAATGGCAATCTTGTTCACGAAATTTACACAGAACATTGGTTGCTGGAAAAACTGGATAGCCTGCATGGGCAAATTTTAACGGCTATAGCCGACTGTTCACTTGATTACGAATTGACACAATTTTTGCTCCATCAAATAACCCCGCACCAGCATAGAGCTGAGCAGCTGACCCGAGAAGGATGACTGATATGCCTAAAACGAAAGAACAAAAGGTCCACGAAGTATTTGAAAAAATTTCTGAGAACTACGACCAAATGAATTCGGTCATTAGTTTCCAGCAGCACAACAAATGGCGTGAAGATACGATGTATAAAATGCAGGTTCCAAAAGGGGCAGCGGCTATCGACGTTTGTTGCGGAACTGCCGACTGGACCATCGCACTCGGTGAAGCCGTTGGGGAAACAGGCCGGGTTGTCGGGCTTGATTTTAGCCAGAACATGCTAAACGTTGGACATGAAAAAACCAAAGATATACCGCAAATTGAGCTAATCCGAGGAAATGCCATGGCTTTGCCTTATCCCGATAATTCTTTCGACTTTGCGACAATCGGTTTTGGATTACGCAACGTACCGGATTACCGCCAAGCGCTTTCTGAGATGCACCGTGTCCTTAAGCCAGGTGGGATGATCGCTTGCCTCGAAACGTCACAACCTGAAAATATTGTTTTCAAGCCATTTTTTAGACTATATTTTCGATTCATTATGCCGGTATTCGGTAAACTATTCGCTAAAAGCTACAAAGAGTATTCATGGCTGCAGGAATCGGCTAAATCTTTCCCCGGCATGAAACAATTGGCGAAGCTGTTCACAGAAGTCGGTTTTGAAAAAGTGAAATACAAGCCCTACACAGGAGGCGCCGCAGCCCTCCACCTAGGAATCAAAAAAGTAAACTAGCGGGAGAAGGATTTAAAGTGGAAAAGATGAAGTTGAAATTGCTCTATTCCGACCTTAGACCGGAACTGGAAATGATCGAGAAGGAATTGGAACAGGCAGTGGATTCCGAATCTCTGCTTTTAAATGATGCGTCTCTTCATTTATTGCAGGCCGGAGGGAAACGAATCCGACCTGTTTTTGTTTTGCTTGCAGGGAAGTTTGGCGATTACAATATCGATGTCATGAAACGTGTGGCTGTGCCGCTTGAGCTGATTCATATGGCTTCATTGGTCCACGATGATGTAATTGACGATTCGGAAATCCGAAGAGGCCAGCCAACTGTCAAAGCGCAATGGAACAACAGCGTGGCAATGTACACTGGTGATTTTATTTTAGCGCGTGCATTGGAGCAAATTACTGAAATTGAATCTCCACGGGTTCACGAGATCCTGTCAAAAACATTGATTGAAGTTTGTCGCGGTGAAATTATTCAAATCAAAGACAAATACAAGCTCGACCAAAACTTGCGCGATTATTTCCGGCGCATCAAACGGAAGACAGCGTTGTTGATTTCTTCAAGCTGTGAACTAGGTGCACTTGTTTCCGGTACGGATGAAAAGACAGCTGCACATTTGCGCCGTTTTGGCTATTTCATCGGCATGTCTTTTCAAATTATCGATGACATCCTTGATTTCACTTCTACAGATGAAGAGTTAGGGAAACCTGCAGGCAGCGATTTTATTCAGGGAAATATTACCTTACCCATTCTATGTGCACGGAAAGATCCTGAAATCTACGCTATGCTGCAAGCAAATTTGAATAGAGATTTGTCCAATGAAGAGCGATTGCGCGTTGTTCGGACCATACGAAACAGTTCGGCTATTGAAGAAGCGAAAGCGATGAGTGAGCGCTACTTGGAAAAAGCTTTGCGAGAACTTTCTTTCTTGCCGAAAGGACAAGCCGTGAAAACAATGCGCAAAATTGCATTCTTTATTGGCAAGCGCAATTTTTAAGTTGGCGGTTGACAAATGGTTCGACAATGATAGTATTTTTTAGTGTGGGCAAAAAGCCCGAGCTTTTAATAGAGGAGTGTTTACATTGGAAAAAACATTTTTAATGGTTAAGCCAGATGGCGTTCAACGCAACGTAATTGGAGAAATCGTCGCACGTTTTGAAAAAAAAGGATATCATTTAGCAGGTGCTAAATTGATGCAGATTCCTACTGAATTGGCTGAAGAGCATTACGGCGAGCACAAAGAGCGCCCATTCTTCGGTGAATTGGTTGAATTCATCACTTCAGGTCCTGTATTCGCAATGGTTTGGGAAGGCGAAAACGTTATTTTGACTGCACGTCAAATGATGGGCGCTACAAACCCTAAAGATGCAGCTCCAGGAACGATCCGCGGCGACTTCGCCGTTACTGTCGGCAAAAACATGATTCACGGTTCGGATTCTGCTGAAAGTGCAGAACGCGAAATCGGCCTTTTCTTTAAAGAAGAAGAATTGGTATCATACGAAAAAACAATGAACAGCTGGGTTAACTAATCCCTGTTATCGAAAAAACCGTCCCAAATTTGGGGCGGTTTTTTTATTGGAAGCAAAAACTTTAAAAGCAGGCTCATTTTCAATTGATTGAAGTTTCACTTTATGTCACTTTCTTATAGAATTGAAGAAATGCCTTATGGTATAGTGGTACATAAATACTTTAGCACGTTGAAGGGAGAAAGTGTAAATGCGTTATTTAACAGCAGGAGAATCACACGGTCCACAATTAACTGCCATCATAGAGGGGTTGCCGGCACAGTTGCCTTTGACGGCAGACCTGGTTAATAAAGAACTAAAAAGACGCCAAGGCGGACATGGCCGTGGAAGACGGATGCAGATTGAAAAAGATACGGTAGAGATCGTTTCTGGCGTTCGGCATGGCAAGACATTAGGTTCTCCTGTCGCTTTGGTCGTCACAAATGACGATTGGAAACACTGGACTTCTATTATGGGAATTGAACCGATCGAAGATACAGAAGAGGTGAAACGCCAAATTTCGCGTCCACGACCTGGACATGCCGACTTAAACGGTGGCATGAAATATGGTCACCGGGATCTGAGAAACGTCTTAGAGCGGTCTTCAGCGCGCGAAACAACAGTGCGTGTGGCCGTTGGCGCAGTGGCCAAGCAATTGCTTGCAGAACTCGGCATTAAAATTGTTTCACATGTGACCGAAATTGGCGGAATTAAAGTAAACCCAGAGAGCTACCTTGGGAAAACCGCAGACGAGATCCGTGAAATTGTAGAAAACGATGCGGTTTATTGCGCAGATCCTTCCGTTACCAAGCAGATGACGGATTTAATCGACCAAACTAAGAAAAATGGTGATTCTATCGGTGGGACAGTGGAAGTGATTGTAGAAGGCATGCCAGCAGGAATTGGCAGCTATGTCCATTACGACCGGAAACTGGACGCCAAACTGGCAGCGGCGATTATGAGCATCAATGCCTTTAAAGGTGTGGAATTTGGTTTAGGATTTGAAATGGCTAGAAAACCCGGCAGTGAGGTTCATGATGAAATTCTGTGGGACGAAGAAAATGGCTATACACGCAAAAGCAATAACTTGGGTGGATTTGAAGGTGGTATGACGACTGGGATGCCGATTATCGTCAGAGGTGTTATGAAGCCGATTCCTACCTTGTACAAGCCGCTACAAAGTATTGATATCGAAACGAAAGAGGCGTTCCAGGCAAGCATCGAGCGTTCTGACAGCTGTGCGGTTCCAGCTGCGTCGATTGTGGCTGAGCATGTAGTGGCGTGGGAAGTGGCGAATGCTTTGCTTGACCAATTTGAAGCAGACCAAATGCCGCGCTTAGCAGAAAACTTGAAGAACTACAAGAACTACACGAAGGAGTTTTAAGCATGAAACAATTGCGAGTCGAAGCTGATCGTCCTTATTCAGTTCATATCGGTGTGGGTGCGTTTGCTTTGTTTGCTGATGAGTACCGCCCTTTGCTGGAGAAAGCAGACCGCATTGTCGTTATTGCAGATGAGCAAGTAGCACAACTTCACTTGCCATACTTATTGGAATTTTTAACAGAATGGGACGTCCGTGTATGGACGGTTCCTGCCGGAGAAAGCGCAAAATCTGTGGAGACCTATATGGCTTGCCACAGCTTTTTGCTATCCGAAAACTGCTCTAGAGATTCTCTACTATTGGCTTTTGGGGGTGGGGCTACTGGAGACGTCGCAGGGTTTGTTGCTTCAACTTTTATGCGGGGGATTCCATTTATTCAGTTGCCAACTACGATTTTAGCCCACGACAGTGCAGTTGGAGGCAAAACAGCCATCAACCACGAGTTGGGCAAAAATATGATCGGTACTTTTTACCAACCAGAAGCAGTTTTATATGACAGCAAGCTGCTTGCCACTTTGCCGCCGGGAGAAGTTCGTTCTGGTATGGCTGAAGTGATCAAACATGCGTTTATTTCCAACGAAGAATGGTTGGAGGAATTGCTAGCCATTCGTGATTTCAATGACATGACAGAAGAGGATTTGAACCGGCATTTGGAAAAAGGCATTGCTGTAAAAGCAGCGATCGTTGAAGAAGATGAGTTTGAAGGCGGTGTTCGAAAGTACTTAAACTTTGGACATACATTGGCACATGCGCTGGAAGGCCATCTTGGCTATGGCAAACTTACGCATGGAGAAGCTGTTGTTTTGGGTATGGCATACGCCTTGCTGTTATCGGATCATGCTAAACTGAACAAATTTATAGAGTGGTCAGGTGTCAACGGTTACCCCCTCCATTTGCTGCGGGAAATCCAATTTGAAGATTTGTTGCCCTATATGAAAAAAGACAAAAAATCTTCCAGAGGTGTGTTGAACTTTGTGCTGCTTGAAAAGACAGGCATGCCGTTTGTTGAAAAAATAGAAGAGCAGCGTGCACAAGCAGCTTATGAAAAACTCGTCTTACAGATAGGAGAGGTGATTTGATGATACGTGGAGTCAGAGGTGCCATTACAGTTTCTGCCGATCAGCCAGAAGAAGTACTAAAAGAAACAGCCCGGCTAGTTTTAGAAATGGCCAAGGAAAATAACATTGAGCCGGACCAAGTTGCTTCTGTCATCATCTCAACGACGACAGACATTTCGTCAGCATTTCCTGCAAAAGCGGTTCGAACTATTGAGGAATGGACCTATGTCCCGGTTATGTGTACGCATGAAATGGACGTTCCTGGCGGCATGCCGTTGTGCATCCGTGTCATGATGCACGTCAATACAGAACTTGGCCAGAAAGAAATTCATCACATTTATTTGAATGAAGCCATAAAATTGCGTCCCGATTTGGCCGCTAAAAGCCAGGTGAGTTCGAAGTGACGACCCATATTTTAATCATTGGATTGGGCTTGATTGGCGGTTCATTAGCAAAAGCTCTTCAACGCAATCCGGATGTTCATGTGGCAGGGTATGATGCCGATCCATCAACTGCCAGAAAAGCGTTTAAAATGGGCATTATACATAGTTCTCCGCCATCACTTGAACAAGCCGCATCCGAAGCAAATATCATCGTCTTTGCTACGCCAGTTGGTGCTACAATTAAGCTGATGGAACAAAGCAAATACTGGAGTCTGAAAGACGACGTCATCTTGACGGATACAGGCAGCACGAAATTGCAGATTATGGAAGCGGCAAAAGGACTCAATCACTTGTTTATTGGCGGGCATCCAATGGCCGGTTCGCATAAGAGCGGTGTCGAGGCTGCGAAAGAGGTCTTATTTGAAAATGCCTTTTATATTTTAACGCCTGGAGACAACACGGACGAAAAACGCCTTCAGTTTTTGAAGGATTTGTTAGTTGTTACAAAAGCAAAAGTGGAAGTGCTCGCTGCTGAAGAGCATGACCACATGACTGCTATCGTCAGTCACTTTCCACATCTGATTGCGGCTTCACTTGTCCACCAACTTGACCAAGAAGATAAATTTCCGTTTGCCCGGCAATTGGCTGCTGGTGGATTCCGCGATACAACGCGCATTGCTTCAGCCAATCCGGAAATGTGGCGGGATATCACAACGCAGAACAACGCTATGATCGTTCAGCAACTTAGCAACTGGATGGAGCAGATGGATCAACTAAAAGATATGCTTGTGAAAAATGATCCAGAACCGATTCAACAGTTTTTTTCGCATGCAAAAATGGTGCGGGACGAACTTCCAATTGCGGGGCATGGTGCAATGTTTTCTGTTTTTGATCTTTACATTGATATACCGGATGTTCCCGGAAGCATTTCGGAACTGACGGGCTATTTGGCAGAAGAAGAGATCAGCATTGTCAACATTCGTATACTGGAAACGCGAGAAGATGTTTTCGGTATTCTCGTTATCAGTTTCCAAACAGCAGAAGACCGTGACCGTGCACAAAAATGCATTTCCGCACGGACAGTTTACGATTCGTATATTTCCTGAAAGGACGGATAAGCCGATGGCATTATCGCTAACTTATAAAAAACCGACCCTAAAAGGCAGCATTCAAGTGCCAGGTGACAAATCAATATCCCATAGAGCCATCATGTTCGGGTCAATGGCAACAGGTACGACGACTGTAGAAGGCTTTTTAATGGGAGATGACTGTTTAAGCACCATTTCCTGCTTTAGAAAACTAGGTGTTAAAATCGATATTACAGACCAGTTGGTGACCATCCAAAGCGAAGGTGAAGATTCTTGGCTGGAGCCGTCAGAAGTATTGGATACTGGCAACTCGGGAACGACGACTCGCCTAATGCTCGGCTTATTGGCTGGAACAGGTTTTCATTCTGTAATGGCGGGTGACGAATCAATAGCCAAACGTCCAATGAAGCGCATCATCAATCCACTGCGTGAAATGGGTGCAGATATCCGTGGGCGCATGGACGGACAATATACACCATTAGCAGTTCAAGGAACTGCGCTAAAAGCGATTGATTATACTTTGCCAGTAGCTAGTGCACAAGTAAAATCTGCAATTTTGTTAGCTGCGTTAAAAGCAAATGGCAAAACGATCATTCATGAGCCGATTGCTTCGCGCGACCATACAGAAATCATGTTGGAACATTTCGGGGCGACGATTACACGAGAAGATCACGTGATTAAACTGGAAGGTGGCCAAAAGTTGACGGCCGCGCATGTACAAGTTCCTGGTGATATTTCTTCTGCTGCGTTTATGATTGGGGCAGCTTTGATTACAGATGACAGCAAAGTAACATTAAAAAATGTTGGCATCAATCCGACGCGGACTGGTATTTTGGATGTAGTCGAACAAATGGGCGGCATTGTTGAAATAGAAGAGATTGATACGCAAGGAGAACGTTCAGCTGATTTGACTGTCACTTCAAGTGCGTTAAAAGGAATCGAAATCGGCGGAGATTTAATTCCACGATTGATCGATGAAATTCCATTAATCGCTCTCATCGCGACACAGGCAGTAGGCACAACTGTGATTAAAGACGCTGAAGAACTTCGGGTCAAGGAAACCGACCGCATTGCTGCAGTGGTCAAGGAATTGTCGAAAATGGGCGCAAACATCGAAGCGACAGAAGATGGCATGATCATTCACGGGCCAACACCATTGACAGGTGCTGCAATGACTTCTTACGGGGATCACCGTCTTGGCATGATGGCGGCCATTGGGGCATTGGCAGCTTCTGGGGAAATTGTGATTGACGATCCGGAATGTATATCAATTTCTTATCCGAACTTCTTTGAACAACTGAATTTACTGACAAATTGACTCTCCTAATGGAGAGTTTTTTTATTATGATAAACACATTCTTTGGTGTAGGATGAGAGTAAGAACGTGAAGGAAAAGGTGATAGAATGGCTAACTTACAAGAGATACAAAAAGCGGTGGAGCAAGGAGATCCAAATCTCCTAAATACATTGTTGGAGAGCTATTTGCTGCAGGGGGATCCCGATGAACAATATGGGTTGTCGGAATGGCTCGCAGAAATTGGCTTTGTAGAAGAGGCTATTAAAGTGCTGGAACATTTGCAATACATTTTTCCGGAAGAAGCACAGCTGATTATTGACCGGGCCAATTTGCTGATCGATGCCGATCGGGAAGACGACGCTTTGAATGCATTAATGGAAGTGCCCAAAGATGATGAATTATATGCACAGGCACTTGTCACACTAGCGGACTTGTTTCAGCTGCAAGGTTTGCTTGAAGCAGCTGAGAACCGCTTGAACGAAGCGATTGAACTGATGCCGGATGAACCGCTGCTGCAGCAAGCGAAAGCAGAATTGTTGCTGGATTCGGGCCGTTATTTGGAATCGGCAAAGATCTATCAAGAGCTTGAAGCCCAACAGGTTGTCATCGAAGGTGTCAACATTTCTGAACGGCTTGCAGAGGTTTACAGTGCTGGAGCTGCATATGAAGAAGCATTGCCTTATTACGAAAAAGCCTTGGAAGATTCCGCTACGCCAGATGTCCTGTTTGGGGCCGCTTTTGCCGCTTTCCAGACACGCCAATACGAAATGGCTGTCCGCCGGTTGGATGAATTGATTCGGGTCGATGCGGATTATTTTTCTGCTTACCTATTGAAGGCGCAAAGCCTGAACATGTCGGAAGACTATGAAGCCGCTTATCAAGCAATAAGCGAAGGTATCGCTAGAGACGAATTTGATAAAGAATTATACTTGTTCGCTGGCAAACTGGCCATGAAACTTGGCAAAGCACAAGAGGGTGTAGGCCATTTACGCCAGGCCATCGCATTGGACCCGGAATACATGGAGGCCATTTATACGCTGGTATCGTATTTCCATGCAGAAGAACAGGATGAAGACGTGTTGGAACTTGCTGCAATGGTAATTGAAAGCGGGGATGATTGGGCTGGTCTATACCCAATGATTGCAGAAGCCTACGAACGATCTGAAAATTATCAACAAGCTACTGCCTATTACGAAAAAGCTTATCCATCTTTTAAAGATGACTCCGCATTTCTTAAAAAATACGCCTTATTTTTAATTGAAGAAGGAAAACGAGCAGCTGCCCTCGAAATTATTAAAGAGTTGCAGGCATTAGAGCCTGAAAATCCTGAGTGGTTTGACTGGCAGCAATCGTTTGAATGAGAGGAGGAAAACTCATGACCGCTTCAGTTTCTATTGGTGAAAAAAAGCAATTTGTCCGTTGGTTTCTGCAATCGTACAAGATGAAAAGACGTGAATGCATTTGGATTCTTAATTACATGTTGAGCAACGAAGACCTGCTTGAAAAAACCCATTTTGTTGAAGAAGCACATTATTGTCCGCGTGCCATGGTCATGTCCTCTACCGAGTCGAAAGAAATACCTTTTCGATTTTATAAAGGAAATTTAATGACAGCAGATGCAGAAAAGTCGTTTCACGATTTGCGGCTGAACCCCGACGACGATTTGTATGTTCAATTGAACTTTCCGAGCATTCCGCCGCCAGCGCTCTACTTATCAGTGTTGGAAGAAAACCCGTATATGCCTAAAAATGCTTCAGTCAACGAACAGGATCGCTTAATTGCTGAGAAAATTCTTGAAGAAAGCATGTTGACCTTCCAAGAAGAAACAATTTACAAGCAAATTGATGAGGCATTGGACGCCAATGATCGTGAACGGTTTTTCGAACTGTCCGCGATGCTTCAAGCGTTTAAAACTTTCAAAAAAACGGAGAGTGAGTAAATCTTATGTACTTTGTTGGAAAAGAGATGGATCAGTATATAAAGCAGCAGGATTATGTGGATACAGCAGTAGTGCCGTTGCTTCAGTTGGATTTAAGTGCCAACGGAATGAAACCAAGTGCTGGGGCTTCGGAATACTTGCAAACTTTAACTGCATTATTGGAAAAGCAATTTAAAGGGCGGATACTTTTGCTTCCGCCCGTTTCTTATGCCAAAATAGCGAATCGGCAGCGAATTGCGGATGAACTATCAGAAGAACTGCAACAGACAGAGTTCAAGCATGTGTTTTATTTGACGACCGATTCTGAATGGCGAACCATTGACAGCCTGAAAAATGTTTTATGGCTACCTGCAATTCCCATCGAAGATATGGACCAATCCTTTAAGAAATCGGTCATGGAAGATCAGTTGAGACAAGTATTGCCGCGATTTACGAAAGAATGGTCACATCATTCATGAAATGTTCACAAACTCTGTGAATACGCTGATTGCGATATTGACCTAAAGATTTGATTGATATATCATTAGGTTGTCCTAGTAATTATATTTGAATGAGTATGTCCATTGGACTGACCTTGAATGTTAGAGGGGGGAAAAGGATGAGTAATAATCGTGTATCACGACGTCAATTTTTAGGCTACACATTAACAGGTGTAGGCGGCTTTATGGCAGCAGGAATGTTGATGCCTATGGTTCGTTTTGCGGTAGACCCGATACTTCAGCAACATGAAGGCGGAGATTTCGTTTTAACTGATCAAGCTGTAGCTGATATCACTGAAGAACCAGTACGTGTTGACTTTTCATACGAACAAACGGATGCATGGTACGTATCTGAAGTGACAAATTCAGCTTGGGTGTATAAAGAAGGCGATAAGTTAATCGCGCTTTCACCTGTGTGCAAACATTTAGGATGTACAGTGAACTGGGCCGGAGATCCAGAAAATCCGACACAATTCTTCTGTCCATGCCACGCAGGCCGTTATGAAAAAAACGGACAGAATATTCCAGGAACACCACCGCTTGGGCCACTGGATGAGTACGAAGTACGAGACCAGGATGGCTTTGTTGCTATCGGTGCAGTAAGAGAAAACACATTAGTTTAATAGTTAGGGGGTACGACACCAGTGCTAAACAAGTTATATGATTGGGTTGATGAGCGATTAGACATCACGCCTATCTGGCGTGACATTGCTGACCATGAAGTACCTGAGCACGTAAACCCCGCACACCACTTTTCAGCATTTGTTTATTGTTTTGGAGGACTTACATTTTTCATTACAGTGATTCAGATCTTATCCGGTATGTTCTTAACAATGTATTATGTACCAGATATTGAAAATGCTTGGCAGTCGGTTTATTATCTTCAAAACGAAGTTGCTTTTGGAGAAATTGTGCGTGGGATGCACCACTGGGGAGCTTCTCTTGTAGTTGTTATGATTTTCCTTCATACACTGCGAGTATTCTTTACGGGTTCTTACAAGAAACCTCGTGAACTGAACTGGGTCGTTGGCGTTTTGCTATTCGGCGTTATCCTTGGATTAAGTTTCACAGGCTACTTGTTGCCATGGGATATGAAAGCCCTATTTGCTACAAAAGTTGGGATTGAAATTGCAGCATCTGTACCAGTGATAGGGGAAACAATCAAAATTCTGCTTGCCGGGGATTCAACAATTCTAGGTGCACAGACTTTGACACGATTCTTTGCTATCCACGTCTTCTTCTTGCCTGCAGCTTTGCTTGGGTTGCTAGCTGCTCACTTTATCATGATCAGAAGACAAGGTATTTCAGGACCGCTATAATTTAGTCCGCAACACGGATTTATTAAGGAGGGAACACTATGCATCGCGGAAAAGGGATGAAATTTGTAGGAGATTCGCGTGTTCCAGGTATGGAATTCCGTAAGCCGAATGTTCCTAAAGATTACTCCGAATACCCTGGTAAAACAGAAGCTTTCTGGCCAAACTTCCTTTTGAAAGAATGGATGATTGGTTCAGTCTTCTTGATTGGATATTTGCTTTTGACTGTTGCTCATCCGTCGCCTCTTGAAGGCCAGGCTGATCCGACTGATACAGCATATATTCCTTTGCCTGACTGGTATTTCTTGTTCTTATACCAATTACTGAAATATGAATTTGCTTCCGGACCATTTAACGTCGTGGGTGCCATCATTATGCCGGGTCTAGCTTTCGGTGCACTGATGTTGGCTCCATTCTTAGACCGCGGACCGGAAAGACGTCCTTCGAAACGTCCATTGCCGACAGGATTTATGCTTCTTGCTGTGGCTTCTATCATATTCCTTACATGGGAATCGGTAGCAAATCATGACTGGGAAGCTGCTGAAGCGCAAGGACAAATTACGGAAGAAGTTGAAATTGATACAACTGATCCTGGATATGAAATTTACTCTGCTTCAGCATGTATCAGTTGTCACGGTGATAACCTTGAAGGGGCAGTTGGTCCAACGCTTGTTGGCACTGGCTTGTCACCAGAAGAGATCGCTGAAATTGCTGTCAACGGTATCGAAGCAGATGGAGCGCAAACCATGCCTCCTTCATTTGAAGTCGGTGTTGACGGATCAGAAGAAGATCTGCAAGTTCTAGCTGAATTTATTTCAGGCCTTGAAGCTGAATAATAAAAAGTATAAAGAGCCGGGAAACCGGCTCTTTTTTTCTACCCTGAAAGGAAGATCATCATGCAATCTTTCGCAATTAAAATTTCCGCCTGGCTGATGTACCGGCCATTTTTAATTTTATTGTTTTTTGTCAACTTGGGTGGAACAATATATGGATACATATGGTATGGCTGGCAATTGGCAATAACGGAGCCGATCTTTTTAATCTTTGTTCCCGACAGCCCAACCGCAAGTCTGTTTTTCACCATCGTTCTAGGGTTGTGGATTTTTGGCAAACGGAATCGATTAATTGAAGCTTTGGCTTTTGTGACTTTGATCAAATATGGTTTGTGGGCAGTTGTAATGAACTTGCTGACGCTTTGGGAAACCGGTTCGATTGGTTTGATTGGCTGGATGTTGATTGGTTCTCATTTCGCTATGGCACTTCAAGCGGTTCTCTATATAGAACATTATCGCTTTGGTTGGATTTCGGTAGCCTTAACTGCCGTCTGGACTTTGCACAATGATGTCATCGATTATGTCTTTGGGCAAATGCCAATTTACAGTACCTTAAGTGAGTACAGCAGCCAAATCGGCTACTTTACATTCTGGCTGTCCATAATCTGTGTCAGTTTCGCCTTTTTTGTGGCTCATCTGAACCGATCGCAATCCGTTTCGGTTGACCATAATTGACTAAGCCAAGTAAAATAAGAGTATAAAGCAAAGGAGAGGTGTTGATTTACACATGGGTTTTGGTGGCTATATCATATATTTTATCTTGTTGCTGATCATCCCGATTTGGGCTCAATTTAAATTAAAACGAACATACAAAAAGTACTCGAAAGTTCGCTCTACTTCCGGCCACACAGGGGCGCAAGTAGCACGCACCATTTTGGATGCCAACAATCTTCAGGATGTTAAAGTCGTAGAGAGCCGCGGTATGCTCAGCGACCACTACAATCCGATGACCAAAGTTGTGGCACTCAGCAGCCATAACTATCATGAAGCTTCTGTTGCTGGAACAGCAGTCGCAGCTCACGAAGTTGGACATGCGATACAGGATGCGGAAGACTATTCGTTTTTGCGCCTTCGCCATCGTTTGGTGCCAATCGTAAATATTTCATCGAATATGTCATGGGTATTTATCATGATTGGGTTCTTTTCCGCTTGGAGTGGGGCACTGTTGATCGGGATTATCCTGTTGGCAGCCGGTGTGGTTTTCCAATTGGTCACATTGCCAGTGGAGTTCAATGCTTCTAACCGGGCAATGGATCAATTGCTGTCGCACAACATCATTCGAAACGATGAAGAACGCCATGCTAAAAAAGTATTAAGTGCAGCCGCGATGACGTATGTCGCAGCTACTGCAGTTGCAGTTCTTGAACTGGGACGATTGATCTTGATTTACACAAGCATGAACCGTTCATAAAAAACGGCCCCGTAAAAGGGCCGTTTTTTCTATGTCCATATTTGGAAAGCTTTTCAGTACGAGATCACCCAATCGGCCTTTTTTCTTCATCAAGAGTAAATCCTTCGCCCATCACGTCATGGACTTCCATTAAGGAAACAAAGGCGTGGGGATCAACGGAATTGATGATGCTTTTCAATCGGACAATTTCATTTCTCGCGACCACACAGTACAGGACTTCACGTTCTTCTTTTGTGAAATGTCCATAACCGCGCAGAATGGTAATGCCTCGATCCATTTCGACAGCGATCCGGCTGGCGATTTCTTCTTGTGAATTTGAAATGATCAATGCCCCGCGTCCTGCATAAGCACCTTCCTGAACAAAATCAATGACACGAGCTCCCACAAATACGGCTACTAGTGTATACATCATGGAACGGTGGTCGAGAAATGTCAGCCAAGACAGCATAATAACGGCTGCATCAAACAGAAACATTGTCTTTCCCATGCTCCAGCCAATGTATTTTTGCGCCAGACGCGCAAGAATATCAACTCCACCTGTAGTCCCGCCAAAACGAAAAATAATGCCAAGGCCTACTCCAACAAAAACGCCAGCAAATAAAGCTGCCAAAAAAAGATCGTCCTGCAAGTTAATTTGAATCTCATAGACCAGAAAAATCTTCAGAAATACAGAAACCGCAACTGTTCCGATAATGGTATAAAAAAACACTTTTCTGCCCAACAGTTTCCAGCCAACGAAAAATAACGGAATGTTTAAGAGCAGGTTCATCAATGCCGGATCCCAATGGAATAAAAAATACAAAATCAACGTAATTCCGGCAAATCCGCCTTCACCCAATTCATTTTGGATATTAAAGTGAACAAAGCCAAAACTATAAATGGCCGCACCTAACAAGATAAAAAATATGTTTTTTATTTTCAGTTCTTTCAATTTAGCTAAGCTCCTTTCGTAAATAATTCCTTTTGTATTATCGTTCAATTTTAGTATTTTGACAACATCACCAGTTTTCTTTACGATTGATTGAGGAGTGTGATGGCATGAACAGTGATAAATCCATGAAACAGTTGCAGCAAGATGTTGACGAGTATATTGGACAATTCAAAGAAGGTTATTTTCAGCCGATGGAAATGATGGCCCGGATGACAGAAGAACTAGGTGAACTTTCCAGAGAAGTCATGCACGAATACGGACCTAAGAAAAAGAAAAGTTCCGAAACTGAAAACAGCATTGAAGAAGAAATGGGCGATGTCCTGTTCGTCTTGATTTGCATGGCAAACTCGATGGACATTGATTTGGCGCAGGCCCATGACCGAGTAATGGATAAATTCAACAGCAGAGACAAAGACCGTTGGACACGAAAGGATGGAGACAAATGACAATTCGCGTAGCAATTGCAGGGGCACGAGGAAAAATGGGCAAAGAAGCCGTACATACCGTAATGAACAATCCGGACATGGAATTGGTAGCTGTTCTGGATTATAAAGAAGTTGGAAAGACCTTAGCCGATACAAAGTTATTTCCGTCTGACTATACAGCACCAATCTTTTTAGACCTGAAAGCACTCTATTCGGAAACCCACCCGGACGTGCTGGTTGACTTGACCACACCTGAATTTGTATACGACCACACCAAACAAGCCTTAGAATTAAACATACGTCCAGTTGTTGGAACGACGGGCTTTTCAGATGAGCAGTTGGAAGAACTGACTACACTCGCAAAAGAGTCAAAAATAGGCTGCATCATTGCCCCGAATTTTGCAGTAGGTGCCGTCTTGATGATGAAGTTTGCAGAACAGGCAGCCAAGTATTTGCCGGATATTGAAATTATTGAAATGCATCACGACCAAAAGTTGGATGCTCCGTCCGGAACAGCGATGAAAACGGCTCATTTGATTTCCCAGGAACGTCCCATTCATGAACAAGGACATGTCCGTGAAAAAGAAACCATTCCCGGTGCGCGGGGTGCCAATTACGATGGCATGCGTATCCACAGCGTGCGTTTGCCTGGGCTCGTAGCTCATCAGCAGGTTCTGCTCGGTGGAGATGGCCAGCTTCTAACACTGCGCCATGACTCGTTTAACCGCGGCTCGTTTATGTCAGGCGTCGTTTTATCCATTGAAACTGTGATGGAAAAAGAAGAACTTATTTATGGATTAGAACATATTATCGTTTAAAGGGGAGAGACTATGAAAATCGCTTTGATTGCCCATGACCGAAAAAAAGATGACCTAATCCAATTTGTGACTGCCTATCAGCCAATTTTGGCCCAACATACACTTTACGCAACAGGGACAACAGGGCAGCGCGTCATTGATGGGACCGGCTTGCCCGTCATCCGCTTCCAATCTGGTCCCCTCGGAGGCGACCAGCAAATTGGTGCGATGATCGCCCAAAATCAAATGGATATGGTTATTTTCTTCCGAGACCCGTTGACTGCACAGCCACATGAGCCTGATGTGACTGCATTGATTCGTTTGTGCGATGTTTACGGCATTCCACTTGCGACCAATATGGGAACAGCTGAAGTGCTGTTAAAGGGGCTGGAAGAAGGATTTGTCGACTGGCGTTTGATCGGAGAGCGAAGAGGATAGGAGAGAACACTGTGCGGAAAATGAAAATCGGCATCACTTGCTATCCAACAGTTGGAGGGTCGGGGGTGATTGCTACGGAATTAGGAAAAATGCTGGCAGAAAAAGGGCACGAAGTGCATTTTATTACATCCAGTACTCCTTTTCGGTTAAATAAGACCTATGCCAATATTTTTAGCCATCAGGTGGAAGTCAATACGTATTCGGTGTTTCAGTATGCGCCTTATGACATTGCACTGGCCACGAAAATTGCGGAAGTAATCAAAAACGAAGAACTGGATTTGATGCATGTCCACTATGCGATTCCCCATGCCGTATGCGCCATTCTCGGACGTGATATGGCCGGGTCCAATATTGGCATCGTGACGACCTTACACGGCACGGATATTACGGTGCTAGGGTCTGACTCTTCATTAAAAGAAGCGATCCGCTATGGCATTGAAAAGTCGGATATCGTAACAGCGGTTTCGGATTCACTGAGAGACCAGACTTATGATTTGATCAAGCCCGATAAAACCATCGAAACGGTGTATAATTTTGTCGATGAAAGAGAATATTCCCAAAAAGATTCTGCAAAGCTTAAAGAAGAGTTGGGAATAAATACCGACGAAAAAGTGATGATTCACGTTTCAAACTTCAGAAATGTCAAGCGGGTGCAGGATGTTGTGGAGACGTTCTCGCTGACTCGCCAACACATAAACTGCAAATTGCTATTGGTGGGTGATGGACCCGAGATGGGCCGGATCATTCAGCAGGTGCGGGAACTTGGATTGAATGAACATGTCTTGTTTCTTGGCAAGCGGGATGGTGTTGCTGAGTTTTACAACATTAGCGACATCAAACTTCTGCTCTCAGAAAAAGAAGCATTTGGTTTGGTCCTGCTGGAAGCCATGGCGTGTGGTGTTCCAGTGATTGGAGCGAATATTGGCGGCATGCCGGAAATTATTGAGCCGGGTATCAATGGTTACTTGGTTGAATTGGGCGATACGCAGCAGGCTGCCGATTATGCTGTAAAAATGCTTAGTGATAACGTATTGCTGCAACATTTGCAGCAAGGAGCATTGTCGACAGTATCGGAGCGTTTTCATTCCACTAAAATTTTGGAGCAATACGAAGAGTTGTACGAACGGTTGTTAAACAAGGATGCAGAACGATGAAAACAGCCATCAAGATCATTGGGATTTTGAAAGGTGCTGGCTTTGAAGCTTATATGGTCGGTGGTGCCGTGCGTGATTTCCTACTGGGCAAAACACCGCACGATATTGACATTGCCTCTTCAGCATCTCCCCAGCAGGTGAAAAGACATTTCAAACGAACGGTCGATACAGGAATTGAACACGGAACTGTTCTGGTACTTTTAGATGGGGAAGGCATCGAAGTGACGACGTTTCGCACAGAAGGCAGCTATTCGGATAATCGCCGTCCAGATGCAGTCGAGTTTGTTCAGTCACTTGAAGAAGATTTAAAGCGACGAGATTTTACCATCAACGCGATGGCAATGACAGAAGAGTTGGACATCATTGATCCGTTTGGCGGAAAAAATGATCTTCAGAAGAAACTTATCCAATCGGTGGGAGATCCGGATGAGCGCTTTCAAGAAGATGCTTTGCGTATGCTGAGAGCGGTGCGGTTTTCCGGCCAGCTGGATTTTGTAATTGAAGAAAAAACCCTCCAATCGATCCAGCGCCATGCCAAACTAATCGGATCAATTGCTGTCGAACGGCTGAAATCGGAATTAGATAAAGTATTCATCAATCCGAATACCGAAAAAAGTATGAACTACTTGGAGAAAACCAAACTGACAGAGGTTTTGCCTGCAGGCCATCTTTTCGAAATGGACTGGACACTTTACAAGCCAAACGAAAAATCTGTTTATGGTTGGTTTTATTTGTTGGCTAAACAAAACCGGCCATTTTCAGATGTGAAGGCTTATCGGTTTTCCAATGAGGAAAAGCGTCTTATTGAGCAGAGTTTGGTTTTGGCGCGGATCGAACTGTGGGACAACTGGATAATTTATCAGTATTCAATCGACCAACTAGAAATGGCTTCGCGTGCAACAGGCAAAAACTTGGATGCTGCAGTAGCAAAAAAACAATTGCCTATCCAATCAAAATCTGATCTCGCAGCAAATGGTCAGGATTTGATGCAATGGAGCGGAGATCGTTCAGGTCCGTGGCTCAAAAAGTGGATTGAAAAAATGGAAAAGCATATTGTTTACGGTGAACTAAAGAATGACAAAGAACTCATAAAGGACTGGTTTCTCCATGAATATCACCGTCACACATAAATTGGCCAAGCGTTTGATCGAGTCGAACGGGGAAGCGATATCCGGCCAGCAACTGGCAGACGAGTTCGGCATTTCCAGAACCGCAATTTGGAAACACATTAAAGAACTTGAAGAAAAAGGCTATGCTATCGAGTCAATCAAGAAAAAAGGCTACCGTCTGGTTTCCATTCCCGATACATTGGAGCCACTGGCCATTCAAACAGGTTTGAAAACCAAACGGATTGGCCAAAAAATCGAATACGTGGAAAGCTGTTCTTCAACTCAAATTATTGCGCACCAGCTGGCACAGGAAGGCACTCCAGACGGTACGGTAGTACTGACAGAAGCCCAAACAGCCGGACGCGGCAGAATGGCTCGGAAATGGGATTCGGCAGCCGGAAAGGGCGTTTGGATGAGTATTATCCTGCGACCGGATGTAGTGCCTCAAAAAGCGCCGCAATTCACGCTGGTTGCTGCTGTAGCGGTCGTCAGAGCCATCGAAGAAGTAACCGGGCTGCAGCCGAAAATCAAATGGCCAAATGACATTTTGCTGAACGGCAAAAAATGCACAGGCATCCTGACAGAGCTGCAGTCAGATGCTGATGGCATACAGGCGTTGATTATTGGCATTGGGTTGAATATCAATCAGGACAAAGAGGATTTTGATCCGGAAGTTCAGGATATTGCGACTTCGCTGAAAATGGAAAGCGGAGGCCTGGTAAGCCGCCAAAAACTGGTTCAGTCTTTGCTGTACTATATGGAAATCTATACACAGGTGTACATCGAAGAAGGTTTCGGTATGCTTAAAATTTTATGGGAAAGTTATTCAACGACCATCGGCCATCTGGTTCGGGCAAGAATGACAAATCAGACGCTTGAAGGCATTGCGGAAGGAATTACCGATGATGGCGTGCTGCAATTGCGGACAGCGGATGGCAAGCTTCATGGCATTTATTCGGCTGACATCGAAATGGCGGATTAGAAGAAATGATTTTTTACAGAGGTCTTCACATTCGAATCCACCTCATTCACCAAGCATAGAATATGTTTTTTTCTGAGATTCTGGTATAGTGGTTTTAACGGGCGGTATCGCTTGCGAACTGCACCGAACAACCGCAAGACCCTTAAATTTCATAACAAACAGATCTGCCTTGATCATTTACACGACAGGGACGGAGGAAACCAAACACACATTTACTGTCCTTCTGTCTTTTTTTCGGCGGAAGGGCTTTTTATATGGTTTTCTTCCCGAGAGGAGAGAAAAAATTGTTGATTTTACAAACGGTGGACGAACTGAAAAACTGGGTTCGAGAAACCAAAAGAACGGGCTACACCATTGGCCTTGTGCCAACGATGGGCTTTTTGCACGAGGGCCACTTGTCTTTGGTTGAAAAAGCCAAAGCGGAAAATGATCAGGTGATCATGAGCATTTTCGTCAACCCGGCTCAATTTGGCCCGAATGAAGATTTCGATCGTTACCCAAGAAACTTGGAGCGCGATCGGCAATTAGCTGAAGGGGCGGGAACGGACGTTATTTTTGCGCCAAGTGTGGAAGAAATGTATTCGCGTGATAGCCAAATTAACATAAGTGCAGGCAAATTGGCTGATGTACTATGCGGCGCCAAGAGGCCCGGCCATTTTGACGGAGTCTTAAAAGTGGTCACCAAACTGTTTCATTTAACCCAAGCCGACGTGGCGTATTTTGGCCAGAAAGATGCCCAGCAGCTTGCCATCATCGAATCGTTCGTGGCAGATTTTAATTTTCCGCTGACGATCAGCAGAGGGGAGACCATTCGGGAAATGGATGGACTGGCGAAAAGCTCGCGCAATGTTTATTTAAGTCCAACTGAACGGGAAGAGGCACCTTATTTGAGAAAAGCATTGGAAATGGGCAAAGCCTTATTTTTGCAAGGCCAGGATCCACTAGAACCGATGACCCAGTATTTGAATGAACACACATCTGGAAAAGTGGATTATATTGAGCTGCTGGATTACCCAACATTGGTGGCGGACGTTCAAAACGATGCTATTTTGGCACTTGCCGTACAGTTTGAGAAAGCCCGTTTGATCGACAATATTATTTTTCAACCTAAAGGAGAACTCAACCATGCTTAGAATGATGCTCAATTCAAAAATTCACCGTGCCACGGTGACAGAAGCCGATTTAAATTATGTGGGAAGCATTACAATCGATCAGGATCTGCTGGATGCAGTTGGCATGCTGGCCAACGAAAAAGTGCATATTGTCAACAATAACAATGGCGCCCGTTTTGAAACGTACATCATTGCAGGAGAGCGCGGCAGTGGCGTAATCTGTGTCAACGGAGCGGCAGCGCGTCTCGTGCAGCGCGGGGATATCGTCATTATTCTATCTTATGCTTATGTGATGAACGAAAATGCCCGTGACCACAAACCTACCGTTGCTATTATGGATGCCAACAATCAAATCAAAGAAATTATCCATTACGAGCCCGAAGCGACCGTTATGTAAACAGAGCAGCCCTAGAAAGTTTCGGGGCTGTTTTTCTTTTTCGCAAAAGCTTAGAGAAGAAGATTGAATTTTCGTCTTGAAAGCGGAAAACGACAGGATATGTTACAATTTTTTTAGGCAATCACCTAAGAAAGAGGGGCTAAGATGAACACGCAAAAGTATGTCGTTGTCGATATTGAAACAACGGGCCATTCCCCTGCAAAAGGTGACCGGATTATTCAACTGGCAATGGTGACGATTGAAAACGAAGTCATTACCGATACATATACGCAATTTATTAATCCAGGGCGAAATATCCCGTTATTTATACAGGACTTGACGAATATTACGGACAAAGATGTGGCGGAGGCAAAAGCATTTGAGTTTTACGCAGAAACCGTCTACGAAAAAATGCAGGATGCAATTTTTGTAGCACATAATACTAATTTCGATTTGCCGTTCCTGCAAGCCGAGCTTAAACGAAGCGGCTTGCCAAACTGGCAGGGAATCACAATGGATACAGTCGAATTGGTTCGGCTTATGTATCCGACGGCATTTAGCTTTAAATTGCAGGACATCACGTCAGAGCTGGGAATTCCATTGGAAAGTGCACACCGTGCAGACGACGATGCCATGGCGACAGCGCTGCTGTTTTTGCGGGCTAAAGCAGATCTGGAATTGCTGCCATACGACACATTGGCCTTTCTTCATAAACGGTCTTTCCAGCTTAAATCGGATTTATCGCGATTGTTTTTTGAACTGACACAAAGGAAAAGAAGTGCCCAAATGGATTCTTTTGATCGATTTCAAGGAGTCCCCCTAAAACCAAGAAATTCCTTTGCAGCAAATCCCGGACAGTCCGAATCGCAGCCGCGCGACTGGCGGGAAGGACTGGAAACAGTTTTTCCGAATTTCGAAAGACGGCCAAGCCAATACAGCATGATGGCGTCGATTGAAGAGGCATTGACTCATAAAAAAGAAGTGGTTATTGAAGCTTCGACGGGAATGGGCAAGACCATTGCCTATTTGCTGCCGGCGGCAAATTACGCCCTTGCCAGCGGAAAGCAAGTCTTGATCAGTACCTATACGACGCATCTTCAGGATCAGCTCGTCTTGAAAGAAGGACGAATGGTTGAATCCTTTATCGGTTCGCCGGTCCGGATTTCGTTGATCAAAGGCTTATCGCATTACATTGATTTGGCGCGTTTTGTCGAATTGTTGCAAGGGGATGATGAGTCTTACGACGAAACCTTCACCATCATGCAGGTGTTGGTTTGGTTGACATCGACAGAAACCGGCGATTTGAATGAAATTAATGCATCGAGCGGCGGTCAGTTGGTGTTGGATAAAATTAGGCGCTCGCATATTCGCAAGTTGTCAAAACAGGAAAAGCAAGCTGATTTTTATGAGTTTGCGCTGAAACAAGCGCAGCATGCCCACATCATTGTCACCAATCACGCCTTTTTGCTAAACCAGCATTTGAGTAAAAAAACGATTTTGGCCAATGTCGATGCTTATATTTGGGACGAAGCCCACCAAGTTGTGCAAGCGGCAGTGTCGCAGCATGAAAAAACTTTTGTTTATACGCAGTGGAAATATATATTCGGCCAACTTGGCAGCTTGGCCGAGCGGCAGCTATTTGCGTCACTCGTTGAGACTGCTGATCGCACCGGTTTTTCGAACATACCAGAGCTGCTGAAGCTGGAGTCGCTGTTCCAAAAGTTCACATCGTTGTTTGACGAAGTTTCGAGTTTAATGGCAGCTGAGTTTGCCGAGAAGTTTGCTGCAAGCCGCCACAAAAAAAATGCGTCTCTTCTGAGCGAACTGGCACTTGAAGACAGCCGCTTTCTGGAACTTCTGCGCTATTTGAACGAATGGATTGATTTGTCGCAGCTCATTTTGCAAAAAGCTGAACGCCTAACCGAAAAAACCATTCAAGATCGCTTGACGATTGCCGACTGGCGTTATTGGACAGAGGAAATGATGGTCAAGGCCGTCGAGTTCAGTGAAATTTTCGTGTTCCCGCTGACCGATGAAGTGAGCTGGATCGAAGGGGATTTAAGAAGTTTGCCTACTAGTTTGTCCTTGTACAAGCGGCCTTTTGCAGTAGCATCCCTGGTGGATAAAGTTGTTGCCTCTGCACGCGCGGACAAAGCTGTGATTTGGCTGTCCGGTACAATGACTGTTCCAGCAAATGACCGGTTTATCGTCAATCAAATCGGCATCCCACAGCATGTGCCCATTTTGAAATTTGAGCCGCCAAAAGATTTTTATCAAGGAGCACATGTCTACATTGTAGAAGATATGCCGGACATTCAACAGGTATCGCAGCATGAATACATCGAATCGGTGGCTGATGCGGTGATTCAAACCGTCATTGTGACCGAAGGGCGTTGTTTTGTGCTCTTTACGTCACAGGACATGCTGCGGAAAACCGTCGATTTGATTCAGGATACAGGCTTGTTGGAAGACTATATGTTGTTTGCACAAGGCATTTCGTCAGGCAGTCGAATGAAGTTGCTGAAATCGTTTCAGCGTTTCCAAAAATCAGTGCTGTTTGGTACGAATAGTTTCTGGGAAGGCGTTGACGTACCGGGAGATGCCCTCAGAGCGGTAGTAGTTGTGCGGTTGCCGTTCACTTCACCGGACGAACCGATTTTCAAGGCACGCTCTGAAATTATTTCGCGTGAAGGCGTTAATCCATTTCTGCATTATGCGTTGCCAGAAGCAGTGCTTCGTTTACGGCAGGGGTTTGGCAGGCTGATCCGTTCAAAAAACGACAAAGGATTGTTTATCGTGCTGGACCGAAGAATCGAAACCAAATCTTACGGCAGTGAATTTATAAGCGCGTTGCCGAAAGTCAAAGTGTCGAAGGTGTCTTTAGAAAAGATGGTAACCGATATTGAAGCTTGGTATAATAAGCAATGATATAACGAAAGGATGGGCGCAAACATGGAATCAAAAATTGAAGTCATCTCAACAGTTGAACTAACGTATCAAACCGATTTATATAAAGTGGTGGATGCCTTGAACCGTACTTTAAAAGACAAAAATTTAATGTTTGGTCTGGCACTCGATAAAGAAGATGCTGAAAAAGCCATTTTTACCATATATAAAACATAGGTGATGACATGAGACAATGGATTACATTTATACTCGGATTTTTATCGTTCTTGGCAGTCGCTATCATCATTCTGGTTTTGTACGTTGGCAATAAACCCTATTCAGAAACAGAACAACAAGCAATCGACCGCGCAAAAAGCGAGCAATTGATCGAAGAAGTGGAGCGGGCTTATGTGTATACCAATACATCGGCTTCTGTCACGGTTCTTGGAACAAACAGCAATGGAGAGCTGACGGCTGTTTTTGTGCCAGAAGGCGATGGCGACATGAAGACCACTCCGCTGGAAGACAAAATCACTGCACAACAGGCGCGTGAACTGGCTCTTGCCGAGATGGACGTGAAAGACATTCTTCATACTAAATTGGGGATGGAAAGCGACGGTCCGGTATGGGAAATCGCATTTCTGAGTGAAGAAGATAGCTTGAACTATGTCTATCTGTCTGCGAGCGATGGTACTTGGTGGAAACGCATATTGAATTTGTGAAAGGGCGGAAAAAATTTGATTAACTTAGCACATCGTGTACAAACCTTAACACCTTCTACAACGTTGGCAATCACCGCAAAAGCGAATGAATTAAAAGCACAGGGAGTAGACGTTATTGGCCTTGGGGCGGGAGAACCGGATTACAATACACCTGCGAACATTCTAGAAGCTGCCTACCAGTCGATGAAAGAAGGAAAAACCAAATATACTCCTGCTGGCGGCTTGCCGGCATTAAAAGAAGCCATTATCCAAAAATTACAGAGAGACCAAGGGCTGAGCTACCAGCCGTCTGAAGTGATGGTAGGCATTGGTGCAAAACATGTCCTGTATACGCTATTCCAAGTATTGCTGAATGAAGGCGATGAAGTGATTATCCCAATTCCTTATTGGGTCAGCTATCCAGAGCAAGTGAAATTGGCGCAAGGCGTTCCTGTATACATAGAAGCGACAGCCAGCCAGGAGTACAAAGTCACTCCTCAGCAATTGAGAGAAGCGGTGACGGACCGGACAAAAGCCGTCATCATCAATTCTCCAAGCAATCCGACAGGCATGATTTATTCAAAAAAAGAGTTGGAAGCACTGGCAGAAGTTTGCCGCGAGTTCGATATCCTGATTGTTTCAGATGAAATTTATGAAAAATTGATCTATGGAGACGTTGAACATACGTCTATTGCAACTCTTTCTGACGATGCAAAAAATCGCACCATTGTCATCAATGGCGTTTCCAAATCGCATTCGATGACAGGCTGGCGCATTGGCTACGCAGCAGGCGACGCTGAATTGATTAAAGCAATGACGGATTTGGCGAGTCATTCCACGTCCAATCCAACAACCACTTCACAATATGCAGCAATTGAAGCATATAATGGTCCACAAGACACTGTAGAAGAGATGCGTCAGGCATTTGAAAGCCGCTTAGATGCAATTTTCCCGAAACTGCAGGCTATTCCAGGCTTTACGGTTCTTCGTCCACAAGGCGCATTTTACCTGTTGCCGGATGTTTCAGAAGCGGCAGCGAAAACCGGCTATGCATCGGTTGATGATTTTGTGACGGCTTTATTGACAGAAGCGAACGTCGCGGTTATTCCGGGTTCTGGTTTTGGCGCACATTCAACAATTCGTTTGTCTTACGCCACATCGCTTGAAACTTTGACGGAAGCTGTAGAGCGAATCGAACAATTTGTAACATCAAAATGGAAAGACTAAGACCACACTATTCTTTGGAGGCTATCGCTGGATGAAAAAAATTACCATTGCCGAAATGGCTAAATATAACGGACAAACAGTAAAGTTAGGAGCTTGGATCGCGAATAAGCGGTCAAGCGGGAAAATTGCATTTCTTCAGCTGCGCGACGGTTCTGGATTTGTCCAGGGCGTTGTTGTAAAAGCGGAAGTGGGCGAGGAAATCTTCGCAGCAGCTAAAGCGTTGACGCAAGAAACGTCCCTTTATGTAACAGGAGAAGTTAAAGAAGACGAACGTTCTGCATTCGGCTACGAGCTGGCTGTGACGGGCATTGAAGTGATTCAAGAAGCAAAGGATTTCCCCATTACGCCAAAAGAGCACGGTACGGAATTCCTGATGGACAATCGTCATTTGTGGCTGCGTTCACGCAGACAGCACGCTGTCATGAAAATCCGCAATGAAATTATTCGTGCCACGTACGAGTTCTTTAATGAAAATGGCTTTGTGAAAGTAGATCCGCCAATTTTGACGGGCTCATCTCCGGAAGGGACATCCGAATTATTTGCAACCAAATATTTTGAAGAAGATGCATATTTGTCGCAGTCTGGCCAACTTTATATGGAAGCTGCTGCAATGGCACTTGGAAAAGTATTTTCGTTTGGTCCAACTTTCCGTGCAGAAAAATCCAAAACACGCCGCCACCTAATCGAATTTTGGATGATTGAACCCGAAATGGCATTTGTGGAGCATGCGGAAAGCCTGGAAGTGCAGGAGCAATATGTTTCCCATATTGTCCAGTCCGTCTTGAACAACTGCAAATTGGAATTGGAACGTCTGGAAAGAGATGTATCGAAACTTGAAAAAATAAAAGCGCCATTCCCGCGCGTTTCTTATGATGACGCCATCAAGTGGCTCAATGAAAATGGCTTTGATGACATCAAATGGGGAGAAGATTTTGGCGCGCCGCATGAAACGGCTTTGGCAGAAAGCTATGATATGCCAATTTTCATCACCAATTACCCAATCGGTATCAAGCCATTCTATATGCAGCCGCATCCGGAACGTGACGATGTTGTGTTGTGTGCAGACATGATCGCACCGGAAGGCTACGGGGAAATCATTGGCGGATCTGAACGCATCCACGATTATGACTTGATGAAACAACGGATTCAAGAACATGGCTTGGATGAAGACGCTTATGCCTGGTATTTGGATCTCAGCAAATATGGAGCGGTTCCGCATTCTGGATTTGGCCTTGGCCTTGAGCGAACAGTTGCTTGGATCAGCGGTGTTGAACACGTCAGAGAATCAATTCCGTTCCCGCGTCTATTAAACCGGTTATACCCATAAAATAAATGAATGGAAAGGTGGTTGGGATATGAAACAACCTAATCGGCTGCAAACGTGGATCGAGCAGGGGAATGTTAACATTTCCCAGCTTTTTTTTCAGTTTTATAAAGAGCTGAAGATTACAGACGAAGAAGCCATGCTGCTTATGCACATTCAGGCATTTCAACAAACCGGAAACCAGTTTCCGACGCCTGACGAAATTGGTGCACGCATGATGACTTCGCAAAAAAGCGTAACGACCATGTTGCAAAAATTAATGCAACAAGGATATTTGGCCATTGACCAAACGACTGAACATGATGTGCTGACAGAGATCATTTCCCTGCAGCCTTTATGGGATCGGTTACTGGACTGTGTATTTAAAGAACAGCACGAAACGAAAGAAAACACCCAAAAGGAATTGGAAGGAGAGATCTTCCAATTGTTTGAGCAGGAGTTTGGGCGATTCCTGTCGCCGATGGAAATTGAGACCATTTCCATGTGGATGGACCAGGATGGCCATACACCGGATGTAATCCGAATGGCGTTGAAAGAAGCGGTTATTTCGCAAAAAATCAGCCTGCGCTATGTAGACCGGATCTTATTCGAATGGAAAAAGAAAAACATAAAAACCTCTACACAAGTGACGAAACATGCAAGTTCTTTCAGAGAGAAAAATATTCGGATTCAGCCGACAGAGAACGTTGCGAAAAAAGTACAGTTTTACAATTGGCTGGAAGACCGCAATTAGAAGGTGATATAGATGATGTCTAAAAAAGAATGGCTTGTTTGCTTGGAAGAGATGGATGCTATGTTTCCAGATGCCCATTGTGAATTGGTTCACCGAAATCCGTTTGATTTATTGATCGCGACACTCCTGTCGGCACAATGCACAGACAAACTGGTGAACCGGGTAACGGCTGATTTATTCCAGAAATATCATACGCCTGAGGATTATGTGTCGGTTTCACTGGAAGAACTGCAGCAGGACATCCGCTCAATCGGTTTGTTCCGCAACAAAGCAAAAAACATCCAGGCACTCAGCCGGATCCTTATCGATGAACAAAATAGTACCGTGCCAGCCGATCGGGATCTCTTAATGACGCTTCCAGGAGTTGGACGAAAAACAGCCAATGTAGTCGTTTCCGTTGCTTTTGGAATTCCGGCCTTGGCAGTAGATACACATGTTGAACGTGTGGCCAAACGCCTCGGTTTGAATCGCTGGAAAGACAATCCGCTTCAAGTGGAAGAAACCATTATGAAAAAAACACCGGCAGATGACTGGTCAAAAACCCATCACCAGATTATCTTTTTTGGCCGTTATCATTGCAAATCACAAAATCCGGGCTGCCATATCTGTCCATTATTCGACCGATGCCGTGAAGGGCAAAAACGTGAGAAAAAAGGACTCATCAAACATGAAATCGTTACAGAAGTTAACTAAAGAACAGATTGATCCGTATTTTTTGGAGTGGCAAAAAATCTCCACAGAGTTATCCCAACTGCACAGTCAGCGGGATAAACGCTCAAAAGAAGCCACACAGACAGGTATTGAACTGTATATTCATTTATTGGCTCATTGCCGCAACGCGTTGCAAAACAGCAAATTTGAGCCGTTGAATGGCTCTGAGCGCTTATCATTTATTAAGGCTTCTCCAGGTAGTTATGCGGCTTACCGCCAATTGGATGAGTTGTTTACCGAACTGAAGAAAGCAATTGCAAGAAAGCGTATTGAATTCAAGCATTTAAATGAATAAAATGACAAACCCCCGAATGCAAAAGCATTCGGGGGTTTTTGAAGGTTTAATTATTGTTTTCACTGTCATTTTCAGTATCTTGGTTGTCGTTATTTCGGTTGCCATTATCATTTTCATTGCTGTTTTCATTATCGTTCCCATTGCCGTTATCTTCATCATTGTTTCGGTTCCCACTGCTATTTGCTGAAGGTGTTTCACTTTCTTCTTCTTCAGTAGGTTCTTCCGGAACATCAACGGGCTCTTCTACAGCAGGTTCTTCAACAACCGGTTCTTCTGTTGCTGGTTGTTCTTCTGCTGGTTGTTCTTCAACGGGCTCTTCTTCAACGGGCTCTTCTTCGACCGGCTCTTCTACAACCGGTTCTTCTTCAACGGGCTCTTCTTCAACAGGTTCTTCAACAACCGGTTCTTCCACCGGTTCTTCTGGCGCAGCTGCAAGTTCTACCACGGTCGATGCGGGATCGCTTCGCTGAGTGCTGTTAACTGCCACCACGCGGAATGTATAGGTTTTTCCTTCTTCAAGTCCATTGAAGGTATAAGACTGGCTTGGTGATGTGGTGAGCACGGAACTCGAACCATCGACTTCTACCGATACCTCAAAAGACACATCGTTATCATTAAAGTTCCAAGACAACTGAGCTGAATTGCCTTGAACATTTGCACGCAATCTGGTTGGTGTGGCTAAATCTTCTACCACATAACGCTGTGAAACTGAATTTGGTTCAGTTCCGCGGGCAAACAGTTCAGAGCTTCTCATGCCGTATGGGGTGAATGCACTAGCCAATTTTAAAGGCTCAGAACCCACTTCAACCACTTGTTCGGTTACTGATTCTGGCTGTTCAAAACGAGCGGTTTCTGGAGATGAAATCTCCGACATGACATTTTTAAACAGGCGCTGTGACAGTAGACGTTCATTTGATGCTGTATCAATTGGAGTACCTCTGTTTGGGTAACCGCTCCAAACGGAAATGGAATAATCGGTTGTATAACCTGCAAACCACACATCCAAAGCGGAAGTGGAGTCTAGTCCATAATCCTGAAGATCGGCAAGTGAGTAATTGGTTGTACCGGTTTTCCCGGCCATATCCAACCCATTGATGGCAACTTCTTTACCGGTAGAACCAGGTACATTCAAGTCGACAGCATCTCTAAGCATGTCTGTTACCATGTACGCAGTGCTGTCTTTCATTGCTTGTACGGGTTCTGGTGCTACGATTTGTTCAGTTGAACCGTCACGAAAAACGATTTTCTTGATCGTATGTGGTTTGTTAAATTCCCCTTGGTTTCCAAATGCTGCATAAGCACCTGCCATTTCAACTGTAGAAAAATTAGCAGCTCCTAAAGCAGTGGATTCATAAATGTTTTCCATATTCAGTCCAACGTTGCTCATAAATTCCCCTGCATTTTCTGTACCGACTTCCTGCAATGTTTTAACTGCAGGGATGTTGCGTGAGCGATACAGTGCTTCGCGAATGGTCATTGTTCCGAGAAATTGACCATCGACATTACGGATTTCCTGGTCGTTGTCTTCGTAAGAATACGGCTCATCCACAACCGTTTGGCCAGTAGACCAATCCAAGTATTCGATGGCAGGTCCATAGTCCAATAAAGGTTTGATTGTTGATCCAACAGCGCGATCTTTTGCCGTTGCATAGTTATGGCGGACATCGCCAGTATATTCACGTGCTGCACCAACAGCGCTGATTCCGCCAGTTTTCGTGTCTACGACGGTCATAGCTGATTGGACTGTGTCATCAAAAAACAAATCAGAAGCCATCGCTTCGTTAACTTTAGTTTGGACAAAAGGTTCTAAAGTTGTGTAAATTGTCAGGCCTTCATCCAATGAGTAATCGCCTTCGAGTGTCTCAAGTTCGTCCTCGACCATTTCCATGAATGCAGTGTATTCAGCATTTGGTGTTTGCTGTTGGCGTTCACCTTCTGGAACTAATGAATCGATTACAGGCACTGCCTGAGCCGCTTCTTTTTCTTCAGTATTGATTTTTTCATGCTGATCCATCAGGCTTAAAACGACATTTCGGCGTTCTTCTGCACGTTCTGGATTTTTAAACGGGTTATAGCCGTTCGGGCTTTGAGGCATTCCTGCCAACAATGCCGTTTCAGAAAGCGTCAGCTCGCTTAATGGCTTGCCATAGAAATATTCCGAAGCTGTTCCGAATCCATAAATATTGCCAGACATCAGAATTTTATTGAAATACATTTCAAATATTTCTTCTTTTTCGTATTCTTGTTCCAACTTAAATGCCAAGTAAGCTTCTTGTGCTTTTCGTTTTAAGGTTTTGTCATTTGTCAAAAATGAATTTTTGATCACTTGCTGAGTAATCGTGCTGGCACCTTGTGAGCCAAAACCGCCAGTAATGTTGGCGATGACTGCACCGCCCAAGCGGATAACGTCGATCCCAGAATGATCGTAAAAACGGTTATCCTCAGTTGCTAAAATAGCATCTTCAATCGTTTTCGGAATATCGTCGTAATTTACATATTCCCGATTTTCTGCTGTGATATAAGGTATTTCTGTTTCACCGTCTGCAGCATAGAACGTTGGGCTGATTGGATCACGAAGCAGTTCCTCATCAATTTCCGGTGCGCTGCTTGCATAGTAAGCAAACAGAGAGGCTCCAAAAACAAACCCTGCTATCCCAATAGCCACCAGTGCCAATACGATGCGTTTGATCCAGGTCACTGCGGGAGATTTCTTTTTCTTTTTATTGGTCGTTTTCTTTTGGCGTTCAATTGCTTTTCGGCGTTCTTCACGCGAAATTTGCTTATCGCTCAAGTTTTGTTCCTCGCTTTCGTATACATGATGTTGCTTAAAGCTTGTTCAAAAGAGGCAAGTAGTTAATGCGGGGAAATGCTCCAGGTGTTAGTTCAAAAGAAGTTTCTTCAATTTCTTGTAAAGTAACTGATTTTCTTCCGCCTGTCATCATTCGGTTCCAAAACACTTCGAGTTCTCCATAAGGCATAATAAAATATCGTTGCCAGGATGAAAAACGGATAATCATAAATGCCACTCCGTTTTGTTTGACCACTTGGGACATATGATGAACTTGATGGTCATGAATGTTTTTTAATGGAAACGACGTTTTGCTCTCTGTTTCTTTTGCCTCAAAGTCGATATACTTTCCGTTCCAAACACCGTTGTAATCGGTCGTTGAAGGAGACTGAAAATATGCTTCCCGAATAACCGCAGCACTTCTGGAAGGGTATTCCACTTTAACAATTTGAAGTGGAACCGGTTTTTTGTGGATGACTGCCAGCCCCAACTGTAAATAGTAATCATTGGTTTCGTTCAACTCGTCCTCAAGTGTTTTGCCTCGGTTGCTAAAGGAAAAGTCTTTCTTCTTTTTCTTGGCCGTTTGTTCTTTGGTTGGCTGTTCTTTGGACGGAACAAACTTTTTACCATTAGGATAATTGATTGCCATTGTGACACACCTCGCTTACTCTATCATATCACAAGCTTTTAGACGACTGATATGATGAAAGGTTTCAACAATTTAAGTCGGAGAATTGACGGTTTGGATTGTTGCTTTAAAAACATTTGCTTCCGGTTCGCTGGGTCAGTTTAATTTTGTAGATAGCCAAAATGCATATTCTATATATACTTCCCTATAAACGAGTCTACGAATCCATCACTTGTATATCCTTTAATAATAACGGATTTCTTTACTTGTTCCAAATGGAAGGAATGTCTGTTCGATAAAAGTCGTGCCGTTTTCGGGAATATGATAAACTAATGGCAATGGAGGGGTTGCAAAATGACAGTTAGAGAACTCTCTTCTGCATTATATGACGAATGCGGAAAATGCCAGGACCGCTTTTTTGAAATGCGTGAAACGGACGCGGTCCCGGACTTTTATAAAGATGTTAAACCATATGCTGACTACTGGCACGGCAAAATAAATGAATGGCAAAGGGAATCCCTTTTCTATATTCAGCAAGAGCGGCCGAAGTATGTCCATAAGCCGACAATCGACACCGCGGCAGAAGGCATGGCGCAGTTTTTTGTTCAAAGTTTTTATAAGGAAACCAGCAAGAAACGTTTTATTCAAACCATTCAAGCGGCTCAATACACGCTGCAGACATTTATGCTGGCCATCGATGAAAAGAGTGCTGAGAATGATTAAGCGAAAGAAATTGCCTAAATTGATGAATGAATGGAAAACAGAACCTGATATGATGGAACGGATTGTCCATTGGCATACACGGCAGGAAAAACCAGCACGGTACGCCGAATTTCCTCCAGAGATGCACGACAGCCTAAAAGCAGCTTTGCGAAAAAAAGGCATTGAACAATTGTATACGCATCAGCGCGAAGCATTTGACTTGGCGATCTCCGGCAATTCGTTTACCGCAGTTACGCCGACAGCTTCCGGCAAATCTTATTGCTATCATTTGCCGGTGCTGCACAAAATACTAAACGATCCGGGCGCACGTGCTTTGTACTTGTTTCCCACAAAAGCATTGGCACAGGATCAAAAAAGTGATTTGCACGATTTGATTGAGAAAACGGAAGAAGAGATTCTGTCTTATACGTATGACGGGGACACTTCTCCGGCAATCCGGACCAAAGTGCGCAAAGCAGGGCAAATCGTTATGACCAACCCGGACATGCTGCATTCAGCGATCTTGCCGCATCACACAAAATGGGTTTCGCTTTTTGAAAACCTTCATTATATAGTAATCGATGAACTGCATACTTATAAAGGCATATTCGGAACACACGTGGCGCATGTCATTCGCAGGCTGAAACGGATCTGTGAATTTTATGGCAGTAATCCGGTTTTCATCTGCACTTCGGCCACCATTGCCAATCCGAAAGAATTGGCAGAAAATCTGACCAACAGCACACATAAGCTGATTGATCAAAACGGTGCACCTTCTGGCAAAAAACACATTGTCTTTTACAATCCGCCGATTATTCATCCGACTTTCGGCGTTCGCAGAAGTGCGATACTGGAAGTTCGCGATTTGGCCACACACCTGATAAAAAATGGCATTCAAACGATAGTCTTTGCCAAAAGCCGGGTCCGCGTTGAAATGCTGGTAACGTATTTGCAGGCCATCACGAAAATGAAACTGCAGGATGATTCGATCAAAGGCTACCGTGGAGGCTATTTGCCGACGGAACGGCGCGCTATTGAAAAGGGATTGCGCGATGGTTCAATTCAATGTGTCGTGTCCACCAACGCGTTGGAACTTGGTGTGGACATTGGCCAACTCCAAGCGTGCATTATGACCGGTTATCCTGGCAACATCGCCAGTGCTTGGCAACAGGCAGGACGCGCGGGACGCCGTCAGGATGAGTCACTGGTTATTTATGTGGCGCAGTCAACTGCACTGGATCAATACATCATTAACCATCCCGAATACTTGCTGGACCAATCGCCGGAAGAAGCACGCATTCATCCGGAAAACATCATCATCTTGATGGACCATTTGAAATGTGCTTCTTTTGAACTGCCATTTCGCATTGATGATCAGTACGGAGAATTCGAAGTTCAGGAACTGCTGGAATATCTGCAAGAAGAAGGGGTACTTGTGCGGACATCGGATCGCTGGCATTGGATGAGCGACCGCTTTCCTGCACACGATATCTCTTTGCGATCGGCCTCACAGGAAAACGTCGTCATCATCGATCAATCCGTTCCGTCCGATACACGCGTGATTGGTGAAATGGATCGCTTTAGTGCAATGACGCTGCTGCACGAGGAAGCGATTTACCTTCATCAAGGAACTCAGTTTCAAGTAGAGATCCTGGACTGGGAAGAAAAGAAAGCCTATGTCAGAGAAGTCGACGTGGATTATTTCACCGATGCCAACTTGGCAGTAGAGCTGAAAGTGATGAGCGAAGACAAAGACAAGCAAATGAACGCTTCGGAAGTTTTTTATGGAGATATTGCTGTCTTGGCGATGCCAACGATTTTCAAAAAAATACGATTTGATTCGCATGACAATATTGGCTCAGGGCCGATTTCACTGCCGCCGGAAGAGCTTCATACTTCGTCAACTTGGCTGAGCTTTGCCAAGCCCGAAGATTTTTCCGAAGCGGAATTGTCGGATACGATGACCGGAGCGGCTTACGCCATTGAATCGTTTATTCCTGTGTTTGTTCAATGTGACCGTAGAGACGTTCATGTGGTGCCGCAAGTAAAATCGCCCCATAACGATATGCCATCGTTTTTCATACATGATTCCTATCCAGGCGGCATCGGAATCAGCGAACGAATTTACGACTTGTGGAAGCCTTTGCTTGATAAAGCGCAGCAGCACATTTCGGAATGTCCATGCCTCGATGGGTGTCCATCATGCATTGGTGCGCAGGATGCGGCCATCAGCATGAAAAGCCATGTGATAAGGCTATTGGACGAGCTTCGCAAAGAGGAGTGAAAGAATATGTCATTTGAAAACAAACTTCTCCAGATGAAAGGCATGCTGAAAAAACAGCCGGCAAAAAAACAACAGCCCAAAGCTGCAGAGCGGCCGTTGCACGTAGAGAAGTGGAATGGGATTGGGCTGGAACTCATTGAAAATAAATTTGGTTTCGTTTTTCGCAAGAAAATCATTTATCCGTTTGATACCCGGCACGGGTCAGTTGTATTAAATGAACTGGATCCTGTGCTGAGGGCTTGGAAAAATGTTGACTTTGAACATCCCTTTAAACTAAAAGAACAAGATCCCCTTGTCTTTTTCGATACCGAAACAACGGGCCTCAGCGGAACCGGAGCGTACATTTTTTTGATTGGCCTGTTGGTCAAGCGCAGCGACCATTTTGAAATGATGCAATACATCATGCCGGATCCTTCGCATGAAGCTGCGTTTCTATACGAAACGGGCTTATGGAAAACAGATGATCCCATCATTTTTTCTTATAACGGCAAAAGCTTCGATTGGCCGCAACTAACATCCCGCTGGACCATGCACCGAAATATTCTTCCTAAGCTGCCGGTGCCGCGCCAGATTGATTTGTTTCATGGCACAAAGCGAATTTGGAAAAATGAACTGGCCCGAATGAAGCTCAGTACCATTGAAGAAGAAAAGCTTGGATTTGCGCGGCAAGGAGATGTGCCTGGCTACTTAATTCCTGCTATCTACTTGGATGCTGTAAAGAGCGGTTTTCCAGACGGTTTGGCAAAAGTTCTGTACCACAACGAGCTGGATATTCTTTCGCTCGTGTCGCTGTATGTGCTGTCATCCAATTTGCTGATGGAGGATATGGAGTCGGAAACAAGTGGCGCCTATACCAATATTGGTAAGTGGTACGCGGACTTAAAACAATTTGACCAAAGCGCAGCGTATTTGGAACATGTGACGGTGGAACGGGGGGCTTCTTCTGCGTTGGCACGTTATTTGTTGGCCATCCAGAAAAAAAGAGCGGGCATGCACGAAGAAGCGGTCAAACTGTTTAAAGAAGCAGCGCCTCACTTGCGCGGCAGCATCGAAGTGGAAGCGTGGATTCACGCATCAAAACTCTACGAACATCAATTGCGGGACTTGGATCAAGCGATAATCATGGCTGGTTTTGCAAAAGAAGCGAGTGAGCATACAAAAGTCCGG
Source organism: Planococcus sp. TJ-307 (assembly GCF_058268435.1). Taxonomy (NCBI): domain Bacteria; kingdom Bacillati; phylum Bacillota; class Bacilli; order Caryophanales; family Caryophanaceae; genus Planococcus; species Planococcus sp. TJ-307. The sequence continues at coordinate 175,856 of NZ_JBZDOJ010000002.1, forward strand.
GAGTCGTTGATCCTGGACATTCGCAAGCGGCAAGTGCGCCTGGAAGAGAAAAAACGTAAAAAAAGTCCTGAAGTTGCCGAGAACTAAGCACGAAAAATCCACCTTATGATATACTTATTGTAATGTAGCTTTTTTATGGAAGGACGATTGGAATGGACAATAAATTTACATCAAAGGATATTTTAGAAAAAGATTTCAAAACAGCAATGCGTGGGTACAACCAGGATGAAGTAGATCATTTTCTGGATGAAGTGATACAGGATTATGAAGCTTTTGCCAAGCGGATTGAACAACTTGAAAACGAAAACAAACGCTTGCGCATGGAACTGGAAGACACGCCAAGAAAACAGGCAACGCCGGCACCGGGAACGACAAACTTCGATATTCTGCGCCGCTTGTCCCATCTTGAAAATCATGTATTCGGCAACAAACTGGACAATAACTAAACGATTGTTTTATTGTGCCAAATGACGTATACTAGTAAAGCCATTTGAAATTCTGGCAATCGCTCCGGCATTTATGCTGGAGAGGAAAGTCCATGCTCGCACGGTTCTGAGATGACCGTAGTGTTCGCGCCCAGTGAAACAATAAGCTGGGGCAGCTAGCAATAGCTGACGGCGGGTAGAACGCCTAAGTCTTCGGATATGGCCTAAATACCCTGAAGGTGCCACAGTGACGGAGCTGTATAAGAAATTATGCAGGTGGAACGAGGTAAACCCCGTGAGCGAGAAACCCAAATTATGGTAGGGGCACTTTTCTGAAGGAAATGAACCGATGAAGAGGCAGGCGCAAGCTTGCAGATAGATGGTTGCTGTCCACTAGTACGAGGTGCAAACTGTTTGAGTACGTGGAAACAAAACATGGCTTATAGAATTTCACATGGTCTTTAAATGCTTATCAAAGGCTCTCCTGTCGGGGAGCTTTTCTTCATATTATGAGTCGAAATGTTAAAAGTATAGATTTTGAAGAAGTCTTTTCAGGGTGACGCTTTCTTCTAAGAGATATCCAGAGAATATAAACTTAAATGTTTTGCGGAATAACCTACAAGATTTATAAAATTTGCTTCCTTATTTTTCTGATTTATAAAGATATGGAGCACGCCAACGGAGACTCCCGCGGTATAGCGAAGTGCCGAAATCCACTCGGACAGCAAGTCCGAGTTAGTTCGGCGCAAGCCCGCAAGAAAGCGGAGTTGGTTTGCGGAATATCAACAGCAGAAAAGGAGTTAATATTAAAAAGAGATTAACCTATACACTGAAAATATATAGGTAGGTCAATTGACCATCAATACAAACAAACATTGAAATCTGAAATAGTGAACAACTGGAGAGGGAGTCGTTATGACAACATTTAAATTGCTCGCAACCGCCGCGATGGGCCTGGAGTCCATTGTCGCCAACGAAGTAAAAGAATTAGGGTATGAAACAGAGACTGAAAACGGCAAAGTGTTTTTTGAAGGAAATGAACGCGATATCGCCAAAACCAACTTGTGGCTGCGGACAGCTGACCGCGTTAAAATCATTGCTGGGGAGTTCAACGCGTATACCTTTGATGAATTGTTTGAACGCACAAAAGAAATCGAGTGGGAAAAATTCCTGCCGGTGGATGCGGAATTTCCAGTACAAGGGAAATCCGTAAAATCGACGCTGCACAGTGTGCCAAACTGCCAGTCGATCGTTAAGAAAGCAATTGTCGAGCGCTTGAAAAAAGCCTATCACCGCAATTCCTTCTTGGATGAAACCGGACCGCGCTTTAAAATCGAAGTGTCGATTCTGAAAGACAAAGTGCAATTGTCCATTGATACGAGCGGAGCAGGGCTGCACAAACGCGGCTACCGTTTAGATCAAGGTGAAGCCCCATTGAAAGAAACTTTGGCTGCAGCTTTGGTGAAACTATCAAGATGGACGCCTGACCGTCCGTTCGTCGATCCGTTCTGTGGTTCGGGTACTATTGCCATTGAAGCGGCAATGATTGGCCAAAATTTGGCGCCTGGCTACAATCGCGATTTCGACAGCGAAGAATGGCCATGGATTGGCCAGGAAATTTGGGATGAGGTTCGCGAAGAAGCGGAAGAGCTGGCAAATTATGACCAGCCTCTAAATATTCTGGGCACAGACATCGACCACCGCATGCTGAAAATTGCGGAAGAAAATGCCCGGGAAGCCGGCTTTGCCGATTTGATTCAATTTGAACAGCGCCAAGTGAAGGATTTCACCACAACAGAAGAAAACGGCGTTGTTGTCGGCAACCCGCCTTATGGGGAACGTCTGGGCGAAATTGAAATTATTGAAGAAATGATTGCGGACATGGGTCGTGTATTTGCTAAGCATCCGACATGGTCCATATACATGCTGTCATCGATGGGGCGTTTTGAAACGCTTTACGGACAGCCAGCTACGAAAAAACGCAAATTATTCAACGGATTTATCCGTACGGATCTTTTCCAATTCTGGGGAGAACGTTCAAAAAATAAATGAGACGAAACGGGAGGGCAGTGGCTCTTCCGTTTCTCTGTGAGGAGAGTTTATGAGACAGCCACTACCATTTCCTTTATCAAAGGACAAAACTTTCTTTGAATCACTCAATGACTGGATCGGCGATGTATTTTACGATGAATTGCCTGAAAAAGGCTATGACCTGCGCGATGAACAAATTTTTATGTCGTTCCAAATCGAGCAGGCATTAAAAGAAAAAGCAGTCCTGTTTGCAGAAGCGGGCGTCGGCACCGGGAAGACAATGGCTTATTTACTTCCTGCCATTGCGTATGCACGTTACACAGGCAAGCCGGCACTTATTTCGTGTGCAGACGAGACTTTGATTGAGCAATTGGTCAAAAAAGGTGGAGATGTCGACCGCCTGAATGATTTATTTGATTTGAATCTGGATGTCCGTTTGGCGAAATCACGCGATCAGTATTTATGTCTTCAACGCCTGGAAGGGGCCAAAAAGCGCAGTGATGCTGATTTTCTGGATGACATTGAATACAGTCTGCCAGAATTCGTCAACAAAACGTACTCAATGCAAAACACGTATCCGTATGGCGAACGCTCGAGCTATCCGGAAGTTACGGATGAAGAATGGCAGCAAGTCAATTACCACCCGATTCAAAACTGCAATGCCTGCGACATGCGCAATAAATGCGGACAGACCATTCACCGCAACCATTATCGTCAAGCGACAGATTTGGTCATTTGTTCGCATGATTTCCTAATGGAGCACATTTGGACAAAAGAAACGCGCAAACGCGAAGGCCAGACGCCATTGCTTCCTGAATTCTCGCAAATTGTGCTCGATGAAGGGCATTTGCTGGAATTTGCAGCCCAGCGTGCATTGACATATGAAGTGCAGGAAAGCACGCTTCAAGACGTTACAGAAAGCATCCTTTCCGACGGCATGCGCGAAAAAACTTTGAACATGATCGAGCAGACGATCGATCTTCACAATGATTTTTTCCGCCTGCTGCGCATTCATACCGTTAAAAGCGATGAAGACCGCAAAGCCATCACTAAAGCTCCGGAATTGGTCCAAGTCGGCAAGTTGCTGATTCGCCACATCGATTTGATGATGGAAGAATTCGTCTTTGAAGGCGAGCTGTTCACCATTCCGGAATACGAACTGCGGTTGGCTGAAGAGTATTTCGAACAATACACATTCTCTATGCGTTTATTCGTAGAAGAAGGCGACGCCGTCACATGGCTGGAAATTAAAGATGAAATAGAGACACTGGTTATCATGCCGCGCCTCGTTACCGATATATTGGATGAAAAATTGTTTGATGGAAAGATTCCAATCATTTTTTCTTCGGCTACTTTATCAATCCAAAAAGATTTTACCTACTTGTCAGACAGCTTGGGAATCGACAAATACCAATCGTTTTCGGTACCGTCGCCATTTGATTATGAGGATGTTATGAAAATCTTCAAGCACCCGCTCGAGCAAAACCAGAAGTTTGAACGAGTTTATGACCTATTCAGCACAGGCGACCAGTCGCTCGTTCTGTTCACTTCGAAAATGGAAATGGACAATTTCAAAAAGTCGCTTCCATTGGATCATCAATACACCATCGAATTTGAAGGAGACCGCGAGCTGTCGACAGTGGTCAAGGAATTCCAGAGTGGAAAGTTCCAGATTTTGTGTTCCTATCATCTATGGGAAGGCCTCGATTTACCGGGTGAGGCATTAACCAAAGTCATCATCGTCGATTTGCCGTTTCCACCGAAAGATCCGGTTTTTGATGCCAAACGCAAATTCAGCAACAACCCGCTGGAAGAAATTGATTTGCCATTTATGCAGCTACGCATCCAGCAGGGCATTGGCCGTTTGATCCGTACGTCAAATGATTACGGCGAGATTCATTTATTGCTCAATGAAGACGAATTGCGTGTCGAGCATTTATGGGAAACCATTCTGCCGGTTCCTGCTGAAAACTTTTAAGTGATTCGGTTGCTTGTGATACAATAGTCACATCAACCATTGGAGGGATTTTTGTGTCATTCGAAAAGCAGTTTACCGAACACTTCAGCAAGATCAAAGGCTATAATGAAGCAATTGCGTTATTGTACTGGGATTTGCGTACCGGTGCACCGAAAAAAGGAGTGGAATTGCGCTCTGAAACGATCGGTACCTTGTCGGAGGAAGTATTCAATTTGTCGACTTCCGATAAATTTGGCGAATTGCTGAGTTCTTTGGAAGCGGAACAGGCGACACTTGATCCATATATTCGCCGTTCTGTAGAAGAAGCGCGGAAAGAATATGATTTGAGCAAGAAAATTCCGCCGGAAGAATACAAAAAGTTCATCATCCTGCAATCCAAAGCGGAATCTGTTTGGGAAAACGCCAAGGAAGCTTCAGATTTTTCGTTGTTTCTTCCTTATCTGGAAGAGCTGGTCAGCACGACCAAGAAAATGATTGGCTATTGGGGCGAGAAAAACGGCAGCCCTTACAATACATTGCTCGATCAGTACGAACCTGGAATGACCACAGAAGTACTTGATGAAGTATTCGGTAAACTGCGTGAACGCATTGTGCCGCTCGTGCAGAAAATTGCGGCTTCTCCAAACAAACCGGAGACAGCCTTTTTATACGAGCATTTTCCAAAAGAAGCGCAGCAGGATTTCAGCCGCCAGATGCTGGAGCAGCTAGGCTATGACTTTGAAGCAGGAAGATTGGATGAGACGGTTCACCCGTTTATGATTTCCATCAATCGCCAGGATACCCGTGTCACTACCAAATACGACGAAGCTGATTTCCGGACAGCTGTTTTTGGCACCATTCATGAAGGCGGCCACGCCATGTATGAGCAGAACTTGGGTGAGCTATTGGCAGGTTTGCCGATTGAAACGGGTGCATCTATGGGCATTCATGAGTCGCAGTCCTTATTTTGTGAGAACTTTATTGGCCGCAACGAACATTTTTGGCAGCAAAACTTCAGCTTGTTGAAAGAATATGCACCGAAACAGTTTGCAGACGTTGAGTTAGTGGATTACGTGCGTGCCATCAATGAGTCCAAACCTTCGTTGATCCGCATTGAAGCAGATGAACTGTCGTATGCTTTGCACATCATGGTGCGCTACGAACTTGAAAAAGGTCTGTTTAATGGCGACCTTCAAGTAAGCGACTTGCCGAAGTTGTGGAACGATAAATACGAAGAATATTTGGGCGTTCGCCCATCTAATGATGCAGAAGGCGTACTGCAGGATGTTCACTGGGCAGGCGCAAGCTTTGGCTACTTCCCTTCATATGCTTTAGGTTATATGTATGCTGCTCAGTTTAAAAACGCGATGCTGAAAGACTTGCCGAATTTCGATGAGCTTTTGGCGGACCGCAACATTCAGCCGATTCGTGAGTGGTTGACTAAAAATATTCACCAACACGGCGCTTTCAAAAAGCCATTGGATATTTTAAAAGATGTGACTGGGGAAGGCTTAAACCCGGATTATTTAGCCGACTATTTAGAAGAAAAGTATTCGAAAATCTACCAGTTAGAACAATAAGCACCAGCCGCCGTGAGTTTTCATGGCGGTTTTTCTTATTTAGTAAGACAATTAGCGAATTGTTTGATTATAATAAAGACGGAGGCGATAAACGATGTTAAAATCATTCAGTTTGGAAGGCAAGACGGCAATTGTTTCGGGAGCGGGCAAAGGAATTGGCAAAGCAATTGCCATGGCGCTTGCAGAGGCAGGTGCCAATGTGATGCTGGTGGCGCGTACCGAATCAGATCTGCAGCAGACCCAGCAGGAAATTGGCAATGACCGCACAGCATACATAATTGCAGACATAACAAAACGCAGCGATATTCAAGCTGCAGTGAAAAAAACAGTTGAGCAGTTTGGAGCGATTAACATTTTGGTAAACAATGCTGGAATGAACATTCGTTCTTCGTTATCGGATGCTACTGACGCGGAATGGCATCAAATTATGGATACCAACGCACAAAGCGTTTTTATGTTTTCGCAGGAAGCTGTCAAAAAGATGGACAGCGGCAGCTCGATCATTAACATCAGCTCAGTTGGAGGAGACCGTGCACTGAAAACTGGCGTTATTTATGCAGCGTCCAAAGCTGCGATCATTCAGATGACCAAGGTCATGGCGATGGAATGGGGACCGAAGAATATCCGCGTCAACGCGATCGGGCCGTGGTATTTCAAAACGCCTTTAACTGAAAAAATACTAAGCGATTCCGAATACTTGGAGTCCATACTGGCTGTTACTCCAATGAAGCGTGTTGGGGAATTGCCGGAAGTAGCATCTCCAGTTGTATTTTTAGCATCAGACGCAGCAAGCTATATTACCGGCCAAACACTCTTTGTTGATGGCGGCATGTCCATCCATGGATTTTCATAAGAAAAACAACATCCTTCCCAAAATCGGGAAGGATGTTTGAGCTTTTAGACAAAAGAATATTTACGAGACCAAAAGAATAAAATCTCATTTGGTCAGGTTTTATACGGAATCCTGCGCTCCAGCCGGACGCTTTCGGGCTCACAGGATGTGGGTCATGCAGCAGGCGCGACAGGACGTCGCGGTGCGGGCTGCCGCGGACGAAGCGCTGAGCCTCCTCGTCGCAAGCTCCTGCGGGGTCTCCTTCAAGTCTTTGCGACGAAGCTAGCGCAGCGATGCAGGAGTACATGTTTGCCCTTCGCCGTCTTGCGCTTCGGATCCTTGAGTGAAGAGATTACTAGGCTAGTTGAAATTGTTTCATTGGGAAATTGACGAGCAGCCTGCTCTCTTTCATCAAAGCCGCACGCTCCAACCGGGCTGGCCACGAAGACTCCTGTGGGAGCAGCGAAGCGACGAAAGCGGAAGACCCCGCAGAAACACAGTGACGAGGAAGCTGAAGCTTGAGCCTACGGAAAGCGAAGTGGCCGGATCGGTTGGGAGTATGCACGACTATTCATTTTATTGAGCCTTTGTCTACAATCTGCAACATCCTTCCCAAAAACGGAAAGGATGTTTTTCGTTCTTCCACAAAAATGATATGATAGAGAACAGTAACGGAGAAGGAGATTTCAAAATGACAGTTCTTGATCATAAAAAAGAATTACTTGAAACGGCTCATCTGTACCGGATCTTTCAAGACAATGAAGATACCGAGCGGGAAGCGAAAGCGCATTTATTTGCAAAGAAAATCTTAAAAAATAATTTCATTATCGGGTTTGCCGGCCATTTTTCATCTGGCAAGTCTTCTATGATCAATGCACTGACAGGTGAGACCTTATTGCCTTCCAGCCCAATTCCAACCAGCGCCAATATCGTCAATGTCCAAAAGTCAGAAACCGACTTTGCCATTGTCAATATGCGCAACGAGAAGCCAGTCTATTTCCCGGAAAATTATGATTTTAACGCGGTCAAAGAATTTTGCAAAAACGGAGATGTTACGCAGATCGACATCGGCCATCAGGCTTCTGTCCTGCCAAAAGGCATCACGGTTATGGATACGCCGGGAGTGGACTCCACAGACGACGCACACCGCATGTCGACAGAATCCGCCTTGCATGTGGCCGACATGGTTTTTTATGTGATGGATTACAACCATGTCCAATCTGAGCTGAACTTTAATTTCACTAAAGAATTGCAGAAATACACGGATTTGTATTTAATTGTCAACCAAATTGATAAGCATCAAAGCAGTGAAATGAGTTTTGCAGATTTCCAGCAATCGGTGCATGATTCGTTTGCAGCGTGGGGAGTGGTTCCGAAAGGGATTTTCTTTACATCGCTAAAGGATTTCGAGTTTCCAAACAATGATTTTGAGCAAGTCAAAGATCTCGTTTCTTCAACCATGCAAGAGTGGGAGGGCCATGTCGGCGAAGCATCGGATTCTGCCTTAAATCAATTAAAAGATGAACATATTCAATTTTTAGAAGACGAAAAAACAGAACGTTTACAGGCATTTTCAGAAGTTCTAGATCTACAAGAATGGGAAATGCGCGAAGACTTGAAAAAGGAAAACGCTCTCGTATCACGCAGAATGTCTGTACAGGATTTTGAAAATTGGCAGGCCAAATTTGAAAAAAGCCGCAAAGAACTGTTGGAAAACTCGAATATTATGCCTTATGAGCTGCGCAGTGCATTGACCAACTACTTGGAATCCATACAGCCAAACTTTAAAGTCGGTATGCTGTTCAGCAGCAAAAAGACTGAAGAAGAGCGACAAAAAAGGCGCCAGGAAGTGGATGAACGCCTTAAGACCACTGTATCTTCCCAAATTACCAACCACTTAAAAAAATTGATGAAATCTTCTTTGAAAGATGCCGGCATATTGACTGACAGTGAGTCTTTGGCAATTGACGACATGGTTTTTGATGTCCCGTTTTCTGTGGTCGAAGAACAGGCACCAGCTGGTACTTCGATGACGGGGGATGCAGTACTTAATTTTGCCAATAGCATATCCACTGCCGTACAGCGCTGGTTTATCCGTGAAACGGATGGCTGGAAAAAAGCACAGGAAGAAAAGTTCGACGGACTGACGGACGATGCCAGTACGGAAATAGACATGAAGGCACAAACCTTATCCAAAAAAGTATTGGCAATTCAGACGCTTGAAGAAATGGACAGCAAAATTGATAAAGTAAAAAAATCCTATTCAGCAATGCTCCCCAAACAAAAAACCGCTGCCGAAGATAAAGTAGAACAGTGGCTGAGCGAATTTGAAGTGTCCATTGAAGAAATGACCGAATTTGATCCAGCTATGCTCGAAAAAGGTGACCTTCAGCCAGAAGAACAGACACAACAGGCTGAAACTCTTGAAGTGGCAGCATTCGACGAGATCGCTGTGCTCGAGCGTGCCAAGCGGACTGCCGAAGTAATCGACCCGATCAAAGGCTTTGCAGAAACAGCCGCTTACTTGAAGCGAAAAGCGGGACGGCTTGAAGGACAGGAATTCACTATTGCGTTGTTCGGTGCTTTTAGTGCAGGAAAGTCTTCATTTTCAAATGCCTTAATGGGGGAGAACGTTTTGCCGGTGTCTCCAAATCCAACAACAGCAACGATCAACCGGATCCGGCCAGTTTCGGACGAGCATCCGCACGAAACCGCAGATGTGCGTTTAAAGACCAGTGCTCAAATGACAGAAGACGTGAAAAATTCCTTCCATGTTCTAGGGATTGATGTCACTTCTTTGGACGATGCATATGCCAAGTCGATGAAACTTCCAGATAATACCCCAACAGAGCAGCAAGTGCATAAATCATTCATTTTAGCCTTCAACAAAGGCTATTTGGAATTCAAGGACCGTTTAGGTGAAACCTTGCGGACCAATCGTGAAGACTTTGGTTTGTACGTCGCAAAAGAAGAAAAAAGCTGTTTTGTTGATGAAATTGATTTTTATTACGACTGTGAACTAACGCGCAATGGTGTGACACTTGTGGACACACCTGGAGCAGATTCCATCAATGCACGCCATACCAATGTCGCGTTTGAGTATATTCGCAACGCGGATGCAATTCTGTTTATCACTTATTACAACCATGCATTTGCGCGGGCGGACCGGGAATTTCTTATTCAGCTTGGACGAGTGAAAGATGCGTTTGAAATGGATAAAATGTTCTTTGTGGTCAATGCGATTGATTTGGCCAATGACGAGCAGGAAAAAGATGCAGTCGTCACCTATGTCAAAGACGAGCTGCAGCGTTTCGGTATTCGTTTTCCACGACTGTTTGGCGTTTCCAGCTTGATGGCGCTGCGGGACCGGCAGCATTCAGGCATGCCGGAGTTCGAAGAAGCGTTCCAGCACTTCCTAAAAGAAGAACTGAAAGGCATGGCGGTCCAATCGCTGGCGGAAGAAGAGCAGAAAACAGTGAACCGTTTCCGCAGCCTGATCGAACAAACCGAAAAGAACTTATTGAGAAAAGACGAAAGGCTGGAAGAACTCAAGCACTTGGAGCAGCAGCTGCGCATCTTGTTTGGTTCATCCATTGCCAAATTGTTGGAGCGGGAAGCCCTGCAGGAGCTGGATGAATTGCTGTATTATGTCAATCAGCGAGTGTTTTATCGGTTTAATGATTTCTTCAAAGAAGCCTTTAACCCCTCGGTTTTTTCAAACAAATCGGCACAGGTGGCACTGGATACCGCGTTGCTGGACATGAACGAAATGACCGGCTTTGATTTCCAGCAGGAGTTGCGCGTGACCAATTTCCGGCTGACCCAGTTCATCGAAAAGAAACTGGAGTCCCGCTTTAAGGAAGATACAGCAAAACTGAAAGAGCAAAATGCCGATTTTTCGTTTACGCCATACGAAGTTCAAGAAGCAGAGTCATTGGATATTGATAAACCGTTCACGAATGCGGACTACTCCTCAGTCAAATCGTATTACAAGAACAACAAAAGCTTTTTCGAGAAAAACGAAAAAGAGAAGATGCGCGATGCACTGCAAGCAATGATGGAACCCGATGCGCTGCGCTATTTGGAACAGGAAAAGAAAGAGTTGGCTAACTGGTCGGAATTTTGGATTGAGCAGGAAGCAGAAGGTCTGCGCCAACACATTCTTCGCCAGGCAATTGATCAGATCGATTCAGAGCGCACCTTGCTCCAGCAATCCGAAAAATTGGCCCAGTGGAAAGAATTATATTCAAACTTAATGGATGGAAGGGTGTAAACGATGTCAGTTTTTATTGAAACGACCGATACCGAAAACCATAGGTGGATAGATGCACGATTCGATTTGAAAGATCCGTCTGCCGGCAGAAAAATGTATGAACAGCAGCATGTAGCGGGCGCTATGTTTTGGGACCTTGAGAAAGACCTGTCGGACATGTCTGCAACTCAAGGGCGGCATCCAATGCCATCTAAAGAGCAGCTGACCCAATTGTTTCAGTCGAGCGGTTTAAACTTAGAAGACTCTATCATTATTTACGATCAGGGCGGTTCGCCTTATGCAGCACGCGCTTGGTGGCTGTTGAAATACGCTGGCTTTGAAAAGGTCCACATCAGCCAAAAAGGCTTTCGCCAGCTTAAGGAACAGGGAGTTGCGGTAACTGCGGATAGTCTAAGCCGTCAGCCATCCCAAATCAAACCAGATTTCAATGAAGAGATTTTTGCAGATCAAGATTATGTGAAAGCCGTTATTCGCGGCGACGAACTGGGTGTACTGGTTGACGCGCGTTCTGCAGCACGTTATGCAGGGTTGGAAGAACCTATTGACCCAGTTGCCGGAAGAATTCCTGGAGCACGCAATTTGGATTGGGCACAATTTGTCTCAGAAGGCGAGTTTCAGTTGGAGCAGGACATTAGCCCGGTGGTCCAAAAGCATGAACCGGCAGTTGTTTATTGTGGGAGCGGCGTGACAGCTGCTGCACTGTATGTCGTTCTTGCGGAAAAAGGTTACGATCAGCTGCGGCTTTATATGGGAAGTTTTTCGGATTGGATTACTGACGCCGAAAACGTTGTTGAATTTGATCGCGGTGAACATCCGGAAGCGGCTGACGATGAAACCAAAAAGATTTTGTCAAAATTGATCGAAGAAGGCTATTCAGGAGAAATGCTGATGAAAAAGTTCGAATATGAAAAATCATTAGTGAAAAAAGAATAAAAAATTCCCCGCCAGCGAATTTACTGGCGGGGAATTTTAGTTATTCAGTTAGCTCTGTGTTGCGCGTCAACAATACACGAATAATTTGATGATTTTCCATTTCGCGTACAGTGATTGAGTGATTGGCCAGTTCAACCGATTGGCCTTCATTGATATCGGTGTTTTGCAGTTGAATCCAGCCGCCAATGGTATCGACATCTTCGCTGTCATCGAACTCGATAGCAAAGCGATCTTCCAGATCAGAAAGCAGCACACGGCCATTCAATAAATAATTATTGATGTCGACCGCTTTGATCTCGTCGCGTTCATCCTCGTCAAACTCGTCGCGGATTTCCCCGACGATTTCTTCCAAAATATCTTCCATCGTGATGACTCCCGCAGTTCCGCCATATTCGTCAACGACAATCGCCATATGGACATGCTCTTTCTGCATTTTCAGCAGCACATCTTGAATGGGGGCCATGTCATGAACAAAGGGAATGCCGTGGACGACGATGCTATCGTTTAAGTCCTGCTTGTAGGTATAGTTGGTCAACATTTCCTTGACGTTGACAAAGCCGAGAATATCGTCTTTATCTCCCTGTTCGGTGACGGGGTAACGGGTGTACTGATGTTCACGTACAATTTCCATCAAATCGTCGTGGGTCATATCAAGTGAAATGGTCTCCATTTGTGTACGCGGCAACATAATGTCTTTTGCCATACGTTCGTCAAAAGAAAAAATGTTCTGCATATACGATAGTTCCGTTTGATTGATTTCACCACTTTGGTAGCTTTGCGTCATGATAATTTTTAACTCTTCTTCCGAATGGGCTTGTTCATACACAGCTGGCTCGACACCGAAAGCGCGAAGCAACAACCGGGCAGATCCATTCAAAAGCCAGATAAACGGTGCCAAAATGACGCCGAACACATAGAGCGGACGGACAAAGATAAAAGCCATTTTTTCCGCATATTGGATCGCCAGCGTTTTGGGTGCCAGTTCACCAATTACGACATGCAAGAATGTAATGATGGAAAATGCAATGATAAAGGAAAGAATCGATGCAGTCGATCCTTCGATTCCAAAATTCTCAAACACCGGGTGCAAAATCCGTCCAACAGTTGATTCACCTAACCAACCAAGAGCAAGTGCCGTTACGGTAATTCCCAATTGGCAAGCAGACAAATAATAATCCAAATTGCGGATGATTTTCTGCGTCAAAATGGCGTTTTTATGGCCTTCTGAGACAAGTTGATCGATTCGGGATTTTCTCACACGAATAATTGAAAACTCGGATCCAACAAATAAAGCGGTCAGTCCGATTAATAGAGCGACCAATAACAAATTGAGAATGGGTATACTGTCCAATACGTCCCTCCGACTGGGAGGGTTCACCTCTGCTTTCTATAAGTATGGACAGTATAACATAGATGCCAACCCATTTACCTTGTGGGCGAATCAAAGAAAATTCAATCCTTGTGTATTGAATGCAGCGTCAAATAAACTTATGATGAGAAGAGAGAAAAGGAGTGGTTTGATGAAAGTGCTATGGCATGGGGGAACAATATATACAATGGAAGCAGAAGGCGCTGTCGCGGAAGCGGTATTGGTGTCTGATGATCACATAGAACGAATTGGTACGTACGAAGAATTAAGAGGACAGGCGGATACCGAAATCGATTTGCAGGGAAAAAGCATGTACCCTGGATTTGTCGACAGTCACATGCACATGATTGGTCATGGTGAAAAGTTAATGCGCATCGATTTATCTAAGATCGCAAGCTCAGAAGAAATGCGCGAGCAGTTGGTCGAGTCAACGCAAGAACTGAACCCTGACGAGTGGTTTATTGGGGAAGGTTGGAATGAGAATAATTTTGCCGACCGAAAAATATTTCACCGGCACGAACTGGATGAAATTAGCCGCTCACCGATGATGTTGAAACGGGTATGCCGCCATGCGATCTTGGCCAACTCCAGCGCTTTGGCACTTGCAGGCATCACAAAAGACAGTCCAGATCCTGAAGGTGGAGTGATTGTTCGCGATGCAGATGGCGAACCAACAGGCTATTTATTGGACGCAGCACAGGACCTGGTGGCAAATCAAGTTCCAGAAGTTAGTGTCGAGTACTTGACGCGTGCACTTCAAAAATCAGTCGATGATTTGCTGTCGCTTGGTTTAACGGGTGCACATACAGAAGATATGGGCTACTACGGCCATTATTCACGTCCCCTGCAGGCGTTCAAAAACGTCATTGGCGGCCAAGTGAAATTTCGGGCACATTTGCTCCGGGCGCACAGTGCATTTGAAGAAATGATGGAAAATGCGTCATATGCAGAGCCATTTGTGGATCCAGGCCCAATGAAAATTTTTGCGGATGGTTCGATCGGCGGCAGAACGGCATTGCTGAGCAAGCCGTACAATGACGATCCATCAACAATTGGGGTTGCCATTCAATCTGATAAGGAGTTTAAGCGATTGGTTTCCATCGCCCGTAAACACGGTGAGGCTGTTGCAATCCATGTGATCGGAGATCTAGGTTTGGAAATGGCATTGGACGCGATTGAAGCGCATCCGGTCCCTACTGGAAAGCGTGACCGTTTGATACACGCGATGGTGGTCCGGGAAGATTTGGTAGCACGGATGCAACAGATAGATGTTGCGTTGGATCTCCAACCAAGCTTCGTTACATCTGATTTCCCATGGGTAATTGAACGCCTTGGGGAGAGCCGTCTGGAGTGGGCATATACATGGAAAAAACTGCTCGACCACGGACTGATTTGCGCTGGAGGATCGGATGCACCGATCGAAGAAGTAGATCCATGCCTTGGGATATACGCTGCAGTCACTCGCAGAAAGCCGTACGACTCACACGAAGGCTATCAGCCGGAAGAAAAATTGTCCCGCTTTGAAGCGATTCAATTGTATACCAGCGGCAGTGCAGCAGCTATCGGGAAAGAAGCAGTGCGCGGTGTAATTCGTGAAGGTTTTGACGCCGATTTTACCATCTTTGATCGGGATTTGTTTAACGGAAATGAAGAACAAATTTTAGAAGCACGAGCGGATATGACAGTAGTGGCTGGAGAAATCATGTATCAAAGGGGCGGACAGGCATGATGGAAAAAGAAGCATACATCATTACCGGTGCATCTAAAGGAATTGGGTTTGAATGGAGTCGCCAGCTTAGCGAAGCCGGGCATGTGGTCATTGGTATCGCAAGAACCAAACCAGAAAACTGGCCAGGCAATAGCTTTTTGCCGTTCGATCTAATACAAATTGACGCAATTGAAGATTTAATTGCACAAGCGGTGGCGTTAATTCCTAAAGAAATAAAAACCATTGTATTGGTGAACAACGCCGGTACGATCGAACCGATTGGACTCGCACATACGAACGATGCTGTTCAAGTAAACCAAAGCATTGTGCTCAACTTAACAGCACCGATGTTGCTCTGTGGCGCATTTATCAGCCAACTGATTAACAGCCAGGCGGACAAAAAAATCATCAATATTTCATCGGGAGCCGGACGCAAAGCCTATGAGGGCTGGAGTGCTTATTGTGCCGGAAAAGCGGGTCTGGACCATTTTAGTTCTTGCTTGGATACGGAAAACGAAGGAGTTAAAGTGGTCTCTGTAGCACCAGGGATTATTGATACCGGTATGCAGGAAAAAATTCGCGAAAGCGACGCTGCCGATTTTCCATTGATCGAGAAGTTTTTGGATTACAAGGAAAGCGGGATGCTTAGCAGTCCGGAAGAAACAGCACATTTGTTGATGGAAATGACCCAAAGGCCAGATTTTAACGAGCTGCCGGTTATTTTGGATATTCGCAATCTACCGGCAGTAGAAAAGGGGAGCTTGAAGTGAACAACACACCCGAACCTATCCTGCTCAAGCTGGCTGATGCCGACCAAGCAGGAATTGATATGAAAAGCCCTAAAGCTGTTGTAACATTCTTGCTTTCCCAAGGTGAAAAAGAATCTATTCTCTTCTTCTACAAGCCAAACAGCGTGGAATTTGATTTTGACAAGTTTGCTGGTGCCGTCGAAGAAATGTACAAACAGAAGAAATAAATTTTACTTTTTTAAAAAATTCAAATAAAGTGAAAGTCCGTAAAATGTTTATTTGCATTTACGGGCTTTTTTGTTGGTCTGGATTCCTCGTTTTTCCTTGCAGGCCTGATTATAACCAAATTCTATAGGGCAGATAAAGGATGCATGCAAGTAGAAGTTTGGGATTTGTAAGCCTTTACTTTATTCGTCAATTTCTGTCGATTTATAACCGTATCCGATGTATAATATACCTGAATTTTTCTATATAAAACTAACTGCCATTATCTGACGGGGGGATAGAGCCATGCTGTTGATTCCATTTTTAATTGGCCTAGTGTTCATTTTGATTCATTTCTTTGCAAGTGTTCTTGTTCCTACGGAAAAACTCAAACAGATGAAATGGTTTTCATTTTCAGGTGGATTGGCGGTTTCGTATATTTTTATTTACTTGCTTCCGACTCTGCACAAACAACAAACGAATATTGAGGAGCCTTACCGCCGATTGACGATGGAGTCGGAGATTTATTTTGTTGGTCTTCTCGGAGTTGTTCTATTTGTTGGCATCCAGATCATGATTCAAAACAACTATATTTCTAATAGATCCACCTTTTGGTCCGTCATTTCGTTCTATGCGCTTTACAACGCCCTCGTCTCCTATTCAGTACTGTCTTTCGAAGTATCGGCTATACAAGCTGTGTTTTATTGCGTGGCAATCGGTCCGCATTTTGTAGCCGTTGCCCATGATATGTGGAGAAAATTTCCAGTCGAATACACCAAATACGGCCGCTATATTTTGGCTCTAGGAATTGTGGTGGGTTGGATCGTTGCGTTAACAACCGAGCTAACGCCACTTTTTAAATCCATTATTTTTTCCCTTGTGTCTGGAGCAATGATTTTCACAGTATTTAAACACGAACTGCCAAATGAAAAAGAAACGCATTTTCCTACCTTTTTAACAGCTGTTCTCGTTTATTCTGTTATCACCATGTCATTAAAATTTTTCTTTGAGTGGTGAGTATGGCAGTTAGTTAATTTGGTTCGACGTGAACATGAACTGAAGAAATCTCAAACTTGGCGATCAATTCTTTTTCTACTTTTGTCGAAATATCATGAGCCACTCGTATATCTAAATCAGATCGGACCAAAAGTACAACATCAACGACTGCGCTATTGCCATAGTTTCTGGCACGGATATCTTTTACCCCTTTGACGCCATATACGCCCAAAACGATATCTTTATACGATTCGAGCATAGTTTCATCAAATCCATCCGTTAAATCATGAGTCGCATCCCAGAAAATTCCCCATGCAGTCTTGCATATTAAAAAGCCAACCAACACAGCTGTTACAGGGTCAAGCCATGAAAGGTTGAATTGAGCACCGATAATCCCTACAACCGCAGCTATGCTTACCCAGGCATCAGAAAGATTGTCCTTAGCTGCAGCGCGGACAGCTTGGCTATTAATTTTTTTGGCCAGTTTATTGTTATACCGGTAGACAAAGTACATGACGATAGCGGAAAAAATACCTGTCCATGCTGCGAGCAGATCTGGCGCTTCGTGGCTTCCTTCAAAGACAGAGAGGATTGCAGTGTAGACGACTTGCAGACCTATTGCTATCATAATAAAAGAAGCAACTAAAGAAGCAATTGTCTCTGCTCTCCAATGTCCATACGGATGGTTATCATCGGCGGGTTTTTGAGACAATTTCAGCCCAATTAAAACGGCGATGGAAGCGACAATATCAGTCACATTATTCAATCCATCTGCTCTGAGGGCTTCAGAATTTGCGGTGTACCCAATAAATAATTTGAGCACGGATAAAATAAGATAGGCAGTGATGCTCAACATCGCTCCTTTTTCACCTAACTTTAAGTTGTCGAATCTTTCTTGTTCCATTATCTGTTTCCCCACTCTCAATGTCATTAGAGTATAGTAACAGATGAAGATCGAGTGGGTCTATTGAAAAGTTTTTTCAAAATAACAAAAGGAAAGTGAGTGGGAAAGAAAGTTTCAATAAGGAAAGACATAGAAATTTGTTGGTTTGATGGGATTCAGTGTAAACTTACAAGCTATTTTATACGATAAAAGAATAACGAGAGAAGTAAAAAAACAATATATAAAAGTTTTTTTACATGCAACTAACTTAGCAAAAGGTTTGTAGCCTAAGTCATACAAACTAAAAATTCTCTATAAACAGAGCAACGGAAATTTTCCGTTGCTCTGTTTATAGAGAATAAAGCTAGAGTGTTTCTAAACGAACCAACTGAAACAAATTACACAAATGATCCAAGAGAGCCAAGAGCAAATGAATAAACATCAAAAGCGATGTGAATCAATAGCGGAATAATAATGCTATTGCTTTTTAATCCAGCCAAGTTAAAAAATATTCGAATCAATCCTTGAACAAAGATCACGTGTGCCAATGTGTCAATCATACTTCCACTATAGTAAGTAGAATAGTGGAGCAGTCCAAAAATGATTGCACTTACCACAACCCCAACAGTCTGAGCTAAAAGTAAGTTTTTTGTTTTTTGAAAAATCAAGTTCGCTATTGCCAGCAGGAAAAAAAAGCTAATAACTTCTTCAAACAGCAAAACAAATGGCAGCGAGATGAGGGTTTGAACCAAATGCTCTTCTCCTGGATTGGGTTGGAGGGGCGTATCAACAATCATAGACAATAAAAATCCAGATATCATGCTGACGATAATTGCAATGATGAACCAACCAAAAAAATTTTTAACCGGTTTAACAGGCTTTGAAAAAAGATCTTTGATTCCTTGCACCCCAAAACCAATAAGCAAAGCGACGAGAGACAGCAACGGGACAACAATAATTTTGAGTGTGAAAAGCCATCCATTCGGTGGAACTTGTAAATCTATCCAAAATACCACTATCAATATTACGAGGGAAATCACAAGACCAATCCATTTCAAGTCATAACTTGTAATGATCTTATTCATTGGAAACCCTCCACTAAAGGTAATTTTGTGATTATTATAGCAGGTATTTAGTTTCGGTCTATAAGACTTTCTGCCTTTCGGAGTTATACTTCATTTAAAAATTTTTGAATAGAAGTTTTTTGTTGTTTTACAACAAATGTTCACAAAAAATCACGAAACCTTGTTGTTTCAGCGAATCCTTTATTCTATGATAAGAAAGCATTCATTCACCAATAGCGATAAGAAAAGTTGAGAAAGGAAGATCGATATGATGCCAATTGAAAGGCAACAACAAATTTTAACGTGGCTGGAGCAGGAAAGTTCTTTAAAAATTTCTGAGCTAAGCAAAAGGCTGAAAGTTTCTGAAATGACAGTTTACCGTGATCTTCAGCCATTAATCGATCAGCAGAAATTACAAAAAACTTCAAACGGGATTGCACTGGCTGCCCCAGCTGCTCTTCCAGCCGGAGTTTGCAGTTACTGCTTGAAGCCAGCAAACTCCCGTATGGCGTTTCAACTTATCAAAACATCACAGCAAGTAGAGCAAACTTGCTGTGCACATTGCGGGCTGCTGCGCTACCGGGACATCGAATCAGAAGTTGCGCAGATCATTTGCCAGGATTACTTAAAAGACACCACCATCAGCGCAAAAATGGCAGTCTATTTGTTTGATGCGGATCTTCAGCTCAATTGCTGTCAACCCCAAGCCATTCCATTTGATAATGCAGCTCAAGCTAAGCAATTTCAAGCAGGATTTGGCGGAGAGATTGTCAGATTTGAACAAGCGATTGAGCGTATTTCTAATGAAATGAATGGCAGTATTTGCTGTAAAAAGTAATCAACAAGGCATTGCTGCATTGTTAAAAAGGCAAAGGATCGGCGATACGAACTTAAAATAAAAGCAGGCAATTTCACAGATATAGAAATAATCTAAATCACAATTTCTTGCGTTGTCCAAATAGAATTGCAGCTGACAGGAGAACTTTTACATAAGCCACGATAGACATCTGTCATGTCCTGCAAAAAAGCCAGCACACTTTCGAAGCACGGGAAATGAGGATCACTAATGAAAAAAGAACCAGAGAAACAAGCAGCTCCAGCCGCAAAAAAAGAAGATGGCAATCAGTTTTACAAAACGGTTTGGAGATGGCACTTGTATGCAGGGGTCATTTTTGCGCCGCTTCTTGTGCTGCTGGCCATAACAGGATCGGTTTATTTGTTTAAAGCCGAAATCGAGAATGTTCTCTACGAAGAGTATTATGCGGTTCCGGCGCAAGAAGAGCGAGTTGGAGTTACTGAACAGATGGATGAAGTAAACCGGATTTATCCAGGTGCTATTATTACAAAATACCGTCCAGGAGAAAGTGACACGCGATCAAGTGAAGTGACAATTATGGACGGAGAAGAATCCTTAACGGTATTTATGAATCCGTATACCGGAACCGTCATCGGTGAACTGAACAACGAAGACCGCATTATGGACAAAATCGAAGAAATTCACGGAGAATTGATGGCTGGAACGCTTGGCGACCGAATTGTCGAATTGGCAGCCAGCTGGGCCGTCGTGCTGATCGTGACCGGTTTCATTCTTTGGCTGCCGAAGAAAAGAAAAGGAATGGGAGGGGTGTTGTTCCCTCACTTGCGTAAAGGAGTAAAGGTGCGAAGACGCGACCTTCACGTTGTGCCCGCGGTATGGCTTTCTGCAGGTTTGTTGTTTTTAATCATGACCGGATTGCCGTGGTCAGGTTTTTGGGGAGCCAATTTCCAGGCCATCACCACCAATACTGGAGAAGGCTACCCGCCATCTGTTTGGGTAGGCGGTGCGCCGTCATCCAACGCTCAAACACAGGACATCGCAGAAGTGCCATGGGCTGCTGAAACCTTGGATGTTCCTATTTCGGACATTCAAGGACTGATTCCGCTGTCTTTGGATAAGGTAGTGGAGATTGCAGAACGGGAAGGGATTTTTCCAAGCTATTCTATTTTTATTCCGCAGGAACCGGAAGGCGTTTACACGCTGTCCGTTTTTCCGCCAAAAGCACAAGACGAGGCGACAATGCACATTGACCAATACTCGGGCGCAGTTTTAGCGGATTATCGTTACGACAATTATGGGGTGATCGGGAAAGTCGTGGCATGGGGAATTACGCTTCATAAAGGATCGCAATTTGGATTGGCAAATCAGCTGCTTAGCCTCTTCATCTGCCTGGGAATTATTTTCGTCGCCGTCAGCGGAGTCTATTTATGGTGGAAAAGAAAGCCAGGAAAAGGAATGGGCGCACCGGCAGCACTTGCACTTTTTAAAACAAAATCCTTTTTAGTTCTTATGATCGTGCTGGGCTTGCTATTTCCTCTTGTAGGATTTTCAATTGTCATCGTCTGGCTGATTGACTGGTTGATCATTCAACGCATTCCAAAAGTTAAAAAATGGTTAAATGCATGATTGCAAGAAAGGGGGATTGCTGAAATGAAAAAAGCCAGTTTAGTTGCTTCTATCATCATTGGATTAGCCGTGTTGAGCGGCTGTTCGCTGCGCAGCGATGCGGCAGATTTGTATACAAAGGAATCGCCGCTCCAAGTGAAAGTGAACACGCCGGATCAACTTGTTTCAGGAGAAAAAATTGTGCTGCAGGCTGTTTTGCAGCAAGAAGGCGAGTTGCTGGAAACAGCCGATTTTGTTCATTTTGAAGTATGGAACCGGGATGGATCGGTGCGTTTTCCAATGGAAGAAGCCATTAATGCAGGAGAAGGGGTGTATGAGCTCTCTGTGGAATTTGAAAACGATGGCTTGTACTACTTGGAAGTGCATGCTGGAAACAACGGATCTCTCGTCAGCCCGCAGCACCAATTTGTAGTCGGCGAACTTTCAGACAGTGAGCTGGAGAGTTTGCAAAAAGGACCCGCACCGGCAGAAGGAGCACCTGAACATCATCATTAGTACCCTATAAAAATCGTCCAACCTGGTTCTGTGGAATCTAGTTGGACGGTTTTTTTGATGGACAGTTACATATGGTTTTTAATCGCGGTCACTGTGCCGAAGCATGCGGTAACCTACCCGAATATGCGTTTGAATATATTCTGGATGTGCAGTGTCCTGCTCTATTTTTTTCCGCAGAGTGGCCATAAAAACACGCAGGCTGGGAACATCTGAAGAAAGCACGGTTTGCCAGATTTCTTTTAATAAGAAATTGTGCGTCAGCACTTTCCCGACATGCTTAGACAACACAACCAATAATTTGTATTCAATAGGCGTTAAGTGCACTTCTTCGCCATTTACGGAAACCGTATTTGCCAAGTAATCAATGGCCAGTTTGCCATTAACGAAAATTGGGCTTTCATTTTCCTTATGGCGCTCGCTTGCGGTTCTTCTTAAAGCCGCGCGGATGCGTGCCAGCAGCTCATCAACACTAAAAGGCTTGGTCACATAATCATCCGCCCCTGCGTCCAGAGCCTGTATTTTATCGGACTCTTCGCCGCGCGCGCTAACGACAATAATTGGGATTTGCGACCAGCTGAGGATGCTTTTAATAACATCGGCGCCGTCCATATCCGGCAGCCCCAAGTCCAAAATTATTAAATCAGGTTTTAAGGACAAGGTTTTTTGAATCGCACTTTTGCCATCCGCAGCCAAGTCATATTCATACTGCTGGGTGGATAAGGTCATTTTGATCAAATTGCCGATGGCTATGTCATCTTCAACAATCAGGATTCGTTTATTCATCGATTGTCACCATCCCTTTTTTCAGTGAGAAACTAAATACGGTTCCTGTCGGCTTGTGGTCTCCAACGGTCAGTTCGCTGCCGTGCAATTTTAAAATAGTTTGGCACAGGGCAAGACCGAGTCCAAGTCCTCTTCGGCTGTCGCTCCGCTGGATCTTTCCGGTTGTAAAAGGTTCAAATAGTTTTTCTTTTAAGGCGTCGTCAATCCCAGGTCCATTATCTTGAACACTGAACAGCACTTTGCCGTCCTTTTCACTGGCATGTAAAACGATGCAGCTGCCTGCGGGTGTATAAGTCAACGCATTATCAATCAAGTTGATAAAAACTTGAATAATGAGGCGGGCATCCATTTCCGCCATCAGCAATTCGGGTTCAACATTGTATATAATTTCGTGGCTCTGCTGTATGCCTGCTGCGTGGGAAATTGCTTCCTGAATAATTTCGAGCACAATTTCTGGCTGAAGTTCGATGCCAAGTTCTCCGTTTTCGAGTCTGGACACAGCCAATAAGTTTTCCACCATCTGCACCAGCCATCTGGAATTGCTGTACATGTCCTGGTACAGCCGTTTTTTCTCTTGGTTGCTGAGTTGCTCACTGTTGGTCAATAATATATCCGCATTTCCCGAAATGCTCGTGAGCGGTGTCCGCAAATCGTGGGATATAGCCCGCAATAAGTTTGCCCGCATTTGTTCGAGTTCTGCTTCTTTGGCCACTTCTTCATTTACTTTTTGCAAATGCCATTTATCCAGAGCAAACGAAAAATCATTAATGATGGCATGCAAAATATGGCGTTCGAATGCAGGAAGGGGAGTTTCTTTTGACAAACCGATGCCAATAACACCCGTTACAGCATTGCCGGACAATACCGGCAAATAATACGCTTGCGCTTCTGGAAAAATATCCGTTGAAATACCCGCCATCTGCTTATTGTTTGCTACCCAAGTCACCACACCGCGTTCACTGGCATTGTTGAATGCCACCGCTGCTTGTTGGTTTTCAGCACTGCTTAAATTGTCGGTTTGAAAAAAATCAGTCTGGCCGATCAATTTATTGCGGATTTCAGAAAATACGATGGGTTTTTCAACAAGTTTAACCATTTGCTCCATACCTTCTTTAATAATTTCTTCATATGACTTGGCATGCTGCAGCTTGCGATTGGTTTCCAAGAGCACTTCCATCCGGTACGATTTCTGGACAGCAGCGACAGCCTGTTCCCGTACTTTTCGAGTCAGACTGCTTGCGATCAACCCGGAAAGAAACATGATAAAAAATGTCATGGGGTAATCCTGGTGGTACGCCTGAAATGAAAAACGGGGTTCCGTAAAAAAGAAGTTAAACGTCAACACGGCAGCAAACGAGCTGATAAAGTTCATGAGCCAGCCGGAAGTCCAAGTGGCCAGTAGCAAAATGGCCAGAATGTAAATGGTAATGATATTCGATTCGCTGACTCCGTACCTTAAGAAAAAAAGACCAATCAAAGTAGCAAAACTAAATACGATAAAAAGTTTGAGCATATCCATCCATTGGAATGTCAGGCGAAAGCGAATATCTGGATTGCGCAACGGTGTTTTTTCCGAGTCCGGTACAATATGGATCGCAGTGTTCGGAAGCAAATCGGAAAATGAATCACTGATCTTAGCATCAAAAGGCCGCCATTTGCTTGTTGAACTTGTCCGGCCGATGACAAGTTTGGTAACGCCGCTGAATAAAGCATAGTTGGCAATGGCTGCTGAAACATCGTCTTCCTGAACAATGACCACATTGCCCCCCAATTGCTCAACCAGTTTCATGTGCTGCTGTACCCGCTCAATATCAGCTTGGCTTTTGTGCGTTTTCTTTATGCTTTGCACATAAAGCCCAGTGAATTTTCCGGGGAGTGCATGTGCCAAACGGGCTGCGGAACGAATCACTTTTGCGTTGGTCGGGGAACTGCTGATGCCTACCAATATATGTTCTTCTACTTGCTGCCTTTGTTCGGCCGCCTCTTTTTTTACATTTTTTTGATGAAAAAGAGTATCCGCCGTTTTTCGCAATGCAATTTCTCGAAGAGCTTCTAAATTTTTCTTTTTAAAAAATGAGTGAACTGCTTTTTCCGCTTGTTCGATTGAGTAAATTTTCCCTTGATTAAGCCGCTGAATTAAATCTTCGGGTTCAATATCCACCAGTTTTAATTGGCTGGCGTGATCAATCAAGTAGTCTGGAATGCGCTCGCGTACTTTTATTCCGGTAATGTCTTGTACTAAGTCCTGCAAGCTTTCTATGTGCTGGATATTCACGGTCGTATAAACATGGATGCCTGCAGCCAACAGCTCTTCCACATCACCATAGCGTTTTAAATGGCGCATAGCCGGAACATTGGAATGAGCCAATTCGTCGATCAGCACCAGCTCGGGTTTTCGAGCCAAGACGGCATCAATATCCAACTCTTCTATAATTTTTCCTTTGTAATTGACTTTTCTTGTAGGAATTTGTTCAAGGCCATCCACCAAAGCAGCTGTTTCAGGACGTGCATGAGGTTCGATATAACCAATTGCTACATCCATCTGCTGTCTTTGGGCTTCATGTGCTGCATCGAGCATGGCATAGGTTTTGCCAACTCCAGCAGCATAGCCGAGAAAAATCTTCAGTTTGCCGGTTTTGGCTTCGTACTCTTCTTTCTTAATCTTCGCCAGAAAATCCTCAGGGCTTGGGCGCATCTCTTCCATCTATATTCACCTCTTTTCTATTATAGCCTCTAGTCCCATTAAGACAGCGTTAAGATTTCCATCTTTATGCGGTCTTAGTGAAAAATCGTTTTTCCTAACGCTGCATTAAGTTGAAGTACCCTATGATGAAAATATCAGCAGCGAAAGGATGGGGAACATGACAGATGTCTACATGATCGGACTGCTTATACTGAGCTTTGCCAGTCTTTACGGATTGGCGAACTGGTGCTTTAGCAAAAAGGAACAATAAGGAGGAAACAAGCGTATGTGGATTGGTTTAGGAATTATTATTGTTTTGTTATTTGGCTATTTGGGCCATGCATTGTTATTTCCGGAAAAATATTAAAAGTTCAGTAGGAGGTAGGGAAGATGTTGCAAATTGCTGCTGTATTGGTGATTTATCTGCCGCTAGTTTTATTGGCGGGCCATTATTTATATCGAGTGACGATGCACAAAAAGACGTGGTTCGATCCAATCTTTGATCCAATTGATCGAATAATTTATAAAATAAGCGGTGTCAAACAAAATGATATGACTGGCAAGCAATATGTGCTGGCTTTAATTTTATCCAATGCCCTTATGGTATTTATCGGATATGGCTTGCTGCGGATGCAATCGTGGCTGTTCTTGAATCCGAACGACATCAGTGGCATGGAAGAAACGCTGTCTTTTAATACGATAATTTCATTTATGACCAATACGAATCTTCAGCATTACAGTGGAGAGTCGGCTTTGAGCTATCTGTCCCAGATGCTGGTCATCACATTTATGATGTTCACATCTGCTGCAACTGGGTATGCCGCGTGCATGGCTTTTTGCAGAAGGCTGGTTGCCAATACCGATACGTTAGGGAACTTTTTTGTGGATTTTATTCGCGTTATTACGCGTGTCCTATTGCCGGTTTCGCTTGTGGTTTCTGTGATCTTGGTCTCACAAGGTGTGCCGCAGACACTTAACTCAAACCAAACTGTCGAGACCCTAGAAGGGAGTCTTCAGGACATTGCACTCGGCCCCATTGCTTCGCTGGAATCGATTAAGCATATCGGCACAAATGGAGGCGGTTTTAACGGAGCCAATTCGACGACGCCGTTTGAAAATCCAAACGTCATAACCAATATTGTGGAAATGCTGTCGATGATGCTGCTGCCAGGCGCCTGTGTGGTTGCATTTGGGTTGATGGTCGCCCAGCGCCGGAAAAAAGCTCTTGTCGGAAAACAGGGAATTGCGATCTTTTCAGCCATGAGCATACTTTTTTTGATAGGCGTTATAGTTTGCTATATGGCTGAGAGTTCTGGAAATCCTATGATCGATAAGCTTGGCATTTCACAGGAGATTGGCAGCATGGAAGGAAAAGAGATGCGCTTTGGCATAGCGCAATCATCGCTGTTTACGGTTGTCACTACAGCCTTTACTTCCGGGTCCATTAATAATATGCACGATACCCTGACCCCGGTCGGTGGGCTTGTTGCCATGTTTAATATGATGCTGAACGTGGTGTTCGGAGGCAAAGGTGTTGGGTTAATGAATATGATGATGTATGTATTTCTGACTATCTTTGCAGCTTGCCTGATGATTGGCCGGACGCCGCAGTTTTTGGGCAAAAAAATAGAAGAAAAAGAAATGAAGCTCATCGCGCTTTGCTTGCTGATCCATCCGGCGCTCATTTTGCTGCTGTCTGGTCTAGCCGTTGTCTCAGCAGGAGGGGTTTCCGGGATCACCAATCCAGGAGCGCACGGGCTGTCCCAAGTTTTGTATGAGTTTGCATCTTCTGCGGCCAATAATGGATCAGGATTTGAAGGCTTAGCTGACAACTCGGCATTTTGGAATATCACGACTGGAATGGCGATGTTTTTTGGGCGATACTTATCGCTGATTTTACAGCTTGCCGTCGCCTCTCTTTTAGCTGTTAAATTGTGGCATGCTGATTCTGTCGGTACGCTAAAAACAGATAATGCTTTGTTTACTTTCCTTCTAGTAGGCGTAGTTTTAATGATTGGCGCATTAACTTTTCTACCGGCCGTGGCACTTGGGCCAATTACTGAACATTTGCAGTTAAATTTCTGATGAGGTGAACAGCTATGCAGACGGTATTAAGAGAAGAAGACCCACAAGTAACAGATTCTCGCAAACATTTTATTTCCAAAGAGATTTTGAAAAACTCAACGATTAATGCCTTTAAAAAATTCAACCCAGTTAGGATGATGAAAAATCCAGTCATGTTTGTGGTTGAAATTGGATTTCTGCTTGTATTTGTTTTGACGATTTTTCCAGACATACTCAATGAGGTTGGTATGGGACAAAGTCGAGTTTACAATGGCATTGTCGCTTTTCTGTTGTTTGTCACGATTTTGTTTGCGAACTTTGCAGAAGCAATAGCCGAAGGGCGAGGGAAAGCGCAAGTAGACAGTTTGAAAAAAGCCCGAACCATTACAGAAGCCCGTGTGCTGCTGGCGGATGGTTCGGAAACGATGAAACCGGCTCATCTGTTAAAGAAAGGTGACGTCGTCCTTGTCCGTAAAGGCGAGATCATTCCAAACGATGGCGAAGTGCTGGATGGGATTGCAACAGTTGACGAATCAGCCATTACGGGCGAATCGGCACCGGTGATAAAAGAGCGGGGAGGAGACTTTTCATCCGTAACCGGTGGCACACGTGTAACAAGTGATTGGCTGAAAATGGAGATCACTTCTCTTCCGGGTGAATCATTTCTGGATAAGATGATTTCATTGATTGAAGGAGCGAGCCGCAAAAAAACACCCAACGAAATCGCGTTAAATACGATACTGGTAAGTTTGACGATCATCTTCTTGCTGGTAGTTGTTTCACTTTACCCCATGACTTTGTATTTGGGCGTCGACATTTCAATTTCTACATTGATTGCATTGATGGTTTGCCTCATACCGACTACCATTGGCGGATTGTTATCTGCTATCGGGATAGCGGGAATGGATCGTGTTACCCAGTTTAATGTGATTGCCTTATCAGGGAAAGCCGTAGAAACTTCCGGTGACGTGGATACGTTGATACTGGATAAAACAGGAACAATCACTTATGGGAATCGGATGGCGACAGAGTTCAAGCCGGTCAAAGGCATTCGCCACGAAGAGTTGGCAAAAGTGGCTTGGTTAAGTTCACTGACGGATGATACACCGGAAGGAAAGTCCGTCGTGACGCTTGCGGCAACCATGAACTTGGACATGTCAGATGAGGAAAATATTAAGAAAAACAGCAGCCATATCCCATTTACTGCACAAACCCGGATGAGCGGCCTTGATTTGCAGGACGGTACCAGCATTCGAAAAGGGGCTTTTGATGAAATCAAAAAACAGGCCGTTGCAGCCGGTAAATCTGTTCCGAACGATTTGGATCAATTGGTTAACCAAGTGTCATCAGTTGGAGGAACGCCTCTGGCAGTGATGAAAAACAATGAAATTCTTGGCGTCATTTATTTAAAAGACATTGTAAAAGCGGGATTAAAAGAACGATTTGAACAGCTTCGCACGATGGGCATAAAAACCATTATGTGCACGGGCGATAACCCGTTGACGGCCGCTTCAATCGCAAAAGAAGCGGGAGTCGACAGTTTCGTAGCCGAAAGCAAACCGGAAGACAAAATCAGGCTGATCAGAGAAGAACAAGCACTTGGAAGAGTAGTCGCGATGACCGGTGACGGTACCAACGATGCTCCTGCTCTTGCGCAAGCTAACGTCGGCATTGCAATGAATTCGGGGACCAATGCTGCCAAAGAAGCTGCCAATATGGTGGACCTGGACTCTAATCCGACCAAAATTATTGAAGTCGTAGCAATCGGCAAGCAGCTTCTTATGACACGTGGGGCACTGACAACTTTCAGCGTAGCGAATGATGCAGCTAAATATTTTGCCATCATTCCAGCAATGTTGGTTATTGCAGTACCGGAAATGGAAGCCTTGAATGTCATGCGGCTGGATTCGCCATCCAGTGCAATTATTTCGGCCTTGATTTTTAATGCAATCATCATCCCGCTTTTAATTCCAATTGCGATGAAAGGCGTTCAATACAAGCCGATGAGCGCAAGCCGGTTGTTAAGCAAAAATTTACTGATTTATGGTATAGGGGGCATTATCGCTCCATTTGTTGGCATTAAGCTGATTGATTTAATAATCAGTCCGAGTTTACGGATGATGGGATTATAGGGAGGCAGAACGATGAAAACTTTTTTTGAAAACGCCAAACAAGCCATATTGATTACGTTGGTTATGTTTTTACTATGCGGATTGTTGTATCCATTTGCCGTCACTGCAGTTGCTCAAGCTTTTTTCACTCACGAAGCAAATGGCAGCATGATCGAACTGGATGGCCAAACGGTCGGTTCTGAAAAAATCGGACAGGCATTCACCTCGCCTGAGTATTTTCACGGACGTGTCTCATCCATTAATTATAATGTCTATTCAGCAGAAGATGCGCTGGTAAACGATCAGGGGGAAGCGGCATATAGTGGGGTCAGTTCTGGATCGTTCAACTATGCCCCGTCCAACCCTGAATTGGAAAAACGAATTGCAGCTGATATTGAAGCATTTTTAGAAAACAACCCAACTGTGAATCAAGAGCAGATTCCTGCAGATTTGCTGACAGCTTCAGGTTCCGGGCAGGACCCTCATATTAGCGCAGAGGCAGCTGCCATTCAAATGGATCGTGTAGCAGCGGAAAGCGGCATATCTAAAGAAGAACTGCTCCGCATAGTGCAAGCGAATACGGAAGGGCGTTGGGCTGGAGTGTTTGGAGAAGAAACGGTCAACGTGCTGGCTGTAAACTTAGCCATTTTCAAAGAAATAGAGGAAGGTTAATTTTTCAGAAGTTCATGAGAGTAGAATGCAAACAGCAAATAGGCCAACTTAAAAAGCAGAGATGCAATATCTCTGCTTTTTGTCAGGCTGTCGAGAAACCTCGGCAGCTGTTTTGCGTTTCGCTCCAGCCGGACGCTTTTGGCCCCACAGGATGTGGGTCATGCAGCAGGTGAGACAGGACGAAGCGCTGAGCCTCCTCGTTGCAAGCTCCTGGGGGCTCATTCAAGTCGCTTCACTCTGCACTCTTTAATCAATCCAACCTGGCTGGCCACGAAGACTCCTGTGGGGCAGCGAAAGCTGAAGACCCCGCAGGAACGAAAGTGACGAGGAGGCTGAAGCTGAGCCCACGGAAAGCGAAGTGGCCGGACCGGTTGGATTTATACATGACTATTCATTTATTGGGCCTTTTTTTACAGTCTGAACGCAAAAAGCAGAGATGCAATAGCTCTGCTTTTTTTCGTTGGCTGTCAGCCTGTAAAGATTTGATCATACGGGTAACGGTACTTCACTTTTTTCGGTTTGAGGAACAAGAAGAACAGTGTTAGCGGCCCAACACGGCCCAAAAACATCAGCACACTCAATAAAATTTTTCCAGCATCACTCAAATCAGCGGTAATTCCCATGGACAATCCAACGGTCCCAAACGCGGAAACAATTTCGAACGCTAATGGCAGAAAGGGGATGGATTCTGAAATGGTTAGCAAGAACAAGAATATGACCACGGTCAAGACACCTAAAGTTGTAATGGCCAAAGAACGAATTACGGTCCGCATTCGAATCGTGCGTCCGAATATTTCAGGTTCTTCACGTCCGCGGAAAAAAGAGAAAGTTGCCAAAATAACAACGATAAACGTACTTAACTTAATACCCGATGCCGTCGAGGCACTGCCGGCACCAATAAACATCAACATCATCGTAAACAACAAGGTCGGGTCTTCCAACATGCCATAGTCCAATGTATTAAAGCCGGCAGTTCTTGGAGTGACCGCACTAAAATAAGACACAATGGTTTTTTTATAAAGGGAAAACTCACCGATTGTGTTGTTATTGTTGTACTCCAGCAGGAAAAACACAACAGTTGCAGCTGCATTTAAAATTAGTGTTCCTGTCACCATTAGTTTCGTATGGAGTGACCAATGAAAGAATGATTTCTTCTGATAAATATCAATTACTACCGTAAATCCAATCCCACCAATAATAAACAATGAGGATAATAGTAAGTTCACGAGCGGATCTCCCGCAAAGCGAATCAAGCCATCTTCAAACAAGGAAAACCCAGCATTGTTAAAGGCGGAAATTACATGAAATACACTCAAGTAAAATGCGTGCGCCCAACCGTAATCGGGAAACCAATAGAGAGTCAAAAGCAGTGTGGCAACAGCCTCAATGCTTAAAACAAAAAACAGGATCAGGCGTGCAAGTTTGACAATGCCTCCCAGAGAATTTTGGTTAAAAGCCTCTTGAAGATAAACCCGATTTTGTAGGCCCACTTTTTTGCCGAGCAGCATAAAAAGCGCCACTGCAAAGGTCATTAAGCCAATTCCGCCGCTTTGGATGAGAACCAGTAAGACCAGTTCGCCAAAAAGAGTCAATGTATTTCCAGGATCGAAGACGACCAATCCTGTAACTGTTGTTGCTGAAGTAGCCGTAAAAAAGGCATCCACCCACGTAATTGGTGTTACCGAAGCAAATGGCAGCTTCAACAACATGGTGCCAAATAAGATCAGTGCAATAAAGCTCCCTGAAATGACAATGGGAGGGGACAGGTGTTTTTTCTTTTTTGTCAGGGGCATTTCGGGACACTTCCTAATTAAAGGGATAAAAAAGCTTCATTTCTGAGTGCTGACAATTAGTTACGTATACTATTGCTTATGTTACATGCCTTTTTCTTCAAATCGCCTTAAACTTTTTCTGTGGCCCATAGTGATTAAAATATCTCCCTTGAAAACTTCATCTTCTGGCAAAGGTGCAATATTGACATCTTCAAATCGTTTAATAGCTAGAATGATACAACCATATTTTTCACGAATATTAAGCTGTTTCAAGGTTTTCCCAGACATATTGGAAGGTGCAATCAACTCAATGATGCTATAATCTTTCGACAGTTCAATATAGTCGACAATTTTATCAGAATCCAAAAGGTGAGCTACCCGAATACCCATCTCTTTTTCAGGTTGGATGACTCGATCAGCTCCCACTTTTTCTAAAATGAGCTGGTGTTGGTGATCACTTGCCTTTACCCACACATTGGGAACACCCATTTCTTTCAGCATAAGCGTACACAAGACACTTGCCTGCAAATCTTCACCAAACGCGACAATGGCATGCTCAAAATTCCGCACCCCTAAGGCCTTTAAATCTCTTTCGTCAGTGCCGTCAGCTACTACGGTATGTGTAGCAAATTCAGACATCGCATCGACACGCTCTTCCGTCAGATCCATCGCCAGTATTTCGTGCCCCATCGCATAAAGTTCCCTGCAAACACTGCTGCCAAAGCGGCCCAGTCCGATGACGACAAATTGTTTCTCCATTAAATTTCCTCTTTTCTATCTGTTACTCAACAAAAGAGACCATTGGTATGAATGGTCTCAGCTTGTGCTGTAAATCAATTTCACGAACCATGCCATGAACGCAAACAAAGTTTACAGACGATGGACTTGTAAGCATCTCTCTAGACAAGCCGATTTTGACCTAAGAAAGCCTGCAGAAAATTGAATACTGTCCGCTTCGTTTATAAGAACTAGCAAATAAAAGTCAGATCGATATTTATTTTCGATAAATAACAAGCTACGCTTCTTTATATTGCTTGTCAATAAATGTTTTTTAGCTTTTGCAAACCGAAAAAATAGACAAGCTGAACCAAAGACTCGAATGTTTTTAGCAATATAGATAATCGATTTAACTTATAGCATGAGCTCGGTGGCAGAGTGTAGCTTGGCAGGCGGCGCACTCTTTAGAGTCACCAAGCTTTGTTTTTAAAAACATTGAGTGCTATGGAATAGGCGATGATCATTATAACCATACACCAAGCAAGCGCCATCCAAATATCAGTGCCTACAGTCCCATCATACAATAACGCACGAATCGAATTCACAATGGAAGTCACAGGCTGATTTTCAGCGAAGATCCTGACCATGGCAGGCATAGTTTCAGTGGGAACAAAAGCAGAGCTAATAAATGGAAGGAAGATCAAGGGGTAGGAATAAGCTGTCGCACCTTCCATTGAACCGGCTTTCAATCCCGGAATAATGGCCAGCCATGTTAAGGCCAGCATAAATAGCCCCAGTATCCCAACTACTGCCAGCCATTCCAAGATGCCTGCACTTGAACGGAAACCCATTAACAAGCCAGCGCCAATGACCACCAGGACTGCAATCGAGTTGGAAACAAGCGAAGTCAGTACATGCGACCATAAAATGGAGGAGCGTTTGATGGGCATCGTAAGGAAACGTGCCATTAAGCCACCTTGAACATCGTTATACAGCCGCAGTGAAGTATAGGCGACGCCCGATGCAATGGTAATCAGCAAAATTCCCGGCAATAAATAATTGACGTAGTTTGTTGTCCCCGTATCTATTGCGCCTCCAAAGACATAGACAAACAACAAGAGCATTATGATTGGGGTAATCGCTACTGTGATAATCGTGTCAGGACTGCGTAAAATGTTACGCATGAGGCGTCCCAACAAAACTCCAGTTTTGCTTTTCATTTAGATTCTCTCCTTTTTGTTAATAATGGCCAGGAACACTTCCTCCAGTGTCGGCTGTTTTTCAACATATTCCAGTTTAGCAGGGGGGAACATCTTTTTTAATTCAGCAAGCGTTCCGGTTGTGATGATTTTCCCATTATGCAATATGGCAATACGGTCTGCCAGCTGTTCAGCTTCCTCGAGGTATTGGGTCGTTAATAAAATCGTGGCACCTCCGCCTGCCAGCTCTTTTATCGTACGCCAAACTTCAAGTCGCGATTCCGGATCAAGCCCTGTGGTCGGTTCATCAAGAAAAATAACTTCCGGAGAACCGATTAAACTCATGGCAATATCGAGCCGGCGTTTCATGCCGCCAGAGTATTTCTCTGCCCGGCGATCGGCGGAATCGGACAAGCTGAATTTGGCAAGCAGTTTATCTGCAACTTGGTGCGGTTTGGAAACTCCACGTAATTTAGCAATCATAATCAGGTTTTCCCGACCAGTGAGAACGCCATCGATAGCAGAAAACTGTCCCGTCAAACTAATTTTTTGCCGGATTTGATCGGGATGCAGCAGCACATCCAATCCAGCTACTTTTATTTCGCCAGCGTCGGGTTTCATTAAAGTTGAAAGAATGTTAACGATTGTTGTTTTTCCTGATCCATTAGAACCCAGCAACGCAAAAATTTCACCGCTCTGTACGCCAAAATCTACATGTTCTAGAACTCGGTTGGTTTTGAATGATTTTTTCAAACCATTCACTGCAATTGCAACCTCTTTCATAGAGAATCTTACTCCTTTCCTAATTTCTTCATCATGTCGAGGTTGATTTTTTGCCGATAGGCGTCAGTCCACATTTGTGTGCCGCTTAAAAACTCATCACAAAATTCGGCAACGTCTTTGCCCGTGACATCGAGGACGTGCATGCCATCCGCTGCGCTGGCTTCAAACAATTCGAGTAGTTCGTGTTGTGTTCTTAACATATCAGAGCCGTCACCGCCGGCAAAACTCCACATGTATGCATGAATTTTCTCGAAAACAAACCGATAGTCTTCGGGAAGTGCTTCAGCTCTAGCCATTTGCTTTTTATACTCTTTTTTATCACCAATCATTTTTTTGATTAGATCCAGCATGATTATTCCCCCTTCACCTTAAAGTTTTCCATAACTTCTCTGTTCAAGCGATTTCGAGAACTTTCAAAGTTGGGAATCACAGATCGCATAAAGTCATCACTAAACTGGCTGACATCATGACCTATAACTTCAAGAACTGGCTTGCCTTCGGCTGCACTGGCTTCGAAAAAATCTGCTAAGTCCGCAAATAGTGTCAAGTCTGTAAATATTGTCATATCACCGTTGGCAGGACCAACACTAAACATGTAATGTTGAATTTTGTGAAATGCAAACCGATAATCTGGCGGCAGAGAATCAACTCTGTTCATCAGTTTTTTGTAGGCTCGCTTTTCTTCCAAGTCGCCAATGATCAGTTTAATAATTGCATCCAACATAATTAGTGTTCCCCCTTTAATTGATTGATTTTAGACGATACAAACTCCCATTTTCCCCAGAAAGTTTCGAGATGTTTTTGGCCAGCCGCGTTGAGTGTGTAGAATTTTCTGGGCGGACCTTTAGTAGAGGCTTTTTTATCGATATTCACAAGATTATTTTTTTCGAGCCGCATGGTAATGGTGTAAATAGTTCCTTCAACAACATCTGTAAAGCCCAGTTCCCGCAACTTTTGCGTAATTTCGTACCCATAAGTTTCTCCGCGGCTGATAATTTCGAGGACACAACCTTCAAGTACACCTTTTAACATTTCGGTATTGTTTTCCACTTTGTTCACCTCTTTTAATATATGAATTAACCTAATCTGTATTACTTACTACCACTATATAGTATAACTAAGTAGATGGGTTGTCAAGAAACTTAAACCATGTATTCGTAAGTTAAGATTTTTAAAACTATAGGCAGCAAAAAAGGAAGAGCAAAAGCTTGTAATAGCTTTTGCTCTTCCTATAAAGATGAGTGCCAATCTTTCTATAAAGCTACCCATCCACTTTTAATGGCCTTTAAAACTATTTGGGTTCGATCGACCAAATCCAACTTGGAAAGAATTTTAGAAATATGATTTTTCACGGTTTTTTCACTAATATCAAGCAATTCGCCAATCAACCGATTGCTTTGGCCTTGAGCCAATAGGCGGACGATGTCCATTTCTCTCTTCGTAAGGAGCTTAGGACCAGGTTCTGCGATTTGGATAGAAAAATGTTCATTGCCGTTAATTCTGCCATGCAATTGTTGGACTTCGCTGATTAAAAATTGTGCAAGAGAAGGATCCAGATAATAATTGCCATTAGCAACAGTACGCAAAGCTTCGATTACTTTATCTATTTCAGCATCTTTCGAAAGGTAGCCAACAGCGCCATGCTTTAATGTATCGAGAACGTGCTGTTTATCAGTTGAAATGGAATAAATAATAATTTTTGCTTCAGGATGCTGAAGCAAAAAATCTTGCAGCTCCGTGATTCCTTGAGAGTCGCTAGTGAACAATTCCGCTAAAATGATGGTTGAGCTAAAATCCTCGAAAACAGTAGGAAGGTTAATCAAGGCATTGTGTTGGTCGATAATTAAAAATTCATTGTCTAAATCATTTAAAATCAATTTCAAACCTTCTGCTAAAAGACGATTGGTGTCGACCAATAACACAGATAGTTTGCTTTCGGTGTTCGGGTAATGCATTGTAAAACTCCTTTTTGTCTGCTATTAAATTGAATTTAAAAGTTTTGAAGGCGATAAGTACCTCGTCCGCTTTCTTTCGCATCATACATCGCTAGATCTGCGCTTTTTAAAATAGATGATACCGTAGCTCCAGCCAGAGAAACCAGAGCAACTCCCATGCTGGCTGTGACTTTTTTAGGTCCATTTTGCATATACCATGGCCCTTCCATTGCGGTTTGAATGTGTTGTGCCAAGTCCTCAGCCTGTTCACGGGTTTTCACGCTCGGCAACAACAGGACAAATTCATCGCCGCCGAGGCGGGCTGCCATATCTCCAACTTGCAGTGGCTGGCTGACGCGCCTGCTAAATTCCTCAATGACCGCATCACCGACCTCATGGCCAAAGTCGTCATTAATCTGTTTGAAATGGTCAATGTCCAGCAAAATAACTGCTAATGTCTCGTCCTGGTGGGTAATAATCTCTTCAGACAAGCGTTGCTTGAAAAATCGCCGATTTGGCAATCCGGTCAATGAATCATGGTACGCATAATAATGAAGTTTTGTTTCATGCTCTTTTTGCAACGTAACGTCTCGCGTAATCGTCAGCATATGAACAAATTGTCCTTGTTCATTGTAAATAGGTGTTCCTTGAAGCTCAGACCAAAGCCAGCCGTTTATTTTGTGCTCCAGACGTATTTCAATTACGTAATTTTTTGCTTCTTGAACAGCTTGCTTATAGATGTTTCGTACGAGCGAAATATCTTCTGGGTGAACATTGTGGAAAGGCGACTTTTCGATATACTCTTTTGGGTCAAATCCGTAAACACGTTCTATAGAAGGGGAGACATACAAAATTTCTCCTTTGTAGTCCATCAATACAATGACATCATGGGCATTTTCGGCGATGATTCGAAAGCGGTTTTCGCTTTCAGCATATTGGCTGATTAGTTTTTCGATTTCCCTCATATCTCGAAGTACGGCATAGATGCCAACTATTTCATCATCCTCTTCAATCGGTGCAAATTGGATGGATACACCAATCAAATGACCCGATTTTCCTCGGAATTTTGTCCTGAAATCTTCGATTCCTCCCACCAGTATTTGCTCGTAAAAATAGTCCAGCATTTTAGCATCTTTTCCATAAATAAATTTGCTGAACTCGATGCCGGCAACGTCATCTGGCAAAAACCCTGTCAGCTTTTCAACCGTTTGATTGCCTGACTGAATATGCCCTGACAGGTCTAGCGAAAGAATAGCATCGGCATTGTTGTCATACAGTGACCGGTAACGGGATCGACTCACCTGTATACGTTTCCATGCTTGCTGACTTTCCATTTTCGCTAACCGTTCGGCAGTAGTATCTCTGACAACCCCAATGATATGCGTGCAGTTACCATCGTCATCCAAGAGCGGTGTTAAAGTAGATTCGGAATAATAAAACTCGCCTGTAGGAGAACTATAAGAATCTGTATAGACAACGACTTTTCGAGTGGTCAACACTTTCTCGTAGTTCCTTGTCAATATTTCTGCCAATGGGCCATTATGGACTTCTTGAAACGTTTTGCCGATTGCATCTGCTGTTAAGGTTGTCCGTTCAAATACAGCTTGATTCAAAAACGCATAAGTGAGTATTGAATTGTTTTCAGTACTTACAATAAATACCATGTCTTTTATTGCGCTCATGAAAGCTTTATCAAAGGGAAGTACGTTATCTTTTTCCATTTGTGGATTTCCTTTCTCCATTGAATCCTATTTGCCACGGCTTAGGCATTCAATTATCTGGCGAACTTTTAACCGTTTTTGTGCCTAGTGAAAAATTGACTTCCGCTTGAAAATACTTGGCTTCAAAATCAGACGGGGTCATTGGCTTGTCATACAGATAGCCTTGGAAGACTTCACAACCGTTTTCTAGTAAAAAGTCAACTTCCTCTAACCGTTCTACGCCTTCTGCAACAAGGTCACTCTCGATGCTGGTTGCCAAATATATTAAGGATTTCAATACAGCTTCTGATTTGCGGTCTTGTCCAATTTTTTGTATGAAAGACCGGTCTATTTTTATTTTGTTAATTGGAAAGTGGGTCAAATAAGAAATCATCGAAAATCCAGTGCCAAAATCGTCAACCGAAATGGAAATGCCTTTAGATTTGCAAAGAAGAAGAGTCTCCAGTGTTTGCTGTGAATAGACTAATTCGACTTGTTCGGTAATTTCGATTTCAAGAAGACTGGATGGTATTCCCTGCAAGCTTAATAGTTCAAAGAAGCGATCAAAAAATACCGGATTATTAAGAAGGGAAGAAGTCATATTAATAGCAATACGCTGGTCCCAGGTAAACCTTTTCTGCCAGTCCTTGATTTGAATGAACACTTCTTTAAGTAAATGTAGTGTCAGTCTGTCGATTTGCCCGGAATCTTCTGCAATTTGTATAAACTCTATAGGCGAAATTTCTCCAATTTCGGGATGGTTCCATCGGGATAAAACCTCAGCTCCAACTATTTTTCCAGAAAGCTCATTTATCTGTGGCTGCAAGGTGTAATAAAACCCTAATGTATTTAAATCGTTGGATAAATCCCGTTCGATAATTAGTTTCCGATTGTATGATGCTTTCATCCAGGGCCGGAAAAAAGAATAGGATGTACCGTGACTCTTTTTGGTTTCGTACAGAGCAACTTTGGCGCACGAAAATAAATCTTTGATGGTTGAGGCATCAAATGGAAAACAGGCAATCCCAATATTTATAGTGACATTCATTTTTTGGGAAGTGCTTAACCTGATTGGTTGGCAAAAGGACTTTTCTATCTGTTTTGCCATATCTTCTAAATTGTCTTTTGAGTGAGATTCACGCAATATAACAAACTCATTGCCTTCTATTCTGACAACATGGCAAGTCTCATTTGAAAATACTTTTAGTTTTTCTGCATACGTCTTGATGAGTATTTCCCCTGTATCAAAATGGTCAAAAGCATGGATATAATTGGACTTTTCGATGGAGACATGAAAAATTGAAAACTTTTTCGATTTTTTCATCAATGATTCTGCTGTCAGCAAGAGAGACCTCCGATTAGGAAGCCCGGTTACATAATCATAATAAGTGGATTCTGCTATCTGGACTTCTTTTATCTTTTGATCGCTGACATCATGAAAGTACATGCTTAAGCTGCCATTTTTCAAGGGACAAATTTTGACTTGAAACCATTTATCCAATGGCTCAAAATAATCAATGAATTCCTGTACAACTTGAGTTTTTAAGGCTTTCTTACAACTTTGGTAAAAGCTTGTATTGGATGCTTCTGAAAACCAATTTTTGCGTTTGCCAAGCATGACATTCTCACGGCTTTTATGAAGAAGTTTTTCTGCAATTTTATTCACATAAATTATTTGCAGATTGCTGTCCAATAAAATAAACCCTTCGGTCATGCTTTCTAATACCAGTTCAGCAGTAATCAGCTGAGAAGATTCTAAGCTCACCAACTTAAAAGATAGCAATGCCCCTACCGGACGGTTTGGGGCAGGGATCAATCTTCTCACTTTCCCCTGAAGCCACTGAATTTTTCCGCTTTTGACCTTGAGGGGATGCATGATTTTCTGTTCTTTTGTTTGATCAGTCAAGACTTGCAGCAGCAGCTCAATCTCACTTTCTTTTCCATATTCTCTCAAATGATGGAACAGATTTGTACCTACTTGCCATGATGACTCTTTTTCTTTTTGTAAAACGCAAAAACTAAGCCAGGCTTCATTTATATGAAGTATGATTCCATCAGCATCAATGGCTATCAGAAATTCATCTCCGGTATCCATCGATTCTTTACTTTCCATCTCTGTATAATTCAATATTTCCCCCCCAAGCTTAAAAGCGATAAATCCTTTTGCGTTTTTTCACTAAAAATTTTAAAAATACTTAGAAAACGTTCATTAAAGAGCTATTGCAAAATGCGAGTAAGTTCTACAACGAAAATTTCCTTTTTCTTCGACATCGTTGATTTCTTTATCACTTTTTCGAGAAAGTGCATTTAGTACATAAAAGATTTTCACTAAACTATTCATCACTCTAAAGATGTAAGAAGAACAGGATATGAAAAATCCACCCACAAACATTCCTTTCCAGGAAAAACTAAAGCAAGATCATACTCATTCGATATCCGAACTCTCTCTTAATTTGTACAGGTTTACTCAATGATTTTATCTGCAAATTTTATTTCATTCATTCCAAGTCTTAAGAGAGCAGAGATGCTTTCGAAGATGAACATGTTTTAATTCCCCCCTTTTTGTTTTAAATAATTTTTTGTTATTTTGAACATGAAAGTTAATAACATAATTAGTAAAAAGTAACCAAAAAGTTTGCTGTACCTTCATACTATAGTAATTAATAGTAAAAAGAGCCTAAAATCAAAAGAAAAATAAATAAACCTAATTATTTACTTAAAAATATATTTTTTAGAACTTTTTTACTATTAAATTCCATTTATATGTAATTATTTTTATTAAATTCCATTATATGTATTTTAAAATTCTGCTTAAGCTGTCTAGATAGACTCCACATTGTTTAGAAAGATATGGAATATGCCGAATTTCATGATGATTGTAACTACTTCAAGCGTTAACTCAATATTAATGGATATCTCTGCCTTTAGAACGAAGAGTGTTGCATAGTCGTAATCAAGGGGAGCGTTTTTGGCTTAGTGACCAATAAAAATTCCAGAGACATTTGGAAGCTTCATCTTTATAGTTGGTTCTTATTTTTTTGTTAGCGCAGTACTTTAAATTAACAAGTTGATCAACTATGGGTTATGTCGTATGGCTAAAGAAAGGTTATATTCTTATCGAATAAATATAAAAACGGTGGAGAACCAATGGGGAAAATAGATAAATATACGAGGAAGGGGCGGTTTGATAAGGACTGGCTTCTTTGTTGGTGAATACAAATAAGAATTCTCTTTTATATCGCAGCAGCATGGACTTTGTTACTGAGGTTTTCCAAACTAAGAATGAAATTTTAATAAATGAGAACCAAATTCTTGAAAAAAAAGAGGAAGTGACTTAATATAAGTGAGTATTCATAATATTCTATCTTTTTATATCATTCAATAATGAGTGTGCATATTTTCACTTTTACATACTTTCAATAACAAATAGAGAACTTTCCCATTATGGGTGGTGAATTTGTCATGGCGACCAAAAATCCTGTCATTGAAGATCGTCTCCTTCAAGTATCTATTTTCTGTTCTCTTTTTTTGTCTGTCTTGGGTATTTCAGCAGGATTCTTACTGTCCTCTTCTTTTGTCCTGTTTGATGGTTTTTATGCACTTCTCAGTGTCGTGCTGAGCGTTCTCTCCTTACGCGGGGGACGCTTTATAGTAGTCAAAGATGAAGTACAATTTCCATTTGGCAAGGAATCACTCGAACCAATTCTTGTTTTCTTCCAATATTTCGTTGTCTTTTTATTATTAATTTATGCTTTCGTCAATGCTATTGATGAAGTTAGAAAAGGAGGGAATTCGATCGAGCTCGGCTGGGTGATTGCTTACCTTGGCCTCAGTGCATTAATTTCAATCGCAGTTTACAAGCATCTCAAAAAGGTAAATCGCAAGGCACGTTCAGTTTTGGCAACTGCTGAAGTGGAGCAATGGAGATTGACTGTCGTTATGGGGATTGGCGCATTTTTAGGCTACGGAATTGCAGGAATTGCAACTTTGTTTTCGATGGATGCTGTTGCCCGGTATGTAGATCCAGTCATGCTGATAGGAATTGTCCTTTTTTTGATTCGTTACCCGGTTACTGAGATGGTTATTGCAATGCGCGAAATGCTGAACATGTCAACCAGTGAAAACTTGATGCTTCGCATACAGGAAAGTGTAGCGTCAATAGTTGGCAACTACGGTGTAATAGACACGTATTTGCGCATTTCAAAAACCGGAAGCATTGTATTCATAGAAATCGATATAATCGTTCCTAAACAATACCAATTCGATTCCATCTTGGCGCAAGATGAAATTCGAGAGGAGATTGACGAGGCACTTTCTTGGCTGCCGCAAAACAAATGGCTGACGATTGCTTTTACAGCAAATCGCAAGTGGGCAGAATAAACAGGAGGGATAAGTATGTCGAAACAACGGTTGGCTGACAAATTTATGGAGCTTGTACAAATCGATTCGGAATCATTTGCGGAAGGAAGCTTTCAAAGAGAACTGATTCAGCGGTTCGAAGCACTCGGATTGCAAATTTGGGAAGATGACACGATCACGGAAACAGGATTAGGCGCGAACAATGTCATTGCCCGTTTAGAAGGAGACTCTTCTATAGAACCACTTTTTTTCTCTTCCCATATTGATACGGTATCGCCAG
Organism: Planococcus sp. TJ-307; assembly: GCF_058268435.1. NCBI lineage: Bacteria > Bacillati > Bacillota > Bacilli > Caryophanales > Caryophanaceae > Planococcus > Planococcus sp. TJ-307. The sequence goes on from NZ_JBZDOJ010000002.1 coordinate 218,855, forward strand.
GAAAGGGCATCAAACCGCTTGAACAAAATGGGCGTATTGAGTCTGATCAGACGACCATTTTAGCAGCGGATGACAAAGCGGGTGTTGCCATTATGCTTGAGATGATTCAGCGGCTGAAAGAACGGGGAATTCAACATGGCCCGCTTGAATTTGTCCTGACCCCAGGAGAGGAAGTTGGCTTGCTGGGCGCAAAAGCATTGGATATGACGAAACTGCAAGCGACGTACGGCTATGTTCTTGATAACGGTGGACCGGTTGGCGGAATCATTACGACCAGCCCGACTATGTACCGACTGGACATTCGCGTATTGGGCCGTGCAGCCCATGCTGGACTGGAGCCTGAAAAAGGAATATCTGCAATTGAAGTTGCGGCACGTGCAATTGCTCAAATGAAACTGGGCCGCATTGATCACGAAACGACCGCCAACATTGGCCAGATTAACGGTGGAACAGCAATGAACATTGTTATGGACCGGCTTGAAATGGTCGCAGAAGTTCGGTCATTTGATAATCAAAAGTGTCTGGATCAGGTGGAATCCATGCGGCAGGCATTTGAAAAAGAAGTAGAGCAGTACGGGGCAGAGCTGGAATTTGAAGCGAAGCACCTAATAATAGGCTACCATTTCGACGAAACGCATCCCTTGCTTATTCATGCTCAAAATTGTTTAGAGGCATTGGAGCGGCCCGTCCGATTTGAACGCAGTGGAGGTGGAACAGACGCTAACGTATTTAACGAAAAAGGCAAGAACGTCATCAACGTTTCTATAGGATATGAGAACATTCACACGGTTGAAGAGTATATCCCGATTGATGAGTTCGATCATGCAGTTGAATTTGCACTTCAGTTAGTCGAACGGATGCCCTCTTTTCCTAAAACCGTCTGATCCAGCCAAGGAGGTATCCAGCCGATGAAGCTTATCAGAGAAAGTCTTCTCATCATCTTTGCGATTTTTGTCCTGGCTGCTGGCATCAACTTGTTTTTAGGTCCGCACCACGTAGCAGCAGGAGGCGTAACTGGAATCGGTATTTTGCTTGAAGAAGTTTTAAATATTGATCGTTCGATTGTGGTTCTTGTGCTGAATCTGCTCATGCTGCTGCTTGCGTTCATTTTTTTAGGAAAGGAAATCTTTTTAAAATCTGTGTTGGGCAGTTTAGTACTTCCTCTTGCATTAGGGATCATTCCAGAAACAATGGTTGTTACGGACCGTTTTTTTTCCGTTGCGTTCGGCAGCGTCATTTTTGCGTTTGGCGTCGCTTCTCTGTACTGGATAGGCGCATCAAGTGGCGGAACAACTATTCCGCCGCTCATTTTCCATAAATACTTTAAATTAAACACATCTGTTGGCTATTTTTTGACAGATGCAACGGTTGTCGTCTTTAATATTTTTGTTTTTGGTGTGGAAGAGTTTTTATTTGCGGTTGCTTCCATAGTTATTACGACTTTTGTCATGGGGTATATCGAGATTGGTTTAGAGCGGAAAAAAGCCATCTTTGTTACTAGTGAAAATCAGGTGAACGAGATTCGAAATTATTTGTTGTCAACCACTCTGGATCGCAGCATGACCGTTTTTGCGATTGAAGGAACAACTTCAGCTGAGTCCAAAAAAATGCTGATGGTGGTGATGAAACGCTCTGAGTATGCAGAAGTTGTCCGTGCAATCCATCAAATTGATGCAGAGTCATTTATCATTGTTTACAACATTGCCGATGTTCATGGATTCGGGTTCAACTACCAACCGGTCGTATAAAGGGAGGAATAGGCATGCAACCCATTATTGCATTTACCATCATCATGCTTGTTTGGACGATCAGTGATTATGTCTCGAAAAAGACCAAAGCATTATTGTCGTCATTGTTTGTCGCATCCATCATTTTCTTGATTGGATTTAAGACAAATGTATTTCCAGAAGACTTATTGCAGTCTTCTGCCTTGTTGCCATTGGGTCAAACCATCGTTGGGATGATCATCGTGCACTTGGGCACATTAATCAGCTTGGAGGAATTCAAACGGCAATGGCGCACGTTCTTAATTGGTGTTTCGGCAGTTCTAGGAATTTGCGCCCTGTTGTTTACGATCGGAAGACTACTGCTCGACACGAATTATGTTCTCAGTGCAATTGCTGCGATTAGCGGCGGAACGATTTCGGTCATCATTGTTCAGGAACAGGCATTGAATGCGGGACTGATTTCCGTCGCCGTATTTCCAGTCTTGATCGCTGCGCTGCAAGGTCTGATTGGCTTTCCGCTAACATCGATTATTTTGAGAAAAGAAGCCATGCGGATTCGTGACGGCGTTCGGGATGGCAGCATTACACGTAAAGAAGACGTAGAGGAAGCTAAATCAGAGGAAAAACAAACCATCTTGCCGGAAGCGTTCCAAACAACTGCAGGAACGCTTTTCGTTGTAGGCGTTGTCGTCATCATTGCCATTTTCCTAAGCGGCTTAACAAATGGCTGGTTGAATACGTTCGTTATTGCCTTGCTGTTGGGGATTGCGTTGCGGGCAACGGGAGTGCTTAAGCCAAACGTGTTAAATGGTATTGATGCGTACGGCTTGATGATGCTCGCCATCTTATTGATTATTTTTGGGCCACTTGCCACCACGTCATTTAGCGATCTTGTGGAGCTGCTTGTGCCCCTGTTAATTGCTTTTGTCTTGGGGGTTCTCGGTATTATAATCTTTGCGATGATTGCAGGAAAATTGCTGGGTTATACGTATCCGATGGCCATCGCAATTGGGTTAACCTCTCTTTATGGATTTCCTGGAACATTAATTTTAAGCCAAGAAGCTGCGAAAAATATTGGGGAAACAGAAGAAGAAGTCCAAATTATAGAAGAGGAGATATTGCCGAAAATGGTCGTTGCCGGTTTTTCAACGGTGACAATTACCTCAGTTTTTATTACAGGTATTTTAGCGGCGTTTATTTACTAAGAATATAATCTGACAAACGTGAAAGGTTAAAGCGAAAAAAGGAGGAGATTGCAATGTCTAAAAACAAAAGCCAGCCATATCACATTATCACCATCTCATTTGACGACCATTTAAGAGCCTATCAATTATTCAGCCAACTGAAAAACTACAATCTTGAAGGAGTAATAGATTTGCAGCAAGTAGTTGTCATAGAAAGAGCGGAAAATGGATCATTTGCGTTTAAAGACGCTGCAGATTTTTCGGGAACAAATAAAGCGACAAAAGGTGCTTTAATCGGTATGGCTGTCGGAATTTTAGGCGGCCCTTTTGGCTTGCTGTTCGGTACATTGACGGGTGGGATGATCGGCGCCAGCAAAGAAGTGAAACGATTAAAAGAAACGGAGGAGTTATTTAAAAACACCATTGGCAATATCGAACTGGGAACAACAGGCATCATTGCAATTGGAAAAGAATACGAAGAATCCGTCTTGAATGGTTTGGTCGAAGAAGCAGGTGGGAAAGTCGCGAGAACTGATGAAGACATGTAAGGCATGACAATCACGAAATGAAAAAGGAGGAGTTAGGGTGGGCTTATACACGGAAATCGATCACCTAAAAAAAATAGAAAATCCGCAAGCCGGTGTATTATCTATTTTGTTGAGTACCAAGCCCAGTGAGCGGGATCAATGGAAGCTACATTTAAAGAACGGATTAAAACAGCTGGAGAAGAAAATTGAGGAAGAAGGGAACCAACAAAAAATCAGTGCATTTAGTGAATTGAGAGAAAAAGTTGAGAGCAGCTTAGAAAATGTGGGGCATCGGCTTTTGCGAAGTATTGTCATCTACGCTGAAGGAGGAAATGGGTTTTTCGAGATGCATTTCTTGCAATTGGATGTGGAAAATGAATTTGTTTACAGCGATGCACCAAAGATTGAACAATTAGAAACCCTGGATAAAAATTTCCCGAAAACCGGGATCATTGTCTCACAAATGGACATTATTACCGTATACAACACCAGATTGGGTGAAGTTGAAGATGTTTTCGTATTCGAACTGGATCTGGATACAGACAATTGGAGAAAATTCCAAGGAAGAAGTGCGCGGGCCAATGCATCCTCGAGCAGCCAAACAGACCAATACGATAGTAGAAAAGAAAAACAAATCCGGAGATTTTATCGAGAGGTTTCAAACGAACTTTCAAGTTTATATAAAGAATACGGATGGGACCAATTGGTAATAATTGGACACCAAAGAACGGCGAACTTGCTTTTGGACGAAATTGAAGTGGATGTAAGCCGTACGATCAATAAAAACATGGGAGGGGCTTCAGAAGAAGAAGTGCTGAATGCGACTTTCGAATACTAAAACTTAAAAGTACCGCAAAAAATCTATGTAATGGTCGGCGGCCTCCCATTGCATAGATTTTGTTCTTACTCAAAGTATAAGCCAGCACATTTATGGCTTTTCTAACGAAGAGATATGATAAAGTGAGGAGACATTGAAATAAGATCTTGTAAAAGGGAATAAAGAAAAAGCATAGTAATAAAAGTCAGGAAGGATTGTAGAACAATATGAAAAAATTTTACGTGGCATCGGGCCTTACAAACTCGAATGCCGTTATTTATGTTACAGAGCAATTAACAGCTAAAGGATTTCTTCATACATACGATTGGACACAAAATACAGCTCCAGGAGAACAACCATCGTTTACATTAAAGGACTTGACGAGAATTGGCCAGCATGAAAAAGATGCCGTAATGGAATCAGATTTCGTGGTTATATTGTTGCCAGGAGGAAAAGGAACCCACATCGAAATGGGCATTGCGTTAGGACGAGGAAAAAAGATTTTTCTATATTCGCAAGACGGATCGATTAACAATCCAGCAGAAACCAGCACTTTTTACCATTTACCAGAAGTAAAAGAATGTCATGGCTCATTGGATGAATTAGTGAATAATATTCAATGTGAATTCAATTGCTAAAACGAATACAAATGAATCAGATTTCAGACTGAATTATTTCTGAAGTATAGAAGAGCATTTTTTGCTCGATTTCGGTACAAGGTTCACCCGTAGCTTTATGCGTATTCAATCACTTGAGAAAAAATTAAATTAAAATATTTAATTCGTTATTCATGTTGTACTTTGAGATGCCATTCACGTATTCAATGAACATATCTAACTGCAATGAATTGCAATAAGTGAGGTTTATTCTTTGTGTCTTCTAACCATTCTTTCGTCTTGCTGTTTTTATAAAAGTATTGGGAGGAGTTACCTTTAGTTTGCTTCCTCGTTCAATTGGGATTTACGGATTCTCGCAAAAGAATCAAGTGATGTGTCCTTTTTTTGTTGAATGGAGGCACGTGCACCCGTTCTCGGAATCGCTTTTTTATAAGCGAGGTGCTCAGCAATAGTGGTGAAACTGTAACTTAAGAGCATGAATATAGCAAACGGCGGTAAAATCATCCAATATTGGTTGGTGACAAAAACTTCACGGGATATGGCGATCATTCCGGACAGCTCATAGATTTCAAGTACCAGGCGTGGAGAGTCAGACTGATAAAGTGCACCACCGACAAATACAGACAAGATTCCCAAATGCACAAACATTTGCAATACCTGAACGATATGCTGTACCCACATCAATAATAGTTTTGGCCAAAGCTGTGGCTGGATGTGTTTTGTCAAAATCCAGCTTAACGATGCACCCATTAACACCGAGCCCGCAACATAGTCTTTTTTCAAAGCTTCACTCATCTCATTCCCAATTGCACTGGATGTGATAGGAAGTACAATGATCGACATGATTAGCACCTGATAAATTAGACGTTCCGTCAAAGTGCTGTTCCATTCTCCAGTTGAAACGAGGACAGGCATGAGCAAGACAAGGGCTAGTAATGTTAAAGGCAAGAAGTGCATGCCATCTGCGATAGAATTGGCAATGTTTCGTACTTTTGTAGAGAGAACGAAAGTATGAAAAATTCCGAGCACATAACCCAGGCCGACCCGTAATGTGGCAACCAGCACACTAAGGGCGATGGTGTATTTGATGCCGACTAACAACTGTTGAGCAATCGAGTAGCCATATGGGTCTGTCCCTAAAACTATCTCGGCAGAAGGCGGATGGGGAGAGCTGCTTTCGATTCCCCCTTCCTTGTCGTAAATGTAATGGACTTGGTCTACCTGATCTCCAGTGATCAAAGCATACAACACGCTGATTATTAAAAGCCCTAAGACAACACACATGGGAATGAGCAACTGGGGCAGTCGTTTTATACGAGAGAAAAACCCTGCTTTTCTAAGCCGTTTTCTTGAAAGTTGCGTAAACCTTGCATGACTTTCTTGCGCATCGAACAATTTCAAGTTGAACTTCTGCATTACGGCATTTCGTTTGATTTCTTTTTTTCCCAGGCTCAGTTCAATTACGGTATACAAAAGAAAGAAAGGAATAAAAATAGTTAGTAAAATAAAAGCGATGCCTTTCGGACTGAAATCAGACTGCAAGTGGTAAAGGATTCCGTTGATTCCAAATAAGTACTCGACAATCAGCAAGGAAGAAAGTGTTAACCAAACGATGGACTTGGATTGATAAAAAGTACTTCTTAAGACATTGGGGGTGCAGTGCTTCCACAAGACTTCAAACCGGCCCAACCCTTTGGAGCGCGCCAATTCAACATATGGACATTCCAGCTCTTCTTCGAAAAGCAAAATAAAGAGTTTGAAGAAAAGCAGAGTTGGCAAGATAGCTAAACAAAGAATCGGAGCAAGATAGATCTGCTCATCTCCCAAACTATAAAAACTTAAAAGCAAGATGCCGGTCCAGTCAAAGATAGCTAACACAACGAGCTGAACAAGAAAGACAAAGGCGAAATCTGGAAACGACTGAAGAAACTTTGCCACTTGCAAAAAGAGACGTTTTACAGTGCCATTAGCAACCAGTGCGAGCAAAGCCAACAAAAAGGCAACTATACCTGCTAAGCCTAGAGCCAAAAAAAGTATTGGCATAGAATACAAATAAGGTCCGCTTAAAAAATCTGCGAAAGAGATAGAAATGATTTCGAACGTCATGGGTTCGGTATAGTTTAAGGTCCACTGACTAGGAGTTAAAAAGGATGTTGAAACATTTTTCAGAGCAGCTAGATAAGAGCGGAAGTCAAAAAATACGGAGCCTCCAAATAGGGCAGGCGCAGCACTGACCAAAACGATTCCAATAACTCCTGAAAGAAACTTTATGAAAATCTCCACTATTTTCCGCATATTTTCCTCCTTTTATCACTTTGGCAGAGAGTTCATGGGGAAGTTAAAAATATTCCCAGTAAGTAAATAAGGTGAACCCAAATACAAATAGTAAATAAAGTACTGAACCGATAAAAATATAAGATCTTTCAGAAACCTGACTTTGTTGTTCCATCCGAATGCCAGTATGACCCTGAATTGACATGTCCAACTGCCGGCTGGCCATGCCGCCTTTGGATTTAAAGAAATAAACCACAGCTAGTGCCAGTCCCGCGAACGGAATCGAAATGTCCAGAAAAGTCATTTGAAGAGCGTATGCCACTCCCCAGTTTCCTATTGCCAAGAGTAAAATAGTTAGAAAAATAATCAATATCTTTTTCATAAGTACCTCCATTTTATATTTTTTGAATAAAATGTTAATTATCTTCTATCATTTATACGTTAGTGCCAGTGAATGGTTTCGACTAGAAACGAAATTGTATGGTTAAAATTGTTATTTGCTATACCATCCTCTTTCCGTGACTGTATTTTTCAGTAGGTTAGTGGTTTTTAATGATAAACTTATTTTAAAATCCGGAATTGCGCAGCTAAGTGGTTTTAAGTTAAGGCTTACAAATCTTATTGAAACCAAATCAAAGAATGAATAGAAATTGGTAGGAAGGATGTGGAGTAATGCAAACCAAGAAACTACCGGCTATCGATGCAGCAAAAATGTTTGTTCAAAAATATTTTCCGGATTGTCAGGGAGCCTTGCTTGCAGGGAGTGTAGTCCGTGGAGAAAACACAGAAACATCAGATCTTGACATTGTCATATTCGATCAAAAGTACTCAGCTTCATACAGAGAATCATTCATCGATTTTGGCTGGCCAGTTGAAGTATTTGTACATAACTTAAGTTCTTACAAATCTTACTTTTTGACGGATTGCGAAAGAGCTAGGCCATCACTGCCTAACATGATGGCCGAGGGCATTGTTATAAAAGGCAAAGACCTCGTTGTTCCTATAAAAGATGAAGCGAAAGAGTTGCTGGCGAGAGGGCCGAAAGTATGGACAAACGAAACAATCAACTTCAAACGCTATTTTATTACAGATACATTAGAAGACTTTGTCGGTTGCAACGATCGAGCAGAATCAATTTTTATAGCAGGTACCTTAGCAGAAACAACCAGTGAATTTGTATTGCGGACAAATCACGAGTGGATTGGCACTGCAAAATGGTTAATGCGTTCCTTAGTGCAATACGACGAGGAGTTTGCTGGTCGTTTTTTTGATGCGTTTGATGCTTTTTATAAAATGGATGATAAAAGCAAAATTATAAAATTGGTGGATGAGTCACTGGAGCCGTTCGGAGGAAGACTGTTCCAAGGGTTTTCTTCAGGAAAGTAAATTTATATAATGATAGTTTCAGCAAATTCATTGAGAAAGAGTGACTCGTTCAGCCATCAGGAGGTACTACGTATGGATTACATCAAGCACTTGAGAGCCATGGTGGGCCACGAAAAAGTAATCATGGTCATATCTGGAGCTTTTGTATTCAATTCAAAAGATCAGGTACTGCTGCAGCAGCGCTCGGATACGGGTGAATGGGGGATTCCAGGCGGTTTTATGGAGCTGGAAGAAACCATTCAAGAAACAGCTGAACGAGAGGTTTTTGAAGAAACTGGATTGCGGCTTAAGAAGCTTGAACTGTTTGGTATCTACTCGGGTCCGGATTATGACAAAACCTTTGGGAACGGAGATCAAGTTGCCCAGATGCAAGTTATATTTACCTGCAAGGAGTACAATGGCGAGCTAATTGAACAGAATGAGGAATCCTTAAATAATAAATTCTACAGTCTGGATGAATTGCCCCAAGCTATTTTTTCAGACCATAAAAAGTTCATCGAAGATTTGCTATCAAAGCGAAAACTTCCAATTATCGAATGATAGAAAAGCAATTTTATTATAGAGCTTAGACTAAAAAAGAGCAGCTGCTTGCTGCTCTTTTCTCATTTTTTTCTCCAACCTTGAAATTCCGCCGCTTTGAAATTGTACAGGGGTTTTAAGATGGATTTTATTTCAATGGTGTCTTTCGTATTATCAATAATCTCCTGCATTGTTTTATAGGCAAACGGAGATTCGTCAATCGTGTCCTGATTGACACTCGTTGTGTAGACGTTCTTCATGGTGTCGGTAAAATCATTTAATTGAAGCTGTTTTTTTGCTTTTGTCCGCGAAAGGATGCGGCCTGCTCCATGCGGTCCGGACTGGTTCCAGTCATCGTTCCCTTTGCCTTTGGCGAGGAGCGAGCCATCGCGCATATTTATCGGAATCAGGACCATTTCATCTTTTCTCGCGGAAATGGCGCCTTTTCGTAAAATCATATGCTCCAGATCAATGTAGTTGTGCACGGTGTCGATTCTTCCCAGTTCGGTAAATTGCATTGCGTCTAATAGAACTTGCACCATGGCTGCACGGTTCCATTTTGCGTATTCCTGAGCAATTTTCAAGTCATTAAAATAATCCTCCATGAGTGGACCTGTTAAGTAAGCCAAATCATTTGGAATGATCGGCAATACCGATTTATAGGATTTAATGGCGCCGTTAATTTCTTTGTGGCGGCCTTCTGTCTTTAACTGTTCGATCAATTCATTGAGTCCTTCTTTGTCGTTGCTTAAGCTTTCAATGGCTTTCTTTTGGTGATGATTCGCCACTTTTACACCCAGATGACGGCTTCCGCTATGAATAACCAAAAACAAACGGCCATCTTCTGCTTCATTCATTTCGATAAAATGGTTGCCTCCACCAAGTGTTCCGAGAGAATGAATAGCTGCGTCTTTTGAGAAATTGGCTAATACACGATCCAGTTCTATGTTTTTTATAAAGTCGTGCGGTACGGTCCGAATCGATTGGCCAGAAGGAACCAGTGACTGAACGGCAAGATCAAGTTTTGCAAAATCAACGTCTTGTTTTTGGACTTCTACGCACAACATGCCGCAGCCGATATCCACGCCGACTAAATTTGGCACAACGCGATCTTTTACTTTCATGGTGGTGCCGATGACTGCTCCTATGCCTGCGTGGCAATCGGGCATAATGCGAACTTGAGCTCCCGCTGTCAATTCTTCATTTAAAAAAGTCTCAATTTGCAATGCGGTCGCGTCATCAATATTCGTTGTAAACACCTTCGCATCGCTGTACTTGCCGTTAATTATTTTCAACATTCTAACCTCCTCATGTCTCCTGGTGGAAAATGCCCATACAAGATAATTCCATAATATCAGCTTTTATCTCGCTTGTGTAAAAAATTGGATATACATTTTGTGTTTCATTGAATATACTGAAAGCAGTATTTCAAGAGAGCATAAAAATGAAAGAATCGACTTTATTCCAAAGGTGGAAAAGTGATGAAAGACTTTGACTATCAGAAATTTTATGAAGCAATGGGAAAAGTAAATGGCTGGGAATTTAGTCAAGTACGAGTCCTGGCTGATCGAGCGGATTGGGAATTTAATGAAGAAGTAATTAAAGCTTCGAATAGAACGGATTCTCTGTTGGATATAGGTACGGGTGGAGGTGAAAACCTCTTGAAGATTGCCTCGTTTGTGAAGCAGGCAGTCGGAATTGATTTATCGATTGGCATGATTGGTTCAGCCATTGAAAATTTGGAGAGATCTGGGCAAAAAAATGTGCATTTCCAGCACATGTCTTCTGAAGAGTTACAATTTCCAGCAGACTCTTTTCATATTGTGACAAGCCGCCACGCTCCATTTGGTTCTCTTGAAGTGGCCAGGGTATTGAAAAAAGGCGGAATGTTTTTGACCCAGCAAGTAAGCGAAGGCGACAAACAAAATATCAAAAACGCATTCGGACGCGGCCAATCGTTCACTGATGCAGATGGAACGTTAAAAGAAAAATACCGGCAAGAGTTAAAAAATGCTGGATTCTCAAAAGTGCAAACCTATGATTATAACATTTTGGAATATTATGAAAGACCGGAAGATCTATTATTTTTGCTGCAGCATACTCCCATTATTCCTCATTTCGGTCAGGAAGATAAAGACTTGAAAAGTTGGAAAGCATTTATCGAAAACAACCAAACGGTAAAAGGAATTTGCACAAACTCGAAGCGGTTTTTAATTAAAGCTGTTAAGTGAGCTGAAAAAAGCGATTAAACCTGGTAAGTAATTAGGATTAAACCGTTCGAAGCAATGCCTTTAGGAGGATCTTATGAAGCATACAATGGGTTTGTATAGTGAATACTTCAAAGAAATAAAGACGGGCAGGAAACAAATCGAAATTCGGTTGAATGACGAAAAGAGAAAAAAGATAAATATTGGAGATGTGATTGAATTTAGTGAACTTCCTGAAAAAAATGAGGAGATTCAAGTGAAGGTTACAAAAGTTACGGCATACCCAAACTTTCAATCTATCTTTGAAGACATTTCTTTTGCGGATTTAGGGTGTGCGGGATGGACAATGGCAGCGATGATGGAAGAGACATATGCTATTTATTCGAAGCAGCAGGAAAAGGAATGGGGAGCATTAGCGATTCGGTTCCAATTGGTTAGGTAATCGTTTACTTAGTTGTTTGTTTCAATTTTTTTTTAAAGTTTTGAAAACAGAACTTAACAGCAAGCTTACCTGGTACAGGAGGTACGAAAAATGGACGCAGTTTATGTGAAATGGGGAGAAGCAAAAGTAAAGCTGACGTGGCATGCAAATGATCAGTTGCCGGATAAAGGACTGCTGACCAGTGTGCATGGTTTTTGTTTCTATGAAAACCAACTGCTTTTAGTTGATTTAGTGCACCGGGGATGGGATTTTCCAGGAGGTCATATTGAAGAAAATGAAACGCCTGAAGAAAGCGTGCATAGAGAAGCGATGGAAGAAGGATACGTCTCAGGCAGCAGTCGGCTTTTAGGGTTTGTTGAGGTTGACCATACTGAAAATCCACTTTGGGAAAAAGCTGGAAAATATCCTGTGATCGGATACCAGGCATTTTATAAAATGGAGATTGAAAAAATTCACGACTTTAAAGCCGGGTGTGAATCTGTCCGGAGAATGCTGGTGTCTCTCGATAAAGTAGAGCAACTTCACCACAATTGGAATAAACTTTATCAGGAAATTTTATCTGAAGCTATTCGTACATAGTAAAAATAATTTAAACAGTAGGAGTGAGCAGACCATGCTAAAGAGCGAAAATGATATTATCGTCCTTATTCAGCAAGATGAGTGGATGATGGAATTGCTGATGGCGGTAGAAACATTGGATCTGCCTGATTGGTGGATATGTGCAGGGTTTGTCCGGTCAAAGGTTTGGGACACACTTCATGGCTTTTCGGATAGAACAAAACTTCCGGATATCGATGTCATTTATTATGATAAGCACAATATGGCTGAAGAAGAGGAGAAAAGAATAGAGGAAAACCTACAAAATTTGGCTCCAGGTATTCCTTGGTCAGTGAAAAATCAGGCAAGAATGCATTTGCGAAATCAAACATCCCCTTACATTTCATCAGTCGATGCCATAGCAAAATTTCCAGAAACGGCCACAGCAGTTGCAGTAAAATTAGACCGGCAAAAACAATTGGCGTTGGCTGCACCTCTTGGGATTAAAGACCTGGTCCGTCTGGAAGTAAAGCCTACCCCTTACTTTAGGGTGAACTAAAACCGTTTGGAAATCTACCGCGAGCGCATGGAAAACAAAGGATGGACATCAACTTGGCCCAAACTGACTATCGTTTTTGAGGCTTAAAATAAAGGCAGGAAGATTTGGTTTCTTCTAAATGGAGAAAGGGTAGTAAAAATTGTATAGGTAAAAAGTAAGGTGGCGACGCAAAGGAGAGTTCAGTTTAAAGAATGCATTGGTGGATTTATTGAAAGTTTGTCCAATTAACTTGAAGGGGCAAGGCGCATGAACATATTAAATTCGTCCAGCACATTGTTTACCGGCTACTTGCCGTTTCTCTTTATTGTCCCTGCACTCTTGTTATTTGCATATGGCGTTGTGAAAAATTCGCATCGGGTCATATTGTTTAGTTACATTGTATTCTTTCCAGTTTTTATGGCGCTGATTTTTGTGGAGATGGATTATTACCTCTTGCCTTTGCTCATGTTGCCGCCCATCCAGGTTTTTTACTACTTTAAACTGAGGAATTCCCCAGCATAATGGAGAACTCCAAAATAAAACTAGCAGCATAAACCCGAACTGGTTTGTGCTGCTAGTTTTATCCTTTTACAAAACAAACTAAAAGATGTAGCTTATACAAGGGAAGTGCTGTGAATCTCAAGCCTTGTAAATCCATGATGGGAAATAGAGGAAGCTTCTATAACGTCAACTTAGATAAAAGCAGAGCTCAAGGAGGAATTACAATTTTATTCGACTGGTTAAGTACATTGAGCAATATTTTTATTATGTTAAATGTAGTATTGGCGTTTTTTATTTTATTTTTTGAGCGGAAAACGGCCTCTTCTGCATGGGCTTGGATTTTGATCTTGTTTTTTGTGCCGATTGTTGGCTTTATTCTCTATTTGTTATTCGGAAAATCGTTAAGGCAGGATCGGTTGAATCGGCCGGTTGCCTACGAAAATAAAGATTTTCGAAATGTAATGGACCAGCAGCTAATTCAACTGAAAAGCAGAATCTTCCAGCCCTCTTCTGAGCTTGTAGCTGAATGGCTGGATGTGATTCAAATGAACGTGGCGAGAACGGATGCACCTTTGTCGACAGCCACTGACATAAAGATTTTTAACGATGGCACTAGGAAATTTGAGGCTTTGTTTGAAGACATAAGCAAGGCCACAAACCATGTCCATCTGCAGTATTTTATTTTGAACGATGATGATCTTGGACGTCGGCTGGTATCGCTGTTGACCGACAAAGCGCGGCAAGGTGTAAAAGTGCTGTTTCTGTATGACGATTTGGGATCCAGCAGCCTGCCAAAACGATTTTTTGAAGAGTTCGAAGCCGCTGGCGGAAAAACAGCTGCCTTTTTGCCGGCATTGTTTTCCCGCATAAACCCACGGCTGAATCATCGGAATCACCGGAAATTGGTGGTTGTGGATGGATTGATTGGGTATGTTGGCGGATTTAATGTGGGAGACGAATATCTAGGCAAGAAACATGAATTCGGTTATTGGCGCGACACGCATCTTCGGATAGAAGGAGAGACCGTGCATTCTCTTCAAAACCGTTTTTTCATTGACTGGAATCAAGCAACCGAAAAAGATCCAATAAAATATGCAGAAAAATATTTTCCAAAGGCCGAGAGTCACGAAGGAGCGGCGATTCAAATTGTTGCGAGCGGTCCGTTAGTCATTCATGAAGATATTAAGAATGGCTATTTGAAAATGATTCACCATGCACGTAACTCTATTTACCTTCAAACACCTTATTTTATTCCAGATAAGTCCATCATGGATGCTTTGCGAACAGCTTCACTTGGCGGCGTTGACGTTCAAATTATGATCCCGCATTTGGCAGACCATATTTTTGTTCATTCAGCTACATTGTCATTTGTTCGTGAATTGTTGGAAGATGGCGTAAAAGTATACTGCTACAAAAATGGATTTTTGCATGCAAAAACTTTGGTTGTGGACGAAAAAGCATATTCGGTCGGATCAGCGAATATGGACATCCGCAGCTTCGCCTTGAATTTTGAATTGAATGCATTTGTTTACGATTCAGATTCCGCATCAGAAATGGCGACACTCTTTTTCCAGGACAAAAAGCTATCCGTTCAATTGACCGAGCAAACGTTTCAGGAGCAATCATGGGTAGAAAAAGCGAAGCAGGATGTTGCGAAGCTGGTTTCACCCATACTGTAGGACCGTTAGAATCCACAGCTTAATAGGATTATTAAAAGAGGAGAAGTCCATAGCGGATTTCTCCTTATTTTAATAGTCACAAAGATGTTTTAGCAGTATACTCAATAAATAAAATGATAGAGCATATTATGGATAACCCAGCGAAGGAGAAGTCCAATGGATGCTAAAACCGTTATAGAAAAGTTCGGATTTCGCGTAAATGAAGAGCCTAAAAGCATATATCCTTTTTCGCCTGTTTACCGGATTAAAAATGCTAAAAGAGACTTTATTATCAAGAAAACACAGCATCCCATGTTAAAAGCTGAGCGTTTAATGAAATACATGACCAGGTTGAGTGAGCGTGGTGTAAGGATTGTGGTGCCTGTGGCTTTACCAGTCGAAAACCCAATGTCCATACACGAAGATACGTATGTCGTTTATCCATTTATCGATGGAGCGGGATATACAGGAAAGGATTGGGAGATTAAAGAAGCTGGCCGAATGCTTGGCAGGATCCATTCCCTCTCTTCTTTAACAAACGAATATAAACTAGATTCTTATGATGTGTTTGATTTTAATGAAGCTGAAGTGAAAGAAAGTGTTGCACATATTTTAGAACATGCAAAGATCTGGAAGATCAAAATAGGCATAGAACTAGAAGTGCAGCTGATGCAGTCTGTCCACAGTCAAGATGAATTAAAAAGCAGCAGCTTGCCTCATGTCGCAACCCCCCATGATTTCAAAGCGAACAATTTAATTTATACGCCTGAACCTTACTTAGTGGATCCGGACAACGCATGCTGGATCCCTCGCGTGTTTGATTTGGCATTGGTCCTCTTGCTGTTTCATAATGAATTGGACACAGCTCCAGATCAGCCGTTTAGCAGTAAGCAATGGAACCTTTTTTTAACAGGTTACAACGAGTTTGTTGTACTGACGCCAGAAGAGGAAAAGTACTGGCAAAAAGCCGTTGAGCATGTGTTTCTTGATGAGGTGATGTGGCAGATGGCAGATGTACCAGATGACTGGGACAATCCGGCGCAACGCAATTTGTTCAATGGCCTATTCGAATTAATGCAAAATCTTGATGTATACAGTATCGCAGAGCAATAGGGAGAGTTTGCTGATCAATCTATTGGGGACTTTTGGAGATGATGGTGAATTAAGATATGCAGAGAGACTGTGCCTAAAAGACATTTACTATTCTATCTGGAGGCCGACACGTGCTATAATGAGAAACTTAAGGCTTTTGAAATCTTTGCCTATAACTGAACGGATGCCAAAAGCCTCCGGTTATCGATCAAATATGGAGGTGTAACAACATGAACAAACGATGGACTTATAAAGAAATTAAAGCATTTGTCGAGAAAAACTCAGACAGTACCTTATTGTCGACGGAATATCACGGTTTTTCTCAAAAGCTGCTGTTTAAATGCGCATGCGGCAATAATTTTGAAAAAACATTTACGAAATTCAACACAAAAAATCAACGTAAATGCGACGTCTGCCAACCGCCAAAAGCGCCTCGCGGGGCGTAATCAATACATAAAACCCTGATTTCTATCAAAAGAAATCAGGGTTTTTACGTTCGTCTTCAATATTTAGGGTTACTTGTTTCGTACACTAATTTGATATTGTGTATTTGTTATTACGAGAACGCTGATGACGATGAAAATACTGAATAGCTGGGATGATTCTGACGCGATCGAGTAAAAAAGAAGCAGTACAACCGCTCCAATCAACAAAGAATTCATTGTCAGATAAGTTTTGTAGAGACCGCCCAACATAATATGTCTTTCACCATCGTCTGAAACCTCCAGCAACTTTTTGGCATAATTTTTGTCGCTGACTGATGGAAGCTCACGGTTTGGATACATTTTTGGGATTAAGTTTTGAATAACAAAAGACATGAAAAAGCTGGAAAATAAGAGGAATATTCCGGGGATTAGCAACCAAAGAGACTGATTAGTTAAGCTGCTCAAGCTTAAGGATGCCAAACCCAACAGCATAGCCAGATTGGAACTAAGATTTGCATCGCTATATTGCCTGTACATTTTTCCTTCTGCTGCATCCTCCTCGTCTCCAGTCAATTTTTGTTTGGTGAGGTTTTGAATACTAAAATACCGATAGATTGAGAACAAGAAGAATAGAACACCCATCGCCAAAATAATAAAATTTATAGCAGGTGCATAAGCTGAAAAATCTAAGCGGAAATCTTCCTGAAGTGCAACTAGCATTCCAAAAAATCCAATCAAGGCACCGATAATAAGTTGACCGCTAATTTTAACTATTTTTTTCATTCCAATTCCTCCTCTTCAAACTGAAAAATTTCTTCTACAGGCTCATTGAAGACCCGTGCAATTTTTGTGGCAATAAGTAAAGAAGGCATAAATTCTCCACGTTCAATCAAGCTCACCGTCTGTCTGGAAATCTTTGCACGCTTTGCCAATTCTGTCTGGTTAATGTTTAACCGTGCACGCAACTCCTTTAATTTTGTTTTCATGTCCTCACCTCTTATAAAACCAAGTGTAAATCATATGTTTCAAAATGACAAGTATATTAGTCAGAATAACGGGTTTGTGTTTAGAAATAACATATCGAATTGCTTAAATTTCCAAGTGGCTTGCAGCAATAATAAATAAATGACCAATCAATTGCTTGACTGATTATTTATTAAGTGATATCTTCTTCTTAATTAGAGATAAAGAGAGTCTTTGATATCTCTGATTGGGAAGTACGAAAAAATTTAACTGCTTGTCAATGACTGGATTGTCGATAAGTCAGATTAAGCCAGGTGTACTTTTTTTATAGGTGATCAATAAAGGCAAAAACGTGGCTTGTGAATCGGAGGGAAGTCGAAAGCTAAGGGAACAGAGGAAAAGAACCAGCAGAAACTGTATCTAAAACTGACAGAAGGAAGATGATGATATGATAATGGACTGTGCAATAATTGGCGGCGGACCGGCAGGATTAAATGCCTCGCTGGTCCTTGGGAGAGCAAGAAAGAAAATTGTCTTATTTGATGACAACAAGCCACGCAATGCCGTGACTTCGGAAGCACATGGATTTATCACACGCGATGGCATTGATCCGCAGGAATTGAAACGAATTGCGCAAGAGGAGTTGTCCCGTTATCCGGACATCAAAATTGAAAAGCAGCGGGTGTTGCATGTCAGCAAGGAACAAAAGCTTTTCCACATCAAGGCCCAAAATGGCGATCTGTTCAAAGCCAAAAAACTAATTTTGGCAACCGGGTTTAAAGAAATTCTTCCGGACATCAGCCGGATAGAAGAATTTTATGGTACCAGCCTCTTTAGCTGTCCTTTCTGTGACGGCTGGGAGCTCAGAGATCGTCCGCTGGCTGTCATAGCAGAAATACCTGGCGCTTTTCATATGGCTAAAGTAGCTTCCAATTGGACAAACGACCTGGTTTTTTGCACAAACGGAAAGCAAATTCTATCTGAGGAAGAAAAAATAGCTTTAAGTATGAACGGTATAGAACTCAATGAGAAAACCATTCAGACACTGATCGGAGAAAATGGAGCGCTGAAAGGAATTCAGTTCGAAGATGGAGAAGTTCTTTCACGGACGGGCGGATTTGTTGGATCGCAGTGGGTGCAGCCTTCTTCTATTGCCTCTTTACTAGGCTGTGAGCTGAACGAGCGGGGCGGAATTGAAGCCGACCGTTTTCAACGCACCACTGTCAAAGGCGTTTTTGCCTGTGGAGATACCCTAATGGGCGGGCCGTCACAGTTGATCATCGCCGCTGCAGAAGGCAGTATGGCCGGAATTGGCGTTAACGGAGAACTGTTGGAAGAATCGTTTATAACGGCAAGCTGAAATCCACTATTTAAAAGCAGAAGAGGAGAAATGCACATGCTCAATGAACACGATAAAACACACGGTGCAGCTCACCAGCACGGCAAAGTATCTTACCTGGAAAGTGCTAAAAGAAGAGCAGAGTTCTCACCGGAAGCACTGCTGAATATGATTCCATTAAAAACAACTGATCATCTATTAGATTTTGGTGCAGGTACGGGTTATCTGGCCATACCCGCAGCAAAAAGAGTGGCTGGTCCAGTATATGCACTCGACATCGATCCGAGCATGCTGGAAATGATTCGCGAGAAAGCAAACAGCGAAAATCTTTCCAATGTTGTTCCGATTATGGGAGGCGACGGAGAACTGCCATTACCAGCTGATTCCATCGATATAGTTGTTGCTTCATTGGTGCTGCATGAAATCTATCCATTGGCCAAAACGATAAAGAAAATCAAAGATGTACTAAAACCAGGTGGTCATTTAGTCGTCACCGAATTGGAGCCAAAAAATAGTTCAAGCCATAGAGCGCCGAGAATTTCACGAGCTGGAATGGAACAGGAAATAACTGATGCAGGAATGCGCCTAATAGAAAAATTCTTTCCAACCGAAAATATTTATGTATTGATTGCACAAAAATGCTAGCAATAAAGTAAAATATTTATTTTTTCGGTTGTATTAGAGATAACAAATGTCTCTAAAGTATCTAATAGATCAAAGAATTGTATCATTGAGCAAAGAGCAGAGTTTGTATCTGCTCTTTTATTTGTTGTCAAAAACTCCAAGCCAGCACCAAAAACAAATGCTAAAATTGAAGAGTAATGGACGAAAGGTATTAAAAAAAGTAAGGGAACGGGAGATGCAAGATGAAACGGAACATGTGGTTGGGGGTGCTGGCAGCTGTTATAGGTGCAATTGTTTTCTTAATTTTGAAGAACACTGTTTTTTGCGGTGAATGTGGTCAGCAGGAAGCCGAGCGGATTCAAAATGTCACAAATGCAGTTTATGATATTGGGATTGAGTTGAACGAGGCAGATGAATTTCAAGTGGCAGCTTCAGTTGATGTAACGAACGATTCTTCGGACGCTTGGTCAGAAATCGGATTTTATTTGGTGCCAAACGCCATGAATTCAGAGGCAACGCCTTTTTATGAAGACGAAGATTTGGAAATTGATATTTCCTCTGTAAGTGTCGATGGTCAAGTGGCTGAATTTAATTTGGATAACAATGAGTTGATGGTTGAACTGGCAGCAGATTTGAAAACAGCGTCAAAAGCGAATGTAACCATTGAGTACTCAATGGTGCTGCCGCAAAATGGCATGCGCTTGTCTCAAGTAGACGATAATTATTACTTGGCGCATTGGTACCCAATGCTCGGCCACTATCAAGAGGGCTGGGATATTAAAGATTACGATCCAACCGGTGAGTCTTACGATACCGACTACGGAGATTTTACCGTGAGCTATGACTTGCCCAAGGATTACTTGGTCGCGAGTTCAGCTGAAGATGGCTCTATTGAAGCGGCTGCGGACGGGGTTGTTACAGGGGAAAACATTAAAGATTTTTATTTAGCCATTATGAATCCGGACGAATGGGAATTTGAAACGGTATCAGCCAACAATACAAATTTGCGTGTATTTACCCCGCGCTCAGCGAATATGCTGCAAGAAACGTCTGAACTGGCTGTGGATGCTTATGTCTATTTTGAAGAAAAGATTGGCGACAACCCATTTGGCGAACTGGACATCATCGGCAACGATGGCTATATGGAATACCCAAATATTATTGAAGTGGCTGCAGATGAAGCATCTCAAGAGTCGGTCCTGGTGCACGAAATTGCTCATCAATGGTTTTATTTTATTGTGACGAACGATCCGTACAATGAAGCGTGGCTGGATGAAGGGATAACGGAATTCAGCAGTTCGCTTTTTCTCAGCGACTATTATGATGATGAGGAGTACGGATTCTGGAGTGCCTCCACAGCCCAGGATTACTATCTGCCGGAAACCTATGTTAATTTGCCGCTTGACCGATTTGAAGACGAGTCATACTACTCCACCATTTACGGAAAGGTGCCAATGCTGCTGAAGGAGTATTTCGACCTGTTGGATGAAGAAGGAGCAGCACTTGAATTCCTTTCGGCTTACTACGAAGAATTTCAGTTCGAGCAAGTGGATACAGAAGCATTTAAAGCATTTTTCGAAGACTATTTTGAAGGAGACCAAAGCGAGTTTTTGGACAGCTGGTTAGAATAGGAGAACGTAAAAGAAGGCACTCAGTTTGAGTGTCTTCTTTGTTTGTATACCTCCTGCTTGTTTCATTTTTAGCTTGTAGGGCAGGATGCAGGTCGACGCCGAATGATTTGTAGCCTTGCTCAATTAGTGGAGTGGTTATTCTGCGCATGCCATGGGCTAAACCAATACATAAATTCTTATACATCTTAAGTCTTAGTGCGAAGCCATCCCAAGGCGGATTATTTAAGTGGCCATTCAGTTTAACATGGGTTTAAATGCATACTTAAATAAAGTCTGGGAGGTTTCGCTATCGATTCGAAAAAAATGCAGTCGGTCAGGAAATACATATTGTTGTCTATTGTGCTGCTGAGTATATGTGCAGCAAGTTTTGGACATTTTTCGAACTCACTTGAAAAAAATCATTTGGTTCAAGGTATCTTAATTGAGGTGTTTCAGCACGACTCAAAAGTGCAGCAGGATTTGAGCAGAGGAGAAGCCACCCTTTCAGCTGAAGAATTCGCGGATCATGCTGTCAAATTTGCGAAAGAGGTTCTGATCTATCCATTCTTCATGCTCCTAATTGCGCTATTCCTTAGTTTAATCGGTTTTTTTACAGTTGAAAATCATACTTCTGTAGCTGCTGGGTTTCTTGCAATGGCCGGTGTTTTTTCTCTTTTTACATTTGTTCCGGCCGCCTTCTTGTTTATTGCTTCCAAAAAATCGCTTGAAGCAGAGCAAATATTGATCGTACCCCAAAATAAAGAAACAATTCAACTCATGTATAGTGTGAGAAAAGAAGCTTAGCGATAAGCTTTTTTTCTTTGGGAAAGATTAACGGCAGAAATATGGAAAGGAATTATTGAACAAATGGAGAATATAACCAGATAACAATTAAAATCAGAGCGGGTGATGTGCTTGGTGCATAAAATACTCATTTTCTTGTATGTCGTTTCTGTATTAATGACCATTGCAGCGTTCTATGGAATGAATTATATGACTGAACCTGTAAGGGATGATGACTTTCGCGGCAGCAACGGCAATCCTGCCTTCTTTATTTTGGCGGTTGGAATGCCGTTTATTCTTTATTTTTTGTATGGAACAATCGAGTTGTCGATGCGTGCTGCCGACAAATGGCTAAGCCAAAAGGGAAAGTTACTTGGCCTTCTGATCAGCACTAGCTTTATTTTAGCCGTTTTATGGATTACCTTTAGCAGAGCTCACGAATATCGCAATTATATCGTTGCTGCAAAGGATGCCTACAGCAATTCACAACAATTCGCTTTATTTAACGTCTTTTCCAAACACCCGTTTTTCAATCCACTGACATTTATGTTGGCAGTGGCATGTTGTTTCCTAATCGGAACCATCTGGAGTTTCCTGAGAGGGAAGAAAAGACTGATTACGTGACAGCAGAAAGAAAGGAATTCAAGAAAATGCAAAGTTATGTGAGTTATGGTTTGTTATTGATCTTGCTCCTTATATCCTTAGCAACTACATGGGGCGAAACTCAAAAAACAATTATGTACAGCATCGCCATTGCTGGCTTGATGGGATTGGTATCGATGAAAATCATTGAAAATAGAGAGAATAATAAATAGTAAATTTGCTAATGCTCTTCAGCCAGTTAGTTTCTTGCGCTAAGTCCAACTGGAGAACAGCCATGAAAGCAGGTATTTTAATGAGAGAACGCGGAGCAATTATCCTTATTCAAAATAATAAAGTAGCGCTGATCAAACGTGTGAGAAATGGAAGCACGTATTACGTTTTCCCAGGTGGTGGAGTAGAACCAGGAGAAACCCCGGAGAAGGCAGCTGAACGAGAAGCAATGGAAGAACTTGGACTGGAAGTCAAGGTTCTTCGTTGTATTGATCGCATCAATTTCAACGGCATCCAGTACTTTTTTCTGGCAGAAATAAGGGGCGGGAATTTTGGTTCAGGCAGTGGAGAAGAATACATAGATCCTGATCGAAACAGGGGGACGTATTTGCCGTTATGGGTGGATTTTGACGAATTGGATTCCATAAATATTATTCCAAAAAAGATTGCTGAAAAAATTCAGTCGGAAGGGAATTTGTTAAGTGGCTAACGAAAGAATTATATGGAATGGAGCAGCTGGCATTGTGATGGTGAAAAATAAAATGCTGATGGTGAAAGAAAAAGAAACTAAAGGGTGGAGTGTGCCATCAGGCGAAATTGAAAAAGGCGAGAGCCCTGAACAGGCATGTGCAAGAGAGGTTTGGGAAGAAACAGGGTTCACGGTTGAAGTCGAAAAGTCTGTTTACACCAAGAACGTCCATATCGGCCATTATAAGGTAACCACTTATTATTTTCTTTGCCGGATGACGGATGGACAACTTGCTTATGCAGACCCAGATGAAGAAATCACCGAAGTTGCCTGGAAAACCTATGATGAGTTGTTGGCAATGCAGCATGATTACCCCGAAGATTTGGAAATGCTCCTGTCTTTTTTTAAGGATAATAAGGAAAAAAATTCTAATTATGTAAATCGTGGTTGACTTAATTTTTTTGGTGCGCTATGATAACTGAAAAATATGCACATTCGATGATGAAGAGAGTAATCGCAAATTAACACGCCAGCGATTCAGGGATAGTGGAAGCCTGATTGTGTTTGTTGCGACGAAGCGCACTTCTGAGAAGCTGCCTGAACCTAATTAGTAGGGTATTGCCGGGAAATCCCGTTATCAATTTTGAGCCGGTTCAAGTAATCTTGAACAAAAAGAGTGGTACCGCGGGAAAGCCCGTCTCTGTATTTAATTATGCAGAGGCGGGCTTTTTTGTTTTATTTAAAAAAGGGGGATGTAAATATGGAATTAGTAAAAACCTATGCTGAGGAAATTGCTTTGGCGTTAGATGGAGGGGTTAAATTCGATGAAATCATGAATTTGATGGAACAGCCAAAGTTCGACAAGCAGGGAGACTTGGCTTTTCCTTGTTTTACATTGGCAAAAAGTATGAGAAAGTCGCCCGATTCAATCGCCGAACAGCTGGCCGCAAGAATTTCCAACCCACTGTTTGAACGAGTTGTGGCAGAGGGACCGTATGTAAATTGTTTTTACCATAAATCTTTTGTTAGCGGAGAGGTATTAAAAAATATATTGCACATCCAGTCGGACTACGGCTCTTCAGTGATGGGTCAGTCAAAGACCGTAACTTTGGATTTCTCTTCGCCTAATATCGCCAAGCCGTTTTCAATGGGCCATCTGCGTTCAACGGTGATTGGCAATTCGCTGGCACTTCTCTCAGAAAAATGCGGCTATAAAGCGGTTCGGATCAATCACCTGGGAGATTGGGGAACTCAATTCGGCAAACTGATTACGGCTTACAAGTTGTGGGGAAGTGAGCAGGAAGTTAGGGATGCGCCCATCAGTGAGCTCCTGAAGCTTTATGTGAAATTCCATGAGGAAGTTGGAAACAGTCCAGAACTGGAAAGTGAAGCCAGGCTGTGGTTTAAAAAACTCGAAAATGGAAACGAAGAAGCTCAAAAACTATGGACATGGTTTCGGGATGAATCACTACAGGAGTTCAATAAAATCTATCAGCTGCTGGACATTGATTTTGATTCCAATGAGGGAGAGGCTTTTTACAACGATAAAATGGATGAAGTGGTGGAGCTGCTTCGAGCAAAACAATTGCTGGTTCAGTCCAATGGTGCGGAGGTGGTCGATTTGAGTGACTATAGCTTGCCGCCATTTCTCATCAGAAAAAGCGACGGTGCCACTCTATATGGCACACGTGATTTAGCCGCAGCATTATTCAGAAAACGAAACTATCAGTTCGATCAATCGCTTTATGTTGTAGGACAAGAACAGACCTTGCATTTTCAGCAATTGTCGTTGGTGCTGGAAAAACTGGGGTTTGAGTGGCAGCAAGAGATGAAGCATGTCTCGTTTGGTTTTATTTTAAAAGACGGCAAGAAGATGTCGACCAGAAAAGGCGGGATTGTGCTGCTCGAGCAAGTGATTGGAGACGCTATCAAGCTTGCGGAACAAAATATTGAAGAAAAAAATGCGGCATTGCCGGATAAAACAGCGGTTGCGAAAATGGTTGGCGTTGGAGCAATCCTCTTCCATGATTTAAAAAACGAACGCCAAAACAATATTGAGTTTTCGCTGACCGACATGCTGAAGTTTGAAGGGGCAACCGGACCTTATGTCCAGTATACCCATGCAAGAGCCTGCTCCATATTAATGAAATCATCTTATGATCTGGATCTATTGAAACCGACTGGACTAAGAGATTCCGATAGCTGGCCCATCATCAAGCTTTTGTTGGCATTTCCAAAGGTCATTGCCAAAAGCTTTGAGAACACAGAGCCGTCGCAGCTGGCTAAATACCTGATTTTATTGTCTCAGGAATTTAATGCGTACTATGCACATGTGAAAATCCTGAATGCCGACGAAGAACTAGAGGAGAGGCTGGCATTGGTTCAAGCTGTCACCATCGTTTTAAAAGAAGGATTGAGGCTGCTCGGCATAAAAGCGCCTGAAAAAATGTAGAGGAGAGGAAGGCGGAAAAACATGTCTTACAAAACCGATTGTCCATTTTGCAATCCCAACAAAGATCATAACCAACAGATCGTATTTGAAAACCAAACCTGCTTTTTTCTACAGCATGACAACGAGCAGGAGGTGCTGGAAGGCAGTGGGGTGATTGTGCCGAAGCTGCACCGTGTCACGACATTTGATTTGACAAAAGAGGAATGGAGCGACACATATGACTTGCTGCATCTAGCCAAGGAATACTTGGAGGCGAAGTTTGCTCCAGATGGTTTTACGCTAGGCTGGAACGTGGGAGATGCGTCCAATCAATCGGTCAAACACAGCCATTTTCATGTCATTCCTCGGTATAGCGATGAACCGTTAGCTGGAAAAGGACTTCGCCACTGGCTGAAAAAACCCGAAAACAAACGAACGAAAGAAAATTTATAGCACAACTAAAGGAGAGTGCTCTCTTAGAAATTACTTATTATGGAATATAAAAATGATATACTAGTTATCTATCAGAAAAATCACTTTATGGATGCATCAAGAAATAAACGGTTGCATAGGCATTGCAGTTTCTATCCAAAGGAGGAGTGAGGGTGAAGCAAAAGATAAAAGAATGGAAAACGCCGGCCATTCTGCTTGGGTCATTGGGCGTTGCCGGTATCGGTGACTTTGTCTACCTCATCGCCATCAACCTCATTGTCTACCAAATGACGGGATCTGCAGCGGCTGTAGCGGGACTGTGGGTGGTCAGCCCTTTGACCAATATTGTGATGAAGTTTTGGACGGGCAGTTTTATTGACTACCGAAGCAAGAAAAAAATTGTCTTGGCAACCTTTATTTTGCGTGCAGGTTTCATTGCGTTGATTCCGTTTATGCCTAATTTATTGGGGATCTATTCAGTTCTTGTACTGCTCAGCATTGCCAAAGCATTTTTTGGACCGGCATCCATGACCCTCGTGACCATGCTTGTAGAACCGCAAAAGCGCAAACGGTTCAATTCGTTGCGGTCATTCACTTCTTCTGGAGCATTTATTATCGGACCGGCGATAGGCGGTTCGCTTATTTTGCTGACCAGTATATCGATAACTTTGTGGTTGAACGCTGTGTTCTTCTTAGCAGCGGCTGCTCTTCTGGCCATGTTGCCGGAAACAGAAAAAACTAAAGCGGATAAGATTCCTGCTTTAACGCTCAAGCAAATTGCCAGTGATTTTTCCGTTGTAGTGGATTTTATGGCAGAAAAGAAATATGTCTCCATGATTTACTTGGGGTTTCTGGCTGTCATGCTGTTTTCTTTTGCGATGGACGTCCAGGAAGTGGTATTCATTCAAGAAGTTGTTGGGTTGTCTGAAGTGGAATACAGCTTGCTCATCAGCATTACGGGAATGGGTTCTGTGCTCGGCGCCTTTTTGCTTTCGGTGTTTGCCAATAAACTATCCATCCGCTCCATGATTGTTGTGGGCCTGCTGATGATGACGGTTGGTTATGTTGTGTACGCATTTTCCTGGTCATTTGCTTCGGTTGCTGTTGGCTTTGTCGTCCTAGGATTTTTTAATGTGTTTTTGAATGCAGGGATTGCCACATTTTATCAGAACAATGTTCCCATTCGAGTCATGGGCAGGGTAACGAGCATTTTTGGATTGATCCAAAGTGTTTTTCAAATCTTTTTTATCTTGCTGATCGGCTTTTTGGCGGATTGGATTTCGTTAAAGCTGACAATCGGCTCACTGGCTGTCCTGATGTTGCTGCTGGCTGTTGTTTATACGATCGCTGTGTTAAACCCAGAGCATTCCGGCTGGTACGAAGAGGAAGAGGAAAGCAATGAGGAATTTGCATGAAGCAAATAGCAATCAGAAAGGCGGAGAGGACGAATGGAGATTGCATCCAAAGATTTTGCATCCTATACAATCCGGACGGCCCGTCAAAGCGATGCTGGCAGTCTAGCTGAACTCAGGCTGCAGATAGACGGGGAAACCGAAAATTTGGATCGAGAACAGGGAGAAGCATACATAGATGACGAAGGGTTTAGAAGATTGATCGAAAGAGATAGAGCCAGTAAAAATAGTCTTTTTTTGGTGGCTGAAGCAACTGGACAGCTCGTTGCATTTTCCAGATGTACTGGAAACGATCTGAAGAGGACTTCTCATCAAACTGAATTTGGGGTCGGGGTGCTGAAAGCATTTTGGGGACATGGTATCGGAGGGCGTTTGTTAGCTGAATCCATTCGATGGGCAGATACTGTTGGCATCAGAAAGATAAATTTGAGGGTCCTTGAAACCAATGCGAAAGCGATCAATTTGTATGAAAAACTTGATTTTGAAGTAGAAGGAATTTTAAAGGACGATAAACTTCTTTCTGATGGAAACTATTATGATACCATTTTGATGGGCAGGATTAATGAAAATATATAGTTTATCTAGGAGTTAAACCCATACGTTATGAGGCATACTCTTGACGTTGCTATTTATGATTGACTCGTTACAACGTAGGCTATTAAGTGGGGGATTAAAAATGAAAATTGAAACAAAGCGATTAAAGATTGTTTCATGTGACAGCAAATTTCTCCAAATAATGGAAGAACAAAATTACAAAAATGGCGATCAAGTTAAAAATCACCTCGGGCAACTGGCGGAAGATCCGACAATAGACGGTTGGGGAAGCTGGCTCGTGTTCCGAAAATCTGATGGTTTGATACTTGGGGACGCGGGTTTTAAAGGCAAGCCAACCTCCAATAAGAAAGCCGAAGTGGGCTACGGATTTTTGGAACCTTATTGGGGAATGGGCTATGCGACAGAAGCAGTTGAGGGACTCTTAGAATGGGCGTTCAAAACAAATCTAGTTGAAAAGATCGTTGCAGAAGCAAATTCAGATAACATTGGATCGATAAGGGTGTTGGAAAAGATGGGGATGAAAAGGACGAACGAACATGACGGTATGATTTATTGGCAAAAGAACAAGTAGCGTTAAGACCGAATATCGGTCTTTTTATTCACTTGACATGCAACTAAAAGGTTGCTTATAATGGGTGTATGGATAATAAAGATGCAATATTCAAAGCACTCAACGACTCAACGAGGCGTTTGATATTGGACGAACTGTCCGAACGCAATGAAATGACTTTGTATGAACTGACCGTTCGTCTCATTACGAAACACCATCTTACAATTACCAGGCAGGCAATCGCAAAGCACCTTTCCCTGTTAGATGAAGCGGGGCTGGTAAAGTCTACGAAAAAGGGGAAGTATCGGGTTCTGACTTTCGACAAAGAACCATTAGAAAACTTGCTGGAAGGATGGATCAGGTAAGAGTCGTGACATGGAAACCATCTCTAATGAAGGAGGCAAACAGTATGGATATTATTGTAACCAGTTTATTTGTCGAAGATCAGGACAAGGCTTTGGAGTTTTATTCGGAAACCCTTGGCTTTGTCAAAAAGCACGACATCCCAATGGGGGAGTTCAGGTGGATCACGGTTGTTTCTCCCAATCATCTACGGGGAACCGAGCTTGTGCTCGAACCGAACGCTCATCCTGCTGCAAAAGAATATCAACAAAAGATTTTTGAGGAAGGTGTTCCAGCTACCATGTTTGGCGTGGAAGATGTCCAAAGCGAGTATGAACAATTGCTTGAAAAGGGTGTAAGCTTCACGGTAGAACCAACAGAAATGGGCAACGTCAAAATTGCTGTGCTCGACGACACCTGCGGGAACTTAATTCAACTTGCGCAAATGCTTTAAAAATGGTAAAAATAAAACCGCCTTCAGCTGAGGGTGGTTTTTTGTAGCGATTTAGAGTTTCTCCAATACCTTATTTAGATTTTCCCACTCGTATATCAATTCGTTCAGTATTTTCTCGTCGTAGTTCAGCTGAATTTTGTTCACTAGCTTCGCTCCATAATATTCGTAAAAATACTTAGTTTTATTGTCTTCCAATACCTCCACAAAAATCTTTTCATAACCTAATTTCTTAAAATGCAGAAACAGCGCCTTAAGCAGCATTTTTCCAATTCCTTGGCCTTGATAAGCTTCAAGCAAATAGATGGAAGTTAAATCTCCAGATCTCTCCACTGTATTGGTATCTCTTTTCGAAGCAGTGCCAAAGCCGATAATGTCGCCGCTGCTGGTTTCAGCAACTGCCACGTAGTCTTCTATTCTTCCGATATTGCTTTCCCATAAAGCTGTTCGTTTTTCATAGGACAGTCGGTCGAGAAAGCTGCTTGGCATAATGCCTTGGTAAGTCGTTCTCCAACTATCTACGTGAACTTTAGCGATGCCTGAAGCATCTTCTATTGTTGCTTTGCGTATATGCATCATTTCATCCTTCCTGATTTTGTATTAGTTTATAAATAATAACATGGAATAGTCTCAACAATCTGGGCGAACGCAAAAGTTTTCCGCTTAATGAAAAAATAGTATACTGATGATTAGTAGCCGGTATGGGATTAAACTGTCTAATTTCAAAGAACATGTACACTGAGACATTACAGTAAAAGGAGTTGTCTATTTGAAAATCCAACATATCCGAAACGCAACGTTAATCGTTGAATACGCGGGCAAAAAATTTTTAATTGATCCATTTTTAGCACCAAAGGGTACGTATCCGCCTTTTGCGAATTCGGCCAGACAAGATCAAAAAAATCCGTTGATTGATTTGCCAGTTGCCATTGAACATATCGTAGATGTTGACGCCGTGATTGTGACGCATTTGCACTTGGATCACTGGGACGATGCTGCAAAAGAAGCATTGCCAAAAAAAATTAAGCTATATACTCAAAATAAAGAAGATGCTTATGAAATTCAAAAAGCCGGCTTCGATAATGTAGAAGTTTTACAGGAACATACGGTCTTCGAAGAGATTCAATTGACTAAAACAAAAGGCGAGCACGGGAGAGGTGACGTCCTCAAGCGTATCGGCCTGGTATGCGGTGTAGTATTCAACCATCCTGATGAAAAAACCTTGTATGTTGCAGGTGACACGGTTTGGTACCAGGCAATCCAGGATGAACTAACGAAACACCGCCCAGAAGTGATTGTGCTGAATGCCGGAGACAATCAATTTCTGGAAGGTGGTTCATTGGTCATGGGGAAAGAGGATGTCCACTCTGTTTTTGAAGGAGCTCCGAGTGCTAAAATCATGGCTGTTCATATGGAGGCAGTCAATCATTGGGCTCTATCAAGAGAAGAATTGAAAAGCTTTGCAGATGAAAAAGGAATGTCTGAACATCTAATAGTTCCGGATGATGGAGAAACGTATACTTTTTAAAGCAGCTACAGCTACTAAGTCCATTAGAAACTAAAATTTCTATGATTACATTAATTTGTCAATCCTTTAGCCGTTTCGAATATTTAGGGAAATTGTGTATTTAAATCCCGTTACATTAGTGCATTATTCACTATTACTGTATTTATAAAAGCCAAAAAGCGTCTACTCCTATCCTTGATCAGGAAAGAGTAGACGCTTTTTGGCTTTGCTTTCTTTATGGCATGACTCACAGCTGGAAATATTATCTTCCACCCAGTAGGTCAAACAATCCACCGGCGGCACTGCCTTCACCTTGTGAACGGCCTGCAGGGTTTTGCGGAGCTGCCGCAAACACGCGACTAGCCAGGCGGCTAAACGGCATTGATTGAATCCATACACTGCCGGGGCCGCGAAGTGTTGCAAAAAACAAGCCTTCGCCGCCAAACAAGGCGGTTTTGATTCCTGGAACTGTTTCGATATTGTAATCGACATCACCGGTCATAGCGACTAAACAGCCAGTATCAACTCGGAGCACTTCGCCTTTTTGAAGATTTTTGCGGTAAATGGTGCCTCCAGCATGGACAAATGCCAGCCCATCCCCTTCTAATTTTTGCATGATAAACCCTTCGCCCCCAAAAAAGCCTGCACCGAGTTTACGCTGAAATTCAATACCGATGGAAACGCCTTTAGCGGCGGCCAAGAATGAATCTTTTTGGCAAATGATTTTGCCGTTCAGCATGCTTAAGTCCATCGGAATAATCTTGCCTGGATAGGGAGCTGCGAAAGACACGTGGCGTTTGCCCGTTCCTTTGTTGGTGAATGCTGTCATGAATAAGCTTTCGCCTGTAACAACACGTTTTCCAGCACTCATCAGTTTGCCCATCAAGCCGCTGCCACCGGAACTTTTGGAGCCATCGCCGAAAATCGTCTCCATCGCGATACCGTCTTCCATCATCATTAATGCGCCAGCTTCTGCGATAACAGTTTCTGAAGGGTCGAGCTCGACTTCCACAAATTGCATATCATCGCCATGCAGTTTAAAATCGATTTCGTGATTGTTCATTCCTATTCCTCCTCGGTTAAACCGGTATTTTTGATATATAATGGATACGTCTAAAGAGATAGAAAGTTTCACTAATTTTTGTGTATGAAAAAATATTTACGAATGGAGAGAGACGCGATGAATGCAGAAGATTGGATTACCCATCTGGACATGGCAGCACATCCGGAAGGTGGTTACTTTAAACAGTCGTTCGTTTCACCCCAGAAAATTAGCCTGACGACTCATCCGGCAGAACGGAACTTGTACACCAGCATCTACTTTTTGCTGCGGTCGCAGGACATTTCCCATTTTCACCGGCTGAAATCTGATGAACTGTGGTATTTCCATACGGGAAATGCCGTAACCGTTCATATTTTAGATGCGGATGGAAACTACCGGGCCGAAAAGTTAGGGCTGGATTTGGCTGCAGGGGAACGGCCGCAGGTATTGGTGGAAAAAGGCAGTATTTTTGGATCGACGGTCGATGCGGAGAACACATTTTCATTGGTAGGGTGCATGGTTTCGCCAGGCTTTGACTTTGCAGATTTCGAATTATTGCGGCAGGCTGAACTGCTCAAACTCTATCCGCAACAAGAACAAATTATTAAAAGGCTGGCATACGAATAAATTTCAAGTGCTCTATCGGCGATCCGGGATAAATGCTAGACTTGTGATAGACAAAGAAAAAGGGTGAGGGAGAAAAATGGGCAGTTTTTTATTGATTTTGATTATTGCTGTAGCGATTTTTGTAGGCATTGCATCCAAAAAATACTACGATAAGCCGTACATTGTGAATTTTGGCATCGCTCTTATGATGGCGCTGTTGGTTATACAGACATTCCAAATGACGCCTATCGGCGGACTAGGCTATGCCGCAATCGCTTTATGTTCGATTGCCTTTGTGTTTCAGCTGGTGTTGGGAATAAAAAACGTCAAAACCGTATCGCAAAGTGAAAATATCAATTGAAAAATAATCTACGAAGCACCGTTGCGAACGGTGCTTTTTGCATGCATCCGTTTAAGCAAGAGAGGCTTGTGAAGTTGTTTTAAAAATAACGCGCTATGTAACTTTTTTGAGTTTAAGTTCGACTAAAGCAGTACAGGGAAATTTGACAAGAAGGAATGGTAATTCGATGGAAAAAGCATTGATGACTATCACTTTATTTCTATTCTTTTTAATGCCAACACAAAGTCTTGCACTCTCATGTGCAGAGCCTTCTTCGCCAGATAGAGCTTACCGGGAATACGATGCTGTGATTATAGGGACGGTTGAAAAAATCAAGGACCGCAACAGTGTCAAGATTTTAACAATCCGGGTCAATAAAAGTTTTAAAGGTGTAGATGAGAATATGATTACGGTAAAAGAAGATATTATGTGGGGAGAAAGTCAGCTGGATGCAAATTACTTGTACTACCTGAATGCAGAAGGTGGAAAATGGATCCATCCGCTTTGTTCTCCGACAACGGGCAATACAGATTTAGCAGATGAAGTTTTTGCGGATAAAAAGGAGATAGCTTTGCGGGATGGCAATCTTGCTGTGAATGATACAAGAGGCGGAGGAAGGACACTTTTTTTGGAAATGATGATAGTAATACTCGCAACGAGCCGCCTGAAAATGAAAAAATAGAGGGATTTCCAGTTTCCCTCTAAACTATTTGTAAATGTTTCTTAATACTATGTTTGGCAACACGATAGAGCTGGTGTCTCAAAAAAGATGTGAGATGGGAATCCCCACCGCACATCTAATCAGCAATCTCCTGTAATTTTAATCTAAAGTGAATGCTGCCACTTTAAGGTGAAGGCTTCTATAAACGGTTGAGTGCATCCTCGATACCGTCTTCACCAGACACAATTTCAAAAGTTTTATTGTAGACATGCTCATTTCCAAGAGAATGCAGCAGCACACGGGCTACATCTTCTCGTGGAATTTCTCCCGAATCCAGATTTTCAGTTGCTGAAATCTTTCCGGTACCGGGATCGTTCGTCAATAAGCCGGGACGAATAATTGTATAAGTCAATCCACTGGCACGCAAAATGTTATCGGCGTGGTGCTTGGCGACATAGTAATGGGCCATGTCTTCTTTCCACATTTCCCGTTTGTCGGCGTTGATGGCGCTGATCATCAGGAAGCGTTCGGTGCCGGTTTGTTCAGCTGCTTCAATCGTTTTGGCGGCACCATCCAAATCAATCAGCAAGGTTTTGTCTGCGCCTGTAGCACCGCCGCTGCCCGCTGCAAATACGACGGCATCACAGTCTTTCATAGCGTCCGCAATTTCTTCGACACTGCCTTCAAGGCTGGTCAACACGGTTTCCACGCCTAAGCTATTAAAAAAACTGAGTTGCTCTTCTTTGCGGATCATTGCTTTTGGGATATGATCGTCGCTGTCCGCCAACATTTTTACAAAATGACGTCCAATCTGTCCATTTGCCCCTACTACCAACACCTTCATCCGGATCAGCCCCTTCCATTGTTTCTGTACTTATCCATCATATACCCTGAGAAATCCAAATCAAGCTCCGCTTTGCTTAGTTTATTCTGAAAAATGACAATTAGTCGAAAAGGGGACTATATTCTCAAGTTAAGTTTAGTATAATGAAAGATATCTTATTAAGTAACTGCTAACCGATTCTAGGAGGAACACAATGGAACCATATACCGAAACCAAAGCAATGAGCAATAATAAAACAACTGCAAAAAGAGAAACACCACCTGATTTTTCACAATTCAAAGGGAAAAGATTAGATAAAGAGCCAAGCCGTTTTATGGAAATGCTCGGCTATGTATTTTGGTTTTGTTTGGGTGCCGGTATTTTACTGGCGATGATTTTTTCATTATTCTTTTTCGTTTAAACCAAAAGGGGGACTATTGGATGATTCGTTATCCTGCGAACACCTTCAAGACAATCGGCATCACCGCAACCTCTTCCGGTGTGGGGCCTGAACAGCATCATCTATTGGAACAGGCCATCGCCCGACAAAAACAGAATGGATTCAACGTGGTCACCGGCGACACGGCTTGGACGCAGGAACTAGCTAAGTCAGCCCCTGCACAAAAACGCGCCAACGAATTTATGGAAATGATGAACAATCCGGAGATTGATTTAATCGTTCCGCCTTGGGGTGGCGAACTGCTGATTGAAACATTGGAATACTTGGATTTTGCGAAGATGCAGCCAAAATGGGTGCTTGGGTATTCAGATCTCAGTGTACTCTTGTTGGCCATCACCTTGAAAACAGGGCTTGCCACAGCACATGGCACGAACATTGTGGATTTGCGCGGCGAAAAGAGCGATGATACGACCGGACGCTGGTCGGATGTTCTTAAAACAGCTGCGGGAGAAACCGTTGCACAACAATCATCAACACTTTTCCAAAAAGAATGGAATCATCAGAACCCTTCGCCAGTGGTCTTTCATTTAACCGAGCCGACCAATTGGAAAACGGTTTCCGGAAGGGAAGAGACGTTCTCCGGGCGCCTGCTGGGCGGATGCATCGACGTGATTCGCAACTTGACTGGTACACCGTACGGCAACGTTCAAGCGTTTCGGGAACAGCATATCCCTAGTGAAAAGGTCATCTGGTACCTGGAAAATTGCGAGATGTCTGTTGCAGATTTAAAACGGTCGCTGACGGGAATGAAATATGCAGGCTGGTTCGAGAATTGTGCCGGCATTGTTTTCGGCCGAAGTTCTGCAAACATGCCGGTTGAAGGCTATACAGTTGAACGGATGTACCAGGACCTGGCGGAAGAATTAGATCTGCCCATCGTTTACGACATTGATTTGGGGCATGTGCCGCCACAGGTCACGTTTGTCAACGGCGCCTATGCAGAAATTCAAGTCGCAAACGGCAAAGGAACTGTCATTCAAAAATTCAACTAAAAAGGATGTCGGACTATGGAAATACGCCAGTTGGATGCAGAAGACGCCCAAGCTTATTATGACTTGCGCATCGAAGCATTAAAGGACAGTCCGGACGCATTTGCTACACGGCTGGAAGACGCCATTCAAAGACCCATCAGCAAAACAGCGGAAAGTTTGGCGTTGGAAAATGCGGTCACATTTGGTGCATTTCAAGATGGCCAACTGCAGGGCAATGTAACGCTTGTTCGCAATGCAGCTCCAAAGCTGGAGCATCGCGCATCCGTTGTCGCTGTATACGTGACACCCAACGCCAGAGGGAATGGGCTTGCCAGCCGACTTATGCGGGAATTGCTTCACTATGCAGCAAAATGGCATGGCTTGGAACGTTTGGACTTGATGGTGGCGAGTGAAAATCTGCCAGCCATCACATTATATGAACAAATGGGCTTTGAAAAATACGGAACAGAAATAAATTCAATGAAAACACCGGAAAAATACATTGATGAAAATTTAATGGTGAAATTTATGTAGCATCAATTCAAGCAAAAAGGTGTATTGGATGGCTCCAATACACCTTTTTGCTATTCATTCAGCTTATACAGATGATCGTCGCCATCAACAGGCGTACCGCGACCATCTGTATTGTTGGTGATAAAATAGACAGAGTCTCCATCTGAATACACATCCCGGACACGGCCAAATCCTTCTACCGAGTCCAAGACTTCAGCACTTTCAGGATCGAGTATCTTAATAGCGGTTCCGCGCAGGGCAGCGACATAAAGAGAACCGTCGTGCATATCCATTCCACTGGGTGCCCAAGTATCGTCAGCGCCGGTAGTGAAAAAAGGCGATTCCAGGCCCCCTTCGGATTCTTCACCTTCGATGGTCGGCCAGCCGTAATTATTGCCTTCTTCGATCATGTTGATTTCATCATTTGCCGATTGGCCGTGCTCGGATGCATACATGGTATCATCGTCCCATGTAATGCCTTGTGGATTGCGATGGCCATGCGAATAAATTTCAAACTCGTTGGAGCTGTTTAGCTTTAAAATTTTGCCATTCACCGAGGCTAAATCTTGTGCAAGTTCGGGCGTCGAAGCATCGCCAATGGTTGCAAATAAATTGCCTTCCGGGTCCAATTCCAAGCGTCCGCCATGGTGAACATTGCCGGTCGGAATTCCTTCAAGTAAAATTTCATTTTCCAGCCATTGCCCGTCTTCCAAAACAAGTGAAACGATTTTATTGTAATCATTGCCTTCACTTTCGTAGACATAGTAGCCATAAGCTTCCTGACTTTCTTCGAAATCCTGTTTTAAGACAAATCCTAAAAATCCAGCTTCCGAAGCATCAGAAAGAGTATCGGAAAAATTGACTTCCTGTCGTGTGAGGGTTCCTTCTCCATCTATATGGGCAACTTGCCCCGTCCGTTCCGAAATGTAAAACTCATCGCCTGCCTTGTTGATTGCCCAGGGTGATTCAAGTCCGGTCGCTACTGCTTCAAAAGGAGCCGTCGCTTCGTCCGGGTTTGGAGCAGCATTGTTGCAGCCTGCCAATAACAGTAGTGAAAATGAGGGGATTAGTATTTTTTTCACAAAAAAACCTCCTTTTTTCCATCTTAATAGAATCGTGCCTCAATAGGAAACAATACCGTTAAGGGAGGTGATTCCATGCCGCTGCTCAAAGACGTCAAGGAAACGGAAGAAATCCGCAAAAAGAAAAACCTGATCCGCATTATGACTTGGGTAATCGTGGCTGTTGTGCTGGTACTGGTTTGGTATTTTACTAAATGAAGCTTCTTTTTTAAAGTTTACTTACCTACTTTGCCCAAAACCATATGAATAAACGCTGATTGCATAACAAAGCCCCAAAGGACTCAACTTTCTAGAGTCTTTTGGGGCTTTAAATTATTAGGCTGGCTTTTTTTTCGTTTGAATAATTTCGACGATTGCTATTCCAATTGTGATGCCAATCAATACATTTATAATCAAAGGACTTAAAAACTCATCACGGAAGATCGTGGCAACGGTCAGTATGTAAAAAACAGCCTGGGTAATTTTAGCGATGCGCGGAACGCCATCTTTCGGGTAGCGCAAGCGTGCCATCTGAAAGACCAGAAAGGCCAGGAGCAATGCCAAATAATGTGGCCAAGCCAAGCTGGCCACCACATTGTTAACGATGGCAAATACCAGCAGCGGAATAAAATAAAACAACAGCGATTTCACAATTGGGGCCTCTTTTCGATTATTTTTTCGTGTTGTTTTGCTGTCTGCGGGCAACCAGCAAATACAAATTATAGATGGAGATAATCAATGCAATAGTGACGATGACAACCGAAACTACCGGATAAACCGAAGCTCCGTTTTGCATAATTTCCACCACTCGTGTGTAGATAATCCATGGTCCAATAACCAAAATAAAAATATCAAGTGCAGTACCTAATTTAGTTCTCATTAGTTTCCTCCAATAAAAGATAGTATCTCAATCTTATCAGACTTTAGCTTCAGCGTATGCATCAAAACCATAACAGCCGCCCATATAACTACAGGCGGCTGCCACAGGTTGGACAGATTATTTATGCTTGCGCAGCTCAGTTCTTGCCAACGCATCTGCTGCTCGGTTTTGAGAGTCGGGAATCCATTTAATAAAGCAGTAGTCAAAGTGGCTGCCAAGCTCTAATGCTCTTGCCAGCAGCGGTTTGAACTTGGGATTTTTAATTGAGCCTCTTTCAAACGCATCTACTGTTACCTGGGAATCTGACTTGATGGACACCATTCCTGACGATAAGCCTTTCGCAAGTTCCAGTCCTTTTACGAGCGCGGTAAATTCAGCCGTATGGTTGTCCATTTCTCCTACATATTCGCTCCATTGAATCATATGGCCTTCGCCGCGAATAAAAATGCCTACAGCGCTGACTTGAGGAGCACCGGCAGTTGCCGCATCCACAAACACTTCGAGCATGAGATCACCTACTTTTCGTCAATGGGGTTGATTCGCTTCGCCAAATAGCCGAATGGGGTATCCAAAACGGAGACAATAAATTTCAGCACATAAGTCGAGATGAAAATTTGAAGCCATACATCAAATGGAAATACGCCCCAAAAAGCGATGGAAGTAAAAATAAGCGTATCCAAAAGCTGGCTGATCAATGTCGATCCGTTGTTGCGGATCCAAAACTGGCTGTCTTTAGGAAACATTCTGCGCAGTGCACTAAAGATAATGACATCTAAATGCTGACTGGCAAGGTAAGCGACCATGCTGCCGATGGCGATTTGTGGAATCAATCCGAAAATAGTCTCCAATGAGCCTTGTGCGAAATCACTTTCGGCTGGAATGAACTTAATGCCAAACTGCATGACCAGCACCATGATAAGCAAGGAAGAAAAACCGAGCCATACCGCTTTTTTGGCTTCTTTTTTGCCATACTTTTCATTTAGGATATCAGTTGCCAGAAATGTGGAAGCATACAAACTATTTCCTAAGGTTGCCGTTAGGCCAATAATTTCGATGGTTTTGGTCACTTGAATGTTGGCCAAAACAGTTGAAATGGCGACCCAAGCAAACAAGCCGGTTTTTCCAAAAAACTTATACATGATCAATAATAATACAAAATTGAACAGGGCAAAGCCCAGTCCCCAAAATTCATTAAACAAAAAACTTCCTCCTTAGTTTTGGTAGAGCGGGAATTTGCGAACCGCTTGGTCCCTCTAAAAATATCCTCAGTTAGTATAACTATTGTTGGAATAAAAAACAAATGCGTAGTAGAATGAGGAAATGACGATTTGCTAAGAGGTGACAAAGTGAAAAAAGTTTCCATTATCAACGAAATTGATGAAATGCTGGCTACATATTGTGAAGGCTGCTTTGTGCGGACCCAACTTCGCAAAGACGAAGGGAAAACGGCTGCCCACAGATTTTGCATCAGCAACTGTACAGTCGGCACCCAACTCCAATTCCTTGGAAATGAGCTCAACAAAGTCGGAACCGGTGACAAATAACAAAGTTGTTTTTCTGCAATATAAAAAGCAGGAACGGAATTTCCGTCCCTGCTTTTTTCTATTGTTTTACTCTGAATCAATCTGGATAACATTTGCAGCCTGTGGTCCGCGGTTGCCATCAATAATATCGAATGACACGGTCTTGCCTTCAGCCAATGTCTTAAACCCTTCGCCCTGGATGCCTGTAAAATGGACAAATACATCATCACCATCATTATACTCAATAAATCCGTATCCTTTTTCTGAGTTAAACCATTTCACTGTTCCCTGGTGCATGCGAGTTCCCCCTATTATTGAGTATGCCATGGACCTATAGACGCCATGTTATGGATGGCTATACTATACATGAAGCCTAAGGAAACGTCAATAATCGTTGGGAATACAGGCATTCTGGAGTGATTTCAGGTTATAATAGAAGAAACAGGCGATAGGAGCGGAAGCATGGAGCAGCAAAAAATCAAGCAATGCCAAAAGGAAGTACAAAAAATTTACGAGCAGTTTGATGCCAGCCACGATTGGCAGCATATTGAACGCGTCATGAAAAACGCCAAAAAGATTCTTGAGCACGAACCAGCAGATGCTTATATGATCGAGTTGGCCGTGCTGCTGCACGACGTCTCGGACCCGAAATACAAAAAGCCAGGGGAACACCTGGAACAGGATATTTTGGATCGTCTGGAATTGCCGGGTAGACAGCGGCAGCACATCCAGGACATTATTGCATCGGTTTCCTTTAAAGGCGGAAATGGCAGAGCAGCAGAAACCATGGAAGCGAAAATTGTCCAGGACGCAGACCGTCTGGATGCTATTGGGGCGATTGGCATCGCACGTGCATTTGCCTACGGGGGAGCCAAAGGACGAAAGCTATACGATTGGGATGAAAAAGCCCGCACCGAGATGACCGAACACGAATATCGGCAAGCGCAGACGAGCAGCGTGACACATTTTTACGAAAAGCTACTATTGCTGAAAGATCAAATGACGACGGAAACGGGTAGGCAGATGGCTGAAGAACGCCATCAATTTATGCTATCCTTCTTAAAGCAACTACAAACAGAAACGGATGGGAATAAATGAGCCACTTAAATATTACAAAACTAACCAAAACAGTTGGAGCGAAAACTTTATTTAAAGATGTCGAGTTTTCATTGTATCCAGGAGAACGTGCCGGATTGATCGGCGTCAACGGAACAGGGAAATCGACCTTAATGTCTATTTTGGCGGGATCAATGGATGCTGACAATGTTGTCATGGATCACCCTAAAAAATATCAGATTACGTACTTGATGCAGGAGCCTGAGTTTGATGAGTCCTTGACGGTACTCGAAACAGTATTCTCAGGAAAATCGCCAATTTTGGCGTTGAACCGTGCCTATGAAAATGCATTGAAGAATATGATGGTCGATTCAAGTTCTACGAAATTGCAGGATGAACTGATGGACATCCAGGAAAAAATGGAACAGGAAAACGCATGGGACATCAATGCCTTAGCGAAAACGGCTTTATCAAAACTGGGGATCGATATGTACGACCAGGTGGTCAGCGAATTGTCAGGCGGCCAGCGCAAGCGTGTCGCACTCGCGAAAGCATTGATCGAACCAGCGGACTTAATCCTGTTGGATGAGCCTACCAACCATTTAGACGCTGTTTCAACAGAATGGCTACAGGAAACCTTATTGCGTATGGGTTCAGCCATGCTGTTTGTGACGCATGACCGGTACTTTTTAGATGCCGTTTCAACACATATTTTCGAAATTGCCGACCAAACCATGTATACGCATAAAGGAAACTACGGCGATTATTTGGAAAACAAAGCGATTCGCGATGAAATGAACGCTTCGTCTCAACAAAAACTGGAAAACCGTTTCCGGTCTGAACTAAAATGGATTCGCCGAGGGGCGAAAGCTCGTTCAACCAAACAAAAAGCGCGGATTCAGCGTTTTGATGAAATCAAAGAAGATGTGCAAAAAGTAAATGACAATACGTCGCTTGAACTATCAATGCAAAGCCAGCGTCTTGGCAAGAAAATTATTGAGGGCAAGGACATGGGCGTCGCATATGGCGACAAGCAAATTTTCAGCGGCTTTGACTTTCTTTTGCAAGGGGGAGACCGAATCGGCATCGTTGGACCGAATGGCGCCGGCAAATCGACTTTGATGAAAATGTTGGCTGGTGAACTGGAACCGACTACCGGCAAGATGGAATACGGCAGCACCGTGAAAATTGCCCACTTTACACAGCATTTGCCGGAAATGGATGAATCGCAGCGAATGATCGAATACATTCAGGAAACATCAAGTGATTTTGAAGCTGAAAAAGGGGTTCGCTTATCAGCGACTCAAATGCTGGAGCGTTTCTTGTTCCCATCAAATGGTCATGGTACGCAAATCGGCAAGTTGTCCGGCGGAGAGCGCAAGCGTCTGTATTTATTGAAACTGTTGATGGAACAGCCAAATATTTTGTTCCTGGATGAGCCGACAAACGATTTGGACATTCAAACACTTTCCGTACTGGAAGATTTCCTGGAAAACTTCCCGGGCGTCGTTATTACGATTTCGCACGATCGCTTTTTCCTGGACCGCATCGCGCGGAAATTATGGACAACAGGTACTGGACGTATCGAAGAATACCAAGGCTTATACTCTGAATTTATCAAAGACAAGAGCAATCCAGTGGAACTCGCTGAACAGGAGCTTGTCGAGACGTTTACAGCCCAACCGGTAAAAGCAAAAAAGAAAATGAGCTATAAAGAACAACAGGAATACGATGGCATTCTTGATAAAATTGCACAAACAGAAGCGAAAATCGAATCAAGCGAAGAAGAAATGGCGTTGGCTGGTGCAGATTACGACAAGCTGCAAAAATTGACCCAAGAAGTCAATGCGTTAACGGCCGAATACGATGCTTTGGTCGAACGTTGGACCTATCTTCAGGAAATCGCGGAAGCATGATCTACTAATTGCAGGAGGGATTTTTTGTGAAAATCATTACCATTGAACCAACACCAAGCCCGAATACGATGAAAGTCATCATCGATCAGGAGTTGCCGTTTGGCAAAAGCCATAACTACCATAAGGACAATTTAGAAGGCGCTCCGAAAGAAGTCCAAGAGATGCTCTTGATTGATGGCGTAAAAGGCGTTTACCATGTAGCTGACTTTTTAGCGGTCGAACGCATTTCCAAGTTCGATTGGGAGGCGATTTTGGCGCAAGTCCGTAATGTCTTTGGGGAAGATCGCGAGCACAGCAGCGAAGAAATCGAGTTGGATGAGCATTACGGAGAAGTATATGTACATGTTCAAGAGTTCAAGGGAATTCCGCTCCAGGTCAAAGTCTTTGACAACAGTTCAGAAGAACGTTTTGGCATGCCAGAGCGCTTTGTCGCGGCGATGCAGCTGGTGATGGACCCGACAGAAGAGAACTACCTGCTGCAGCGCAAATGGGCAGATTACGGCGTCCGCTACGGCGATAAAGCGGAGATTGGCAAAAGCATGGTTGAGGAAATTGAAGCTGCCTTTCCGCAAGAGCGTTTAGATGTCTTGACTGCGAAACAAGATGCGGAACAACACGAGGCAGCACCACGTGGACGCAAAATTTCGGCGGAAGAATTCAATGCACCTGATTGGGAAACCCGTTTCCAGCTTTTGGATCAAATGA
The DNA here is from genome assembly GCF_058268435.1 of Planococcus sp. TJ-307. NCBI lineage: Bacteria > Bacillati > Bacillota > Bacilli > Caryophanales > Caryophanaceae > Planococcus > Planococcus sp. TJ-307. Next base: position 262,144 of record NZ_JBZDOJ010000002.1, read on the forward strand.
TTGAGGCAGATGCTGATGACTTGCCGCTGCTGTCGCTGGCGTTAGACGATGAAAAAATGTCCATTCGACGCCAAGCAGCTATTTTCCTGGGTGATATCAAGGACAAGGCAGTCGTGCCTTTCGCTGAACGCGCAATGAAAGACAAGAGTTGGGCAGTCCGCAGAACAACGGGGGACACCATCAGTGATCTTGGTTTTGAGGAATTTGAACCGGTTATGATGGAAACCTTGAAAGACAAAAACAAATTGGTTCGCTGGAGAGCAGCGATGTTCTTGTACGAAACAGGAACTGAAGCGGCTTTGCCGGCGTTAAAGCAAGCGCAGGAAGATCCGGAGTTTGAAGTCAAGCTGCAGATCAAAATGGCCATCGCACGAATCGAACAAGGCGAAGATGCGAAAGGGTCCGTTTGGAAACAAATGACCGAAGCACGCCAAGCCATGAAAGACGAATAAGAAAAAGGTCGGGGACTGAAGAGTCCTTGGCCTTTTTCTGTTCCAGATAAATTAAATGTTTCCAAGTGTCCAATAAGAGGTAAAGTGCACCTAAACGATAGAAAATAAGGGGTCATCATTACTAGGAGGAATTTAAAGTGGAAAACAGTGTGTATTCGATGGAAATCTTATATAGCGGCAAGTATGAATCATGGGAGTTTGAAGACCGGCAAAAGCGGGATGCTTTTTATGGCAAGGTAGCCAATCAGTTTGCAGGCCAGAAGGTAACAGAACAGGAAGATCAAGTGGAAGATACGCAAATTGTACAGCTTTCCTCTAATAACTTAGAAATAAAAGAAGACGGAAAATACGACCAGGACACATCTTATGAATGGTTCGAATATGATATTTTCAGCCAAATGCTTGATTTTATTAACAAAGAATACGATAAAAAAGAGTAGCACTTCCAGTACTGTAGAATAAAGCTAAGGGCCAGCGGCATATTGTGATCACATAAAAGTAAAGTAAATGACAAGCAAACTACCTAGTTTAGGTAGTTTTTTTTAGTGTCACAAATACGTTGTTTTAAAGATGTGGAATAATACGAATCTCGGGTAAAATAGGTATTTTAAATCACTTTATATATCAAAAGGTATAAAATTACTAAAATTCGTAAAATATATAAAAAAACATTAGGTCCTTATATACGTTTATTGGTAATAAAATTATGATATCGTGTATGTATACATAGGAGGGTTACGCGTGAATCTTACAGTCAATGGGGTCATCTTAAATCACAAAAGAAGTTCGTTAATAATTCGAGAACTTATGCGAGAAGAAGTTGCTGAACATCCAAAAGATGTGGAAGAATTTTTGAAAAACTATACAGTGGAAGAATCAGACAGTTCGATTATACTTCGTCCACCGTCGGTTGAAGGCATTCAAATATCGCTATTCAAGTCATCGTGAAAGATGGCTTTTAATATGGTCTAAGAACTTCACAGAAAAATAGATGAATATATATAAAAGCAATTTGCCGTTCGCAAACAAACGGCAAATTGCTTTTTGGGTTAGCGTTTAAAACAATATTTCATGCGGCTAGTATTTTTGCGGAAACATCGTGCATACATCGTATAATTTTAACTGTCTTTATTATGCTAATGAATCAGCAAGCTTTGTTGGAATCCATTTTGTTAAAAAGTCTTTCAGCAGCTTGGTCGATAGATGTGTAATGTTCCACATAATGGCTTTTACGTGATGTGATCTCTATGATGAATGTGTCTCTGATGCACTTAACGATGAGTGCATCTTCGCCGTCATCAATGGCAAATGTATGGGTGATGGTAGATGTATTGAAATTGCATGTGATAACCAAAAGTTCTTTAATATGATCCAGTTGCATGAAAATCGCTCTCTTTCAAGGTAAGGCATAGCTGTTTCACTTTTAAGTGAATCCAAGGCGAGTTCCATGAAAGGCAATATATTTCACTATCTTCGAGAAAGGCATAAAAAACCTGAAAATGTCAGGGATGGAAAGGTTAAGTCAAATTAACTTGTATTTCTACTACTTTCACTGCTTCAGCAAGAGATTCATACAATTCTACTCTTTGATCCATTAAAAAAGTAAGTTCTAAAGTCGAAGTTAAAGGTACGCATCTCGCACGAATCAAACCATTACCATCTTTGCTAAAAACATGAGTGATTTTGGCTGTGTTGTATTGACGCATTGTAGATAATATTTCATTAATTCTTTCCGGGCTCATCGTAATTCCTCGCTTCCACTTTGGAAATTGACTAATAAAAGTCTCGAAGAATCCATTAATATCTGTCGGACCTCACTATAGCATACAAAAGCAAAGTCTGTTCGTCAGGTGAAGCAAGTAGAAACTCATGCAAACGCATCAGGCAAGGAGCATAGGCCCAAAAGATAATATTGTGTGTAGTGAAAAAATATACATCGTGCTAAAAGTAGATGTTATAATTTGGGTATAAAAAATATAGCTTCAAGTAGTGCAAAAAGAGTTGTAACGCATAAAAATTGGAGGAACCGCTATGTCCATTACTGCCACCGAATCAAAATCACATCGATTTTTAAAAGACTGGAGTTTGTTCGAAAAATCTTGGCTTCTTATTTTCACGGCCGTGAACATTTACCTGTTTTTCGCATGGGACGACACATTACTCGGTTTGATCAGCTCTCTCAGCGGTATGCTTTGTGTACTTCTAGTGGCAAAAGGGAAAATCAGCAATTATTACTTCGGCATAATTCAAACATCTACTTATGCCTACATTTCTTTTACATATGGGCTTTACGGAGAGGCGATGCTCAATGGCCTCTTTTACTTTCCGATTCAATTTATCGGACTTTATTTATGGCGCCGTAACACCATAAAAAATAAAAATAGTGTTCAGGGTGAAGATGTAGTTGTTAAAACGATGAATCTTCGTTCTTGGCTGTATACTGCAATTGCCATCGTTATAGGAACCATTCTGTACGCCATCTTGCTGGGGACAATCGGTGGACGATCTGTCGGTCTTGATTCTGCAACAAATGTATTGTCTGTTACTGCACAAATTTTTATGCTGAAGCGCTTTGCCGAACAATGGCTGATTTGGATAGCAGTGAACATTCTTTCCATCATACTTTGGGTTGTTACGCTAGATGCTACAGGCGGCAATGACTATACATTAGTTGTCATGTGGACGGCTTTTCTTGTCAACTCAATTTACGGATATTACAACTGGAGAAAAATGGCTACAAAACAAGTGTTAAAAGAGGAGACCAGTTAAATGGCAATGGGCAAAATTGGAATGTACGGCGGTAAGTTTTTAATTATCCATCAGGGGCATGTCAGTGCCATGATTCGGGCGAGTACAATGGTAGAAGAGTTGCATGTCATTTTAACGCATGACGAGGAGTATGAACGCAAATTTTACTTTAATGGTACGACGATGAAACCTATCCCATTCCACCAACGGCTTCGCTGGTGGAATGAACTCACGAAAGACCTTCCTCATGTGAAAGTCCATGCCATCGCTGAAAAGCAGACGGGTGAATTTTATGACTGGGAAAAAGGTTCCATTGGCATTAAGGCAGCAATTGGCAAAGAAATTGATACCGTCTTCAGTTCAGAACATGCATACGGCGAACATTTCGAAAAGCTCTATCCAGGTGCGAAGCATGTTGTACTGGATGCAGAACGGCAAACCTACCCGATTTCCGCAACGCAAATACGAGAAGAAGGTGCGATGAAGCACTGGGCCATCATCCCGCACGTCGTGCAGCCTTATTTTGTTCGGACCGTTGTCATAGTTGGAACCGAAAGCGCTGGGAAGTCGACATTGGTGAAAAATCTGGCAAATCTCTACAACACCAGTTATGTTGAGGAATACGGGCGCAAGTTTTATGAAAATATTGGTGCTGAGATCACCATAGAGTCAGATTTTCCGAAGATTGCATTCGAGCACAAATACCACGAAGAAGAACAAGCAAAGCGTGCGAACAAGCTGCTGTTTATCGACACAGAAGCAAATGTCACGCAGTATTTTTCCTGGGCTTATCTCGGTTACGAACAGCCGGTACTGGACCAAGTAGCCGCGCTCCAACAATACGACTTGTGGATTTTCCTTGAACCTGATGTAAAATGGGTCGATGATGGCACTCGTCTATTCGGTGCGCAAGAAATCCGTGATCGCAACAATAACTATTTGAAAGCAATACTCGATCGCCAAAATATTCACTATCACTCTATCAGTGGAAACTACAGCGAACGTCTGGAACAGGCAGTTCGATTGGTAGACGAGGTTTTAGAAGAACAGCTATACAGCAGCAAAGAAAACTAACTCATTCGGATACGGGATGCTGGTTGTGAGCGAGAGCTTCGATCGCATCCTTTTTTGATTGAAGAAAAAAAGATGAATCGTTTAAGACCAATGGGGCAAAAACCGCTTTTCGTTTCTTTTCAAAATGTTGCTTTTGTTGTATATTGATAAAAGAAAAGAGTGATGATATGGGCAGTGCAGTATTTCCGGCAAAAAAGAAAAAACTGGAAGCTATGATCCAAAAATATGGCAAAGACATGACGTGGCATACGTTCAAAATAAACTTCAAAAATGATTTTCCCGAAGATTGGGAATTGATTAATACTGCTTTTGAAAGTTATCAAAAAAATACCAAAAGAGGAAAAAGTCATCCGATGCCTCATCCGGATAAATACCTCAAAAATATGTATACCAGCATTTCTAACGAGTAACTGAGAGAGCGTCCAATGGGCGCTCTTTTTCTGTGAAACTTATTGATGCCCTAAAACGACTAATGAAAATAATGAAGCACGATGAAACATTTGCAAAAGCCATGAATAAGCGAGTTGAACTGTTAGTTGACTAATTTGCTGATGAGCAAAAGAGGAGGAACAATTATGTTCATGATCTTAAATGCTGCTGTAATTTCGCTTTGGATCACATCACTTGCCGCTTTTGGGAGCAGTTACATTCGTTACCTTAAAGAGGAGCGTGCTTTTGAAAAAAGCGAAAGAACCGATTCTACTTAATGTTTGAGTGCATAGAGGCATTTCAATATTCCATCAACCATCTGAAATTATACGAATAATCAGGAGTGATGGGTATTTTCTGCTGCATGCCCCGTTAGCTGATAGTTGAATCATATATTGCTAAAAAATCGAAAGGTCATTCTTGGTATGAACAGAATGGTATTCCATATGATCGAAAATATCATATTAGCAACCATTTCAAAGCTAAGCTCTTTAAGCAGTTCAGTAAAACAATTTTCCTTTTTCTTCGGCTTTTTCTTCATGTCCTATCTCCTAGTCTGCTCAAGTTTTTAAATACTGCCACGAGAGTCTCTCGTGGCAGTATTTGTTTTCGTTATAAATTATTATATAGAAAATTTTTACATCGATCTGATTTTTTAAAAATAGTTTATTCCAGCATAAAGTATGCGGCTCCGAAACAGTCCACTATGAAATTCCAGACCATCTAGGTTACACTGAAAAGGATAAGAGACTATCTCCATGCCAAAACTAATTAGATGAAAAGGGGCGAAAGCATGAACGCATATGACGAGTACATGAAAGGCATTGTCGTGCCGATGCGCCAAGAGTTGACGGGTGCAGGATTTAAGGAATTATTGACGGCTGAGGAAGTCAATGAACATATGAGCAGTTCTGAAGGGACAAGCCTTGTTGTCATTAACTCGGTTTGCGGTTGTGCTGCAGGTTTGGCACGTCCAGCAGTTATCGAAGCGCTTCAGACAGTAGAAGCAAGGCCGGAACATTTGGTAACGGTCTTTGCTGGCCAAGACAAAGAAGCAACTGCGCAAATGCGCAATTATTTTGAAGAAGTTCCACCGTCATCGCCGTCCATTGCGGTATTGAAAGATGGCCAGCTGGCTTACTTTATTCCGCGTGAACAAATTGAAGGCTATCCAATGGAACAAATTCGCGACCATTTGTCGCAGGTTCTTGAACAGGTGGCAGCTCAGTGAAAACAGTAGTAACGACAGCATACCGGCCAACTTCATACACATTGGAGCGGGCAGCTCGTGTTTCGGCAGATCTTTCGCTTATGCAAGTCTCTCGCAACAAACGTTCTATTGAGAAATTGCATGCAGATGAAGAGGCAGATGTGCTGGTCTGTTTAAAAGAACGGCTTGAGTTTTACCCATTGGGTAAAAAGGAGCCGTTCTTTTTTCATCCCAATTCCGCGGCTTTCCGGACAAAACGGCCGCTTGAACAAGATCCGGTCATCGAAGTTTCAGGACTCGAACCTGGAGATTCTTTTTTAGACTGTACTTTGGGTTTAGCTTCAGACTCGATCGTGGCTTCTCAGCGTGTTGGTGAGGATGGCAGGATCGTTGGTTGCGAGAGCCATCCCATTCTTGCCTACGTTGTTGGAGAGGGCTTGAAAGGGTATAAGGAGATGCCTCATTTAGAACAGGCAATGCAGCGCATCAACGTGATTTCATCCAATGCGGTCTCATTTCTGGAGACGCTCGAATCCGATTCGTTTGATGTGATCTATATGGATCCAATGTTTACTGAGGAAATTGCCGAGGCTTCCAACTTTGCTCCGCTCAGAGGACCTGCCAACCAAGAGCAATTGACAGACGGGTGGGTTGCTGAAGCAAGACGGGTGGCACGCAAATCGGTTGTGTTAAAAGCTCACTTCCGCTCAGGGGATTTTGAACGATTTGGATTTGTCCGGCGCGTTCGGCCAAATACAAAATTCCATTACGGTGTGATTACTATTCAGCCATAAAATAGACACAAAAAGAACCTTCTGAATTGTCCAGAAGGTTCTTTTTGTGTGCATATTAGTCTGTAAAAGAAAGCGAAGTCAAGTATCCGAGCATAAACAGGAGACCCAGTCCAATCAATAATGATGCATCCATGAAAATTCCTCCTTTTCAAAAAAAACAAGGCGTTGTTAATGACTTTATTGTACAATGAATTTCAAGAAGATGAAACCTTTACCAATATAAATCGTATAAATAAGCAAACGTGTTACTAAAATGTTCATAAATGAAAAGGTGATGTTGATGAAAAATTGGTGGCAAAAGTCGCTGATGATTGCAGTTGCCGTTTTGACATTAGGTGCGATCTCCCCGAATCATTTAATTTGGGAGTCGCTTCTAGACGAAAAAGGACAACCCAAATCACACGCTGCTGAAAGCGATAACAAACAATATTTCTATGATTGGATCGACCCGAGTGAATTTTACGACACCAGCGTATCCATACTCGACACAGTCCACCAGTCTGCTGAAGAGCAATCTTATTTAAAATTCGGTTCGCGGATTGGCCCTGTCATTCAAGATGAGTTCCAGACGATGATTCTTCCAAACATCCAACAGGCAATTGACATGCATTTGGCTACACTAGACACCAGCAAATTGAACAAATTGGCCATTTCTGAAAAGCCGTCAGGCGACTACTCGGAAAAGATTTTCCATGTGTATGATACCGAAACCAACAAAGATGAAATTCGTTTCCATGTGAGAACGGAAAAAAAGCCGCAAGTGGGCTATTCCTTCAATTTTCATTACCATCTAGCCGAAGATGATTTCCAAAAACACATTACCGTTGGCGATATTTATTGGTCCAAAAATACGCCGCCCAAATGGCTTTCCTAAACCGTTCACTTTGTGGCGGTTTTTTGTTTTGCACCATTTATATAAGTTAAAATAAGGATCATCTTTAATTGTGCTCTTTAATGCAATAAGTTCAGCAGCCAGAGCGATATTTGAAATAACTGTCATGCTTTATTAACACAGGCAGTATTGTTATGATTAAACATAACAATGGAGGCGAATTATATGAAGCAATATTTAGATTTATGCGAACACGTTTTACATAATGGAGCGACAAAAGAAGACCGGACCGGCACAGGCACTTTAAGTGTCTTCGGCCACCAGATGCGATTTGATTTGAGCGAAGGATTTCCGCTGATGACCACTAAAAAAACAGCATTTCGCCTAATCGTTTCAGAACTTCTTTGGTTTATTAAGGGCGATACAAATGTCCGAACTTTACTTCAGGACAATAATCATATTTGGGATGAATGGGCATTTGCCCAGTGGATAGCAAGTGAGGAATATGCAGGGCCCGACATGTCCGACTTTGGACGGCGTGCGCAAAAAGATCCGGAGTTTGCGGAACTGTATAAATTGGAGATGCAAAGTTTTCAGCGAAAAGTCATTGAAAATCCGGAGTTTGCGGAAAAATATGGAGATCTTGGACCGGTTTACGGCAAGCAATGGCGTTCGTGGGCGACAACTGAAGGCGGCACCATTGACCAATTAAAGAACGTCATCAAATCCATCAAACAAAATCCAGATTCGCGCCGCCACCTCGTGACCGCTTGGAACCCGGAATTCATTGACGACATGGCTTTGCCGCCGTGCCACATCATGTTCCAATTCTACGTAGCAGATGGCAAACTATCCTGTCAGCTTTATCAGCGCAGTGCAGACGTCTTTTTGGGCGTGCCGTTTAATATTGCTTCCTATGCGCTGTTGACGCATCTTATTGCGCGCGAATGCAATTTGGAAGTCGGTGATTTTGTCCATACGACAGGTGACACCCACTTGTATTCCAATCATATGGAGCAAGTCAAGGAGCAATTGACCAGACAACCCAAACCTTTGCCAACCTTAAAAATCAACGAAGACATCGCATCCATTTTTGACCTGAAATTAGAAGATATCACCATCGAAGGCTATGATCCGCATCCACGGATCAAAGCGCCGGTCGCAGTTTAACGGTCCATACTTAAAGTTCACTCCCGTTAAAAGCGGGATAGGAGGAAGATTTATGATTTCATTGATGGTAGCGCATGATCCCAACCGGGTCATCGGAATAGACAACGAATTGCCTTGGCACATTCCAGCTGACTTGGCGTATTTCAAAGAGCAGACAATCGGAAAAGGCATCGTCATGGGGCGCAATACGTTTGAATCCATTGGCCGCCCGCTTCCAAAACGCCGCAACATTGTTGTGACACGCAACGACGATTATCAGGCAGAAGGCGTAGATGTGGTCCATAATCTGCAGGACGCTGTGAAATTGGCTAAAGAGTTTCATGAAGAAGTGATGATTATTGGCGGCGAACAGATTTTTAATTCGATTTTAGATGACGCTGACCGACTGTATATCACGCTCGTTCACCAAACTTTTGAAGGGGATACGTATTTTCCGGAATACGGCCGTGAATGGAAGCTTGTTTCAGAGTCAGAGCAGCAAATCTCAAACGAAGTGCCATTTTCGTATCAAGTATATGAGCGGCGCAAAAAGAAAAAAGATTATGCTTAATTCGGTCCGGACTTTCTCATTCCTATTTGGCTATTTGCCGATCAGTGCTGTTCATTTGAAAAAATTCATTAAACAAAAACCACAGCTGAGTATTGAGGAGTACGACAAGTTGATTCACTCGGAGCCTCAAAAATGGGCGACAGGCATTATGAAACGAACGAAAAGTACTGTTTCCGTAACAGGTTTGGAGAATCTTCCTGCTGGGCCTGTCCTTTTTGTCAGTAACCACGAAGGGAATTTTGATATTCCGGTCTTGCTGTCAACTATTCCCAAACCGTTTGGCTTTATTTCCAAAAAAGAAGTGAAGAAAATGCCGATCATTCCGATGTATATGGAAGAGATGAACTGTGTGTTTTTGGACCGTACCGATCGCCGGAGTGCTTTAAAATCAATCACTGATACCGTTGAAAAACTGAAACTAGGCCACTCCATCCTCATTTTTCCGGAAGGCACCAGAAGCAAAGGGCAGGGGATGGGTGAGTTCAAATCCGGTTTTATGCGCATTGCGAAAGATGCCAATGTCCCAATCTTGCCGATTGCGATTTCCGGAACTTCTGATATTATGGAAAAAAACAACAACAAAATTATGGCAGCAACTGTAACAGTTCAATTGCTCGAACAAGTTTCCTCGGAAGTAATCAAAGAGTTAGGAGCCAAATCAGCAATCGAACTGATTCGTTCACGAATCGAAGCAGCTCTTCAATCAGAGCTCTCTAAAAATCCTGTCAGTTAAATGTTTTTTCGGATCCCAGCCATTAAACTAGCAGCCCTATCAGTGGTTGTTTATCGACTATTTACTTAAACTAAAGCGAAGAAGGAAGTGTTTTGCATGCCGAAAATTCACATTGTCACGGACTCGACTGCGGATTTAAAGCCGGAAGTCATCAAAAAATACAATTTACATGTGGTTCCGCTAACCATTCAAATTGGCGGAAAAACATATTTAGACCGTGTAGACTTGGACCCGGAATCTTTTCTGGAGCTGATGAAAAGCTCGGATGAAATGCCAAAAAGCTCACAGCCAGCTCCAGGAGTATTTAAGGAACTATATGATGAACTCGGGAAAACGGGAGATCAAATCCTTTCCATTCATATGACTGGTGGAATGAGTGGCACGGTTGAATCGGCGAAAGCAGCAGCTCAACTGACGGATTCAGACGTTACGGTCATCGACTCGCGTTATATTTCCCATGCTCTGGCATTTCAAGTGTTTGAAGCGGCCGATATGGCGAAAGATGGGAAATCAATGGAAGAAATTGTTGCGCGGGTAGAACAAATTCGGCTGAATACGAAGCTTTTTGTGGTTGTGGACACCCTCGATAATTTGGTTAAAGGTGGGCGCATCGGAAAAGGCCGCGCATTGCTAGGATCGTTAATGAAGATTAAGCCAATCGCGTCTTTGGATGACGGGGAATACACACCAGTTGCTAAAGTGAGAAGCCATAAGCAAGTAGTTGAATACTTGATGAAAGACTTTGTGGACCGGACAGCAGGGAAAATTGTGAAAGGTGTTGGCATAGCCCAAGCAAATGGTCTGGCTATGGCGGAACCACTTCGTGAAAAAATTAAGGAAACAGGTTTTACCGATATTAAATTTGATTTTACAACGCCGGTCATCTCCACGCACACAGGAATTGGAGCCATTGGTTTTATGTATTATACGGATTGATTTGAAAGGGAGAGAAAAAATTGAAGCGCATCCTGTTCATCATCATTTTGTCCATGGGTATAGTAGCGGGATGCAGTCCAACTTTTATCTTTGGCGATAAAGAAGCACAAGTAAGAACCGAACCATTAATCAATTCATATACCATTCCGCCAAATTTCATACCTCAAGCCGTTGTGATGACGGCGCTTGGGGATTCCTTGTCTCAAGGTGTAGGTGATGAAGAAAACTTGGGCGGCTACACGGGTCGATTGGCAAACGAGATTCGAACTTGGCAAGGAATTGAAGGTGTTGCCGTTGAAAATACAGCTAAGCGCGGACGCCGCAGCGACCAGCTTCTGGCCATGATTCAACAAGGTGAACTGACCGGACCTGTCGCGGAAGCTGATTATTTGTCGCTGACAATTGGTGGCAACGATGTGATGCGAATCATCAAGCGCGATTTGTTTTCACTGAATATGGAAGCATTTGAGGGTGAACTGGTCCTCTATGAAAATAGATTTAACACAATCTTCATGGCAATTCGGGAAATCAACCCGAATGCGCCCATGATCGTCATGGGCATCTACAATCCGTTTTCGCTGATCACGGATGAAGTGGAAGAATTTGATCAAATCATCGCATCCTATAATGAGGCGATGGAGGAAAGAGTTGAACAAGATCCTCAGGCATGCTTTGTGCCTGTCAGCGATTTGTTTGTCGGCAATAAGAATTTGGTTTATCATTCAGATTTTTTCCATCCGAACAGCAATGGGTATGACCTTATTGCCGAACGCATGTTGGAACGGATGGAAGAATGCGGGATAAGCTATGAAGAATAAGGGGTGGTGACAAATGAAAAAATGGCGTTTTGCTTTCTTTGTACTTTTGGCTGTAAATGCTCTAGCTTTAGTGGGACTTGTTGTTTACGTAACCACTCCATCTCAGGACCATACAACTTACCAAGCCTTGCAAAATTCATCGACTGCTGGAAATACAGTTGTCGTCAACACCACGAAAGCCGATTTTGAAGGAATAGCCAATACGTATATACAGGATGCAATGAAAGATCAACCCATTCCATTGGCGCTGTCGGTTAATGACGACGTCAGCATATCAACCGAACTGACTATCTTTTCAGTGACCTTGCCAATATTAATGAAGTTTGAACCACTTGTTCAAGAAGATGGCAATTTATTGTTGGAACAAAAGTCAGTTGAAGTCGGCATGCTGGATATTCCGCCTGAATCTGCGTTAAAGTTGCTTAGAGACTCAGTTGAACTTCCAGAATTTATGGAAGTGATGCCTGCCGACGAAGAAGTGCTGCTGAAACTGACGGAAATTCCGTTGGATGATGGCATCTCAGTGCGGGCAGCATCGTTCAACTTGCAAGAAGACGATATTCGGTTATTGGTGACAATTGAACCATAGGGAACGGAGTGAGCATATGAAAACGGAAAAAGCGACATTTGCAGGAGGCTGTTTTTGGTGCATGGTCAAACCATTTGATTCTTTGGATGGCATTGAAGAAGTAGTGAGCGGCTATACAGGCGGCGAATTGCCGAATCCGACCTATGAGCAAGTATGCTCGAATGCTACAGGACATGTTGAAGCAGTCCAAATCACGTTCCAGCCTGACATTTTTCCTTACGAAAAATTACTTGATGTATTTTGGACACAAATTGACCCAACTGATGCTGGGGGACAATTTTTTGACCGTGGGGAGTCTTACCAAACAGCGATTTTTTATCATTCTGAAGAACAGCAGCAAGCTGCTGAAAAATCCAAGCAGGAACTGGACAATTCCGGCAGATTTCAAAAACCTGTAGCGACACCAATTGTTGAAGCAAAACCGTTTTATTTGGCAGAAACTTACCATCAAGATTATTATAAGAAAAACCCTGCCCATTACAATCGTTATTCGGTTGGTTCCGGGCGGACAGCTTTTATTGAAAAGAATTGGGGTGGACAATCATGAAAGAAGACTTGAAAGCTAAATTAACACCGATGCAATATCATGTAACCCAGGAAAGTGGCACAGAGCCGCCATTCCAAGGAGAATACGACCAGCATTTTGAAGAAGGCATATATGTGGATATTGTTTCTGGCAAACCATTGTTCAGTTCTTTGGACAAATTTGATGCGCATTGCGGTTGGCCGAGTTTTGCAAAGCCGATCGAAGGATCTGAAGTAAAAGAGAACTTGGACACGAGCCATGGCATGAGAAGAACGGAAGTACGTTCTGAGACTGCCGACTCTCATCTTGGACATTTGTTCCCGGATGGTCCGTCATCTCTTGGCGGCCTGCGGTACTGCATCAATTCAGCAGCGCTTCGTTTTGTTCCAAAAGAGCAATTGGAAGCAGAAGGCTTATCCGAATACAAAAAACTGTTTGAATAATAAGTTGCCCGGACAACTGTCCGGGTTTTTTTTGCTTAAAATCTGGAAGGAGCCTTTCATGGACCGATCATTTTATCAATTTGCATTAAAATACCGTGGAAAACTGCATGAAGATGATTTTTCCCGATTTGCAGACTCGATGTTTTTGGACCATTCTTTTCCAAAATCATCTTCAAACTTCGACCAGCTGTCCAAATATGTCGAAGAAAAGGCGCATCCTGTCATGAGAGCGTCCATCTTTGATGAAATTTGGGAAGAATACGCGGGCGAATAATGCTGGTCATTGCACTATAGGAAAAAAAACAGTATGATTAATTCGACTATATTAAAGTGAGGTTTTTTAAATGAGTGTTCATATCAATGCAAAAAAAGGCGATATCGCTGAAACAATTTTACTGCCAGGAGATCCACTCCGCGCAAAATACATAGCGGAAACTTTTTTGGAAGATGTAACGTTATACAATGAAGTCCGCAATATGTTTGGCTATACCGGAACATATAAAGGTAAACGCATTTCCGTACAAGGAACAGGAATGGGCGTACCGTCGATTTCTATCTACGTAACAGAATTAATGCAGGAGTATGATGTGAAAAAATTGATCCGCGTTGGAACTTGCGGTTCAATCCACAAAGACGTAAAAGTCCGCGACGTCATTTTGGCACAAAGTGCTTCAACCGATTCAAAAATGAATGAAATTATTTTCAACGGCATCAACTATGCACCAACAGCTGATTTTGATTTATTGTTGAAAGCTTATAACGCAGGCGTTGAAAAAGGATTGAACTTGCGTGTCGGAAATGTCTTTACCGAAGATGTTTTCTACAACGAATTTGCAGAACATGAAAAATGGGCGCAGTACGGTGTGCTAGCACTTGAAATGGAATCTTCAGCCCTTTACACATTGGCTGCAAAATTTGGCCGTCAGGCATTATCAATCCTGACTGTCAGCGATCACTTGTTGACGGGCGAAGTAACAACTTCTGAAGAACGCCAAACAACATTCAACGATATGATTGTCGTGGCTTTGGACGCAGCAATACAAGAGTAGAAAGAAAAGCGCAAGCGCCCGTGTAGATTCGACGGGCATAAGACGCACTGGCGAAGTGGCGTTTCTTCAGCCGCACAGCCAGGGTGGCTTATGACCCTAGAATCTGGGCGCTGGAGTCTGGACAAGAAGAAAAGCGCAAGCGCCCGTGTAGCTGGGGGCTGAAGTCTAGACAATAAAGAAAAGCGAAACATAACAAAAAGACTGTCTCGGCAGTCTTTTTGTTTTCATATTCTTGGCTCTGCAGCAATTATGAAAGTGGTGAAATAGATGGATGATAAACGTCCGGAGGAAGAGCACGAACAGATTCCGCCAGTAGAAGAATCGCCGTCGCACACTATTAAGATGAAGACATTCTCATTTATAATGCTTGTGTTTCTTTTGATAATAGCTACGGCAGGTTTGACCGTTTTTGCATTGACGTTTGGCGACGACAAAGCAGTGGAAGTCAATTCACCAGAAAGACGTGAGTTCGAAAAACTTTACACAGCTTATGATCAAATACAAGATCAATATTTTGAAGAAGTTGACCGAGAAGTTCTTGTGAACGGAGCCATTAACGGTATGGTTGATTCATTGGAAGATCCATATTCCGATTACTTGAATGAAGAAGAAGCATCGCAATTTCTGGAAGGGATTTCGTCCAGTTTCCAGGGGATAGGTGCAGAAGTGCAGGAACGTGGTGGATATGTAACGGTGGTATCACCCATTAGAAATTCACCAGCTGAAGAAGCAGGCGTTCAGCCAAATGATCAAATTCTAGCAGTTGACGGTGAAAGCATTCAAGGTTTTACCACAACTGAAGCTGTTATGCTGATTCGTGGTGAAAAAGGAACTGAAGTTACTTTAACCATTCAACGCGGGGAAAACACTGATCCAATTGACATCACCATCGTTCGCGATGAAATACCAATTGAGACCGTGTACGCAGAAATGATCGGAGACAATGTGGCCCATATTCAAGTGACAAGCTTCTCTGAAAACACCTATCAAGAATTGTTGGATGCCATTGAAGCGATGGAAGCTGAAGGAATGGAAGCGGTCGTGATGGACGTTCGCCAAAACCCGGGTGGCTTGCTGGATGTAGCACTTGATATTTCCAACTTGTTTATTGAAGATGGCAACCCTTTGTTTGAAGTACAGGCAAAAGGTGCAGAACCCGAAATTTACATGTCGTCACCAGGTACCAAAATCGAAGTGCCTGTTACTTTGTTGATTGATGGCGGCAGCGCCTCAGCCTCTGAAATTTTAGCTGGAGCGATGAAAGAATCGGCTGATATCCAATTAGTTGGAGAAAAAACATTCGGCAAAGGGACAGTTCAAACTGCTAACGATCTTCAAGACGGCTCAAATCTGAAATTTACAACAGCTAAATGGCTGACACCTGATGGCAATTGGATTCATGAAAAAGGAATCGAGCCGGATGTAGAAGTCGCCTATCCAGAGTATGCATCTCTTCCAGTTTTAGATACTTCATTGGAACTGCAAGATGGCGTCATTTCTGACCAAGTGGAAACTGCTGAACAAATGCTTGAAGCGCTAGGTTATGAAGTCGGTGATATAGACGGCGTCTTCGAAGAGCAAATGACAGAAGCTGTTGAAACGTTCCAAGAAGAAAATGACCTGGAAGTAACGGGTATCTTAACTGGGGAGAGTACAGTCGCAGTTATGGATGCATTACGCCAGAAAATTGAAGATGAAGATCCACAACTGTTGCAAGCAAAAGATATTTTGATGGAAGAAGCTGGAATTACACCGTCAGAAGAAAATGAAGCTGCATCAGAAGAAACTGAAGAGTGATGTTAAAGGTCCGCTTAGGCGGGCCTTTTCTTCAGGAAAAGAAAGGATGAGAACATGAAAGATGTATATTTGTTCAGCGGATTTTTAGGAAGTGGCAAAACGACGCTGCTAAAAAGCATGATCAGCCAAATGAAAAGCCAAGGCTTAAAGCCGGCAGTCTTCATGAATGAATTAGGAAAAATGAACATGGATTCGGATTCTGTAGAGGATGGAGTGCCGTTAAAGGAAATTCTTGATGGCTGTATTTGCTGCACGGGATCAGAGAAATCTGAAGCACAAATTCAAACTTTACTGGCTGAAGAAGAGTTTGATGTGTTGTTGATCGAAACAACAGGTGCGGCGCATCCGGTAGAAGCATTGGATGCCATCTTTTCACCTTTGTTTGCTGAACAGTTGAACTTTAAGGGAATTGTAACGGTAGCAGACAGCAAACGCTGGATGGACCGCAATCGCTTGTCTCCGCAGATCCGTTCTCTATTTTTGGAACAGATCCGCCATGCCGATCTTATTCTCGCCAATAAAATGGATTTATTGACCGATGCTGAACAAGGCACAGTAACTTATGAAATTCAGTCGCTAAATCCGACAGCACAAATTATCCAAACGGTCCATGCCAAAGTACCATTTTCAGCATTGGAAAAAATAACGCCTACAGCGGCAGAAGACGTTGTGAAAACTCCTGTTGCAAAAATGAATTTGAATGCGAAAGTTCTTCAGTTTAATGCGCCGGTCCAACGTGAAAAGTTTGAAGAATGGCTTCGAGCTTTGCCTGATTCTGTGTTTCGCATTAAGGGGTATGTGCCGCTTGAAGGAGATAAATACCCACACGCCTTTCAGTTTGCATATGGGATGGCACAGTGGCTTCCGGAATATATAAAGATGCAAAACCAGGTGGTTGTGATAGGGGAAGGGCTGGAAGGAGTCGAGTTGCCGTGATTGAATCGTACCGTAAACTTTGGTCAGATCGTAAAGCTGTGGCAGGGATTTCAACACATCTGGACCTTGAAAAAAACATTTTGATTGAATTGAACGATGAACTGACCCATCCACGTGTTCGAAAATCCAAAGCGGAAAAGTTAGCATTGGCATTGGCTCGAATCGAAGCTTCGGATTTATCGGCGTCCGAAAAAAGCGGCTTGAGTGCATTGTACAAAAATCTTGCTTCCCGCTAATGTGCTTATGTGTTTAAATACTTAGGCAATCCGACTAAAAAAACTGGCAAGGAAAATTAATCATTTTCCTTGCCAGTTTTTATTTTACTGCTTGTTTGTGAGTGGCTGTTTGACCAGAAATTCTTTTTTGAATCGAGAGCAAGCGAATAGACAAGGTAATCGCACCTGCCGTTAAGCCAATAATCAGGCCGATCCAGTAGCCAAAAGCACCAAAGTCGGTGAAGTTGGCGAGCAAATAACCAGAAGGCAAACCAATAACCCAGTAAGACACAAGCGCCATGACAAAGGTGATGTTCACGTCCTTGTAGCCGCGGAGTGCTCCTTGGACAGGTGCTTGAATCGCATCCGACAATTGGAACAACGCTGCAAACAGCAGGAATTGCACAGCGAGTTCAACCACTACCGGGTCAGATGAGTACAAAGCGGCAATTTCACTGCGCATGAAAAACAGAACACAAGCGGACAGAGAGCTTAATCCGACAGCGGATCCGACGCTCAGCCAACTGTATTGTTTGGCATCCTGGAAGCGCTTGGCGCCGACTTCATAGCCGACTAAGATCGTTGCACCCATGGAGATGCTGAGCGGCAGCATATAAAGCAGAGAGGCGAAATTCAAGGCAATTTGATGAGCTGCGATGGTGACAGTGCCGTAAACTGCCAAGAGAAAAGTGACGGCAGAGAAAATGCTGGTCTCCACAAAGATTGAAATGCCGATTGGTACACCGATTCGACTGATTTCGATCCAGCTGCTCAATGAAAATTTTGGCCACTTGCGGAAAATATTATAAGCGTTAAATGGATTTCTTGTATGGATGATCCAAATGGCAATGGCAAGAATCAGCCAATAAGTAATGGCCGATGCGAGTCCGGCGCCAACGCCTCCAAGTTCCGGAAAACCAAACTTTCCGAAAATCAGCAAGTAGTTGAAGAAAATATTAATCGGTGTGGACAATAGCGAGATGACCATTGTTACACGGGTCGCTCCAAGTGCATCAATGTACGAGCGCAGAGCATTGTAAACAAATAACGGAATCAGCCCAATCGACATCGCAAAGATGTAGCGGCTCGCGACATCAGCAACGACCGGTTCGAGATCCATAAATGCAAGCAGGTAGTCGATGCCGAAATAGAAAAAGGCAAAGACAATTGCGGCCAGCAGGACAGCCAAATAAATTCCTTGCTGGACGGATTGTTTTACTTGTTCTTTTTTCTTAGCCCCCATCAATTGTGCTACAATTGGAGTAATGGACATGAGAATACCGGCTAATCCGATGTAGACGGGAACCCAAAAGGATGACCCAATAGAAACACCAGCCAAATCTTCTGTTCCGTAGCGGGCAGTCATGTAAATATCGAAAAATGTTACCATATACATCGCGACTTGCGTAACAAGAATCGGAAACACAATTTTTAGTAGCAGCAGCATTTTTTCTTTTTTGGTAGTTGTTTGGTACATACTTCTTTCCCCCGCCAATCCCTAAAATTAATTTTTGCATTGCACCGGCAACTTTTAGCATAGATGGATGCGTTGGTGCTGAAAAAGCTAGTGGATGAAAAGGCAATCCATCTTCAATTTTGAAAATAAAGTAAAACGAAGTTGCAATTCAAGAAAAGCTAAATCATTATGTAGTGAATTCAATGTTTTATGTTATCCGATTCCAATTTAACACATAAAATCCAGTATAGCATAGATGGTATTGCGCTAAAGCAAATCTGGCTGCGCCAAATTAATAGATGAAAGTAGGACTAGCAATGAAAAGCAAAACCATTTTATTAACCGGAGGCGGAACCGCAGGGCACGTCTCCCTAAATCAAGCATTAATACCAGAACTGAAAAATTTAGGTTTTCACGTTGAATACATTGGTTCCAAAGAAGGGATTGAAAACGAACTGATCCGCGATTCGTTTCCATCGGTCCCGTATCACCCCATTTCCAGCGGTAAATTAAGACGTTATTTTTCGACTAAGAATTTTTCGGACCCTTTCCGTGTAGGGGCTGGACTGACACAGGCACTTAATATTATCCGCAAAACCAAGCCTGTCGCAATTTTCTCAAAAGGTGGATTTGTCTCGGTACCGGTCGTCATGGCTGGGCGAATGATGTCTGTGCCGGTTATTATCCATGAATCGGATGTGACACCAGGACTTGCTAATAAGTTAGCTTTGCCATTTGCTGATCATATTTTTACAGTCTTTAAAGAAACTTTGGCGCACGTGCCAAGTACGAAATCGACGTGTACGGGATCTGTCATTCGCAGCGAACTGATGGAGGGATCGGCAGCACAAGGGCAGGAAATTTGTCCTTTTGATAACAAAAGGCCCGTCTTACTGGTTATGGGTGGAAGCCAAGGTTCGGCGATGATCAATTCAGCTGTCCGAAACAACTTGGAACGGCTGTTGGAACAGTTTAATATTATTCACTTATGCGGCAAAGGCAATAGCATGCCGGAACTGAACGTCCATGTGAATTACCGCCAGTTTGAATACGTGACGCATGAACTGCCGCATTTGCTGCACATGACCGATTTTGTGGTGTCTCGGGCAGGGTCCAATTCCATTTTTGAATTTTTGGCATTGAAAAAGCCCATGCTGCTCGTGCCGCTTTCTATGCAAAAAAGCCGTGGCGACCAAATATTGAATGCCAATTTGTTTGAAAAACAAGGATTTGCCCATGTGGTTGAAGAAGAAGAGCTGTCGGCTGACCGGTTTATGGAGGAGCTGGATCGTCTGCAAGCTGATAAAGACCAATTAATTGAAACCATGACACAAGCGGAAGCACCGATTACCGCTGCGGAAATGGCGAAACTGGTTTCGTCCTATACAAAATAACGCCGAGTATATTTGAAGAGGTGACTGAAATGGAAATGACAATGTTAAAAGTTCATGGCTCTATGAATACCTTCTATATGTTTGAATCTGCAGAACGTGCTGATTTTGCACAGCTGGCTATCCAGCTTTCTGCACTGGATCCAGAAATTGATGGGATTTTAGTGATTTTGCCTTCTGCAGTGGCACATGCAAAAATGCGCGTATTCAATAACGACGGCTCAGAAGCATCGATGTGTGGAAATGGCCTGCGCTGCGTAGCCCGGTTTGTTTGTGAACGGGACGGAATGCAGGAAGCGGTCATCGAAACCATGAAAGCTTCTCTTCGTGTGAAACATGAAGAAACCTTGAATGAGGGAATCGAAACCTACTCGGTTGAAATCTCGCCGGTTTCTTTTTCGCTTAGCAGCTTGCCTATGAGCTACGGAGACAATCGCGAATGGATTCATCAAGCCTTGCCATTTGTTTCAGAAGAAATTCCCTTTTCTGCAGTATCAGTTCCCAATCCGCATTTGATCGGGATTGTTCCATCTGAACTGCAAAGGGATGTCAGTCACCAGCAGCAATGGGCGCAATACTTTAATAGCAAAAACGAATATTTTTCTGATGGGGTCAATGTTAGTTACGTAACGCCAATGGAGGACGGTATATTTGTCCGAACTTATGAACGGGGTGTTGGATTTACCAATGCTTGCGGAACCGCGATGACCGCTTCTGCATTGATTGTTTGTATGGCAGGGCTGATGCCTTACGGGGATGTTTCGGTCTACAATCCAGGAGGCATGGTGAAGTGTTCCATTTCCAAGCAAGGTGAGGACCTTCACCTGCAGCTTACCGGCAATGCGACTTATTTATCGGCAATGAAATTCAACTGGTCGGAAAATGTGGAGGAAAGCAGCATCTTGGCCTCTGAACCCCTGAATGAACAAGTGCATTACGAAGAGTTTATTGAGCACATTTCTACCATCTCAAAACAATTTGTATAATGGAAAGCGGTGAAATAGATGCCAATGCCTTTTACGGTGGGACAGTTGGATCTTCTTTATAAAAATGCAAAAGATCCAGTTTTTTTTATGAAACAAAATGGCGACACATTTGACTATGTGTATGTCAATCCTGCTTGTTTAATTATTTTCAAAAAAGAATTGGTGGGCACAAGTTTGGATGAGAGCATGCCGTATGAGCTGTCCAGAGAAATTAAAAAACAATATCTCATTGCTTTGAAGGTGGGTGAGAAGCGTACTTACCGTGATTACAGCTTGTTCAGTGACAATGCTGCTGCGATGGAAACAGAATTGACTCCCATTAAATTTGGCGGACAAAGATTCGTATTGGCAGTAACAAAAAATGTAAGCTCGCAGAAAAAAGTGGAAGAGGACTACCTGTTCTATCAGTCATTGGTACAAAACTCGGTCGATCCTATGCTCATGATTTCTGCAGAGTACATGATCATTGATCTGAACCCAGCTTATGAAAAAACATTTGGTGTCAAAAAAGAAACGTGGATCAATCGCTACTTTAAAGATTTGCCCGACCATCAAAAAGAACTATTTCGGTCTGGCAAAGACCTTATTGATCAATTTGTCCCTGGATCCAAAAGTTCTTCGCTCCTTATGAAGCGCCGAAAAGGCGATGGCACGATGGCGAAATTCTCAGCAAGTTATTCGCCAATTAATGAAAACGGTATTATCCGGGCATTTCATGTTGTATTTCGCGAGTTGACCAGTGAACTGCTGTTGAAAAATGAGCTGAAAAAGACAGAGAATATACTGGAAAGCTACAAAGATGCGCTTAATTACGCAGCGCTGGTCGCAATATGGAGTCTGTCTGGTACGATAGAGTTCGTCAATGATAATTTAAACAAGCTTACTGGCTACATGCCTGAAGAATTAATAGGTTTGAATGTTTATGATATTGGAGAAGCGATCGTGTCTACTGAAGAGTATGAAAAAATACGGGCAGAAGTTTTGCAAGGCACTATCTGGCGCGGTCAGCTCCAGAGCATGAAAAAAAATGGCGAAATTTTTTGGGTCGATGCAACCATTATTCCGTTGTTGGAAGTGAACGGAAACATTTACCAAGTACTATCAATATTGTTCGATATAACAGAAAGAAAACAACTGGAAGAGCAGCTCCACTTCATGGCTTATCACGATAGTTTGACTACTTTGCCAAATCGCCGTTTAATGGTCAAAAAATTTCAACAAATGAAAGAGCACGCGGAAAAAAATGGCGAACATATCGCATTGCTCTACATGGATGGAGATAATTTTAAATCGATCAATGATCAGTTTGGACATGATGTGGGAGATGACTTTATCTATCATTTTGGCCAAGCGATCAAAAAGAGTTTGCGTAAAGGGGATTTGGCTGCCAGGATAGGCGGCGACGAATTTCTCGTAGCACTTTGCGGAATTGCTCCTGAAGAAAGCCAATTGCATATTGAAAAAATTATTGGCCGTATCAACCAAACGTTGGCTGAGGGATGGGAAATAAATGGACATCATTTCACGCCAAGTTCGTCGATCGGCATATCTGTATATCCCATTCATGGAAACGATTTTGATGATCTGGTCAAAAAAGCGGATGCTGCCCTCTATGTAGCCAAGAGCAACGGAAAAGGGAAATGCTACCTTTATACGTCTTCTTAAATAAGCAAAAACCGCGTAATGTAAATCACTGCAAATAATGAAAGCGCTTTACACAAAAGTGTGTGAATCTTTTCACGGAAATGCTTTGTTTTTCATTCTGGAAGTAGTAAGATTGATAGGGAATTTTAATCTTTTATTGCTATAACGCCTTCTGCTTTATGTCTAGTGGGATGCATGATAAAATAAATGAGACATATAACAAATTAGTATGACTGCCGTCAAACAAATAGTTGGAGGTTTTTTTAATGTCTAGCAATTATTCAGATGCCAAATCCCCATGGAGTTCCATTACAGGCCCTAACTTGGGATACATAATGGAGATGTATGATCTGTATCAAGAGTCGCCGGAATTGCTTGATCCAGAATACGTCGAACTTTTTAAGCAATATGGACCACCTACTGAAGTAGAAATTTCTACAAGCGAACAGCCTTCAGTTACAAAAACTTTAGACCCTACTAATTTTGAAAAAGTTTTGGCTGCTGTTAATTTGGCTGAAGCAATTCGCGCACATGGCCATCTGGCATCGGATATTTATCCGTTGAAAGATCAGCCAAAAGATACTTCCCGCGTAGAAGCATCAACATATGGCCTTAGCGATCAGGATTTAAAAGATGTTTCCGTTTCGTTGCTTTTGAACAATGCACCGAGCCATGTAACAAATGGATTGCAAGCCATTGATTATTTAAAGTCGCTTTATACAGATAAAGTTGCTTTTGAATTTTCACATGTGATTCAGCCGCAGGAACGCAGCTGGCTGCAGGATAAAATTGAAGCAGGTGCAGTTAAACCTACATTGGATGCCGATAAGAAGAAACAAGTTCTTGATTTGTTGACGCGTGTTGAAGGCTTTGAGAAGTTTGTGCACCGAACGTTTGTCGGACAAAAACGATTTTCAATCGAAGGCGTTGATTCACTGGTTGTCCTAATGGATGAATTGGTGCGTCTATCTGAATCCGCCGGCACACAAGACATCATGATCGGGATGGCGCATCGCGGTCGTTTAAATGTGCTTACACATATTTTAAACAAGCCATATGAAATGATGTTCGCCGGTTTTGCGCATGTTGGAGACAACGCGTTTCTTCCGGAAGACGGCTCACTCCAAATCACTAAAGGGTGGTTCGGCGATGTGAAATATCATATGGGCGCAGCTTACAAATCTGCAAAAGGAACAAGCGTAAAACTTGCTTATAACCCTTCCCACTTAGAAATTGTCAGCCCGATTGTTGCAGGACAAGCACGTGCAGCCCAGGAAATTACCGACCAAAAAGGACTGGCAAAAGTGGATGCGAAAAAATCCTATGCCATTCTTGTGCATGGTGATGCCGCTTTCCCAGGCCAAGGAATTGTAACGGAAACCTTAAATTTCAGCCGTGTTAAAGGCTATCAGACTGGTGGATCCATCCACATTATCGCCAATAACTTAATCGGCTTTACTACGGAGCAATTTGATTCCAGATCGACGCATTATTCTTCGGATCCCGCAAAAGGATTTGAAGTGCCGGTTATTCATGTGAATGCCGATGAGCCAGAAGCAGTAGTGGCTGTTGCGCGTTTGGCATTTGAATACCGTGAGAAGTTCGGAAAAGATGTTTTGATTGATTTGATCGGCTACCGCAGATATGGACACAATGAAATGGATGAGCCACTAGTGACGAATCCGACGATGTACCATGGCATCCATCAGCATGATACGGTCCGCGAACTTTACGGAAAACAATTGGCGGCGGAAAATGTGCTGTCAGAAGATGATGTACAAAAGCTTGATGCAGATACACAGAAAGAAATGCAGGAAGCTTACGATAAAGTTAAAGAAAATAAGTCAGCGGAATTTCCAAAACTTGAAATTCCAGAAGCTGTTCTAAACGGTTACCCTGAGGTGCCAACTGGCGTTGATAAGGACGTTCTGACGAAGATGAATGAAGAACTATTGTCTTGGCCAAGTGATTTCTCAGCTTTCGGCAAGTTGGCGAGAATTCTAAAGCGCCGGGAAGATCCGTTCAACGAAAAAGGCAAAATCGATTGGGCTCATGCTGAAACATTGGCCTTCGGTTCGATCTTGCAAGACGGCAACCCGATCCGCTTGACTGGACAGGACGCACAGCGCGGTACATTTGCACACCGCCATCTTGTTTTGCATGATGACAAAAACGGCAATGAACTTGTGCCGTTGCATCATATATCAGACGCTAAAGCGTCATTTGTTGTGTACAACAGCCCACTGAGTGAAGCGTCGGTATTGGGCTTTGAATATGGCTACAATGTTGAAAACGATAAAGCACTTGTGATTTGGGAAGCACAGTACGGCGATTTCGCCAATATGGCACAAATGATGTTTGACCAGTTTATTTCTGCAGGTCGTGCAAAATGGGGCCAGAAATCAGGACTGGTTATGCTCTTGCCTCATGGCTATGAAGGCCAGGGACCTGAGCATTCAAGTGCACGATTGGAAAGACATTTGCAGATGGCTGCTGAAAACAACTGGACAGTCGCTAACCTCTCCAGTGCAGCAAACTATTTCCACATTTTGCGCCGCCAGGCCAAAATGCTTGGAGAAGAGTCCATTCGCCCATTAATCATCGTTTCACCGAAATCTCTGCTTCGCCACCCATTAGTGGGGGCTGATGTAGCTGATCTAACAGATGGGCATTTCCAGACGGTCATTGAACAGCCGAATATGGGCAAAGATGTGAAGAAAGTAAAACGTGTTCTTTTCGCAAGCGGCAAAATGGCTATCGACTTGGCAGAGCGGGTGAAAGATGGAAAAGGCTACGAGTGGGCACACATTGTCCGTGTAGAGCAGCTGTATCCATTCCCGGCTGAGAAAATCAAAGCGATTGTCGACCGCTATCCGAATGCCAAAGAATTGGCATGGGTACAAGAAGAGCCGCAAAACATGGGTTCATGGACTTTTGCAGATCCATACCTGCGTGAATTGGCAGATGGAAAAGAAGTGAAGTACTTTGGACGCATCCCGCGCCAAAGCCCTGCAGAAGGCGATGGAGAAGCGCATAAAGTGGAACAAGCTCGTATCATAGATGAAGTATTAGCTAAATTGTAAGGATAATCTAAGGAGGAATTTTTTGTGGCAGAGATTAAAGTACCAGAACTAGCAGAATCGATTACAGAAGGAACAATCGCTCAGTGGCTTAAACAGCCGGGCGAAACAGTTGAAAAAGGTGAATTCATCGTTGAACTGGAAACAGATAAAGTAAACGTTGAAGTTATTTCTGAAGAAGCTGGAGTAGTTCAGGAACACTTAGCACAAGAAGGCGATACAGTTGAAGTTGGACAAGTCATCGCAATCGTTGGCGAAGGTTCTGGCGAAGCTGCTGCACCTAAAACGGAAGAAGCTCCACAAAAATCTGAAGAGCCTGCGAAAACAGATGCTTCTGCAACTCCAGAGCCTGTTGAAAAAGACCCGGCAGCTGAAGAGCAGTCATCAACTGACCGCACAATCGCAAGCCCGGCAGCACGCAAATTGGCACGCGAAAAAGGAATCGACCTGGCAGCTATTACACCAGTAGACCCAATGGGCCGTGTGCGCGTACAAGACGTCGAAGCTCATGGATCGAAACCTGCAGCAAGTGCACCAGCTGCAAAAGCGGAGGCACCAAAAGCAGCTGCGCCTTCTTCGGATGAAGAAAATGGCCGCATCGTCCGTGAAAAAATGACAAGACGCCGTCAAACGATTGCTAAACGTCTTCTTGAAGTAAGACAATCAACGGCGATGTTGACTACATTCAACGAAATCGATATGACAAACGTGATGGCACTTCGCAGCCGCAAAAAAGACCAATTCCTTAAAAATAATGATGTAAAACTTGGCTTCATGTCATTCTTTACAAAAGCAGTTACCGCTGCTTTGAAAAAATACCCATATGTCAATGCTGAATTAGATGGAACAGATGTCCTCCTAAAGCAGTTTTATGATGTGGGAATTGCCGTTTCAACAGAAGAAGGACTTGTTGTACCGATCGTTCGCGATACGGACAAAAAGAACTTTGCTGAAATCGAAGCAACAATTGGCGAGCTTGCTACTAAAGCACGCGATAAAAAACTTTCGATTGCAGATATGTCAGGCGGTTCGTTCACCATCACAAATGGTGGAGTATTCGGTTCATTGATGTCTACACCGATTTTGAACGGTACTCAGGTTGGTATTCTTGGAATGCACACCATCCAAAAACGTCCTGTCGCAATCGGCGATGAAGTTCAAATTCGTCCAATGATGTATGTAGCTCTTTCGTACGATCACCGTGTAATCGATGGAAGCGATTCTGTTGGTTTCTTGAAAATGGTCAAAGACATGATCGAGAACCCAGAGGACCTACTGCTGGAATCTTAATATAAACGATCAACCTGATAGTCCTGCGTTGCAGGACTATCTTTTTTTTGTCATCATAGAGGAAACAGGCCTAAAGGCGGTAGAAGTTCATGGATATCTCATTTTTTATTGAATTGGTGAAGGAATATGGCTATTTCAGCATGTTTGTCTTTAATTGGCTGCTGTTGTTTGGGTTGCCGATACCAAATGAAGTAGCTGCTGCATTTTCAGGCGTCATGACGGAAATCAGCTATTTCAAACCGGTTTATGCATTTTTGGCTGCGTACTTAGGTTTAATTTCCAGCAACACGTTTGCTTATTTTATCGGTCGCAGTTTAGGTCATCGGCTGCTGAACCGCTTGAATCGAACACGTTTAAAAGGTCCAATCAGCCGATTTAGTGCTTTTTTAGAAAAGCATGGGGAATGGGCGATTGCCTTCAGCTTTTTCCTTCCTGGAATTCGCTGGGCCATGCCTTATGTTGTGGGTGCAAACCGTTTTCCATTCCTGCGCTATGTGTTGTTTGCCTATACAGCGGGATTTGTCTGGATGTTCATTTATTTTAATGTGGGGAGAGCATTTCCATATGCCTATGAGTCAATACTTGGCCATTTGCAGGGATTTTTGATTTTGTTATCGGTTCTTGTAATTGTCGGGTTGCTGCTGCGATATTTGTATAGCACGAAGTTTGCAAAAAAGTAAGAGCAACTCAAAAATTGTACAGACGCTTTTCCCTATTGAAAAAATTATTTATAGTTGTGGAGTGTCGAAACAAAGCAGGTTTGAAATTACCCGGCGTTTTCCTTATACTGAAGACATAGACAGATAGAAAAGGATGAGGACAATGATTCACAATGAATGGCTTGAGAAAGATACCATCAGAACTGTAACTTGCAAGCATACAGAAGCAGCAAAGTTTTTAGTTTCCAATGTGCTGACTGCAGGTAAAGAATATGAAGTGAAAAATGAAACTGAAGAGTTTATTTTCGTAGTAGACAATACCGGAAAAATCGGTGGATTTTATAAAACGTATTTTGAATAAGAAACAATAGTTGGCTGTTAAAGCCTCAACGAATACCAAAAAGCCGATGGATTTGCATCGGCTTTTTCTGTGGAAAAGAGGAAAGAAAATGTCATTGATTGAACAGGATATAGCCAAACGCAATGAACGTACGCACGAGAACTATGATAAATTGATCGGAAAAGCGGGTTACATCGCACCAGATGAACACTTATGGCAGGATATTTTATCGGCAATCGTTCTCCGCAAGCCTGTATTGCTGAAAGGGCCGACGGGAGCAGGAAAGACCAAATTAGCAGAGAGCATTTCTGCATTGTTCGGCCAACCGATGCAAAGCATTAACTGCTCGGTAGATTTGGACGCAGAAGCGCTACTGGGCTTTAAAACTTTGGTTCAGCAGGATGGTCAAAGCGTCATCGAATTCGTCGAAGGACCCGTTGTAACAGCAATGAAAAAAGGCCACTTCCTGTACATCGATGAAATCAATATGGCCAAAGCAGAAACTTTGCCAATTCTTCACAGCGCATTGGACCATCGCCGTATGATGACCAATCCGTTTACTGGAGAAGTAATCGAAGCCCATCCTGATTTTGGTGTGATATCTGCCATCAATGAAGGCTATATTGGGACCGCGCCTATGAATGAAGCGCTGAAAAACCGTTTCATTGCTTATCCAATCCCATATTTGACTGGCCAGCAATTGGCGGAGCTATGGGATCGCGAATTTCCAAAAGCGGACGGGAATTTAAAAGCGTTTATGCTGAATTTAGCAGAAGACTTGATGAAGCAGGTAGAGAACGGTTTATTATCCGAAGAAGCTGCTTCAATTCGGAGTCTGCTGGATGCAACGGCTTTAGCAGCCTATATGGATCCGCTGCGTGCGGTGCAGTATGCGATTGCTGAAAAACTGGATGATGAAAGTGAACGCGATTTGTTTATGGATCTGGCTCATACTTGGAAAAAGTAGGTGAATGTAATGGCGTCAGTTAATCGATTTATCCAATTTAATAATGAAACTATCGATACAAAGATGCTTCACCAAATGGAGTTGCTCGCTGGCGCATTGGCGGATGCCCCATACTTGAAAGTGACAACGCGTAAACTGGTCGAGCTTCGGCCATCTGAATCCGCCCTGTCCATCAGTGTTTTTTGGCGGCATCGCACGAAACGGATTGAACGTAATGGTTATCTATCGGATATCTATTTAATGGCTGCGGGCTATTGGCGTGATTTCAACTTGACCGCATGGAGAAAATTCAAAAGGGACAGTACTGCCTTACCGAGTCTGCGCGAGCAATTGTTGTTATGCGCTGAAGAGTTCCGGTTATCCGAACAAATTAAAGCGGCTCGTCCCGGAACAGTGGCGGCTTTTGAAACGCGGGAAGCGGTTTATGCCGAATATCACGAAGATCAGTTTAAACAAAACAATAAAAAGGGCTTTAAAAGCGATGTGTTGATCAATGCTGCTTATTTGCGCTTGCGCGGAATAGACGTGGATATGGATGAGCGCTTTCAGTCGCTATTTTTCATTTGGACAGATTTGTTTGAGGCAAAGTCAACGATGGATTCCGTAAAGGTAGTAGAGCGTATAATGGACCGGGCAGAGTTTCTGCTCGAGGGAGATGCACTGCACACGTATTACACTTTTGGCGAATCGGTTGAAAAAGCGCCGCCTTTCCATTATCATGCCGGGATAGAGGCGGAAGAAGCGGACGAAGCGGACGAGCCGGAAGAAATAGAGACCATTGAAGAGTGGTTTCAGTCCTGGCACCGGGAAACTGAAATGAGCGAATCACCAGCGATGGAGTTTGAGCTGGAACGTGGGGACTCCCAGCTTGCAGAAGGCGGCAGGGAAGAAGAAGGGGCAGGAGACGTGCAACAAACCGCTAAAGGTGATTCCAGCGGCGAACACCTGGAAGACAGCGATGCGGAAGACAGACAAATGGAAAGCCAACCGAAAAGAGCAGAAGGCAAATTCGGGTCTGCCAATGACCAAGTGGTTTTTCACGAATCAAGGCTGCGGGCACAAGGTGATCATCGACTGGACATTGAGGCTTGGCGAAAAAAACAGGCACCATACGTGCGTGCTTTGCTGAAAGAGCTGAAAAAGCGGATGACTCAGCGACAAGAAGGAATTCGCAATAACTTGAACGCCGGAAGGTTATCAAAAAAACTGGTGCCGCTGGCAATTGAAGAGCGCCCTAAGCCGTTTTACCGAAAAACGGCACCTTCTAAGGAGTTGGATGCGGTTTTTTGCCTATTGATTGATGGATCCGCTTCAATGCTTGATAAACTGGATGAAACGAAGCAAGCCGTCCTGTTGTTTCATGATGTGCTGCGTGGTTTGAACGTGCCGCATGAAATCGTCCTGTTTTACGAGGATGCTTACGAGGCGAGTGATGCCGAGCAGCCAAACTATTTTGAGTGGATGCATAAGTTTGAGGATCGTGGCAAAGATCATGCACAAGAAATTGCTTCTTTGGATGCACACGAAGACAACCGGGATGGCTTTGCCATTCGCTGGATGAACAGTCGCTTGAAAAGAAGGACTGAAAAACATCGCTTTTTGCTGGTATTTTCCGACGGAGAGCCATCTGCCTATAATTACGCTGAAAACGGTGTAGTGGACACGGCAAACGCTGTTGCTGAAGCAAAAAAACAAGGCATCGAAGTACTGCATCTGTTTTTGAGCAGCGATTCGATTACAGAAGAGCAGGCCGCATTTTACCGAATGATGTACGGCAATAAATCCGTTAGTGCCGATTCTTTGGAGCAGTTTGTCGAACAAACGCTGCGCCTGCTGAAAAGAAGTTTGCATTTGGTGATTCAGGCGGGTTAATTTTTAAGTTTTTTTTTGGTAAATATTTTCTTTGGGCAATTGATTATTTCCAGTAATAGAGCTTACTTTCCAAAAGGCAAAGAATACTTTCCAATAAGGACAAAATACTTTCCAGAACTTCTAAAATACTTTCCAGCCGAGCTGAAATACTTTCCATAGAAATAAAACAGCCAAAAACCCCGGGAGCTCACGAGCTTCCGGGGTTTAAAATTTACATATTGTTCTTTTCATTGTTGTCATGAATAGTAAGAAGGCGCTGTTTCAGGTCTTCTTCCATGCGGCCGATTTCAAGCTCGGCAGCTTTGCGGTTTCTGCGGCCTTCTGCTTGGATTTTCAGTGTTTCTTCGATGGTTTCAAGCAGGTTTTCCTGCGTTTTCTTCAAGGTATCGATCTCCACAATCCCGCGTTCGTTTTCGCGGGCAGTTTCAATCGAATTCATTTTCAGCATTTCCGAGTTTTTCAAAAGCAGGTCATTGGTCGTTGCTGTAACTTGTTTTTGTGCTTCAACGGCTTTTAACTGCTTATTCAGCGTCAGTGCGATGGCAATCTGATTTTTCCATAGTGGAATCGACGTCATGATGGACGACTGAATCTTTTCCGCCAACGTTTGGTTGGTTTGTTGGATCATGCGGATCTGCGGTGCGCTTTGTATGGTGATTTGGCGCGATAATTGCAAATCGTACAGCCGTTTTTCCAAACGATCTACGTATTGAACCATATCGTTGACTTCCTGATACACCATTTGATCTTGTGAGCTTTCCGCTTTTCTTCGAAGTGCGGGAATCGTTTCGTTCATGATTTCATCGCGTTTGATTTCTGCTGCGGCGATGTAGACATTCAATGCCTGAAAATAAGTTTTATTTTGGTCATAAAGCTGTTCGAGCATTTGCACATCATCTAACAATCCACGTTTGGAATGGTCAAGCTGGATGCTGATGCGGTCTACTTGGCTGCTGAGTTTCTGGTATTTGCTCATCATTTCCTGAACCGAATATTTAGCTTTAGAAAAAATTTTACGGATTCCCGATTTTTTTCCTTGTGTCAGCTCTTCTGGATTCAATTCTTCCAGCTTTTTCATCAAGTCATGGAGTACATCTCCAACAGGGCCGATGTCTTTTCGCTGGACATGGTCCAGCATTTTGTGCGAAAACTGGCTCAGCTGGTTTTGGGCGTTAGCCCCATAGGTCAAAATCGCTTCATTATTGCCAATCGGAATTTGTTTGGCCAATTCGCGTGCTTTGGCTTGTTCTTCTTCTGACAAGCGATCCATTAAGGAGACAGGACGGCCTTCTGCCTGCTCGGAAACTGCGTGGTTCTGCTTTTCCAATTGTACGCCAAAAGGCGATTCCAATAAATCATCCAATTCACTTCGAGTCGATGGTTTCTCTGTCATCTTTTACGTCTCCCTCATGTTCAGGTTCTGGCTGAACGAGTAATTTCTGATTATTGTGTTGGTCAACAGCCAACTGTGCATAATCCAGTTCCATACGCAATTTTTCAACGTCGCTGGAAAGAACACGCTTTAAATCCTGCTCCATCACTTTGTTTAGCGCAAGCAGCATTTCTCTTGTGTCTTGCAATGCTACGCGCATTTCTTGATCTTTAATCGGCTGTCCGACCAGTAAGGTGTATTTCTCTGTCAACTCAATGGCTGAATCCAAATGTGAATAGAAGAAAGGTTCAGCTAAATAGAATTTTCGTGGGTTTTGCTGAACGACAATAATAATTTTATTGGCGATTTTTGTCATGTCCATTAATTGTTTAAAAGAAGAAATAGAACGGACTTTGTAATAATTGCCTTGCAGCTGCTTTATTTTTTCTTTGCCTTCTTTTATCTGGGTACGCACATTTTTAAATTCACTTCGAGTCATTCCAAGGTTTTTGGAATCAGACGAGATTTGAACTTGTTTAATGGTACTATTGCTGGCAATATATGTTCCGGCAGCGACGGCTCCAGAAGCAATCAGGCCAATTTCTGCACCTAAATACAGGACAGGGAACATCACTGTCATAAGGGGCAGACTGACAGATTGTCGTTTAATGAAATTTTCAATCGGCTTTAGGGGCTTCATGCAAAGAACCTCCTTCACTGCTACTATATCTATACGTTTCGAACATTGAAAAGTTTCGTTTCAATGCTTTCTCTATCTTGTATTTTACGTGAAACAAGAAGTCAATACAAACTTTCGAATCCTAATAAAGAATTTTGCAAAATACTTTACAAGCTGAGCGAGATTTGGCAAAATGCTAACTAGGAAGAAATGAGGCAGATTAGGATGCATGACATCATCTATATTCGAGCAAATTATGAACCTTGGTGGATGTTTGATGGCTGGGAAGAAAACATCGTGTCACGTGGAAGGTTTGAGTCAGCGGATAAAGCACAAAGCTATCTGAATGAGCAAGAACAAGAGTTCAGCCGACGATTTTCACAATCTGAAAAAAGGGATCATGCTTTTACAGCGTTTTGGAATGATGAAGAAGTAGAATATTGCGAAATTTGCGAGGAAGATTTACAAATCTTTCATGGTCTTATTTGGCTCCATAATGGGAAACCAAAGATAAGTTTTTAGATTTATTTGACTTTTGTAGTCAATTTGATATAATAACTGTAACAATATGAAATCTCAACCAATTACAGCTATTCACATATTCCCAAAAGTGATCAGCACGTGATGGTACTTTAGGGAATATGTGAATTTTTTTATTTGAGAAGATTCCATATTGAAAATTTTTCTTACCACAGGAGGTAATTTACATGCAAGAAGGAACAGTAAAATGGTTTAACTCAGAAAAAGGCTTCGGATTTATCGAAGTTGAAGGCGGAGACGATGTGTTTGTACATTTCTCAGCAATCCAAGGTGAAGGCTTTAAAACGCTTGACGAAGGCCAACGTGTTGAGTTTGAAGTAGAAGAAGGCAACCGTGGACCACAAGCAACTAACGTAACTAAAGTCTAATAACCAAGAGCCACTCTTTCGGGAGTGGTTCTTTTTTGAGGTTTCTGCCAGCTTGTCTTGAATGCCAGGACAGCCGGTTATGAACTACAAAAAGTAAATTTAAAATAGATGAGTCTTTTCCGTGACGCCTGTAAAGGTTTTTATTATGAGCCCTGAGGGTATAAATAAAGGATTAGTGAAAGCAACTATAGGAGGTTTTAAAATGGAAGGCAAAGTGAAATCGTTTGATGAGGTTAAAGGCATAGGCATGATCGTAGGCGACAATGGCGAAGATTTCTTTTTCGAGGAAATCAATATCAACGTCGATGGCTTCCGTAAGCTGATGCCAGGACAACCGGTAAAATTTACAGTATATGAAGGCGTAGCCGATAAAGAACGCGTAGCAACAAATGTAACGTTGGTATTTTAATTAGGATTGAACACAGTGGTTGAGCAACTGAAAGATCAAGGGGGAAGTTAAAATGACTAACGAATATTTAAAGAAAGATATGCCAAGCAAAGAAAAGCAGGAAGATTTTTATCATAAGCTCCGAGATAAAGTACAGAATTGGGCAGATTCAAAACCAAAAGTAGTTGGAACTGTCAGCGGGTATGTGTTGTTCGCGCCAGATCTTTTCCATTTGCTGACCCGATTGATGCTGGACAGCCGCATTGATAAGAAAAGCAAGGCAGCAGTTGGAGCAGGGATTATGTATTTCATCGCACCAATCGATTTTCTGCCAGAAATATTAATGGGTCCCGGAGGATTTTTGGATGACGTGGTAGTTGCTGTCTTTGTCATTAATACACTGCTTAACAAATTCCCTAGAGAAGTCATTGCAGAGCACTGGGCTGGCGATGAAGACTTATTGGCCCTTGTGAAAAAGGTATCCAACTCTGGAAATAAATACGTTTCCAAATTGCCAGCTGGTCGTTTGGTTAAGCGTTTTACAAAATAAATCTAAAAAAGCCGCAGATCAAATTCAGATCTGCGGTTTCTTTATGTAAAAAAACAGCAGGCACGTTCGTCGAACGTGACTGCTGCAAGAATTTGATTTATTTCGCGATCCCTTGCGTATCTTTCCACTCCAAAAATTCATCGTAAGTCAACTGCTTATCAAGGATTGAACCGTCTTCACGGATTTCAATCACGCGGTTTGCAACTGTCTGGATAAACTGATGGTCATGAGAAGTGAAGACCATAGCGCCTTTAAAAGCGATCATGCCGTTGTTCAATGCTTGGATCGATTCAAGGTCCAAGTGGTTAGTAGGCTCGTCCAATAGAAGAACGTTTGCGTGCGACAGCATCATTTTTGAAAGCATGCAGCGTACTTTTTCGCCACCGGATAGTACTGAAGGTTTCTTTTTCACTTCTTCACCGGAGAATAGCATTCTGCCGAGGAAACCGCGAAGGAAGGTTTCGCTCTCGTCTTCTGGCGAATACTGGCGAAGCCAATCTACCAATGACAATTCACTGCCTTCAAAGTAAATCGTGTTGTCAATCGGCAAGTACGCGCGTGAAGTGGTTACACCCCAACGGGTTGAACCATCTGCGGGTTGATCTTCTTCAGCTAAAATGCGGAGAAGAGCCGATTTTGCCAATGGATCTCCAATTAAAACGATCTTGTCATCTTTGTTCAAGTTAAAGCTGACGTTATTGAGCAATTGCTTGCCATCCACTGTCTGGCTGACGTCTTTTACTGTTAATACATCGTTGCCGATTTCGCGTCCGATGGTAAAGTTGACGAACGGGTATTTACGGGAAGAAGGACGGATATCATCGAGCTCAATTTTATCGAGCATTTTCTTCCGTGATGTGGCTTGCTTCGATTTTGAAGCATTGGCAGAAAAGCGGGCAATAAAGGCCTGTAGCTCTTTGATTTTCTCTTCTTTTTTCGAGTTCTGATCTGATGCCAAACGGGTTGCCAATTGGCTTGATTCATACCAGAAATCGTAGTTCCCAACATAAAGTTGGATTTTACCAAAGTCCAAGTCAGCAATGTGCGTGCATACTTTGTTGAGGAAGTGGCGGTCATGCGATACAACGATGACGGTGTTGTCAAAATTGATCAGGAATTCTTCCAGCCACTGGATAGCTTTCAAGTCCAGATGGTTAGTAGGCTCATCCAGTAAAAGAACATCAGGTTTGCCGAATAAAGCTTGTGCCAACAGCACTTTCACCTTATCAGATCCTGATAGTTCAGCCATTTTCTTGTCATGAAGCTCTTCAGAAATGCCAAGGCCTTGCAGCAAAATAGCCGCTTCAGACTCAGCTTCCCACCCGTTCAGTTCTGCGAATTCGCCTTCAAGTTCAGCAGCGCGCATGCCATCTTCATCAGAAAAATCTTCTTTCATGTAAATGGCATTTTTCTCAGACATGACTTCATAAAGCTTTTTATGGCCCATAATAACCGTTTCTAGAACGGGGTGCTCTTCGTATTCAAAGTGATTTTGCTTGAGTACAGCCAATCGTTCGCCAGATCCCATATAGACATTTCCAGATTGCGCATCAAGGTCACCCGAAAGGATTTTGATGAATGTCGATTTGCCAGCACCATTGGCACCAATCAATCCGTAGCAATTGCCAGGGTTAAATTGAATATTTACATCTTCGAAAAGTTTACGGTCGCCAAAGCGAAGACTTACATCATTTACAGCTATCATTTATACGTACCTCCTAAATTTCACAATAAGAAGAGTATACCACGAAATCCACGGAAATCGATAGCAATCGCCCGTGGTCTCGGATAAACTAAAAATATCCTGTTGGTTTATCTGGTTTTGCGTTTTATATAGGCATCAAGCATTCCGAGTTCCTTGTTCAGCAAATACTCCATCTGTACATAATCACGCCGTCCGGGAACATGTTCCGGTGTCAGGCCTTTCATTGAATAGATAAAATAATAACCGCCGATTTGGCGAAACAGGACCACTACGTGTGGAAACTCATCAAAAATCGCTTTTATATTATAGCGTTTCGCGTAACTCCAATTTACGAGCTTCATCGACAACCCGCCTTTCACCCTTTTAGTTTAAATGATTGGCAGGGGAGAACACAAGTTTGTACCATATGTCCAGCTGAAATATTGCTTTACGGATTCACCTTAATGAGTGGGAGGGAAAATCGTGTCTGAACAACAAAAAATATCTGCTATGGGTTTAATGGTTTTAGCTATATTATTTGTCGCCTTAAATTTGCGGCCGGCGATTTCGTCCATTGGGCCGATGCTTGAGCCGATTCGGGGCGATTTAAATTTGAGCAATAGCGAAGTTAGCTTGCTGACGGCAATACCTGTATTTTGTATGGGAATTTTTGCGCCTCTGGCTATTTTGTTTGGCCGTAAATTTGGTTTGAAGCAGTCCATTGCCCTATTGCTGATGGCTATAGGATTGTTTACTTTGGTCAGAGGGTTTATGCCGACGTATCCGGTGTTGCTCGCCAGTGCCTTTTTCATTGGTTTAGCGATTGCCATCATCAGCCCGCTATTGTCAGCAATGATCAAGCGAGATTTTCCGTTGCGGACTGCCGCATTGATTGGAGTTTTTTCGTTTGGAATGGGGTTAGGAGCCACTTTATCTGCAGGGTTGACGGG
This sequence comes from Planococcus sp. TJ-307, assembly GCF_058268435.1. Classification (NCBI taxonomy): domain Bacteria; kingdom Bacillati; phylum Bacillota; class Bacilli; order Caryophanales; family Caryophanaceae; genus Planococcus; species Planococcus sp. TJ-307. The sequence goes on from NZ_JBZDOJ010000002.1 coordinate 299,661, forward strand.
CGTCATTTATACCATAGCCGATTGGCCGCTGGCGATCGCAAGTTGGGGTTTGCTGTCTATTGTCGCAGTGGTGATTTGGCTGCGAGTGGAACAACCAGCTGAAGTTGGGGCGGTGAGAGACGGACTTGAACAAATTGTCGCGGTATCGCCTTGGAAGAACAAACGGGCTTGGTATATGCTGCTGTTTTTTGGATGCCAATCGGCTTTGTTTTTTTCCATGCTGACTTGGCTTGCGCCGATTGCCATCGAAAAAGGGATGTCTGTTTTGGCTGCTGGAGGGGTATTGACCTTAATGTCGGCTGTGCAAATTGCAGGGAATATTACGATTCCGCTATTTTTCAATAAGTTTCCGAATCGGTTAGTATGGATCTTGGCAGTATTGTCTTTTGGAGCAGTAGGCATTTTGCTGCTGATGTTCGGCGCTGTCGGTACAATCTGGACAGCAGCTGCGTTTATTGGGGTTGCACTTGGCGGCTTGTTCCCAATTGCTTTGCTGATGCCGCTCGATGAAACTACTTCTGCAGACGAAGCCAATAGTTGGACGGCGATGACGCAATCAGGCGGGTACATCATCTCAGCATTTATGCCATTAACCATGGGAATTGTCTACGACCAAACAGGCAATCATAGCATTACGCTGACCATGTTTTTGGTTTTTATTGTCCTGATGGCAATTTTTGCGGTATTGCTAAATGAAAAAAACTGATATTATTCTTTGGGTTCTGGTAAAAAAAACTCTTTGATAGCATGAGGCTGCAAAACGAATAACCAAGACAGATACAGAGAAATTAGCGGGAAAATAATGCACCAGGAAGATACCATCGTGAAAGAAAGCTCAGAATTGGGAAAGAATGAAGTGAAATACCAATAATTATAGTTCAAGGTCAAAAACATCGTCGTTATTGGTCCGGCATAGACTCGTTTTGTAAGAATGGCGATCAGCACGCCGATTCCAATGACAATAGCTGGAACAATACCCAATTGCATCACGATAGGATCTATGGATTCTATAAGCTTCAATCGAGTTCCTCCCTAAATCGAATATAAAATGAAGTATGGACTGAATCATGCCTAAATGATAAAAGAGTAAAAAAAGTCGACGCCTTAAGCGTCAACTTTATCCCAAGCTTCGGAAAGAAAGATATCACGACCGGATTCTGCCCGATCTTTTTGATAATGCTCTGCATTTTTCTTATAAAAATCTTGGTGATATTCTTCGGCGCGGTAAAAAGGAGCAGCATCCCGTATTTCGGTAACAACGGGTTTGTTGAATCGTCCACTGTTGTCGAGTTCTTGCTTAGATTTTTCGGCAATCGTGCGCTGGTTGTCGTTGTGCACAAATATAGATGCTCGGTAAGAAGGACCACGGTCCTGAAACTGACCTTCATCATCAGTGGGGTCAATCTGCTGCCAAAAAATATCCAGCAATTTTTCGTATGAAAAAATCTCTGGCTGGAAGGTAATTTCAACGACTTCCAAATGGCCCGTTGTCCCGGATTTTACTTGTTCGTATGTAGGGTTTTCTACATGTCCACCACTATAGCCAGAAACGACTTGTTCAATGCCATCAAACTGATCGAACGGTTTGACCATGCACCAAAAGCAGCCGCCTGCAAATGTTGCTTTTTCTGTCATGTTAATTTCTCCTCTCGGATAAGTTTACTTACTTGATCTGTCAAAAGTTGGTTTTTGACGATATCTTGCAGTAGATAAGAAAAATCTTACCACTCCAAGGTATGCTAGACAATCAAAAAGTTCTGAATAAACTTAGCAATACTGCGAGTGTAGTTGAATGGCCATCGAAACCGGGACATATAGCCTGTTTATTTAGACGAACATTACCGATCTAATGAATTTTTGAAACTTAATATATGGAAATGCGTCTTATTGACGTAAAAGTTTAGAAAGGAGTGCATTTACTATGGAAGAAGAACTACAACCCATCAAAAGAGTAAGACGCAGAAAAAAAAGATTTCGGCTGCGCGGCATCATCTTCCTGCTCCTCATCGTTTTGATCGCTATTGGCGCTTATGCATTCATACAATTCCGGAGTGGTATTAGTTTAGCAGACAATTCAGTGCAAGAACCTATTATATTTAATGGAGATACAGCAAACGGAAATTATGAAAACATTCTGGTTCTTGGCGTGGATTCACGCGGAGAAGAGCAGTCTCGTACAGACACAATGATGCTTGCAACACATGACAAAGTGAATGGCGAAATCAAGCTAACGTCTTTTATGCGAGACATTTATGCCGATATTCCGGGGTATCAGTCGTATAAACTAAATACAGCCTATTATTTGGGAGGAGCGGACCTGCTAGCTGAAACTCTTCGAAATATGTTTGGCGTAGAAATTCATCACTATGCAGTAATTGATTTTTCGAGTTTTGAAAGCTTAGTGGATGTAGCCGCACCAAACGGCGTCGAAATTGATGTTGAAAAAGCCATGTCTGAAAAAATCGGAGTTTCTTTAACTCCGGGCGTACAAAACCTGAACGGCAAAGAGCTTCTCGGCTATGCCCGTTTCCGAGCGGATAGTGAAGGCGATTTTGGACGGGTCCGCCGTCAGCAGCAAGTCATCGCAGCCATGAAAGACGAATTGATTAGCGTAACGGCGATTCCCAAATACCCGAAATTAGCAGGTGCTCTGCAAGGGTATGTCCAAACCGATATGCCATTGACTGATCAAGTGAAATTAGCTACACAATTGGCCACCGGTGGAGGTGGAGAAGTACAGCGTTTGACTTTGCCTGTGGAAAACAGTTATAGCTATGGGAATTATTCTCATGCTGGCTCAGTTCTTGATATTAACCTTGAACTCAACAGACAAGCTTTAAGTGAATATTTGTCTCAACCCCTAGACTAAATCATCAGAGATTATGATAATATAAAGGTATAAAGTCTATTCAGAAAAGGGGAAGTTTATGCAGCCAGAGGACAAGCTTGTTCAACCTGATGATAAACCATCATTTTTTGCAACCAGCTATATTCGATTTTTAGGCGGAAGAAATACATTATTTACGTTGATTTCTTTAGTCCTGCTTGGATTGGTGGTTTTCATTTTTAGAGAAGTTTCATTTCTTTTTCATCCGCTAAGTGTTTTTATGAAAACGGTTGTTTTGCCAATTGTCCTGGCATTGATTCTCTTTTACTTGCTTCGGCCAATATTGCGTATGCTGGAGAATTTTAAAATACCACGCATTTGGGGGATCATTATTATCTTTCTTGGTGTGGTCGGTCTAATAACGTTGTTGATCGTGCTAGTATTTCCTTTTTTGCGGTCCCAATTTCAAACATTGATTGAAGAGTTTCCTGAGTATTTTATGCAGTTGCTGACAGATGTGGATGCATTTTTAAGAACATCTTTTATTGGTGACTATTATAGCGAGTCCAACTTTACCGTGGATACCTTGCTGTCAACATTGCCAGGCGACATTGCTGACACATTGCAAAATACAGTGACTACAATCATTACGGGGGTTACAGGTTTGATTTCGACGATTACTGGTGTTATTTTGTCAGTGGTCATCGTGCCCTTTATTTTGTTTTATCTATTAAAAGATGGAGATAAGCTGCCAGAGTATTTCTTGAAGCTGCTGCCTCCCAGATTCCGTGAAGATACACGCGAAGTGTTTACGGAAGCAGACCGGCAATTGGGTGCCTACATACAAGGCCAATTGATTGTTGCGTTTTGTATTGGAGTTATGGTTTACATCGGTTTCCTTATTATCGGCATGGACTACGCGCTTCTTTTGGGTGTTTTGGCGATGGTGACAAGCGTGGTTCCTTATATCGGCCCTGCCATTGCTATTGCGCCAGCAGCGATTATTGCGTTGGTCACTTCACCTTTTATGCTCGTTAAACTTGCAATCGTCTGGACGGTTGTGCAGTTGGTAGAAGGCAACTTGATTTCTCCGCAAGTTATGGGGAAAACATTGTTTATTCATCCAGTAACAATTATATTTGTGCTGTTGACAGCAGGTTCCTTGTTTGGAATCGTGGGGGTTATATTAGGGATACCTATGTATGCCTTGCTGCGTGTTCTGGTTTCTCATTTTTATAAACTCTTTAAACGCCGCTACAATAAACATGAGATCAATTTGGAAAATCAATATGACTACACCGAATTGTAGTATTGTTTTAAAAAAGTATTATTGTGGTATATAAGTACTAACAAAAGTTGGAGGGTTCTGCGTTATGAAGTTCAAAAATTTTTTATCATCTATCGGCATAGGCTCGTTAAAAGTGAACACCGTTGTGGAAAGGCCGCATTTAGAAGAAGGCGAAACGTTAAATGGTACCATTTATCTTGATGGCGGCGATGGCGAACAGACCATTGATTTTATCGAGTTAAATGTAGTTAAGCTTGTAGAAGATACAAGAGACGACAGCGATTTTGATTTTTATGAAACTGTTGTCGCGAAACAATCGATGGAATTTGCAGGTTCAGTCAAGTCAAAGGATACAGTCATGCAGCAATTTGAAATTGTACCAGATGAACGTTGGATTTTGGAAAGTACAAACGCAAAGTTAATTTTGCGGACAATTGTTCATGTGAAAAACGGAGTCAATGCAAATGATGAAGATGATATCACATACGGAACTTTAGAGAGCTGAAATTTCAGCTCTTTTTTTTATGTGTTTTAACAGGACGACGGCTGTCGAGTGGATGCTTTTCGACCCCACTTGTAACTTTCTTTTTTACTTTAACGTTGCGGGAAAGCTTTGTACACATGTACTGAGTTTACGTATATATCGAAAGATGATATTGATAATCATTCTCATTTATGTTAAAGTAAATGATAACAGCAATTAGCAATCACAAAGAACAAGGTGGACTTTTGTTTGATTGCTGGATTTCCCTAAAATAGCCAGCCATCAGCAGAGACAGGCCGTGACCCTGAATTTGTTGGAGGACAGGTTGCTGTTATCGAGTGTTAGTGTCATTTCGTTTTGCATTTGGAATGTCTCAAGAAAATACTAGAGACATTAGAAAATCCCATATGCAAATAAAGACGATCGGGGCTGCTGTTTGAAGATGCGCTGCTCAGTATCTTCAAACAGAAAGAAAACCCGAAATAGTTGGTTTATTTAGAGAAGAATACGTCGTACATCATCCAAATGGGAGCGGAAGCAGATGAATAAAACGATGATGATACTGGTATGTACTTTATTTTTATCAATTGGAGTTGAATTCCATCCGAACAATCTAAAAGTGGAGGGTCCTGACCTTTCGACCGGTCAAGTGCCTGTTGTCATCTGGTCAACGATTAAAATACCAGATTTGTTGCTGCAAGATTCTATTTATCCGATATTTCAACTTAGGGACATTGATGCAAAAGTAGCTGGAGTGTCCACTGTGGGAGCAAAAAATGAAGTCGTCAAAGCCGGCCTGGATGCAGAAGCAGGACGTGTGAATTGGGGAACAGCTATGATTGTATTTCTTGTGGCTATTTTTGTTTATTTGATCAATAAAAGCAAAAAACAAGATATTGAGTAAGGTCATACGGACATGTTGGAGCCGTGTAAGCATACATAGTTTAGGATTCATTCAGTTCAATTCAAAAACCAATGTCGAAGCAAGCCCTCAAAGGCGCAAGTTTCAACATTGGTTTATTTGTATGCCATAACTTACGTGAAAGGTTTTTGCTTTTTCAAAAGCTTTACTTTAAAGGAATGTTGTAAATCATTTTGGCACCCAATGCCTTTATTTCGATATGAGGAGACAACGATTTTAAGGAAGTTATTTTTTCCAATGCTTCTTTCTGTGCATCTTCGAAATTGGTATGGCCTTCAATCGTTGGAATTGGCTGGATTTCAAATGGAGAAGCAGGAGAGTGTTTAATAAATAATAATATTATGTAATCCAAATGAATGGATGTCTCCATAAACACGTCAGGTTCGATCAATAATTCATTGTCAGGAAAATAGCTGATTTTATCTTCACCAATTATGGCAATTCTTTTTAAAATCCATAAATACGGTTCTCCATTAGAATCGATAGATGAGACTCTGGATAAAATAGTTTCCAGATGCTGTTCGAACAAGGAGAGTGACTGAGGGTGATTTGGTGCGAAGACAAAGTAAATACGATTGTCTTGTTCGTCAAGCAGCTGAAATTCATTCACAGTAATTCCTCCCATCCAATAGGATCATGTAACTGCTTTCATTATAAGCGATTAAAAGATTCTAAACAAATCTTGTATTTTACTTACTATGTAAATTACTACATAAGGAATATTTTCAAAGTTCAATACAAGTAATAAACAAAAAAAGAGAAAAACCCTCAAATTAGGATTTTTCCCTTAAGTTTACCGCCAAACCCTTAATTCAACCAAGTTCCTATAAGGCAACTGGAGGAGAGAATGAGTAGAAAAACACCGGTCATGAGAAAATCAATGCGACCGATTTGAACCTGGTGGTAGAAAGCGATTCTTGGTTCGCCTGTAAAGCCGCGCGCTTCCATAGCAAATGCAGACCGCTCGGCTTTGCGTACAGCTCCCGCAAGCATCGGTAATAAGATATGGCGCATGGCTATTAATCGCTGCCAGCTGTATTTTTCAATTTTAGCTCCGCGAAGTCTCTGAGCCTGCTGGATTTGAAAAAATTCCTCTTTCATAATGGGCAGGAACTGATAGCCGACCATAACCCCGTATGCAAGCTTAGGTGACAGTTTGAGCTGTTGCATCAGGCTTAAAATAAACTTAACGGGATCAGTGGTGAAGGCAAAGAGGAGAGACAAGGTAGAAAATGCCATAACGCGAAATGCTAACGACAAAGCCTGTGACCATCGCTCTTCGGTTATATCAATTCCGGCAAATGACCAAATGACGATCCCATCGTTTGACTCACCAAAGACGAGCGTTGTCCATAGGTAACCGATTGCTCCTATGGTAAATGGCAGCATGAACAATAGCCAAAGCTTCCATTTTGTACGGCTCATCGTTAGTTGGAGCAAAATGAGGCATATCCAAAACAAAAATGGAGTCCATGGATTGAAGAAAAACGCGATAACCAGCATGGATAAAGTGACTACAATAAATTTGATGGATGGATTCATGTTATGCAAAAGATCTCGCAGCAGGTCCCACTCCTTTCGGAGGCAACAAATGGTGCATCAGCAACAGCCCGTCGTTGCACCAAACTTCATTTGCCGGAAATTTCCCAGTCATTTGGCCGTCTTTAACCAGCAGCACCGAGTCAGCTAAACTTGCTGCAAATTCCATATCATGCGTGATGATCAAAAAACTTGTCCCCTCTTTCGAACCTTGATCAATTAACTCAAAAAGCTCAAGCAAAGCAGCCGTATCCTGGCCGGAAGTCGGTTCGTCCATCAGCAGCATTGGCCGTTTGTCGGCAAGCATAGCGGCAATTGCCACACGCCGTTTTTGCCCGTGGCTGACAGCGAATGGATTCGCGTCTTTAATTTCTTCAAGGCCGAGGCGCAACATTAAGAGGTCTAAGTCAGTCTGACTAGTGGCCCCTGAAAAAGCGACTTCTTGCTGAATGCTTGGCGTCATGAACAAGTATTCTGGGGATTGTGGCACATAACCAATTCCATCTGATTCGACCGTTCCTGCCGATTTTTTGTAGATTCCGCACAAGGCTTTTATAAGCGTTGATTTGCCGCTGCCGTTTGGGCCAGCAACCACAACCAATTCACCTCTGCTGACAGAAAACGTGAGCGGTTCGAGCAATTGCCTGTCTTTCATGGTGACTGACAGCCCGTCGGCGCGCAAAGCAATCGCTGGTTGTTTAACAGAATGACGTATTGGAAATGACACTGGCTGGCTGGAGCTGAACTTTTGATCGCTCACTATGCGGCCATCACAGCTTAATTGAATTTCACGCTCAAAAAAAGAACCCCAACTGTCCAAACGGTGTTCGACTGCGATAATGGTCAGGTTGGATGCTTGCTGCAATTTCGCCAGCCACTGGACAAATTGCTTTGCGGTATACGGATCCAGATGAGACAAAGGCTCATCCAGCAATAAGACTTCCGGTTCCATGATCAGTGCACATGCAGTCGCTACACGCTGTTTCATTCCACCGGACAAGGATTGAATAACGGCATTCCGCATATGTGCCAGTCCCGTAGTTTCCAAAACTGCTGTGATGCGCGGCTCCATTTGGGCAAATGACGTCTGCAAGTTTTCAAGGGTAAAGGCAAGTTCGTCCTCAACCGTTGGCATACAAAATTGTGAGTCAGGATCCTGAAAAACAGTGGCAACGCGATGATTGATTTCACCAGCAGTGTAACTGGCAGCCGATTTTCCGAACAACTCCATTTTGCCATCGACTAAGCCATCGCAATTGTCCGGATACAATCGATTCAGCAAATAAAGCAATGTACTTTTGCCGCAGCCGCTTGGACCGGTTAGAACGAGCCGTTCACCAGGGGAAACTGAAAATGAGAGGGCACTCAAAGTCTTTCTCTCGTTTTCAGGAAAGCGAAAAGACAGCTTTTCCAAAGTGAAAACTTTTTCAGGCATTCACATCACCTTTTTTCGCACGTGCAATGGCGTACCCGCGAAGCGAACCAGTCGCAAGCAGTGCATCACCAATATACTTTCCGCCAATGCCTGCGATAATTGCACCGCTTAAAACACGAATCGTGAACATTAATGCAACAAACGATGGATCGAGCGCTGCGTAGCCTGAGACAAAATAGCCGTAAATAAAGCTGAAAACAGCTGAGCCAATGCCGGCAAGCATCAGTATGAGAATATTGAAATGCTTGTAGCCGGTTAATGTGAATACTGCTTCAGCACCAAGCCCTTGGATAACTCCTGACAAGATCAAACGGGGACCGACCGCATTGCCAATCAATACTTCAATTGTCGCCGCCATGGTTTCGGACAGGAAGGCAGCTCCGGGCTTACGAATGATGTACATGCAGATGATCGATACAATAAACCAAATGCCAAAAATCCATTCATAGGCGAGCGGACCAATCAATGCTGCCCAAATATTTGCAACGTGCAAAAACAGCAAGTACACGATGCCAAAAACCACTGCAAATAGCGACATCAACACGACTTCTTTTAATTTCTACGATTTCAACAAATCAAGCACCTCCATGAGAGGGGCTGTTGATGCTCATCGATACGGTCATGACCAAATGGCGATGTTCTTCGGAGCAGGCATGTGTAAAAGATTCTTCGTAAAAGGCGAACACATCATGAATGTCTCCGTGAATGCCACTGGCATAATGCATGGAGTCATTGAAAACACCCTTTTGCTTGGCACGCTCAACTTCCCGATAAATAACGGTCATGTAATCCGGGTTGTTCATTGGGTATAAAGCAAACTGGGAAGACACGTATTGCTGAGTACTATCAGTGTTTAACAGCACATCGTCTTTTTCGAGATAGACGTCGCCTGATGAATCGCCTGGACAGCCGATTGAGAACGTACCAGACAGCGCCACATGTGCTCCAGTTTTCGCAGTATGCAGCGCCAGTGCCTTGGCAACATTGAAGACGTGGTTCTGCTTTCCGCGGATGACTGTCGACACATCATCGGTATGCATCCAGACATTTGAAGTGTCGGTCTCGTTTAACGCTCCTTTAATTACTTGAATAAAATCGCCGGTCATCGGATGCAGCGAAAAACGAAATCCGACAATTGGGCTAGTTCCGCATTGCAATGGTTCCATAACAATATTCCTCCTAAAAATTTGCACAAAAAAGACCGCATCCGTGAAGATGCAGCCATAATCTACAAATAATTACAAAAGGAATTATTTCAGAAATGCGCCGCACTTCCTCACGCAGGTATTATCCTGATCGAGTTATGAGGGATCGAAGCTTGCGCTTGCATCTCAGCCATAATGGGCACCCCTAGTGCAGAAAACGGTATGCGGTTTTTGTGTTCGGGTTGTTCCCGATGGGTTTAGTGTAGAGGAAGAGGTTGAAGATGTAAAGAAGAGATTGGAAAAAAGTAAAGGTGGCAGTTTGAAAGGATGTTTGAAATCACTCCGGACGCTCTGGGTATGGCTTCTGCATAAGGAGGGAAGAACTAGTGTTTACAAATTTAAATATTTCCAATATTTCCTTTTTAAGTTTGGGGATCTTCGCTATACTAAAAACAAGATGATAAGAGGAGGCTATTCAATGAGTACGATTTCCCTTAAGAAAGAAACGGCAAGTATTGTATTGGAAAAAAAGAAGTTAACAGGGGTTGTGGCAAAGGTTGGCATTGTGCTAGATATTACAGGGTCGATGCGGAAGCTTTATCGTGATGGTGTGGTGCAAGAAGTGGTTGAACGTGTGCTTGCGGTAGCGAGCCAGTTTGATGATGACGGTGCACTTGATGTTTGGGTTTATGACCATGAGTTTTCCCGTTTGCCGGCGGCTACCGAAGCCACTTTTATGGGCTATGTGGAAAAGAATATTTTGTCCAACGACAGTGTCCACAAATTCGGTCGGAACGATGAACCGAAAGTGATGGAAGACGTTATTCAGAAGTATATTAAAGAAGAACCGAGTGAAGACCCAGTCTTTTTGGTTTTTATCAATGATGGCGGATGCAAGTCAGGCATCAAGAAATTCATCGTAGAATCCTCTGATAAGCCGATTTTCTGGCAGTTTATCGGTATAGGCGATTCCAACTTTGATGTGCTCAAAAAGCTTGATAAGATGAGCGGGCGCGTCGTCGACAACGCTAACTTTTTCCATGTTCCCGATATTAACGCAGTGACCGATGAAAAACTGTACAATCAAATGCTGAATGAGTTTCCCCAATGGCTGAAAGAGGCGAAAGAAAAAGGGATCTTCCAAAAAAAACGAAAATCGCCATTGGATTTTCTATTTAAAAACAGATAAAAGCTCTGATAGAATCAATCGATTCTATCAGAGCTTTATTTAGTAATGTAATTATTGTTCATAGCCGGTATTGAATGTCTGACTGTTTGTCTGTCCAGTAACGGGCTTTTTTGTCGGACGAGTCAAAGAAAATACAGCACAGCCAAGAGCAATCAGTACAATCGCAGCACCTACCCATGCCGTACTAGATACCGAGCCGGTTTGTGTCAAGGTGATGCCGCCGATGGCCGAACCAAGTGCGATGCCAACCTGTAGAGCGGAATTGTTAAAGCTTTGCTGGATGTCCGATGTGTCTGGGTCAGTTTCAATCAAGTAGCTTTGTTGAGGAGGAGCGAGGCTCCAGCTCAGTGCTGCCCAAATGACCATTACCGGCAGGAAGGCAACGAGAGAGAATGTCGTGAGCGGAAGCAGAAACAAAGCAACAGCAAACGTTGAAATGACAATGATGATGCTTTTTTTCGAGCCGATTGAATCGGACATGATTCCGCCGATGGCACCTCCACTAACTGCCGCAATCCCAAATACCAAGTAACAAACACTGATCCAGAATGAACTTAGCTGCAGGTTGCTTTCCAAAAACGGGGTGAAATAAGCATAGACCGTGTAATGGCCGGCAAGCATGAACATGGTGGCGAGGTGGGCTGTACCGATTTTTGCACTAGCTACCGCTTTCAGCTGCTGTTTTAACGGTACCGCTGTACCTCCAGCTATCGGCTGGATAAAGCGTGCTATCAGCGCCATGGAAACGAGGGACAAAGCAGCAATTCCAAGGAAAATGACGCGCCATCCGAAGGCATCGGAAATGAGAATGCCGAGCGGCACCCCGAGAACGAGTGAGGAACTGATCCCCATGAAAATAAGGCCGATCGCTTTCGCACGGTAAGGCGGTTCAACCATTTTGGCCGCAATGGTCAGAGACAAAACGACAATAAGTGCGGTGCTCGCTGCGGTAATGACGCGCGCTATCATCATCCAGGTAAAGTCCGGACTGAAGAACGTCATAATATTCCCAATGAAAAAGACCGCAAGCGAAATTAAATAGACTTTTTTCCGTTCAAACCTACTGGTTGCGACCAGCAAAAGGGGGCCTGCAATGGCATAAATTAAAGCAAATAAGGTAATCAGTTGGCCGGCTGAGCTCAGCGAAACGCCAAACTCTTCAGCAATTGTTGGCAGTATGCCGCCAACAATCAGTTCCACAAGTCCGACTGCGACGGTGGATAAGGCTAAAATGTAAACTTTCAAGTTCATGAGATTCTACGCTTCCTTTCAAAATGGAGATAATAAAAAATGGCCCAAAGATCCCCGTCAGAAAACACAAAAAAATCCTGATTACAAAAAACGAACGGATCGTTTTCTGTAATCAGGATTTTGCGGTTCCTGGTAGAGACCCTTAAGCCATATTCTTAAGGTTATACAGATGCTTATAGCGGGATAATTACTTTAGAAATCCTACTACAAATAAAGAAAATCTGCAAGTCGATAATCAAATGAATTCAGCACAATCAACAGTTTTGATTTTTAAAAAGTCCAATACTTGATTATTTTTTTCATTTAAAACTGAGTATAAGTTCAGAAATAAAAAATATCAAATAATTTGAAATACTTGTTTTTATAATAGGTACTATGTGCTATTATATGTAAGATATTCCAAATTGAGAGGAAGTATATTGTGGACAAGACGTCGATTCAATCAAACAGAGAAACCGTTTATTTTTTCATTAGCCTATTTTTCAGCATTTTTATTTACGCCGCGGTCATTGTCTCCGTCATCGGCGCTGCGATTGCCCTAACGGTTGTCGTGTTTACGTTATTTGCTCATATTATCATGCTGGGTTCGATCCGTGGAAACGGCGTGCGGATCCATGAACGGCAATTTCCAGACGTCTATGAACGTGTGCAAGTTTTGGCTAAGCAAATGGAACTTAAAAAAGTACCGGATGTTTTTGTGATCCAGTCTGAAGGGGCGCTTAATGCCTTCGCCACTCGATTTTTTGGACGCGACATGGTCGTGCTCTATTCCGAAGTGTTTGAGCTGGCACGTGAACAAGGACAAGACGAGCTGGACTTTGTGATTGCCCACGAACTGGCCCATGTAAAACGGCGCCATGTGTGGAAAAACCTCTTGATTCTGCCAGCTGGGTTTATTCCATTTCTAAGTCAAGCGTATAGCCGGTCATGTGAGTATACATGCGACCGCCACGCTGCGTTTACGATTCAAAATGCGGCAGCTGCGAAACGGGCTTTAACGCTTCTTGGAATCGGCAAGAAAACCTATTTGGAAGTCAATGAGGATGCATATTGCGAACAGATTGCCACCGAATCCAATGCGGTTGTCTGGCTGAGCGAAGTGTTATCGACGCATCCGCGCTTGCCAAAACGCGTTCAGGCCATTCAGCAGTTCGATAACAGTGAAGCGAAATTCTACGAGCCGGATCATGGGAAAATTGTTCTTGGGGCTACCTTGATGGTAGGCGTAGTAGGAGCTGTTTACTTTTCAACCATCGCTCTTTTTGCAGGAGGCGCATTTGCTTTTTCTCAGTTTCTGCCGGATATGAATGAACCGGTTTTCGAAGAGGATTACGGCTATGGTATCGAAGGAGAAACGGCATTGATGTCCGCTGCTTCCATGGGCGATTTGGCAGGAGTTGAAGAAGCCCTTGCAAACGGAGAAGATGTGAATGAAAAGGATTCTGAAGGTGCAGATGCTTTGATGTATGCGGTTTATTCTGATAACGCCGACGTTATTCAAGTTTTGATTGATGCGGGAGCCGATCCCAATACAACCGATGATTATTCAACTGTTTTGGGATCGGCTGTAATGTTCGCGGAGTCTGAAATGGCTTTGGTATTGGTCGAAAATGGAGCCGATCCGGAATTGCAGGGACCCGATGGCTTGAATGCAATGGACCATGCAGGAGCAGAAAGCGAAGCAGAGTTTTTGGAGATGTTGGAAGAGGGACTGTAATAGTCAACGATTGGGAAATGCAGTTCTATAGCAATAAACGCCACCAACGAAATCATTTGATTTCGTTGGTGGCGTTTTCGCTTTTATTTCACGATAATGTGGCCATTGTTGGTAACGAGGCGGATCAGCACATCCCCGTTGCCAAAACTGACTTCTTCGGAATTGCGCCCAAACACATCAATGACCCCATTATCGGTGCGTGATTCGATCCGCGCATTAGTGGGCTCGCTGTCAGAATGAATTTCAATGCGGCCATTGTCAGTTTCAAAGTCTATTGGGAAGTTAAGCAAATCGGTAGTTAATTCGATGCGGCCGTTATTGGCGTTTGCTTTCAAGTTGCCTGCTGCATCGGTAAACACAATGCGGCCATTTGACGAGTGGATGGTCATATTGGCATCCATATTGGCCACTTCAATTGCGCCATTGTCTGTTTCAGCTTCAACTATCTCGCTTTTTAATGCATCCAGTGCAATGCGCCCATTATCTGATTCGATTGAAACTTCATTGGCATCGATGTCTTTAGCCAGGATAGTGCCATTATCGCTTTCAACAGTGAGCAATTCCAACCCATCAGAAGGGACATAGACTTGCAACGAGTGAGAGCGACTAAAGCCAAATATAAAAAACCGAAATCGATCCTCTACCTCAATGGTCAACTGATTGCCTGAAACGTCTGTCTGCAACCTCACATCATCCTCACTGCCCGTCAGCACGACACGTACAGTGTTGTCAGTGCTTGGCACAATATCCACGCGAGAGTTTTCTACTTGGATGTCCATAGATTCGATTTTTTCGTTGAACGTTTTTTCTTCTAGCACGTCTTGTTGTGCCGGATCAGAACTGTAGATGGCATACAAAAGCGCAATGACTACAATAAGGAATAGCACGATGACAGTAATCAAAATCCTTACTAATGTTTTCATAGCCGGATTTTCCTTTCTTTGATAAAACATGCACAGCATTGGATAGGGCAACAGGCTTTTCCAACATTTTGTGGAATACTTACATCTAGAGCAACTGAAGACGCAACTGGCCAAAGGAGGGGTAGTTATGGAAACCGTGCAAAACAGGCGAGCGATTGCGGTTGAACGGCTTGTCTGGTGGTTGGTGCAAATATCTTTGTTGGTAGGCATCTATTATATGTATGCAGAAAATAATGGAACGAAAGTGTTTATGGGCTTTCTTACGATTGCAGTCATGGTGGCGATCTCTCTTGTCCAACGGCATTATCATTATCCGCTGCCTTCAATTTTTACAACCATCATCTATATCTTTATTTTCTTTTCAGTAGTCATTGGTACATTCGTCGGAGGTTACCAAATAAATCACTTTGATGATTTTCTCCACGTATTTTCAGGTATCTGGATCGGCTATGCCAGCTGGATCATCCTCCGGCATTTGCTTCGCAACGGAGGGGGGTCTGACCTTCCCAATTCGTTTATCGCACTGTATATGATTTGCTTTTCCTTGGCCGCTGCGGCGTCATGGGAGTTGTTGGAGTTTGCAGGTGACAAATTATTCAGTTTCACCGCACAAGGCCGCGATCCAGACGACACGATGATCGACATGATTATGGGATTGATCGGCGGTTCGATCACCGCATTTACCATATTGAAATTGCGGAGCCGAAACAAGAAGGAAAAGAAGGAAAGAAAGAGTAGGAAAAGATAGACGTATCTTCGTGTATTCTATAATGCTAATTTTATCATAAGTTTATCCAATTATCAGATAAATAAGTTTTTTTAGCGTGGTAGTTAATAACTTTGCTTTTCATAGGAATATCTTACGCAGCTAAAACGCCCCCTTCGAAATCGAGTGATTTCAAAGGGGGCGTTAACGTTATAAAAGGCAAAGAACTTTATCCAATGCGTTACTTAATCACTTGAATCTCAGTTTTAAGTAGCTCTGAACAGCTCCAATCGAATCCTGGAAATGTGCTTGTCCATCAACTGCCTGGCCAAATCACTATTGCCATCGGCGATTGCCAAGTAAATTTCTTCGTGTTCTTTAAGTGTGTCTGCATGACGGCTGCTATCGGTAAAGCGATGTCTGCGGGTAGCCCGAATATTTTCTTCCATCCGGCTTGCCAGTGTTTCCATTAAATCGATCAATAACTGATTTTTTGTTGCGTACGCGACCTGCAGGTGAAAATCCAAGTCTGCCTGTACGCCCAATTCCGGGTCATCTATGGCTTTGGCCATTTGCGACAGCACATGCCTGATGGCTTCAAGATTTTCAGCAGTGGCTCTTTGTGCGGCTAGAGAGGCTGCTTCTACCTCAAATGCTCTCCGCAATTCCAACATTTCATCGATCAACAGTGCTTTTGTTTCATCCATGTGCGTGCGGAGTTCATTGCCGAGCGAAGCCCTTTTGGAGGCAGCAAGAAAACTTCCTCCGCCTTGACGGATTTCTAACTTGCCTTTGCTTTCCAGACCTTTTAACGCTTCTCGCACCGAGTTGCGGCTGACCCCAAACAAACTAGCCAGATCGCGTTCGGAAGGAAGCCTGTCGCCAGGCATCAATCCTTTTTCCAAGCACAGCATATTTATTTGTTCCACTATTAATTCATAGGTTCGTTTTTTTGGATTCAACAATGGTAATCGCTCTCCCTGTCCAGCTATTTTAGATCTTTCCTTCATCATACCGAAAGGATTGGGAAATGTCTGAAAATACACATTGTATTTTTCAGATTATTATGTATAATTGGGTTAATTGGTAGGACCAATTCTGAATAAGTTGTGAAAAATTAAGAGGGAGCGATCAAGCATGGCAGTTGGCAAACAAAAAACCATTTTGGAAAGCTTGAGAAAACACTTGAGAGAAGAACAAATTAGCATCAACGAAACCGTAAAAGAGTTGCATGGCCAGGACGAATCTTATCATCAAATGGAATTGCCGGACATTGTCGTTTTTCCCGAGACGACCGAGCAAGTATCGGCCATCATGAAATCGGCTACCACATACCAGATTCCGGTTGTGCCATTTGGACTCGGTTCCAGTTTAGAGGGGCATGTCATTCCCCAAAGAGGCGGCATTACAGTCGATTTTTCATTGATGAACAAAGTATTGGCAGTTTTTGAAGAAGATTTTCTCGTCACGGTGCAGCCGGGTGTAACTCGGACGCAGCTCAATAAAGAACTAAAAAAATACGGATTGTTTTTCACCGTAGACCCTGGAGCGGATGCGACACTTGGCGGAATGGCTGCGACTAATGCGAGTGGGACCACTTCTGTAAAATACGGCGTCATGCGGGACCAGGTGCGCGACTTGGAAGTGGTAACGGCTGACGGAACCGTCATCCATACTGGAAACAAGGCCGCCAAATCTTCGTCCGGACTTCATTTAAATGGGTTGTTTGTCGGTTCAGAAGGGACGCTTGGCTGCTTTACCGAAATGACGCTTCGTGTCTATGGCATTCCTGAATTTATTACAGCGGCACGCGCCTCGTTTGCGACAGTGAAAGACGCGGTGGAAGCAGTGGTTTCTATTTTGCAGGCAGGCATTCCAATCGCCCGTGTTGAACTGGTGGATGAGCAATCGATGAAACAAGTCAACAAATACAATGATACCGCTTACAAAGAAATGCCTACATTGTTTTTGGAGTTTCATGGCAATGAAGCCGGATTGCAGCAGGATGTGGCCTTTATGCAGGAAATCGTTGCGGGGCATGCGTGCGAAGAAGTCGCATTTGAAACCGATACCGCAGCGCGCAACCGGCTATGGGAAGCACGCCACACACTAGCTTACGCTTACATTCACGGACATCCCGGCAAAAAAATGATGGTTACCGATGTATGTCTGCCGATCTCTGAACTGGCGGGTGCAGTTGGACATGCACGGGAAAACCTGATAGCGCTCGATTTACCTGGTGGAATCGTTGGACATGTCGGAGATGGCAACTTCCATGCGCTCATTATGATGGACATGGAAAACCCAGAAGAAATTGCAAGAGCGCAGGAGTTTAATGAACGCATTGTGGTGTATGCGCTCGAGCGGGGCGGTACATGTACAGGAGAACACGGTGTCGGCATCGGCAAGCAAAAATATCAGCAGCAGGAACACGGTGCAGCTTTAGCTGTGATGGAAAAAATCAAAGCTGCATTGGATCCAGATAATCTATTGAACCCTGGCAAAAACATCAAAGTAGAAAAAAAGGAGACGATCCAATGAAAATACTGCAGTCCGTAAGTGCCGTCGCTGGAAAATATTTTGCCGTATGGGTTATTCTCGCAGCATTACTTGCGTTTTTCTTGCCTGAAGCATTCATCGGGTTTGGTGCATATATTACGATTCTTCTCGGTGTCGTCATGTTCGGAATGGGGCTGACGCTAAAGCCGGTCGATTTCAAAATCATCTTTAAAAATTCACTGCCTGTAGTCATCGGCGTTGCGGCGCAATTTTTGATCATGCCGCTTGCCGCATTTGGCATCGCCTATTTACTCAACTTGCCGCCTGAATTGGCAGCGGGACTCGTGCTTCTTGGCTGTGTGCCTGGTGGAACCGCATCAAATGTCATGGTTTATCTTGCAAAAGGAAATCTAGCGCTGTCTGTTGCGATGACTTCGCTATCGACATTGATGGCGCCCATCATGACGCCGCTGTTGTTATTGCTGCTTGCAGGCCAATGGCTTCCGGTAAATCCGCTGTCGATGTTCCTGTCGATCATTCAAGTGATCATCATTCCGATTACACTCGGCATTCTGGTGCAGCAGTTCTTTCCGAAAGCGGTCGCCAAAAGCATTTCCATCGTACCGCTCATTTCCGTTGCGGCCATTTTAATCATCGTTTCAGCAGTCACGGCTGCCAACGCGCAAAACGTCATCAGTTCAGGATTCATCGTCTTCTTCGCCGTATTTTTGCATAACGGTTTTGGCCTCGTGCTTGGCTATTTAACCGCCATGCTAATGGGACTCAATGAAACCGACCGCCGTGCCATTTCGCTTGAAGTGGGCATGCAGAATTCCGGATTGGGCGTCGCACTCGCCACCGCCCATTTCAGTCCGCTTGCGGCATTGCCGAGCGTATGGGGCGCGATTTGGCATAACATCTCAGGACCGATTCTTGCGACAATTTGGTCGAAAAAGCCGGCGGTACCGAATAGAGAGACTGAGTTGGAACGGGCTTCTGAAGTAAAGGCTAGGAAAGCTTGAGTTGAATAATTAGTATATCGTCAAGTGTATTTGGGAATTATTATTTATACCTCGTTGTGGTCACTTTGTTTAGCCCCTGAACACGCCAGCGCTACGAAATTTAATTAATAAAGTAATTAGCTGTCCATCTAATGGGTAGCTTTTTTCTATGGTTAATACTAGCCAAATATCATAAAAGACTGGGCAAATTAAAGTCAATCATTATTCTGATCGCATCGTAATCCAGTAAAATAAAATTTAGGATAATAAAAGATGCGATCGGAACCACGTTAGGTTAAAAAATGATGAAACAAAACAAGTAATTATCTATAAAGATCAATAGATACAGGCTGTTAGACGGCCATTTAGAACAGCTGAATCGAATTTTCAAGAAGGAACAATGTTAAAAACTCGATTCAATTGGTACAAGAATGCACCAGCCCCAGTTGCATCACAAAGTAATAGAAGAAACTCATTCCGCTCAAAAGTTTTTATTATGTAATTACAATATTACATTTCCAATAAAAACAATAAATTCTAAGTTAGTTATTATTTTTAATTTTAATAAAAATAGCATAATGGAACATTTGTTTGTATAATTGTTGGTGCAACTTAAAAAGAAAGATGATAATTATGTGGCAAAAAATATTTATACCTCTCTAAGAGAGTTTTCGAAAAACAAAGTAGATTTAGACCCTAGCAGATTAGAAACAGCAAGAAGTAGTCGGGATTGGTTAGTTGCCAAAATCGAAAAATTTGAAAATAACGATGTTTTCTTTCCTCATATTTATAAGGATGAAAATAATGTGCAGATGGGTTCATTTGCAAGGCGTACAAAAGTCCGTCCGTTAGGCGATATTGACTTTCTTGTAGTTTTTACAGGAGACGGCGGTCACTATAATAATACTTATAATGGTGAAATCACTATTTCTATTCCTGAAAAGGCAAGTAGGCTAAGACGTTTGACGAATGACGACTCAACTCTGAATTCTATCAAGTTACTATATAAGTTGAAAAGCTCCTTAAGTAATATCCCTCAATATTCTGGAGCAGACATCAAAAGGAATCAAGAAGCAATAACACTTAAGTTAAATAGCTATGACTGGAATTTTGATATTGTTCCGGCATTTACAACTGCGCCGGATAACTTTCAACGAGCATATTATTTAATTCCAGATGATAATGGTAAGTGGAAAAGAACTGATCCAAGAATAGACGCTAAAAGAGCCACATCAATAAATCAACAGCATGATGGCGGAGTTTTAAGGATTATAAGGCTAGTTAAAGCTTGGCATACTCGTATAGTAGTGCCAGATATAGGTTCGTATCTAATAGAAAATTTGATCTTGAATTATTTTGAATCAAATTGGTCAGCAACCACTGATCAATCGACTTTAGCCAATGTCTTTCACAGTTTGAGTCAAAGTATTTATTGGAGTTGTCAAGATCCAAAGGAGATACAAGGCTATTTAAACTCGCTCTCTTATGAAACAAAATTCAGATTTGCTGAGGCAGCCTCGAAAGCGTACTTATGCGCACAAAATGCTATTGATTTAGTAGCTGCTGGCGACCATGAAGCAGCACACACCGAATGGCAGACAGTATTTGGGGGCGACTTCCCTGAATACGGATGAAATTTACATCAATATAAAACAGAATAAACCAGAATCGTTGCGTTTGTTGGCTGCGGTGCGAGTCCTTTATAGTGAAGCTAAGTTCTTACGATCTATGAGAGTAATGGTAACTGTAATGCTTCCTATCATAAGTTTGTTATGTTTAAAATATTTTCCTGGGTTTAAAGAAGAGTTAGCGTTTATAGCTGGAATTTGACTAATTGTAAACAAGATTTTTCTCGTCGAAAAAGAAAAGAGACTGGTAAAAGAGGCAGCAACAATTCAAGAGAATTTTGATATGGATGTTTTCAAATTCCATGGAATACTCTTTTAGTGGGAGAAAAAATTTCATTGGAAAGAATATTGGATTTGAATGGGAAATCTCAAGAAAGAGAGGAGAAGCTCATAGATTGGTATCCTGGACTAACTATTACTCATCATGTTTTTAATGTTTTATTAGCTCAAAAGACAAATTTACACTGGGACATAGAACAAAGAAAAGTTTACAAGAATATTTTGCAATGGGTATTAATTATTTATACTGTATTTGTTATTGCAATTGGTTTCTTATTAAATTTACCTACTGAAACCATGATCATTTCTTTTTTAGTGCCATCTTTACCATTAATCCTACATTTAATCGAGATAATTAATAGCCACAAACAGCGATACGAATCATTAGCTAGAATTTTCCCTAAAGTTACAAGTGACATCGAAAATTATTCTAGCATTAATGATTTAGATTACGATATTAGAGGCTATCAGGATATTGTGTTTTTAAAACGATGTGATGCTAACATGGTTCCGGATAAACTTTGCTGGTTAAAGCGTAATGTATTCGAGAAAATATCAAAAGAGTCGAATCAAAATCATAGCAAAAATCAAAACACCTCCGATTCTTGATCGGAAGTGTTTTTTGAAGGAAAGGAAAAGTATCTATTTAATGTTCTAAAAAGTTAAAAAGAATCCTTGAATGTTCGTAAAGTATTTTGACATATTAACGAACGCTCTTTTCGGTCGTTTTTAGCTGTTTTCAGACCGTCCGTAAACGTGTACTTTTACGAACGGTTACCGCAAATAGAGTTAACATAAAAGATCTCTTTTTTTAAAGAATGGATTTTTGTAAAAATTCCATCTATATTGCTTTCTTCAATTTATATATTGGGTTACAATACATTTAATAAATATTTTAGGTAGCTAAACTATTTATCTAACTAAATGAATTGAGGTATTCATATGATAATAAAACGAATGAATGGCATCTTCCAAACTCTTGATCAGATCAATTATGCATTGCTGCATCACTATGAGGAAGTTCTGGAACACAAACTAACACCAAAGCAATCTTTAGTCATTGAGCATGTGCAGAAGCATAGCAAATTGACTGTGAATGAATTGGCTCAAAAGATGAATGTCACAGCAGGTGCCATCAGCCAATTGTTAACAAAACTTGAGAAGGAAAACTATATTAAGCGAACGATTAATCCGGATTCAAGGAGGGAAATCATTGTAACACTTGGTGACAATGGCAACAGGTTATATGAGTTATATACCAAAGTAGACGAAGAAATTGCGTCGACCTACTACGCTAAACTAGATGAAAACGTAATAGATCAACTGGATCAGGCAGTGAACAAGATTTATGAAGTGATCTTAGCGGAACAAGCAAAAGTGAAGGGAGAGTAACTTGATGAACTGGAGTTATTTCATCGTAGTCTTTTTTATTTGCCTTCCCGGGATACTATTTATGTATCGCTCAGAAAAAATTCACATAAATGAAAATGATGTAACCGATGGCCAACGATTAACAGCCCATTTTTTAACCGCCACTCTTTTCTCGCTGATTGGGGCATATGTTGTTCCAAGAATTTCTATAGGAAATCAGCTAGATATCAGCCAAATTCTCTTGTTTGGTGTCGGTCTTGGTGTCATTTGTTCGATTGGCCACTTAGCTTTGTACTATATATATTTGGTGCCGAAAATAACAAAATCAGACTATATAGAGATTGAAACCCATTATGTGAATACCGGCATTCTGAGCCGGGTGTTTTATGGGGGGGTTTTAGAAGAAGTAATATTCCGATGGGGGTTACTTAGTTTATTTATTTGGTTATTCCAATTGCTGAGCATAGGGAAGGTTATCAGCGTTATCGCTGCAATTTTCGTTTCCAGCATTCTATTTGCCCTGGTCCATTTGCCAGCCATTAAGTTGATTACTTCACAGCCAAAACCGGCTATGTACGTCTATACGGTTATCGGCAACAGTTGGGTTGGTTTATTTGCTGGAGTAGCTTTTATTCAAGGAGGGCTATTAGCAGCTATACTTGTGCATATGCTGTTCCATTTGATGTGGTGGCCAATCCAGAGCCGGAAATCCAAAAAGTTCAGTCAAACACTACATACAACAAACTAAATTTGATACCCATAATCTTGCTTTTCATTTTTCAAACGGGTAAGTTTCTTCTGTACTGGATTAATTAAGATAGGAATAGAGAGAAAGGAAACTAAAATTCTAATATTAGTTTACACATCACAACATATCAAAAGTTGAAATTTTGGGAGTGAATATAAGAAGTGGGAAACGAAGAAAGTGCAAGTTACTTATCAACTGGCGAATTATCAAAAATCTTGAATATCTCGGTGCGGACGATTCGATACTACGATCAAATCGGGTTGGTGCAGCCTTCAAGGAAGGAAGCCGGTGGGAAGCGGTACTATTCCAAAGAGGATATCCTGAAGTTGCAAAAAGTTATCCTGCTCAAATCGTTGAATCTGTCGCTCGAAGACAGTCGGAGTATCCTGGCAGAACAGTCAATGTCCGCTATCTTGCTTGCCCATCAGTCTTTGTTGAGTGAAGAGATGGAACACCTGACGAATTCATTAAAGCATACACAATCGCTATTGAATTTGCTGGACTTAAAAGCAACTCTTCACTGGGAAGACTTAATTTACTTGGTCGCGAATGAAGAGAAAGAGAAAGATTGGAATCAATATTTCTCTGTAGAACAGCAAGCACACCTTAAAAGTCAGTTGCCTAAACTTGAAAGCGGAGACAGGATCACTAAAAAGTGGATCAATATCATCAAAAGAATTGAGCTTTGTCTGGAAAATGGGGTTTCCCCTATCTCTTTGGAAGGTCGACTTATTCTTGAAGATGTCGACATTCTATCAGAAGAAACGTTTGGCGACGATCCGGAACTGGTCAAAGCTTTTTGGGAAGTGCGCAGATCTCCCGAAGCTTCCGCTGAGCTGGGTCTCTATCCAATTTCACCAGCTATTATCAGCTTTCTGGAGATGGGCGCTAAAAAAGAAATCCCTCCTAACTGACAGCTGGAACACGTCAGTCTGGAGAGGAAAGGGTCAAGCTATGGCAGTCAAGATCACGGCAATTCCATTAAATATTCCATGAATTAAAATACTTGGAATGATTGAGCCAGTTTTTTGATAGACCCATGAAAAAACAAGACCCGATACAAAATTCACTGGCAAGGTGTTAAATGTAGGGATATGGACGATCGTAAAAATAAGAGAACTGATCAGCATGCCGCTCAAAACGCCATAGCGGCTGCTGAAAAAACGGTAAAGGAAGCCGCGATAAAAAATTTCTTCGTAAATGGGGGAGATGATAGCAGCCGATACAAACCCAATTGTAAAGTTCAACAATGTCATCTGTGACTGGAGACTTTCTGTTTTACTATTTTCGATTCCAACTCCTATAAAAGACATCCCAACAACTAAACCGATGCTCACGATGATCAGGATAATTGTCCAAATGGCTACCAACCTCCATTCTTTTAGAGGAACCGGTTTTAGTCCGACAGCTTTCCAAGATTGTTTCTTGGGTTTCAACACGATAATGTAAAGCGCCGTTGTAAAAATGATGGCCATGATAAAGCCATTCAATGTACCGGCATATAATTCATTTTGAAAAATGTTCACTAGATAATTAAATAAGATAGTTTCAATGAAAATCGGAACGAGTACCAATACAAGAAACAGCATATAAATTAACTCCTGCCATCTCCACATTTCATTTCGTTCAAAAAATCCTTCTAACATTATTTTCCCTCCAAGTTTCTAACTTCCTATCACCAGAATATCGGGTGACGTAAGGTAACCTGCAAGGATTTTCTTTTTATAAACCTAGTTTTGAACCTAAAAGAGAAAAGGTTTACTTAAGTTTCTTTAATGTTAGTGTTCAGAGAAGTGTTTTTTTAAGAATATTTAGCCATGCCACTATACTTTTTAATTATTAGCTTTACAGACAAAAGAGTTGAACAATTTTAGGTTATTTCCCTTATCTTGTATGCACCTTTTTTCTCCCGGCCGTTCTCATCACGATGGCCCAGGGCGGGGGAAATTCTTTTGCAGCAGTAGCCCTATTTTTTACCAACTTCTTTTTAGATCGGGTTTACTTTTCTGTTTACAGAACCGGCTCTTTGAAATGGTTCTGATATCTGAGAACGACAAAAAATTATTAGAAGGTACCTGCTAGCTGTGTAATAAGGAAGTATCAGGGTCATTAACATCCCTTCCGCTGAAGAGCATCATTTTATTTTCTCGTCAGTACATAAAGACCGTTTATCCTATAGATCTTCTATCACTTGGTCAAATAGTCGCTGCCTCTCTTCAAACCGATAGTGATGCCGCCAGTAAACGAATATTTCTTTGGCTATTCCCAGTTTTTTTGAGCCTTCTACTGTGTTCAACTTTTTTACTATGCAAATTTCGTACATGATCATTTTTAAAGATTTCTCATACTTACTCTCAATTGCATTTTTAAAATCGTTGTACTTCATTGGAAAACCTCCTACTCCATAGATTTCTCTTCTGTTTCCGAACATAGTTGTTTCTTCTTCAACAGTGCTTCTTACTTTTTTCTCTTGGGTGTCGCATGCTCTTCTTCTTAGGCTGCCAATGACAGAATGCCTGCAGTAAGTATCAACCCGTACTTTTTGTTAATTGTTATTTTATCCTCCTTTTTATCCTTTTTAATAAAACGTAAGAAGAGTTAAATTAGATTGCCTTTGATATGGAAAGCAATGAATATAGGCAGCTGATGGTATGACTGAACAAATTTTATGTAACCTTTAGTATTTTGTTAACTTTATGTAAGTTTTGCTAAATAACATTGACGAAGTGGAAAGTGTTCGGTAATGTTTAGAAGATAATAGAAGAAATTGTAAATTAAATTAGTATAATATTAAAAAATTTATAAAAGTCTATTGGAAAAAGTCAGATAAACGAGCATTTCCAATGGAAACATTTTTACAGAAAAGAGGAGGACGACAGTACGATGGACAAAAAAATATGGAATAAATCAGCTAAAGCGCTATTATCGGTAGGATTAGCTGCGAGCTTTTGGGTACCTGGTTCACAACTAGCAGTTGAAGCGGCTGCACCAGAAAGCGATCTTTTTATTTCGGAATACATTGAAGGCAGCAGCTTAAACAAAGCGATTGAAATTTACAACGGAACTGGCGCATCAATCGAATTGAGCCCTTATTCCGTAGCCTTGTATGCAAATGGCAACACATCCGTGCAAAGTGAAATGACGCTTTCGGGTACTGTGGCAAGCGGAGATACGGTAGTTCTTTACAATAGCGGCGCAGGTCCGGCAATTCAGGAACAAGGAGATCTTCAAAATAACAGTGTGATCAATTTTAATGGCGATGATGCACTGGTCTTGGAAAAAGACGGAGTTGCAATCGATTCGATTGGCCAAGTGGGCACGCGAGTTGAAAACACGAAAGATGTTACGCTGGTGCGCAATCCGGATGTCCAAACTGGCAACAGCGTAGTGGATGATGCATTCGATCCTTCGACTGAATGGACTGCGTATCCAGCTGATACATTTGAACATCTGGGCATCCATACAATGAATAGTGTCGGTGAAACACCAGTACCTACTCCAGAACTGCAGCCAATGGAACCTCAAAAAAGTTTGCATTACGAGAACCTGAAAAAGAAAAAATTGACGATTGGCCAACCAAGTGTGTCAGTGACATTGAGTGGAAAAGCATCCATCACGGATGGCGTCTATGTGAAAGGGAAATACGGCGAATTCCATGGTTCAGGGTTTGCGAATGTCAAAGTGGTATTAAGTCCCGCTCGTGCAAATTCAATTTTTGATTTTACGGGAATTGATGTAAAGAAAGTAGTGGTGGATGGCAAGAACGTTTCTGAAATTAAAGGAGCTGAAAACATCCAGGAGATCAATTTTATCAATGGCGCTGATTATGAAGAGATTCGCTTCTATAATTCGGACGATGAGCAGATTCCTTCTCCACATTTGCCAAAGGAAAATAAAGTACCTGTAGCAACGAAAGTGTTTGTCGGGGAACAAGTATGGGCAGGGGATCGCTTACAGTATGACCTGACGGAATATTTCTCTGATCCTGAAGGGGAAAGCCTTTCCTATTCATCAACTAAAGGGATAGTCACTGGCTCAAACTTGACGCTCGACTTGCCGGAAGGCTTACACATTATCGGCGTGACAGCAAGCGACGGCAACCAAAGCATCACCCAGTCATTTTCAGTAACGGTGTCTGCAGAAGCTCCTGCGCCGGAAGAATATTATGACACAGCAGATGGCTTGCAAGGCGAGGCGTTAAAAGCAGAACTCCATGAAATTATTGATGATCACCGTCAACTCAGCTATTCCCAAGTATGGGACGCATTAAAAACAACGGACGAAGATCCGAACAATTCAAACAACGTCCTCTTATTGTATACGGGGGAGTCACGCTCAAAATCTTTGAATGGCGGCAATGTTGGCGACTGGAACCGTGAGCACACATGGGCGAAGTCTCATGGCAGCTTTGGAACGGCAATGGGGGCAGGGACAGATATCCACCATTTGCGCCCGACAGATGTCCAAGTGAATGGACTGCGCGGCAACTTGGACTTTGATAACGGCGGCACTGCAGTACGCGGCTGCGATGGTTGCTTGCGAACAGCGACTTCCTGGGAGCCGCCAGATAAAGTGAAAGGCGATGTAGCCCGTATGCTGCTTTACATGGCGGTCCGCTACGAGTCAGATGACGCAGTGGACTTAGAACTTAACGACCAGGTGAATAATGGATCGACGCCTTTCCACGGAAAAATCTCCGTGTTGATCGAGTGGCATGAGCAAGATCCTGTCAGTAGCTGGGAACAACAGCGCAACGAAAAGATCGAGGACATTCAAGGCAACCGCAATCCGTTCATTGACCATCCAGAATGGGCGGAATTGATCTGGTAAACAGTTGTTTAAATGAAAGATTTTACCCATTTTGAAATCGCTGCTTATGATTTCATAAAGCTTTTCTTAGAAGTTGGTAGGAGACACAAAAGAAGACGGAGGGCAGGAATATCTGCTTTCTGTCCTCTTTTTTTGATTATAGGTCTAAAAACGGCTCACTAACCAGTTTACAGATAATGCCTAACGGAAGGGAAGAAGCTAGTTGAGCTTTGCTCTTCTTTTGGGTAGATAAGTGTACTTTTACGAACGCTTTTACTTTAAGAAAACTTACTCACTCCTTTTATGAACTAATGGGAAGTAATGTTAATATCTATATAATGGAAGTTGAAGGTAATATATCCTTCATCAGTTAGAGTCGTGTGTATATGATGCCAATACTATCTTACTTTGTATGGCTGCAAAATAATAATAACCTTGGAGGATGGGACATGGAATATAAGATGGGGCTTTACGAGGGACCTTTTAATTCAATCAAGTCGGGAAGGAAAACGGTAGAAGTTCGGTTAAATGATCAAAAGAGAAGAAATTTAATAAAAGGCGATACCATTGAGTTTACAAAGTTGCCAGAGGAAAACGAAAAAGTTCGTGTAGAGATACAGGCGCTAAAAAGGTATTCCTCATTCAGAAAAATGTATGAAGATATTCCAGATGAACAATTTGATGCTGTGGGTAGAGAGATTGAAGAAAGAGTGGAGACCATACATAAGACTTATTCTTCAGATTTAGAAAATAAATGGGGTACTTTGGCGATTGTAATGAGGTTGGTCTAGTTGATTCTGAATGTAACTTAAGTGCAGTTAAGTTACATTCAAACTTAGTTAAAGTATTAAAAAATATTGTTTAGACAAGAATGAAATATAAGGAGTTTAGGATGAATAAAAATATAAGTACCATAATCGTGATTTTGGCATTGATCGGCTTTTTAGTTGCAACGTTTTTTCTTCAGTATGAATTTTTATTTCTAACTCGTATTGCTTCACTTATCTTCGCAATCATTTATTTAGTAATTGAAGTAAAGCAAGAGTATTTTTCAACACGCAAGCCATTATTTATTCTCTTTGGTGTCATTAGCATGTTAGCTATAGCGGTATGCATTAAACTTGATGAAATTTCAGCGACTGATGGATTCAATGCTAGAAGTTTTATGCTCCTGGTATTTGTTTTCACTTTTCTGGTCGTTAGCTATAAAGATTTATACAACAAAAACGATGCTGCAAAGTAATCTCAGTTCAACTTTAGTTTTATAATTTCTTTGATTTCACTGTACTGAAACATTTGTTAATATAACAGCTCGTAAATTTTTTTTGACGAACTTTGTGAAAGGGTGTAGATGAAATTAGTATCATTTAGATTCATTATCGTTCCCTGTTCTTTTTGGATCCAAAGATAATATGATTCTTCACCGAATTCAACTTTATAATTAGGATCAGCCATATCAACTATTCCTGGCTCTTTTTCGGCTTTTTTGAACGCTTTTACTAACTGGCTAACCGCTTTAGAGTCTGTGTATGAAGTTAATGACTCCTTTTTGATAACCGAAAAGCTTTCCATTTCGTAAACATCTACTTTCTCGATGTTTTCTGGAGAACACCCACCAACAAAAGACAAAGTAAAAATCACACATATAAATAATAGAGACCATTTTTTCAACGAACCCCCCCTTATGATTGATAAGACAGATCTAAAGCAATTAAAGTTACTTCTTTATTTTCAGTTATCGATTTAACTTTAAAAATTATTTTTTATTGATTTTGAATGTAACCTAATAGCAAGCAAGGTACATTCAGCTCTCTTTGTTATCTCTACTCAGTTAAAGTTCCATAGTTGAAGTAACTTCAATGCTATTCTCTATTTTTAGTTGTTCAGTAGATTAGTTTTCTACCAGAATTCTTTTTGCACCTTCTTTATTTATACCTTCTTTTTCAATCCAGATCTCCACCTCATCCCCACGTTCCAGATCACTTAGCTTATCTTTAGCGCCATCTATCTCCGTGTCTTCAGATAATAAAATTTCACAAACAGGGTAATCTCCTTCGTGCTCTGTCATGGGAGGTACTATGACAATGCTATTTTCTTTAATTTCTTCAATAAATCCTTCATAGTCACTCGAATTATTTGTAGCACACCCAATCAAAAAAATTATAAGAGCGAGTGTAATGATAAGTAAGTTTATCAATAGAGCCCTCCTTCCAAAAAGTTTTTCCTGTTACTTTATCGTGAAACTTATTGATGGATGGAAAAACAGGTGAACGGCCAGGTTAGAAAATACCGAAAAAGTCAGTTACAAAGAGCAACATAAGAAATACAACTATAAAAGCCAATTGACCAAGCGTATAAATATAGGCATTGGGATTCTTCGCATATTTACGCTCCATAATCGCTCTTACAATTTCAGTCATAGATATAAGTGCAAATAAAAAAACCACGGCTGCAGCAATAAATAAGGTTCATTAGGTAATCTTACTGCGTTGATAAAGCTACCTATTACAATCAAGGCAACAAAAAAAATCCTCATTCCCCAATCAATTTTCTTGTGTCGATCATTTACATGGTTATAAGAGAATGCTTTTGGTTTCTCGACCCCTAACCTCTTTCGCAAGAGGGCATTAAATACAGTAAGTGATACGAAAAAAACGGACAATAAAAGAAACAAATTTAACCAGAATGATGTTCCAACTCCATACATGAGATGTCCTCCCTTGTTATACAAGCAGCTATGATTACTATACCAATCAATTTCCAATAAAGTTTCATTTTTTCAAAAAAGAGGTATTAAAAAAAGTTTTTGTTGAAAGTGAATGGAATATAAGTCCAAGTAAGTTACGTTCAAAATCTGCATTCCATTATCTCGCCGAAATTATCTACCCAATTGAGTTTACTAAACGAAATCACCCATTCAAATGACAGCTTCATCATGCTTTAAAGCTGTGAGTCCGAGGATATAGGTTTACATAGAATTTGGCTATTGGAAGAGAACAAGCCCTACTTGAGCTTCTCCTTTTTCGTTTGATAAATTGCAGTTCTACGAACGCTCTGAAGAAAGGACAGATTCAATTTTCTCTATTGTGCGGAGGAATATTACAGGTATAATTGAATTAACAGATATTACAAAATTTAGAATAAAGTATAGACTTTGATATTTAGGCGCATCAACAAGATATTGGATTAAGAAGGAGTTATTGCCGTGTATAAAATGATTGGCAGAAAAGAAGAAAGAAAATGTAAATACTCGATTAGGTTTAGAAAAAATCTACATATCTTTACGTTATAAAGGAGGAGAAAAATGGAGAACAGCGATGGAATGGTAAAAAATAAATTTGCACTCGTTAGTTCATTCATTATTTTATCCATATGTATGTATTTGTTTTTTCCGTTTCCAAATAATGTGATGGTGGAGGCACAAACCACGTTTATGTCATTTCCAATCCGGAATCAAGACGGATACGTTTTACTTGGGATCATGGGGTCCGTTCTGTTTATAATTGCCCTAATTTTACTGTTCGTCGGCATGAACAAATACCACTTTAGAGCACTGCTTATCGTTGTCCTGATATATACATTTTTACCGAATCTTTTCATCACTACCTATCAAGAAACCTTAGCAAGTGGCATCACAGCCATATCGTACGATAGTAATGGTCAATGCAATTTTGAGTCAATAGACCAAAAAATGATTGGCGAATGCAATCTGGTATTACATAATCGAAGTAATGAGGCAGTGTCATTTGAATTAGAATTTATAGATTCATTTTTCATGGAAGACAAAGTACAAATGGAATCTCTTATGAATTTAGCAGGTCCGTATCGGATAACGATAGAAGCTAACCAAAAAAAAGCTATTCATCTAAACGAAATACTCGATTTATCAGGTGTTCCGAAACATATCGATGCAGGAGAATCATCTGATATTCATTTTATACTAACTGACAATGAGAAAACACGCACTTTGTAGTAAGTTACTGCACAGGTGGGAAAGATATTCTAAAGAACTTTTAGTTAGCATTTTATGATTTTTAGGAGGAAATCAGATTAAGCAAATGGTCGCGAAATATTATGGTTATCGTGTAAATAGACTCACATAAGTGGTCCCGTAAACTCTACTTCGATCTGAAGTAGAGTTTTTGTGTATTCATACAGAAAAAACTATAGGAAGTTTCATTCATTTTTCCATTTTCTGATAGCTTTGGGATCTGGAAAACGAATTAATAGGTAAGGGCTTTCGGAAAGGAGTCATCAGATTGAATGAAAATTACCCATGAAAACGTTGTTCAGGAACTGAAATGCCAAAATGAAGATGCATTGCATTTTGTGGTTGACCAGTATGGCGGACTCATTAAAAGTATTGTGACGCAGCACTTATCCCAGTTTCGACATGTCCAGGACGAATGCATAGATGATGTTCTGCTCGCTGCCTGGAATCACAACGATTCTTTTAATGAAAAAACAAACTCTTTGAAGAACTGGCTGGCGGCCGTATCGAAGTACAAAGCCATCGATTATAAAAGGAAATATCTGAAGCTGGCCGAAAAACAACAGCCAGCGGATTATCACTTAAAGAGCCTTCAAGCGGATGAAGGGCAAGTTCTGAAGAAAGAATTGAGCTTGGAAACGGATGCTTTATTAGATCAGCTGACACCAGAAGACCGAAGAAATTTTATTGGCTACTACATAGACGGGAAAGATACTGCCATTCTTGCAAACGAACTGAAAGTGGAAAGATCAGCCATCCACAACGGATTATCGAGAGGCCGGAAAAAGCTGAAAAGCTTGAGACGGATTTTTGGAGAGCAGTAAAGTGAAAGGAAAGGGAGGTGACAAAATGAAAGACGTTTATCAATTATTGAACGAAGTTGATGTGGACTTGGAAGAGTACGACATTCCGGAATTGACTGGCTTTGAAAAAAAGAAACTGAAAAAATGAATGAAAAAAAAGCTACACAGACGCCCCATAACCAGCCGTTTTACCTTCGTGGCAATCACAGTCGCAGCGTTCATCCTGTTTTCAGTTAGTTTCGGCACACAGTCCAATGCATGGGCGAACATGCCGATTCTTGGTCCTTTGCTGGAACACTATCTCGGCACTGATGAAGACAACACATTCGAAAATTATAAAACAGTTGTGGGACACACAGTAAAAAACAATCAAGGCAATCTAACATTAAATGAAGTGATGATTGATGAAGACCGATTGTTTATCAACAGTTCCTTTCAATCTCAGTCGGATAACCAGCAGCTAGACGAACTGAAACCATTTCCGACCGTTTGGATCAACGGACAAGAGGTGGCAGCAAATGGCTGGGGAGATGTGGTACAGAAGGACCCACTTTTGCCTTATTTAGCTCCATGGATATTCAAGGGGTGGATCTGAGCCAAGCCATGGAAATAAAAATCACTTACGTTGATAGTGGGAGAAACTCTCTGATAAAAGAGGACTGGACATTTGAATTTATGGCTTCTGGAGAAGCGCTGCTTGCAGAAAGTAAAACCATCCCCATCGACCGTGAATTTACATTGGAGAAGGGTCAACGTGTTGAAGTAGCGGAACTAATTGTATCACCAGTTTCCAGGACTTTGAGGTATCACATTTACAGTCTCAGCGGTTTGGATTATGAATTGGATGTCCGTTTCCAGGTAGAAGATGAGAACGGGAAAATTTATGAACCCACAGCAGAAAACACATTAACTTAGGAGGCTTATTTCCGTTTTGACGTTCCAACAAAAGAAGTTTCAACGTTGAAATTCACGCCTTTTGTTATTTGCGGAAAAGAAGGAGGGGAAAAGACCGACCTTCATAATCTATTGGAAGAAGAGGCTTTTAAGGTGGAAATTAGGTAATCAGTAGGGGGTTTCAAATAGCAATATGGTTAATGGAACGATCAGTGAAAGTGTGTCTATCGCTATTCTTTTTTCGAGTACTTTAATAATTTACTTCATAAAAATGTTAATAGATGAGGGATTATCAGAAGATGATTGAAGACAGAAGGAGAGAAGTGGAGAATACTACGCATATTCTATCCCTTTTTATTGTATAAGTGTGTTTTCAGGTGGTTTTTTCTACGAAAAAGATATTCGAATTCTATTTATTTTTTGGAAATTAATGTTAATCTAATTGTAGTCAAGGATTGTTGAATTAAATATAACTTAAATGAAGATAAGTTAAATTCAACTCATTAATTCTCTCTGAAAGTAAATTTTCAAAAAAATAATCAAAAAGTTGAGGTGATCTTAATGATGGATGAACAAAAGGGAATTAAAGTGGTCATTGGTGCTGATAATTACAACAACAATCCCGGATGGATCCATACTCAAGAAAAGGAATTAAATTTATTAGATAAAACTACTTGGAGAAATCAATTTAGAAAGGGTTCTATAACTGCTATTTTGGCTGAACATGTATGGGAGCACCTTACATATCAAGAAGGGATTGAGGCTGCGAAGCTTTGCCATCAATATTTAAAACCTAAAGGTTATATTCGTTGCGCCGTTCCAGACGGATACTTTCCTAATGAAGCGTATCAAAATATAGTTAGAATCGGTGGCCCTGGTCCCAAAGATCATCCAGCTGCTAGCCATAAAATCGTTCATAACTACAAAACGTTATCATCTGTATTTGAGCTTGCTGGTTATGAAGTAAATTTCCTTGAGTATCATGATGAAGCAGGTCATTTTCAGTTCAATGAATGGCAGGAAGAAGACGGAGTTATCTTTCGCTCGAGGAAATTTGATCTTAGAAATCAGCGGGATAAATTACTATTCCCATCACTCATACTCGATGCTACTAAGCAATAATTTCTGTATTCCGAATACAATATAATAGTAATTAGGTTATATTCTTTTCTGAGGTTTATTGGTACTTCGGCATATAAATAATCGAATGAGAATTGAGGTGGAAATACAGTGAATAAGTATCATCGATCAAGCCTGCAACTAATCCTCATTGTTGCAATAACCTTACTTGTATCTGTGTATTGGTTGAATTTAGAAATCGGTTACGGAATTGTACTTTTGTTCGTGGCTGTTGGATACACTATTTATCTTAATTTTATTGCAATCAGACAGGATAAAAATGAACAATAAATATCTTTTCGTTTCAATTTCAAATGAATCTAGTTTGACACTGCTGATATTTTACTGAAAGCAGTAGATTGGCATTCGATAAAGTTAGAAGATTTTTCTTTCTAAAATATTGAATTTTTTAAGAGGCTACTATTTGAACTTCATCTAAAATTAAAGAGGAGGATTTCTATGGTGAAATTCATTGTTCTAATTCTTCTATCTATCACATTGGGGGCATGTTCTTCCTTAGCTGCTGAAGAGTTACCAATTGAAATGAATGCTTACAACAGTTTATCTGACAATGAACAAGAACTTATTCCAACAAGTCCTAAAGACTCGACTGTAACCAAAGAAACAGTATCTACTGAAATTAAATCCAAAATCAATACTGATTACGATGGAGAAAAAGTTTATTCGGTAATATTCAATGATACGGCTACCAATGGTTCTGGAAATCTTATCGTGTTTGTTGATTTAGATAAAAAAACCGTATTAGGGAAAGGTTTTGGAAGCTCAAATGATTGAAACTGAATGTAACTTAACACTAACTAAGTCACATTCAGAACAAAGGAAATACTGATTTCTTATAAAAGAAAAAGGACCTTTAAAAAGGTCCTCTCACTAAAATAAAACACAGTTTTAATTTATTAGTCGATTAGCTGTTTTACAACGGCCATTTCTTTGCCAAACCGATCTCCATGGTCCTCAAATCCCAAACTCGCATATAAATTATGGGCATTCAAGTTGTCTGGGTGATAGCCGACCACAATTTTTGTGGCATTCAGTGATCTGGTCATCTCAGCAATCATCAATTTGGTTGCAGCTTTCCCGATTCCTTGACCTTGGAAAGCTTTGTCTACCATTATTCGATATATCCAATAGCCGTCAAGTTCCTCCGAAACAGAGTTATACATCAAAAAGCCAACCGCTTTATCGCCTGTATAGATGGCATAAGGTTTTAAGCTGGTTTCAAACTTTGACTGAGCGATCGATACGGCATTTGGTTCCATGTATTGCGTCTGTTCTTCTGATACCTCTAGTTCACAGCAGTCATACCAGTTTCCTGTGTTTAATTCGACGATTTTCACATTTTCTGTATTCATAATTTTCCCCTTTCGATTTTCGGGGAACGCGAAATAGAAACGTTAATTAGGCGTTATCCCCTTGTACTCATTGATGGTAACGGTGATTTTGTTTGTCATAATGAACGCCTCCTCAACTAGCTATGGCCCGTTTAATAAAATTTCCGGGTCTTTTGACTATAGCATTTCTTATTGCTCTTTCATAGGCATTTTAGGAATAATATACCAATAACACAACCTTCACTCCACTTAGCTTTGAAGAGAAAAAAAGAAAGGAAAGTTCCCAGAAAAAAATGTTGCATTCAATAAGTTGTTCTCTATGGTTTTGAAACCGAATGTTCGAGTAGACAGAAGTCTGCATATCTTGAATTATTCCGCTGCAGCTAATGGCATTTTTTATGAAATGGAAAAGGAGAAATATACGACGTCATCTGAGAAAATTGTACTCATTATACACAATGAAGGGGAGGAAGAGTTCAGTTCGGGTACCCATTTCTTCTTGGAAAAAAATGTTGACGGCATTTGGTACGAATTTCCGGATGATGTTGAAGCCGTTTACGCCGATGAATTAGCTGTGTCCCCCGGTAAAGCAGGCTCTCTTGAAATATCCATTAGCGATTTGTTTCATGATTTTACTCCAGGTGAATACCGAGCTAGACTTCAAAATATGGCTGCATCTTTTGATGTAGTTGAGTGAAAACTTAGCAAAAACTCATAATCTTGATCTCGATTAGTTAAGTCATTCTTGATTTTTCAAAATAGCAGCTGAAAAGAAGGGAGACACCTTATGAAGCACACACTGCTGTGGCTAGCCTTGGCTCTTGTTTTAGGTGCTTGTACTTCAAATGATAGACATGATGAACGTTTCGAAAAGTATGATATGTATGGTGTAGTTATTAATATTTTCGAAGAACAGAATACAATTGATGTAAATACTACGACATGGGCATCGAAAAGCGGATTACTGCCAGAAGTGGCAGAACCAGGCGCTAGTTATAACTTAATTTATAGTGAAGAAACGTGGTTTTCTTTCGAGTACGGGGACAGAACCTCTTTGGATGAGTTGCATGAACATCAACAGATCGGCATTTACTTAAACGAAGATGGAACAGCAAAAGAAATAGTAATTCTCAATAATATTTAACTGGACGAATCTTTTTGTCGTATTATCACTCCAAGTCGAACACGGCAGGAAATTCATGAAAATCTCTATAAAAAATGATAAAGCTATTCTCTACTATTCATATTGGAATCAGGATTTCAAAAGATTAATGAAATAGATGTTTTGGATACCACCACTAATAAGATTTTATTTATCTAAAAAGAAAGAGTAGAGGCTCAGTTCATCCGTGATGGTTCCCTTGTTCAAGTACTTTTAAGAAAATGATTAAATACCAGTTTAAAAGCAAGAGGTAGTTACAAATAAGCGAGATTAAACGTTTGTATTGCTGAGTCATTAAGGATGATTACACAGTTAACATATGAGGGAATATCAGTAACTGCGTAGATGGAGAGGGCGAGAAGGTGCATTTTGATTAGCATCTACTCTCCCTTTTTGTCTGTAAAAGTATACTTTTGGGAATGCTTTCAATCAGTAGCCGGTATTCAAAAGATTAGAGTAGCAGAGGATTGTAGAATGAATATACAGAAAGCAATTGATTGGTTTAATCTGGTATATTAATGAAAAGCAGTAAAGGGAAGTTCAAGAAAGGGAGAGAAAAATGAAAAAACTGGGATTGTATGTGCTAACACCCATTATTTCATTTCTTGGAGGCTTTTTCGCTTACGTTTGGGTATTGAAGCAATTATGGAACCAAGATATCGGTAATGGAGCCATTGCTGTATTAGTTAATGGAGGTGTGGCCTTTGTTGCTTTGGCCATGCCACTGTACTTTATGATTATAAGCTCAATAGACAAACGGGTTGAACGATTTAAAGTTTTGTTATATCCCTTATCGTGTATGCTTCTATTCTTCCTCCCAACCGTTCTCATCATGATGGCCTGGGGTGGAGGTAACCCATTTGCAGCGGAGGCCCTATTGTTTCATAGCTTCTTTTTTGTATCGGATTTCCTTTTCGGTTTACTGAACTGGTTCTTTAAAATGGTTCCTGTATCTGAGAACGACAAAAATCAACGCAATTCTCGAGTTCGGTAACATCCGAATGGAAATCTGGTTGAAAAGCCTAGGATTTGAATCTAACTCAAGTGCAGATAAGTTAGATTCATTTCTCTCCTTCAAATTACCGTATTTAAAATCACATACCTAATTGCTGTAACTGACCCTCATAAAAACATTTATTCAAATAGAGGAGAGGTTTGAATGAAAAAAATCGTATGTTTAATAGGACTTCTTGCCATATTGGCAGGGTGTAGCCCAGAGCCGAATGCAGGAATGCAGGACAATGAACAAACAGTAAAAAACATAACAAAGGGAATTGCTACTGAAAAGACGGTTCCCGCTGATTTTCATGAAACAGGATTTCACCGAGAGGAACCTCCCAGCTATATCTATCTAGTTAAAGAGGCGACTGAGCAAAAGCAATACGAGGAACTATGGACATATTTCCGTCTTCAGGAGGAAGCGCCAGAAGTCGATCTGGACGTAAAAAGTGTGATGTTCTTTAGTCTTCAGGAATCGGGTACTTGTCCGTTTGAATTAAAGGGAGAAGATATACAACTAAATCCGACTACAAAAACGTTGGAATTTGAAGTTTCTCTTGCCAACAGTGAAGAGGCATGTACCACAGATGCGACACCTAGAACATTTGTCTTTGAAGTAACCAAAGAAGTAGCTCCTTTCAAACATGCGTCGATTTATGAACTGGGAACGGAAACGACTGTACCCATCAAATAAGGGAATTGAATCAACAATATGCCTATAGTATTAAGTCATAGGCGTAATAAAAGCTTTCCCGATTTAAAATTGTAAAGCCAACCTGTTAGAATAACCATTGCAGTTTCGTATAACTCAGCTAACTAAATTAGTTAGGAGTCTATTTGAAGCTCAATGTAACTTATTCTATATTAAGTTACATTCACTTAAAATTGAAAGAGAAAATCAGGAGGGAAATCCATGAGAAAAAATGGAATAGGCTGGACAATCGCAATTGTTTTTATTTTGGCCTTCAGCTTTTTATGGATTGCTTATACCAACTTAAAAGAAGATTATCAGATAGAGAATAGTCAGAATTACTATGACTTTTATGCAGGTGTAACTGCTGATATTCAGCTAATGGAGCAAATTTTAGCACTAGAAAAAGTAGTAGCAACAGGAAATGAAGATTTACGAGCTATGCAGAAAAATATAGATGGATGGGGAAAGGGCAGCCCCTTTGTAGATGTAGGGATGACAGAAACAGAGCGAACTAAATTTGCCGATTACCGTACGAACAGTATGATTGCTATTTCAGAATTCCAACGAACTGGAAATGATAGTGAAATAGAGGTATTAGCAGAAAACTTGTCCGCCTATAAACAGCAATTCAATCAATGGGTAGAAGAAGTAAACGAGTGCTCACAGATAAGTGGTTTTTGTACAGGCTATGGAACCGAATCCTTTCAACAATAGGAAAAATAGAATGGAAATAAACTTTACTTTAAAAAGATATCAGGGATATGAATGTAACTTACTGTAAATTGAGTTACATTCAGTTTCCTGCTAATGCTTCTATTCATATTTGGTGCCTTCAGATAATTGGCTCACTAAAAATCTCCCAATCCACTTATGGTTGGGAGGCTTTTTTGTAAGATTTATCTGTAAAGATGATATAGAACACAGTAACAAATGCAGATTGCATAACATTGTCTAACCACTCAAATGACCCTGATTTGTTCTAATCGAAACCAACTAAAACAGCCAGTATTCCAATAAACAAAACTAAATAAAAATAGGGGCGATTAATTTTCATGATCAAAACTCCTTTGAAAGGAAACTTATACTAATTTCACAATGTAGGTTCACATTAACGATAACATACACAATTTTTTTACCAAATAACGGAATTTCGAATGTAACTTGATATTATTTAAGTTGCATCTAAAATGAAACAGCCCAACATCAGGCACTTCCTTATTTCTGCTGCTGGCCTATCTCTTTATTCACTTACTTTTCTTCGTTGCGGATTCGGTAACGATTACCGGTATTTAAATAGATCAGCCCAGCTACTAGGAGGGTTATCATTAAGCTAGTGCCGACAGTTAATAACCAATTCAGTTGAAAAAATTCCCCCATAAAGATTAAGATAATTGAAAATGTGAAACATAATACTAGCTTACCAACAGCTTTACATAAAGCCACTTTGTCGTATTTCGCCTTTTCTTCCGCTGACAGTGTGTTATAACCTGCAATCAGCATAGCGCCTTTTCCTTGCAGTAAAAAAAGGCTCGTGATGAGAAGGAGTAATATTCCACTTAATTGAATCAGTATTTCCATCGTTGTCATGATAAGCACCTCCGTAAGGGAAATTGTCTTTGGTTACTATACCGATTTATTTCCAGCGAAGTTTCACTTTTTGAAAAAAGAGGAATCCAAAAGTCTGCACTAGTAGGTTTTAAAACTCATATTTCAATAGGATCTAGCTTTACATATGAGGGATTATCGAAATTACTCTGAAGGACCGGATGCTTATAATTGAGCATCCAGACGTATGAATAAGCAGATACGAAATAACAGATAGCAGGTGGGTTCCAGTTGAGCGTGACAGTTGAAAATGTGGCGGAGCAACTCAAAGAATTGATTGTCGGGTCGATTTCTAATTGAAGTGAAGTTGAGAAAAGAGGCTTATAGTGTAGCGTGCGAATGACAGACAGGAAGGTGAGATTGATTTTCGCAAATTATTTGAAAAGCAAATATACTTAGAAGAGGGAGACAACGATCCAAATTAATTGGCTCTCGTCATGTCTAAAAAGCTAAGATCGTTCTTTTAGATACAGGAGAAACTTTAACAATTTTGCACTAGGAAACGGAGTTGAAGTTATGAAATTTTTGCTCACATCCGCAGGTGTCACTAACAAAAGCATACAAAATGCGCTGGTTCAAATGTTGGGTAAGCCAATCGCTGACTCCAGGGCTTTGTGCATCCCTACTGCGATGTATGGACACCCTTGGGTTGGCCCCGGCATCAAAACTTGGGAGTTTATCAGCGGAAATTCCGAGAACCCCATGGTTGGCCTAGGTTGGAAGTCGGTCGGCGTGCTTGAGCTTACAGCGCTGCCGAGCATTGACCAAGACCGATGGGTTCCGCTGATCCGGGAGACGGACGTCCTGTTGGTGGCGGGCGGCGATGCCCTCTACTTGGCACACTGGATGCAGCAATCTGGGCTGGCTGAGCTCTTGCCATCGCTGGATGCAGTTTATGTAGGAATGAGTGCAGGAAGTATGGTGATGGCACCTCGCATCGGGGAAGACTTTATTGGCTGGACTCCACCTGACGGAAGTGATGAAGCGATAAAGCTTGTCGATTTCGCCATCTTTCCGCATCTGGAGAATGAGATGCTGCCGGAAAACACCATGGCTAACGCAGAGAAATGGGCTGTCGGAATAGAGGGGCCAGCTTATGCGATTGATGATCAAACCGCTATTAAAGTGATCGACGGAGCGGTCGAAATTATTTCCGAAGGGCGATGGAAGTTGTTTGCCCCCTGATGTAACTTGATTTTAAATCAATTAAAATAGAGATAAAATTCTTGTGATGAAATATGATTTCACTTAATCGGATCTTCATTTAACCGGAATCAAGATAGAATGGACCTGTGAAAAAATTCTCTTGAGTAAATTTACTCAAGAGAATTAATCGCCAGGGCTCAAGTTATCGGAAGCTGCATAAATAAAAGAGAGAAAATAGGCTAATTAAAGCTTATTTTTTCTCTTTTGCTGTGGGAGAGTGTCCTTTTATGAACGATTTTTAGTTATTAGGTTCATTACTAATAAATAGAGCTGTCAAAAAGCTCATTTTGTAAAGTTAATTCTAGTTAATCAAAAAGTCCTTTTTAAAAAAGACGCTATTAATAATATCAATGGTTACGTGCAGATTTGGAAACATAACCGATATACAAAAAGACAAATCCGGTAATTGATGTTGCCACTGCGAATAATAATCCCGTAGCACTTGCACCCATTCCAGCAC
Source organism: Planococcus sp. TJ-307 (assembly GCF_058268435.1). Classification (NCBI taxonomy): domain Bacteria; kingdom Bacillati; phylum Bacillota; class Bacilli; order Caryophanales; family Caryophanaceae; genus Planococcus; species Planococcus sp. TJ-307. The sequence goes on from NZ_JBZDOJ010000002.1 coordinate 341,707, forward strand.
CAGTGATAGAACCTACAATATTAAGAATAAGAAAATGAATTACCAAGGGAAGTACAAAAGCAGTAAGGTAGCCAGCATTAATCCATCTCTCTTTATCATTTCCAGCGATTTTATAGACAGTAAAGCTTAACAAAGCGATATAAGCAGCCAAAATTAAGATCATACGCATCCTCCTATTTCACTTTTAGATAAATTGGCAATAACTTTTCTCATAAATGATTTATTAAATATAATACTACCATATATTAGGGGGGTATATGTGGAGGCTGAAACACTAAGAAACATGTATAGCTGGAGAAGAACAGCCGTCAATGCTTAGTTAACATATGAGGGCTTATTAAAAGTAAAATAAACAATTGGATTTTAAGAAGAGTCTATTGCGAAGCATGACTATTTTTTATCGAGTTCCATTATAGAAAGAGTCTTAAAGAATTACTACTTGATGAATGTAGATACGTTGTATATACTAAGTGTATAAATAGCACTCTGAGGAGTTGATTCACATGCCGCAAATCAAGCAGAAAGTCGGTCACCGAGAGGCTAAACTACAGAATTGGGGTAACAGCAAAGCCGTTCGGCTTACAAGAGATATCCTTGAGGAAGCCGGGTTCAATGCAACTGATGATGCTGTATTTGATGTAGAGGTTGAACCAAATCGGATTTCGTTAGTTCGAAAAAGCAAGTTAACTCCGTTTCAAAAGTTATTTGCTGATTATAATGGTGGAAAACCTGAGCCTGAAGCACTTTGGGATGAAGTAGAACCAGTCGGAAAAGAAGATTGGTAAGCAATTAATAGGCTCAAAAATCCTTTGCCTGTACTTAATCCTCAATGGAAAAGTACAGGCACTATTTAATTGGAGGAGTAGTGATGACAAGATTTTTTAAGGGTGGGGATATTATAAAAGTCGATATGTCCCCGGCAAAAGGGCACGAACAGCAAGGTTATCGTCCAGCCATCGTAGTTTCAGAAGAAAATGTACATAAAGAGACCGACTTAATTTGGGTCTTGCCAATCACCAATACGAATAAAGGTTACCCAACTCATGTACCGGTAAATGGGAGAACCAAGAATCACAAGAACAGCGTAGCAACCAATCAGACAACAGGATATGTATTGTGTGAAAAGATAAAGGCAATTGATCCATTGGCCAGAGCTGCAAGATTAACAGACGAGGCCGATCAAGAGTTGATTGAAGAATGCAAGGCTATTATCGATGCCATTACTTTCATAGGGTAAAGAAATTAAGACCAATCATTATGATTGGTCTTTTTGAGTACTGAAATTCATTTTGTTCTTAAAAGTGTACTTTTACAAACGGTTTTTATTTGTATAGCTTTGATTTTAGTTTCAGGTATTTATACTGAAGAACTATTGTTATAATTAAATTAACAAATTATTCTTTTTTTTCAATTTATATCTAATTAAAAATAATGAAATACAAGGAGGAGAACTTATGGAGACGATATTTTTATTTTCTTTAATAATGATGATCTTAGCTATAGCAATACTTAACACTTCCAAAGTTGAAAAGCTAGAAAAAAGGATAAAACAACTTGAGGAAAAGCAATAACATTCAAGGTTTGCAAACTCCTAGACGTATGGTTACTAATTTTTCGTTTTTACCACTATCTTTTAACAAGATTATCGAGTTGAGCATGAGTCATAGTCAAAAAATCAACGAGCTGCAAATTGAACTGGACGATTTTGAAAATTTTTCGACAAAATCCACGTAGATTTTTTGTTAGAAATACTAGGGTTTGACTTTATAATAAGTGCAGTTAAGTTACATTCAACTCTTGTGTTAAATAGAGAACGATAAAGAGAATTGTTAAGAAAAGGTCAATATAATACTTAATCTTTTTAGCGATAGAGGAGAGAGTACAATGAAAGGGACTATCTTAAAAGTAGCAAGCATGCCATTTCGTTTCGTTTGGCTTTTCGATTTTAGCCGCTAACACGCTGTTTTTGGAAGAGTTTTTCCAACTTTTCTGTTTGTCTACTTCTAAAAAAGGGTAGATATTGGCAGGACTCTTTCGAGAGTTGTTACCGCATGATCCAATCTTGATGAAGAGGTGAGCACAGATGAAAAACGAACTAACCATAAAAAACAAACTGGGCCTCGGCACAGCGCCGCTTGGCAATATGTTCAGAGAAGTTCCACAAGACGAGGCGATGCAGACAATTCAGTCCGCATGGGATGAAGGCATTCGCTATTTTGACACAGCGCCATTTTACGGGGCAGGATTGGCTGAACTGAGACTTGGTGAAATTTTGCCTTCTTATAATCGTGACGAGTATTTGTTGAGCTCAAAAGTCGGCCGTATTGTGCTGGACGAACAGGAAGAAAAAGAAGGGCTGTTTGAGTTTGGACGCAAAAACAAGATTTTAACGGATTACACAGAGGACGGAACACTCCGATCGATTGAAGACAGCTTAAAGCGTCTGAAAACAGATCGTTTGGATATGGTCTATGTACACGACATCTCACCAGACTTTTTAGGTGATGAATGGGTGACAAAGTTCGATGAAGCACGCAAAGGTGCCTTTAAAGTGCTGGACCGACTCAGAGATGAGGGAGTCATCAAAGCTTGGGGACTTGGCGTCAACACGACCACGCCGATAGAAGTGGCGCTTGAGTTGGAAGAAGCACATCCGGATTTAAGCTTGTCAGCTACCCAATACACCTTATTGCAGCATGAGCGTGCCCTTGAACGCATGATGCCACTGGCACAGGAAAAAGGCGGCGGACTCGTAATTGGATCTGCATTTAACTCGGGCGCATTGTTAGGCGGAGACCATTTTGACTACAAGGAAATCACGCCGGACATCCAAAAGAGAGTCGAACGCTTTAACGATGTGGCACGCAATCACAACGTGAGTTTAAAAGACGCGGCACTTCAGTTTTCGACAGCCCATCCTGCAGTAAAAGCAGTGGTGACCGGTTCGACAAGACCTGATCGCATCAAGGAAGACTTGCAGGCATTGCAGGCAACCATCCCAGCTGCTTTTTGGGAAGAACTGATTGACAAGAGGCTTGTTTCTTCGAAAGCTATTTTGCCTGGTATATAAAATTTCATCAAAGACAAAAGCATAAGAAAAGGTTCCAGTTTAATTACTGGAACCTTTTTTGCTGTTTATACTTCACCTCACCATTTTTTGTGGCTCACTTTCCCTGTCATAGTTGTTCGTAAAAGTTCATGTGAAACGGCGAATGTTCGTTAATTATTCTGATAGGCTTACGAACGGTTATTTTCCGGTTTTAGTAATTTTTAGAGTGTTCGTAAAGGTGTACTTTTAAGAACGCTTTTTTAAAGCGCTCCATATGAAATCCTTATTTGACAATTTCAAATGGTGCTGCCAGTCCTCGATGCACTGCGCGGTAATGGCCAGGAGTCAGATTGTTCTCTAATGTATTTACTTCGATGGTAAGAAAATGCTCTTCTCCAGGACTCAGAGACAATAAAATCTCTTCAAAATTTGCACGAAAGTAGGGGAATTCAAACCAGATCCCAATTCTATAGTCTCCACTACACTGTAAATTGATATTTATGCTTTATTTATATGTCTAATAGTAACCTAATGAAAACTAGTTTACATATCCCGAAATTATCGGCAGTTCCATAAGAAAAAGAGAAAGACGATGCTAGTAACTCAGTATCGTCTTTCTCTTTTAATGACCTCTTATAATTTATGATTTGTAAAAAAAGTTCGAATAACGAATATGGAAATTAATTTGGGTCTATGGCCTTTTCTTTATAGCTCAATCAGAAAAATCCCTGATTAAGGTATCTAGTTCTGCTTCATCATAAATTTCACCATCGCTGAGGAACTTCTCAATGTCGATTGTTCCATCATCTAAAAATTCAATTTCCCATCTTTGACCTGGCACAGAAACTTCCACCATCAAGGCTTCTTCTCTCACTTTACCCAATTTGTAAAAGATATTTTTCTCTTCGAGTTTGTTTAGAAATTCGTTTAGCTTCATGAGATTCCTCCTAGTTTGTAGTTAGAATTACTGCTGTTTCTGATAGTCTACCTCAGAAATTTTATTCAAAATAAACTAACTGCTATTAAATAGATACTGATGAATACAAAAAGCGAACCGCTTATAATCAAAAATAACTTTAGCAACCAAAAATTTACGATTGGTGGAAGGAACAATGTATGTGTAAATCCTTTAAAATCATCTGTATTCAAGAAATCTTTTTTTTCTTATAGAAACTACTCCGAGGAATAGACAACCAACTCCCATGAGTAGAATTAATATACCAGAATTTAATTGATTGAAATTCAAAAAAATCCCCTTTTCTTAGTTTTCTAGTATCTAAACTCCAATAACTTGTGATATGTCTATTTTTCTGGTTGATTATTACTTTATACTGTTGTTTAGTTAGTGTGTTTTAGGCACTCTCCAGTCATGGTATAATTAACCAAATCAATAAAAAGTTTATAAAATGATGAACTGCGAATGCACCTTCCACTAATAACTTTATTTATACTTAATCTGTTTTGTGAAAAGGTGGTTTCTTTATGAAATTAACAATACTGCTTCTGCGTTTTGTATATCTTCCTTTAGCAGGTCTTTTCATTATCCCTGTGTCTTTTTGGTTTGCAGCTGGCTTTATCTCTGAATATGGACCTGAAGCACCTATTTTTATCTTTCCACTCTGGCTTATCCCTGGCGCAGTGTTCCTTCTGGGTGTAGTCATACAATGTTGGATGAAATATTTTTGGATAGGAATAAGCATTACTGTACTTTCGTTTATCCTTTTCTTTGCAGATATCATTCCTTATAGAGCAATCGAACTCTTATAACATGAAACAAAAAGAAGTGGTGACTGCTTGATGATGACTCTGAGTGAAGTAAGTGACAAATTAAATAGCCAACTTTCTACTTTACGATCTGGAACAAATATAACCGGAAAAGAGTGAAGGTCAAATGGAAGTATTTATAGCTGCATTTTGTAGTATTTGGATAGCGTTTATGCTTTATATACTTATTGAAAAGAAAGTAAAAAAGCGTGAAAAATTTCTTTTATATTTCTGTATTGCAACCCTTCTTTTTGTTATAAGTACATCCTTCTCTTATTAAGTAACTTTGTGAAAATTTGAATGTAACTTATTTAGTAAGTTACATTCATAACCTGCTTCCATTAGCTTCTGCGAAATTCTTGTCACAACTGAGTTTACTAGAAGAAATCATGCATTTAAAGGACAACTTGATAGGACATAAAGCTAGCTTTTTGAAAGTTATAGGTTTACATATGATTTGATTACTAGAAGGGTAGATGCCCTATTACCTTCTTTTTTTTGTTCGATAAATTGTACATTCATGAACATCAAATTACTTAGGAGATAACTAATTTTAAAGATGTCGCTTTGTGTTAATAAAAACAAAAAGAGATATTCGACATAACTCTTACAATAGTTAATTACGAAGGTAGACTAAAAAGAAAAAATAATTAAATGTAAGTTTGGCTTCTTATTTCATTAACGAGCTGTAAAATTTGAAAAGTAACTCCGGCTGGAAGTCTGATTTTGAAAGGTTCCTGTAATTACTAATAAGGAAGGATAGAGATAAAATGAGAAAGGTGACTGCATTACTGATTATTGGGTTAATCATGCTGCTTTTAATTGTCAGTTTCCAATTATACAGTAGCCCAGAACTGGCAAGTGAGCCTCCTGAATTAGTGTTGACGCATAACGGCGAGGCACTTAACCAGGGACTCGCCGTTATTTGTTGGGGCAACTGCCAAGAGCTGTCTAAAGAGAAAGACCGCCCGATTGATATCGGATCAAGTCAGTCTCTAAACTTTAAGGTCAATGAATTACCGCCAGAAGCTTTGGTTGAATTTAAGCTAGATGGAAGGCAGCCAGATCGATTGGGCTATCGGGCGGACACTATGTCGTCAGAAGACACTTCAGTAAGAAGAGGTCATACCGTTACACTTGAAAAAGGAGCGAATAAGTTTGTTCTTCCTTCAACCTCTAATACTGATTTCAGTAACATTGTATTTGTGGCAGAGTGGTTTGATCAAGATGAATTACAGGGAGCGATGGAGATCGCTTTTAGTGCAGATTATAGGTGAGGATAGGGGAGCAGCTTTCTGGATTCAACAAATTGAACTATCGAACTATAGGATTTAGGTTTTCTAAGCAAACTACATTAAAATAAAATCGACACGATTAGAGTGGTAATAAATTACTATATATCTGAACTAAGTTATATTTAATGGACAATATGTAAAAGAAATTGCCACAGTTAGACTGCTATCAGATGACTTCAGTATTTTGCCAAAATCATTTTTAAAATGCCATTGCTTACGCATTCTAGTGCAATGCTTTAATAGCTCTTTCAATTTTGAGGCTGGTCACCTGTTTAAATCAACTTCCCCTTTACCGAAGCAACATTCAGATCTGCCTTCAAGCTTCATTACTGAGCTATGTAGAAGGTGATCTATGCATTGTAAGTTCGCGAATTTGCTATAACGAGGTCTAAAAATAAAAAAAACCCCAAATGAAGTCACTTTTAAAAGTGACTTCATTTGGGGTTTAGCTCATTACAGAAGCAGCTTTGGTTTCATATTGCGCAGCCAAGGGATAGCCGCAAGCGATAACTGCAGTTTCTGCCAAAATCATTAAGGAATCCAAGTAGAAGTCCGGTAAGTCCATTTCTTTCTTAATAATGGAAAGCTCTGTACAGCCTAAAATAACACGGTCGCATAATTTCAGTTTCATAAATGTTTCAATTTCTGCCCAAACTGCTGTGTCTCCAGGTTTACCGGCTTTTACATTGTCATAGATTATCGACATGACTTTAGCTTGAGTTTTATCATCGGGCAAAACAGCCTGCAGTCCATGTTCTTTAGCAGCATGTTGATAGATCATTGAAATCACTGTCCCGGAAGTTGCAAGAATGCCTACATTTTCTGCCCCTTCTGCAGCCGCTCTTTTCATCGTTTCATCAACCATGTGAATGATGGGTAGCAGAGGGAATTCTTTTAACAACTCTGAGTAAAAAGCATGAGCGGTATTGCATGGAACAATAATTACTTCTGCTCCTAAAGAAACAAGCTTATGTATATCTGAGATTATGAGAGGAATGGGATTTTCTTTAGAACGATCCAAAAGATAAGCAGTCCGGTCCGGAATTCCAGTATTATTTATAATTAAGGAATGAACATGCTCTTGGTCCGAAGTAGCATGTGTACGGCGGACTATCATTTCGCCTATAGACATGGTTGCAAGCGGCCCTACGCCTCCTACAATGCCAAGTTTTTTCTTATTCATAGATTAAGACAAACCTTTGTTGTTAAAATGTTTTTTATATTTACGATGGTAATTTAAATTATTTAACACTAGTTTAATCCAGCGCTTCGGGTTAAAATCCTCTTTGTAAAAAAGTGAGTTGGTCATTTTTCCCTCTTTGATTAAGCGCTGAGCTTCGTTCTTCAATCCCTTGTTTTGTGCATACTTGAAAAGGACACTCTTGGGAATGATCATCCAAAGATGTTTATCTTGTGCATAAGTCAGCTCCATTGGCTTATTGAAAACATGGTCGTCTGCGACATATTTCATCAAATTATGGCCACCCGCCGTCACATAGAAACTACTTCTGCCATTTCTTAAGTTAATTTCAAAGAATTTGTAGGAATCATCTCGTGCATCATATTTCATATCGAAGTTCGCGAAACCACTGTAGCCAATATCTTCCAGGAAGAAACGTACTTTATCAAGCAATTTTTCATCGTAAGCATTGATTATCGCTGCATAACTACCAATGCCTTCTGGTGAGTGCTCTTCCAAGATGGGGTTGCCGAGTGCCATTAATTTAACTTTTCCATCTTTTCCGACATATGCATTCAAAACACGCATAAAGGAATCATCGCCGGGAATAAATTCTTGGATTGTAAGGTTATCTTTGTAAGGAGAACTGTATATGGCTTCAAGAATTGCATTCTTTTCCTTCTCATCATGAGCCACAAACACTTTTTTCTTACCTGGAAATGATACGTTCCAATATGCTACAGAATTGGACGGCTTGATAATAATTGGAAAGTCAAAATCAGCTTTAAATGTTTTGTAATTCGCAAAAGTACAAAGCTCTGTTTTAGGGTAGCTGAAATTATATTGGTCACAAAGTGTATAAAAGTTCTCTTTTAAGACAATTCGATCCATTAGTTGTTCATTGATATAGGGAATGGAAAAATAAGGTTCCAGATTCTCTTTATTTTTGATAATCAATTTTGCATAGTCATCGCCACATGCGAGCAGTAAAAGCTTTTTCCCTTTTTGCTTTTCAGCGACTTTTAATAAAGCAGAGAGAAACACATCATCCTCATTCAATCTGGGAATCTCTTCGAATGTTAAGATTGAGCTATTCTGTGTTGCCGTGAGATTGGCGCGTCCTAAAACAAGGGACTTAATGTCGTATGCTTCATGGAATGCGCGTGCCATACCGTATGCATTCATATCCGAACCGAGAAGAACTGGCAAAAAATTAGGGGTTGTAGTCAAAATCGATCAGCTTCCTTTTTTATGATTTATTTGGATAACGAAAATTTTAGATTGTAAAATTCAAAAACTAAACTTTTAAAACAGCAATCTGTGTCCTTCAGTATATCAGTTATTATAATTATTACCAATTTATATCATTTATACCATTAATAATATACTTATTCTTTTCTGTTATTTAAAGGTAAAATATACTTTTCAGATATAGGGTAGAGAGTCAAACTAACTATTAAATTTATAAATTTTTTAAAAAGTGCTAGAAGTCTAAAAAAATAAGTTGTATTCAATTTCCTAATTAAAGTATTTGAAATATAGAGTTGGGTGGAAATATAGTTTACATATTAAAATTTCATAGAAGTATTTGGTTCATATACACAATAAGAGAAAACTAAAATGAAATGAAACCCGCACTCAAATAAAAACTCTCGTTCATAAAAAAACGAATATATTGATGGGTTAAAATAATAAAGAAAAATGACGGCTGGCAAATTAGCCGGATAGGAACTGTACAGGCAAAAGTTGCCGCTTGTATATTTAACATTGCTTTTAGCTGATTTTTTCTAGTATTCTTCATTTGAACGCTGCTTACTTGCAGTTATGTTGCATTCAGCAAGTTGCTAAGTATAAAAAAGAAGGTGAATTTATATGGAAAATAGAATTTTGTTCGCAGTTATTTTATTTTTTGTCCTAGGATCAGCTGCGGTTAGTGGCAGTGATTCAATTAGTCAAACGGCTAAATCAATATTCCATGGGATCGGTATGCTAACTCTAGGTATAATCGGAATTGTCAGTCTGTACAACATTGCCAAAAAAAGAGGGAAAAGAAAATATGTAGTTCATATTAGCTTTTGTTCAGAATCTGAATGTAATTTATTGGTCAATAAGTTACATTCAATGCTTTAATTTTCGAAGTTTATTTCAGACTTCAAAAGATAGAAATAGTCTATATATCCAAAATTATTAAGCAGATGAGATAGCAACTGGAGGCAGTTGTTATTTTTTGTTCACTTTTTTTTCATACAAACGTTATAGAGGTAAGGAGGACGGTGAATGAGCGATTCCATAATCGACCAAAAACTATATGAATGTTTACAAAAAGTAAAAATTTACTTAATGAAGATAGGAGCTTCTAATGAAGATGCAGAAGATATCGTTCAGGAAACTGCCTACAAATTTATTCTCTATATGGACTCGATTGGTCCGCATTATGCGGAAAGTTGGCTCTACCGGGTCGCAGTCAATGGCTATTACGATCTGTATCGGAAAGGCTGCAGACGACAAGAGATTCTGCTGAAGTTTAATTTTCACAAGCTAAGTGAAGAAGATACTCCGGAAGTAGTGTTAATGCAAAACGAAATGAAAAAAAATGTGGAGAATGTCTTGAAAAAGTTAAAACCGAAGCAACAGCAGCTATTATTGATGAAATATAGTATGGGGATGGCTATTCGAGAAATCGGGGCACTTATAGAGATGAAAGAGCAATCGGTGAAAACCAATTTGTACCGGGCGCGTAAAGATTTTATTCGAGAATACAGGAGGCAAGGTCATGAGTGAAAAAAATGAGCTTTTTAAACCGGATAACGAGTTTTCGAAGTTAGTGAAGAAAGCCAGAAGGAAATCGCTTTTACGAAGCATTGTCATCTCTATTAGCGTGACTGTTTTGTTCTTTGGGGTGCTGCTTTGGTTTGGCACCTACAGAATGGATCAGCAAGTTGCAGAAACAATTGCGAACGATGGCAGTTGGCAATTTATTAAAGGGGCAAATGCGGAGAGTAATGGTTCTATGATTACGAATACACCTTTCTCAAAAACCGTCACAACGGAACAAAATAAAGAAATCGCAGGGGTGGTAATTCCTTGGGGACAGAAGGTGAGAACCTTGTCGATCTTTGGCACTTCTCCTGCGGCACAGGCTTCAACTCTTTCAAGTTCAACAAATACGAGGGACGGCAGAAACACGCTTTATTTCCAAGGTGAGCGTGTTGTTGAATTTTTTTACCCAATCGGAACCTACTCATCACTACCTGATGATCGCTACATATTGGATGAGATTCCAGAGCATCAAGTTGTAGAAATGGCGTTTTCATTTGACCAGTCCTATTCCATAAATGAAGTGCGAAAAAAATTCTCGGACCAATTGGCCTGGTACTGGGTTGATGCGACTTCTACAAGCGAGAAGGTGGAGGCGAAAAAACCCATTAACGGAAATGATGCCTATGGTTTTATTTCCAAAATTGAAGAAATAAATGAAGATGCTGCGGAACGCTTCATTCAGCAGATTGAATGGCTGCAGAAAGAGGGAGGTCAACAACAGGAAGCTCAACGCCTTTACGATGTGCTAAGCGACTCTGGAAAAACAGAATTATCACCGGAAAATTTAAAAATAACGGGAGCGGTCGTCACGGGAACCGCAGAGGAACTGAAGAAGTTCAATGATGAATCGATGATTCGTGCAGCTGTATTAGGGGCTACAGCTAATCGGTATTAGGAAGAACGGAGAAGCCAGACTCTTATTACTTTATCCATTTTCTTTAGAAAGATAGTGAAAACAACCTTTTTGTAAAATTTCTATTCAGCTTAAATGTAACTTATTGTGAATTAAGTTACATTCGGCACTCAAATAAAACAAAAGAAAAATAGTTGCAAATCGCTTTTTTAAGTTTTTGTTTTGATTGTGAGTCTATTAAATTATTTTCCGGTTTTAATTACTAGGACTGTTCCATCAATCTGTCCTGGCAGTGACTCCATTACGGCGCCTCTCCAGTAAATCTTCACTTTATCACCAATCTGGAACTCGGTGCCGATCTGCCTATTTATTAGCGGGATTCGGTAAATCGTTCCTGGACTTCCATTATCCGTACTCCCTTCATCCAGAAAGCGAGAAATGTCAACTTGCTCTTGCACTGCCTCAATGATTTCGATTTTTGTCTTTCCTTCGGTTTCATCTGGTTCGAGTTCTACTACCCAGATATTTTTTGTGTGTAAATTTCCATACGGATTCAATTCCATTTCTTGATAGACATAACCTGTTGTTGATCGCAGACTTATAAACCAGATGATGAACCCAAGAAAAAAAAGCAGTAGAATAGCGGAAATTCCCTTTGGTGGTTTCTTCATTGGTTGCCTCCCTTATATTTCTGTTAAATATTAGTATTATCTTCCTGTTTGAATGTAATCTAAATTATATTACTTTCAAATTCAAATAATAAAGAAAATATAAGGTTGAAATTTGTAAGTACCTTGTGAACTTTAATGGGAACAACTTCTTTATTTGTATTCAATTCCTTCATCTCTGAAAGACTGCTATTTATATTATGTTTCTTATAACAGTCATTCCTTAAAGTAGAAAAGTTACCAAGCTACGAGCCTGTATGTAAAGTTACTGATTTTTACCATCCTTTGAAATTGAAATCCCATTTTCTCCTGCTTATCACTGAATCCTAAATTCTACTTCCGGTAGTTTGTAATTCCCATGGATAGTTTGCAATGTTTTAAGCTTTATTTTTTATTTACGATCTCAACGTTCTACTTTTACAACAAGGATGACATAATATTGAGTTATTGGAAGGAAATGAATGTAACTTAAGTGCAGTTAAGTTACAATCAGCCAGTAATTACAAAAAGATCTTCTCTGTAAATACTTAGGATTAATCGAAGCAAAAGTCTTAAATAAATTATTCAATCACTTCAAAAGGAATCGCCATGCCACCATAGAGCGCTCGGTATTTGCCAGGCGTCAGTTCAGCATCCAGTTCGCTGACAGTGGTGTACATTAATGCTGTTTCTCCAGGAGAAATACCAAGAGCATCAGCTGTAAACGTATCATTCTTAAAAGGAACATTGTACCAGCTACCGGCAAAAAATCTGTCGATCGGGAATTTTCCGCCGCCGGCTCCCGTGTATTCTGTTTCTCTGTTATTATGTATCACAATGCCAATCTTTTCAGCAGAAGTTATGTATACTTCCTGTTCCATTGTGAGCTCCATACCATCCAAAGTACGAGGAAGCTCCTGGTTAGGCGCCCGATTCATCACGTGTAAAAACAAGACAAGTAAGAACAAGGAAACAAGCATATAAGAAATTACTCTGATTCTTTTCATTTGAATCCTCCTACCTTAGAATATCTGGAGATGTTTAATGGTACTCACAAAGAAAGTGAGTTCGATTTAAATCTGCTCTAAAACATAACTTGTTCAGACTTTACTGAAATAGATAAACAGTCTTTTGTATTAGTACGTTAAGGCTATTTAAATGTTTCAGAATCAATTAAGTACGTCTATTCCTATCGATTTCCTGTTTTTTAGCTCAAAAAAAGATGGGATTTAAATGTAACTTAATGGTAATTAAATTATATTCATTATTTGTTGTCTGGGACGGCTATATTTACGAAATAAGCGATGAGTACCCCGATAATGTAGATAACGAAATTGGTGAGGTAACTAGGTATTCCGGTGAAGAAGAAACGTACAGTGGAAACTTTTCAAATGAATACAAAAAAGGAACTAAGTATTTCTCAATTGAAGGAATTAATACGAGTGAAGCAATTGCGATCGAGGAGGACGATGGGAAATATAGAAAAGCTATAAGAGACGGGAAATATGGTGAGTTGACGGACTAACAAAGTGAATTAGTTTAGGAAGAAAAATTTTCTTTCTATACAATATCAGCAGTAAACAGTAGAAAACAACTGTCGAAGAAAAGGTCCTGGATTCGCATTAGAGATGTACATAAAGTGTGAAGAAATCTAAGTCTATGATCAGTTTGCATATGATTATTTATGAGAAGAAAAGCCGTGTTAGGATCTAGCTTCCCATCTTTTTTGCTTGTGCAATTGTAGTTTTACAGAGAGTAGTTTATGATGGTTAAAACAAATGAATTAGATTATTTTACAGTTAATTTTGATTTTTGATTCCAATTAAAATTGAGCGATTGAATATTTTAAAGGTGAATGAGGATGAATCAAAAAGATAATTACTATATTGAATGTTTTAATCTAATTGTAGATTCGATATCCAAAGTTTCTAATCTGAATCCACAATTAGAAACAGGAAACTTGTATTCTAAAAAAGAGTTAGCGATTTATAAAGAACAATTAACGATTGCTGCTGAAAGAGCTGAGGGTATCGTAAGAGAGCTAGAGGAACTTTCGGTATCAAAAATTATAACAACGGAACATAGTCAATTAATTGATGGCATAGATACTTTTATTAGAGGAGTAAACTTAACGAAAGAAAGTATGGATATTGAGAATCAGTCTATCGATGTACTATCTTATATCCATGGGAAAATTATTATTAAAAAAGGGATTAAAGAAACTAAAGTTGTCAGTAAAAGTATTGAAGAATAACTGAATAAATCATCCAAATAATCATATAAAGGGAAGCCGCAGTAACTTCACAAAAATCTTGGTGGCATTTTCCCTGCACCAAAGCAATCATAGCTGGTTGGACAAGATCTGATTGACAGGTGCTTTTTTCTACGAGAGCGATTTTGTCGGAAAAGTAAAATTTTAGGAAAGATACATGCACACATACCAAAAGGTTCTGGTTTAATTACTGGAACTTTTTTTATGCTTTTCTATTTCTATATGAAGAGGCAGGAAGGATCGAAAACTTTATTATACGGCGGACACATTGTGCTCATAAAGTTGTTTGAATATCAGATTGTTAAAGAGCCAGCGTTGATAATAAATCTTGGAAATAATATAATTTAGGTAAGAAAGCGGTTACATTTGGAGTGAAATGGTACGGGTTCCGCAAAATGCAGAAGACAACATTTCCTGGAAATGACCCGAGCCAAGATCATCCTTCTATTACAAACCTTGAAAATTAGTTTGCAATTTTTTAACCCCACAAACATCATAGCCATCATTGTTGCAATCCCTGGCATCTCCACCCTAACACCACATAGAATACAAAATCATCAAAATTAACTTCATGTAACAATCACTCACGACAGGAATAAAAGTGAAATTTTAAAGCCATTTAGGGAACCCCTTCCTTAAATGGTTTTTGGCAAGGGGGAAGGGCTCTTTGGAAATATAACTTTTGCAAAATGTTTCAAGGGAAGATTCTATTTTACTAAAAGGAGCAGAAAGAAAATGGAACTACCACGGGGGAAAAGTTACATCCGACTCGATCAGGTCAGCCAAGAAGATATAGACAACTTGATTTTAAGGGTTAATAGCTGTACCTGGCGGCAAACGTTTCATATCCAACCGGTTTCTGGGCTTCTCAATGATCCGAACGGCTTCTGTTTTTACAACGGTGAATATCATTTGTACTATCAATGGCATCCACTGGGTCCTTTTCATGGCTTGAAGTATTGGTACCATACCAAATCTGCAGACCTCGTAAACTGGACGAATGTCGGGATTGCCATTAAGCCGGACGAATATTTTGACAGCCACGGTGCATATTCGGGAAGTGCCGTTGAGTATAACGGAAACTTATATTTGTTGTACACGGGCAATACACGGGATGAAAATCTCGTGCGACATCCATATCTATGTATAGCCATGATGGATGAGGAAGGAAATATCATCAAATCGAAAAAGTCAGTTCTCGACAAAGTTCCAGCGGGGTATACAGAGCATTTTCGCGATCCGAAATTATGGAAAGAGGAAGACAAGTTTTATGCGGTAATCGGCGCCCAAAGAACCAATGAAACAGGGTGTGTCTGTTTGTTGAGTTCAGCTGATTTGTTGGAATGGAAATTTGAAGGAGAGTTGGCCACAAACTTGGATGACTTCGGATTTATGTGGGAATGCCCAGATTACTTTGAAATGGAAAATCAAGGTATCCTGATTTTTTCTCCACAAGGACTGGAACCAGTGGGGGATCTTTATCAAAATATTTACCAGGCGGGTTATGTGCTGGGCGAGAAGATCAATCTGCAGCAAAAGGAATTGATTCACGGAAGTTTTATCGAACTTGACCGTGGTTTTGATTTTTATGCCCCGCATACAATGAAGACCCCGAGTGGCAGGCGTCTTATGGTCGCCTGGATGGGTTTGCCTGAAATTGAATACCCCAGCGATATAAATGGATGGGCAAACTGCTTGACCATCCTGAGAGAATTATCGCTTCGCGATGGAAAACTTATTCAAAAACCTGTTCCGGAGCTCCAGGCACTCCGTAAGAACAAAGTCGAGGCAGAAGATACAATTTTGGATGAGAAGAAAATGGTTGAGGGATTCTCAGGAACCACTTATGAACTGATTTGTGAGTTTGAACGTGGGGACGCCTTAGAGTACGGTATAGAATTCCGAGCTGGTGAAGAAGAAAAAACGGTGATCAAATATGATGCAGTCCAGGGGAAAGTGATACTCGACCGCACTTTATCGGGCAAAGTGATTGGAAGCAAGTTTGGAACCGAAAGAAAATGCCAGATTGTTGGAGATGTTCGCAAATTTCATCTGTTCGTCGATTCTTCATCCGTAGAAATTTTTGTGAACGATGGAGAAGAAGTGTTTACGTCGCGGATTTTTCCGGATATAAGAAGCAAGGAAATCCGGTTTTATGCAACAGGTGGTTCAGTAGCGTTTAAAGCAGTCCAGTGGGATTATTAATAGCCGAATTTCCGAAGAAGGAGATGTGCTGAATGGGAAATTTATTTTCTATTGGCGAAATATTAATAGATTTTATCCCCCACCAAAAAGGAATCGCCTTAAAAGATGTCGTTTCTTTTACACGAGAGCCTGGTGGTGCTCCGGCAAATGTAGCGGCTGCTGTTGCAAAGCTTGGCGGAACTGCTTCACTGATTACCAAAGTAGGGGAAGATGCCTTTGGTGAATTTCTTTTGGAACAAATGGCACTGGCCGGTGTGAAAACCGATAAGATTGTAAGAACAAAAGAGGCGAATACCGGACTTGCCTTTGTATCATTGCGCGAAAACGGAGAACGCGACTTTTCATTTTACAGAAACCCTTCTGCAGATCTCTTGCTGAAAGACTCTGAAGTAATTGCTGACTGGTTTCATCAAAGGGATATTTTGCACTTTTGTTCTGTGGATTTGGTCGAGAGTCCGATGAAAGGAGCTCATCTCAAAGCGATTGGAGCTGCCAAGGCACGTGGTGGGATTATTAGTTTTGATCCCAATGTGCGTCTGCCTCTGTGGGACGATCCACAGGACTGCCGGAAGACCGTTCTGGATTTTATTCCGATGGCCCATATTGTCAAAATCTCTGATGATGAACTGGAGTTTATTACAGACATAGCAGATGAACAAAAAGCAATTGCGTCTTTTTTCACAGGAGATGTAAAGGTAGTGGTGTTAACAAAAGGTGCAAAAGGTGCGGACCTTTACTTGCAGAACAAAAAATATTCATCCGCGGGATATTCGGTAAAAGTGGAGGATACGACGGGGGCAGGAGACGCGTTCGTTGGCGGTTTCCTGTATCAGCTGTTGAAGATGAATACAGGGCAAGACAATCTGGAGGCTTTAGTAAGTGAGCATCCACAGGAAATACTAGCTTTTGCAAATGCCGCTGGAGCGCTGACTACTACCCGAAAAGGGGCCATCTCATCTCTTCCTACGAAAGAACAAGTCTTGGCGTTAATCAAATAAAACAAATTGCTATTCAGGGTGAAGGTGGTACACCCCGAAAGTTAGATTTGAAATCTAACTTTCGGGGTGTTTTTTAGCGGAAAAATTTAGAGAAGAATTTGAACTGGCTGAGATGTTCAAACAAGCTAAATGAATATACATGCGAGAAAAGAATTTACTTATTAACACATAAGTATTGATGGTATCCGTATGCCTAAAATGTATAGTTGGATATTTATTATAGGTATTGGTCATTTCATTTCTATCGCTTTATGATAGTAATAAAAATAACTGCAAGTTTCAGTTAAGGTACAAATTATTAATGCTTAACTATCTGAACTGAAAATATCCACAAGAGTAAGTAGAAGGGAGGTAATAAAATTGAAAAAATTCTCCATGAAGTTATGTATATTGGTAATTTTTTTCATCCTGACTGCTTGTTCTCCTGGCAAAAGCGAAACAATCGAAAGAGAAAATCCGGATGGAGTAGAGCTAAGCAATGAGACAATCCAAGAAAGGGGTGAAGCCGATATGTCAACTCCATTAGCTATAGAGTTAAAAATAGACGATGAAGTATTCTCAGCAAAACTTTATGATAATCAAACCACCCAAGCATTGGTTGAATTACTTCCTTTGAACGTAGACATGGAGGACCTTCATAGAAACGAAAAGTTCTATTATCTTTCAGATCGACTTCCAACAAATTCTGAGAGCCCAGGCGAGATTCGTGCAGGAGATATCATGCTTTATGGAGATAATTGCCTGGTCATTTTTTACAAAAACCTCTCTACTTCCCATAATTATACTCGTCTCGGACATATTGAAGACATGGAAAGATTTGCTCAAGTTATTGGGAATGGAGATATAACTGTCACGCTTGATTTAGCTAGAAACGATAAGTAACTATGAATAAAAGACGGTATACGTTTAGACATTGCATATATCCAAACACCACTTCTTCATAAAAAGAACGCATCAAGTCTTAGGCTCGATGCGTTCTTTTATATATAATCTAGCCAATCATAAAAATTATGCACAGCTATTCCGTAATTTTCTTTAGGATCTTTGCCGGAACTCCTGCCACCACCGATTTTGCTGGAACATCTTTCACAACAACTGCGCCTGCCGCAATAACTGCGCTGTCCCCAATTGTCACACCAGGCAAAATGGTGGCGTTTGATCCAATCCATACATTTTCGCCTATGACTACGGGAGAGGGAGTAGTGATGCCTCTTTTTTCCAAGGGCAAGCCGTGATTCAAAGTAGCGATGACGACATTCATACCGACCAAAGCCCCATTTCCGATGCTAATGCCGCCCCGATCCTGAAATGAACAGCCGGTGTTAATGAAAACATCTTTGCCGATGCTTATATTTTTGCCAAAGTCGGTATAAAAAGGTGGCAAACATAAAAACGAAGCGTCGACTTGTGTGCCTGTCAGTTCAGAGAACAGCGCAACGATTTCTTCTTGTGTGTGAAAATTTGCATTCAGCTCCATCATTATCTTCTGCGCTTGAAAACTACTTTGCACGAGTAGTCTGTGCAATTCTTTATCTGTGCTTGAAATGGGATTGCCTGCTTTGCAAAAATCGATAAATTTCTGCATCTCCATTAGAAAAACCACCTATCATTTGCAAAATGTATTTATACTTCTTGAGCTATCGGGCGAATGATCAGCTCGCTGACCGAAACGCGATCCGGTGTATCAGTGACATACGCCACGGCTCGGGCATTATCTTCTGCAACTAGTCCCCATTCGGACTGGGCTTAAAGGGCCGCAGATGCTTTTTTATCATTGATTGTTTTATACAATTCAGTTTCCACTGGATGCTCCCATAATAACGATTACTTTTCCTTCGATTGCCATCTTTATTTCCTCCTTCAATGGGTTTATCTATTCCTTTTTATCATAAAGTGATAGTATTCAGATATCCAATACCTATATCAAATAATCTACTATGCTTTTAGCGTATAGATAAAAGGAGGCTATTATGGAAATTCGTGTTTTGCGCTATTTTATTGCAGTAGCAAATGAACAAAATATTTCAGCAGCCGCGAAACAGCTGCACCTGTCTCAACCGACTTTATCAAGGCAATTGAAAGACTTGGAATTGGAACTGGGAACCACTTTATTTGAACGGGGAAATCGAAAAATTACCTTAACAGAGGAAGGGTTGTTCCTTTTCAACAAAGCAAAGGAAATTGTGGAGCTAACCGAAAAAACCGAAGCCAATTTGAAGGGAGCAAAAGAAGAAATTGGTGGGGAAGTGTATATTGGCGGCGGAGAAACCGAAGCCATGCAATTCATTGCGAAAACTTTTAAAGAAATGCTCTTGAGCCACTCAGGCATGCGTTTTCACCTTTACAGCGGCAATTCGGATGATATTACCGACAAATTGGATAATGGACTATTGGATTTCGGCATTGTCATCGAACCGATGGACAAACAGAAATACGATTACTTAAAGCTGCCAGCGACAGATTCATGGGGCGTCTTGATGCGAAAAGACAGTCCACTCGCGCAAAAATCATTTATTCAGCCTGAGGATTTAATGGATAAACCTTTGTTGATCTCCCGGCAAACAGCAGTCAGCAACGAAATGACTGGCTGGTTTGGAAAAGATATTGAAGATCTTCATGTCATCGGAACCTATAACCTGATTTACAACGCGGCCTTGATGGTGGAAGAAAACATCGGTTATGCATTATGTCTGGATAAGTTAGTTAATACTACAGGGGATAGCAAGCTCTGTTTTCTCCCATTGCGGCCCAAATTAGAAGCGAGCTTAAACGTAATTTGGAAAAAGCATCAGGTCTTTTCTAGTGCAGCTAATCTGTTTTTAAACCAACTTCGAATTAATATACAAAAATCCGATCCATTTGATTGAAGCGTTTTTACATCAAAGATAAAGGGAGGACAAAAGGTAATTGCAAATCTCTTCACAGCAGGAAGAAAGCCCAACTGAGACAGTAAAAAAACCCAAGCTTTAACCAGGAGCTGTAACAAGTAAAACTATTGTTGCGTAGCAAGGTTCTGATGATTTATTTAAGTAAGTTAAAAGGAGATAGATCGCTCTGTATGGAATACTTCAAGAAATAGATAAAATAATGAGGAGGATTTCTATGAAAAAAACTTTTGTTTTAACTTTTTTGTCGGTCCTGTTAATAGGATGCTCCTCGATGGCTGCTGAAAAAGAGCTGCCGATTGAAATGATTGCTTTTAATAGTCTTTCTGATACAGAGCAAGAACTTATTCCATTAAGTCCAAAAGACTCTCTTGTAACTAAACAAGCAATCACTACTGAAATTCAACCTAAAATTGACTCTAATTACGATGAAGAAGAGGTTTATTCGGTTGTATTCAATGACACAGCTACAACTACAACGGGAAACCTAATTGTATTTATAGATTTGGATAAAAAGAGAGTAGTAGGAAAAGGGTTTCAAGAACAGAAATGATAGCGGTTGAAAGTAACTTATTGATAATTATGTTCCTTTCAAATGAGCAGCTAGTTTTATAAATGGAGGTTAGATTATGCATGAGATTATTAAGTTATTGGAAACAAATAAAAAAGGCTTAGAGGAATCTGCGATAAGAGATACGGAGCAAAGGTTGACTGTTCGTTTCCCGAATCAGTATGTTCAATTGTTTAAAATGGCCAATGGTCCTGAAGTTGGAGAATGGACTTTATTTCCTATCAAAGATCCTAGCAGTATGAAAAAAACGTGGGACGACGTGGTTAGACAAAACGAGGAAGTTGTGGATGGGAGGATTCCTAAAAATCTGATGGCGATTGCCGAAGATGGTACTGGAGATTACTTATGCTTGAAGGTAGAAGATGGAAAAGCAGGAGATCCCATTTTTTTATGGCTTCATGAATTAGACGAGACGGAAGAACTGGCTCCAACGTTAAAAGATTTTATCACCACTACAATTCAAGAGGAGTTTGAAGATTTTGATGAAGATTGAATGTAACTTATTGTGAAAGAAGTTACATTCAAAGGCCAGGAAAAAGGGAGAATACTTAGTCTGGCCATAATCATTATGAGGAGGCATGGAAACAATTGATGCAGGACTGACTTTCCTTGCTGGTACAGTGTATACCTTTGTGTTACTGCCGATTACTGTTCCCGTTCTTTGGCTTCTTGTCACCGGTTTTGGGCAGTTGCGAAACCAGTTTCATTTCAGTAATATTCAACACTTTAAAGATAATGAAGGATGATAAAAGGAGTTGAGACTTTTGATTGATAAAGAAACACAGATTAAAGTATTGCTTTATGGAAATCCATTAAAGTTTGCTTGTGAGACTTTGGGTGTTAACAACATGATGCATCATGAGTACTCGGAGGTTTTTACGGTTAGCAAAGAAGAAGTCTACGAATATACCTCCATTCATGGCATTCCGGAAAGTGGGCCGATGAACAGAGATCCAGGCTTCTATTATTATGAAGAAGAAGGCAAATGGCATACCTTACTTAAAGAGCGAGGACAGGTCTTTGATGAAAAAAACTTTGAGGATGAGAAGCTTGCTAAAAAGTACATCGTCACTACCTTGTTGCAATTGCGGATGACTGGCTTGTATTAAAAGTTTTTTCCTTTTACTTAAAACCAAATGATGCGTTCGCCCATCATTCTTAAAAGTCAATAGTGATCGGTTGGACAAGGCTGATTGCATCTGGAAAAATTTGCAGGCAAAATTCGAGCTGTTTTGGGAAGGGCGGAATTGAGAAGTGGTTTGCTTCTTCTAAAGCCACTTTGTTGGTGAAGTATATGAACTTTATTTACATGAAAAAAAGATTCCAGATAACTACTGGAATCTTTTTTGTCTGTAATATGAATGCTCTTATTTGTTAGATAGCAAAGGTTCATCTTTACGATAATTTTCATCAATAATTAAAATGGGTTTGATGGTTTTGCCGCTATTCGAATCTGCAGCTGCTTGATTGATTTCACTCAGTTTATAAAATTTAACCAGTTTCTCAAATGGGAATTTGCCTTCTTTGTGGTATTGTATAAGTTGCGGAACCGCCAGTTGTGGAACAGCATCTCCCATTAAAACACCGATAAGCTTACGGTTCGCCATGACTAAATCTGTAAAGGTATTAAATTCGATTGAGTTCGGTGTTACAGCTACAGGAGCTGCAATACCCCCGATTCCCAGAACCTCAATGGATGCTTTCATGACGGCTGAAATGCCTGTTGTATCAACAGAATAGTCGACGCCTAGATCGCCTCTAATTTCGGCAATACGATCTGCCAGATTTTCCATCTTGCTATTTATTGTATGGGTTGCCCCTAGCTCTCGTGCGATTTCCAAACGCGAATCATGAATGTCAATTGCGATGATGGTTGAGCATCCTTCGATTTTTGCAGACATAAGTGCACCAAGTCCCACCGCACCTGTACCAAACACGGCAATCGCTGAGGAGGTCTTTGGTTTTAATCCATTGACTACAGTACCAAAGCCGGTCAATAACCCACAGCCCAGTGGACCAAATAATCGCAAATCCTCGTCGGCACCAACTTTAATTAAGTTATTGGCGTTTGTAATGGTATACGTAGCGAAAGAGCTCTGAGTGAAGAAATTTGACACCGGAGTTCCATCTTCTTTAGTAAAAGTATGGCTGCCATCTTGACGGGTACCCGCAAAATTTAAGTTTATCCATTGATTGCAGGATGAGGGATGCCCTGTACGGCAACTCGCGCACGTGCCACAATAATTGTAAGCCATGACAACTTGATCTCCAACTTCAAAGTTTTTGACAGCGTTTCCAACCTGTTCAATAATGCCGGCTCCTTCATGGCCTAACACGCCAGGCATTGGAAACGCGGCATCCCCAATACGTAATGCTTCATCTGAATGGCAAATACCGGTTGCCACTATTTTCACAACTACTTCATCGGGGTAAATTTCACCAAGCGTCAATTCTTCAATTTGATAATCTTCGTTCACTCCATTTACGACCGCAGCTGTTATTTTCATTCAAACTCCTCCAATTCATAATTGTTGGTAAAATGAATTCCATAGATTTTTCAGCATCATTTTGTCGTAGGCTTCGATTTGAAAGCAGTCGTTACATGGACATAATTCTTATTCCTCCTTTGGAATCAAATCGCCGTATGTTGAATGTATTTTTGATAGAGAGAAATATCCGAACGGCATTATCTATATATTGTCACAATTATCAGATAATATCAACAACTTAATATAGTGACGAATTGTTCCACCGGCTAAGACTGGATATCGTGCCCCTTAAGTTTTAAACTATGTTTCATATGCTGTTACCGAAAATTGCTTCGCTTCAAAAATTAGCTCATATTTCGTCTGCCATTTATCTATTTAAATAAAGTGTTGGATGTGAGGTATGTCACAGTTTCAAATCAAAGACTGTTATAGGATAAAAATGAGAGAATAATCTATACTTATTGATTCACTCTAGTTCTAATGGTAGGGTGAGCCTCGAACGATAAAAACAAGTGATGTCAACTAAAGTTGTGTGTCTTTATTCGAAAAAGCTGTCTATTCCGGTCGATTTGTATTCATAGAGGGTTCACCGGAGAGGAAAAGGAGACGTTATAAAATGGCGAAAAAACAGTCGGTTTCTCAGAAATCAATTGCTTATTTCTTTCTTAAATCCAAAGATGTGCATATGGAAAACGAATTGGCTCTGGTGACTTTATTTGCTAGGTTGGCACGTGAAGCTACTATTTTCAAAGCTGGAAAGACACAAATTCAAGTTGAAACATTTTGGGCAAAAATTGATGAGGTACAGATAGAGCATGCAAGTCAAAAAGTTATAAATATGCCGAATTGCATGCAGAAGTATGAAGTGTCTGAAAAAGTTTTTCAGCATTTGCTGCTGTTGTCCCAAAAATGTCCGCACGAACTTTATAGTATTACACCGTATTATTTAAAGATGAGTTGTGAGAGCTATCTTTCTTGGCAAGAGTTGGAAAAATCCTGTCAAGAGGGAGATTTGGATGAGAATGGCGCATATAACTAAGTGGTTCCATGAGCTACCCTGTTGTTCACCCAGACTTGTTACAACAGGTTATCTCCAAAAATGAATCGACAGGTGGCAAAAATACATCCAGTTTAAACTTTAAAGTAAGCAGCTGTAATTACTTCTTCTATTTTAAAAATTTATTCGAGCGTTGTGGGCTCTCTACTAAAAATAGTAGGACAAACCAGTACCGGGGTTTGTCCTACTATTTTTTACTGAAGCGGTTTTTTGAGGGTTGAGCAGATCAGGCAGTCGGTTGCTGCTCTTACCAAACTAGTTTTTGGCAGAAAAACGCTTTTTGAGCTCGATAAATTCGCCTTTAAATTTGGTCCGGTATTCCTCAACTTTGCTTTTGCGGTGCTCAGAACGTTCCTTCCGCATTTCTTTTCTTGCCAGCTCCTGAAGTTTGATTTCCACATTCCGTCCATGTTCTATCTCTTCTAGAATAGCACTGGCGCCGTATCGCACAATCTCTGCGTCAAATTGGTCCAAAACAATGTCATAAGATTTTTCGGGTAACTCATGGACGACTGCAACAATTGCCACGTCTCCTTCTTTCATACGCGAAGTCATCGAAAAAATAAGGTTTACTTCGTTTGAAGCCTGGTCTGTATCTCTCGTCACTGAACCGCTTCCAAATCCAAGCAGTATGCCAAGTGGCCACTTAAAATCCCGACAAGACCCCCAACAAGACCGCCTTCTAATGTATAATCCAAGGAACGTTTTCCTGTATCAAATCCATCCTCAATAATAATACGACGTTTTGATTTTTTGAATAAAGCGACTTGTGAAAGGGTAAACTGGTCAACGAAAGTATTGGGTTCTTTTAAATTTGAAAAAACCTGATAAGCATCACTTTCCACTTTAAAATAACTAATAATGACACTTTCCATGCTACTCATCCACTCCAATCCACTTTTCTTTGCATCATTAAAAGTATTCCTATTTTTCAGATAATTAATCTTTTAAGTTTGGTTTCTGCAGTTTATTATTAAAGCAACTGTTCCGAAGGCTAGGTTATGTTCAATAGCAATCGCAGGAAAAGACTTTAAGTGTATTGGCAGAAAGCATGGAGTGATGACGATACTAATTAATTGGAGAGGAATGATAAAATGAAGAAGAAAAGCTTGATTGTATACTACTCATGGATTGGCAGTACGGAAGTAGTTGCGAAAGAAATTCAACGACTTACACAATTTGATATTCAAAGAATTGTAGAAAAAAAGAATCGAAAGCTTGGTAATGTTGCAGGTGCAGCAATGGCAGCAGTCCTAGGTGTTAAAAGCAGTATAGAACCAATGGATTTTGCATTAAAAGAATATGAAAATGTATATCTTGGTGCTCAAGTCTGGGCAGGAAAGACAACACCCGCCGTTAATAAGTATTTAAAAAAAGCTTCTTTTAAAAATAAGAAAGTATGGTTATTTATCACAAAGAGTGATGAGAAAGTTCCTCGACAGGTTATAGATTCAATAACCAAAAGAATCAAGAAAAAAGGAGGAATGGTAGTGGATAGTATTTCTATCACGACCAAATGGGATCCAAAAACGAATATTCCTATTGCACTTGAGGAAGTTCAGGAACCGATTCAGGAATGGCTTCGAAAAAGCGGTGTTTTGAAAGAATAGTGAAAATTACTGACCAATTTCAGATAATATTGACGACATCATGAAGGCAATCTGTCTCCGGCAATTGGAACTACAACGTTAAGAGGCAGCTACCGTAATTTCAGAGGAAAGCAAATGTATTTAAAAGAAATAAAACTTATTCGGTAGTTTAAAAACTCGGAGTTGGGATTGGAGGAGCAGCAATGGTGGCCGGAGTAAAAGAAGAACTGCTCAATAAAACAATTGAAGAAATTGGCAAAAAAAAAGGTGTTTTTAGTGCAGTGCTTTGTGTCGAAAGCGGCGATGGCAGATTTTCATGGACTGGGACCGTTGGCGATATGCAAAGGGATAGCCGATATTTTATTGCCAGTGTGACAAAACTGTATGTGACGACGCTCGTCATATGCATGATAGAAAAAGAGGAAATTGAATTGGATGACAAAATATCAACATATTTGCCCCCAGAACTCATGGAAGGGCTGCATATTTTTAAAGGCATCGACTATTCCAATGAAATCACTATTAAGCATCTTATATCCAATACGTCAGGATTACCGGATTATTTTTTTTATAAACAAAGGGATGGAAAGACCTCTGTCTCTGAACTTCTGGAAGGAAAAGATGGATCCTGGCATTTGGAAAAAACAATAAAACTAGTAAAAGAGCTTACTCCTAATTTTGTGCCGGGAAAAAAAGGGAAAGCAAAATACTCCGATACCAACTATCAACTGCTGGGCAAAATTATTGAAATTGTTGCGGGCAAAGACATTGAGGAAGTGTTCCGTGAGTATATTTTTGATAAGCTCGATTTAACAAATACTTATGTGTTTAAAGACGAAACTGATATTCGGCCAGTTCCTTTCTATTACAAATCTGAAAAACTATGGCTTCCGAAGTACATGGCGTCAATCACACCTGAAGGCGGCATTGTTTCTACAGCTCAAGAGGCAATGATTTTTTTAAAAGCATTTTTTCATGGGCAGCTTTTTCCGAAGGAGAATATAGAAAGCTTAAAAAAGTGGAATTTGATATTGCCGCCACCCAGTATTTTTTTCTACGGTTTAGGTTTGGAGAAACTATTTATTCCAAGAATAATTTCTCCTTTCAAACCTATAACAGAGGTTTTAGGATTTTGGGGACAAACAGGTTCTTTTGCATGGTATAACCCGGATACCGACCTATACTTTACCGGTACTGCAAATCAAGTAAATGGTGCTTGTCCAAAAAATGATCTTGAAAATAATTAAATCTGGACTATCGAGTACGGGTTCTCAATTATAGAAAATCGCGTAAACTTGAATACGTTTAATGGTGGTCAAGTGTGTTTGCTATAACGGCATGGCCAGAAAACTTTATTGGTTCTTGTCGGCAAACCTTGCTTAAACCATACGTTCAAATACAAAGAAATAAGAGGACTTACAATCAAAAGTAAGTTCTTTTTTTTTCTAATTTTAATTCCGGCAATTTTGATGAATGAGAGAAAATATTGGAGTTTTCTTAAATTGTATTTCCTTATCTATTAGACAATGCAAAGTAAATTGATGAATATTTTCCGATACGACTATAACTTATTAAAAATTAATTTATGGTTACTTCTTGTATGAATAATGTCTAAGTATCTAATTTTCGATATATAAAATTGGATATTTTTGGTATGGTAATAATGTGGGAATAAATAGCTGCATTAAAATCTTTTCAAAAGAGGTGTTCATATTTTTTATCCATACAGCCTATACGTAGGAATACTAGTTGCTGTAGTTTATTGTTTCGTTTTGTGGAAGCTGTACCATTTAGGGAAGTACAGAATTTCTTTAGTTATCTATGGTGTCATTATGCACTCAGCTTTCTTGATTTCATTCGCTTGGATGATGAATTATTTTAGAACCACGGAAAGTCTTAATCGAGATTACTACGATGTATTGGCAATGGATCTAGTTACTTTTTATTTTTTGCTGATCGTTCCCTTTATTGTTGCTTTGTGCATTCATGTCTATATGGGTATTTAGACACTAGAAGTTACGAGAAACGCTAAAATCGGTATGCTGGTTTTGTTTATCGTCCTTTGTTTGGTGGTTTTTGTCTTAGGATATTATGCGCATTTCATTTTCTATTATGGATTTGCACCCTGATTTATTTATATAAAACAGCAAGTCGATACTTCTACGAAACGAAAAGTACATAGAATAATTTTAAAATTTGTTTTGAGGAGATGATTTTTTGATGCATAAAATTATAGTTTTAATGGGCATAATTACGATTTTTTTAGTAGTGTTCAAACTGGTTTCCCCTAGTTTTGAGCCTTTTAATGGTTTTATATTTGCGTGGGTAGGAATGGTTTTTATACTTCTTGGCGGTGAGCAATTCCAACAGAAAAACAAAATTTCAGGCATCGTGTTCGGAGCTGGGGGCATATTTTTAGTTTTGTTGGTCTTGGTGCAATAGATGAATAGTATAAAATTACATTACACGACTTTGCACTTCATCGAATTGAAATGAACAAAAAAAGACGCCTTTCTCGCAAAAACAGCTGAATCGAACTCTAGAGCTAAGGATGTAACCGATCAGGTAAAAAACCGTCTACTCAATTGTTAAGGCGGACTAGCATGAAGAAGTTTTGTTTGATCGTGCTTTTGCTTTTTTAAGCTGGCTGTGCGCAACAGGAAAAAATTCCTGTACCACTAGTAGAATCCATAGAATCAGAACTGTTTATGCTCAAAGTGATAATTCCCTCTGCCTTATTAGAAAAAGGAGACACGCTGAAAGTTTCCGGAACCCTTCCTTACTTGGAAGACGAATCTATAGAACTAGTAAACGCTATGCCTCCTATTCTCTTATCAGTAGCAAGGCAAGATGGCTGAACGAAAGACACTGCGATAACAATGCCAATGGTACAGGGAGATGTAATTACAATTGAAGCATCTTTAACGTTACCTGATCCAGAAACTTATTCGTTAAATACTGAAACTACTACACTGAGAGTGAATGACGAATATATCAAAGGGCAGGATATGAAAATTTAAAAGCGCCTGAGCAAAGAGTAAAAAATAGTTTTGAAGCAAGTTAAGTCTAAAACCTATAGAGATAACAGTAAAGTAAGAAGCGCCGATTGTACTTCTTCTTTTGTTATAGAACTGTAATCAAGGTTGAGGTTATGTTCCTGAACATCTTCAATGTCATCACTTATTCTTTCCATGACATGTTATAAGTAAAGATTGTTCCTTCGAAAAAATACTTGTACATTATTGCAATACGGGAGGGAGCGAGTAGTAATGGAGATAGCTTCTTTTAAAAAGTTGCTGTTTATTTCTTTGTTGATTTTTGGTGTAAGTGGATGTGGTTCTGGATCTTCTGAAGTGGTAGGGCCGAAAAACAACGAACCAGTCAATCAAAAAGAAAACTTTCGTCTCGAAATTTTTAATACGGAAAATGATGTTGAAAATGTTAATGCTTCAATTACTTACACTGGAGAGAATAAAGAAATCGATGTTTATCATGGAGGAAATCATGTCATCTACTTCAAATATTACAAAGACGGTGAAATATTGAACACAGGGGCAAGATCCGACATGAGAAGCAAGACCACTCTTATACGAAACCAACCATTAGTATTAGATTTTGATGAAAGTAACTTAGTAGAACTTGAACCCGACAGATTTGAAATAGAAGCGATAGCGGCATTTGGA
The DNA here is from genome assembly GCF_058268435.1 of Planococcus sp. TJ-307. NCBI lineage: Bacteria > Bacillati > Bacillota > Bacilli > Caryophanales > Caryophanaceae > Planococcus > Planococcus sp. TJ-307. The sequence goes on from NZ_JBZDOJ010000002.1 coordinate 371,064, forward strand.
GTTGGTAAAGATATAGCAGAGGAAGTTGAATATGAACTTTCTGTCTCAAGTCCCTTGACGCTTTTTGATTGATGCAAATCCATTTTTTCAACATTCCGTCTATCGTATACAAGGAGGCAATAAGAATGAAAAAAGCTTTTGTATTGGCTTGCATGATGCTTTTATTGGCTGCATGTGGAAGAGAAGAAGAACCGATTAATGCCAAAGAACCGCTCGAAGAGCCTGCCTCCGGTGATCAGGAGAAGTCAGCACCAAGCAGAGAAGAGCAGGGAACGATGGTAAGCGGTCGTGAAATTCTTGTGGCACTTGAACAAACTTCAGAACCGGTAAAGCGGGAAGAAGCAGCTGCAGCAGTAAAGGAAACACCTGATTTCAAGGAAGGTTATTTAGGGGATCCGACAGAAGAACTGGCAGAGGACATGGCTGTTCAGCAGATTGAGGCGGAAGCGGTCTATCGAGCTGTTGAGGAAATATACGGAGGGCATACTGAATTTGAGAAAATAGGTGAAATTTTTTATGAAAATCAGACCTTCGGTGCAAGTCACTCGGGTATCTGGGTTGGCATCAAAAATCCCGATGAGCGGATCGACAAGTTCGCAGAAACCTTGCAAAAGCAAGTTGACGCCGGCGAAATTTTAGCGGAACCAATTTATATTTACAAGATTGCCCATACCCGTGCCGATTTGGATAACTTAATGTATCAAGCATCAAAGAAAGTAAAGCCGTTGGCGGAAGCACACCCAAATCCAAATTCTGTTTCCTATTCTATTTCAGCAGATACCATAACGGGAGCAATCGAAATTGGGCATAACTTTCTAACAGAAAGTCAAATTAAGGACCTAAAAAATGCGTTTTCAGATCGCGAAGTTATTATCGAACAGGAAGGTACAATGGTCCCCTTACCAAGCGAGCCGACAGTTAAATACCCTGAATCTATAGTCACGGCTGAGCCTTCCGATGAAGGTTACTATATTGTCAGCCTTGAGGATGACCGCTTCCTTGCAGTTGAAGCTGCGTCACAAGACTTCGGTGAAACTGGAGGGCAAGATGAATTCTATTCAGCCATCGATTTTGCTTTTGAGGATGATAAGCAGCTGTTGGGAATCGGGCAGCGAGTAAACGTAGAGGCATCTGGGGAAATTTTGGAATCTTATCCCGGACAAGGGCGGGCCATACTCGTAGAAGTTCTGCCTACATATCAGCCCGATTCAGCTGATTTGACGGAAGCTGAAGTGGTGAAAGAGGCGCTGGAAAAAATTAATCAAGAGGAATTCGACGTTCCTGCTATTCGATCAGTCTCTTACAATGCAAAACAAGATAATTGGACCGTCACATTTAAGTCATGGGATCAAAAAATCGAAAAAATCATAAAAGACATAAAATAAATTAATGGAAAGAAACCAAATATTAGGAGGACAAGATGAATTATATTCAAGAAATGCGGCAATTAATCGGTTCAAATACATTGATGACCATTGGCTGTGGAATTATTCTCGAAAAAGATGGACAAATTTTACTTCAACATCGTAAAGATAATGATGTATGGGGGATCCCGGGAGGCGTTATGGAGCCCGGCGAAACTTTCATGGAAGCAGCTTTACGTGAAACTTGGGAAGAGACTGGATTAAAGGCAGAAAACCTAAGTTTATTTGGGCTCTACTCCGGAAGTGAAGGATACGCAGAATACCAAAACGGCGATAAGGTTTTTAGTGTTCAAGTCATTTTTCACACAACAAGTTTTGCGGGAAAACTAATTCAAGATGCACTGGAAAGTCTGGAACATCAATTCTTCTCGCGTGACAACTTGCCACATTTAAATTCTCATCAAGACAGATTTATTTTAGACTGGGTAAATAACTCGAATCTCCCAGTCATAAAATAAAGAGCCTGAAAGTAACTCGTTGATCATTAAATTATATTTAACTTTCATATGTTTTTTACAATGTTTGAATTGCAGAATGTAATAAGAATGAGCAACTAAAGCTAAAGTGAATGGGGTGTCATAGGTTATAAGTTGAAGGGAATTGGGTATAGCCTTTATAATTTGGTGGTTTTTATAAACTATTCTGAAAAGGAGATTACGCATATGAAATTTCAGTGGCTCGTGTTGCTCGCATTTTTGTTTGCCGTGATGATCACCATTTTCGCAGTTGTCAATGTGGATGATGTACCAGTCAATTTTATTTTTGGTGAAGCAGAATGGCCCCTCGTCCTGGTGATTCTTGTGTCTGCTCTACTGGGGGTGATGTTAAGCGGAGCGGTGGCCCTTGTCAAAATTTTTTCGTTGCAGAAGAACATACGGGCTCTTCAAAAAGGAAAGCCGATCAAAGAGAAAAAATAACCGTTCTCTCTTATTTTTCTTCAATGCTGAAATGTGACCAGTTTTTAAAAACTGCAAACTGGGTTAAAAACAATTGAGATCTTTACAAGCAATATTAAAAGAGAGAGAGGGCTGAAAAAGCTTTTTCTCTTTTTTCTCGTGGTTCTCCAAAAAAAGATTTCAAAAAAAGAACATTCCTAACGTTTAATATGTATAATAAGAACAGGTGTTCTTATAAAGAGGAGTGAAGGGAATGGAACAAAAAAGCAATACGGTCAGAAAGACTGGTAGAAAGCGAACGCGATGGGATGGTCTGTTTGTATCTGAGCATGCATGGGATTTCCATCATGATCCCCAACCAATGCTAACGGCCAATGAACAAGGTGCAGTGATTGATATGCTCATCGTAGCCTGCGAGCGCAAGTGCCCGGTATTTATCCAATCTTGGCAAGACCGGCATTTTCACTATCACCATTGCACGATTAGCAAACTGGACCATCGGCAGTGGACCATCACCTATAAAGATTCGTTTGGCGAATGGCAACTTGCAATCCGAATGATTACTTCAGTATATATGCTTGACTAAGCAAAAATCTCTTTAGATCAACCATACATAATACAAAAGCCCCGCTAGTTTTCATATGAAAACTAGCGGGACAAATAGAGTTAACTTATCCTTGCTGCGTATGATACATTTCTTCAAAAGGCTGCACAACGACAAAACCGCTGCCTGAAAACTTCATTTGCACCGATTCGCCGCTTCCTCTGCCAAACAAGCTTTTCAGTTGAATATCCGTCACGAAATCCGGTTCTAAATTGCCGGACCATGCTACAGTTGCGTTTGGGTCCGTGTATACAGGGCGCTCAGGAGTGACGAGCAAGGTAAGCGGTTCATAATGTGAGGTGAAAGCGACAAGGCCTTGTCCTTCCAAGCGGACATTGAACAAACCGCCAGCCATCATCCCAGCGACACGGCGCATAAGTTTAATGTCCCAATCGAGACCGTCCTGAAAAGCGAGCAAGTCATTGCCGTTAATAAAAATGCTCTCGCCTTCCAAATCCAGAATGGTAATTTTCTTGCCTTTGTCTGCTACATACAGCTTTCCATTGCCATCGGCTTTCATCAATTGTGCGCCTTCTCCACTAAAAGCTTTTTTGACGAATTTACCCAAACCGTGCTCAAGCATGCCTTCTCGTTCAAACTTGATGCTTCCTTCATAAGAAATCATTGAGCCGGCTTTTGCCCAAACAAGGCCATTCAAGTTCACTTCCAACAATCGATCCGTCTCGAGCTCGAAGAATTCACGTGCACTTTCATCTTGTTTTGTTTTTTGTACAAATTGATGGATCGAGTATTTTGACATTACCAATTCCTCCTTTAGGTGAATACTAGTGTATACGTATAGCAGGTGAGATAGTTCCACTAAAGTGGTTTTGTATTTGTTTCTGAAAAAAGGTATTTTTCATTTTAACTAGAATTAATCTAGAGTAGAACGAACAATGGATGGAGGTACATATGTATGGATTACAAGAAAGAAGGATTTATCCCTGTAAGAGGGGGAAACATATGGTATCAAATTAGCGGTGACGGCCCCGGCATTCCGCTATTGATTTTGCACGGGGGGCCAGGAGCAAAAAGCAGCGCCAATGATCCGCTCCGCCAATTGGGACTGGAACGTCCGGTGATCCACTATGACCAGCTTGGATGCGGCAAATCGGATCGGCCGACAAATACGGAACTTTGGACAGTAGATCGCTATGTGGAAGAACTGGAACAAGTTATCCAGGCGCTGGGATTGGAAGATGTTCACATTCTCGGGCATTCGTGGGGCACGATGCTGGCTGCTTCGTTCTTGTTTAAAAAACCTAAAGGTGTTCGCAGTATTGTTTTCTCAGGACCGGCTTTAGATGCGCAAAGATGGGAGCAGGACCAGCGGAATTATTTGAAGCAATTCCCCGAGGAAATCCAGAATACGATTGAAAGAAGCGAGCGAGAAGAAACGACGGATTCTGCAGAATATCAACAAGCAATGATGGCTTATTATAAAAAGCATATGTGTCGTGTTAATCCATGGACTAAAGAAATGGAAGAAGACTTGGAAGGCATGAACTCGCAAATTTATAATTTTATGTGGGGTGCTTCCGAATTTACCGTTACCGGTACATTAAAAAACTTCGATGCGACCGGACGCTTGCATGAAATTGAAATTCCAGCTCTTTTTTCATGCGGACGCTTTGACGAAGCGACTCCCGAAGCTACAGAGTATTATGCAGGATTGGTTTCAGGTGCCGAATTTCATGTGTTTGAAAACAGTTCCCACATGCCAGGGGTAGAAGAGCCCGAAGCATATGTAGAGATGGTACGTGAATGGCTGAATCGCCAAGATATGCGACCGGGTGCATAACCATATCTCATTAACACTTTTTATGGATAGCTGAAGTCTCAGCAGAACAAAGTTCAAAAAAGCTGTGGTATCATAATAAAAGCATAAGTTGCAGTGTACCAAAAACCGCTCTGATTCGAAAAGAGCGGTTTTTGTATAGAAAAAAGTTGAAAGCTGACCATAGATTAAAGGGGAGATCGGCATGAATCAATACAATTGGCAAGAAGCAGCAGATGCGCTTGCACAAGTTTCTGTAACAGCAAGCCCTAATAATGAGCCGGTGGCCATACGCGGTGCAGCAGAAGGGTTTCGTTGTATTGGGGTGGGCACGGATGCAGCCGTATTTCAGTCTGAAGCAGCACCGCAGTATGCATTTAAAGTGTATGCGGATGGCAAGCAGGACAAGTTGGAAGCTGAAGCTGAAGTCTACGCTCAAATTGGATCGTCGCCTTATTTTTCAAGTTGTTTCGGCAAAGATGAGCGGATGCTCGTGTTAAAGTTTGAAGAAGGCCCGACCTTGTTTGATTGCTTGCTGCAAGGGATCGATGTGCCAGAGCAAGCGATAGCAGATGTTGAAAACGCGCGGGATTACATTCGGGAAATTGGTTTGAACCCGAGAGACATTCATTTAAAAAACATCATTTTGCAAAGTGGACGCGCAAAACTATTGGATGTGTCAGAATACATCAAGCCAGGCAATGATTTTCGTTGGGAGCATTTAAAGAAAGCGTATGAGGAATACTATTCACTGATCGACGGAAAGCCAGTGCCTTTTTGGCTGCTCGATACAATCCGCAAGTGGTACCATCATTGGAACCGTTATTCTTCTTCGTTTGATGAATTCATGCGTGTTGTTTCCAAACAAATGAATTACCGGAAATAAAACTAGTTTGAGTTGATGGTTTGAAGACGAGGATTGAGGAGTTGTGGATTTCAACTCATACATGCTTTTCTTCTGCTCAAACTGTTTATAGTAATTAGAAAAATTGGTAATATTTAATTGACAACGCTTTCACATATGAATATACTAGGCATAAGTTAATAACTTGTGGGGAGATTTAGAGACACATTAAGTACTTTGGGATTGCTCCAAAGGTATTTGGTGTGTCTTTTTTCGTTGCAAGGAATTGAACAGAGAGGAGAAATTAAATAATTGGAGATTGGATAATGAGCAATGCCAAGGCTTTTAACTTATAGAAAAAGGGGATTACTATGAAGAATATGAAGAAGATACTTGTGTTGTTGATTGTATCATTGGTATTGGTGTTAGTTGGCAGTGCAGTTGCTGCTCATTTTAATAGTGCAGGCGGAGACGTCGATGTGACAAGAATTTACTTTGACACAGAGCGTGGCGAACTGTCAGGGCTGCTTTATAAACCAGAAGGTGCAGACTCTGATGCGAGACCAACGATCGTTGCAACACACGGCTATTTAAATTCTGCGGAAATGCAGGATGCGCAAGCAATTGAAATGTCCAAACGGGGCTATGTGGTGTTGGCGCTTGACCAATACGACCACGGGCATTCAACAGGAACGATGGAAAAGCCAGTTCCTTTCTTCTCGTTCTGGCCGCAAGCCATTTACGATGCGGTGGAATACATGTATGACCAGGATTACGTGTTGAAAGATGCAGAAGGCAACGGAATAATTGCGGTGTCGGGCCATTCGATGGGTGGATTCTCCTCCACGCATGCAGTAATGCTGGATGAAATCGATTTCCAAAGTGCAGGCATTCGCAAAATTCACAGTTCATTGACGATGGGGTCCGATTACCAATGGCTGAAAACATTGGGTTACGCCGATGAAGATATTAATGCTTCATATGGACCGCGGATGTCCGGAAAAATTGCAGGCGTCTATGACGAGTTTTTCTTTGATGCAGAAGCATCAGCGATCGGCCAATCGGTCGTGAAAAAAGATTATGTCAGCACGCCAGAGGGCCTTGGGTTTCTTGGGGGATTGGAATCGGCACAAGCGGGTGAGTTTTACGAAGTGGAGGGTGCGCAGCGCATAATTTACCAGCCGAATGAAACGCATCCATGGAACCATTTCTCAGAACAATCAACTGAGTATGCGATCGATTTTTATGATGCTGCTTTTGCAGATTATGGAGATTTGGTTGCTATCGGAGAAGATGGCCAAACATGGGTATGGAAAGAATGGTTCTCATTCTTAGCATTGATCGGCTTTTTCTTGCTGTTCATTCCGGTTATCAACCTACTGACAAAATTGCCATTTTTCAACTGGGTATACACAGAACGGCCAGCAGCCTTGTCTGCACCAAAAACCCAGGGAGCCAAACTGGCAGGGTATATTTTACTGATTGTGGGCGCACTGTACCCAGCCCTATTCTTTACAGCACTTTACAGCGGTGATGCAACCGGCATGACATTGCTTCGCCAAATCAGCATGATCACAATTGGGTTGTCTGCATTGATCTTCATCTTCGGATTGGTGAAAAATTCCAGCAAATCCGTGAAAACGGGATCTGGGCTAATTCTCGGATTGAGCATTGTGCAATACATTTACCTTCGCGAACAAGAACGCGTTTTTGCTACCACCGAATGGTTTGGTGCAGCGACAGTTAACCCGATTGTCTTCTGGGCAATTAATGTGTCGATTGTCACATTGATGATTTTGATTGGCTACCACTTTGTTGCGAAAAAAGAAGAAGGCGCAAGGTTTGCGAATTACGGATTGAAAGCAAATGTGAAAACCATTGTTTCTGCTTTTGCTACAGCGGTAGTCGCAGTCGTCATTGGATACGGCTTGCTTTATGCAATTGATGCCGTATTTAAAGTCGATTTCCGCCTTTGGACGCTGGCAGTGAAAACGTTTGAAGATCAGCACGTCTGGGCTCTTCTGCGTTATGCACCATTGTTCTTTATCTACTATTTCATCGTTGGTCTTTCGGTGAATGTTAACACAGCAAGCAATGCATACGATGGATGGAAAGGGTATGGAATTTCAATTCTTCACTTTATTGGCGGACTTGTTCTGTATCTGACTTACCATTACGGATTGCTTTTCTTGACAGGAACAGGCGGCTATCCTGCGGAGTCCTTGTCATCGATTATTGTTATCGGACTGGTTCCAATTCTTTTGGTAGCAGCGATTTACAATCGCTATTTCTTCAGAAAAACGGGGAATGTCTACGTAGGAGCATTTTTGAACACGATTTTGATGACGCTGATTACGTTAGCAAATACTGTTCTTTACACAATTCTTTAATTGATGTGAGCCCAATGGAACAAAATTGATTTTATTTTTACACCACCAGTCAGATCGAACTTAGCAAGAGAAAATAACTCTTTGCCTGGACGTAGGCAAAGAGTTATTTTAGTTGCGGGAATCCAGTTCCACTTCTTTGGTCCGGCCGCGGTACCAATGGCGGAAAGTCCCGGCTAAGTCAGTCGGCACATCTTTTAGGTAAGACATGTGGACCGGTCGTGCGCGCGTGACGGTTTGGAGAGAATTCAAGCCAAGCCTGCGTTGCAGCCGCGTTTGCGTGATTTCGACTTCGACAATTTTCTCGCGTTTTGTAACGAATAGCGTAGAGGTAAAACCACCATCTTTCAGCTGAATCAGTTCATCGTTCAGACAATAGCGAGTGTGCAAAAAATCCAGTACGCGAGATGCTAAAATGAATGCTAACAGGAAACTGGAGGCGATCCACCAAGTGCCTGCGATTCCTAAAAAATCGGGTCTGAAGTATGCCAGAATGGCAGTAAGAATCAACCATGCCCAGCTCGGCTTAAGCAGGCGGACCCACAGCGCCCGGCGTGGCAGCCGCTGCATATGTTCTTGGATGCGGTAACCCGGCAGCAGTTCAGAGACCAGTGCATAGGCTTTATTCTTTGGTAAAAAAGGATAAAGAGAGCTGATATTCAAGTCTTCCGAATTCATGGACAGGCTTCCGGCACTGATCAGTTTCACTTCAGCCAACCCAAGAATCCGTTTGGTAAACGATTGTTTGATTTCAATCGCTTGAACACGTTCTTTAGCGATTGAAAAAGACGCTTCCGATAATACACCTTTCTTAATATAAATTCGCTGGCGATCGGAAGAGATTTCGTATTTCCCGTACTTGATAAACGAGTGGAGCAGACCAAAAATAAAAGAGGCAAGGAGCATCAGTCCAATTGCCGAGGCAATGATCCAAGGTGATCCCATTAAAGAAGCCGCGATGCCGCTTAGCCGCTCTTCAAGTCCAATGAATTCAGAGATATTGTAATAAAGTGAAGCAAGCAGTGGAATGAGCAGCAAGAAGCTAAAGGATGTTAAGGATGCTTTAACTAAATCTCGGCGTGTCGGTTGAAAATGGACAGTCCGTTCTTCGACATTACTGTATCTGGCTTGTGCCGGTTCGGCTGCTGCATCGACCACATCGGTATGGTTGTGTTCTTCTGCTGGCTCAGATCTTTTTTGTATCTGCACAGCCGTTTCCAGCCGCAGCGCTTCATTTTTTGATGCCACTTCGAATTTGACTGACGCATCTTCTCCGGCAATTCCGGTTTCAAAACGGATGGATGTCAAACCGAGTAGGCGATGTGGAAAGGAAGTATGCCGGTTGATGTTTTGTACTTTCGAAAATGGAATCGATTGGTCAGTTTTGCTGAAAATACCACGCCGCAGATAAAAACGCTCTTCATCTAGCGCATATGTGGTAGTCAACCAAGTCAAAACAGCAGATACGACAGACCATAGAATATACAGCATGAAAGCATAACGGCCGTAAACAAAAAGTGAAGAGGGGTTGCCAGCTTGAAAAACGAACAACACCAGAAAAATAAAAATTGAATTTCGGATCAACCTGCCGATTTTAAAAAGGATGAGCGCTGGGTGATGGCGTTGGGCAGCACTCATTGTTCCACTTCCTTGATTTTGGCAAATTGAGCGATGCGCTCCCGGAGTTCGGTCGCTTTTTCTTTTGGCAAAGCCGGGATTGCATGGCTTGAACCCATGGTTTCCACTGACAGGGAAGCTAAGTTATACTTTCGCATCAATGGGCCTTGCGTTAATGAAACTGCCTGGATTTTTGTCATCGGAATCAATTGTTCTGTTCGGCTCCAGATGCCAAATTGCAGATGCAAAAACTCTTCATCCAAATCATAGCGCCAGTTTTTAAATGTGAGTGGGGGGCTAAGTACTGACCAAATTAAACCGATGAGAAAGAAAATTGTCAAACCGATCAGAATCCAGCCAATCCAACTGTACCAGTCGAAGCGCAAATCCAGATAAAACAACACTGCCAGCACAACAAACGCAATTAAATTGGAAATTAGTTCATCCATACGCCAATATTTCACGGCATTGGGTGAGAGAGAGTGCCTTGGAGCGGCATCATGAGCAGTCACTTGGTGAACACCACCATTTCTGTAAGGTAGTATTATATACGTACTTCCAGAACTAAAGTTTCAATGAGAAATTAGGGAGATGTCTAAACTAAGTAGGGCATCAGGTTAACTAGTGGTTGATAGCTGAAAATGGAGTGGACAAAAAAGGTCCGAAAGTCCTGATTAAAGGGCTTTCGGACCGCTTTTATTTACTCAATAAGTTGAACCGTAATGTCCCCATAATCTGACCTCAAATCAACCGAGTGACGGCCATTTCCAAAAACATTATTAGTGTTTTGAGAGCCAAATACCGAAATTGTTCCCCAATCAACTTCTGCTTGGATAGTCGTGTTTTTCGGTTTATTCTGTGCATCGAGCACAATAGATCCGCTGCCAGTTTCCAGTTTGATGTTTCGATCAAGAGTGTTTGTCAACAAGTGAATACGGCCGTTATCGGTTTTTGCACGGATATTCCCTTCGACTTTTCTCATGATAATGGCACCATTGTCTGATCGGACATCTAATTTTTGAGTTTGAACATTTTGTATTTTTACTTGTCCGTTATCTGTCTCGGCTCTTAATTCATTTGCTAAAATCGACTTTAGCGAAATTTCTCCGTTGCCTGACTGAAATTCTGCATCATCTGCATTTATCTGAGAAAAATCGATACGGCCATTATCGGTCATCACCTGAAGTTCAGCGCATTGGAGGGCACTGCCTGTAATACGGCCATGATCGGAAGAAATTAAAATCTTGTCGTAACGTTTTGTTGGTAGCTCGACATTGAGTGTTGGAGACTTCAAACTGCCCGTGAAGCTGAAGAGGCCCCATTTTCTTTCTTCTTTTAATAAGATGACCAGTGTCCGGTTCGTAATATCCACAACCCACTGCTGGCGATAACTTCTATTTATGACATCAGCATGCATTTTTCCATCTTTGGAAGGAGAGAGGTGCAAGATGCCATTTTCTATTTGGATATCGATCGTATCAAACTGATCTTCTGTCAGTTCGAAGGAGGTGGGAGCAACATTTGTTTGTTGATAATTAAAAGACTCGTTCAGCTCTCTGGCAATCGCTTCTGGAGTACCAAGTTCAGCGGCGATTTCACTATCCGTTTTCCCGTCAATTTGACCATTTGCAAAATACTCCTGAATGTCCTGCAAAATATCCATTCGCTCTGCTTGTGGCAGTGACGACAAGGCAGACTCAAGTTCTAGCAAAAATTGCTTTTCAGTCATTTTGCACACCCTCTTCAATTAGTAGATTGACTCCTTCTACAAAACTGGTCCATTCTTCAAGTTGCAGCTCAAGGTAGATTCTGCCTTGAGCTGTAAGCGAGTAATACTTTCTAGGCGGCCCTTCCTTCGATTCTTGTAAATAAGTTGTGAAATAGCCATCCTTGGTTAACCGGCGGAGAAGCGGGTAGACTGCACCTTCTGATATTTTAATACGGCTGGAAATTTTCTGGACAAGTTCATACCCATAGCGATCTTGTTTATCCAATAGTACAAGAACGCATAAATTAAGTGCACCTTTTTTAAATTGGATATTCAAAAAGAACAACTCCTTTTATTGCTATTATTTTATAAACAGTAGTGGTTAATAAATAGTATACTCTTCAGTAATGTTTAATTCAATAAACTAGAGTTATTTTTTGTCTGATTATTCCGAAATTTATTCAAGTAATTATAAAAAGAAGTTATAAGTAAAAAAATTTATACTTTTCTTTATTTTAAAAAAATATTGCAGTTTATATAACCTTATTATATGAAGTAGTTATTGTTGTAGTAACATCTCAAACTGTTTCAGACGGACAAGGTGTTAAATAAATTAAGTATATAAGAAAAGCTTATTTTTTTCTGAATAAAAAGAATATTTTAAAACTATTTACATATTAAGGTCGATATTATAGTCTTAAATTATTAAATCAGCGATTATTATTAATGGTATAAATACTTATTTGGGTAATTAGAATTAATTATTTTTAGAATTTCTTATACTAGTTAAATTTGATTTTTATTTCTGAAATATTAGATAATTTTAAATATCTATTTCCAAAACTGCGTTCCATGTTTTAGTTTTAAAACTCAAAGGAGTGGTTGGAGTGATTGCATTAGATTCGTTGGCGCATAAGGCAGTGGCCATAGGAAAGTTCTTTGATGCTGAAGTTGCTATTTTTCCAGATGCTTTGCGGCTTCAAAAAAAACGATCGGTCATCGTGCGAAGGAGGCCTGATATTCAAGTTAGCATGACCATGAACCTGAACGTATCTTTTGAAATAATTGACGATGAGCGTAAAACAGTGAATAATGCAGTAGTTTATCTGCTTCCTGAGGAACTTTCAGTTTTTACTAACGCGCTTGTCCGACATCCCATACTTCTCCCTATAAGTTATTCTCAGCAGCTATCTATGGAACGTGGGATGTATTGCCTTCAATTGACTTCAAAAGAATCTCCGGAAAACTTTGCTGAACGTCTTTCAAAGGCGATTGGTGTGCTCGAATAAACAACAACAAGACTCATACGAATGATGGGTCTAAAAAGGGAGAGATAACATCGAACAGATAGAGCAATTGCGTTCAGAATTGGTTAGCTACTTTTTTCTCAGATCCAAAAATGTTCACCATGAAAATGAATTTGTTTTCATCACATTTTTTGCGCGACTGACCAGAGAAATATCTTTCATGGAAAAAGGGAAACTTTACACCAAAGTGCAGACGGTATGGGTGGATATAGATGAAAAGATGCTTGAACATACATCTGATAAGGCGAGGGCATTGCCAAACTGCGTGGAACGGTATGAACTTACAGAGGATGTTTTCCATAGCCTATGCCAGGTGTCTGGTAGCTGCCCAAGCGAACTTTTTTATATCATCCCGTATCACCAAAAATCAACACATGAAACGATTAAATCACCAATTCCCTTGTACTCGAGCACCAAAGAATTTTAACTCCAGTAAACGCATGTTTTAGAAGGAACAATACTAAGGAGGATGATTTAGATGGCTGCAGTAATAAAGGAAGAAAAAAGAATCGCCCCTGTAAAAACATATTTGGAAAGGTACCAAGAATATCTGGGTGGTTACAAGCAATACAAAGCCACTAAAGCAGTTCCACGCACCATGCAAAAAAATACAAGTACGAAGAAATAACAGCGATATGGTACTGAAAAGCGCCGCATCCCAAAACCACGATGGTTTAAGGATGCGGCGCTTTTCAGTTTGTATTAACGTAAAAACGCCCCGCAGGACGTTTCTGTTTATCTGCTGCGTATTTTAGACAACAGGCGAAGAATTTCGAGGTAAAGCCAGACCAATGTCACAAGCAGTCCAAAAGCGCCATACCATTCAAAGTATTTAGGGACTTGTTTCGCCGCTGCGTTCTCGATAAAGTCAAAATCCAAAACCAAATTCAATGCAGCTATAATGACGATTACAACGCTGATGCCGATACCCAAAGGTGTTGATTCATGCAGATGGGGGATTTCAAAGCCGAAAAATCCGCCGACAAAAGATATTAGGTATACAAGGAAAATAGCGCCTGTCGCCGCAGCAATGCCGATTCTGAAATTCTGTGTTACTTTGATCAGTCCCGACTTATAAACCAGCAACAAACTCAGCAAAACGCCGATCGTAATCAGTACAGCCTGAAAAACAATGCCGCCATATTGAGCTTCGTACTGGGCGGATACAGCCCCGAGAAACAGTCCTTGAAGCAATGCATAAACAGGTGCTGTAAAAGGTGAAACTTTGGGTACAAAGACGGTAACAAGACCAATTACAAGACCGCCGATAGCTCCTACTAAAATTAGCGGCAATACGCTATTGGGGCTAGTCACAAACTGGTTCCAGGAATAGACAAAAGTCACCAACAGCAGCAACAGTAAAATGAATGTTTTGTTTACTGTCCCTTGAATGGTCATCTTTCGGCCAGCATCAGACTCTTTGAAATTTTGAAACGCTTCAGCTTTTAAACTTGGATTTCCACTTCTCATTTTCTCACCTCACAAAATAATTGGAGCAGATCAATTATATCCTTATATCCTGCAGAAATACATATTTCACGAACAAAGCATTTAGTAAAATTGAAAATTCAATTGAAATTATAAATTAGTACCTAATACTAATAGTTGATGTTAGAATTAGGTGTAGACTTTAAAAGGAGGCGATTCGCATAACTACTTCAAAAGCCAGAATCACAGCTATCGGTTCCTATGTACCTGAAAAGAAGCTGACAAATCACCATTTAGAAGAATTAGTCGATACAAATGATGAATGGATTATTCAACGGACTGGAATAAAAGAACGGCGGATAGCTTCAGACACTGAATTTACAAGCGATATCAGCATAAAAGCTGTTAAAAATTTGAGAGATCGCTACGAGAAGTCATTAGATGACGTTGACATGATTATTGTTTGTACGATGACACCTGATTTTAAAACGCCAAGTGTCTCGGCTCTGGTTCAAGCAAAGTTGGGGATAACTAATACCGGTGCGATTGATTTAAACGCAGCGTGTTCTGGATTTGCGTATGGTCTGCACATGGCAAATGGCTTGATCACTTCCGGTTTAAACAAGAAAATACTGGTCATCGGCGCAGAAACATTTTCCAAAATTCTTGACTATAGCGACCGTTCAACTTGCATTCTGTTTGGTGACGGTGGAGGAGCAGTTTTGGTAGAATACGACGAAGAAAAGCCTAGTTTTATTGAATCGCACATGGGAACAAATGGAGAACTGGCGCACAATCTCTACTGTACCGATCTTTCCACTCAACTGTTTGGCAACGAATTGGCCGTTAACGGATTCGTTACTCAAAATGGGCGCGAGGTGTACAAATGGGCAGTCAATACCGTTCCCAAAGGAATGAAAGCTCTCATGAAAAAAGCAGGATTCGAAAAAGATGATGTAGATTGGTTTGTTCCACATAGTGCCAATCTGCGCATCATTGAATCAATTTGCAACAGAAACGAACTTCCGCTTGAACGGACGATCTACAGCTTAGAGTATTACGGAAATACATCTGCGGCCTCTATTCCTTTATCCTTGGACCAAGGAGTAAGAGAGGGCAAAATCAAACCGGATGACAAGCTGCTGTTATACGGTTTCGGCGGGGGCCTAACGCACGCAGGAATGCTCATCAACTGGTCGATTTAATTTTCATTGAGATTTTGAACTATTAAATTAGACCACATAACACCTCTACTGGCGGCTCTGTTAGCCGCATGAAGTAGAGGTGTTTTCAGTTCCATTTACAAACTGGACGGAAACAAGCAAACAGATTCATTTTCTCAATTTACCCGATTTTTAGATATCTCGAAGCTGAGGCAAATAGTTTGTATTTGGGGCCAGACAGCCGTAGAATTAGACTCATCAACAAGTTCTCGACGCTTAAGCTCAGCAATATGCCCTGATTAAAAGGGAGGATCTTGTTGTAAAAATTCACTTATATTTTGGGAGATGACGTTTGTCAACGGCTTTTTAGGGAAAAGTGAGTTATGAAGTTAAAAGCTGATTTTATTTCACATGAATGAACGATAAATAATACAAAGAAGGTGCATAGATATGGTTACAAATAAAGCGATTTTGAAAACAAGTGATTGGGTTAAAGGCAAATCCCGCCACGACGAACTGATCATCGGTTTCATTGATTCCATGAATGTCCTTAAGGAAGCTGTGAATGTGACTGTGGTGGAAAGCGATAACGAAGAAATGATCGGCATGACTATTCCGATGCTAGTGAACCAAGTAGAAAGCATTCCAGAATCACATACAAAAGATGCAGCTCAATTAGGCTTTTTGATTGATCTGGCGCTTGCGACAGATGACAAAGAATGGTTCCAAGAACTGTCTGCCCAATTAAATGAAAAAAAAGAAGCAGTCAACTAAGTTCAAGTCATGATTTGAGAAGATGATAGAGCATCTTTTTCCGCCAAAGTGTGGGGAGGGATGCTTTTTTTTTTTTTGCAATTAAACGAAAGGTATAACAAACAGTGCTTTGAGCTGATTGCAGAAAAAGGCAATTGCATTTCGGATTAAACAATACAATTTTAAAAAAACTGAATATTCTTTCTTTTAATTAGAACAAATGTTTGGTATAATAGGTCATATGAAAAATCAGAAGCGCAGGAATGTGTCGGTGACTCGACAGACAAGTAAAATTAGTTGTTGATGCAAAATTGTTTTGTAACTTGTCGTCTGCGGCAATGCTTTTATCTTTTCGATCCTGGGTCAGGGTGAAAAAGTCCTGCTAGTTGAAAAATGTCTTTAAGTTACTGCTGTCAAAACGGGTTTGTTTAATCGATGCGGGGAAAATCTGTTTTTATTTATCCATAAACCCATAGAAAAAGGTGAGGATATTGAGACAAGACAAACAGTTCTCTACAAGTGAAGGATTGGCGATTGAAGCGAAGGGATTGGTAAAGGTTTTCGGAAAAGAACATGCAGTGGATGGCGTCGATCTGGCCATTCCAAAAGGCACAGTCTATGGCTTTTTAGGTCCCAATGGAGCAGGGAAAACGACAACGATCCGAATTCTTGCGACACTTCTTCCAGCGGATGCGGGCAGTGCCCAAATTTTTGGCCATGACTTGGCTTCCGACGGCGCTGCGATCAGGAAGCGCATCAGCCTTACGGGGCAATATGCGTCGATTGATGAAGATCTGACTGGCATCGAAAACTTGATGTTGATTGCGAGATTGATGGGATATACACGCAAGCAGGCAAAGGCGAGAGCAGAAGAATTACTTGTGGCATTTGGGCTTGATCATGCAGCTAAACGGCAAGTTAAAAAATATTCAGGCGGCATGCGCCGTCGCATCGATATTGCTGCAAGCATCGTGGTCACGCCAGACCTGTTGTTTTTGGATGAGCCGACAAGCGGTCTTGATCCGCGCAGCCGCAACCAGGTTTGGGACATTATTCGTGCATTGGTTCGGACCGGGACGACAGTATTGCTGACTACCCAATACTTGGAAGAAGCAGATCAGCTGGCGGACCGTATAGGGGTTATCCAGCGCGGCAAAATTATTGCAGAAGGTACTAGCAGTGAATTGAAAGCATCGGTTGGACGCGGTACCTTAAGTGTCCAGCTCGTGCATGCGGAAGACCAACAACGAGCCATTGATATACTTGAAGATTATTTGGATGGAACAGTTCACCTTGGGTCTGATTCCACATCGCTGACCGCACAGGCAGACGATTCTGCGCGTGTGGCGGAAGCTTTGAGAGAATTTGCACGACGTGATATCAAAGTCAGTGATTTTGCCCTGGGGCGCCCAAGCCTTGACGAAGTATTCCTGACCTTGACCGGACACGCAGCCGAACAGCAACAAGATTCCGAGGAGGAGATCTTATGACTGTACAACAGCGAACAAGAGAAACGACGATTGCAACGGGCAGCATAGATGAAAGTACCGATGAACGTCTGCTGCAAGCCATTGCTTCAGGCAATCGACCGGAGCCGCCAAGTGGCTGGTCTTCGTCAATGGCATTTGCTTCACGTGCCCTATTGCGGATTAAACATGTTCCTGAACAGATGTTTGATGTTACCTTGTTTCCGATCATTTTCCTTTTGATGTTCACTTACTTATTTGGTGGAGCTATAGCGGGTTCAACCAGTGACTATCTTCAATTTCTGTTGCCGGGTATTCTGGTTATGACAGTTGCACAAATTACGATGTATACAGGCATTGATTTGAACAACGACATACGAAAAGGCATTTTTGACCGTTTTCGAACTTTGCCAATTTGGTTGCCATCAGCATTGATTGGAGCTTTGCTGGTTGATGTGGTTCGCTATACGATGGCTTCCGGAGTAATGGTGCTGCTCGGCTTGATGCTTGGTTTTCGGCCGGAAGGCGGCTTAGTCGGGGTATTGCTGGCCATAGCCTTAGTGTTGGTGTTTTCGTTTAGCTTATCGTGGATTTGGACAACTCTTGGATTAGTTGTGCGTTCTGAAAAGTCGTTGATGATGATGAGTTTCTTGGTAATGATGCCACTGACTTTTATTAGCAATGTCTTTGTAGATCCAGCAACGCTGCCAACCTGGCTGCAAGGCTTTGTTAATGTTAATCCTATTTCTACACTGGCGACTGCGGTCCGAGGATTTATGCATGGCATGGGTACATGGCAGCAAGTGGCCAATGTGCTACTGGTATCTGCCATTATGACCGCAATTTTTGCCCCGTTGACAATGTATCTGTACCGCAATAAAAAATAAGCAAAGAGCAATGCGAAACGAAGGCATAGCATATTTTATATCATGTAAATAAAACCTGGCAGCCCTTAAAAGGCTCCAGGTTTTATTTGCGGTGTCCGTCAGTATTTGACCTTCACTGATTTTTAATTTATGATTTTTTGCTTGTCAGGCGTCCGAGTAGAAATGCTCCAGCAATGGCGCCGATTGCTGTGTTGGTTTTTTTAGTGAATACTTGTTTCACAACCAAGTTCAGGTTTTGCGGGCGTTCAGCCAGTCTGCGCATAAAGTACCCGTACCAATCGGTGCCGAATGGGATGTACGTACAGAAGTTATAGCCTTGTTCTGCAAGGTCTACTTGCATTTCTTTGCGGAAGCCGTACAGCATCTGAAATTCAAACTTTTCCTTTGGAATGTTGTGGTCAACGACAAATTGTTTTACATGTGCAATGACATTGTGGTCATGTGTTGCGATAGATGTGAACTTGCCATTTACTAAATGATACTCAATCAATTCAATAAAGTTGGCATCGATTTTTTCTTTGCTTTGGTAGGCGACAGTTTCCGGCTCTTTGTAGGCACCTTTTACGATACGGAGGCGGTAATCGCTGTATTTTTTAATGTCATCTTCTGCTCGAATGAAATACGATTGAATAACGGTGCCAATATTATCATAGTCTTTTGACAGCTCATCCATCAAATCAAAGGAAGGCTGCAAACGTGCATAATTTTCCATATCAAAATTGATGAAAATATTATGCTCAGAAGCCTTAGCGACAATTTCCTTAATGTTTTCCAGGCAAAAATCGTAATCAATGTCCAAGCCCAGTTGTGAAGGCTTTAATGAAATATGAGCGTCCACTTGGTGGGTGTGGATAGCGTCCACTACCCCTAAAATTTGGTTTTTCGCTTCCAACGCTTCTGCTTTGTCATGGACAAATTCACCGAGGTTGTCGATGGTGCAGCTGATGCCTTGCGCATTCAATTCTTTGATGCTTCCGATGGCTTCTTCGATGTTGGTTCCTGCTACGACACTGTGCGCACCAAGTTTAAATCCGTAACTTTGAGCTGCTTTATTTAAAAGTTGGTTTTCTGAAAGATGCATGAAAAAATTTTTAACGATCATTTTTATTGCCCCAATCTTCTCTGAATTTTATACTGGACAAGTTGTAAAAAAATGGAACGAGCCAATTCTGCTATGAAATAAAATTATAGCGCAAAATATTTTTGCATTAATAATTATCCCTATCTATAATAATGCAAAAAAAATACGTATTTTGCAATCTTTATTTTCAGTATTTTGCTATTAATGAAATTTTCGATAAGGAATCGCTCTGAAAGTGACCATTAAGTGTACAGCTGTTTAAAATAACATTCTTTGGTAAACTAATCTCAAAGAGGAAATTTGACGCCTAGGGAAGGATGAAGAAGATGGGGACGACTTACTTGTTCGAATCGGAACGCCTTGGCTTCCGTCGCTGGGAGCAACGGGACCGCAGTCTGTTTGCAGCTATGTCAATAGATGTAGACGTGATGGAGTATTTTCCGAAGCTATTGAACGAAGATGAAGCAGGTCAGTTAATTGATCGCTTTGAAACGCATATGACCGATAAAGCTTATACGATGTGGGCGGTAGAAAAGAAAGATGATGCGACATTTATTGGCTTTATTGGGATGTTGGAAATTACTATGCCGATTCTTGGGAAAGGGCATGCAGAAATTGGTTGGCGCCTGGACAAGCAGTTTTGGAAAAAAGGCTACGCGGTCGAAGGTGCACGGGCTTGTCTTGCTTATGCATTCGGACCATTGAACATGACAGAAATTTATTCATTTACAGCGGCCATCAATAAACCTTCTCAAACCGTTATGAAAAGAATCGGTATGCACAAGGTGGAAGACTTTGATCACCCAAAACTGGATGTGGACAGTCCTTTGAAAAAACATGTACTTTATAAAATTGGCAGGGAGCATGGGGAAAACGAATAAGCTAGGAGGTGGAAGATGAAAAAACAAGTGTTGGAGACATTCAATAAACTGGCAGGCGTGTATGAACAGATGGAAAATAATAATAATCTCTATAATACTCAATACGAAAGGCCAGCTATGATGCAGCTAGTCCCGACTGAACTGGCTGGCTTGCAAGTGCTGGATGCTGGATGTGCGGCTGGTTGGTATACAAAGCAACTAGCTGACAAAGGAGCACGAGTGACAGCGGTAGATATGAGCCCGAAAATGGTAGGTGCCACCCAAAAGCGACTTGGTGAAAGAGTGGAAGTTTTGCGTTTGGACCTGGAACAGCCGCTGCCATTTAAAGATGAACAGTATGATTTGATTGTCAGTTCATTAACGCTGCATTATTTGAAGGACTGGCCGTCAGTTTTTGCAGAATTTAACCGGATTTTAAAACCCGGCGGCAGTTTCTTATTGTCGATTCATCATCCGTTGACAGATCTGAAGCTGTTGAATGGAGCCCAGTATTTTTCTACGGAGCTGATTATCGACAAGTGGGAAAAAGCAGGAAAGACTTACGAAGTTCCATTTTATCGCCGTTCCTTAAGCGAAGTCTTCACTTCCTTATTGGCTCACTTTACAATTGAAAGCGTCACTGAACCCCAACCGACTGCTTTATTCAAGGAGTTGGCGCCAGATCAATACGATCGATTAATGAAGAGTCCAAACTTCCTGATCTTAAAAGTGCAGAAAAATTAATCCGTTTAAAAATCTACCCGATTTTCCGCTGTACAAAGTTCCGGAAATTGCTGCTTTGCAGTTGAATGGGGTGCATGGTCTCAACAACAGACGGAAGAATCTGGCGGAGCTGATTGAAGAAAAGGAACATGCCTAGACATCCGAAAACCGGCAACACCCATTTGGATCGGGTTGCCGGTTTTTTGCAGCTTTTTCGTTTATTGCTTGTTATGCCTGATGCTTTTCAAGGAATTGAAGCATCGAACTGTAAACGGCAATTTCGTTTTCTTTTTTCGAGAAACCATGGCCTTCATCGTCAAGCACCAGATATTCTACATCGCGTCCCAGTTCTTTCAATTTCGCGACAATCTGATCGGATTCTTCTTTGACAACCCGTGGATCTTTGGCGCCTTGAATGACGAGCATGGGTTTGGTCATGCCATCCAGATAGGTGACTGGGGTATCTCGTATAAAGCGTTCTTTGTCCCGTTCTGGGTCACCAAGCCAGCGTTCCATGATCGGTTTCCAATGTTCGGGCACCGAGTTGACGAACGTAAACAGGTTGGAGACGCCGAAAATATCGACCACTGCTTTGAAGTATTCCGAATGGCGACCATGCAGCAGCAATGCCATGTAGCCACCGTAACTGCCTCCCACCAGGAACAGTTTCTCCCGGTCCGTAATGCCTTGCTCAAAAAGCCACTCGATCCCAGCGATGCAATCAAGTCTCGGCCCTTCGCCCCAATCCTGCTCGACAAGTTTGACAAATGAAGAGCCATAGCCTGTGCTGCCTCGGAAATTCGGTGCGAAAATCGTATAGCCGCGGTTCAGGAAACACTGGAACATGGACCTGAAAAACTTTCGTTCCGATGCCTGTGGTCCACCGTGCGGCCAAAATATAGTGTGTCCGTTGTCGTTCTCGGGTTTCGCCTTAAACAGCAGCGCTTCGATTTCCATGCCATCGAATGATGTGTAGCTGACCACATCCGGTTCGACCATATTGTCTGAACTGAGTCCCAACACTCGGTTGTTGGTCAACTGTCTCCAACTGATTCCATTTTCGGAATGAAATAAATTATGCGGAACAGTGGCGCTTCTGCCCATCAAATATAAGTTGCCCGATTGTCCGACATGGAGTTTTTCCAACACATCAACTGGCGTTCTCAATTCAGCCAAGTCTCCATTTTGCAAATCGTAGCGGTACAATTTGTCCATTACTCCTTTTTCTGTGATCAAATAAAATTGGCCGTTTTCTTTATCCCATTTGACAGCTTCGATGCTTTCATTTTCAATTTCCAGCACTTTGCTGAATCGTTTGCTGGTTAAATCAAATTTTGCCAAATAGTTGTGTTCATTGTCGAAGTCAGTGGCAAAATAAATCGTTTTCTCATCTGTAAATACTGCTTCTGATACAACATGAACTTTATCCGGATCCGGTGTTAGGCAATGCGTTTCTTCGCCGATGCGAACAAAATTGGTTACAAATGTGTTGGCAAAGGATTGAGAAAACACAAATGCCTTTTCGTTGTCTGAAACAGCCTTCAAGTATGTCGGCGCAGTTTGACCTTCATTCAGCAAACGATCCGTTCCATCTTCTAAATTGCGCACTTTGGTGTTCAGAAAGGATGGATTGCCTTCAGAAGTCATATAGTAAAGGCGTTTGCCATCCTCACTCAAATGGGCGAAGAAATATTTTTCATCAGCCGCTCCTTGGATTAATGGCTGCGGGAGACCGCCTTCAAATGGCAAGGAATAAATGTGATGATTTTCATCTCCGTCACTGTCAAAACCGGCTAACACAAAGCGATTTTCCGGATCAAATTTAATGAAGCTGCTCGAATCTTCTTGGTGTGCAAATAGATAAGGGTAGGTGTCCGGCAAATCCATTGCCCATAAGTTCATTTTGCCGTTCAAATTGGAACTGAAAACCAGCTTCTGCTCATCTTTGCTGACGGTGAAATTCGTAATGGAGTATGTACGGAAAAACTGTTCGACTGTTGGTTTTGGAAATTTAATCATGATTAGCCTCCAGGTGTGTAGTCAGTATTTTCAAATGCGTTTGAATAATCAAACACCTAATTGTTAAGTATACCCTAGTTTGGGTTTACGTGAATACCGATAAATGGTGAGGCAGATCAGAAAAATTGCCCTCATTTATCGAAGGCATAGACACTTCGTTTTTTGGCTATAACACCACACTGGATGAGTGCAGGCAAACTGGGGAACACTAAAGGGAAAAAAGAGTCAGAAGACAGGATTTCCTGTTTTCTGACTCTTTTTTAGTCTCTGCTGATTCCGAGGGCAGGTTTTTCAATGGCCACAATTTTCGAGTGGATTCTCTTTATTCTTCTTTATTGCACATGCAGCGCTCACATTCGTAAATGATGGACTGCTGACGTTCTTTGATTTCGCATCCGCACTCGCGGCATTCTTTCTTGGTGCGTGTCTCGTAGTTTTTAGTCGTTTTCATAAGGATCTCCTCCAAGAGTTTATTTTTGAATGCCGTGGCGATGGAATAGATACTAGTCAAAACTTGGCAAGGGCTTACTTGGTTGTTGTGAATTGAGCGGTTTCCGTCGAGCCTTTCATAGCGGTAGTGGAGCTGGTTCCGCCTGAAACGATTTGTGAAATTTCATCAAAGTAACCGGTACCGACTTCACGTTGGTGGCGTGTAGCTGTATAGCCTTTTGATTCGTTGGCGAACTCAGCCTGCTGCAGCTTCGAGTATGCCGCCATGCCGTTGTCTTTGTAATCGTGAGCAAGTTCGAACATGCTGTGGTTCAATGAGTGGAAACCAGCCAATGTAACGAACTGGAATTTGTAGCCCATTTTGCCAAGTTCAACCTGGTATTTTGCGATTGTTTCTTCATCTAGCTTTGCTTTCCAGTTAAATGAAGGCGAGCAGTTGTAAGCGAGTAGCTTGCCTGGGAACTCCGCATGGATGGCATCCGCAAATTGCTGAGCTTCTTCTAAGTTCGGGTGAGATGTTTCACACCAGACAAGATCCGCATAAGGTGCGTATGCCAAGCCGCGTGCAATGGCTTGATCAATGCCTGCGTTGGTACGGTAAAATCCTTCCGGTGTGCGTTCGCCAGTGATAAAAGCATGGTCACGCGGGTCAATGTCGCTTGTGATCAAATCAGCGGCATCTGCATCTGTACGGGCGATAATGATGGTTGGAACGCCAAGCACATCTGCTGCCAATCGGGCAGAAACTAGATTGCGCACTGCGTTTTGAGTAGGAAGCAGTACTTTGCCGCCTAAGTGTCCACATTTTTTCTCCGAAGCGAGCTGGTCTTCAAAGTGGACGCCAGAAGCTCCAGCTTCGATCATTGCTTTCATCAGTTCAAAAACATTCAGTGGTCCGCCAAAGCCGGCTTCGGCATCGGCTACAATTGGGGCGAACCAGTCAAAACCTTCCGTACCTTCAACCCCGTCAATCTGATCGGCCCGCATCAATGCTTGGTTAATTTTCTTCACAACGTCAGGGACCGAGTTGACCGGGTACAAACTTTGGTCTGGGTACATCTGGCCTGCAGAGTTGGCATCTGCAGCTACTTGCCAACCGCTTAAGTAAATTGCCTTTAAGCCTGCTTTCACTTGTTGAACGGCCTGGTTGCCAGTTAACGCACCTAAAGCGTTTACAAAATCCTCTTCATGAATCGACCGGAATAAACGTTCAGCACCTTTTCTCGCCAGTGTATGTTCGATTTGTACTGAGCCGCGAAGTTTTACCACTTCTTCAGCTGAATACATGCGTTCAATGCCATTCCAGCGTTCGTCCTGCTCCCAGCTCTTTTTCAGTTCCTCGATTTGTTGAAGTTTGTTTGTGACCATGCTATCCATCCCTTTCTGATATAAAGAATTTCTTGAACAAACTGTATTAATACAGTTTGTTTTCTTGTTTATTAATATATAACAGAAATGGGGGCATGTCTTAAAAAACCGATAAAACCGATTATTTCTGGATAAGAGCAGATAACCGGCGATAAAAGCAGCGTTCAATTCCGGACTGCCGTTTTGATGGTGAATTGTTAAGTGAAAAAGAGGAGAGTGTTGTGGAAAGGATGAAATTCAAAACCTTAAACCTCTCAAGCCAACAACGGGGCGGCAAGCTTTTCCTATCATCCATTCTGTAACAGTACAAGCTACTCTAAAATCTAACTAACTTATTAGTAGAGGGGCTTGATAATGAAAGAAATAAATAAACCTGTAGGGAGTATATTTTAAAACTGTTTTGGAATTGCTGCAGACTAAAATGAAACCAAGTTAAATGCAGTTCCTTCTATATAATAAGTACTTTTTACAAGTCCCATTCTGTAACTGGACGAAAACCACAGAGAGAATGACTTGAGGAGAGCCGCCAACTAAATAAATCACGCAAAAAAACAGCCACGGCTATCAATAAGCCGTGACTGTTTAAAATGCAACTATTGTTTAACGATCCAGTCCTTTGCCCATCCCTTTTAGGAAATTAAGTCCGAACTTGATGGAGCGGTTGATGTCAGGGTCTCTGATTGCTTTGAGCATCTGGAAGATTCCAATTTTCTTGCCGTTTTGGTTTTGTGCTTCGGCTTCTTTCAATCCATTCACGACACTCGATGCCAGCTTGCCCGTTGATTCCGGGTTAATTGCTGTTAATGCACCTGCTGCACTCAACATGTTATTGATAAGATTGGTTACCGGCTCACGGGTTGCTTGCCCCATGACCACTTCAGCGATTCCTTCTTTGGCTTTGACCATTGCTAGAACGGCGTCCAAAACTCCCGCATCGTCCAGATCACCAGTGATGGCCAATAGTTTATTTAATGCCTCATTTTGTTCGGCAATTAGGGTTTCCAACTCATAGAGCTTTTGCTGGCGTATTTCTTCTGCCGTCCATTCTTTTTTCTTGATTTGCGTTATAGGACTTGCCATAGGACATCACATCACCTTTCTATCGTTGATCGGTCAAATGCACATAGCCTTCACGTGCCCATTTGCGTTCTACTTGAATACCGGATACCGGATTGCGTTTCTTATCGCGCGGATTTGATTTTGGCAGCGGGCTCTTGACATGGTCTTTCAAGACTTCCATCCGAACCTTCGTCTGTTTGTAGGCAGGTGTATTGGTGCGCTGGTCTCCAGCTGGGCCGGTCAGGAAATTGATGGCCGTTTCTTTTTTCGTCGAGTTCATCGGCAAAAACAATTCATTGCCTTTAACTCGGTTTGTTACAATTACCGGTAATTTCAATGCGCCATAAGGAGAGACAAGGCGGACGGTCGAGCCGTCTTCCAGTCCGCGTTCCTGTGCCAGCTGTGGAGATACTTCGACAAAGGTCTCTGGCAGTTTAGAGATGATGCCTTTAGATTTATCGGTCATATTGCCTTCGTGGAAATGCTCCAACAGGCGGCCGTTGTTTATATGAAGATCGTATTCAGCAGGGAATACAACCGGCTCTACCCAGTCAGATAAGGCAAAACGTGCTTTTTTATCCGGGAAGTTAAAGCCATCTACATAAAGCAACGGTGTGCTTTCACCGTCCAAGCTGCCCCACAGGAAGCTGTTCCAGCCTTCCATAGAAGCGTAGTCTGCTTGAGCAAACAATGGAGACAAACTCGCCATTTCAGCGAATATTTCGCTTGGGTGGCTGTAGTTCCAGCCTGCGCCAAGGCGGTTGGCGATTTCCTGAACGATCCACCAGTCTGCTTTTGACTGGCCAAGCTCTGGAAGGGCTTTGTACAAACGCTGAACGCGGCGTTCCGTATTGGTGAACGTTCCGTCTTTTTCAAGCGACGGGGCTGCCGGTAAAATTACATCCGCGTATTGTGCAGTGCGTGAGAAGAAAATGTCCTGGACTACGAAAAACTCGAGTTTTGATAGTACGTCATCTACGTGATTGGCATTTGAATCAACCAATGCCATATCTTCGCCGACAACATACATGGCTTTCATGATGCCTTCATCAACAGCCTGCAGCATATGGATATTGTCCATGCCCGGCTTGTCATCAATTTTCACACCGTAAGCCCGTTCGAATTTTTGGCGTGCAGCGTCATCAGTTACGTGCTGGTAGCCCGGAAGCCAACCTGGCAATGAGCCCATATCGCATGCGCCTTGAACGTTGTTGTGGCCGCGAAGCGGATAAGCGCCAGCGCCTGGACGGCGGTAGTTGCCTGTTGCCAATAGCAGGTTGGAAATCGCAGCAGAGGTATCTGAACCGCCAGTGTTTTGTGTAACGCCCATGCCCCAAAGGATGCACGTACCATCCGCGTCGCGGATCATTTCAGCCGTCTGGATGATGGTTTCTTTAGACACGCCGCTTTGCTGTTCTGCGTATTCCAATGTGTACTGATCCAACACTTCTTTAAAGTCGTTAAAATAGTTTACATTGTCATCGATAAACTGTTGATCGTGCCAGCCTTGATCGATCATGTATTTGGTAACCGCCATGAGCCATACTTGGTCAGTTCCTTGCTTCGGCGTAATAAAGATATCTGAGCGCTCGGCCATTTCGTTTTTGCGCATGTCTGCAACAATCAATTTCTGGCCGTGCAGCTTATGCGCACGTTTGACACGTGTCGCCAAAACCGGATGGCCTTCTGCAGGATTGGCGCCAACGATAATAACAAGTCCAGCACTGGCAATGTCTTTAATCGTTCCGGCATCTCCACCCATGCCGACTGTACGGAAAAGGCCGTCAGTTGCAGGGGATTGACAGTAGCGTGAGCAGTTGTCAACGTTGTTCGTTTCAAATACTTGGCGGCTCAGTTTCTGGATGACGTAATTGTCTTCATTGGTGATTTTTGAAGAAGAAATAACACCGATGGAATCTTTGCCGTTTTCTTCTTTGATTGCTTTGAATTTCGAAGCCACAAGATCAAGTGCTTCTTCCCAGCTGGCTTCGACAAACTCGCCATTTTTACGGATAAGGGGAGTGGTGATGCGTTCTTCGCTGTTGACGAAATCCCAGCCGAATTTACCCTTAACGCATGTGGAAATCGCATTGGCAGGAGCTTCTGAGACTGGCTGAATTTTAAGGATTTCACGATCTTTTGTCCAAATTTCAAACGAGCAGCCGACGCCGCAGAATGTGCAGACCGTTTTGGTTTTTTCTGTGCGTGTTTCACGCATTTTCGCTTCTGCATCCGATACAGCCATGATGCCGCTGTAACCCGGTTCCACGTCTTTTACCAAATCGATCATTGGAGAAAGAATTTTTTCTGGAATCGCGGTCATAAAGCCAGCTTCGCCAAGCATCGACGTTTCCATCAAGGCGTTGCATGGGCAAGCGGTGACGCACTGGCCGCAGCTGACACAGGAAGAATCGTTAATTTTAGCGCCGCCGTCCCAAAGGACAATCGGACGATCGCGTGCCCAGTCCATGGTTAAGGTTTCATTGACTTGCAAGTTCTGGCAAACTTCTACGCATTGGCCGCAAGCAATGCATTGGTTTGGGTCATAGCGGTAAAAAGGATTGGTTAAATCAACTTCGTCAACTGAGCATTTCGGCTCGAACGGATATTTTTGGTGTTCCACTTCCATCAAATCGACGGTGTTGTGGATTTTGCAGTTGCCGTTGTTGTTGTCGCAAACAGTACAGTAAAGCAAGTGGTTTTCGAGGATCCGGTCCATTGCTTCCGTTTGTGCTTCTTTTGCACGGGGCGATGCAAGCTGAACATCCATGCCAGCAGCTGCAGGAGTTGAACAGGCACGGACTAACTTGCCATCAACTTCGACGATGCACGTGTCACAGGTTTCGATCGGATCCACTTCGGGCATATAACAAATTTGCGGATGCAAAATCTTTTCTTGGTTGATGACTTGCAGTATGGTTTTTCCCTGTTCGAATTCGATGGGTGAACCGTTGATTTTAATGGACATGCCAAAACCTCCTTTTAGGGTGAGAAAAATTTGCTTGTTGGAACTTGTGCCAATAGGGGAATACAGGTTTTTAGTATCCGTTAAAACGGGATAAAAAAATCCACTATGAAAAACACACCTTGACAAGTGCATCTGTTTCATAGTGGAATAGTGTCTTAACAGGACTTGTTAAAGGACCAATCCATTTATTATGGGAAGAGTGAAAGCGTTGCCGCAACAACGTACGGCAAGACCAACATATGCTATTATTATAAACAGTAAAAATGTGATATACAACAGAATTTTAAAAAATAAGTCAAATCAAGGGAATTCCATTTTGAATACCAAACTGTAGGATGAACCTGTCTCGTTGGAAGCAAAAAATAAACAGTCCGAAAGAGGCGAAGAGTCACATGTCCAGACAAATTCATGAGTTTAATGACATCATCCGCAAATTGCGGAAGAATCTTTTCGGTAAGGGCCCGGAACGAATCCAGACGGTCTTTGTCAATGACATGGCCATTGCGACTTTGTATGGGAACCTGAGTCCGTCTGAGCAGTTTATAGCCAGAACACCAGAAGGCAGAGAGATGGTCCACGCTGCCCGTACGCGGATGATTCAAAGTGTTTATGCAACAGCAGCTCCGGAAGGTATGGAAGAGCTGGTAGGCGCGAAGTTTGTTCATCTTTTTTCAGACATCAAAGTCGAAGACGATATTGCCGTTTCTGTGTTTCTTTTCGATCGGCCAATTGATCAACATTTTCTAGGAGGG
Organism: Planococcus sp. TJ-307; assembly: GCF_058268435.1. Lineage (NCBI taxonomy): Bacteria > Bacillati > Bacillota > Bacilli > Caryophanales > Caryophanaceae > Planococcus > Planococcus sp. TJ-307. Next base: position 400,605 of record NZ_JBZDOJ010000002.1, read on the forward strand.
AACAAGCCGGATGGAACAAGATAAAGTACGCAAAATCATGCGTTATGAAAAAGGCGGATTTATTGAAAAAGAGGACCGCGTTGTAGTTGAACAGCCGGCAACGATCAAAATAAATGGCAAGGAATTTATTACGATTGTCTGTTCACCGGAGCAGATGGAAGAAATGGCCATTGGGTTTTTGGTCTCTGAACGCGTCATTCCTAATTACAAAGACATACAGGATATACGAGTGGATGAAAAAACCGGTACCGTACACATCACCGCCGAAAAAGTCTATCCGTTTTTTGAGCAGCTGCAGAACAAGCGCTTTATCAGTTCCTGCTGCGGCATGAGTCGCCAGGGATTTGTTTTTGCGCACGATGCTATGATTGCCAAGAAAATGACAGAAGTTCGGGTGACACTGAGTCCAGAAAATTGTTTTCAATTGATGGAGGACATGGGCGACTCAGCAGAAATGTTCAAACAGACCGGTGGTGTCCATAATGCGGCGCTATGCGACGCAAACGGCATCATCGTTTCGCGCATGGATATTGGCAGGCACAATGCGCTGGATAAAATTTATGGCTATTGCCTGGTAAACAATATTGACGTACGCGATAAAGTCATCGCTTTCAGCGGCCGAATTTCTTCTGAAATTTTACTGAAAGTAGCGAAGATCGGCTGCGAAATCGTTTTGTCGAAATCTGCTCCGACTGAACTGGCCTTGTCGCTGGCTGATGACTTGGGAATCACGGCAGTCGGCTTTATCCGCGGCAGCTCGTTTAATCTTTACACGCACCCGGAACGGATTGTAGACAAACAGCCCGCCAAATAAACAAAAATTTGTGGTGACAAAAAAAGAGAAGGGTGCTATGATTCTAATCGTCTTATTATTTAGTCAATTATTGCCATAAATTTTCAGTGGCCAACACCCCTTTAAGACTGCCGCCCATCAAAACAAAGGAAGTGGCTATAGATGTCCTTGGCCTCTTCCTTTCTTCAAGGCAATCAACCTTTCAGCTTGAAAAATTAATGATTTGGCTTTTTAAAAATCATTTTATATATTATTTTATCAATTTCAACAGGAGGTTAAGAAAAATGAAAAAAAAGCCGAAAAACAGATGGTTGATTGCGTTATCTGCAGTGGGGATACATATTTCGATCGGCTCTGTCTATGCATGGAGCAATTTTACTAATCCGTTGATTGAACAGTTTGGGTGGACGACGAGTCAAGTGCAATTGACGTTCAGTATAGCCATTTTATTTTTAGGATTGTCCGCCGCCTTTTTTGGCAGTTTTGTTGAAAAATACGGACCGCGAAAAGCGGGTCTTGTGGCCGCTTTCTTCTTCGGTACCGGCATTATCGGATCAGGGTTTGCTGTAAGCGCTTCCTCATTGCCGCTGTTGTATGTGTTTTACGGAGCGCTCGGGGGAATTGGGCTCGGAATTGGTTATATTGCCCCGGTCTCAACATTGGTCAAATGGTTTCCTGACCGCCGCGGACTGGCTACCGGCTTGGCGATTATGGGCTTCGGATTTGCAGCAGCCATCAGCAGCCCTATCATGGAGGCGCTCATCACGTCTGTTGGGATAGAGCAGACCTTTTACATTCTAGGTGCTTCTTATTTTATCATCATGCTATTGTCTTCTCTATACCTTGAAAAACCGCAAGAAGGCTGGTCACCAGCTGGCTTTGAAGAAAAAGTCAACAATGGCAAAGTTGAACGGAAAATCGACTTAGCTCAATTGACGGCCAATGAAGCCATTAAAACAAAACGTTTTTATTACTTATGGTTTATGCTGTTTATCAACGTAACATGCGGAATCGCCATCCTGTCGGCCGCAAAACCGATGGCGATCGACAGCATAGGCATGACGACTGTCCAAGCAGCAGCACTGGTAGGAGTTCTTGGAATTTTCAACGGCCTTGGCCGTCTCGGTTGGGCATCGATTTCCGATTACATCGGACGTCCGAATACGTATACTGCCTTTTTTGTTATTCAAATTGCCTTATTTGCGTTATTGCCGTTCACTACGAACGCTATTTTCTTTCAAATCATGTTGGCCATTATCTACACCTGCTACGGCGGTGGTTTTGCGTCAATTCCAGCCTATATCGCGGATATTTTTGGTACGAAGCAGCTCGGTGCCATCCACGGGTATATTTTAACAGCCTGGGCAGCTGCTGGACTTGCGGGACCCTTGTTTGCGGCATTTATGAAAGATCAAACAGGCAGCTATGAAAGCAGTTTGTTGTTCTTCGCCGGTCTGTTTGTGGTGGCTTTGGTCATCTCGATGGTCATTCGCCTCGATATCCGGAGAATTCGTACACAAAATGAGAAAGTTGCCGTGTCTGCCAATAGAGAGACCGTCAGCGATTGACTAGAACACATATTAAAACAACCTTGAAATCAACAAGTTTCAAGGTTGTTTTTTCTTATCTTCTAGAAAGTCTGTTTGACAGCCATCGAGGCATTGTATAAGTTTAGTACGAGAAGTCATCACATAAAGATACGCACACATACATTTAACAACATGAAAATACATATAAAATAAAGCAAACCAACTAATTGGAGATGAAAAAATGGTTGAAAAACGCACACCGATTGCTGTTTCAGCAGCGGTTGAACGAGTATTAGCATATGCTGTTTCGATCGGAAACGAAAAAGTAGACTTGGAAGAAAGCTATGGCCGGATTCTGGCTAAACCGATTATTGCGACAACGGATGTGCCGCCATTTAACCGGTCACCTTACGACGGTTACGCCATTCGTTCCATGGATTCTATAGGCGCATCGGGCGAAAATCGAATTGCATTTGACGTAATCGACCATATTGGGGCAGGAGAAGTTTCCACTAAATCGCTTCAGGCACACAAAGCAATTCGCATTATGACTGGAGCACAACTTCCAGAAGGTGCGGATGCTGTAGTGATGTTTGAACAAACGGTGGAAACACCAGATGCCATCACCATTCGCAAACCGTTTGAACCAATGGAAAACGTTTCTTTGCAAGGAGAAGATGTATGGAAGAACGAAGTGGTGATCGACAGCGGGAGTTATATCAATCCAGGAACGATTGCGTTGTTGGCAACGTTTGGCTATTCGCAAGTATCGGTGGCAAAGCAGCCGGTTGTTGGGATCCTTTCAACTGGAACGGAATTATTGGGAGTCGGGGACGAACTTGTTCCGGGAAAAATCCGCAACAGCAATGGACCGATGATTGTTGCACAATTAAAGCGGATGGGTTTCCGGTGTAAAATGTATGGCATGTCCATCGATCAATTGGACGAAAGCTTTAACGTGGTCAAAAAAGCGGCGGAAGAAACCGATTGCCTGATTACGACAGGCGGCGTGTCTGTGGGCGACTTTGATTTTTTGCCAGCCATTTACGAGAAGCTCGGTGCAGAGGTTCTATTTAACAAAGTAGCGATGCGCCCAGGGAGTGTAACAACGGTGGCAGTGGCTAACGGCAAATATTTGTTTGGTTTATCCGGCAATCCATCTGCTTGCTTTACTGGATTTGAATTGTTTGTCCGGCCAGCATTACTTAAAATGATGGGAGCCAATAAGCTGTATTTGCCTCATACTGAAGCAGAATTAGGTGAAGATTTTACAAAAGCCAATCCGTTTACGCGATTTATCCGCGCTTCCTACGATGGAAATAAAGTGGCGCCGGCTGGATTCAATAAGTCGAATGCTGTATCATCTATCGCACGAGGCAATGCATTGATTGTATTGCCAGGGGGGACTCGTGGTTTCCAATCAGGAGATACAGTCGACGTGTTGCTTCTTGGCATGGAAGAAGGGACCGATATATGGCAGTTGTAAAAGTACTGCAACTAGTTGGTTTTAAAAACAGCGGGAAAACGACTTTGATGTTGGACTTGTTAAAGCAGGCAATCCAAAAGGGCATGACTGTTTCTACAGTGAAGCATCATGGCCATGGCGGTGCTTTGGAAATGCCGTCAAATGAAACTGACAGCATGCGTTTTTTTCAGGAAGGCGCATCCTGTTCGATTGTATTTGGCGACGGTGTCGTCCAAGTACATCAGCGAAAAAAACAAGCCAAACTGGCCGAACTGGTTGCCCTCGCTTCGGCAGAAAGTCCAGATATCGTTTTGGTCGAGGGATTTAAAGAAGCTGCCTACGAAAAAATTGTTTTGCTGCGCTCAGCTGAGGACTGGCTGGAACTTCAAAATCTGGAGCAGGTAAAATTGGTAATTGCACCAGATGGGCTGAAACTGGACAATGTCCAGGTAATTCCGCAGACTGACAGCAAGCAACTCTATTTTTGGTTTACTAATTGGATGGATGGTGACAAAAGTGAAAGCATTTGAGATCGTGACAGAAGCAATCAATCCTCAGGTCTATGCAGATTTTGTGCTGCGACCAGAAGCGGGAGCAGTGACTGTGTTTACGGGACATGTCCGTGAGTGGACAAAGGGAGTGCGAACGCTGTATTTGGCATATGAGGCGTATGTGCCGATGGCCGAAAAAAAACTGGCGCAAATCGGTGAAGAAATCGAACAGCGCTGGGAAGGAACAACAGTGGCAATCGCCCACCGGATTGGGGAATTGCAGATCAGCGACATCGCTGTAGTTATCGCTGTCTCTTCACCGCACCGCAAAACAGCTTATGAAGCAAATGAATATGCCATAGAACGAATCAAAGAAATTGTGCCTATCTGGAAAAAAGAAATTTGGGAAGACGGCGAAGAATGGATTGGCGACCAAAAGAAAAAACCGGAAGGAGACTTCAAATGATCTCTTTACATTATTTTGCAGGCCTTAAAGAACAGACCGGTGTTTCGGTAGAACAAGTCGAGCTGGCAGGCCGAACGGTAGAGGAATTGTGGCAATGGGCAGCGGATAAATATCCGAATTTCCAATCAGGAGCAGCCCGTGTGGCAATCAATGAAGAATACGCGTTGCCGACAGATGTGCTGGAAGCGGGAGATGTAGTCGCATTTATTCCGCCGGTTAGCGGCGGATGACCGAGCTGGTTGGAATTCTCTTGGCAGGCGGCATGTCGCGGCGATTTGGTTCACCCAAAGCCTTTGCCGAAATTGGAGAAGAATTGTTTTACGAACGCGCTTACAGAGCCTTGGATCATGTTTGCGATCATGTGGTCATCGTTTCCAGACCGGATTTGGTAACTCATTTTCCAGCAGGATACGACGTCGTTACGGATTTGGACTGGACTGCAGGGCAAGGCCCGTTAGCCGGTATTCTTACAGGCATGTCGGCCAGAACTGCCAAAAAGTATGTAGTGCTGCCGTGTGACATGCCGTTTATCGGGGAGTCTGAAACTGCAAAGCTGCTTGCTCTAGCGGATCCTTTGTCTGACATAACAGCTGTCCATAATGCAGCTGAAAAAATACCGCTGTTTAGCATTTGGAACTACCGCGTGAAAGAATTGCTGCATAATGATCTAGTTGCCGGCCAATTGCGCGTTATGAAATTAATGGAAAAAGTAACGACCCAGTGGATCGATTCATCTCTAATTCATAAGGATCCGCTCGTGTTTCGAAACATAAATCAGCCAGATAATTAAAAGGGGGTGGCGTAATGGCCATACAACCAGTAAAGGACCAATTTCAGCGTCCGATACGGGATTTGCGGATTTCTGTCACCGACCGCTGCAATTTCCGTTGTTCTTATTGCATGCCGAAAGAAGTGTTCGGAGATGATTATGCGTTCTTGCCGAAGCAGGAATTGTTGTCATTTGAAGAAATCCATCGCTTGACGAAAATATTTGCTGCGATGGGCGTTAAAAAAATACGCCTGACAGGCGGCGAGCCGCTTATGCGAAGAGGGTTGCCGGAATTGGTCGAGAAAATTCTTTCTGTTGAAGGAATAGAAGACATCGGCTTGACCACAAACGGCCTGCTCCTTGGCAATCAGGCACAGGCGCTTTACGACGCTGGCCTTCGCCGGCTAAACATCAGTTTGGACGCACTCGACGCTGAGTTATTTGGCAAGTTGAACGGACGCGGCGTCGATCCTTCGCACATTCTGAAACAAATCGATTTTGTCCGCCAAATCGGCTTTGAAATCAAAGTCAACATGGTCGTCCAAAAGGATGTTAACGAACAGGAGATTTTGCCGATGACTGCATATTTTAAAGAACGCGGCATGACCTTGCGTTTTATTGAATTTATGGACGTCGGCAATGACAACGGCTGGAGCTTTAAGAAAGTGGTTACCAAGAAGCAAATTCTCGAGAAACTGCAGTCGGTTTATAACCTGGAGCCGGTAGACAAAGATTACTATGGTGAAGTCGCAAAACGCTACCGATTTGAAGAAGGCGATGCGCAAGTCGGATTTATCACATCTGTTTCCGAATCTTTCTGCTCTTCTTGTACCCGTGCACGCTTATCATCTGATGGAAAATTTTACACATGCCTGTTCGCAACCGGACATTTTGATATTCGTGAACTCATTCGCAGTGGGCTGAATGATGAAGAATTGTTTCGGAAAATCTCAGCTGTTTGGGAGCGGCGTGATGACCGCTATTCAGATGAACGTACAGAATTTACCGCAAAAAATCGCAACAAGATTGGCATGTCCTATATCGGCGGCTGACGAGCTGCTGGACAATAAAAAGGCGTTTCCTGGACTTTGCAGGAAACGCCTTTTTATTTTTTTATCGTGAAGCACTTATGCTTATAGTTGCTCGGTTTTCCAATTATCTTTCTTCAACCGGCACGTATGTCTGCATGCCCGGTCCGATGTAATCAGCACGTGGGCGGATCAAGCGGTTGTCCGAGTATTGCTCCAAGATGTGGGCCAGCCAGCCCGATGTGCGGGATACCGCAAAAATCGGGGTGAACAAATCGTGTTCGATGTTCAGGCTGTGGTAGACCGATGCCGAGTAGAAATCCACGTTCGGCGGCAAGTTTTTCTGGCCCGTGACGATTTCGTCAATCTTCACCGACATGTCGTACCATTTTTCTTCGCCGCGGATCTTCGTGAGTTTCTGGGACATGTCACGCAAGTGCTTGGCACGCGGGTCGCCTTTGCGGTACACGCGGTGGCCAAAGCCCATGATTTTTTCTTTGTTGGCTAATTTTTCCGTGATGACGCGTTCCACGTTATCGACCGAACCGATTTCCGTCAGCATCTTCATCACTTGCTCGTTGGCACCGCCGTGAAGCGGGCCTTTTAGCGCACCGATGGCTGCGGTCACGCCAGAATAGACATCCGACAAGGTCGCGACAGCAACACGCGCCGTGAACGTCGAAGCGTTCAATTCGTGGTCTGCGTGCAGCACCAAGGCTTTGTTAAACGCTTCTTCTTCAATCGCTTCCGGCAATTCGCCTGACAGCATGTACAAGAAGTTCGCCGCGAAGCTCAAGTCGGTTTTCGGTGCGACTGGCTCCTGCCCATTGCGGATGCGGCCGAATGCCGTCACCAGCGTCGAGATTTTTGCTTGAATCTTGATGGCTTTGCGGTAGTTCGCTTCCGGTTCCATTACTTCCGCTTCTTCGTCGAACAAGCCGAGCATCGACACGGCGGTGCGAAGCGCGGCCATTGGGTGGACATGCTTGATGTCGTATGTTTTGAAATGATCCAGCACGGCTTGGGGAACGGCCATGTTGTCAGCCAATTGCTGCTTGAGTTCCGCCAATTCGTCTGCTTTTGGCAACCGCTGGTGCCACAGCAGGTAAATCACTTCTTCAAAGCTGGCGTTGACAGCCAGGTCGTCAATATCGTAGCCGACGTATGTAAGTGTGTCATCAATAATTGAGCTGATGGCGGATTGGGTTGCTACTACACCTTCTAAACCTTTTGTTGTTGTCATGTAAATCTCTCCTTTAAATTTATTGTAACGTGATGTTTTTACTAAATATTACTATACTGAAATTTGAGTAAAGCGTTTACATTTTAACGCTTAAATAAAATTCGAAACCACTATCAATGCACATTTTGAGGAATTTGTGACTATTTTGTGTTGTTTATTTACCTTAACTTATTTTGCTGAGAACTTCATAATAATTGACTGCGATTAGGTTTATTTTGTCTAAAGCAGAAGAAATTGATGTTGAAAGAGAAGATTTTGTAATTTGGACATCGCATAAAACGATAATGATGCAAAAGAAGAAAGAATACTCTGGCAAATATTTTATAATAATATTTTTTTTGCTTTGTTTAATCTTACTCCCAGCTGGTTTTCAAGCCCGAAAAACGCTTAGCAAAAACTATTATTTCCAAAAAAGTATTTGTTTTATTTTGAATAAGGAGGTATTCTCTGAAGAATCGCTTCTGAAAAAACAGAGTGGATTTTTAATTTAAAGGAGGATGCTCGATGGGAAAAACAAAAAACAGGTGGCTGATTGCTCTGGCAGCGATTGCTATCCAATTATCAATCGGGGCGGCCTATGCCTACAGTGTATATACGACGCCAATCAGTAGTGAAATGGGTTGGGCACCTAAAGAAATTACATACGCCTTTACAATTATGATGGCTCTTGGTGGTATCTCAGCCGCATTCTTTGGAGGATTTGTTGAAAAGAACGGACCTCGGAAATCCGCAATTGTGGCAGCATTCTTGTTTGGTTTTGGACAAGCCGGTGCAGGGTTTGCCATTCAAATCGATTCGCTGATCTTATTTCTTCTAACATATGGCTTCTTAAGCGGCCTTGGGCTTGGAGTAGGGTACATCGCCCCAATTTCGACTCTAGTTAAATGGTTTCCTGACCGAAGAGGATTGGCCACGGGAATGGCGGTTATGGGCTTTGGTGCAGGTGCATTAATCACGGCACCAGTTGCAGCTGACCTAATCGGTACGTACGGTGTCAGCACAACCTTTTATATTCTTGGAATCAGTTATTTTATTTTGATCCTCTTAGGTGCCGCTTACATTGCGCCGCCGCCGAAAGATTGGATGCCTCAAGGAATGCAGCAGGCGATCGACTCGGGCAAAAAAGTGATGAAGAAAGATTTGGCGCAATTGACTGCTAAAGAAGCAGTAAAAACCCGCCGTTTCTGGATGCTTTGGTCGATGATGCTGATCAATGTCAGTGCAGGCATCATGATCATTTCTGTAGCATCACCGATGTCACAAGAAATGATCGGTCTATCTGCAGCCGGCGCTGCTACGTTAGTTGGCATTATGGGAATTTTCAACGGCGGAGGACGTCTAGGATGGGCAGCACTTTCTGATTACATCGGACGCCCGACCGTTTTCACCATTTTCTTCGTGCTGCAAATTATTGCTTTCACGATGCTTCCGAACATTGGAAATGTACTCATATTCCAAGCGATGATTTTAGTCATTGTCAGCTGCTACGGTGGTGGGTTCTCAAATCTTCCAGCGTTTATCGGCGATTTGTTCGGAACAAAACAGCTGGGCGCAATCCATGGTTACCTATTGACAACGTGGTCAATGGGCGGCATTATCGGACCGGCAATTGTCTCGCAAATTCGTGAGCGTACAGACAGCTATGTTCCAGTGTTCTATGTTTTTATTGTGTTAGTCTCCATCGCTTTCCTAATTTCACTCTTGATCCGTTGGGACATTAAGCGGGTTGAAGGACAGCAGGAATCACAAAAAGCTGCCAACTCTTCAAAAGGGTTGAATTTGCAAGAAGGCAACAACTGATTTATATAGTTATAAAGTTATGGTGATAATAGGTCTATAGTTTATAATTTGTTGAAGGCAATTTTGACAGAAATTCATCGAAATAAATAGAAAAGTCGTTTCTGAAAACTTTCAGAAACGACTTTTTGTTTGGAATATAATATGTAACTCTTAGACATAGCAAGGGGAAGTGGCACTTCCAAAATTGATAAACTCTAATAGTTTCTCAACTTACTTCCCGAAACTGATTGGGATTCCAATGCGACACGAGCATCATTTTTTCATTGCAAATATCAAATGTCTGCCGCTCTTTTTGTTTTGCCTGTAAGAGAAACCATCCGGACTTAAAAATGTACAGACAGGCTCAACAAAGATCTGTCCAGTTGGAACCCCTGCCAGTTCGCATTGTTTTTTGACGGTTGCTTGATTGTCGATATGGTATTTACTCGTAGCTTCGTTAAAATAAATGAACGCATCAGCATAACCCAGAGAACGGAATTTTGAATACACGTCCTCATCGACTTCAAATTGCTGTTGGCCGATGGCTGCACCGATCTGGATGTCCAAATCAGCAGGATGGGAATGTTCAATTTCGATTAAGTGGCGAAGCAACTTAGGCATGATTTCTTTGATCGTGCCTTGCCAACCGGAATGGACAACGGCAATCAATCCGGTTTTTTTGTCGCGGAGAATGACAGGTACACAGTCCGCCGCAAAGCTGCACAGTACAAGCCCAGCGTCATACGTATACAAAGCATCGGTATCGGAAAAGGCATCCGCTGTATCGTATGCGCCACGCCCGCTATCTGCTATGGAAACTTGCCGAAAGTTTGCACTATGTGTTTGCTGCGTACAAATAAATGCAGCCAGTGGAACATTTAACCACTGAGCCAGTTTTTCTCGATTGGCTATAATCGTTTCTGGGTTTTCACAAGCATGCAGCGCCATGTTATTTTGTTCGGGTGCTGCCGAATCTCTTAGTGTCATGCCCGAAACAAAGCGCTCGTCATTTGCGTATCGTTTTGCTTTCATTTTCATCACCTTTCTCCAATGTAAAGCAACTCGGAAATTCTGTACAGCAAGGAGAGGAAACTGTATTTTTAAAAAAGGAAAAAGACGTTCCAGCACTGTCAAACAGTGGAGGAACGTCTTTTGATGTGTTGTTAGACTAATGATGCCGGTTTAGTAAGTGCATCATCGACAGAGACAAAGTCAAAGCCAAGGTCTTTGGCCACAGCTTCATATGTCACATTGCCGTTTGCGGTATTAACGCCAAGTTTTAACGCCGGATTTTCAGCTACTGCACGCTGAACACCTTTGTTGGCCATTTGAAGTGCATAGCCTACTGTGACATTGGTCAACGCGATAGTGGAAGTACGTGGCACAGCGCCAGGCATATTGGCCACAGCGTAGTGAACCACTTCGTGTTTCAGGTAAGTAGGGGCGTCATGTGTGCTGATGCGGTCTGCTGTCTCAAAAATGCCGCCTTGGTCGATGGCAATGTCGACAATTACCGATCCAGGGTTCATTGACTGAACCATTTCTTCCGATACCAATTTAGGTGCTTTTGAACCTGGAATCAAGACAGCGCCAATAACCAAATCAGATGCCTTAACTGCTTCTGCGATATTGAATGGATTGGAAATCAATGTGGTAACATCCGTTCCAAAAAGATCATCCAATTGGCGAAGCCGTTCCGGACTTAAATCAATCATCGTTACTTGCGCGCCAAGGCCAATTGCCATTTTTGCTGCATTTGTTCCTGCCACACCGCCGCCAATGATCGTCACTTTTCCACGTTGCACGCCAGGGACACCCGACAAGAGGATGCCTTTTCCACCGTAAATTTTCTCTAAAAATTGCGCGCCAACTTGAGCCGCCATTCTGCCGGCTACTTCGCTCATTGGTGTCAATAACGGCAAGGTCCGGTTAACCGAGACCGTTTCATACGCAACTGCTGTTACTTTATTGTCGACCAATGCCTGTGTTAAAGCAGGTTCAGCTGCCAGGTGCAGGTAGGTGAATAATAATAGATCCTCACGGAAGTATTGGTATTCAGAAGAGATCGGCTCTTTTACTTTCAACACCATTTCAGCAGCCCATGCTTCTTGAGCGGTAGCGACGATATTCGCGCCGGTTGCAATGTAATCTTCGTTTGTAAAGCTGCTTCCAAGTCCGGCATCTGTTTCGATATTAACTTGATGTCCAGCTCTTACAAAAGCATCGACACCAGCAGGAGTAATCGCCACCCGGTTTTCGTTGTTTTTAATTTCTTTTGGAACCCCAATAATCATTTTTTTCCCCCTATTAAACGGATCGTGTAGATATCCATAAGTATAGCGAGAAGAACTTATTTGTTCATTGGATGAAAAAAAGAAAGAAAGCGGTTTCTTTTGTGAAATTTCACAAAAGGCTATTTCCCGTCGAGTTTTCGGGCTTTTAAATCGAGGTAAATACTGATTTTCTCGTGAATATTGGTTAGCTGAACATCCCCAATTTCCGTGATGCGCTTGATTCGGTAATGGAGGGTGTTGGTATGCACAAAGAGTTTTTTGGCTGCATCGTTCATATTGCTGTCTTGCTGGATAAAAACTTCAAGTGTCTTCAGCAAATTGGATTTATGTAGAGCATCATATGCTTCGAGCTTAGCGATGGCTGGATGCTCATAACGTTGAGTCCGCTGCTCTTTTTGGATAAGGTCCAAATACCTGAAAACACCTAGATGGCGAAAATGATGGACATGCTCCAACTCCACTGGAAAACGTGACTTCATTTTCAACACGGTCAATGCCTCCTGATAGCTTGTCTCGGCTTTGTCGAAATCATTGTAGCTTGTTCCCGAACTTCCTTTAATGCCTTTAACAAAAAATCGGTTAGCCATTTCAGAGATGAAAAACGAAATAAAGTCGCCAAAAGCTTTGTCATCTTGCTGTGAAGGATGGGGGGATGCAATAAGAATCAGTTCTTCATCCATCACTACTAAAAAATGATTGGTAATTTTTTGGCTGGTTGTGATCAAGTAGGAAACTTGCTCTTCCATTTTTCGAGTAATGTCCTGTTCAAAACGAAAAGCAAGAACGGTAAAGCTGGTAGGCATTTTTAAATTCAAATCGTAAAACTTATTTTGGATTTCATTCAGATTTTTGTATTGTCCAGTTAACAGCTGCAACAAAAAATCCTGATAGTTTTCTTCTTTTCGTTTGCGGTTTTGATAAAGCTTCGACATTAAAGGCATGGCAGCAACCGCTGCATCCCGCAGCAGCTCCAGCTGTTCATCAGTCAGCTTTGACTGGCCTTCAACTATCCATATATAGCCAAGGGTTTCATTGTTTTTTCGAATAGAGATCGCCACCCGGTCACGAAGTCCGATGTCTTCTATATGGGGAATGCGCACTGCAGAGTTTGACTGCAGCAATTTTGGAATCACGCCTTCTTTCCAAAGTCGGTTAATGACTTTTTCGGGAACACGGTGGGAAATGATTGTACCGATGCGCGCTGAATCTGTATCGTCTTCATGAGAGCTGTATGCATGCAGCCGGTGATTGGTGTCCTCGATTGTTGCTGGACAATGAAAAGTTTCCTGGATGCAGTCAACCAGTTCATTTAAGTCAAAAAATGATTTTTTAAATGGGTTTTTGTGTGGCATTTCGTACATGGGGCAACTCCTCTAGCGGCGCTCTAAATCACGCTGCATTCATTGATCGTTACACCCTAGTATAACGAAAATGAGCGGCTTACTCTAGACCCGTAGGAAAGACTGTGAACAGAATTCCAAATAAGCACAATAGATTCCGATGGCTTTGCGCTGATTAAGGAAATGTATGGGATAAAGAGTTTGATGCACCTATCAGAGTGGTATCAAGAAACTACTTAGACCTGTTCCGTAAAGTGTTAGAGTGTAAAGACGAATTTTAGTCGCATTGGATTTTAATTCAACAGGAGGTTTTCCAGCATGCCATTCGAAATTATTCAACAGGATATTACAAAAGTAGAAACAGATGCCATTGTCAATGCTGCTAATTCGGAGCTGCAGATGGGCGGAGGCGTTTGCGGAGCGATTTTTCATGCAGCCGGTGCAGCACAACTGCAAAGGGCCTGTGACAAAATTGGAGGGTGTCCAGCGGGAAAAGCTGTTTTCACCGATGCTTTCCGATTGCCCTCAAAGCACATTATCCACACGGTCGGCCCTGTTTGGCGCGGAGGTTCACAGGGGGAAGAAAAGATATTGCGGGAGTGCTACCAAAACTCTTTGGAATTGGCTCGATCACTCAATTGCACATCAATCGCGTTTCCACTGATTTCTGCAGGAATTTACGGATACCCGAAAGATCAGGCACAGCAAGTGGCCGTTTCAGAAATAGAAACCTTTTTAGAAAAAAACGATATGCATGTGCAGTTGGTGCTGTTCGCCAATTAATCTCTATGCCTGTTTGAAGAAAATGCGAAAACAAGCCGCAATTCCAGTAACGGAATTGCGGCTTTTAGAAGTTTGCCTATTAATTTTGAAGTGGAGCCAAAGCATCTTTTTTTGGCAAAGGAATAGCGTATTTCACGTCTGCAGCAGTTCCAAGAGGACATGGATTCAGCCGGAAATGGTCGATGGCGTCACCGATTACTTGCGCATGCTTTTGAAGCTCTAAATCAGCAAAAGATACATAGTCGATCGACAACAGAGAGTCGGAAACCTCAATCAAGCGGATAGCTTGTTCATCGAGCACGGCTGCCAGCTGCAAGAATGTCCAATTCTCACGCGCTGCGATAGAGTTAAAGTGGTTGTGGCCGTTGACATACAATCCAACGCCTGTTTTTTGAGATAAGATTTCCCACATTGGAATGTCCGGGTGGATAGAGCGTTTTTCTTTCGTCGAATTTTTAGTGGTGCCATGAATCGGGTGATGCCCAAAAAGGATAAGCGGCCGATTTTCCGTTTCCTGTACAACAGCAGACAGCCAATCTTGCTGCAGTGAATCCATCGTTCCGCCCCAATCGGCATAATTTTGTTCTTGCGCCGTGTCCAAAAAGGCCAAAACAACCGAATTTGTTGAAACTTGATGGAAGCGGTGCTGCTTAGTGATGGCAAGTACTTCTTTACGTGTCATGCCATACACATCATGGTTGCCGAGAACGTGCTTGAATGGTTTTCCATGTTTCTCAATAATGGAATAAACATCTGCCAGTTCATCATGCGTCCCAAAATTAGTCAAGTCGCCGATAGATACATAGAGGTCAGCAGGGATGGAAAAAAACTTTTCTAAAAAAACCTCATAAAACGTTTGTCGATCTTTTTCAATAAAGGAGTAGGTTTCTTTTAATGCCGGGTAATGCAAATCACCGATCACCGCAATTTTCATCAGCTTTTCTGCCCCTTTCAAGCGTTTCTATAGACAGTATCGCATGAAATTGTTGAGCTTCTTTTAAGCCGGCGTAAAAGTTATATGAATCGGCAAAACTAACAGCTATTTCGTTTTCAGGACGCCGCTCTCAATCAAATTTGTTAAAGCACCCATATTTTTGAATCGGAAATAGCCACTTAAGCGATTCAAGTCTTTCTGTGTCCAATTTGCGTATTCCGAATTGAGTTCGTATCCTTGTTCTAACTTCTGCATCAAGGTTTTGGCAAATTCGATTTGCTTTTCTGTCAAAGGCTTTTGCTCGGTTTTTGCTTTATTGGCAATTAGCTGTTTTGTCACTTGAGATGGGGAATTGATGGTTTTATGAATGTTATCGGTATAAAAGCCGCTTTTTATCCACTTCAGATCGTCCCTTGTCAGTTTGAACCATTCACCTTCCAATCGCTTTGCAGAAAAATGTTGGTGGAACGCAGCTTCTGTTTGATGGTGATCTGCAGTTTTGATGAGGAAAATCAGCTTGTTTTCAAAAGGCAACTTCACATTAAAGACATTCATGCGCCGGTCGATCTGCTTTGTTTTGCCAATCTTAAATGAACCGGTCATGTATTCCTGAACAAAGTAAACATATCCGGGTGCTTTTCCAGGCAGAGTAGGGAGCTGGATAACGCGATCAAGTTCCTGTTGGTTGGAGTCGAAAAGGTAGATTTTATCTGAATGTACAGGTTGAAACGTGGGTTTTTCGGCGGGATGGTTTTGAGATTTAGTGAATTTAGCAAAAAAATTTTTGAACATGGCACATGCCTCCTCAAAGCGGTTGGAATAATTAGGGCTTATCCCTTATTATAGTATAAATACGAAGAAATAAGAGGGTAGAAGTACAAAAAATGTAAAATATTTAACTAACAAGGATATGTCTGGAAAAAATGATTAATTGAAACGTTTATTTTAAATCTAATCAATCTAAAACTAATGAACAATACAAACTCGTTGCTGCAACAGTCCTCCGTTTAATGTGCTGTATTCCTGAATAGATAAGAGGAGAAGAAGTAATCGCCAATGTTATTAGCTGAAAAACAGAAGCGTACTTGGACTGCAAGTCAGCAAAGCAAAGGAAAAGAAAAAGGAAAATTCATAAAGATCTGGACAGGATGAGCTGGCCGCAAAATCATATTTCCGAGTCAGAGTCTGCGAATATGGACATATTTTTTAAATAGTTAAAAATGATAATATTTTGCTTTCTTATATGTATAAATTTCTTGGAGCCTTGATATGACTAGTCTCAGGTTTTTTTTGAAAAAAACGAAGCGGTAGGGGAGGGGACTTGCTACGAGCAATCAACCGAAAATAAAAGTGCCAAGTTCAAGGTTTGAAACTCTACTAAATGCCATTGCCTTGCTAAGTTTTTTTGCGATGCTGCTGTATCTATTGATCCAATTTGACGCATTGCCAAATCAAGTGCCAAGTCATTACAACGGAGCCGGAGAAGTGGATGGATGGGGAGGCAAAGAACAGCTATTTCTGCTTCCAATAATCGCTGCTGGTTTATGGATAGGTATGTCGGTACTTGAAAGACATCCTCATACTTATAGTTATAATTATATAAATTTGACAAAAGATAATGCCGAACTCCAGTACAAAAATGGCAGAAGAATGATGAACGTATTGAAAAATGAAATACTGCTTTTTTTCAGTTTTATTACTGTCCAGAATATCCGAGTGGCTTCTGGAACGGCAGAAGGAATGGGTGTCTTTTTCCTGCCCGTTTTGTTAATTGTAGTATTTGGCAGTGTATTGTTTTTCATGTTGCGGATGCTGCGTTATTAAAATGCCAAAAATAATTGGTGTTGTTGAGCGGAATTTGCTGGCAGTTTGTTGTACAAGCCACTTGAGAATTCATTTGGAAACTGATTGCCTGCTTTTTTGCTCGATGGCATGGTTATGGGCGCGATGAGTAAGCTAATAAAGATTTTCGCAGAGCAGCAACGAAAAATGACCGTCCATCATTTGAACATCATCTGTAAAGAAAAAATAGATAGTTAAAATAACGGCAGCGAAGATGTTGATAGCATCTTCGCTGCCGTTATTTATTGGTGCGACTGAGATAAATCTGCATCCTTTTAATTTAATTGATTATTCAGAAAAAACTAACATCTTTTAATGGGAATATGCTAACATCTAAGTAAAGTCAAAATACTTACAACTTTGTACTTATATTGTGAAAGAGGTGAGAACTGAAGCATTTGCAATAAATAGCATAAAAGAGCTTCGAAATCCGAAGGCGTTAGCTAAATGAACATTTCTGCATTTTACTTGTCTTTTTGGCGTAACTACTACAGAAGAGGGGGATTCAAAATGGCTGAAGGTAAAAATCGTGCGCGTATTCAACGCTTTGGAAGTCATTTAAGCGGGATGATCATGCCGAATATCGGCGCCTTTATTGCATGGGGCCTTATTACGGCATTGTTTATTCCAGCCGGTTGGTTGCCGAATGAAGATTTTGCAGCTTTAGTAGATCCAATGATTAAGTATTTACTGCCGTTGTTAATTGGGTTCACGGGTGGACGGTTGGTCTATGATTTCCGAGGCGGAGTAATCGGAGCTACAGCTACAATGGGTGTCATTGTAGGAGCCGAAATTCCGATGTTTTTAGGTGCAATGATCATGGGGCCACTTGCGGCGTATTTGATGAAATTAGTCGATCGCTTGTTTTTGGACAAAATTCGGGCCGGGTTTGAAATGCTCTACAACAATTTCTCGGCTGGTATTTTAGGTGCAATCCTTGCATTGATTTCATTAATTGGTGTTGGTCCTATAGTCAATTCATTAACCAATAGTCTGGCTGCTGGTGTTGAAGTAATTGTGGATGCTGGCCTGTTGCCTTTAGCCAGCATCATCATCGAGCCAGCAAAAATTTTGTTTCTGAACAACGCCATTAATCACGGGCTGTTGAGTCCATTGGGTGTTGAACAAGCTGCAGCAAATGGAAAATCCATCTTGTTCCTGTTGGAAACAAATCCTGGTCCCGGTCTTGGTATCCTGCTTGCTTTCAGTATTTTTGGCAAAGGGATTTCCAAGAGCTCGGCTCCCGGTGCAGCCATCATTCAGTTTCTTGGCGGGATTCATGAAATTTACTTCCCTTACGTGTTGATGAAGCCATTGTTGGTATTGGCGGTCATCGGAGGGGGAATGAGCGGCGTGTTCACTTTTGTATTATTCGATGCAGGGTTAGTCGCAACGCCGTCTCCCGGAAGTATTTTCGCTTTGCTGGCGTTGACGCCGCAAGGCAATTATGTAGGCGTAGTTCTTGGGGTGGTGGTAGCGGCAGCTGTTTCTTTCACTATTGCTTCCATTATTTTAAAAACGACCAAAGATGTCGAGGAAGATTTGACCGCTGCTACTGGAAAAATGGAAGAAATGAAGGGTAAGAAAAGTTCAGCTGCCGGATATTTAGCGCCTAAAGCTGCTCAAGGTCCTACCGACACTTCGGATGGTGAAGTGCTGCAAGAAGGAGCTGTAGTGACATCAGACCCAGGGATGAAAACAGCTGATCAAGTTCGGCGTGTCGTATTTGCTTGTGATGCAGGGATGGGTTCCAGCGCGATGGGAGCCTCTTTACTGAAAAATAAATTTAAAAAAGAACAAATAGATATACCGGTTACGAATACTGCCATCAGCCAATTGCCTGAAGATGCAGATATTGTTGTTACCCATAAAGATTTGACCGCGCGCGCAAAAGAAAAATTGCCACAGGCAGAGCATATTTCAGTAGAAAACTTTATGAACAGTCCAGAGTATGACAAATTGGCAAAGCGCTTAAAAAATAAAGAATAGAACATGAAAATTCTGATAGGAGTGGTGGACATGGCAAAAGCAGTATTGAAAAAGGATAACATCAAATTAAATGTGCCGCTTGCTACAATGGAAGAAGGCATTCGGTATACGGGAGGAATCCTGGTAGATAATGGCTATGTGGATGCTGGATACATCGATAAAATGCTGGAACGGGAAGGAATGGCTTCTACTTTTATGGGCAATAGCCTGGCGATTCCACACGGTACGGAAGATGCCAAAGCGAATGTTCTGGAAACCGGCATATCAGTGGTTACCGTACCCGAAGGTATTGATTTCGGCAGCGGCAACATCGCCAAAATTCTGATTGGCATTGCTGGAAAAAATAATGAACACTTGGAGATTTTGTCCAATATTGCGATTGTCTGCTCTGAGGAAGAAAATATCGAAAAAATACTGAATGCTTCTTCAGAAGATGAGATTATGGAGATTTTTAGTGAAGTGAGCTAAAAAGTAGCATCATACTGGCTGATAAAAAAGAGCGACTTTGTCGCTGAGTTTCGAAGAATTACTGCCATAAGTTTTAAAAATGTTCATTTGGTAATAGTTTGTTCACATCTTCTCTATATACTGAGGTTATCTAAAGTTTATGGAGGTTGGAGAGAATGAGTAGAATCTTATTTTGTGCAAACCCAAAACAGAAAAAAATGAGTGAAATCGTTACAAACTTGAAAAAGCAGGGCATCAATGCGGAATTGTGCAAAAAAGCAGCGAGCTTATAAAAATGGAAAAACCTCGCAGACCACACGGGTCAACGAGGTTTTCTATTTTGAGAGCGGTTAGTAGCTTAACGCTTTTTCGTACATCCATCTTTTCAAGTTGCCGATCGAATGAAAAGAGATGGCTTCCCCAGTATCTTTGTGTTCTGCTTTAACGATGACATCGAATTCATTGGGCGTGAACAACCAACCGTCTTCCACTAATGCACGTGCCATCTTCACGATCATACTTGAGCCTTTAATAGAGTCCAAGTTCATTTTAACCATCTCCTTTTTTCGGTAGTTGAATTTTATTATATTCCATTAGTCGGAATTTTTAAACTATTATTTTCTGGATTTCTTAAAAGTTTTTGTTCAATTCTATTCCCATGGAATTACAAATCAAAACCAATTTTACAGAAAATAAAAAAGCGATGTCACGTAATGTGATGTCGCTTTTTAGGCTGTCAAGAATTCGTGGTTTTAATGACTTCACAACAGAAGGATGAGAGTTTGATAATTTTAAAGTAACTTCACAAGCTCTGTAAAAGTCGCTTAAATTTTAGTCAATTGGCCGACAATGACTTCCACTACATTTTTAATATAGGGATCTTTTTCTCTTTTGATGGACGCTGGAGTAAATGTGCGGTGCTTCATAATTTCATAATACTCATACATGCTGTCTTCCAACAAAAGGCCTTCATCCATCAAAAAAGAGGAATTCAAAATTTTTCGCAAAGCAGCTTCGTCTTGAGCAACGACAAGTGATGGGTTGAGCGGATTGAATACGCCGTCCTCGATGCCCTTTTCGTAAAAGGCATGAAGTGTGGCGATGCGTTGATTTGCTAATTCCAACTTTCGTTTGTATAAGTCCGGACAGGTGGATTTTAATTCGCTTAAATAGATTTCTGACGCATACACGGTGGAAAATGCAGCTTGCTCAAAAACAGTTGGCAATCGTTGAATATATGAAAAACGAGAATTGTTAATAAATTGGTTGGTTTTTTTCAAGTAGTCAATATAAATTTCTGTTACTTCCAGGATGATGTCTTCTTTTGATGCGAAAAAATTATAAAGGGAAGCCCTGCTGATTCCCATTAAATGAGCTAAATCCAGAATCGTTAACGTATTAAATCCTTCGGTACGAACGGTCTCCATAATTTTTTCAGCATAGGAGCGGCGCATAATTTGCCGTTCTTCCGGTGTAATCTTCCGCATACAAACACCTCCATCTTGTGAAAATTATAACACATGTTAGGTGGAAGGAGATTGCCATTTTTTACACGAGTTTGTTTGAGTGGACAAGTGAAGGGGGTAAAGATGTATGATGAGAACAATAATAGACTATTTTCCAAGAAAACGTCTAAAATACAGAAATGGAGTTGGATTGATATGGCAAAAGGAAAAACGGCAATTATTACAGGTGCCAGCAGTGGGATTGGCCAGGCAACTGCGAAAGAATTAGCTTCTAAAGGATATCAAGTCCTTCTTGCTGCAAGACGGGAAGACAGATTGGTTGAACTAAAGAAAGAAATAGAAGAAGCTGGTGGTACAGCTGAATATAGAGTTACAGATGTTACATCAGCAGATGAAATGAAAGCATTAGCTGAAAAAGCGATCGAAAAGTTTGGGCAAATCGACGTATTGGTAAACAACGCCGGGTTAATGCCTTTATCCTTTATGAATAAATTAAAAGTGGATGAATGGGATAAAATGGTTGATGTCAATATCAAAGGGGTTCTTTACGGGATCGCTGCTGTATTGCCAATCATGGAAAAACAAAAGTTCGGTCATGTGTTGAACGTGTCATCTGTAGCTGGCCATATGGTCTTCAAAGGAAGTGCGGTATATAGCGGTACCAAATACGCGGTTCGCGCTATTTCAGACGGATTGCGGCAAGAAATCGATCCATCTCACGAAATCCGTGTAACCATCGTTTCACCTGGTGCCGTCCAGACGGAACTGACGGATACGATTACAGACGAAGATGTACTGGCTTCGATGAAAAACCGCGGTTCGATGAAACCACTTGAAGCGCAGGATATTGCCAATGCAATTGCCTATGCAGTTGAACAGCCGGCACATGTTGACGTCAATGAGATTTTAATTCGCCCTAGACAACAGGCGTAAACCCAAAAGAGAATGGAGACGATAAAAGTGAAAACCGATTTTTCGAAAATTTATATAAATGGTGAATGGATTCAAGGTTCAAGCGACAGCCAAATGAAAAATTCCAACCCGTTCACAGGGGAAGAACTGGTGACAACTCAAGCCGCAGATAAAAGTGATTTAGATGCTGCCTACATAGCAGCTGCTGAAGCACAAGTGGAATGGGCAAAAGAACTGCCTCAAAACAAACAGGCTGTCATGGAAAAAGCATTGAACGTAATGCAGGAAAATAAAGAATTGATTATCGACTGGCTTGTTAAAGAAGCAGGCAGTACGGTTATCAAAGCCACGGTCGAGTTTGGTGCTTCCATAAACATCTTAAAAGAAGCGATCACCTTCCCGTTCCGTATGGAAGGCAAAATTCTTCCTTCGCAGCAAGCAGGCAAGGAAAATCGCGTTTACCGCAATGCTCTGGGAGTAATTGGCATTATCAGCCCGTGGAACTTCCCGTTGCACTTGGCGATTCGTTCCATCGCGCCAGCACTTGCTACAGGCAATGCAGTTGTCATCAAACCCGCAACGGACACTCCGGTGACAGGCGGCTTGTTATTTGCCAGCATTTTCGAAGCAGCTGGTTTGCCTAAAGGATTGTTAAACGTTGTCGTTGGACGCGGCTCGGAAATTGGCGACGATATCGTTACGCACCCAACACCACGCCTTATTTCGTTTACTGGATCAACACCAGTCGGAAAACGCATCGGTGAACTTGCCGGAGGTGCTCTGAAGAAAACAGCACTTGAGCTTGGCGGCAACAATAACTTTATCGTGTTGAATGATGCCGATGTTGATCAGGCTGTCGATTCTGCATTGTTTGGCAAGTTCTATCACCAAGGCCAGATTTGCATGGCGATTAACCGCATTTTTGTTCATGAAGATATCTACGATGAGTTTGCAGAGCAATTTATCGATCGTGCCGGCAAATTGAAATTCGGCAATCCGGCAGAGCAGGATACGCAGGTTGGACCGCTGATCAATCGTGATCAAGTTGACCGTATCCTTAAAGACATTGATGCGACTGTCGAACAAGGTGCGAAAGTACGTCTTGGAGGAAAAGCAGAAGGCAATGTATTGGAGCCGACTGTATTAACAGGCGTGACCAACAGCATGCCGCTTGCTGAAAATGAAATTTTTGGACCGGTTGCCATTTTAATTCCGTTTAGCAGTGACGAAGAAGTGGTTGAACAAGCGAACGCTTATCCGTTCGGATTGAGTGGAGCCGTCCATTCAGCAAATATCGAGCATGGCACAAATATTGCACACCAAATTCATACAGGCATGATCCACGTTAACGATCAGCCGGTTAATGATGAAGCACATATGCCGTTTGGCGGAGAAAAAGATTCAGGACTTGGCCGCTTTAACGGCGAATGGGTACTGGAAGAGTTTACGACTTTGAAATGGTTATCGGTTCAGCATCAGCGCCGCGAATATGGACCGTTTGTCAACAATACAAAAAAATAAGGAATTGATGAAACGGCAGCCTCAGAGATGGGGCTGCCGTTTTGTATCTTCTGCTTTTTTACAGAGGAGATCGTGAAGGGAAAGTCGAATTCAACAGCAACCAAACCATTGGGAAAGGAGTTGATGAAAATGGCCGGATGGTTACCTCATGTATACGACCTGGCAATGAAGCCGCTGGAAAAAACCCGTTTTGAGAGGATTCGTGCTGAGCTTGTTCGAAAAGCGCAAGGAAAGGTATTGGAAATCGGTTTCGGCACAGGAGCTAACTTTCGCTATTACCGAAATGTTTTACGGGTCGATGCCATTGAACCAAACCCGGCAATGGGCAAGCAAGCAGTCAAACACATCAAAAAATCACGGATACCCATTCGTCTTTACGAAGCAAAAGCAGAGCAGCTGCCGTTTGCCGACAACAGTTTTGACAGTGTGGTTGCAACCTTGGTTTTTTGCACCATCCCGGAACCGATGCGTGCTCTTCGGGAAATTCAACGAGTTAGCAAACCAGGAGCCAAGCTTCTCTTATTTGAACATGTCAAAATGGATCAAAAACTACTGGGGAAAACGCAAGAGGCTTTGACGCCGATCTGGAAAAAGCTGTGCGACGGCTGCCATTTAAACCGAGACACTCTTGGGTTAGTGAGGAGTTCGGGTTGGGAAGTGCAAAAGGTGACTTCCTACTACGGTGGGTTATTTTTGACCATTGAATGCCGCAATCCGCAACGATGATCCCTCTTTAACAAACCAGCAGATAGAAATTCAAGAAAGAGGTGCTGCATGTGAGTGATTTTATTCGCATCAAAGGAGCTTTTGAAAATAATTTGAAAAACGTCTCAGTCGCGATTCCGAAGCAGCAACTCGTCGTAATTACCGGTCCTTCCGGCTCTGGAAAATCTACATTGGCACTGGATATCATCCAACGAGAAAGCCAGCGGCAATATATGGAATTGAACGGTTTGACCACCAATTTCATCAATAAGCCTAAAGTGCAATCCATCAGCGGGCTGTCGCCTTCTATTGGCATCGGGCAGCAGCAAGCGAGCAACCGAAATCCACGTTCAACTGTCGGAACGGTGACTGACATGTATACGTATTTGCGTGTCATTTATGAAAAACTGGGCATACGAAAATGTCCGAATTGTCACCAAATGGTCCGGAAACCGTTGGAGCTGGATGAGGAAAGTGAAACGATGGCTTGTTCTGTCTGTGGTTACGAAATGAAAAACTTAAAGAAGGCCCATTTTTCCTTTAATACAATTGAAGGCGCTTGCGAAGCCTGTTCGGGACTGGGGAAAAAGCTCGGGATTCGGACAGAGCGTGTAGTGGATCTCGAGAAAAGTTTAAATGAGTGAGCAGTGACCATCTGGAATGCGGCGGTCGCCGATTATTACGGCAACTCCGCTGTCGCAGCGACCCTTCACTATGGCTTTAAACTTGATAAAAATCTGCCAGTAAAGGACTGGCAGGCCGAACAAAGAGATCTGCTTTTTTACGGAGTGGAAAGTGAAGAATTCAAAAAGCATTATCCCGAAGTTCCACCCCCGAAAACGGTAGCCAAAGGAAATTTTGAGGGTGTCTTGACCGGGATGTGGAGGCGCTATCAGGAAAAAGGCGGAAACTCAGGAGAAGCAGAATTTTTCTTTCAGGAGACTTGTCCCGTGTGTCAGGGCACCAAGCTAAAAAAAGAAAGCCAACAAGTTAAAGTGAATGATAAATCGATTTCTGAGGTTTCCCGAATTCCGTTAGATGCCATACTTTCCTGGGTAGAGGAGATTTCACGGGATTTTAGAGCGGAAGACGAATCGGTATCGGCATCCCTCGTTTTTGAACTGCGTGAAAAAATTAAGCGGATCATTCATGTGGGCATCGGCTACTTGTCCATGGAAAGGCAATCTGCCACTTTGTCGGGCGGCGAAGCTCAGAGGCTCAGGCTAGCGACTATTCTGGGTTCCAGTTTGACGGGCGTCTTATATATATTGGACGAACCGACTGCTGGACTGCATCCAAAAGACACGCAAGGATTGATTGATGTGTTGAAAGAGTTGCGGGACTTGGGCAACTCGGTTCTAGTCATTGAACACGACCTAGATGTCATGAAACAGGCAGACTGGATCATCGATCTGGGTCCAGCGGCTGGAATAAACGGCGGGGAGATTGTTGGGGAAGGCACACTGCTTCAATTAGTCAACCAAAACTATTCGGTGACCGGGGCTTACCTAAAAGAACCCGAACTGCCTGGAAAGATTCACAGAAAAGGCAATGGGCATCAAATAACCATCCATAACGCTTACAAAAATAATTTAAAAAACATTACGGTTCGCATTCCGCTCGGTACGTTTACCGCAATCACCGGGGTATCAGGTTCTGGTAAATCTTCTTTAGTGTTTGAAATATTGGCAGCTAGCGGAGGGATTGACCACGTTAAAGATGGCTATGACCGGATCACTGGAACAAAAGAACTCAGCGGGATGGTAACAGTTGACCAATCCAGTTTAACCAGGATGCAGCGGTCGAATGTGGCAACGTATACAGAGGTCTACATGCTGCTGCGTAATTTGTTTGCCAAATTGGCACAGTCAAAAAAAGCTGGGCTGACCGCAAAGCATTTTTCATTTAATACAGAAGGCGGCCGCTGTGAACACTGTCTCGGGATGGGCTATGTTTTTACACCCATGTATTTTTTGCCGGATGTGGAAGTGGTTTGTCCTGTTTGTTCAGGAAAACGTTTTAAAGAGGAAGTATTGGCCGTAATGTACCATGGGCAGTCAATTTCAGACATCCTGAATGTCAGTATTGAGGAAAGCGCTGTTTTTTTGGGTGAACAGAAAAAAATCCTCTCAACTATCGACCTGCTCTGTGAAGTCGGGCTGGGTTATCTAAAATGGGGCCAGACCTTGACCACTTTGTCAGGTGGTGAAGGGCAGCGCTTGAAACTGGCTAAAGAATTGAATCGAAAAAGCAGAGGAAGCAGAGGAGAGACGCTATACATTTTGGATGAACCTTCCACCGGCCTTCACCCGAACGACGTCAAAAAGCTGCTTTTATTGCTCAATAAACTGGTGGATGAAGGACATACTGTCATTATTGTAGAGCATAATACGCAAATTATTCGGGAAGCTGACTGGGTCATCGATTTGGGGCCTAATGGGGGAAATGAAGGCGGGCAGGTCATCGCTGAAGGAACTCTGGAAGAGATAAAGGCCAACGAGAACTCTTATACAGGCAGATATTTGTAAGTGAAGATATAAAATTAGTTATCTGAATTAAATGTAAATTCAGACATTATAAATTGACAAAAAAATATTATTTTTTATAATAATGAGTAGAAGGGGTGTTTCTTCAGCTTATGGAAGTGAAATTGCCATAGGAAAGAGAAGTTTTGGGTAGTCTACTTTGTTGCATAACCGATTTATGGGAAAGAGTTCAATTGAAATTCTGCTAAACACAAACCTGAGAGGAGAGTTTTGAAATGAAACTTTTGCCAAGAAAACGAGATGATTTTTTTCCGAATCTTTTCGACAGCAACTTTGAAATGGATGTTTTTGACCGCTTTTTTAAAGAAGCCAATTATCCTCAAGTAGACATCAAAGATGCTGATGATCATTACGAAGTGGAAGTGGACATTCCAGGCTTTGCTAAAGAAAATATTTCCGTGGAGTACAAAGATGGTTACCTTCGGCTTCAAGGCAAGAAAGAAGAAAACAAAGAAGTAACAGAAAACGACGGCCACTATATCCGGAAAGAACGATCCTATGGGTCATTTAAACGCAGTTTCTACATTGGCGAGGTAGATGAAAACCACATTTCCGGTTCTTTCAAAGATGGCGTATTAATGCTGCAAGTGCCAAAATCAAAAGAGGACAAGCAAAAAGAGGAAGGCCATCAAATTATGATCGAATAGTGTTAATTGTAGCTGACAACAGATTGCCCATAAAAATCGTCCTTTCTGCAATGGTTGTGCAGTAACTGCCATTATACAGAAACGGACGATTTTTGATGATTTTATTGGAAACTAAAACAAATTTCGATATTCTCTCTCTATATATGTGGACAAATCTTCTGCTTTTTCTCCTGTGATGCGTTCAAAGTCTCCTGTCACTTCTCCCATCAATCCTTTAGCCGCTGCCTCGTACAAGGAGACAAGAACAGGCCCAAAGCCTTTTGGCTCATCGTAAAGCTCTGCAAATTCCTCACTTGTGAGCGGATCATAAAAAATTGGGGATCCGCTGAACTGGCTCATGAGATCAGCCAGTTCTTCCATTGACCAAGCTTTCGGTCCTGTTAATGTATACTCCTTGTTGTGAAAATCTTCTAGTACCGCAACTTGAACAATAGCTTTTGCAAGATCTGCTCTGGAAATAAATGATATTTTTTGGTCAGCTACCGGATAAAGAATCTTCCCCCGTTTGGCAAGTTCGGGAAGATAAGGGGCCAAGGGATCGGAATACATGCCATTTCGGATATAAGTGTACGGAACGCTCCCAGAAGCCAAACGGCGCTGCACATAGCCGAAGAAAGGACTCATCTTGAAAGGGTTATTGCCATGGTCAGCCATAAATCCAATAAAAATAAACTGTTTGACGCCTGTTTTTTCAGCTGCGACAATGGCATTTTCAAACTCCATGATTCGTGCAACACTCGGAAACGTCAAGCTTGGAATGTAGATGAGGACATCTGTTCCTTTAAAAGCGGCCGCTAGCGCCTGTTCTGAGCGATAATTGGCTTGCTTTACCCCAATGCCCATTTGTTTGAAGCGGACAGCTTTTTGGGGATTGCGAACAGTCAGCACTAGATTCTCAGGTTTGATGTATGACAACGCCTCTTCCACAATTTTCACACCAAGATGTCCAGTAGCAGCCGTGATGTTGTAAATCATCCAATCTCCTCCAGTCATGTTATTGGCTTTTCGTTATTCTATTCCCGTTTTTCCGAAAAAGTGAACTATTTCCGTGCTTTATACGTATTGTATATAAGGGAAATGAAAAGATTTACTGCAATGCATTTCTTCAAATTACTGGATATCAGGATATTCAATTAAAAGAAAAGATTTTCCTGTAGCGGGAAGTATAGTAAGGTAGAAAGACGAAATATGTAATAAAGGAGACAGGGGATGGAAAAAAGTACCGATATCAGCTTATACTTGCGGGTTAATCAACAGGACAAAGCCGCATTGGAACAATTATATGACCGCTACGAAAAAATCCTTTTTTCATTTCTATATAAGATGCTGGAAGATCGTGATCTGGCTGAGGAAGCGCTGCAAGAGGTTTTTATTAAAATCTGGCGTGGCAAAGGTGTATATGATGAAAGCAAAGGAAAGTTTACTTCGTGGCTTTTTAGAATGGCCCAAAATACAGCCATTGACTTGATACGAAAACGTAAAAAACCGACCGTACCGATTGAAGAAGCTGCTCAAATGGTCAGTAATGACACACCTGTAGATGTGCAAGTGGAATGGCAGGAAAAGCAGGAAAAAATTCAAACGGCTGTTCAGCACTTATCGGACGATCAGCAAAAAATGATCGATTTGTTCTATTTTAAAGGACATACACATGAAACCATCGCAGACATGTGCGATATTCCACTCGGGACTGTCAAGAGCAGAATAAGGCTGGCTTTAAAAAAATTAAAAACATCACTGCATGGGATGCAGGAAAGGGGGGCTTATGATGAATAGCATGGATTGTGACCGTTTAGTAGATTATTTAAACGGAACGCTGTCGGCAGATGAAAGCAAGCAGTTTGAACAACATTTGAAAACATGTACAGAATGCCAGGAAATAGTGGAAGCAACAGGCGAGCTCCCTTATCTTGCAGATCCAGTGGAACCGCCAGTTGATATGAAAGCACGAATTTTATCCAATGTATTTGAAGAAAAGCCGACACAGAACGAATCGCCTGCTGCTTTGAAACCAACGATGTCTCCAATACCGATGCACAATAAGAAAAGCAAGCCGAATATTTGGAAACCGCTGATTGCAGCAGTGTTCTTAGCATCCTTGTTAGGAAATGCCTATGCGTTTCTTCAATTGTCAGATCAGGATGAAGCGGTGGAAACGGCTATTCAATCAATTCAACTGGCACCGAACGAAGCATTTTCAGGAACGGCCACAGCTGAAATGATTGAAGAAGCAGGTGCGCTGAATCTGGTTGTACAAGCCAATCAATTGGCTGAACTGGACGCCGACCAAGTTTATCAAGTATGGTTGATCAAAGATGACCAGCCGATACCAGCAGGCGCTTTCTCGCCGAGTCCAAACGGCGAAGGGGCAAGTTACTATCAGCTTAACGAAAATTCAACCGATTGGGACACAATCGCGATTACGCTCGAGCCTCAAGCGGGAAATGACTTGCCTGAAGGTGAAGTTGTATTAAGTGCAGAAATTTAACTGGCCGCTTTTGCGGTCAGTTTTTTTTATTTTTAGTAATGTTAAAGAATGATATTAACAGACAGCTAAGGGCAAAAATGGCTGCCTTTGGAAACCGTACAAGAAACTTCTTAACCTGCTTCTTTAATCAAGTAAAAGATTCAGTTTATCCAGATGTTTCTACGATCATAAGCAAATGTTAAGCCAACTTTAAAAGGACTATGTATTCAATTGCTAAACTGCTAATATATAGAAAAGATTAAGGGTTTATCACATTAACTTGGTTTCCAGCAGCACGGTTATCTGTTTTGTGGCAAAGTTTATTTGTCTTTGAAACCTAACCTAACTGGAGGCACCAATGAAAAGTATTTTGAAGCAAGTTTTCATCCTGGCTGGCTGTTCGTATTTGGCATATTTCTTCATATTAAACCAGGGACTCATTGGTGGTTTGATGATTTCAGGACTATTTTTTGCAATCTGTCTGTTCTTGTTTTCTTCGAGCGTTGTCGCCATTGTACAAGGCAAGCTCAAGTTCCTCAAAATTAACCATGTCAAAAAAGCGATTGGATTTATGGTTTTATCCATTGCCCTGACAATCATCGTGGCGTGTGTGACGATTATCAACTCATTTGCAACCTACACGACTGGAGATGAAAATCAGGCGGCAGATGCTAAAGTGAGGCTTTTTGCGTCCACTGTATTCAAGGTTTCTTCACAGCCCGAACTGCTGAAGACTGAGCAGAATGGTGTTACTTATTTTTACTCTGAAAAAACGGAAGATGAAATCGCCAAAATCGATGAAGTTCTCCAGCAGCAGCGCAAAAGATTGAATCAATATCTAGGAACTCAAGATGAAGGCGGTTTAACGGTGGAATTCCACGAAGATTACGACTCGCTGGAATCCAGCTACGGCGGAGAAGAAGTGGCTGGCTATTACAACTTTGGCAATAAAAGCATCCATTTGGTTCCAACGGACGAGAGCTGGGAACTGATCTTGGTCCATGAGTATTCACATTACCAAAGCCATCTTTTTTCCAATCAGCACAGCTTGCCAATCACCCATATTCCTTCCTGGTTTGAAGAGGGGGTTGCCGATTATCTGGCAGATGAATCCGGCGGTTGGTATGACCTGGAAACGACAGAAATTATAGACTTTCATGAGCTGGATAGCCCACAAGATTATGACAGCTCTTCTACAGAAACGTTTGATCCTTATCTCCAAAGCTTTCTAGCAGTGGAAAGCTTGGTGGATGAACACGGGGAAGAACTTATTCCAAATTTATTGATGTCCAGGTCAACCCCAGCTTTTTACAAAACGCTGGAAACAACAATCGGCATGAAAATTGAGGAATATGAAGAAGTTTTTCTTAATCAAAAAATTGCTGAACAAAACCAAATGATGGAATTGTTTGATCAGGCTTATGTTCAGCTGGATAAAAAAGAATACACAGGTGCTGAAAAAACAATTGAAGCCATCAAAAGGGCCGGAGACATTTACGATCAGGATGCGGCCGAGTGGATTTTGGTCGACGTCTTGCTGGACCAAAAGAAATTCGCCGAAGCTGCAGAATTGCTTGAACTCAAAATCGCTGAAGACGCAGAAGAGTTTTTAGTCGATGATTTGGTATTGTTGGCAGAAATTTATCTGCTTATTGATCCGCAACTATCACTTGAGAAAGCAGAAGAAGCTCAAGTAGCATATTTAGAAAACGAATATTATTATTTTGACGAAGAACTCCTGCCTATTTATGAAACAATAAACTCTTCTGAACCGTTGGCAGGATATCGGCAGCTCATTCGTGAAGAGTGGGTGTATAACACATATGTTTTGGATAACCTGAAAGACAAATTGAGTGAAGAATACCCTGAGGACTTCTAATGCACAAGGGAGAGTGAAGATATGGCTTGTTCAGCACTATGGTTTGAGGAAATAATCTTCGGATTGCACATAAAAATCGTACTTTCTGTAGTATGGTAACTTTCATTTTACAGAGATGAACGGTTTTTTATACCCTTTTTAACATCCGCCATTTTCATGACCTTGTGGGACAGCCCCTTTTTTATATTGTTTTTTTTTACTCTTAATATTGATGCTATATCTATATAAGTTGAGCTTAGGAATTATCAATTTATATACCGCATCGGTCGCTTTGGGTAGAGCAAAGACGACTGCTCATCCGCAAGCTCGTGAACGCGCGACCGCGGAAAGCGCAGCTGTTTTGCGGAATATCGACAATGAAAGATTTAGTAGTTCAACTTATATAGCTTGGAAAAGATAAAAAACTTTTTAAAAAAAGAGATTGCATTTGTTAATCCAAAAGGATATGATTTAAAACGTAATAGTTACGATTTGTAAAATACATAGTTTTAAAGAAAGAATCAAGAAAAGCTCTCTTTTTTCTCCAGTGGCAGGACAGGAGGAAAGAGAGAATTATTTTTTTGGTAAATAAATCGTAATAATTACATTTTATAAAAGAGGAGTGTTTATTAATGAAGAACGCATTTATACTATTGCTTTTGGCATTGGCATTTATTTTAAGCGCTTGTACATCAGATGCAGCTATCCCAGAAGAAGATCGCAAAGAATTGAACTTGTTGTTCAATTTTGCCACAAGATCGCTCGATCCGAACGTAGACAGCAGCTATGTGCCGTTGCGTGCAGGGATAACGGAAACCTTGGTGCATTTAAATGACGAGACATTGACGCTCGAGCCGTGGCTTGCAGAAAGCTGGGACAGTGAAGATGGCCAAGAATGGACGATTCGGCTGAGAGACGATGTGTTGTTTCAAAATGGTGCCCCAATGGATGCGGCAGCTGTAAAAGCTTCGCTGGAGCGTGCCATGGCAGACAATATTGCCATCAGCAATGCGCTTCGGATCGAATCGATCAAAGCGGATGGCCAGCAGCTGACGATCCGAACGACTATGCCATTTCCAGAGTTTCCGTCTGAGCTGGTTCACCCGAATACATCCATTATCGATGTGACGGAACCGGACTTTATCAACAAGCCGATTGGGACAGGACCATTTGCTGTTTCCTCATTTACACCAGGCACAGCAGTTGATTTGGTTCGTTTTGATGAATACTGGAACGGGGCTGCCAAGTTGGAAGCAGCACGGTTTTCGTTTAATGAAGATGCCAACGCTCGGTCATTGGCATTGGAATCAGGAGATGTTGATATTGTATTTCGCCCAGAAGTTCAAGGTTTGGAAAAATTGGAAGCAGTTGAAGGAGTAAAAGTAGAGTCTACTTCAACTTTCCGGGTACACCAAATGACAATGAACCTTGAACGGGAATCCATGAAAGACATCAATGTCCGCAAAGCGATAGACGTGTTAATCGATCGCAAGGCCATCACGGAAACCATTTTGCAAGGCCATGCAGAAGTAGCGACGGGTCCGTTTCCATCAACCTTTACTTTTGCACCGGACTATCCTGACAAAAAAATCGGGTTGGAAGAAGCTAAAGCACATTTAACCAAAGCAGGATATGCAGAGCAGGACGGTGTGATGCAAAAAGACGGAGAGCCGTTAGAGCTTACGCTATTAACTTATAGCGCGCGTGCAGATTTGCCGCTGATGGCCCAAGTATTTCAATCGGATGCTAAAGAGTTGGGAATTGCAGTAGACATTCAACAAATCGAAGTACCAGAAGAATACATGGCAGCAAACCGAGATTGGGACTTGACCACTTACAGCAATTTGACTGCACCACGCGGTGATGCAGGTTATTATTTAAATGCCACGTACCATCCGCAAGGTGCATTAAATTTCAGTGGTGCTAATGACGATGTACTGACAGCGCTAATCGACAAATTGAATGTAACTGTAGGCGAGGGCGAACGCTCCGTGATTGCAGAAGAGATTGCGCTTTACGTCGATGAGCAAGTATACAATTCATTTATTCTTCATCCCAATACATTGGTTGCCTACAATGCCGATAAAGTAGAAAACTGGGTCACTACCCGCAGCGAGTACTACATGTTGACCAACACCTTGGATGTGAAGTAAATGGTCCGGATTTTACTGAAAAGATTTACTGAAGTGGCTGTATTTCTGCTGCTGGTGACGTTTGTTAGTTTTATGTTTGCACGGCTGGCACCGGGAGATCCGGTGCTGTCCATCCTCCGTGTTGATGATGTATCGGTCACTGCGGCCCAAGTCGAACAACTCCGGGAAGATATGGGATTTAATGAACCTTTGCTCGTACAGTATGGAGAATGGTTTATGGATTTTATAAAATTGGATTTTGGCAATTCTTATTTGACCAATCAACCTGTATTACAGATGCTTCTCAGCGGACTTCCGGCTACCTTGGAATTGGCTGCAGGAGCGCTGCTCGTTATGCTGTTAATTGCTTTGCCGCTCGGATCGCTTGCTGCGCTATACCGAGGCAGCTGGATTGATCAGCTTAGCCGCTGGTTTTCCTTGCTTGGTGCAGCGGTTCCAAGCTTTTGGTTGGGATTGTTGTTAATTGACTTGTTTGCCGTGCGGCTGGACTTGCTGCCGACGATGGGCCGAGACAGTTTTGGCTCAATGGTTTTGCCATCCACTACATTGGGGCTTGCCATCACCAGTGTTTATGTCCGTTTGCTGCGTTCCAGTTTGATCGATGCGCTCAGTCATGACTATATTAAAGCTGCCCGTTCAAGAGGGATTTCAGAAATCCGCATCTTTTTCTATCACGCATTGCGGGCAGCGCTGCCACCGGTCATTACTGTTTTTGGCGTCAGTCTTGGCAGTTTGATTGGCGGTGTTGTGGTGATTGAGGTGATTTTTGCTTATCCGGGAATAGGCAAAATGGTAGTAGAGGCAATCCGGGCACGGGATTATCCCGTTATCCAAGCTTATCTGTTTATCATGGCGGTTATCGTTTTTATTGTGAACAGCCTGGTAGATATTTCATACCGGTACTTGAACCCCGAAATCAGATTAACGGAAAGGAAAGCGAGCTGATGACTGTTTTAACAACAAATCTGCACAAATGGAATTGGAAAGCGGGAATGCTCGTTTTGCTACTAAGTTTAATTGCGTTGCTTGGGGCTTACACGTTCTTGTACCTGAAGCATGATGCAGACGCAGTCGATTTGACTGCCCAGCTGATGCCTATGAGCCTGGAGCATCCATTTGGTACAGATCATCTGGGGCGCGATGTGTTAACGCGAATAGTGCTGGGAGCCCAATTGACAGTTGGCTATTCTTTTATAGCACTGTTAGCGGCAGTCGCTATCGGGTTGCCAATTGGATTGATCGCCGGCTATAAAGGCGGCTGGCTGGATCGGCTCTTGATGCGCGTTGCCGATACGTTTTTGGCATTTCCGGATACCATTGTAGCGATTGTCTTGAGCGGCCTGCTGGGACCGGGAATTGAAAACCTGCTGTTGGCCATTATTTTTGTGAAATGGGTCAATTATGCCCGGCTCGTCAGAAGTACGGTGGTCAGTGAGCGCCAAAAAGAATACATCGCCATGGCTAAAGTCAACGGTTTGGGAGACGGACAAATTATTCGGAAGCATCTGTTTCCTCACATCATTGGCCATGTGTTGGTGCTGGGCAGCCTGGATCTTGGGAAAATCATTTTGCTGATTTCTTCGTTGTCTTATATCGGCCTTGGCGCACAACCCCCGGCTCCAGAATGGGGTGCCATGCTGAATGATGCACGCCCTTATTTTCAATCGATGCCATCACTGATGATTACTCCAGGGCTGGCAATCGTTACAGTGGTTCTTATTTCCAATGTATTGGGTGATTATTTACGGGACAAGTTTGATGTGAAAAAGGAAGTGCAGTCATGAGTTTATTGGAAGTCGACGAACTAAGCGTCGGAGTGGACACCCGGCAGATTGTCAAAGAGATTTCATTTGAAATTCAACGAGGAGATTGGCTGGCGGTAGTTGGGCAAAGCGGGAGCGGGAAAAGCGTGACCGCTTCGGCCATCGGCGGATTATTGAAGCCAAATCTCTCTGCAACGGGAATGATCCGATTTAATGGCGCCAACTTAATGGAACTGACATCAAAGGAAATGAGAAAGGTACGAGGCAAAGCAATTTCTTATGTTTTCCAGGATTATCAAAGCTCGTTTACACCATTTCTGACAATTGGCAAACATTTTGACGAATACCAGCGGACCCACCTGACTGCAGGGAAATCCCAGCGAATACAGAATACACAACAAGCTCTCCTGTCTGTCGGCCTGGCCGCTGAACTCTCGAGCCGTTATCCTTTTCAGTTAAGCGGTGGGCAGCTGCAGCGTGTTGCGATTGCACTTGCCTTGCTGCTGAAAC
Organism: Planococcus sp. TJ-307; assembly: GCF_058268435.1. Lineage (NCBI taxonomy): Bacteria > Bacillati > Bacillota > Bacilli > Caryophanales > Caryophanaceae > Planococcus > Planococcus sp. TJ-307. The sequence goes on from NZ_JBZDOJ010000002.1 coordinate 436,345, forward strand.
CTGATTTGGTGATTGCGGATGAGCCAACAACCGCCTTAGACAGCATTTCCTCCTATCGGATTTTGCAATTACTGGAAAAGCTGCGGAAAGAAATAGGTTGTGCCATTTTATACATTACTCACGATCTTCGGCATGCTGCGAACTATGCGGATCATATTTTGGTAATGAAAGAAGGGCAGATTGTTGAGCAAGGAGAACAAACAAAAATCTTCGCTTGTCCTGAACATGCCTACACCCGTGCATTGATTGACGCGATTCCAGTTTTTAAAAAACAGGGAAATTAGACGTATTGGAGGTGCTCAATGGAGCTGTTGACCATAAACCACATCAATAAAACATATGCAAACGGCTTTCAAGTACTCAAGGATGTATCATTTTCTCTCGAGAAAGGTCAATGCCTTGGTATTATTGGGGAAAGCGGCTGCGGCAAAAGCACACTGGCACGATGCCTGCTGCACTTGGAATCCATCGACTCAGGAGAAATCGTATTAAATGGCGAAGCTGTCCATAAGCTGACGGGCAAAAGGCTGAAGCCTTTCAGACGGCAGGTCCAGGCTGTTTTTCAAAATCCTTCAGCTTCATTAAACCCTAAATTGAAAATCAAAGATTCGCTGATGGATCCTTATTTGCAATTTGGCAGCCAAAAAAAGCTGCAGCATTTCAGTTACACAAGCAGAGAACATTACATCAGCCAGTTATTGGAGGCTGTTGAACTTCCAAGCAATCTGGCTGAACGTTACCCGCACGAATTGAGCGGAGGACAGCAGCAGCGCGTGACGATCAGCCGAGCCATTAGCATTGAACCGGCTATAGTAATACTGGATGAACCTACATCCAGCCTTGATGTGTTGTCGCAGGCTTCCTTGCTGAAATTACTGGATGACCTTCGCCGGCAATTTTCGCTTTCTTATGTGTTCATATCGCATGATTTAGCAGCCGTTGCCTCACTTAGCCAAAATCTGTTGGTTATGAAAGATGGACACATGGTGGATGGATTTGGCAATGCGGAAATTTTTTCGCACGATCGCCATCCCTATACAAAAGAGCTGCTGTCCATGTTTTGAAAAAATGATGTTGAAAGGTTAGGAGCTTCTAATGAATCATCGTACATACCTGGCTTTAGCAATTCCACTGACCATTTCAACGATCACTACGCCTTTATTGGGAGCAGTTGATACAGCGGTTGTGGGACAATTGCCAAATCCTGCTTATATTGGCGCCGTTGCCATCGGTTCGGTCATCTTCAATACACTTTACTGGCTCTTCGGATTTTTGCGTATTGGGACTTCTGGTTTTGCTGCACAAGCGCACGGAGCAAATGATCAACTGTCAGGAACGCTGGCTCTCATTCGGCCGATGGTCATCGCACTGATCGTGGGACTTGTTTTTTTCTTGCTGCAAAAGCCGATTGAATACGCGGCATTAAATTTGCTTCAGCCTGCCGAAGACGTTGCTGCGCTGGCATCCGATTACTTTGGCATCCGGATATGGGGGGTGCCTTTTACATTGGTCAACTATGTCATCATGGGCTGGTTGATCGGCATGTCCCGCATCAAAATTTCAGTGTTGATTCAAGTGTTTATGAATCTCTTGAATATCGGATTGGATCTGCTTTTTGTCTTTGGATTCGGGTGGGGCGTTTCTGGAGTTGCTGCCGCAACTTTAATTGCAGAAGTATCGGCTTGTCTAATCGGCTTGCTGGTAGTATGGCGCGGCACGGCTTACAAATTTCAGCTGCCTGCATTCAAGCTGGTAACAAATGGCTCAGCTATTCGAAAGATGATGGCGGTGAATCAGGATTTGTTTGTCCGGACGCTGTGCCTGCTTGCCGTCTTTAATTTATTTACGTATAAAAGTGCAGGATTTGGTACAGAAACCTTGGCAGCCAATGCAATTTTGCTGCAAATTCACTACATAATGGCCTATTTTTATGACGGCCTGTCCAACGCTTCCAGCATTCTTTCGGGAAAAGCAATCGGTTCTAACAATCCAGTTCTCTTCAAAAAGAATCTGAAGCTATCTTTCGAATGGGCACTGTATTCATCGATTGCGCTGACCGGCCTATACTGGCTGTTTGGCTCTAAAGTTTTTGCTTTTTTTACCGCCATACCTGAAGTTATAGAACTCGGCGGAATATATGGCGATTGGCTGCTGCTGTTTCCGCTGGTTTCGAGCTTTGGAATCGTGTTGTATGGCGTGTTTACCGGTGCCACCGAGACTGCACCAATTCGAAACTCTATGCTCTTGTCATTGGGCATCTTTTTGGTGGTGTTATGGACTGCTGTACCGCTCCTGCAAAACCATGGGGTATGGTTGGCATTTATCTTATTTAGTTTGGGTCGATCTGTTTTTTTATTGTTGTATGTGCCTAAACTATTAAAGTTGATGGACACTCCTTAGAAATTAGAATCTGCTTAATTATTTCCTCTTTGACATCTCTTCTGAAATAAAGTACATTATCATATGGACGAACAATTATTATGGTATATAGATATATCATTCGTGTATAGGGGTGTAATTAATGGAAAATGTATTTGATTACGAAGATATTCAATTGGTTCCTGCAAAAGCTGTAGTAGACAGCCGTTCAGAATGTGACACATCGATTGAGTTTGGTGGCCGCACTTTCAAATTGCCAGTTGTACCAGCCAATATGCAAACCATTGTAGATGAAAAAATTGCCAAATTCTTGGCTGAAAATAATTATTTCTATATTATGCATCGTTTCGAACCTGAAAAACGGTTAGCGTTTGCTAAAGACATGCAGCAACGCGGACTTTATGCTTCCATTAGTGTCGGTGTGAAACCGGAAGAATACGAATTTGTGCAACAATTGGCTGATGAAAAGATTACGCCGGAATACATCACCATTGATGTAGCCCATGGCCATTCCAATGCGGTAATTAACATGATTCAGCACATTAAAAAGTTGATTCCAGACAGTTTTTTGATTGCCGGTAATGTTGGGACGCCGGAAGCGGTCCGCGAACTGGAACACGCTGGAGCGGATGCTACAAAAGTGGGTATCGGACCAGGAAAAGTTTGCATTACCAAAATCAAAACTGGGTTTGGAACAGGCGGCTGGCAATTGGCAGCACTTCGCTGGTGCGGCAAGGCAGCCAGCAAACCCATCATCGCAGACGGTGGCATCCGTACCCATGGAGACATTGCCAAATCTGTTCGTTTTGGCGCATCCATGGTGATGATCGGTTCGCTATTTGCCGGGCATGAAGAATCTCCCGGAGAAACCATCAACCAGGATGGCAAGTTGCTGAAAGAATACTTTGGTTCGGCATCTGAATTTCAAAAAGGCGAAAAGAAAAATGTTGAAGGCAAAAAGATGTTTGTAGAATACAAGGGGTCTTTAAAAGACACGTTGGTGGAGATGGAGCAAGATCTTCAATCTTCAATTTCTTACGCAGGCGGAGACAAATTACTGGCAATCCGCAACGTGGATTACGTGATCGTTAAAAACTCCATTTTTAATGGCGACAAAGTTTATTAACTAGTAAAGCCCTTCAATCTATAGATTGAGGGGCTTTTTTCTGCTTTAGCCGTTCTAGTTGCCAGAGCACTAAAGATACAGCTAGTACGGTGCCAAACAGGATATACTGCACATTGGTAGGGACAACTTGGGTAAAGCCGTAAACGGCAGCAAGCTCCAATAGCACCGCTGGGATTTTGCCAATTGTACTGGCGAACCAAAACAGTTTGGCACTTATTGTTGTAAGTGCTGCCCCTACTGTAACAAAGCCGGATGGCATAAACGGAAGCAGCCGAAGCAGGATCACCAAGCTAAAAACCCGTTTATCCGATTGGTGCCTAAACTTTTGCCAATATGGATGTCGCAGCCATTTTGGATTGGCTTTGGAAAATCCATAGCGGTACAAATAAAATCCAAGCAACGCGCCAAAAATTTCACCTGCAAATGTCAAAGCTCCACCGCCATAAATGCCGAACGACTGGATATTAACAGCAGTCACTAAAAAGCTCGGAACAAAACCCGCTGCTCCGACTGCTAAATTTACGATCATCAGAATTAAAAACTCAATCCAAACAGGTAGAAAATCGATAAATTATGCCTCCTTATTATGGTATTTACACAGGTTTAACAGACGTGTACGCATGGCTCATTTACGTAAGTTTATTTTAACATGAATGTAAAATAGCTTTCGATAAATTCCCTAATCGTTATGTTGAGGTTAATGCACTCTTTGATTGAAAAAATATAAATTCCTCCGAGGAACGAACGAGGAAGATTGTAGACGTCATGATAGTTGACTCAACAACGTGCATGACGATACAAAAATATGGCAAGTAAAATTTGAGTAATAATTTCCAATGAGCGACATGCTAGCTGTATGATTAAATAAAAAGTGATGGACAAAATCTTCAATGGATCCTTGAAGAAATCTATCAGTTGAGAGGGAGTAGCCACGTGTACAATCAAAAAAGAATCCGAGATTACGGCGTGGAAATAGGCTGCATGAAGCCTGGACCATTAAACGCCATAACAGATGTAGCAGGTGTAACAGTAGGTCATGTGACATTGAGTGACGGCGACATGCAAACCGGTGTGACGGCCATTTTGCCGCATCAAGGAGATGTTTTTCACGATAAGCTGATTGCCTCAAGCCATGTGATCAACGGGTTTGGAAAAACAATGGGAACCATTCAGCTTGCGGAACTCGGCACGCTGGAGACACCTATCGTTCTAACCAACACTTTGAATGTCGGGACGGCGGCCAATGCCGTGATTGATTACATGTTGGAGAGAAATGCTGATATCGGCAGCACGACGGGGACAGTCAATCCAATCATCGGTGAATGCAACGACATGTTCCTCAACGATGTTCGCAGCCAATTTGTTAAAGAACAGCATGTACGGCATGCACTGGACCATACCAATGTGGAATTCGAGGAAGGTGCCGTCGGTGCAGGGACGGGTATGCTGTGTTATTCGTTGAAAGGTGGAATCGGTTCTGCTTCCCGCCTCATGCAGCTGAATCATGGCACGTATACACTCGGCGTGTTGGTTCTATCGAACTTTGGAATGCTCAGTGATTTAACGGTCAGTGGCAATCCCGTAGGTCAAAAATTGAAGAAACACATTCTGCAGTCGTATAAAGAAGAAGACAAGGGATCCGTTATGGTTATCGTGGCGACAGACTTGCCTTTGTCAGAGCGGCAATTAAACCGCGTTCTCAAACGAACGATCACAGGACTTTCTCGAACCGGCTCCATCATCACTAATGGCAGCGGTGAAATCATTCTAGGCTTTACAACGGCGACTAAAATTCCACATATCAAACCGCCACACTGTTTAACAATTAAAACCATTCATGAGGAGGATATGGATGAGGCTTTTCGAGCCGTTGGAGAAGCGACGGAAGAGGCGGTACTAAATTCACTAATCACTGCAGAAGCTGTCGTTGGGCGTGCTGGAAATGAACGGCCGTCATTTAAAGACTTACTTAAAAAGTTCAATGTGTCACTTACGAACCCATAAAGGGTTCTTTTTTGTGAAAAAAAGATTTAACCATAAAAAATTGAAATTATAAATTTAAGTGATTAATGATTTGGGTGAATAATTATATATTTACCATTTGTTATTTAATGGACATATTTCCCTGTTATAGAAGTAGTAATAAAATAAAAACGTTTAACTAAAGATATATAACGATAGAAGTTTTAGGTTTAAAAAATCCACATCCTGTTTATTGGTGCAAAAAAAGTATCATATTAATACTTTTCTATTTACAATTTGCATAATCCACTGTAGTCTAATAGTGTGATGTAAGTTCTATTAATTCAACTTAAAAGTAAAAAACATAGGTTATAAGACTTTTTATTATCATTTAAAGTAAAATTTAGAATTATTGGTTTTAGTAATATTTTGTCATTGGTTTAATGGGAGGCTATGAAGGGATGAGGAAAATGATTCTAGCAGATCCGATTCAAGAGACAACCAGGTTTTTAAAGAAAGCTCTAAAGGCTGAGGTAGAAGTAACCGGAAATCTCTTATTAGTGAAGAAGCTTCGAAGCTTAATCATCCAAAGTGGTGACACAAAATTTTCATTCAAGATGGATTGTGAGATTACATTTCAAGCAATGCAACAGCCAGGAATTATGATTAACAGGGCCGAAATTTTACTGTTGCCGTCAGAACTTTCCATTTTTTTATCGACTTTAATCCGCCATGCCCATCCACTGCCAAACAATTACATGCAGCGTCTTGTAATGGAACCCAATGTTTATTGCATCTATCTAGAATCAAAGGAATTTCCAGAAATCTTTGCCGAACGTGTTGCATCAGCCCTAGAAGCAATTGATTGTTAGCCTCGCACATATTGAACTGCCTTTCTGTTTTAATTGTCACTGACTCGCGCCATAGCAACAGTATAAGGTGGTGTTCATATGTATAAGAAATGTTTCTCGTGCATTTCAGCAATTATTTTGCTTTTGACTATGCTGCCATTGACTTTTGCTGCGATTCATTGGTTCCACAAACCACTTGAACTGCTGTTGAGTTTTCACCTTCATTTTCCCTGTTTTCTTAGTGGTATGGGAATTGTAACCGCACTGATTGGTGCCAGAGGAGACATGAAATTCAATCTTGTATTGTTTAATGTCATGACATTAGGCCTGTACTTAATTTTCTCCAGTAATCTGCACTCCATATAAATCTATGCACATTGAAAGCATCGGTAATGTGTGACCAAGGACTAGATAGGCTATAAAGTTTATTTCATAAAAAAGATGAGACAGTACACAAATTTGTGTGCTGTCTCATCTTTTAATTTATTCGACGATACTTGGCCGCACCCACAGCTTTGAAAAGTTGACATAACCAAAATGACTTATGGATATATTCATTAAATCTGCTGAAAAAGGAATTTGGCGTTTTTCATAATACAAAGGAAGCATGATGGAGGATTCCATTAATTGCCGCTCAATTTTTAGGTTCAGTGCTGTCCATTCTTCAAACGGTGTATCTCCATATAGCTGCATGTAATTGCTGAACATTGGCTGGGATTTCATAATGGCAGCCAGTGGCGAATAGCCATTTGACAGAAAGTAAAAAAATGAAAAATTTTGATTCATTTCAAATACCTCGCCGTGGATAAACAAGTCGGCTGTTTGGTCTTCTTTCGTGTCGAGCATCTTGTCCTGAAAAGACAGCCACTCAATTTCGACAGGAATGCCTTCACTTTCAAGAGTGTCTTTCAACCAACGTGTTGAACCATTGGTATAATTTGCGGCTTTAATAATTAAAGGTTTTTCAAGAGTAGGTTTTTGGGACAAGGGCAGCGAATAAGTCTGATCTTGTCCAATCAAGCAACTTTGATGATTGGGCATCGCTCTTGGATGATACAGTCCGATTTTATGGCGGTGTTTGGCAATCGCATAATGGATATAGTCGCGCACTTCTTTTTGCTTTATAGGAGACTCTCGAAAGGCATTCAAAATGACGACGCCAAACCCCGAATCGCTTTCCACTTGAAATGTCTCTTCCGTTTGATCATTTGCTGAAGTCCGATAGGCAAAGTCAAAGTCTTCAGGCACTTGGATAAATTGTACGGTATCGAGCAACGGACGTTCCTGAAAATAATCTCCAAACGCCGTCAATGTGGTTTTTAACTCGTGATTTTCTTCCACAAAAAAACTGCCGGAACCAATAGGCTGGGAATCGGTTTCCTTATAGATGCTGGCATTGATCATGCCCAGCATCTGCAGGCAATAACTGCAGCCCCCGGGAAAAGAAATTTCTAGTGCGTAGGGAGAAATGGATTTTATGGCAGTAATCGGCTTCCACAGTTCCTTGAACGCGGCATGTCTTCGCAGTCGTTCCAAACAAATTAGTACATCGTCCACAGTCAGAAACGAGCCATCATGAAAACGAACTTCTTTTCGAATGTAAAGCCTGAGCGTTGTGGCCGTCAAATCCCAGCTATGTGCCAGTTCTGGAGAAACGATGCCGTTTTCATTGACTGACACTAAACGGCTGTATACTGTCGCCACCATATTGGCACTGTGGACATCTGCTGCAAGGAGTGGATGGAGCGTGATCAGCGGATACTTCCTCGGAATGATCAGCTTGTCGGTGCTGCTCATACTGTTTTGAACATAGCCGAAATTCGAGCGGAACTTATGCATCAATCGCTGTTTAATTTCGGGCGACCAATCAAACAAAAGATACTTTCCAGCCACTTCGATAGCCTGTTCGTCAATCAATTGAGACAGCTGCTGTTCGTAAGCATCTTCTACATCTTGATGCCACTCTATGTGGGAAGCATTGCCTCTGCCGCTGCCAGGTGTAAAAGTAAGCCAGCCTTCGCTTGCCCATTTTCGCAACAGGCGAGCAGTCTGCTTGCTGCTCAAACCGAGTAAATCAGCAAGTTGAGTTTGTTTGATGTTGCCGGATGGAACAGCCTGCCAAAGTGCTAAAAGAGTCTTTTCCATCATCTTCCCTCCTAAAAGTGGACAAGATTATAAAAAATGTCTATTTTTAGTAACCATAGTCTAGTTTAATATACATAAGACAAAGGGGGCTGACAAGATGAAATGGAAAGACTATCCACAGAACATTAAAGTGCGTTTAATTACTTCTTTTTTTAATCGAGCTGTTACTTCAGCTGTCATGCCTTTTATGGCCTTATTTTTTGCACAGGAAATAAACAAAGTATGGGCGGGTTCTTTTTTGATCATGACGGTTTTGATCAGTTTTTTCGTTAATTTGATTGGCGGGTATATTTCCGATCGTTTTCCGCGTAAAAAGGTATTGGTGACAACATCTGCTCTCAGTGCCATGATGTTTCTGCTCATGACGCTCAGTTTAGTGCCAAGTGACAAATGGATCGGCCTGTTTGCAGCGTCTTATGTCATGTTTATCATTACCAGCAGTCTTGGAAGACCTGCCATGCATGCCATCATTATGGATTCAACCACTCCCGAAAACCGAAAAGCCATTTATGCCATTGATTACTGGCTGGTCAATTTGTCGATGGCGATCGGTGCCGCACTTGGAGGCTTATTGTATGTGAATCACCAGATGGAACTGTTTATCGTTTTGACTGCAACGTCTGCCAGCCTGCCGATTGCCTACCAGATTTGGCTGAGAGATGAGAACGTCCAAAGCTTGAAAAAACAGCATCACAATGTATTCGTGGATTTGCTGCAAAATTACAAAGTTGCCTTTCAAGACCGGCCTTTTGTTAAAGTAGTAGTTGGATCGATGTTCATCTTTTCAGCTGAGTTTTCACTAAACAGCTATATTGGCGTTCGGCTTGCCGAAAGTTTTGAAACATTCACCATAGCTGATTTTGAAGTGGCAGGCGTTCGAATGTTGAGCCTCCTTAATATTCAAAACATGTTGCTAGTAGTTTGTTTAACTTTCGCAGTCAATAAATTCACGGACCGTTTTTCTAAGCAGCATGTTCTCCTGACCGGTCTGCTGCTCTACAGTGTTGGCTACATCACCATTACGTCAGCGAACAGCTGGTACTTATTAATCTTGTTCAATTTTATCGGGACAATCGGTGAATTGATTTACTCGCCGGTCCGCAATGCAGAAATGGCAAACATGATCCCTGAAGACAAACGAGGCTCGTATTCCGCTTTTTCCAATTTTTCATTCAGCGGAGCGGATCTGCTGGCACGTTCGACCATTATCGTCGGTGCTTTTCTACTACCCACGATGATGTCTGTTTACATGGGCGTGTTATTGATGATCGGAACGTTATTGGTTTATACAGGATTATTTATTAGAAAAGGCAAGGGAAAACAAGTAGAAAAACCAGAGCTCGTCTAAAATTATGGAATAGTAGGGGGATGGCCATGATTATCAGAAAAGCAGTTCCAAAAGATGCCCACCAATTGGCGAAGTTGATGAAACATGTAGAAGAATCCAATTATATGCTGTTTGAGCCAGGAGAACGAAAAACCACGGGTGAGCAATTGCAGGACAGGCTCGTTGCGATGAACGATAAATCAACGATACTTCTTGCCGAAGAAGAATCCGAGTTAAAAGGGTACTTGTTCGCAATAAATGAAGGCGTCAACCGCAAACGTCATTCGGTCTATATTGTCATTGGCTTACATCAAGAACAGCGCGGAAAAGGCATTGGAACCCAACTATTTCAAGCTTTGGAGCAATGGGCAACAGAAAAGTTGACTCGCCGCATTGAATTGACTGTATTGGAAGGCAATCATGCTGCGATAGCCCTCTATGAGAAAATGGGATTCGAGGTAGAAGGGATCAAGCGGAATTCACTCGTGATAAATGGAAAGTATGCCAATGAATTGTACATGTCGAAAATTTTGTAATGAATTTTTGACATTCGAATATTTCTCCTAATTGCTTTTAAAAATACTACTGTTTATTTTACTTTTTTTGGTTATGTAGTAGGGAATGAGATTAACTAATTTCCCGTAAATTTGTATAATATTGTAGTTTTTATATATATTTATGTGTGGATTAGCGGTAAACTAATAGGGAAGGTTTTAATAGGAGTTGGTTAAATGGGTTCGTTGCTTTTTTCTTTTCTTGAAAATATGGCGTTGATTATTTCACTTTTGTATATTGGTTTAAAGGCCAAAGAATTTTTATTTCCTGATTTAAACGAATCGAAGTGGTTATTGCTGTTAAGTATTGTATTTATCAGCTTTTTAACTTTTTCAGTCATGTATCATCCGTTTGTTTATGAAGGAATGAGACTGGATTTACGGGAAGTTCCTCTTTACTTTATTTCCTATGTTGGGGGATGGCGCATCGGCATCTTATCTGCCATTTTCCCTACGTATTATCGCTTTTCTCTTGGCGGTCCTACTGTAGTGGCCGGAATTCTTCAAACAGTGTTATTTCCTGTTGTCATGGGAAGCCTATTTCGAAACAAAAAAACGGTCAATAAATTTTTTGCCCGATTGGATATTAAGCGAATGATGGTAGGGTGGGTAGTTTTTGAACTCTTAAAGTCGGTTTGGATGGAAAGTACAACACCAGCTACGCCTTTTATGACTTTATCAATGGCTGCTTTTGCCGGAATTGCGATTCTTTCGATGGGGTTGATGGCGAATGGAGAAAATTATCATATTTTAGTTCGAAAAGAATTGGAATATTTCTCAAATCAAGATCATTTAACGCAAATGCCCAATCTGCGGTATTTTAGAAGCAAAGCCCAAATTTTGGTTGAACAACAAGTGCCAGTGGCGATTGTCATGATGGATGTAGATTACTTTAAAGTTTACAACGATACCCATGGACATCAAAAAGGAGATGCCGTCCTCCGATCCATTGGCCAATTGATGCGGGACAATACACGCAATAAGGACTATTTGGCACGCTATGGCGGTGAGGAATTTATTTTTTGCATCATGGATCCATCAAATGCTGATGAAGCCTTGTCGATTGCTGAAAGGGTGCGCACGGGCATCGAGGACCATCATTTTGAAGGGGAAGAACAACAGCCCAATGGCAAACTGACGGTATCGATGGGAATTTGTTTAGCTTCACAAGGCAAATCACTCGAACAGTTGATCGGAGAGGCCGATCAGGCTTTGTACCATTCCAAGAGAAATGGAAAAAACCAAGTTTCGGCTTTTGGAAGTATGGGACAGCTTGAAACCATCAGTGTTTGATGAAAAAAATTCAGCAAGGCAGACACCTTTCAGCAACGTGTCTGCCTTTTTTTGAGGACTAAAAGACTATACATAGCTGGCAGCATAATCGGGTAGAGAATGAAGAAACCCCTGAAAAGTTTCGGTCACAAGAAAACAAATTCAGGGAAGGGGGAGGTCCAATTGGAGCATGAGTTGCAATCAGGGATGGCGAATCTAGAGGCAGTGGCTATAGTGTTGCTTTTTCTGTCGTTTCTGCTGTACCCACTGGCTGCTGCGTTAACAAGCCTGCGTTATAAGCCATGGCCGTTGCACCGCATCTTCTTATGGAGCCTAGGAATTGTTGCCATCGCGATATCCATTGCTGGACCGCTTGCTGATTTTGCTCAAAATAATTTCAGGGGCCATATGTGGACGCATTTGCTGCTTGGTATGCTGGCACCGCTATTGTTATTGCTTGCGAAGCCCATGACTTTGCTGTTAAGGTCGCTGCCTGTTCCACTGGCTAGAAGGATGTCCTTTTTGTTGAGGAGCCGCCTTGCCAGATTTTTAAGCCACCCAATTCCTGCATTTACTCTTAACATTGGTGGACTTTATCTATTGTATTTGACCAATCTGTTCGAATGGATGCATCAGTCCGTGTTCGTCTATGCCTTCATCCATATCCATATATTTCTGGCAGGCTATCTGTTTACTGCTTCTATAATCTATGTTGACATTACCGCTCACCGTGTGGGTTACGTGCTTCGTTCAATCGTTCTCATTTTGTCGCTGGCAGCCCATAAAATTTTAGCCAAATTCCTTTATGCCCATCCACCTGCAGGGGTTCCACAGGCACAGGCAGAAGCTGGTGGGATGTTGATGTACTACGGGGGCGATTTAATAGAGCTACTCATCATTGTGATTTTGTGTTATCACTGGTACAAGGCGACTGCACCAAAAAAGACAGAAACAATGGAAAAGGTATAGGGGAATTCCCTTTCTTTGATTTCTTATGCCCGGCAGAGCTACACGGGCGCTTCCGCTTTTCTTTTCCCCGGCAAAAGCTTTGGATTTGGGGTAAACTAAAAATAAGCGTTTAATTTCGAATGAACAGCTCGACTACATAGGATCGAATCAATTTGAGTATTGCCATTACTAGGAGGAAGTTCATGAATAGTTTTATTGTTATGCAAGGAGAGACTTATCAGGAAGAACGCAATGCGGGGGTTCTTTGGACACCGCAAATTGATAAATCCGGCATGGTACCGCATTCGTGGAACCGGATGCAGGAGCTGAAAAAGGGCGATATCGTTTTCCACTATGTCAAAGGGTATGTGGTAGCCATTAGCCGAGTGCGAAAAGGGTGCTCAAAAGGAACAAAGCCGAAAAGTGAACATCCGCATTCCCAAGAAACCGAAGCTGCTTTTATTGCAAAAACGGAATACCGGGAGCTTGACAATCCGCTGTCTGTTAAAGAACGTTTTTCTGATATCCAGTCTTTGCTGCCGGTGAAATATGCAGCTTTCCAGGAAGACGCCAGCGGCAATTCAGGCTATTTGTATCCGTGCAATGAAGAACTGGCCATAAAGTTTTTAGAACTTATCAGCTCATTGAATATTTTCACAGTGGAAGTGGAACAGCTGGAACTGGCAATGGAAGTCATCAAAAAAACCGAACACAATCCATTGCTCGGGTTGATTGCGGAAGCGGAATTGGAAATCAAAACAAAAATGCGCAGAGGCAAAGAGCAATTCCGCGAAAGCTTGCTGCCGCTGTGGAACGGTGAATGTCCGCTGTGTGGAATTGCCATTGGGGACGTACTAAAAGCGAGCCATGCCAAGCCGTGGAAAGACAGTTCAGATGCCGAACGCCTGGATCCTTTTAATGGGGTATTGCTTTGTGCCAATCACGCAGCACTGTACTCAGCAGGACTGATTGCGTTTACAGGAGGCGGCCGTTTGCATATTTCCAGCCGAATCCCGGAAGACGATTACCCCATATACAGGTTGCGCAAAAATATGAAAGTGCCGGTATCACCCGAGCATGCACCATATTTGAGATGGCACAAACGAATTGTCTTTGCAGAGCCGAGAAAAGTAAACCTGCTGACAAATCAGGATTAAGACAGGCAAGCTCAAAGGTAAGAATTTTCGAGTTAGTTTTAATTGCGTATGTCTTTTGCTGCCAGGGGTATGCTACACTGAAAACAAGTGAATAATCATGCAGAAAAAAGGTGCTGATCAATCAGCATAACAGGGAACCCGGTTAGATTCCGGGGCTGTTTCCGCAACTGTAAGTGCGTATGAAATAAGAAAATGCCACTGTTTAGATGCTCCAAGTCATCTGAACGGGAAGGTTCTTAGAGTAAAGTGATGCACAAGCCAGGAGACCTACCTTTTTTTGAACGTATTTTTACTCTTCGGAAGCTAAGGGAATCATACGGCAAAATGTCTATTTTTGACTGCTGAAGTATGTCTTTGAATAGCTATAGTGCCGCCCTCTTTTTGAGGGCGGCTTTTTGCTGTTTTGCGGGAGCGTTCAATGCAGTGGTGTTCACCAAACAAAAGTGAGGTGAAAAGATGAAAAAAGACATGCGTTTTCTGTGTTATCCGTTCATGCGTGAATCCGCTTCCACAGTGGATTTTGAAATTCGCACAGATTCTTTGACGACCCGAATCGGGGAAGCTTTATCACTGACAACAGATATTGAAGTGGTTCAGCGGGATTTGAAAACTTTACAGCCCATGGCTTACCATTTAAATGGTTCGGTACGGGGCAAACTTGCCATCGCAGAAGAGGATTTATCTATGTTAAGCGCTATGTATGATTATTATGTAAACTTTACTAAAGATAAAATTGGGAATTTTGTCTTGCCGCAAGGAACCCAAGCCGCCTGTGTGCTGCATGTGTGCCGCAGTGAAGCGAAAAAATCCGTACGGGCTTTGCATAAAGTGAGCCTAGAGCGGGAAGTGCCCGAAATCCTTTTTGATTATGCCAACCTGTTGGCAAACGTATTGTTTACTATGGCGGTATATGTCAATCAGCATCACGGCGTGGAAGAAATTCCGTTCGTCAGCAAGTCCTATCCAACAAGACCAAAAAAGAAAGAAGTGGCCAAAAACAAATGAAAATCAACGTATTCAAATTCTTATCGATCGGAACACTGGCTTTAGCACTCGGAGCTTGCCAGTCTGACACTGCCGAAACAACAGATCCCGAAACAGCGACCGAGCCTTCGCAACAAACTGAGTACACGGTAACCGATGACTTGGATAAAGAGCTGACTTTTGAAGAAGTTCCAGCGACCGTTGTCTCCTTGATTCCAAGCAATACCGAAATTCTTTACGAAATCGGAGCAGGAGACAAAATTATCGGCGTTACAGACTACGATAATTATCCAGCTGAAGCAACAGAGGTGGAGCGGGTTTCAGATTCTGTCACATTCAACGCAGAACGCATTATCGAAATGGATCCAGACGTTGTCATCGGCTATTCCACAGGTGGGCCAACCGGTTTTGAAGATCTCGAAGCAGCGGGGATTCAAGTGTTTGTCATTGAAACCGCAGAATCATTTGAAGATGTTTATGGGGACATCGAGCAAATCTCCACGGTATTAGGTCTTGAAGATAAAGGGGATGAGCTGATTGCTTCCATACAGCAGCAAATTGAAAGCATACAAGAGCAAGTTGCTTCCATAGAAGAGAAAAAACAGCTGTATGTTGAAATCAGCCCTTCACCGGAAATCTATACGACCGGCCAAAATACGTTCCAACAGGAAATATTGGACCATGCCCAAGTCGACAATCTGTTTGGCGATCTCGAAGGCTGGCCGCAGATTTCTGAAGAAGAAGTTATTGAACGGAATCCAAAGATTATCGCCACTACCGTTTCTTATGTAGAAAATTCCGTTGATGAAATTAAAGCGCGCGAAGGTTGGAACGATATTGACGCTATCCAAAATGACCAAGTATTTTTCCTGGACTCGGACATCACATCACGGCCAGGACCAAGAATTGGCGATGCCGTCGAATTGGTAGCTAAAACTGTGTATCCGGAAGCTTTTGAATAAAAACAGTAAAATCCCCGCTTAACAAGCGGGGATTTTTTGGGTTATTGCAGTTGTTCTTCCAGTGTCTCCTGATCAATGCCAAATTCCTCATTTAGTACACGTCTTTTTTCCTCAACAGACAATTCAACTTTGGTTTTTTCTCCGTTTTCTGAACGTGTCAACTGACTTCCGGATAAAGTAATGCGTCCATCAGCTGTTGCGCGCGTCACCAAATCATCGTGGGTGAAAGGCGAATCTTTGGATATTTGGTTAAACACACAGCCCTCGTGAAAATCAACCAGTTGCTTTTCCACAGTTGAGAAGCGGTAAAGAATTTTTTCAGTGTCATCGTTTTCTCTAATTAAATCATAATACACATCGTCTACTTGCTGAACGCGATAAGTGCCGCTATGGTCTGTATGGCGTTCTCCGCCAATTGGGATAGGGCTGATCGTGGAATCGCCGAATCCGGCATCAACTAAATACAAGGTATCAAGCTCTACCAGAATCGCTGCATGAGTATCTGATTTAGACCAAGTACCATCCGGTTTTTGAACAGTGGCAGAGATTAGCTTTGCATCGAATCCCAGTTCCCCCAGCAGCCAATGGAACAAACCATTCAACTCGTAACAATAACCGCCTCGATGGTGATTCACAATTTTATCGTAAATGCTTTCGAGATTTAAATAAATGGGTGTTTTACGTATAACATCTAAGTTTTCAAACGGGACATTTTGCATATGCAAGGATTGAAGCTCTGCTAAATTCTGTAAAAAATGTTCCTGAATTGGATTAGCTTTAAATCTTTTTAAGTACACTTCTTTATTCATGAATATTATTCATTCCCTTCAAATTATGATACCGAATAATTTATTTTTCTATTCATTCGGATTTTTTGTTTTCAAATGTGTAGAAAATGGTTAAAGGTGGTATAGTGAATAAGTAAATGAATTGTATTTAATGGTTGAAATGAATAGCTGAGTTAGCTAAAAAAAGAAAGCAGGGTGATCGATTTGGTATCAACTACAGACGTTGCAAAACATGCAGGTGTTTCACAAACCACGGTTTCACGAGTATTGAATAAACCGGATCAAGTGAAAAAAGACACTTATGATAAAGTGATGGCCGCAGTCAATGAATTAAATTATTCGACGACGGGTAATGAAGATACGATGCCTATGGTCGAAGCTACTAAAACCATCAGTCTTATTGCTGGGTCGTTGGATGATTCAATTTTTATTGGTTCTGCTCCTGCAATTCTCAATGTTGCAAAAGAAAAAGGCTATCAAGTCAATGTACATTTCGTCACGAAAGACAATGAGTCGGAAACTTATGACGCGATCTTGTCCAGCAACGTTGATGGGCTAATCATCGCATCTGTTGGACTGGATAAAGCAGGTTACGAAAAACTGAATCAGGCAAAAGTTCCTTTTGTTCTCCTTAACTCAAGCTACCCTGATAGTCACAACTCAATTGGTTTAAACAATGTGGAGGCAGGCTACCTGGCCGCGAGCCATCTTCTCGAAAACAAGCACGAGGAAATCGCTTGGATAGGCGGAACACTGAATAATCCTTCGCATAAAGAGCGTTTTCAAGGGTTTGTTTATGCGCTGCAGGAAGCAGGGAATAAAATTCGCAAAAAACGATTGGTAATTGCAGACACGGACAAAGAGTCTCTTTACAGCGCCTTCGAAGATCTTCAGTCGTTAAAGAAAAAACCAACGGCGATTGTGGCTGCTACAGACGAAATTGCCATTCAGTTTTTAGACTTTTATCAACAAGCCGGCTACCACATTCCGAAAGATGTCAGCATTATCGGCATTGGCAACTCGGAACTGAGTCAACATTCGGCTATTGGCTTGACATCTGTTGGTCCAACGGATAGCCTGGATGACCTTGGGCAAGAAGCAATCAACCGGCTTCTTGATATGCTAACCCTCAATCAAGACGAAGCATTTCATGTCAGCAGAGAAGTTCGCTTGCATGAGCGAAAGTCTACTGCATCCCTTTAACCAGTCGAGCGGGCTGATTTTTTTCAGCCGCATTAGGGCAACACTATAGGATTACCCTTGTCTGGTTTATGTTTAAACCCAAAAAAGAGTCGTTTTGGAATCCGTCCAAAACGACTCTTTTCATTTTGTCTTACTTCATGTCTTTGTGCATGAAAGGGCATTTTCCTTGGATGGGTTCGCTATCATCCCCGATGAAAAATTGTTTCCATTCGTTGTGTTCAGGGTCGCCGAAATGGCTGATATCTGGGTGTGTTGGCAGGTGATCCCACTCTTCTACACGCTGACGAACTTTTTCGCGTGACATGACACCGCCTTTTTCAGTTCCTTTTAACCCCTCAAAAATACGGCGGGGCTGAAAGCCAAGCACCATGGCGTTGCCAAGATCCCGCGTTTTCCGCTGCTTGTAGGCTGGGGTATTGCCGAAGATGAAAATAGGTTCGCCCTGGAACGTGAAATCCCATAAATAATGGTCCGGATCGCGCGGAGCATCTTTGGGCCATTCCATTTCGTCTTCGTCATGCAAATACTGGAGAATGTCCCAAAATTGTTGGCGGTAGGTTTCCAAAGAACCTTCTTCCTTGAACGGTTCCACAAAAACGAACAAGCCGTGGCGTTTATGTTTTGGGTTGTTGAACAAAGCCAAGAACGATTCGACAGCTGCAGGCAAATTGCTCCAATCTTCTTGTGTGATATAGGCATAGCGCAATTCGCCTTTTAACTCGCCGCTCATTCCAAAGTAGCAAGGAAAGGTTTTGTCTGTCACGGTTTCGTGAAAGGTCTTGTATTCAGCCAAAAGCCATTCCGGCAGGTCGGTACGGGTTGAAAAGTCCTCTTTTGTTAATAAAGCTTCGTTAGTAGTAATCATGTAAAGTTCCTCCATATACAAAAAATAACATCTACCTTGTTGTTCCCCAAGAAGCTGTAGGCAAAACAAAAACGGCCGAGAAAAAATCTCAGCCGTTTGAGCGGTTTGTTAAAAGGCACCCGAGCCGCCGCCACCGCCGCCAGCACCACCACCGGAAGAAACAGAGCCTGTTCCGCTGGCCGAAGCACTTGTGCTTGAATTGGCAGCGACAAATATGCCCGTCAGCAGCACAGGGTTGTAAAATACGCCAAAGTCCGCAAATGCCGATTCACTGTAAGCAGTGGTGAATCTTTGGGTATTGGAGTTTGATGATTTTTCATCAACGCCTAACACATAGGCAAAAGCACGCATTTTTTCGTCTTGCGTCAAGTGGTGCCAATCATCTTCGTTCAAATTTTCCATGGCTTCTCGCAGCTGCTTCCATTCTGCACGGATGACGTGGCCCTCATAAGTAATGGGGGAGTAAAAACAAAAAGCGATAAAGCAAATGCCGATCACGAGCGAGAAGAACATTAGCGGCAATAGGTTCATGATCCCGAAGAAAATCGCCGCTGCAAACAACGCCAGTCCAATCAATCCGACCGTCCAGCGTAGTCCTTTCGGATTGCCGTACAATTCATGCTGTTTTGCTTCTGCTGCAACACCTTGCTGCCAGGCAGCGATAGATTCGTTATAAGCCGCATGGTTTAATTCATTTTTTGTGTAAGCCTCAAGATCTTTTGTTTCAAAGAATTCTCCGTCGCCAACTTTGTCAAAAAGCAGTTCGATCAAACTGTTTTCATGCACAAGTTCTGCATTGCGGTCAATTAGCCGGAATTGTTCTTGCGATACTTGTTCAACGTACTTTTTGCGCACCAGTTCCATTAATGCAGCTGCGGTTACGGATGGTGTCAAAATGGAAGACTTGGTGAAATACAAAGTAGCCGGAATGCTCATCTTCTGCTTTGGTACAAAGAAAGCACCATCAGTTGGTTGTGCCTGTTGCCTGGTTTTTCGTGAACGGTTCCAAGCCCAAGCGGTCATGGCAAGCAGCAATGCTCCAGCCGCTGGAACGAGCCCAGTGCCGATAAATCTTCCCGTATCCTGTCGTGCTGCAAAAGCAGCCGCTTCGTTTTCCAGCCGCTCTTTTTCATCAGCTAACTCTTCGCGTACAGAGCCGTTTTGCAAGGGAAGGGCAGGGAACAGTTCGGCATCAAAAATAACGCGGACATCGCCGTTTGAGCCTTCGGGAACCAAGCCCATTTCAAACAGGACCGAGCCGTCATTTTGCACAGAGCCTGTTTCAAAGGCTTCGTCATAGCCGACAAAATCGGTTCTTTCTGCTGGAGCGGGAGGGCTTACCGATATCGTCATGTCTTCATAATCACTTTCATTGCGGTCATCGAAGAAAGGCCAGTAAAACTCGGCGCCGTCTTCAAATTTTTCAACGGCTTGTTGAATTTCATAGCGCAATTCAACTGTAATGGTTTCGTCATCGCCTTCACGGAAAATTTGATACAAGTCCCCGTCACGTTCAACATTTAGTTCGGCTCCATCTTCATAGCCAGTAAAGTTTTGAATTGACGTGCCTTCTTTTGGAACGATTTCTCGAGTGATGCCGTTAAAATCGTCTTCGAACGCATAAGTGTGGTTCTCCACCACGTCCACCGTTCCATCGGCATTAACCTGCGCCTCAATGATCACTTCGGAAATAGAATAGTCAACAGCTAGGGCTTGAACAGGAAACAGGACAAAAACCAGTAGAACTGCTGCAATTATAGAAGATCTTTTCTTGTTCATTTCCATCACCTCTTTCTTTATGTACGGAAACTGCAAGCAAAAGTTTCAGAAATCTTGTTTAGCGAATTGCTGCATGCGGCAAAATTGCGTGGACCCCTTTGACGTCGTTAACGACTTGCGTGATATGCAAATCGACTGCAACACTTGATAAAGCGGTCGCTTCTGTCCGGGAAATGCCATACAGCTGTTCCATAAAGGAAACCATCTCAGCAAGTGCAACTGCTGCTGCTTCGTTTAGGTCTTCGTTAAATCCGAAGGTGATCCATCCGGCTGGGGTATTTGCCCGCGGCATGGTCAGTTTCATATCCTCGTGCAGGACCAGCGTAATGTCAGCCAAGTCCATGGGGCATTCAATTGCCGTACCGGAACTTTCCCCATCTCCTTGAAGCGCATGGCCATCGCCCAATGAAAACAGCGCACCGTCTACCGAAATAGGCAAGAAAAGGCTGCTGCCGGGCACCAATTCTTTGCAATCGATATTGCCGCCAAAGTAGCCAGGGGGCTTTGTTGGGAAACTCCCGGCTTCGGCAGGTGCCACGCCCATTAAGCCAAGAAAAGGAGACAGGCCGACTTTAAACTCCTGACCGCCGAGTTCACAGCTTCCAGTCATTTTAGTTGCGTCCAACTTCCAGTCGACTTGCAATCGTTCGCTGTCGGTGATGCCGAGTTTTCCGTTTTGCCAAGCTGGCAGCCCGCCAGCCCAGTTGCGTCCGTACCAGCCGGGAATCAGCTTGTTGGTGCGTACTTCCAGCACCATGCCGGGCTTGGCTCCTTGAACGGCGATTGGCCCTATGATGGGATGGATCAATTTTTCTTCATTTTCGCGAGATGTAAAAAGGGTTCGTTCTTCGTTTTCGGATGCGGAATATCCCCATTGAATGTCGGGTGTTGTCAACTGGATGGTGTCTCCTGAAGCGACCGTCAAAATAGGTGTATAGTCGCGGTTAAAAGAAGAATGTAGCTGACTGGAATGGAGTGGTATGGAATGGATCACAAAAATGCCCCTTTCAACTGAATGGATTTTCTTATTCTTCTGATTATATCAATGACTGGCTGAATGAACAAAAAGGATTTTCCGGCAGCAACAGAGAAACATTTAGATAGAAAAAGAGAATGGATTATTTTCACCACTACTTTCAACAGAACACAAGAAAGGAGCTGCTTAAGATGGAAATTGAAAACTTACTGGCCATCAATACAAGACAGGAGTTCAGAGAGTGGCTCGAACAACATGCAACTACTGAAAAGTTTTGTTGGCTATTGGTCAGTGTAAAAGAAAAACCGCACGTCATTCAGTATCTGGATGCAGTCGAGGAGGCTTTATGTTTTGGATGGATTGACGGCATCATGAAGAAGAAATCTGATACAGAACTGGCTCAACGATTTTCACCCAGAAAAAAAACAAGCAACTGGACAGAGTTAAACAAAGAGCGCGTGAGAAGGTTGGTAAAGCTAGGTTTGATGAAAGAAGAAGGATTGAATATTCTTCCTGATATGCGCCCAGAATCTTTTAGTATCGATCCAGACATTGAGTACCGATTGAAAGAAGAAGACGTATATGAGAACTTTTTAAACTTTCCTGAATTGTATCGAAGAATTCGAATTGACAACATTCAAGGATATAAAAATGATCCCATAGTTTTTGCCAAAAGATTGGATAAGTTGATTGAAAATACGAGAGCAAATAAAATGTATGGGCAGTGGAACGATAATGGCCGGCTGATCGATTATTGAGAGCGGTTTCGATGGTAAATGGAAAACACCAGAAAGCGGTACTTTCTATTTAGTCAGTACTGGTGCCATTCTTTTAAGACGTCGCCAATTTGGCGGTTATTGATAACCGAGTCGGCATAGCGGTCGAGTGGTGTTGATTCCTGGTTGACAATAACAAGCTTTGCACCATGTTCTTTGGCAATCAGCGGAAACTGATTGGCAGGCGCAACCGACAGCGAAGAGCCGAGGACAATGAACAAATCGGCCCGCTTTGCTTCGTCGTAGGCCATTTCAAAAGGCTGTTCGGGCAACATTTCTCCAAACAACACGACAGAAGGGCGAAAAATGCCGCCACATCCGCAGCGATAGGATTCGTCGAGAAAGGTTTGACTGTTGCGGGAAGTGCCGCACAGCTGGCAATGGATGTTTTGCAAGCTGCCATGCAACTCAGCGACTTGTTGGCTGCCGGCCAGCTGGTGGAAACCGTCAACGTTTTGGGTAATGATGGACTGCAGGCGTCCTTGTCGTTCCCATTCCGCCAAAATGCGGTGGCCATGATGCGGTTCGAACTCTTTTACGCCCATAACCCGCTTGCGGTAAAAAACGATAAATTCTTCAACATTCGTATTCAGCGCCTCGATGTTGGCTATTTTGCTTGGGTCTTTTTGCTGCCACAATCCCTTGTTTGCTGAGCGGAAATCAGGCAACCCGCTTTCTGTGGACATGCCGGCACCGGTAAAGACAACCACATGCTTCGCGTTTAAAAGCCAGTCTTTGATCATTAAATCCACTCCTTTAAAAAAATTCTTAAAACAGCCCAATTAACGGTGCGTTTGCGACGAGAAGTTGGACTGGGAGGCCAGTTCTCAGTTTTAATGATAAAGGTTTCGGCACCGAAAGTATAAGTTGACGATGTACTGCAGGAGCGTTTTACACGGCGAATTTGCTGAAATATGATAAAATAACAGAGAAAAACAGCAAGAAGGGACGTGCAGCAGATTGATCCATTTCCGATCGGGTGCCCTTTTTGGAAGAGTACCTTTTCTTACTACCAAAAAAAGTGAAACACCGCTTTATATAGAAAACATAGTGATTTTAGGCGACTCTGTAGCTTACGGCTACGGGACCAAAGGCGGCATTGCCAATTATTTGAAAGAAACATTCCCAACAAGTAAGATTACGAATCTTGGCATTAATGGACTGACCAGCAGCGGCTTGGTCCAGAAAATGCGCACAGATTCTTGGCATGGGCCACTCGGAAAAGCAGACCTAGTGCTGCTAAATATTGGCGGCAATGATTTGCTTCGTGGATTTCGAAATGGTGGGCCAAAGGGGTTGCTTCGGCAGTTTTCCATTTTAAAACGTACCTACCGCCAAAACCTGCTTGAAATTTACTCTTTGATCCGACAGGCAAACGACGAGGCAATCATCGTTCAGAATAACTTGTACAATTCCATGAAAAAAGAAGAGCAATATTTTGGTTTTACAAACTTGTTGTTCCGCGCCTGGAATTCAGCCATCGGCGAAAAAGGTATCATCGTTTCGAAAACAGCTGCGATGGGAAAAAATCCGTCTATTTGGTTGGATTCTATTCACCCCAATGACGAAGGCTATAAGCTCATGCATGAGTTGATGATCCAAACCTTATCCACAACTGGATTTTCCATTCAGCCAGTTAAAAAGTAGTCGGCTTTTGTGGACTTACAGTAAGAGGAAGCACAGAATTTTTCTGTGCTTTTTTCTTTACCGGAAAAGATCGATAGATCATTTTGTTTATAACGCCTTTAAGAGTGAGACGCCAAGGGACGGAGGGAAAAAATGAAGAAAACCTTACGTGTTGGTATCGTGTTGGTCATTTTGTTTTTGTCTTTACAAGCTTGCAGCAAGGAAAACAGCAAAGAGGACGAGGAGGAGAAACCAATGGAGGAACTTGAAGGAAACTGGGAAGGGGCTATTCAAGTACCCGATCAACCACTGCCGATTATCGTTGCATTTAACGGGCAAGAAGGGACCATTTCAATACCTGTTCAAGGCATTGCAGATTTCCCGCTAACAGCCATTGAATTTGATGACCCAGTTATTCGTTTTGAAATGAATATTCAAAATCAAAAATTGATTTTTAATGGTGAAATGATTCAAGGTGAAATCACGGGTACATTCACTCAACAAGGACAAAGCTTTCCATTCGAACTGGTCAGATCCACTGCAACCATTGAAAAAGAAGCTGGCACCAAAGTGGAAATTGCTGTGGAAGGGGGAACGATGAAGGCACTTGTTTTAACTCCAGAAGGAGAGGGACCATTTCCTGTGATGGTTATGCTGTCAGGTTCTGGACCGACCGATAAAAATGGCAACTCGCCGCTGTTGGCAGGGAAAAATAATAGCTTGAAAATGGTAGCGGAAGCATTGGCTGGACAAGGAATCGCTTCAATCCGTTACGATAAACGGGGAGTTGGAGAAAACGCACACTTGGCTGGGATGGAAGAAGACTTGGAATTTGATGATTACATTGCAGATGCAGCGGCCTGGATCAAATATGCAAAGTCACAGGAAACCTTTAACCGGACGGGTGTCATAGGACACAGTGAAGGATCATTGATTGGCATGATTGCGGCACAGCAGCAAGATGCTTCAGTGTTTGTTTCATTAGCAGGGCCCGGCCGTGCAATTGATGAGGTGCTAATGGAGCAGTTGAGTGGGCAGCTTTCTGAAAATCTGTTAGCGGAGTCGGCGGAAATCATAGCAGCGTTAAAAGAAGGGAACAGGGTCGAGCAAATCAGTCCAGAGCTGGCCAACATTTTTCGGCCATCGGTTCAATCGTACCTGATTTCGTGGTTAGCATATGACCCCAAGGTTGAACTCGCCAAGCTTGATATTCCTGTCCTAGTCATTGGTGGCACCACTGATCTTCAAGTGCCTGCGCAAGATGCCAAGCTTTTGAAAGATGCTTCTAAAGATGCAGAAATATTGATAATCGAAGACATGAACCATGTTCTTAAAAATGCTTCTGCCGACTCTGCAGAAAATCTAGAAACGTACAGCAATCCGGATTTACCGCTTGCAGATGGATTGGTGGAAGGGATAACAGAGTTTCTGAACTAATGATCCAAACGCCTTCCGATTGCCGGAAGGCGTTTTTAGTTAGCAATTCGGTAAAGCTTGGCGTTATTTTTTTTGTTTTTCAAAAAAAGATTGACTATTTAAAACTATACTAATAACATAAAATATGTTTCTAGTATATAAATGATAAGTTTGATTATTTTTTGTAAAACTACTTTTAAAGACAAATGAAAGGAGCAAAGCCAATCATACTAAGAAAATAGCACATAGCTGGAATTTCTTAGTATATCAAGAAAGCGTTTTCATATAAGAATAGGGGTGCCCAATGTTTACTTTTCTAATTTCCATTGCCATTTTGGTGGTGGCCTACTTTACATACGGAAAATTTATTGAAAAAATGTTTGATCCGGTCGAAACGAGAAAAACGCCTGCTTATGCCAATGCGGACGGTGTCGATTTTGTACCAATGAACAAACACAAAAATGCATTAATTCAGTTGCTGAACATCGCCGGAACGGGACCGATTTTTGGTCCTATTATGGGAGCGCTTTATGGCCCAGTGGCATTTCTCTGGATTGTGATCGGTTCAATCTTTGCCGGAGCAGTACACGATTATTTAACAGGCATGATTTCCATTCGCAATAAAGGAGCGCACATTCCGGAACTTGCCGGCAAGTTTTTGGGAGCTGCATCTCGCCATGTCGTCAATGTCTTTGCCCTATTGCTGCTGTTGTTGGTCGGAACGGTATTCGTGACGACGCCGGCATCCCTGCTGTCAATTTTGTTGGATGGAAAAGTTGCTGTAGGCATTATTATTGTCATCATATTTATTTATTATTTCTTATCGACCATTTTGCCAATCGATAAAATCATCGGACGGCTTTATCCATACTTTGGGGCAGTGCTATTGATTGGGACCTTGGGCGTCGGTGTTGCGCTGATGTTTTCCGAATACAAAATCCCGGAATTAAACTTTACGAATATGCATCCGGGTGATTTGCCAATTTTCCCGATCTTGTTCTTCACCATTACTTGTGGGGCACTATCGGGCTTTCATGCAACCCAGTCGCCAATTATTTCACGGACGGTTGAAAAAGAATCTCAGGGCCGTTACATCTTTTACGGAATGATGATTGCGGAAGCGATCATTGCCATGATCTGGGCAGCTGCAGCCATGAGCATTTTTGACGGCCAAACCTTGAGCGGCTTGATCAACTCCGGCACGCCGTCAGCGGTTGTCAATGAAGTGTCTATGACTTTGCTTGGTGCAGTAGGCGGAACCATTGCTGTTTTGGGTGCCATCGTTTTGCCGATCACTTCCGGCGATACGGCATTCCGCGCGGCACGCTCCATTATTGCCGATTACATCAAAGTAGATCAGACCAAGCTGGTGAAACGACTGGCAATTGCTATACCACTTTTCATCATTTCGGCAGTGTTGACGCAGGTTGACTTTAATCTGCTGTGGCGTTACTTCTCGTGGGCCAATCAGGCGACTGCGGCCATTGCGTTGTGGATCGCGACGATGTACCTCTACATCCAAGGCAAAAACTACTTGGTGTCTCTTGCACCAGCGATCTTTATCACGTATATGGTTTTCGTCTATATACTGAACCAAAAAATTGGCTTTAACTTGGACTTGAATCTTTCATTCATTATCGGGTTGGTTCTGACGGCTATCGTTATTGTACTTTTTTATGGCAAAGCCAGAAAGAACCGAAAAGAAGACGTGCAGACAGTTGCTGCAGTCGAATAGCAAAAAGCAGGCTGTTACAAGCCTGCTTTTTGCTATGTTATAGAGATAAAACCTTGTGAGAAATGAAAGTAAAATAAAAAATCTTTATTTTTCCTGATTTTTTGATACAATTAAAAACTGAGATGATTAGAAGCTCTCGCAGATAGAGCCGGTCACTCGTAAAAAAGGGGGAAAAGTCAATTTCTAATAATTGGTTATGGTTGCCGATCTTGATTTTTTCGATGAATTGCATCCGCTATGCAGAAACTATGATGCACCGCGGCCTGGCTTCTTATCAGGTACTTTTGTTTTCATTGAGCATCATCGGCACACTTTATTTGCTGTGGGTTATATACAAAGGAAAATTAGTGCGCAATAAACCGACGGGTAAACGACATTTCAAAATTTAAATACCGGTAGTAAAACGGCTTGCCCCATTCAACTGTGGGGCAAGCCGTTTTACTTATTTATGGAGCTAGACTGGATAATGTTCGTCTTTTAACAAATTTTTCAGCGCCTGTTTTTCCAAGTTGATTTCACTCGCAGTGCGAATGCCTTGGCGGCGGATCAAATAAAGTGGTGGAGACCACCCCCGGAGCGCTTGCTGGAGCATAAAGGCACTGGCGGTTCCGCCCAATAGCGCCCATTTTTTATTGGCTGTAAGCGTCAATAAAGAGGCGGACAAGGCAATACCGGCCATCGTGATTTTCAAAACCTGCTCGGTATCCCGTTCGTTGTCCAGTTCAGCGATGCGCTGTTTGATCGCTTCGGGTTCTTCACGTTTAAACTGATTGATACGGGCTTCGGTTTCCCGTTCTATTTGTTGATTGATGTGGTCCGGCGTTGCCTCGGCAATTTTTGTTTGTGTGGATGGCAATGTTTGAATATCTGTGTTCATAATCGATTCCTCGCTTTCGCAGTATGTTAGTAGTATTCCGCAATGAGGGGACGCTAAACCTTTTCTGTAAATAAACTGATGCAATGGGAAGAGCAATTCCGCACTGCTTGAGGCAGCAGCGGGTGCTATACTATGCACATAAAGTCTATAACATTTGTATACCACCAATGGAGAGGAGTGTTCTGCATGATCCGTGTACTGTTTGTATGTTTAGGCAATATTTGCCGCTCGCCTATGGCGGAAGCGGTTTTGCGAGAGCAGCTCAACAAACAAGGGTTATCTAAAAAAGTAGAGGTAGACTCGGCTGGAACAGGAGATTGGCATGTCGGCAAAAAGCCGCATCCAGGAACGGTGAAAATACTGAAAAATTATGGCATCTCGTCAAGCGGGATGAAGGGGCGCCAACTGCACAAGGACGATTTCCACAAATTCGACTACATCGTTGGCATGGACCAGACAAATATTGCAGATATCCGTTCAATGCTCGATCAGCCAAGCGACTCGAAAATTCTTCGGTTTTTGGATTTAACCTATCATTCGAAAGACGTTCCGGACCCTTATTATACAGGTAACTTTGAGGAAACTTATCAACTGGTTGTAGATGGCTGTCAGGCATTATTAATGAAAATAAAAGAAGAAAATAAATGGGGTTAAAATGTTGCAAACCAGCCGTGGACAAAAACGGCTGGTTTTTTCTGGGGTTTATTGTTCAAATCTTGCCCAAACTGTTGGCAACAGCTCAGTCAATTCGTGTGCTAAGAGCGTATGGGGAGAGCGATTCGTTACCCATTCGTCTGCACACGCCCCGTGCAGATGGACCGCGTTCAGCACGGCTTGCTTCCAATCGGTGTGGCAGCACAACATGCCAAGCATCATGCCCGTCAACGTATCGCCGGTGCCGCCCTTTGCAAGGGCACTATTGCCGGATGGATTTGCCCAAATTTCACCATCCGGAAACGCGGTAATGGTTTTTTTCCCTTTTAATACAATCGTAACTCCCAGTTTTTTCGCCCACTCACCGGCATGAAGCGCACGATTTTCTTGCAGGGCCTCGACAGTGACCCCGGTTATGCGAGAAAACTCGGCAGGGTGGGGCGTCAGGATGATGGGTGCCTGTCGATCGGAGTATGTCCTCTTGCTTAAAGCGCCTGCGTCTAAAATAATCGGCATTCGGCTTTCAAGAAGAACATTTACGGCATCTTCCATCAAGCTGTCCGGAATGGTTCCGGGACCGATGGCAGCTGCACGGTATGAATTGACCGATGACTGCTGTTCAGCAATTTGCTTCAGTCCGTTTGACAGGTAGGTCGCTTCTGGCAACTGCGGGACAATCATGCCCATGGCTTCAGCTTCTGTCGCGATGACCAGCTTGCCGACACCGCTTCTCATAGCACCGAGCCCTGCCAGCAACGCGGCCCCCGGCATTTCTTTCGTACCCGCAACCAGCAAAGCGGTGCCATAGCTTCCTTTATGGCTGTCGGATCCCCTGCGTGGGAGTGAAGCTTTTACTTGTGCTTCTGTCCATAAACGTGGTGTTCCTGTCAATGATGTCATGGTCATTCCTCCTATTATTTGGTGAAGTAGTATCGTAGCAAAGTCGTGATAGTCCATAAAGGGAAATAAATCAAATAGACGGCTTAAGAAAAACATTTGTTTTATTTCTGTTGACTTATACCTTAAAGTTACTTAACTTTTGTGGGGATTGCAAAATAAAAAGCAAATACCCAGTTAATTCTGATAAAATGAAATTATGTCGCTTCTATCAGAACAGGAGCTATAAATGAATGAGCGAGTGAAGGAGATTGAAGATGAAGACGATTAATGTACTGGTAACCGGAATAGGCGGGCCGACAGCACAAGGGCTACTGCGCGGTTTTCAGGAGAAGGACGACGTCTATGCTGTCGGTGCAGACCGCCGCCCGCTAACATCCGGCAACCAATTTTGCGACAAGACCTATCAAATTCCTCGATTTACTGATGTGAAATTATACAAGCAGGCGATTTTAAAGATTGTGAAAGAGGAAAAAATTGATGTCATATTTCCCTCACTCCATGAAGAGATTGCCTTATACCATGAGTTCCGAAGCGAACTGGACGTTCTTGTGGCTTTGCCGGAAAGCAACAACTTTGAAGTATTGAATGACAAAGAAAAAACGTACGAGTTTCTTTTGGAGCATGGCTTGTCTCAATATATTCCCCAATATGTAGGTTTTACAGGGACACAACACATACATAGAATACTGAAAGAATCATTTCCAGGCGAGCCATATGTTGTCGTGAAAGAAGTGACTGGCTATGGGTCCATGGGTTTCTCTATAGTGACCAACAGAGAAAACTATTTAGCGGCTTTGCGGGCAGGCAAAAATAAGTTCGTCAATGCAGATGATTATTGCGACCTTGACCGAAGCAATCGGCGAATTGCGATGGAGTTTTTAGCTGGCAAAGAATACAGTGTCGACGTGCTGATCCATGACGGGAAAGTGGTAGCAGCGATTCCACGAGAGCGGACAGGCGTTTCAAGCGGAATTGTATTGGATGGCAAAGTGTTGTTTAATAAAGACTTGATCGAAGCTGCAACTCGCATTTCAGAAGTGCTGGCGGACAATGGGTTTTTAAACCTGCAATTTTTTAAAACAGACACTGGCTATAAATTGACGGACGTCAACGCCCGTTTTTGCGGCAGCCAGGTGATGAGTCTCGGAGCCGGTGTCAACTTTCCGTATTTGTATCTTCAGTACAATGTGCTGAATGAGCTTGTAGAAGTGGAGCCGAGGTGGAATACCCGAATGATTCGTTTTCGGGATCATTTCTTTATCCACGAAGATTAACCAGCAGCCGAATAACAAAGTTGCCAACTAAACGATAGATGGTCGAATTGAGGTTCCTATGAAAAAAGCAGTCATACTTATTATGGTGTTAACGATTTTCTCTAAGTTCATCGGTTTTTTCCGAGACATCACCTTGTCGTATTTTTATGGAGCCTCTGGAGTTAGTGATGCCTATTTGATTTCATTGACAATCCCAACAGTCATTTTCGGTTTTGTCGCCACCGGCATTTCAACTGGCTATATTCCGATGTATAGCCGGATAGCAGAAAAAGAAGGCGAGCGGCAAAGCAAAGCCTATACCAATAACCTGCTGAATATTTTGTTTGCATTTGCAACACTTGTGGTCATTGCCGGTTTGATTTTCACAGAAACACTGGTCAAGTTGTTTGCCAGCGGTTTTACTGGCGACATTCTTGAATTGGCGATTACCTTTACGCGCATCAGCATTGTCGGCATATACTTTACAATGGCCATTCGTATCTTGAGTGCTTATTTGAACATGAAAAAGTATTACGTGGTGCCGACGCTGATTGGTTTGCCGCTGAATATTGTGCTCATCGCATCGATTGTCCTCAGTGACCGCTACGATTTTATCTTGTTGCTGGCTATTGGCAATGTCGCAGCCATCGTGATCCAGTTTCTGATTTTGCTTTATTTTTCCTATCGGAAAGGATTCCGCTATCAGTTTATTTTCAACTTGAAGGATCAACACATCCAAAACATGGTGTTTTTGGCCGTTCCGGTCATTATCGGATCTTCCGTCAATCAAATCAACAAATTGGTCGATCGCACATTGGCTTCGCAAATTTCGGTCGGCGGCATCTCGGCATTGAACTACGCCAATACGCTCAATTTGTTTGTACAGGGAGTGTTTGTGGTTTCCATTTCGACGGTGATGTATCCGCTGATCTCGAAAATGGCGTCTAAAGGCAATTTGGATGGCCTGAAAAAAGCGCTGGCACAAGCGATCACCGGCATCAATTTGCTGGTTATTCCCGCAACAATCGGTTCGCTGTTCTTTGCAGAACCGATTGTTGCCTTGCTGTTTGGCCGGGGAGCTTTTGATGAACAGGCCGTTGCCATGACTTCTGCGGCTTTTTTCTTTTACTCGATCGGCATGATCGGCTACGGCTTGCGGGAAGTGCTGTCACGCGCGTTCTATTCCATGCAGGACACGCGTACGCCGATGATCAATGCAGCAATTGCCATGCTGCTGAACATTGTCCTGAACTTCATTCTGTCCCAATACTTAGGGATCGGGGGCTTGGCATTAGCCACCAGTATCTCGGCCATTTTCGGGACTGCGCTACTGTTTATCAGTTTACGGAAAAAAATCGGTCCACTGGATATGAAGACCATCTCCCTGCCTTTTGTAAAAATTTCATTTGCTTCGCTGGCCATGGGCATAGCCGCAAAGCTTCTGTATGAATTGCTGTTGCCCGCAGCCGGTTTACATTTGTCGCTCATTGCAGCGATCTTGTTTGCAGCAGCAGTCTACTTCGCGCTCGTCTCCATGATGAAAATAGAAGATGTAGACGAGCTGATTGCGGGATTACGCAGGAAAATTGTAAAGCGGTAGAAGCTGGACTAGCCTGATGTTTGTCAAAACTTCCTTTTCTTCTTTGAAAGGAAGTTTTTTTATGCAATAACCGGTGTAAGTGGCAGTTATCTTTCCTAAAAATAAGTTTCAGATGGGCGGCAATTCCGGCTGCTAAAAAGCCTAATGTGTGAGAGCCAACTTGCTAAGCCCTAAAGAATGGTAGACTGTTGGTAACAAGGCTGCTGGCCATATTAAAAAGGGGATGGAAAATATGGAAAACAAACAACCTGTTCGCTTGTCTGAACGTTTGCACATCATTGACGGATTTGATATGGGGCTGCCGGAGCGAACCGGCACGTACGTTATTGCTGAAGAAAACCTGACGCTTGTGGACACCGGGCCGAGCCCTTCTGTTAAACACATCCAAAAAGGCTTAGCTGCTTTAGGGCATACACTTGACGATGTTAAATACATAATTGTCACACACGTCCACTTGGACCATTCCGGTGGGGCGGGGTTGTTGCTTCTGGATTGCCCGAACGCCACGGTCGTGGTCCATCCGAAAGGTGCACGCCATCTGTCGGATCCGAGCCGTCTGACCGCCGGAGCGCGAATGGTCTACGGCGAGCAGTTTGATCAATTGTTTGATCCGATTATGGCCATTCCAGAAGAACGTTTGCTTATCAAAACCGAAGGGGACTATCTTGAAATTGGTGCTGCGTGCAGGCTGGAATTTTGGGATACTCCGGGGCACGCCAACCACCATTTCAGCATTTACGATCCTGTCAGCAACGGCGTGTTTGCCGGAGACACGGTCGGCATACGCTATGCGCAATTGGGGGAAGAAGGCATTGATCTGTACTTGCCATCCACGTCTCCCAATCAATTCAATCCCGGGGCCATGCATCAGGCCATAGAACGCATGTCTTTGGCCCAATTGGACGCTATATATTATGGGCATTACAGCAAAAGCGACCAGCCTGAGAAAGCCCTTCGCCAAGTCCAGGAATGGCTGAACGTATTTGTGGCAGAAGGAGACAAAGCATTCGCTGCCGATTTTTCTCCTCAACAACTGGCAGACCTTCTCTTCCATCGTGTACAGCGCTATTTGCAGAGCCAAGGCGTGGAGGACACCCACGAGGTTTATCCGTATATCCGCTTAGACATGCAAGTCAGTTCGATGGGAATACTGGATAGACTGTCGAAACAAAAGTGAATCTGTGGATTTGATTTCTATTGAATACCCGCGCTGGATTAAAGAAATCCAGAGCGGGTATTCAATAGGTAACGACATTGATAGGGAGTGGCACAACATGCTAACTAAAGATAAAAAGAGCGAGGAAGAAGAGGCAAACGAAGAGTTTACCGGCAGCCCTGAACATCAGTTTCCAGATTTTGAAGCAGAAAAACAGCACGATGAGGAGTCTGACAAGGCACAGAGTTCGAGAAAAAAGCAAGATTCTGTTGACTGACACAATCGTGAATCATAAAGAAGCTGAATCAAAAAGTCCGCTTTCGCAAGATTTTCATTCATAAACGATATTCAGTTATTCATACTGAATAACTGAATATCCATGTAAGTCAATTACTAAAAACACATTAAATGTGAATGAAACAGTTTATGCGTCCGCATTTTAAGGGTAAAGAAAAAATACACAAGTAAAAAACATTTTTCACCCACATCTGAAAATTTGAGGGCGTTTAATGAATGGAAGTTATCAGCGAGAAGCGAGAGGTGGAATTTTTAATTATGCAATTATTGACCGAAAAAACAGCATTTATTACAGGAGCGGGAAAAGGGATCGGACGGGCAACAGCGCTCGCATTAGCTAACGAAGGAGTCAATGTTGGGCTGATCGCTCGGACAGAAGCAGATTTGGTCAAACTTTCTAAAGAAATCAAGTCATTGCGTGGACGTGTAGCTTATGCAGTAGCGGATGTTTCGAATTTGGAACAAGTGGAAGCGGCCGTTGAAAAGTTGACAGCTGAAATCGGCACGGCTGATATTTTGATCAATAATGCAGGCATCGGCAAATACGGACCGTTTTTAGAGTTGGATCCGGAAGAGTGGAAACAAGTGATTGATGTCAATTTAATGGGCATGTATTATGTGACTCGAACTGTACTTCCGCAAATGATCAAGAAAAACGGGGGAGACATTATCAATATTTCCTCGAGTTCGGGTTTGCGGGGATCAGAGGGTTCAAGTGCTTATAGTGCTTCGAAGTTCGGTGTACTTGGCATGACAGAATCACTGTCACAGGAAGTCCGCAAAAACAACATTCGGGTGTTTGCCTTGACGCCAAGCCGGGTCGTTACGGACTTAACGTATAAAGAAGGGGAAACCGAAAAAGACAAAGAAAAATTCATGCAGCCGGAAGATATAGCGGAATACATGGTGGCACAGCTAAAGCTGCATCCCCGAATTTTTATACCAACATCCAGCCAATGGGCAACCAACCCATTTTAAACCACAGAAAAACGAGCCAGAGAGAAATCTCTCGGCTCGTTTTTCATTAGTTGGCAGTTAGTTTTGTTACATAGTCTTCAACTTCCTGCGAAGTGCTCAAAGCCAGAATGCGGTCTGTATGCTGAGCCATTTCAGCTTTTGACAGTTTGCTGATCTGAGAACGGGCTTTTAAGATGGATGAAGCGCTCATCGAGAACTCATCCAGGCCGAGGCCAAGAAGGATTGGGATCGCAATTTCGTCTCCCGCCATCTCTCCGCACATGCCGGTCCATTTGCCTTCGCGGTGAGATGCATCAATGACCATTTTCACCAGGCGCAAAATGGCCGGGTTGAATGGCTGATACAAATACGACACGCTTTCGTTCATGCGGTCGGCAGCCATCGTGTACTGAATTAAGTCATTCGTACCGATGGAGAAGAAATCAACTTCTTTGGCAAACGTGTCCGCCATGACGGCAGTCGATGGAATCTCCACCATGATGCCGACTTCGATCGACTCGCTCACTTCTACGCCTTCAGCTTGCAGCTTCGCTTTTTCTTCCATCAACAGGGCTTTAGCCTGACGGAATTCATCGAGCGTTGCAATCATCGGAAACATGATTTTCAAGTTTCCGTGGACGCTCGCGCGCAGCAATGCCCGCAGCTGCGTCCGGAACATATCCGGCATTTCCAGGCATAAGCGAATTGCGCGCAAGCCAAGGAACGGGTTGAGTTCTTTCGGCAGATCCAAGTAAGACAGCTCTTTGTCGCCGCCGATGTCCAGTGTGCGGACAACGGTCGGTTTGCCTTGCATGCCTTTTAAGACAGAAGCATAGGCTTCTGTTTGCTCGTCTTCTGTCGGGAACTGGTCACGCCCCATGTAAAGAAATTCCGTACGGTACAAGCCGATTGCTTCGCCGCCGTTATCGACGACACCTGCAATGTCTTTTGGTGTGCCGATATTGGCGCCAATTTCAACGGCCTGGCCGTCAGCGGAAACGGTGGCTTCATTCTTCAAGACGGCCCATTCCGCTTTTTGCTCGTCATAGGCTGCTTGTTTGTTTTTGTATTCTTCAATGATGCTGTCTTCAGGGGCGATTAAAATCTTCCCATCCAACCCATCTACGATGACAATGGTGCCATTTTGAATATCCGCCATTGCGGTTTTCGCGCCGACTACTGCGGGAATTTCCAATGTGCGTGCCAAAATCGCCGAGTGGGAAGTGCGCCCGCCGATATCGGTGATAAAGCCTTTTACAAATTGGGCGTTTAATTGAACCGTATCAGAAGGCGTCAAGTCTTCTGCGATGATGATGACTTCATCTGAAATCATGCTTGGGCTTTGGATGGTCACACCCAGCAAGTGGGCCAATACACGTTTTCTGACGTCGCGGATGTCCGCGGCGCGTTCTTTCATGTAGTCATTGTCCATTGCTTCAAACATGGAGATGAACATATCGGTAGTTTCCTGCAAGGCAAACTCTGCATTGACTTTGTCAGTTGTGATGCGTTCGGTGATCGGACCGACCAGTTCAGGGTCACTCAGGACCAATAGGTGAGCGCCAAAAATTGCGGCTTCCTTGTCACTGATTGTCTCTGCTGTTTTCTTCTGGATCACTTCAAGTTCAGCAATGGATGTTTCCAAAGACGAGGTTAATCGCGCTAACTCGCTGTCGACATCCGAAATTGTCCGCTTGTCCACATTCAATTCCGGATTTTCTAAGCGAAAAGCTTTAGCGATGGCTATTCCATTCGATGCGGCTATTCCGGACATTGTTTGTGTCATTGGTTTGAAATCCCTTCAGATTTCATCACTTCAGCTGCTCTTTCAACTGCTTCGTTTTCATCTTCGCCATCTGCTGCGATGGTCACTTCAGAACCGCTTGGAATGCCTAGAGACATCACGCCTAGGATTGATTTCAAGTTTACTTTCTTGCCTTTGTGTTCGATAGTAATGTCTGATTTGAATTTTGACACCGCTCCAACTAATGCGGATGCCGGACGTGCGTGCATACCTGCTTCATCTGTAATTGTGAATTGTTTTTCGACCATGATTAATTTCCTCCTTTAGTAGATGCAATCATTTTTGTTCACTCAATGACCGGTAATGACGGGTTTTGATTGAATGAAAATAAAAAAATGACGTTTTTTGATTGCTTATGAACGATTATGATTGATTGTGGAAGCGATTTCAAGTATTATCTATTTAACAGAACTTTTACTCTATTAAAAGTAGGTGATAACTTGCTGACCAACGAACGGCATGCCTATATTTTGGGGCTGCTCGAAGAAAAGCAGACAGTCAAAATACAAGAACTGGTGGAATCGACAGGTGTCTCGGAATCAACCATCCGAAGAGATCTGACCGATCTCGAGCAATCGCAAAAACTCGAGCGCGTTTTCGGTGGTGCAATCCTGCCAGGGCGAAATCTGATGGAACCCAGCATTTCCGATAAGTCCACCCGGTTTCTGGAAGCGAAAATCAGGATCGCAGAATATGCCTCCTCGCTCGTCCAACAAGGAGACAGTGTGTTCCTGGATGCCGGCACCACAACCTTTCAACTCATTCCATTTTTGAAAGACAAGGATCTGGTGGTTGTGACCAACGGGCTGACGCTCGTCGAAGCACTTAACGAACAGGGCATCACCACTTATTTAACGGGTGGATTGATGAAGCCGCGAACGGGCGCGTTTGTCGGTTCCCACACGATCCAAGCTTTGCAAAATTATCGGTTTGACGTCTGTTTTCTGGGCGTAAACGGGTTTCATCCGGACTATGGCTATACGACGCCGGATCCCGAAGAAGCAGCCGTCAAACAGCTGGCCAGTTCCTTGGCACGCAAAACGTATGCGCTCGCTGATCATTCCAAATCCCATAAAATCAGTTTCGCCAAAATTATGGATTTGGATCGCGCCACTTTAATTGTAGATGAAATTTCCAAAGAAGCCAATGCTGGGCTCCAAAAAAAGACAATAGTAAAGGTCGTGACACCATGATATACACCTGTACGATTACGCCTTCCATCGATTACACAGTATATGTACCCGAATTTGAAAGCGGGAAACTGAATCGGTCGGAAGAGGTCTACTACTACCCGGGAGGGAAAGGCATCAACGTTTCCCGCGTCCTAAAGCGTTTGGGCATTTCCAATCAAGCACTTGGCTATGCTGGAGGCTTTACTGGCAGTTTTATAGAAGAGTTTTTAAAAAATGAAGGCGTCGATGCAGATTTTATTCAAACGGCTGAAATTACCCGCATCAACGTTAAGATTAAGTCTGATAAGGAAACCGAGCTGAACGGTCCAGGACCTGAACTCAATCAGGCACAGCTTGAGGCATTGACCGATAAAGTAAGCCAGATGAATGGCGGTGACTGGTTTGTTCTCGCTGGCAGCTTGCCAAGTTCGATTCCGGCAGCTTACTTTTTGGAACTGGCGAAAATCTGTCAGGCGAACGGAGTCCGTTTCGTACTTGATACGTCTGGACCGGCACTCCAAAGCCTGATCGACACGCCGGTTTTCCTCATTAAGCCCAACCAGCAGGAACTGGGTGAATTGTTTGGTGTGGAAATTGCCAGTCTGTCGGATGCTTTCCATTACGCCAACAAGTTGGTGGCGCGGGGCACGGAACATGTAGTTGTTTCCATGGGTGGAGACGGGGCGCTGCTCGTGACAAAAGACACGGCGTTGATTGCGAAGGCGCCACAAGGGACTGTTGTCAATACCGTTGGTTCAGGTGATTCGCTAGTATCTGGTTTTATCGCTTCCTACGCGACAGACCAAGATTCTGAGCTGGCCTTTCGCTACGGCGTTGCAAGCGGCAGTGCGACGGCCTTCCGATCAGATTTATGCCGCAAAGAAGACGTTGAGAAATTACTGGAGGAAGTACAGATTTACCCATATGAAGAAAAGGATGTGACACTATGAAAATCACTCAACTTTTAACAGAAGAAACCATTATCTTGAATCTTTCCGCAACAACGAAACAAGAAGTGCTGGAAGAACTGGCGTCCAAATTGGACCGCGCCGGCAAATTATCCGACAAACGTGCATTCACGGCCGCAATTTTGGAGCGTGAAAGCCAAAGTACCACCGGCATCGGAGACGGCATCGCGATACCGCACGCCAAATCTTCTGCAGTAAAATCACCAGCCATCGCTTTTGGCCGTGCAACTGACGGACTTGATTTTGAATCGCTCGATGGCCAGCCGGCTAACTTGTTCTTTATGATTGCCGCAAGCGAAGGCGCCAATGACGATCATTTGGAGGCGCTGTCACGCCTTGCGACCTTCTTAATGGACGACAAGTTCCGAGCCAATATTCTTGCCGCTCAGTCAAAGCAGGAAGTGCTCCAAGTAGTCTCTGCGAAAGAGGCTTCTGTGGAAGAACCGGAAACAGCAGCGGAAAATATTCCGGTTGATAGCACTCAAAAGAAAATTTTAGCGGTTACCGCTTGCCCAACCGGCATTGCGCATACGTATATGGCGGCTGAGAAACTAAATGAACGCGCCAAAGAACTGGGCATCGCTTTAAAAGTGGAAACCAATGGCTCGAGCGGTGTCAAAAATCGTTTGACTGCGGAAGATATCGCCGGAGCGGATGCCATTATTGTTGCGGCAGATACGAAAGTCGAAATGAGCCGTTTTGACGGCAAACCGGTCATCCAAACGGGCGTCGGCAAAGCGATATACGAAACGGACAATTTATTGAACCGTGCTGTAACGGGTGATGCACCGACCTACAAGCACGACAAATCAAAAGACGAAGCCGATACGGGTGAAACCAAAGGCGGATTTTACAAGCACTTAATGAACGGTGTATCCAATATGCTGCCGTTTGTGGTCGGTGGTGGTATCCTTATTGCCATCTCATTTTTCTGGGGCATCAACGCCTCAAATCCAGACAGCCCTGAATACAACGAATTCGCTGCCATGCTTAATACCATCGGCGGCGGCAATGCCTTCTTCTTAATGGTTCCTGTCCTTGCCGGCTTTATCGCCATGAGCATTGCTGATCGGCCCGGATTTGCGCCAGGTATGATCGGTGGTTTGATTGCCATTACGGTTACCGGTGTTGAAGAAGCAAACGGCGGTTCCGGATTCCTCGGCGGATTGATCGCTGGTTTCCTTGCCGGTTATGTAACGCTTGGGGTTAAGAAGGTATTTTCCGGATTGCCAAATTCCTTGGAAGGCCTGAAACCGGTCTTGTTCTACCCGGTCTTTGCCATTGCCATTACGGGTATTGTCATGATGCTTGTGAATCCACAGCTGACGAAAGTCTACACAGCGATTTCTTCTTTCCTTGAAAGCTTGGGCGGCACGAACTTGGTGCTTGTCGGATTGCTGCTTGGCGGCATGATGGCGATCGATATGGGTGGTCCAATCAACAAAGCAGCTTATACATTCGGCATTGCAATGCTGGATGCGCAAAACTTCAACTTTATGGCAACGGTTATGGCGGCCGGAATGGTTCCTCCGCTTGGTTTGGCACTTGCTACGACGTTGTTTAAAAACAAATTCACCAAACCGGAGCGTGAAGCCGGCAAAACGGCGTACGTCCTCGGTGCCTGCTTTATCACAGAAGGTGTGATTCCGTTTGCTGCAGCCGATCCGGCTCGTGTCATTCCGGCTACAGTAGCAGGAGCGTCCGTCACTGGAGCCTTGGTGATGCTGTTTGACATCGGGCTGCGCGCTCCTCACGGCGGCATCTTTGTTGTCGGTCTTGTTGACGGCGGGGTTGGCAGTATCTTGATGTATGCTGTGGCCATTATAGCCGGTGCGGTTGTCACTGCACTTGTAGCTGGTACATTGAAAAAACGTGTGGCAGTAGCCGCATAATCTCCGACCGTTTCAGGACCAAAATCCTGAAACGGTTTTTTTTTTGAATAAACGAAAAAAATTTCATAGAAGAGGAGAATGACGTCTGATTTCCATTGAATTTGGGTATTGAATAATTACAGCTGGAGCCGCGGATTTGAAGCCATACAGGGATAAAAGAGGGGGAAGAGGTGAAAAAGCCGATCATCATATACAAGGGGGAACCTGAGGGATTCATCGGGTGTTTCATTTGACGGCAAGTGATCAAGCAAGGTACAAATTTTAGAAAGGAATAATACGACCGGAGGGAGCTGCTGGCAATGAACATGGTAAAAAACACGGATTTTTTCTGCCACTTCAATCAGGCTTTCTTTCACGGAGATCGACAATTTATCGAAGAACATATTTCAGAGGATGTGGTGTGGACCATTGTCGGTTCAGAACCCATCATCGGAAAATCAGCTTTTCTTGACGCTGCATTTGGTGTGGAGGACGGTTATAAGGATGTCGATTTTGTAATTGATCTTTCTGTTGCTGCCAATGGGCAAGCAGCAGTTAAAGGGACGATGAAAAAGAAGGGAACTGCAGATGAGCCAAAAGTTTACGCTTATTGTGACTTTTATGTAATGGACGCGGAAAGCGGACAAAAAGTCAAAGAACTGACGACTTTCGTCATTGAAATAAAAGAGTGACAGAATAAACTTTAACCCCAGCTGAAGACTGGGGTTTTTTTGCGGGTAAAAATACTAAATAAAAGATAAACGATGGAGAGTTTAATAAATGTAACAATTTACATAAGGAATAAAAAATAAGTTCAAAATCAGTTATTAAGTTAAGAAGAGTGCACAAACTTCTCGAGTGAGTTGATTTAGCATTTGTGCTAATATGAAAACAATATCCATAATTCGAGGAGTGACTTTATATGACCATCGTTTGCCTGATTCGCCACGGTGAAACGGATTGGAATGCATTGGGGAAGATCCAGGGAAAAACCGATATTCCTTTGAATAGTATCGGAGCCCAGCAAGCTGAAAAATGCGGGGTATATTTAACCGCTTCTGACTGGGACTTAATTATTACGAGTCCACTGCAGCGAGCGCGTCGTACCGCTGAAATTGTCAATGAAATTTTGGATCTGCCGCTCGTCGAAATGGAAGAGTTTGCAGAAAAACATTTCGGTGACGCTGAAGGGCTGACTTTTGAAGAGCGGGCTTTAACTTTTCCGGACCGGCTTTACCCAAATCAAGAGGACAACGATTTTTTCCATGAGCGCTTAGCAGTGGGGCTGAAAATCATCCATGACCGTTATCCGAACAAGCGCGTTCTCTTGGTTTCCCACGGAGGGGTTATCAATGCTATTCTGGCGAAGTTGTCGGCCGGAGAAATCGGCTCCGGTAAAACACGCTTATTGAATGCTTGCCTTAGCCACATTCAATTTGATCAAAACCATTGGGTTATTCAAAACTACAACCAAGTGAGCCATTTAGAGCCTTCACTGAGTCAGCGGCAGATTTAAATTTTTTAGCTTTCATATAAGAATATTAAACAGCTAGCTTACAGATTTAAGTTCTGTCAGTCTAGTTGTTTTTTTCAAGGAAAAGGGACATTTGGATTTTTACTGGAAAAAGGTTACACTAAAATCAAGAAGGATTGACGGAACATTCTGTTCAATGAAGATAGACGGATAGGAAGGAGAGAGTAGAATGGATTGGCTTATCTTATTTTTCACCATACTAAGCATAACGGGTATCATTATGGTGTTCCGTGGCATGAAGAATAAGTCGCTGGCGCTAACACTATCGGGTGGTGGCGCATTATTAGCTCCGCTCTTGTTCTTTAATCATTTAGGTCCTCTTCTGCCGATGATCCCACCAACTGTATTGGGCATTCTTTATCTTACCCAGAGAAAGTGGGATTCTGCATAGTTCTAGTTGCCAATAGAAGCGTGAGTGAAAGGAGTGAGCAACATGCCAAACTGCCAAAATTGCAATTACCAATTACCAATGGAGTTGGTTAGAGACATTCAAAATGGGGGTTAAAAGCAGCAAACGATGCTCATCTTGCCAAAAGAGGCAATATGTTTCTATGAAATCAAGAAAAGGCCCCTATTTCTTCTATATGATCCCATTGGTAATCCTATTAGCATCAGGTCCGCTCTTTGATTTATCCATGGCAATGTATAGTGGTTTAGGAATTTTGCTCGTTGTTTTCTTATCGGTGCTTCTTCCTTTTACTATCAAACTTTCAAACGAGCAAGAACCGCTTTGGTGATATAAAATACACCCCGGTTTGAAAAGCCAGAGCTTCTCAAACCGGGGTGTATTTTATCCTTTTTTCTCAATAGCTGCCTTGTCTTTATCTAAGCGATATACATAAATGGCCAGTGCTGCCATAAATAAAGCTGAATTAAACCAAAAAACCAAATCAGCCAGCACGCCGTTAAAAACCAACGTATTTATTGCAGTGATTGCGTGCATCAGGACGATGAGCAAAATCAAAATAGTGGCAGTCTTCATTCAATCACTCCGTTTCTTTTCTCATTATAGAGACATGCTGGCGATAAATTCAAGCCTTTGTCTACACAGGCAAGCTAACAACGGTAAAATCCCATCGATCCTACGAACCGAGACAATGAGGCGTGAATGTTCGACGCTGTCATGGGATAATAACAAAGAGACAGTCAGATGCAGAGGAGAAATAGAAATGGTTAAATGGAAAGAGGAAATGATGATCGATGCTTCAATTGAAAAGGTTTGGAGCTTGTTCAAAGATGAAAATATCCAAAAACTTATGCCGAAAGTGGAAGAACACATTCTGCTTGAAAACAGCCCGGATCAACTAGGCGCCAAACATGCCCAAAGCTACCATGAAGGCAACCAGCTGCAAACCTATATTATTGAAACAGTCGGCTATGAAGATTTGCCGGATAAGAAGCTCAAGCAAACCCAATTCGACATGGGGCAAAGCTTTCATGTCTTTTATTCGTTTACACTTCTAAAAGAAGGTGAAAACCGGACAAAATTCATTTACGAGGGAACCAATAAAGGAAAAGGCTTGATGGGCAAAGCCATGCTGCTGTCTGGCAGCAAACAGGCGCGTCAGCAAACTGTCACGGCATTTATGAAGCGGGTGCAGGACGAAGCCTTAAAATTATAAACAGGGGGAATTAGGATGGTCCAGTGGAGCGAGAAACGCGTGATCAACGCACCGATTGAAAAAGTATGGGATTTGTTCTCAGATGAGCGGCTGCAGACCATTATGCCGCAGCTGGAAAAGCATCAGTTGGTTGAAGGGCCGCCGAATGGAGTCGGCTCTAAATACGCTCAGCAAAACCGAATCGGCCCACGAGTAGTCAACTACGTCATGGAAATCACAGCTTACGTCGATACGCCCGTGCAAAAGCAAAAAGACATCGGGTTTGTCGCGGCCGGGTTATTTAATATTCGCTTGAGCTTTGTGCTTTCCCGCATAGATGACGAAAAGACCTTATTTGTCTATAGCGGCTCTACTACAGGGGCAAATCTGGTCGGGCGCACCTTGCTGAAACTGGATCAGCAAAACAGCAGCAAGCAGGAAGTGGAGGATCTGATGGCACGGGTCGCAGAAGAGGCCGAAGCGTGAAAATCTATATTATTGGATCCGTAGGGAGCGGCAAAACCACATTGGCACGGCAGCTTTCAGCCAAATTGGCTATTCCGCATTTTGAAACAGATAATTTTGTCTGGCAGCGGCAACGAGGCGGGGATGTCCGCAATACGGAGCTTGCCAGAGACGAACAGTTTATTTCAGCGACCAAGCAAGATGAATGGATCATCGAAGGGGTGCATATCGGATGGACGAAAAAAGCTTTTCAAGAAGCGGACCTTGTTGTATTTTTAGATGTTCCGTACCACACAAGAAGCTGCCGTTTTGTTTTACGGTACATGAAGCAGAAGGTGGGGAAGGAGGCTTCCAACTACAGACCGAGCCTGGTTATGCTCAAAAAAATGTTTGGGTGGAACCGTTATTTTGAAGAAACCATAAAAGTGCAATTGTTGCAGCAACTGAAAACGATGCCAGACAAAACCGCAGTGCTTGCAAACAATAAGCAAATCGAAGCGCTAAAGGCACGAATCGCTAAAAACCGTGCCTAATTTCTTTTCACCTTTTACTATGTAAATAACTACATAAGGTATTAGATTTTAAATCAAAAACGCTATCAACAAAAAAATAGATTTAACTCTGCAAATAAATCAACACAAAAAGTTAGAGAGTTTTTGTGCTAAAAATTTAGGTTTTAAAAAAGTTCTAGATGGCAGGAGACTGTTAA
This sequence comes from Planococcus sp. TJ-307, assembly GCF_058268435.1. Taxonomy (NCBI): domain Bacteria; kingdom Bacillati; phylum Bacillota; class Bacilli; order Caryophanales; family Caryophanaceae; genus Planococcus; species Planococcus sp. TJ-307. The sequence continues at coordinate 480,994 of NZ_JBZDOJ010000002.1, forward strand.
ATTTTGTATCATTAAGAAAAAACACATAGTTCGACAACTACAGGCAGGGGGAATCAAATGTGATTAAGGTTTATGAAAAAGAGCAAGTCTTGTGCGTGGAAGGTGTTCTTGAAGAAACCGGCAGCAAAGTATTTGTCTATCTAGTAGATGGGATGCTCATCGATACAGGCGCTGAAAAACTGCAAGAAGAGCTGATAGATTTTTTGAACAACCACTCATTTGATCAAGTAGTGTTGACACAACATCACGAAGACCACACTGGTAATGCGTCGTGGCTGCAGCAAAATCAGGATATTCCGTTTTATATCCATCCACTGGGCATTGAGGTGCTTGAAGCAGATGGAGACTACCCAGCTTATCGGAAAACCACTTGGGGCAACCGGAAAGCGTTTCAAGCTCGTCCGCTCGGCAATCAAATCCGCTCCCGCACACTCGATTGGCAAGTTATTCATACGCCTGGCCATGCAGAGGACCACGTGGCTTTATTTCACAAAGACTCTGCGCGTTTGTTTGCAGGTGATTTGTTTGTATCGCCAAAAACACGCGTCATGATGAAAAGCGAGTCCGTCTCGCTCATCGCGGCATCTTTGCGCACCTTATTGGCATTGCCATTTCAATCAGTGTTTTGCAGCCATGCGGGCTTTTTGGAAAACGGGCGCATGCTGCTCGAACAAAAATTGACGCATTTGGAAAGCCTCCAGCAAGACATTATCGAACTTTACAAAGAAGGGCTGCACCCACGCGACATCAATCAACAGCTTTTTCAAAAAACATACCCCATCGTCCCGTTTTCAGAAGGGGAATGGGATACCTGCCACATTGTTTCATCTGTTGTTGCGGATTACGATGCTAAAATGGCTCGGCATTTGCAGCCCCGGGCCAATACCTTGGGGATTTTAAGAAGAGGCAATGAAATTCTGCTCGAACAGCAATTTGCCGCTCATTCAGGAGGATCCGGTCCTTTTTACCGGCCGCTCGGGGGCACCATTGAACTGGGAGAGCCTTCCGCCAGTGCATTAAAACGAGAGTTTAAAGAAGAAATCGGGACCGACATCCACATTGTGCGTTATTTGGATGTGGTGGAAAACATCTTCGCATTAAAAAGTCAGGTCTTCCATGAAATCACCCTTGTGTATGAAGTTGAATTTGAAGATGCCCGCTTACTCGATAGCGAGCAGTTTGACGTCACAGAAGGCAGCAAAGTCACCCAGGCAAAATGGGTCAGTTTGGAAGAGTTGGCGCTGGATGAAACAACTTTATATCCGGTCGGTTTATACGACCTCATCCAGAAGTTGCCGGACCTTGTGAAACCAAGCAAATGATGGGAAAGAATATTTGGCAAAATTTTGGTATACTGAAGAAATTAAACCGGGTTATTGCCGGTCAGGATTGGTGTTGAAGAAAAAATGCCCTCCATGAATTTTTTCATAATGTTGCTGGAATTGTTTGTCGTGGCGCTATTCATTTATTACGTCAGTGGGCGTTTAATGGGATCTAAAGTTAATTTCACTAAACGAATTCTTTCGGTCTTGTTGGGTGTGAGTTTGACTACATTTGTTTATTGGTACTCTTACTTGCGCTACACGGATTTTTTAAGCGAAAATATTGTGTTCGCCGTTCTGGATGCCAGTTCGCTCATCTGGATTGGCAGCATGCTGCTGATTTCGATGCTGTTTTATTTGTTTTTTGAGCTCTTCGACCCCATTGAACTCGGGGAACGGGGAGAACGCATCACTGGCCAGAAGTTTATTTACCACCGGCTGCGTCATCGGTGGCGACGTCAAAAACGCCTGAGCCAGGTGCTGGAAATTGCCGTTCGAAACGGCTTTTCACGGACCATCCGGTATGCCCGCCATCGGGAAAGCAACCGGGATTTTGCCATTGCGTTTCGCGACACGCTGGAACAAAGCGGCGGGATCTTTATCAAGTTCGGACAAGTATTGTCAACGCGCACAGAGCTGTTTTCTCCGGTTTTTATCGAAGAATTGGAAACCTTGCAGCAGGATGTCAAACCGCTGTCCAGTGAGCAAGTAACGGCGATTTTAAAGAACTCGTTATCGGCGAGCGTTGAAGATGTTTTTTCGGAATTTGATATGGAACCTTTGGCTGCCGGTTCAATTGGCCAGGTGCACCGGGCCGTTTTAAGAAAAACCCAGGAAGACGTCGTCATTAAATTGCTGCGGCCTGAAGTCAAAGGCATTATGCGCAATGACTTGGATATTTTGGTCGAATTTGCTGACTGGGTAGCCAGCAAATCGAAATGGGCCGAAAATATTGGATTCCGCGAACTGGCGGTTGGTTTTGCAAATGGCTTGCGGGAAGAAATCAATTTTGAAATCGAAACCCGCAACACCATCCAAATTGCGAATGCCTTAAAGAAAAGCGATTATCCGGTTAAAATTCCACATGTGTACCGGGAATACAGCAACGACAACTTGATCGTTATGCAGTATTTTAAAGGGAAAAGTGTTTCTAGAGGACAAGCCGTGTTTGACCAGTTTGATGTGGACCAAAAAGAATTCGGACGCACCGTCCTGTTTTCCTTTTTTGAACAAATGCTGTTTTCCGGTATTTTTCACGCCGATCCGCATCCTGGCAATATCTTTATCGACCAACAGGATGGAAAACCGATTCTGCTGGATTTTGGTGCTGTCGGACGGCTCGCTGCTCCACAACAGGACGGATTGAATTTGTTTATCATAGGAGTCCAGCAAAATGATGCAGAAGTCATTTGTGACGCCATTCATGTCTTGGTGGAAGACAGCAGCCAAATCGATCGCCAAAAACTTGAACAGGCAGTTGGCCAATTGCTGTTGAAGATTGCATACGTCGATAAAATTCAAACCGAAGAACTGATTCACGCGATGTTCGATATTGTCCGCGAATTCGGCTTGGCGTTTTATCCTTCTGTCGGCATGGCACTTCGGTCCTTAATCAGCTTAGACAGTACGCTGCACACCATAGACCCGAAATTTGATATGTTTACAGAAGCCAAGGTCTTTGCGAAAAAGTACAAAACGGCTGTGCTAAAAAAACCGTTTACCGAACCGCGTGAAACAAAACAGCGTTTGGAAGAAGAACTGGCTTTGCTGATTCCAGAAATGATGAAATTGCCTAAACGCGCAGATCAATTGATCCAGCGCATCGAAGGTGGAAAAATCATTCTGCATCACGATGTCTTTTCCGATAAGCACAATGCCAACTTCGTTCTCCAGCTGTTCTCCCGATTCGTGCTGCTGATGTCCGGCATCACCTTTGGATTGGTGTCAGCAGGCTTACTGGCCATTGCCCAATTCATTAATACCGAATACGCCATCTACTTGAATACAGCCGCTTACACAGGCTTGTTCTTATGTGTCATCTTGCTCGTCAGGCTGTCCATCCAGGCGATACGCGATATGAAACGAAGCACCACCTAAAAAACTGCATCCTTTTCAGGGATGCAGTTTTTTTATTGGTGATTCATACAGATTTACTTACTTGTTAATCCATAATTTACAAGAATGCGATAAATAGAAGGGTGAACACAATGCTGATAATGATGGAGACCAGCCATTGAAACTCTCCCTTTGTGCCCACCAGTTTGTTGACTACCAAACTGATGAGGAAAATAGCGGCAAAGACCACTGCAAATAGTAAAAGAAAATACAGCATCAATAGATTGTCATCCTTTCATCAGGGCTTCCTGTAAATAATTTCTGCATTCCAAATCTACAAAGATGAAACAGCAGCTCCAAAAGCAACAAAGAAAACAAATAGGTAAAGAATTCCCATTTTCTTCATGCCAGTCTGGAGCTTTTCCACCCCAAAGGATAAGAAAGAAAGGGAAAGTAACCCAAACATTAATTGAGGCGAAAGGGCGAAGCGATCATTGAAAAGCCCCAGCAAAACAACCAGTAAAACCAACAATGCCAAACCGATATTGAATTTTCCTAACACGAGGAACCTCATCCTTTCTAGAATTTTACATAGTTTTACCTTATCATACTTTTAAACCCAGCTATAGTTGGGTTGTATATTACACTGAATGAAAAACCATTCCCATGTTGGTTAAGCTTAGTTCATTGACATATCGAACTTATTCGATATACAATGCATCTATGGATAATTTAAATGAGTTGGATGTATTTAAAGCTTTGTCGAATAAGACCCGTCTGGATATACTGAAATGGTTAAAAGAGCCTGAAAAGAACTTCCCAAAACAGCAAGCGCATTTGCCGAAGGAGGTAAGCATCGAAGGTGGCGTTTGTGTTGGGGATATACAGGACAAGGTCAATTTATCCCAATCCACGGTTTCGCATTACCTGTCACTTATGCAAAAGGCAGGGTTGCTAGAAGCTGTACGCTATGGCCAGTGGACGTATTACAGACGGAACGAAGAGACTTTGGCTAAAATTGCAGAATTCGTGAAACAGGAGATTTGATTCCGTTATGGGATCAAATCTCTGTGTACTTTCCATATCGATTATTCTAGATATATCAATATTTACAGATTCCTGACTGGTGTAAAAGGATGGGGAACATGCACAACAAATAAACTATGAAGTTGGAGTGAACTGTTTTATGGCTGCACGAGCGAAAGAAGATGTATTAAGCACCAAGCAAAAAGTATTGGCATTTACGTTAACCTTATTGACCTTTGTTATGGGAACGAGTGAATTTGTCATCGTTGGATTGTTGACAGAAGTGTCAAGTGATCTAAATATCACCTTGGCTACTGCCGGAACGTTAATATCGGGATTTGCCATCGCATATGCAATCGGCACACCGTTGTTGACCGCTTACGTCAGCCGGTTTCCCAAATACCCGTTAATGCTCTTATTCATTTCCATCTTTATAGTGGGCAACGTCATCAGTGCGTTGTCAGGATCATATGAACTGTTGATCGTATCGCGCATCATCACGGCAGTCGTCAGCGGTGTGCTGATTGCCATCTCGATGAGCATTGCAAGCGACACGATGCCTGAAGCTAAAAAAGCATCCGTGATTGCCTTGGTGTTTGCCGGATTTACGATTGCCAATGTCTTGGGCGTGCCTTTAGGGACATTTATTGGACAGCTGGGGAACTGGCAGCTGACGTTTTGGTTTACCGCGCTATTGGGTGTCATCAGTTTAGCCATTAGCATCTTTATTATTCCGAAGCACTTGCCGGTCGAAAAAGCCTCTGCGAAAGAACAATTAAAACTATTAACCAATCCGAGGATGGTGTTGGCATTCTTTATTCCAACATTCGCGATTGCGGGGACCTACACAGTTTACACGTACATTACCCCAATTTTAGAAGAAGGACTTGGCATCCCAACCCGCTACATCAGCATCATCTTGCTGGCTTATGGTGCATTTTCCATTCTCAGCAATGTCTTGGCAGGGAAGATTGCCAGCCATAACGGCATCAGCAAGCTGCGGTTTGTGTTTATCGCGCAGGCCATCATCCTAGGTTCGCTGTTCTTTACGATGCAATCGACCATTGCCGGACTCATCAGCATCATGCTGATGGCGGTCATGATCTACGTCATGAACGCGACCATTCAACTGTACTTGATGAACTTGGCAGCTGTGTATTTTCCTGCAGCGAAAGATTTCGCTTCATCGTTAACGCCAGTCGCTGTTAACATCGGAATTGCGCTCGGTGCAACGCTCGGCGGATATGTAGTTGCAAACGCCAGTTTGATTCACTTGTCGTGGGTCGGCGGACTGTGTGCGCTGATTGCATCGGGACTGGCATTTATCAGCTACCGGTTGGATCAAAAAGAAGAAACCGTAAAAAAACCCGCATACCAAGGTTCGGGATTATAAGGCAAATTGACACTCAGCATAGTGCTGGGTGTTTTTTTTGTGTTGTTAAACTAGATTGAGACATGAAAGAGGACGCTTACATAAATAATGGTGATGTTCTAAAGCAATTTGGCAGGAATTTTGCTGTGGGTGCCGATAGCATACTTAGCAGCGGAGTGATTAGCAACATGTGAGACAAATCCGGATTTTACAGTTGGCGTCAGCGGTGTAAAGAAATATCAGCAATTGAATCAAGAAAGTAAAACAAAAATAGAAATGGCAACTAGATTAGAAATTGCTAAGTAAGAACATGAATAAGTTTAAATAAAATTTCAAAATTTGGATGGGATGATTATTATTGAGATGGATCATGCAGAAAGAAGTTGCTAAAAACTAGAGAAGATGTATGACAAATTTTAAACTGAATTTACAGGTGAATGAATAAAGAACGAGGTTAGGCGCAGCATGTATAGAAGATCGAAGTAAGAGGAGAGTTCATGGAAATCAGCCGCTTTCTTTGAATTTTAATTTTAGTTGACATAATATAAATTATCGGAAGTAGTGTTTCGTTCAAAAAGTATACTCATGACAGTGAGACGGAACGGATTTTCTATCTATTTTGGGCATATTTTGCGCGTTTTATCTTTGTGTGTGTTTAGCTGGATTGTTATCTTTTTCAAGCATTTTCTATATGGATCTGTTACTGAAGAATTTTTAGAGCGACAAAAATTCTTCAGTAATTTAGAATCGTCAGATCCAATATGCTAATTTCTATGGCTTTCAACTGAACTGAGAATTTCTATGGAGAATTTGCTTAACGGCTTTATTTTTTCGGCTAAACTACATCACCAGCAAATTCCACCGGTGTCCGTCCAAATCCGCAAATCCTGCGCCATACAATCCTTCAACTTCTGCAGGTTCGCCAAAAACAAATCCACCTGCTTGTTTTACCTTGCCAATGATCTCCTCAAGTTCTTCTCTGGTGTCCACAGATATCGAAAATAACGCTTCTGTCGACTGCTCGGTATCCGTCATCGCATTGCGTGTAAATCTCTCGAACCGCTCATCTTGCACCAGCATCACGTGCACCTGGTGGTCGCCTACGACCATTCCCACCATTTGGTTATTTTCCGCACCTCCGTCCATAATTTTTACACCAATGTCCTGAAAAAACGTCGTTGCTTTTCCTAAGTCCTTAACTGGCAAGTTGATCCATAATTCTTTCATAATGTTTCACCTCCTTATGCGTTTCTACCATTAAATTTTAGTCCAATTATCAGAATATTCATAGCAAAAATCTCCAATTAGAGCTAAAGCTTTATTGTTTTAGCAGAAACTAAGGGAAATTATTAATTCTTGTTAAAAAAATTCTTATTATCTAAGATATACCGATATTATACAGATTTACTTATTGATTCTTGATAATATTAAAGGAAAACAGAAATGAGCGATCTCTTTGCCTACATTCCCGGATACAGCAGCTTATCCCCTTCTTTTTCAGCGCACCCATTCTTTTATCGTTCCAAAAGGACAAGCGCAGCATCAACCGCTCCACCGCCACCCTGAAACAGTGGAATTGCATTTGATAACGGAAGGAACAATCGAATGCCAAATTGATAACAACCTTCACCTAGTCAAAGCTGGGAGCATTTTGCTTATCCAGCGAGGCAGCTGGCATGAACTGAAATACCCTGCAGCATCGCAGCAAAGCGGATATGGTTTGTCTTTTATGCGGACCCCTTCGGCAATGCCCTTGCCTGAAAACGGCTTCCCAGTGGTTATCCCAATCAGCCATCCGGCCCAGCTGGAAGCTTTGTTTGTTCAATTGCAAACAGAAACCGCGCAGCCTTATGAAGATGGCACTCGTGTTGCCCAACACGTCATTGCCCTGCTATTGGCATTGGTAAATCGCTCGTTGCCAAGTTGCAAACCGGTCTCGCGTTCACCTGCTGATCTGATTTTGGAAGTGCAGCACTTCATGGAAGAAAACCATTGCCGCTCCCTGTTGCTAGAAGATCTTGCCGCTAAGTTCAACATGGACAAGTACCAGTTGGCGCGTCTTTTTAAGCGTCATCAAAAACCTCAGTATCTGTTATTGCACACACCATAGGCTACAAAAGCGTGACGCAGTTCCAAGCAGCGTTTAAACATGCAGTCGGCATAACACCCAGGGAGTACCGAATGAGAGTTCCAAACTAATCGGTGGTTTTTAGGAATTATTTTTAATTTGTTAAATAAAAATAAAATTGGCATTAGTTTGAAAAATACTCTATCATCATAGATAGAGAGCCGATTCTTATGACGAACGACGAGTATTTGCACTATTGAATTGCTAGGAGGTCCTAATCGTGGAAAGCGAAAAAAATAGTTTTAAAACCTCCACTAACAAGAGCCTGCCCATTTCGACAGGTCTGCTCTATGAAGAATTATTTGACGGTATGGTCCACAATGCTCCCGTCAGCATGTACATATTAAATGGATGGACGTATTCGTATGTCAATCAGCATTTTTGTGAGTTGATGGGCTATAGCGAAGCAGAGATGCTCAGTGGGCGCGTCACCCCCGGCACCTTGATTCACCCGGATGATTTGGCTGTTATCCAAGCACGAATTTTATCTGACTACGCCGTCCAGGATACTTATGCACGTTACCGCGTCCGGGTGTACAGAAGCGACGGGCAGCTGCGCCACGTTGAAATCCATTCGAACAAAAAAGAACGGGAAGGCAAAAACATTCTGTTCGGGACGGTAATAGACGTTACCGCAGAAGTCACCGCGAATTTGCGGTTAAAAGAAAACGAAGAGCGGCTGAATTCCCTGTTCACGTTCAATCCAGATGCCGTTTTCACGTTTGACACTGAAGGGAATTTTACTGCCGCCAATCCCGGATGTGAAACATTGTCCGGCTATTCCATTGCAGAAATTCTCCAATTGACCTTTGCGCCTTTTATTGTTCCAGAAGATCTGCCGACCGCACACCTGCATTTTGGCAACGCGTTAAACGGCATCGCCAATACCTATGAAATCACCATCGTCCGTAAAGACGGTGAAAAGCGCCATCTTTTGGTAACCAATTTCCCGATGAAAGCGGGCGGAAGCATCATCGGCGCTTATGGCATTGCCAAAGACATCACCGATAAAGTCAACTACAAAAAGCTGATTGAAGAATTGGTCTTTATTGATCCCTTGACCCGTTTGCCAAACCGCAAATTATTTGAAGAGCGGTTAAAAGAGGTCCTTGCACAGACCAAAGAGAAAAAACGTCCGACTGCCGTACTGTCGTTAAACCTGGATCGTTTTAAATTCATCAATGATTCATTTGGTCACCAGTTTGGCGATGAGTTTCTGAAGGACATTGCCCACCGGCTTTTGAACACCGTCGAACAAGACGATACCGTGGGACGGTTTGCAGGAGATGAATTTGCGGTGTTGGTGTCAAACCGGGACCAGCAAGACGTTTTTGAATTGGCGGAACAGCTCCATCACTCACTGGCCAAACCATTTGAAACGCAGGGCCATGTGGTAACCATCTCGGCGAGCATCGGCATCGCCTTTAGCACAGGAACAGAAGAAGCCATGGATGCCCTGATCAAAAAAGCGGACGCTGCCATGTACTACACCAAAAAACACAAAACCAATCCATACACGGTGTATTCCGAAGAACTGGACCAGCAATCGGCGGACCGCCTGACAATTGAAAGAGAATTAAAGTCAGCGCTGACCAAGCAAGAAATGGTGCTGCATTATCAACCCATCACGGATTTGAAGACCCGTCAGTTGAGTGCCATGGAAGCGCTGATCCGCTGGAATCATCCGGAACTGGGCTTGGTGCCGCCGGACCGCTTTATTCCCATTTCTGAAGAAACCGGACAAATCGTTTCGATCGGCCGCTGGGTCCTGCATACCGCATGTACGCAAAACAAAGCGTGGCAAGACCAAGGCCATCCGCCGATTAAAATTTGCGTGAACATCTCTACCATCCAACTGCAGCAGCCCAATTTTGTCCAAACCGTTAAGGCGATTTTGCAAGAAACCGGACTGGCTGCCAAGTGGCTGGAACTGGAAGTAACCGAAAGTATTTTATTGGTGGACACGGACCTGCTTAAATGCAGTTTGCAACGCTTAAAAGACTTGGGCGTTTCCATGTCCATTGATGATTTCGGCACCGGTTACACCTCTCTTAGTTATTTGCGGCAATTTTCATTTGACCGCGTCAAGATCGACCGCAGTTTTATCGAAGACATCAGCAAAAACCGAAACGGCAAAGCCATCACAGCAACCGTTATTTCACTTGCGCATCAGCTGAACATGACCGTTGTAGCAGAAGGCATTGAAGACCATATCCAATTGGAGTTTCTGCAAGCGAATCACTGCGATGAAGGCCAAGGTTATTACTTTGGCCGGCCATTGCCTGCAGAACTGCATGATTTGTCTATCCGCTTTACAACATGATGATAAAAAGAGGCGGCCGAATTTATTCGGTCGCCTCTTCCTTATATGTTTTTAAGAAGGCGGTGCACTGTCTTCCACATAGGCATCAATAACGATCGGTTTCCGGCTAAGCTTGGCTTTTGCCAATGCGTCTTTCAGCTCACTGCGGGTTTTTGCCGTATAGCCTTCCCCGCCGCAAGCATGCGCAAATGCCGCAAAGTCGATATTGGCCAGATCGGTTTCAGTTGCTTTGTTGCCCATTTCTTCTTGTTCGTGTTCAATCAATTGGATTTTCTGGTTGTTGAACACCACCAGGATCATCGGCAAGTCGTATTTGACCGCCGTGACAAAGTCCTGCATGCCCATGGAAAAGCCGCCGTCACCGAGGAGCGACACCACTTGCTTGTCTGGATACGCCAGTTTCCCGGCAATTGCACCCGGCAAACCACACCCCATGGTGCCAAGCCATGCCGATACGACGAGTTGCTGCTGAGTCAGCTGCAAGTAACGCGCCGCCCATAAGGTCACGCTGCCGACATCGAGTGAGACAACCGCATCCCGCTCCAAAATGGCCTGCACTTCTGCAATGACATGTTGCGGCTGCAATCGCTCGGTTTCTTTTGCCATGTCGCGCTGCAAGGTGTCGTGCCACGCTTTGCGTTTTTCCTGGTATTTCAACAAGAAGTCGTCTTCTTTGTCATTTAGGTGCGCCATCAGCCATGCAGCAGCTGGCGCGAGTTCTCCGACCAAACCGACCAGCACCGGATAATACTTGCCGATGGCTTTCGGATCGATATCGATTTGAATGGCGGGCACGTCATCCGGCAAATACTCGCGGTAGGGAAACGCAGTCCCCGCCAAAATCAACAGGTCTGCTTCTTTCATCGCCCGTTCTGCCGGATCGGTGCCAAGTTGCCCCAATTGCCCCAGGTTCTGCGGGTGGTCATCGGGAATCAGTCCTTTTGACGGAAACGAGGCCACGAGCGGCGCTTTTAATTTTTCGGCAAATGCCAGCACCTGTGCCACACCGCCTGCTGCGCCTTTTCCAGTTAAGACGACCGGTTTTTTCGCCGCCTGCAGCAATTTCAAAGCCGCCTGCAAGTCTTCCTCACCAGCCCGGATATTCGGTCTGGCGTAAGCCGGAGATGTCAACGCCTTGTCACGCTTAATCTTCACTCCAAACAAATCATCAGAGACAATGAGCACTGCGGGGCCGGATTCGGCATAGGCCGTCCGGATCGCCTGATTCAGCATATCCGGCAGCTGCTCCGCTTTTTGCACACGCCGGTTGTAGACTGTGGCTTCTTCAAACAATGACTCCATTTTTAATTCTTGAAAACTGTCCGTGCCGACCAACTCGCTGCTGACCTGGCCAACAATGGCGAGCATGGGCGTTTTGTCTTTTTTGGCGTCGTACAAGCCGTTTTGCAAATGAATGGCCCCCGGTCCTGCAATGGAAAGGCAAACGCCAATGTTGCCGGTCAATTTGGAATAAGCGGACGCTGCGAGCGCACCGGTTTCTTCGTGGCGGATTTGGATAAACCGGATGTCGTCTTCTTTACGTAGTTCTTCCATCAATTCATTGATGGAGTCTCCGGGCATTCCGTAAATGTGGTCGATGTTCCACGCTTTCAACAATTCGACCACGTGGCTTCCTGCTGTCTGTTCAAACATGTGGACATTCCCCGCTTTCTAAAGTTTCGTACTGGCCTTATCTCTAGCTCATACCTCCCGCTCGGTGGAGTTAAACGTGCGGCCATGAAAAAGAGCTCCGCTCAGACGTCTTCGCCTTAGCGGAGCTCTTCAGTTTACTTGGCTCAGCTTTTGTCATCGGAGGTACATGTTTCCGGCAGGTAATCCGGATGTGCGTAGATGTGCTTGAATTTCCCGCTCTTCGGATGAACGTGCGGCAATCGGTCAGACAAGAACACATCCACCTGCAGGCCGTGATCACGGAAAAACGACTGCAGCACTCTTTTAGCGGCGGCAAATGCTGCTTCCCGGTCTGGTGCCTGCAAACGCAGCTCCAGTTTGTCTTCGCTGTGCTGAATCAGTTGGAACCGTTCAATTGGGGCACTTTCCGCAATCAGCGACTGAAGCGACAGCGGGGCGACTTTCACGCCGCCTGCAAAGCGCAGAATGTCATCGGTACGTCCCTCGAGCTCGATCCACCGGGTTGCTCTGCCGCAAGGACACGGATCGCTGTGGATCGTCGCACGGTCTGTCACCACATAGCGGATGAATGGCTGCGTGTAATTAAACAGATTGGTGATCAACAGCTGTTCTGCGGGAAATCCGTCTGGAATCGGCTGAAAATCAATATCGACGGCTTCGACAATCAACCAGTCTTCATTGAGGTGATAGCGTCCTTCCAAACATTCACACGCCATGGTTCCGGCTTCTGTACAAGCATACGTGGATTGCACAGTGCAGCCGAATGCTTGCTGGAGTTTCCGTCGCAGTTCCGCACTCAAGTGCTCCCCACCGGCCATAATCAGCACCGGTGTGATTTGCAGCGAGCCGTTTTGCTGATAAGGCAACAGCAGTTCTAAGGCAGTCGGGTAGCCGCCAAGCAGCGCCGGTTGAAAGTCGTTCAATTGTTGGACAATGCTGTCGGTGTCTTGCCGGACATCGACAATGATTTGGTTTTTTCTCCACGGCATGCGCCGCTGGTTCCAGCGCACCGTGCCATTGCCCAAGTAAAAGCCGCCATCCACAAACAAGCCGGCCGTGCGTTTGCCGTTTTTCAAGAAAGCCAGCAAGTCCGCGCGCCGGGCCACGCCCCGCAACACGGCGATGGCCGATACGACGTTCATCGTGGTTTTGTCATACAGCACAATGGCTGGATGCCCCGTGGAACCGGAAGTTGTATTAACCAAGTAGCGCCCCTCTATCTTCCGGCCGATGTTGTCGGTGTTTTCCATAAAGTGCTCAATGTCTTGTTTTGTGAGGGACGGATCGGTAACCCAATCGTCAAAATGATTCATCAGCTCATGCTTTTCGGTGACTGGCAAGTCTTTTAAGTGCACCGCTCTGTTCAGGTGACTCAGCCTCTTTTCGAAATAAGGACTGTTTTTTTGGGCGTATCCGACTAACTGTGCGAGGCGCTCTTGCTGCAGTTCGATTAGTTGCTGCCGGCTAAGTGACTGCGAACGGTAAGTCATACGCAAAGCGCGAAAAAGCCCGATGCCTTTCATACAGATTTCTCCTTTCTACAAACAAGTGGTGAGGTTATTCAATGGTTTTGGCTTCGTTTGACGCTCATCAAAGCACCGGCAGCAACAATGCCGATCATGACGGACCAAAAGATGACGTTCCATAAAAGCGAGTGCGGAAAGTCATGCGGCAGCACGCCAATTTTTTCATGCGACAGGGTCAAAACAGCCAGTTTTACACCGACCCAACCCACCAAAACAAACGCGGCGGTTTCGAGCTGGGGATAACGTTCCAACAAAACAACAAACTTATGAGCCGCAAAGCGCATCAAAACTACCCCAATCAAGCCACCGGCAATCATGACCGAAAACTGCCCACCGTTAATGCCGCCAATGGTAAAGTCTCCCCAATGCGGCAGTGTCAGTGCCAAGGCGACCGCCGCGAGCATCGAGTCCACCGCAAAAGCGATGTCGGCAACTTCGATTTTTAGCACCGTCAGCCAGAAACCGGATTGTTTGCGCGGTTGATGACCCGATTGCTTTTGGTGATTGTTCTGATCCCGCAGATTCTTGCCAGCAATAAACAGCAAGTACAGAGCACCGAGGGCTTGAATTTGCCAGATGTTCACCAGCAAGGTAATCGCAAAAAGAGCCAAAAACCGAAACAAGAACGCCACCGATAACCCGTAAAACAATGCTTTTTTCTGCTGCGGTTTTGGCAAATGCTTCACCATCACTGCCATTACCACGGCGTTGTCCGCGGCAAGCAGACCTTCCAATCCGACCAGCACCAACAGAATCCAGGCATATTGCAACACTAGAACTTCCATGGCTCCTCTCCTCCTTTTCATCAAACAAAAAAGACCCCTGCCTAACTGATTAGGCAAAGGTCTCGCTGAGCATGTAATCTGCCATCACAACCGATGATGACGCATCATCATGTCCTGACGATTGTGAAAGAGGTGTTCCTCCAGCTACTCCCCCTTGGCTGAGGGCAATCCATTCAGTTTGCACAGTACCAAACAACTGTATCTCACGTCACGGGCTGAAAAATTACTGCATCCATTGAATTCTTTAGTTAGTTTATACCACCATTGGGTTTCTTCTTAAACCCCAAAAACAAGTTATTTTTAATGAAAAAAAGAGCGGAAGATTGCGCCTCCAGCTCTTATTTGATAGCAAAACGGATACTTATGTTTTACTGCATAACCCCATTCAGTTAGTCAGCGATTTTTTTGTTGTGTCCGGTCAGGCTGAAAAAGGCGATGGTGCCAAGGACGGATGTGCCGAATAGGATAGCCCCCATGGGAACTGCCGATGTTTCGTTAATGCCGACAAGTGGAGAGACCATCGCGCCAATGACCAAAGGCAGCATACCGACCACCGCACTGGCACTACCCGCGCGGTGCCCTTGTCCGCGCATGGCCAATGTAAACGAACTGGTGAAAATCATCCCGATGGCGATCATGTAGATGAAAATCGACGTGATGAGAGAAGCGAGCGGCCCTTCGATGATCGTCAGAACCAACAATACCGATGTTGCACTGACCGCAACAATCACGGCTCCCTGCAGCAGGCGGTGTTCAGAAACAAGGCCGCCAAATTTGCCGATGATGAAGCTGCCGAGAATCATGGCCAGGCCATTGATGCCAAACAATACACTGAAAGTTTGCGGCGACACCCCGTAAATGTCCTGGTAAACAAAAGGCGTTCCGGCAACGTAGGCAAAGCTGCCCCCATGGATCAGCCCGACAACCAGCGCATAGCCGATAAACGGACGTTCCTTGAACAGACTGCCCATTGTCCGGACCGAATGGCCAATCGAACTTGGCACACGCTGTTCCGGGGGCAAGGTTTCCGGCAACCGGAACATCACAACCACTACCATGATGAGTCCAAGCAAGCCCAGAAAATAAAAAATCGTTTCCCAGCCTGCAAACGGCAAAGCCAGGATGCCGCCCCCTGCAATCGGAGCGGCCATGGGAGCCACTGCGTTGATGACCATCAGCAAGGCAAAGAATTTGGTCATTTCCCGTCCTGTAAACACGTCACTGACGACAGCTCTGGATATTACGACACCACCAGAAGCGGTAAAGCCTTGAAGAAACCGGGCCGCAATCAATGTTTCAATATTCGGGGCAACAGCGCAAAGAACCGATGCCAGGGCAAACAAGATAACCGAAACAATTAAAGGTTTCCGCCGACCCATGGCATCACTGACAGATCCTACCACAATTTGCCCGGCAGCGAGGCCGATGAGACATGCCGTCAAGCTGAGCTGGACGAGCGACACATGCGCATCCAGCTCGTCTGCGATGGATGGAAAAGCCGGCAAGTACATATCGATGTTCAGCGGCGCCAAGACTCCCAGCATGCTGAGGATCAAGGCCAAGCCGAGCCGTTTTTTTCCTTTGGGGTTCTGCAACATAGTAAGAAAACACCTTTCACTTCTAAATAAATCCTTACTCACTATACAGCACTTGTGCGATGTCTGTCAGCTCTCTTTACAAAAGAAGAAGATTTCGTGTGTCAAGCAGATCCCAGGCTTTTAAAGAAGAAGGCATTTAATTCATTGGGTGACTTGGAAGCACTTTGTACCAAACCTCAACTTGCTGCTCGGTTTCAATTACCATGTTTTTTTCCAAGTGGATTTCACGTTCTTGCAGATGTTCAAAAAAGCGGACCCCTTTGCCAAGCAGCACAGGGGCAAAAGCAATCTGCAATTCATCAGCCAAATTGGCCTGAAGCAATTGCTGGCAAACATTGGCGCCTAACACCAACACATCTTTGCCGTTCGCCGCAATTTTTGCTTGCCGGATCGCCTCTTCGATGCCATCTGTGACAAAGGTGATCGTCAATTGATCATTTTCTTTTGGATGCTTAGCCGGCGGTGTATGCGTCAATACAAATAACGGCACTTGAAATTCGTAGTGATCGGCATAGCCATCCGTATCTTCAGCCATCTCAAAACTGTTGCGCCCCATGACCACAGCACCTGTATTTTCATCCGCTTTTTGAGTCGCCGCGTGCGGCTTGTAGCTTTCGTACAACATATCGATTTCCCCTTTGCGATCGTTAACAAATCCATCAAGTGAAACAATCATGCCAAAATATACTTTTGCCATAGCAATCTCTCCTCATTGATTTTTTTGGATAAAGGTCCGCACGGCATTTGAATCGTCTTGGTTTTTGGAAATCACGACAAGCTCGTCGCTGTCGACGGTGAGCAAGTAGCGATCATTGTAAAAGGCAATAAAAGACGGCGCTTTCCCACGCGCAATTGATTTAATGTAGGCCAGAACTTCGCTTGCGGCGATATCTTGTATCGTTACGCATCTAATTTGGACAGTGTCATCTTTTTTGTGTACAACATCCTCGCGCCAATTCTGAATACGGATGGTGTGGTGCAAGGATTGCTTTTCAAAGCTGCGAAAGTTCTTGTTAGTCCCGTTGGCATAGGATTTTAAAAAAGTAAGATCGATTTGGCCATGATCGGCAAACAAAAACAAGATGAAAGATTTCTGGAAAAAAGTCCTTCCTTTTAATTTACTTAAAGGAAGAACACAGCGCAGTGTGGAATCCACTTGAAAATATGGGCTTTGTTCATCCGAAAACAGTATGGTAAATTGTTGCTCCATTCTCTCCATTTATCGTTCTCCATTCTTAGTGCAAAAATAGTAACACTCAGACGTCTTTTTTCATCGCTTTAAAGCTCTTTTGGGTATTCTAGTTAATACTATTCGGTGAGTAGTTGTTTTGTTCCTCTTTTGTCTTACGAGTAAGTTGGCAATTTTTTTCTTTTGTTGTTGACGGTTTTGATTTTTAATGGTAAATCCTTAAGTAGATAACTACATTTCTATTTAAAAACGGCCTTTTAAGCTCGGTGAACAACTTTAAACCGCTCACATACGAGCAGCAGATCTTCAGAATAGCTCAGTTCATGTACAGCCAATTCCTGTGTGAAAAAATCTTTGTGTGCCTCCCACCAATATCGATAGTCTCCTTCGCCTTCTGCCAACGCAAATTCTTCAGGAACTTTGTTCATAGGAATCAAAGCAACGCTGGTCACTTGAATAATGGCAACTGGCAAATCGTTAAAGTTTAACACGATGCTGTATTGACCAACTTTTGGCATCGCCTCACCTTCGAGCTCATAAAGAACAGCCGCCGAACACGTAGCGGTTTTCTTACCCACTGCAACGAGTTGGGCTAAACGATCAGCATCCGCTCCAAACTGAAAAGCGTCATATTCTTCTGGCGGCTCTTTGCTTTGCCGCATCCAATATTCATTCCAAAAACCGCCTGTTTTTTCATTCATAAAAACACCTCAACTATTCATTTTTATTCATATATTTAAATGTTAAATCTATTCTTTCTCTATCGTAGTTAAAAATGCATTGGTTATATTCATAATACCAGACCATTAAAATACTTAGCTAAATAACATTCGGGTGAATTGTTCATTTATTTGCTCCATTCTTGAATAAGCTGTGCTACGATCTTGATAGTTGGATAAAATGTGTTAAAAAAAAGGGGTTTTCATATGATTCATGTTGTCACTGGAGAATCGGCTGCGGCCTGTTTAAGATCTGTTTTTCATCGGTTGGACCAACCGGTTATTGAGTTGCCTGTTGATTTTTCTGTCGGTCCCATCGCACAAATCCATCAAAAAAGAGGGATTTCAACTCGATTTGACTGGATAAAGCATTCTTTCAATCCCATTAAAGACCACTCGATTGAAAACCAGAACTTATACCTCACTTCTTTAGAAGCATTGCAAAATGTGAAAGACTCACAACAAGTGACCATCTGGACCTGCGACAATGCAGCAGAACAAATTGGACTGAGGATCTCCTGCTTTTTACTCAAGACAAAGCAAGTCGAGCTCTACATGGTAAACACACAACATGCAATAGATGACTATTTTAAAGACCAAGAGATGCAGCAAATCTTACGGCATTCGGGTGAATGCTGCAGCAAACAACTGGCGCATTTCTACAAATATTCCTCCATGGCAATTACGAAACAAATGAGAGGTGCTTTAGAAAATGACGCAGAAAAACTGCTTGACAGCAATGGCTTGCTCCGCTCTTGGAAACAAAACAACATTGTAGAGGACGAAGAAACTCGAGAAGATAAATTTATACTCGAATGCATCCAAAGAAACCTGGACCAATCACTAGAAAACGACTATGTGAAAACTGTTCGCATCGTTGGTGAGGTTCTCAGTTTATCAGATCAGTCGCTTTCGGATGTCTGGATCGATTACCGGATTCGTTCTTTGATTAAGAGCGGTCAATTAGCTTATCAAGGTGACCTTCACTCTATGTGCACGTATCAGGTCAAAGTACCCTTGTAAACCATCTGAAAAGGAGTGGTTTGCTTATAGATCCTTTCTTTCACTATATCCATTTTCTTCTTAACTAGCCATTTAATTTCCAATAAATAATGTATAATGGGAATAATCAATCTTTTTGATAATCATCTTCCCCGAGTTTTGTCTCTAGGAGGAAAGAACATTCACCTTGACAGTTCGAGTGATCTAACGCTCATTTGTAATCACAAGCTTTATGTAGGGCAGCTTAACGCTTTTACTGATGGCACCTGACAAATCAACACAGCTCTTAACTGCCTAACAGATAGCCTAAAATCGTTTTGTGAAAAGACTGTAGCACAAAAAAAGGAAACAATCCAAAACATTCGATTGCTTCCTTTTTCTTTTATACACCTGACTTATAAAAAAAACTCTTACTTATGCAGTGATTGGCAATAAGTTGAATGGTAACTTCATGCAATGAAAAGGAGGTGTGATTGATGAAAATCTTTTATTGGAATTTAAGCAATCGTGAAAAGTTCGTCCGCTCTCTTTGGGGAGGTTGCGGGGCTTTGCTGCTTTTGTATATTGCGGCCTATACTTACGAAGGGGATCCATTTGTTAAGTTCTATCTGCCGCTCGTCGCTACTGGATGCATGATCCTGTCATTCGTTTATAAATACCATAAATTAAAAAAGGGCGTGAATAAATGATTGATTATCGAATTGTATCTACAAATCTGTATGCCAATAAAGTCGGCGAACTAGTTTCAATGCTCGAACACACCCGAAACCTTACCTTGTATGAAATCTCGGAGTTAACTCAAGAAGAGCTCGACTATTTGCCGAATGACAGTTCAAATTCAATTGCCTCTCTCTTGCTGCATATTGCCTCAATTGAATTTGTCCATCAAATCGGATCGTTTGAACATAGAGACTTGACCGAAAATGAGACTAAAAAATGGAAAACTGCACTGGAACTGGGCACGGAAGCAAAAACAGCTATCAAAGAGTGCTCTGTTGATTACTACATAAATGAGTTGCTACAAGTTCGAAAGACAACGCTGCAACAATTGGCGTCTAAACAAGACAGCTGGCTATTTGAAGAAAACAAGTGGGAGAATGGCGTTCCCTATAATAACTTTTACTTATGGTTTCATGTGATGGAAGATGAAATCAGTCATCGAGGACAGATTCGGACGATTCAGCGACTTTTGCGAAATAAAAACATGGATTGGTAATAAATAGCTCCAGCTCTATATTCCTATAAATGAAAATGATCTTTAATCCAGCTAGCAACTGTTTTTGCATCGTGTTTCGTGCTATTAATTCGTACGTAGTTTTTCTCTTTTATCTCATCTGGCAATGAATTTAGACGATGTTTACTCATGGATTCAATTAGTTCCGACTCTGATTCTTCTACGTTACGCTTAGTTGGTTTGTGTTCAAGTCGATGCGCAGATTTATTGCGTTGCAGTCTCTCTTCAATATCTGCTTCCAGTTCGACGAAATAAACTTGCCCACCGACAGTTTCAAATATAGACTGTGTCTTTTTCACAAAAGCCCAATTTTCTTCCATATCAAATGCCCAAACATATGTGAAAATCATACCTATTCCATCACTTTGGGCGACTGATCTAAATATCTCTTCACGAAAAATAGTGGATAATCGCCATGTTTCAGCACCAAACCCGAATAGCGGATGCAACATATCGATTGTCATATGATTATGAAACAGTTTTAAAGACGTGATTTTCTCCAGTTCGTGTCCGACTGTCATTTTTCCCACAGCTTGAGGACCGAATAGCAGTATAAACTTCATAATACCTCCTGATAACATCCGTGTTTCCACGCCATTTTTTCACTACAACATACCATATTAAGAAGCATCAATCAGCACCTATACATAATCTCCTGCTGTCACATGCACCAAAGCATGTAACAGCAGGAGATTAGTAACACGATTCAACCAGTTCAATTCACTTTCTTCTGTCCATTCCAATACATTTCACGCAAGCGGAACTTTTGTAACTTGCCCGTAGCTGTCTTTGGCAGCGCTTCGACAAACTCGATCGACTTCGGTGCTTTGAAATGCGCCATGTTGTCGCGGGTGTAGCTGATGATTTCCTGTTCAGTCACTGCTGCTCCCGGCTGCAGGACGATAATAGCTTTTGGCACTTCTCCCCATTTTTCATCCGGAACAGCGATGACCGCAACTTCCATAATATCCGGATGTTTGTACAAGACCCCTTCAATTTCCGTAGAAGAAATATTTTCGCCGCCGGAAATGATCATGTCCTTGATCCGGTCCTGGATTTCAATATAACCGTCTGGATACGTAACAGCCAAATCTCCCGTATAAAACCAGCCATCACGAATCGCTTCTGCGGTTTTTTCCGGATCTTTGTAATAGCCGCTCATGACGACGTTGCCGCGTGTGACAATTTCGCCCAACTCTTTGCCATTCCATTCGACTTCTTTGCCATCTTCCTGATTGACGACTTTGGTTTCGCCGTTAAACGCCAGTTCAATGCCTTGGCGTGCTTTAATGGTTGCTTGTTCGTCCGGAGTTTTGCCATCAAACTCTTTTTTCCATTCGTTGTACAAAATGAATGGCGAAGTTTCGGTTAATCCGTAAACATGCATCATATTCAACCCGAGTAGATCTTGGGCTTTGCCGATCAATGCAGCAGCAGGCGGAGCGCCAGCAGTCCCCATACGCGGGTTGGTGGTGATGTTGACGGTTTTTGCTTTTGGTTCATTGACGAGCATATTGACAACTGTTGGTGCACCGCACAGAACGGTAATGCTATGTGTTTCAAATAGATCGAGTATGAGCGGTGGATCGACTTTTCGCAGGCAGACATGCGTGCCGCCCGCTGCTGTAATGGCCCACACGCCGCCCCAGCCATTGGCATGGAACATCGGTAAGGTATGCAAATAAACATCATCGTGGACCACTTTCAAATGATAAAGGAAGTTGGCCGCATTCAAGTAATTGCTGCGATGCGACAGCATGACCCCTTTCGGATTAGAAGTGGTGCCGCTCGTATAATTCAGTGTCAGCATTTGGTTTTCATCAATCCTTACATCCGGCAGCATGAATCCTTCGTCTACCAGAATGAAATCTTCATAAGAAATGCCGTCGATGTTTGACTCGTGGCCATCGACTTTCACCACAATAAATTTTTCAATCGGCAGTTTGTCCTGAATGTCTTCGATCAGTTTGCCGAACTCGGCATCAACGATTAAGGTTTTAGCGTCACTATGGTTAATGATGTATTCCAAGTCTTTTGCCGCCAACCGGTAATTGAGCGGCACCATGACCGCGCCAATCTGGCTAATTCCATAAAAGCATTCCAGCATGTAATGGGTGTTAGGCAACATAACCGCGACATGTTCGCCTTCTTGAATGCCTGAATGGTGCAAAGCAAATGCTAGGCGGTCTGACCGATCACCGAATTCTTTGTATGTAAATGTTTTTTCTTCATCGATGATGGCCACTTTTTCTGGATAATACTTAACGGCTCGGCGCTTCCAATCGATGGGTGTCAATGGTGCAAGCATAGTTTGGCCCCTTTCGTCTTTAAAATCGTTCACTGTTATAGATCAAGTATAGGTAGCCCCGGAATCTGTGTCAACACAGTTTTCGGAATGGATTGACAATTCAGGCAGATCAAGAAAAACCGGCTCCTCTTTTTTGTAAGCAGCCGGTTTTTTTGCACCTATGGACTATTCAATTAGCAATTGCTTTCGGGAAGGCCTTCCAGTACCAGGCCGCCATTTTTAAAATCCAGCGATACTTCGTCTACCATGGTGCTGACGCGTTCATCCAGCGCCACACGGATGCCGTTGACTTCTTTGATTACGTCGCCTTGTTCCGGTGCGTCCATTGATAAGCCGAATTGCGGTCCGCAACAACCTTGTCCGGCGAAATAAAGGCGAATGCCTTCTGCCGTTTTTTCTTTCATTGATTCTAAAAGCATTTCTTTCGCTGGTTGTGTGATGTTCATTGAAAATCCCCCTTTTATTTAGCAACAAGTTGTTTCATTTTTTCATAGCCGATGCTGTCTTGAGACTGCCACGGAATTAACGCGGTCTGTTCAGCCAACTCATGGCTGACTTTACGGATCCATGGCCATTCACTGTAAGCTTTTGCCTGCAGAAGCGCCTCGGTTGTGCCAGTGCCCGCAAGACTTTGGTTAATGATCCAGTTTTTTGCTTGAATGCCCGCTCGCTTTAAATCTTCCTGCAGACGTGCTGCTTCAAACACCGGGGTTGCTTCTGGCAGCGTGACAAGCAAGACATCGGTTTCTTTCGGATTGCGCAGACGCGGAAGCAAGTTTTGGACACTTTCCGGAATTTCACCGGTTGAGCGTTCCAACTCCTTGTGATAAGTCTGCGTGGCATCCAACAGCAGCAATGTATGGCCCGTCGGAGCGGTATCGATGATGACAATCTCATTGTCCGCTTTGGCCACCACTTCTGCAAATGCACGAAATACGGCGATTTCTTCGGTGCACGGAGAACGCAGATCTTCTTCCAAATACGCACGTGCTTCGTCGTCCAGTGGACCGGCCGCTTCCATCACTTGTTCTTTATATGCTTCTACTTGCAGCTCCGGATCGATTCGCGAAACCGTCAAGTGGTCTCCACCAGTCCCTTCAAAGCGGTCTGCCAGATGAGCCGCCGGATCTGTCGTCGTTAAATGCACGTGGTGGCCTTTTTCAGACAACCCCACAGCAAGCAGTGAAGCAACCGTCGTTTTGCCGACACCGCCTTTGCCCATGGTTAAAATGACACGCGTGTTCTGCGATGAATAATAGTCCACCATGTCCTTTAAACTATCCAGTTCTGCAAGAGAATGAACCGTGTTTCCAATCGACGCTGGACGCCATTCCGGCTCGTGGAACAAACGCCGCAAATTGGCTATGCCGGTCAGCGAAAACGCAACAAATGGCAAACTGTACGCTGGTAAGGTCCTCAAATGGGCGGGCATTTCGTTTAATGCTTGTTTATGCTGGTGCGCGAATGCGCCAGACACTTTGTCTTCATTTTGAACCGGTGAATAAACACCATTCAAGATCAGCACCTGATTTTCAATGCCTATGGTTTCGAGTTCCTGAGACGCACGGGACGCTTCTTTGAAAGAAGCCGTATCCGGACGCGCCACCAGGACGAGTGTGGTTTGAGTTGAATCTGATAATGCCTGAACCGTTTTGGCATAAAGGTCTTTTTTGGCATCCAGTCCTGCAAGTGGCCCAAGACAAGAGGCACCATGAGTCGAATCATCCAAAAAGCCGCTCCAGGCAGTTGGCAGTTTTAACAGCCTTAAGGTATGGCCAGTAGGTGCCGTATCAAAGAGGATGTGGTCATAATCGTCCATAACCTTCTCATCTGCCAATAGCTTGGTGAATTCATCAAATGCCGCAATTTCAACCGTGCAAGCACCCGACAGTTGTTCTTCCATTTGGTCGACAACTGCTTCCGGCAATTTGCCGCGGTAGGGCCCTACAACCGACTCCCGATACGTACGTGCCGCTTCTTCTGGATCGAGGTTGCAGGCAAATAAATTTTGGATGCCATCAACAGCTTGAGGTTCATTGGTTAATTCCATGCCAAAGACGTCTTGCAGGTTGGACGCCGGATCTGTGCTAACCAGCAACACGCGCTTGCCTGTGTCAGCTAAAGCAACAGCTGTCGCTGAAGCAGTTGACGTTTTGCCGACTCCGCCTTTTCCAGTGAAGAACAGAAAGGGTGTGGAGCTGACGTGAGCTGGTTGGAATGTTCCGTTCATCATTTCGCACCTGATGATGCAATTGTGACGTTCAATGGATTGCTTGGCTGTTTACCCATCTGCAATTCGGCTGCGTCCACTCCGAACCATTCAGAAAATTCTAGAGCCGTGGGGTAATCTCCGGTTTTAACGACTTCGCCATCAACCAAAACCACTGGCAACGACTCGACGCCTTTATCAAACAACAGGGCGTTGACTTTCCTGTTTTCCACAAAAGCAGCTGGATCATTTCCTAAATTAAAACGTTTGATGCTAAATCCTTTTTTCTCAAGCGAAAAAACAGCAGCTGCTACAGCGGTCAGTTTCGGATCCACAACAGGTCCGCAAACACCGGTATCGCAGCACATCGCTGGATCGTATATCGTCACTTTTGTCATCGGTCATTCTCCTTTAACGTTCAGTTTCCAGTTTTAGCGAAAGTTTCGATGCGTGTGCCGATTGCATCTCGAACCGTTTGGAATACGGCCCATTTTTCTTCATCGGTTCCTTGTGCTTTTGCCGGATCCTCAAAGCCCCAATGTTCACGTCTCACGTGAGGTGGAGTCATCGGGCATTTATCAGCTGCATCCCCGCAAAGCGTAACCACGAAATCCGCATTGTTCAACAAGTCCATATCGATGATGTCTGAAGACTGGGCAGAAATATCAATGTCCACTTCATTCATGGCTTTTACCGCATTCGGGTTTAATCCATGGGCTTCAATTCCTGCACTGTAAACATCCCATTCACCTGCTAAATGCTGTTTTGCCCAGCCCTCAGCCATTTGGCTGCGGCATGAATTTCCTGTGCATAAAAAATAAATAGTTTTTTTCGTCATGAGTATAAGTTCTCCTTTTATCGTCCTATAGTAGTTAAACGTACTCTAGCAGCAATCCACGGGCGCTTCTTTTGCACGCAATGCCAGCAGTTGTGGATCGGTATCTTCAATATGACTTAAAATATCCTGCAGCAGCGGTGCATGAACAGATTCCTGATTCATGGAATAAAACCGCCATTGCCCTTTTCTGTTTTCTGTTACAAGTCCCGCAGATTTTAACTTGCGCAAATGCTGGCTGATGGCCGGCTGGCTCATGTCAAACATCTCAACAAATTGGCAAACGCACAATTCATCGGCTTCCACCAGCTTCATCATGAACAAGCGGGTTGGATCACTCACTGCTTTTAAGCAAACGGTAACGTCAGCTGCAGATGGTTTGGTTAAGGTCTTCATTCGGATCCACTCCTTCGCGCCTAGTATATAACGTTATGATTATATAAGTCAATCGTTATAAAACAACATTTAGATTAAATCAATTTTTTTTGATTTAATTCTTGCAACAAGAACTTATCAAGGCTATGCTTATTTCATCAAATAAAATTGATTAACAGAAAGCAGGAAACTGGAATGGCTCAACAAACAGAACAGACAGCTGCGATTCACGCACCTTACAAAGCTTATGCTCAAAAATTTAAAGCTTTGGCCGATCCAAAACGATTGGAGTTACTGGAATTGATTGCGCGGAAACAATCAGTCTGTGTATGTGACCTGGTAGACGAAATGGCCATGCCCCAATCAAAACTGTCCTATCACTTGAAAATCTTATTAACTGCTGGTCTTGTGACGAAGGAAACAAAAGGCACGTGGAGCTATTATGCGTTAAAAACAGCTGAAATCGATCGGTTGTTGCCGGAAGAGCTCTTCCGGATGATCAGCCCCGATTAGCAAAACTCCTTTTTCAAACTGCAGTTATCGGAAAGACATGGAACAGTGCTCACAAATGAAATCTAATCATAGAAGGAGTGTTTCACAATGACCCCCACTTTGCCCGTAGCGATCATCGGCGGCGGACCTGCAGGACTGGCGGCTGCTGCCCATCTGGTCCAGTACCAGCAACCCTTTGTGTTAGTTGAATCTGGTCCCACACTTGGCACCCATTTCTTCGAATATGGCCACGTTCGGTTGTTCTCGACTTGGCGTTACAATATCGATGCGGCATCCAAAAAACTATTTGAGCAGCATGGACTGGCATTGCCCAATCCCAACGAACTGCCTACTGGCAAAGAAATTGCTGAACTGTACTTGCAGCCGCTGGGACAACTCCCCGAGCTGGAACCGTTTATTCACTTAAACAGCCGGGTCATTCACATTCAGCGGCAAGGACTGGATAAAATGAAGTCAGCTAATCGTGAGGAAAAACCTTTTGAACTCGTTTTTGAAAATGAGACAGGTACAAGAGAAACGATACTTGCACGGGCAGTGATCGATGCGACTGGTACGTGGCAAAACCCCAACCCGGTTGTGTCCGGTGGTCCAAATGAAGCAACAGAAGGGGTGGATACCGGCATTCCAGACATTTTAGGAGCCGACCAAAAGCGCTTTGAAAACAAACGTGTTGCTGTGGTTGGAAGCGGACATTCCGCTTTAAATTCCCTGTTGGAGCTTGTTGCACTGAAGGAAGTGTTTCCGGAGACGCAAATCACCTGGATGGTCCGAAAAACATCCATTGAACAAGCACTGGGCGGAGGTGATGCAGACCAATTGCCCGAGCGTGGTGCTCTAGGACAACGAGTCAAAGCTTTGCTGGATGACGGACAAATAGATGTAAAAACGGCATGCTTGGTTAAATCCTTGAAGATAGATCAAGAGCAAATTGTGTTGCATGCTCAACAAAACGGCCTTGCGATGGAGCTTGGTCCATTCGATCGGGTGATTGCCAATACCGGTGCTCACCCGAACTTCGATTTTTTGCGTGAGATTCGCTATGCTTTTGACCCAGCTACTGAAAGTGTGCCAGCGCTGGCGCCGCTAATTGATCCAAATGTCCATAGCTGCGGCACGGTTCGGCCACACGGCGAGCAGGAATTGCGGCAGCCAGAAAAAGACTTCTACATCATTGGTGCAAAAAGCTACGGACGTGCCCCAACTTTCCTCATGGCAACAGGCTTTGAACAAGCACGTTCCGTAGTGGCTCACTTAGCGGGCGATTTCCAAGCCGCAAAACGTGTCGAACTGGATCTTCCAGAAACCGGTGTCTGCAACAGCCGGCCGTTAGTATTCACTATTTCCGGGACAGATGCTGGAAACAGTTGTTGTTAAAATTCAAACCATTCATTTTTATATTCTATTCATATTCATTCATTTTTTGAGCGGGTGTTATGAATGAATAATTTAAATAAAAAAAGACTTGCATGTCAAAATGACTGCAAGTCTTTTTTATTCAGCTATTCAAAAACAATATATCCTTACTACTTACCATTAAGTCAATCCTTTGACCAGGCTCTACTCCTCGAACTTCCCGACTGGTGAAACTGCATATTAACGTATAATCGCTCACTTCTACTTTAGCAGAGTAAAAACCATGATTGAAATTTTTCTGTTGAATAACTCCTTTGAAATGAATAGAATCCAATTCACCAATTTCCTCTGAAACTAATTGAATAGACTCCGGATGAATAACCAATGCACCAGAGCCTTCTGGAATAAAATGTTGAATGTGAAATTCAAATCCCTGATTATTAGATACAAAGCGATTGTTTGTAATGGTTCCCTCAATAATATTTTTCAGTCCCAAAAATGAAGCGACTTTGGTATTTATGGGCCGTTCGTATAGTTCTTCTGGTTTGCCCACTTGCAATAGCTTTCCTTCGCTCATCACGCCGATGCGATCCGACAAATAAAATGCTTCTTCACGGTCGTGGGTAACAAACAGGACGGTCACTTGAAATTCTTTTTGAATGCGGCTGAGCAGCTCTCTCATTTCTTCACGGAGGCTCGGGTCCAGTGCACTGAACGGTTCATCCATTAATAACACCCGCGGTTTAGCAACCAATGCCCGTGCCAAAGCTACGCGCTGCTGTTGGCCGCCGCTTAGTTGGTGCGGAAACCGTTCGCCGAATCCATTGAGCCCGACATGCTGGAGCATACTGCGCGCATCGGTCAGCCGTTCTTTTTTGCTGACTTTTTGCATTTTCAACCCAAATGCCACATTATCTTCTACTGTCATGTGCGGAAACAACAGCGATTGCTGAAACACCATAGCGAACCTTCTGAATTCTGGAGCAACTGATGTTAAGTTATCTTCCCCCACCCAGATTTCCCCATTGTCTGCAGGCAACAATCCGGCTACTAATTTCAGCAAGGTTGTTTTTCCGCAGCCGGAAGGGCCCAACAAGGAAAAAAATTCCCCTTCGTTGATGGTCAGCGTGACCGGCTTCAGAGAAAAGGCAGTAGCATTTTCTTGTTTGGTTTGCGAGTAATGCTTTTCAATGTCGATAATGCGCAAGTCACTCATGTTTTTACTCCTTTAGCCGTCCATTGTAGCGGATTTCTTATTTTTGTAGTAGTTCTTTAAAGCAACGTCCATTCCCAGCAGCGTGAGTATTGCGATGCCTGCGTATAGCAAAGAATATGCCGAAGCTACGGCAGGATCTCCTCCACTGATAAACGGGAACAACAAAATTGGCAGTGTGACAACCTGTCCGGAGCCAATGATAAACGTGATCAAGTACTGGCTCAAAGAAATCAGGATGCTCAAACTTGCTCCCGCTGCAATGCCCGGCAACAAATGGGGCAAGACGATATGAACAAAACGGGAAATCGGCCCAGCGCCAAGCATGCGTGCCTGATTCTCCCATTCTACCGACAAGGTGTTATAACTGATCATGATGGCGCGCACCATGTACGGCAAAGTTGGTGAAATATGTGCCAGCACCACCCCAAAGATTGTCTCGGTCAAACCGAGGCGCAAAAAGGTCAAATGGATGCCCATCACAGCGACAAATGGCGGAATCACAATCGGGGCGAAAATAATTGCCTCCATCAGCCATTTTCCACGGAAAGAATAGCGAACCAGTGCATTCGCAGCAGGTACAGCTAACAGTACGTTTAGAGCTGTGACAACAAACGCAATCAATAAGCTGGCTCCAATTGCCGACCAGGTTCCCGCGCTTCCGGACAGAACATAGGTCCACGCACGGAAGCTGAAGGATTCTGGCCAAACATTTGGCCATTGCCAGCCAAAAGACACACTCGACAAAATCAACGGAACAAAAGGCAATGCTATCAGTGCAAATACCAGAAAGAATAAAACTGAATTCAGTAAACGGCGCGGACTTTGCATCAATCCCACCCCTTTAGCACATTCCAGCGCTTGCTGAAGTAGTAAACGACGAGACCCAATAATATGGTCAGTGCTGCAAGTATGATGTTGACAGCCAGTGCTTCTGGCCGGTCAGTTAAAGTCCCGCTCGTATACAGCTGATAAGAGAAAACCGGCAGCATGCTCGGATACGTGACCCCCAGCAAAAATGGCACTTCAAAAGCTGAAAAGGTAAAGACGAAAACAATAAAAGTCGCAATTGTCCAGGCTGGCAGTACGGCCGGCAGAACAATTTCACGAACAAAATTCCAGTTGCCTGCCCCGTAAACACGCGCAACATCCCGCCACGATCGATGTATTCGGGCCAACACGGGATAGATCAACAAAGACACAAAAGGAGCTTCTTTCCAAGCATAGGTGAAGATAATGCCCCAGCCGAATGGGTCATTGACCAAAACCGGGAAATCTGTAATTTCATCAATCAAGCCAGCAGAAGCAAGTACTTTTGACAAAAAACCACTTTGCATAAAGAGCAGCACAATGACATAGCCGCCCACCAAATGCGGAATGGTTAAAGGCAATTGAAACAGCCGGTGCCACACTTGGGCAGCGCCTGACTTTGAAGATTCATTCAGCATAAACAGCGAGATTGCGATTCCTGCTCCCAGCACTGCCGAAATCACTGACGACAGGGCGGCTACTCGAAATGTCAAACTGAGTGATTCCCAAAAATCAGGTGATTGGAACAGGTTTGTATAAGCCGTCAATTCAAAGCCTGTTTCACCGATAGCCGGGAAATAGCCTAGACTTTTCAAAAATCCATCAAAAAGTCCTCCAAAAAACAGGAGGACAATGGTGCCGATGGCTGGCAGCAGCAAAAGATACGGTTTAGTCTTTCGCCACATGTTCCATCCATCCTTTTTCGAGAATCTCAATGTAATCTGCCGATAATTCCGGCAATTGGTGGCTTTCCAGCTCTTCCAGCGGCAATGTGGCTTCACCCAAATCCACATCGTTCATTGCTTGCTGCTGCTCTGGCGACAATTTTTCCAGATCCAATGCGGATAAGTCTCCCCAGTTCTCAGGAGACAATTTCGCGGTTTGTGCTTCTGGCGACATCAGGTCATTGATGGCTACCATCGCTGCCGCTTTTGCAGAAGAATTGAATGGAATTGACAAGAAATGCGTATTGGCGAGTGTCCCCTCGTCCAGAACAAAAGTGCGGGTCGATTCAGGGAATCGGCCTTTCAACACCTCACTGGCAGCAAGCGCCGGATCGTAGCTCATGGTCATGCCAATTTCACCACTTGCATACAGCTGATCTTGCTTGGCCAAACTTTCCGGATACGTTTCTCCCTCGCGCCACAAGTACGGTTCAATATCATTTAAATATTGCCACATCGGTTCCAATCGTTCTTCTAAATCGGCAATGTCCGCCGCTGGCTGCTGGTATTGCTCGTAGCCGCCAGTTGTTTCATAAAGCACGTGGCGAATAAAAGCACTGCCCGTAAAGTCAGGCAACGCCGGATATGTAAACTGTCCGGGATTGTCCTGGACCCACTCGGCCAGTTCCTCCATTGATTTTGGCGGCATTGCTGATTTATTTTCGTCATGGACAAATACGAATTGTGCTTTTCCCCACGGCGCTTCTAAGCCATTAACAGGTTCACCGAAATCAGCCACGATTTCGGGAGCTTCCTGATCGATATAGTCGTTAAAATTCGGCAACTGGTTGGTAAAATCCCCCCACAGCAGTTCATTATCTTTGGCGGCCTTGAAATTTTCACCGTTGATCCAAATAATGTCCATGCTGCCATCGGTTTTACCTGCTGATTTTTCATCCACCAATTGATTGATGATGTCTTGCGAATCGTTCATCGGCACGCGTTTCAGCTCAACGGCATGTTCTTCTTTCAGACGTGGAGCCACCCATTCGTCGAGGTAACGGTTGATGTTGTCGTTGCCGCCCCACATGTACATATTGACTTCCTGCCCTGATGAAGCCTCAGTTACTTCCTGCCAATCGGCAGTCAGCAAGCTGTCAGCACTCTCAACTGCATCGCTTCCCGTTTCTGATGAACACCCGGCGATCGACAGTGCAAGGATACCGGGCACTATTGCTAAAGATTTTTTCATTTGTTTCACTTCCTAAATCCGTTGATAACCACTGTCCTATTTGTCCAGTGGTTGTTTTTTCATCCAGCGATTTCGCATGACAATCGGGACCACCGTCAAGATGATAAAAACCGCCACAGCCAAAACGATGATCTGTGGGTTTCCACTGACAAAACTGCTGCCCAAGAAATTATAGGCAAACGTACCGGGTATGATGCCAATTAACGTCGCCAATGCAAAAGAAGAAAAACGCACTTTGGCAAAAGCAGCCGTGTAACTGATCAAATCAAAATTAATAACTGGTATGAAACGGAACAGCAGCACATACAAAAAGCCATTTTGCTCCATTTGGGATTGGATTTTTGCGGCATTGCCGGTCCACTCTTTGCGGACTAAGCTCTTGCCCAAGGTTTTGGCCACGTAAAATGACAGCATTGCCCCCAAGGTAGCCCCAATAATCGTATATAGTGTACCCAGCCAAGCACCGAAGGCCAATCCACCAGCAATTGATAAGACAGATGCCGGAAATAGGATCAAAGGCCTGATGGTGTAGATTAAGATGTAGATTACAGGCGACCACAGACCGAAGGACAAAATCCAGTTGCGAAGATCATTGGCATCGACTTCAAAAACCGATCGACTGAGCCAAATGACCACTCCAATTGCAACGGCAATCAGCAGCCATTTTCCGATTTGAAGCGTTTTTGGGTTCATGAGTTGCGGGTATGTCGTGAGATGTTGTTGTAACGGTTTTTCATTTCTTCATAGCGTTTGCGGTTCACACCGTTATCGGAATAACCGACACGCGAAGCCGAACGGAATTCGATCCACTGAGCGGCGTCGTTAAAGTAAAATTCAATATCGTCCTTGAATTTCATCTTTTTGGAAGTGGCAACTGCGTAAACATAATTCTCATCGTTTTGAACAATTTCGACTCCTTCATAGCCTTTCAGCATGCCGATCAAGTTCTTTTTCGCTTCGCTTTTGGTGCCATTGTATGGCAATGCAGGTACGTATTTATCTTTTGGTATAGATTGCGACGACACTGCATTTGGTGTGGAAGGCATTTTTTTCAATCGTCCATTTTCCACGCCCAATTTGGGTTTAACGTTGTTTTTAATCGCCATATTAGCAATGCCGATGCCAGCTGCAGCAGCTGCTCCATAACTGGCAATTTTGCCTGCCGGCAATTCGCCTGCTTTTGCTTTGTTAAAGGTTTTGACAACGGGCTGATTGAGCAGGTTATCGACATAGACTTTTTTGCCGATCTTCACCAAGACTTCGCTGTAAGTCGGGTACGGATGAATCACGCCGGATAATTTGCCTAAGTTAATGTGCAAGGACTTGATCGTCTGGATTTGGCTGATAATTTCACCCGCGCGGTCACCCAGAATACTAGCTCCTAAAATAAAGCCTTTTTTATCCAAAATGATTTTCACTTTGCCGATGCTGTCTTTTTTCGTGTTGGCACGGTCAATGTCCGCGTAGTCATGTTCGTAAACGCGAATCGAATCACCATGTTTCTCGCGCGCTTCTTCTTCGGACATACCAGATCTGCCCAGTTCAGGGTCGGTGTATGTACACCACGTAACATGCTCGTAGTCCATTTTTCGGTTAATTGGCAAAATAGCGTTTTGCGTTGCTGTGATTCCTTGAGCATTTGCCATATGCGACAATTGGTATGGACCGACAACGTCACCAATCGCATAAATGCCTTTGGCAGTGGTTTCTAAATGATCGTCCACTTGGATGCTTTTCGAATCGAATTTAACGCCCGCTCTTTCTAAATTATAGCCTTTGACGTTTGCTTGACGACCAAGTGCAACCAAGAGGCCTTC
The DNA here is from genome assembly GCF_058268435.1 of Planococcus sp. TJ-307. Taxonomy (NCBI): domain Bacteria; kingdom Bacillati; phylum Bacillota; class Bacilli; order Caryophanales; family Caryophanaceae; genus Planococcus; species Planococcus sp. TJ-307. The sequence goes on from NZ_JBZDOJ010000002.1 coordinate 514,495, forward strand.
GCTTGAAATGGTTTGTTCATTGCCGTCTTTTTCGATTTTTAACGCGATCTGTCCGCCATTTTGTTCGGCTTTGATAGCAGTAGCACCTGTATGGATAGTTACACCTTCATCAATTAGACGCTGCTGAATCATTAAGACTAGCTCTTCTTCATCTTTCGGCAGGATTCGCTCGAATTTCTCCACAAGCGTCACTTTGACACCGATGCGGTTTAACGCTTGGCTCAATTCAACGCCAATTGCGCCACCACCAAGAATGGTCATCGTTTTTGGAAAAGATTTTTGCTTAAAAATGGTTTCATTCGTTAAATACGATACCTTGTCCAACCCATCGATTGGCGGTACCATCGGAGAAGAACCGGTAGAAAGAATGATTTTCTTCGCTTCAATGCGTTCGCCGTCTACTTCCACGGCATGTGGTCCTACAAATTTTGCGTAGCCATTGATAAAATCGATGCCCGCTTGTTTCAGCACTTCTGGAGATTCACCAGCGTAAACTTTTTGAATCACGTCTTGGATGTCTTTAAGAACAACCGAAGTATCCACTTCCAAATTGGGCGTATATTTTTTGGCGTGATGAACTTCTTTTGCGATGTTGATCAACGATTTACTTGGGATGCATCCAGACCAGGTACACTCTCCTCCTGGCAGGTTCTTATCGATCAGCACTACGCTTTTTGAAAACCCCGCTCCTGTAAAAGCAGCAGTCAGTCCGGCAGCGCCGGCTCCAATTATGGCGATATCATATTTTTTAACCATCTTTACCATTTCCTCTCTTTTCCTGAATTAAGTTCATCTTAACAAAAAACATAATTGACTTTCTCTTAATCGCCCTCGATTCTTCTAATTTTCATTGAATGAGTGGGATTACGGGTCAGCAGTTGGATCCTATTATATACTGAAATTATCTTGAAAACGAAAAGGTGAACACGATGTTGGATACTCATGCACGAAAGCACGTTCAACCAATTGTAGAAAAAACAGCTGACAGGTTGCTGAAATTAGGATTTACCGCGGATGGCGTAACCAAAATTGCCTTTGCAATCGGGCTGTCGTCAGGCCTCTTTATTTATTTGGATCAGCCTTTTTGGGCGGTCGTTGTTCTATGGGTGTCAGGGTATTTGGATGTGGTTGACGGAACCATGGCACGAAAAACAAAACCTTCTTCGTGGGGAACTTTGCTCGATATCAGCTTTGACCGGCTGGTCGAGATCAGCGTTATTTTGGGGCTGGCGTTCCGCTTTCCCGATTCGATGTGGGCTTTGCTGCTGCTGAGCGTTTCCATCATTGTTGCGATGACCGTGTTTCTGACAGTTGGCGCACTTTCCGATAAAGAAGGCATGAAGTCATTTTATTACCAAGCCGGCCTGGCAGAGCGAACAGAAGGCTTTATTCTGTTTACCCTAATGATTGTTTTTTCAACGCATTTAACTGCCATCACACTGGTATTTTTTGCAGTTCAACTTGTGACGATTGCTCAGCGCATGGCTGAAGCGCGACTGATTTTAAAATAGATGGGGGTGACATCAGATGAAGACCCTTGTGCTGGTTGGCGGCGGACATGCACATTTGCACTGCCTGGAACAATTAAAACAGGGCCTCCCGGAAAACTGGCGTGTCCTGCTCATCTCTCCCTCACGTTATCAATATTATTCTGGAATGTTTTCGGGATTTACGGAAGGCATTTATAATTTGGAGGACATTCGAATTGATTTGAAAAGGCTTTGCCAGACAGCAAATGTTAGCTTTATAGAAGATTCAATCGTGGCTGTCAGAGCAGAAGATCAAGTGTTGGCAAGTACTTCGGGTGAAACCTATGGGTATGACTTGGTATCGTTTGATATCGGATCGCAAAGCAATATTCCGGAAACGGCAATAGAATATGTAAGGTCCATCAAACCCAACTATCATTTTCCAGAGCAATTAATAAAGATGCGCGAATCGGCACAGCCTGCGATTGTCGGTGGCGGAGCTTCAGGTGTTGAACTGGCATTTTCGATACTGGCTTGGAGAAAACAGCACAGTCTGCCACTGAACCTCGCATTATTCAGCTCGACTTCCCTGCTCGCAGGACAGGGCGAGTCAGCCTCTAAAAAAATCGAAGCCATCGCTGCGCAGAAATCACTCCCTTTCTTCGCAGGGGTTTCTATTCAGTCCATCAATGAAGTGGGTGTTACAACCAGTAATGGCCATTCCTATCCGCAATCCGATGTACTCTGGCTAACTGGACCCAAAAGTGCAGCTTTGTTTAAGCTTTCGGGCTTACCGACAGATACAGATGGATTTTTGCTGGTCAACGAGACGCTGCAAAGCATTCAATGGCCAGAGATTTTTGGGGCCGGCGATTGCATCACCATAGACCGTTATCCAGATCTCGCTAAAAATGGCGTCTATGCAGTACGCCAAGGACCTGTCTTGTGGAAGAATTTAAAAAACAGCTTGTCCAATAATAAGCTGTTCCCGTTTGCACCGCAGAAATGCTATGTCTCCATCCTGTCTACAGGTGGAGGCGAAGCTTTTCTGTCTTATGGCACGAAGCATTTTCACGGGGCGTTTGCCTGGAAGCTTAAACAGCGTATCGACCGGAAGTTTATGAAGCGCTATAAAGATCTTTATGAGTAAATGAAAAGCTGCCAGTTGGCAGCTTTTTTACATTATGAAATCGGTAGAAATGAGTCTCCCAGTAAACATCTCGTTCGAAATTTAGATCACTCTCAACTAAATATTAATTTGTAAAATTTTCTTCGGTACATTAATGCTTTTCTATACGCAAGGGCTGGGTGGTCAGTTTTTTGTACCCAACGAGCAACAGTCCACAAACAATCGCCGCGGCTAAAAATGTGCCAGCATACCATACAGGAGAAGTTGAAGAGCCGAACGCCACTGCATTTGGCAAGGCTTCGGCATGTTCCCAGGCAGCAGAAAAATTGGGTTTGTATGTGATGGTTTGAACATATCCAACAGACATCGCTGCCGCAAAATAGAGGATATGAATCGCTGCAGCTCCAAGCAATGATTGCCAAATGATTTTCATTTCCATCTTCCTTTCTTTTATTCCATATTTTAGTATATCAATCTATCAGCATTCCGTATATAAATTAGCGAATTTTCTTTCAATTTAATGAAAAAAACTGCGTTTCAGCACATTTTGATTACGATGTGCTGAAATGCAGTGTCTCTGCGGCTAATACTTTTGTTTCTTCATTTGTAATGGAATAAAATATGCCGCGCAGCCTTCCCATCCCAGTTCTTCTATTAAGAGATTGAAACTGGAATAGAAAAATTCCTGTATGGTGTCGCTCAAATTAGCAGAATCAGCTATGCTTTGCAAATCTAAAAAAAACTCGCTTTTTGCAGGGTCATAATAGGCTTGAGTTGGTTTTAAGGCATTGCTGTTTAAATCCTTGTATAAAAAAGGATATGGCAAAACAAAAAATGTGGGGACATCCACTTGTTCATCGCCCAACCAAAATCCGTATTCGATCATCTGTTCATCAAAAGCGGCTTTCTCAATGACTTTGTCTTCTGGAAATGGCTCCATGATGCCGTGAAGGATGAGCAGTGACACATCAAAGGTTCCCCAGAAAAGCGCCGGCTTTACTTTTCTGCAGCGCAGCGGACCTACAAATTTGGACTGTTCACGCAGTGCAAACTGCAATAGTTTCAGCCCTCTCATCGCTTGCTGCTGATCAAACTGTAAAGGAGCTGTGTCTTCATTCAAGTTGTTCTTATAAGCCATTTCTTGCGGCTTTGGATTGATCGCTATGTTTATCCCGCGACGGCTTAACGCTCCAAATATCTCTTCAAAATAATCCTTTATGGATTTAGCTGTCTCCAGTCTAATCGTCTGAACATCCCCTTCGACATTTACAAGGATTTGGCTGTTCCGAATGTCTACTTCAACTTGAAAAGAAGTGTTTTGAGCAAATAATAACCCTGTCGAAAACCCATCGGTTGTAACCGTCAGTGCAACATGTGCCCATTGAGGTTCCTGCTGCGCCGTTTCCAGTTTAATCTTACCTAAAATTTGTGAAATCAAGTGCAAAGTGAATTTGGTCTCTGCCCATTCAGAATGTCGGATAATATCGAGTGTCATGAAATCGCCTCCCTGTACTATTTGGTGATGATGTCCATGGCCGTTGACTGGAAATTAAGTGTTTTTGAAAATTGTAATGTAATTAAAAGCCAGTAATCTCGCTTCTATCTTTTTACTGCTTAACTTCAAAATCACACATCCCTTTCGTGTTTATTAAACTTGTTTGTAATTTCTTTAACTATTTTAATTATAAGATCGGGTCGGTCCAAATGGATGGAATGCGATGCATTTTCCGCAAAAATGACCTTATTATTCGTTGAAAGCACTGCCTGTTCTAAAATCAGTTGCTCCCAGGTGTCTTCGAGCAGAGTTAACTCAGTTTCTGGCAACCCCTCATCTATTCCTTGCTGAATCATATGTTTTTTGTCACGGCCCATCACAACCAGCAATGGATCCGATAGGCACTCTAGTTTTTTTATCGCTTTGGCATCTGCTTTCCAATTTTCTGTTTCGGATTTCATCGCTTTGTATAAGTTTGGTTTTTGCTGGAACTCTATTAATTTGGTTTGAATAGATGGTGGCAACTTTTTTTGAGCATCCGATAATACAGGATGAATCATTCTCTTTAGTTCTTGTTCACTTGAAAGAGCGTACTTTTTACATGCTTCTAGCCACTCCTCATCTGAAGAATTTTGGTTTAGTATGGGTAAATCCAATGTATCGAGTCGTTCCAATTCCACCGAGGTAGCGTCTATCAAAAAAAGTGCCATCACTTTTTCAGGGTGCAGCTTGGTAAAATGCTGTGCACACAGTCCACCATACGAGTGGCCAATCAAAATAACGGGCTCTTCTATTTGCAGAATACGCAACACTTGATTGATTTCTTCGACTACTTGTAAAGTAGTGCGTTTTTCTCCACCTATCTCACTTTCTCCAAGACCTGGCCGATGGAACATGATCGTTCTGTTCGACTGGTCAAGAAGTTCTGTCACTTCAAACCACTCTTCAAATGAACAACCCATACCGGAAAGAATAAGAATTGGAATCCCGCGCGTTCCTTTTAAAGATATTTCCAGTCGTTTTTTGTTTACATCTATAAATTGATTCATTCTGTATTCCTTTCGGTGACCATTATTCTTGTTGATAAATCATTTTCATAAACTCAAAATTGCTTCCATTTGTGGCCTGTATGTATCTTGCATCTTCTATAAAGCCAGCTTTTTTATAGACGTTTATGGCTCTCGCATTAAAAGTAGCTACTGATAGTGAGATTTCTTCTGGTTGATAAGTTGAATTGACAAAGTCGAGTCCCGCTCTCATGAACTCTAACCCCTTGCCTTGTCCTGTTAAACTAGGTTTTATTCCAAGCCCTATGTCTACGCTGTTGTCAGTCAACAGACTAAAACTGAAGAATCCTATAACTTCTTGCTGCTGTGTAACTGCAAAATAAGAATCTCCTCTTTCATTGGAATTCAGAAACCCTTGAAAGTCTTCTGGATCTGCATCCATGTTGTAAAAGGCATATATTCCTTCATAGCGCCAGCAAGTGGCGATTTCTTCTGCTTGCTGTTGTGACATAGGGTGAAATCTATATAACACTTTCATTACTCCTATCTTTGACCATTACGGATTATTTTTATTGCGCAAGAAGTCGCTTACACATAAATAGTTGCCTTGGAGCAGAGAGAATTTTGCTAAGGCAGTGTCCCAATCATAATCAAGATATTGTTATCCCAACCGCTATTGTTCTCGCGTATTTCGTTAATCGATAAATCCGGAAAATTACTCCTCACCAAAGACAACAATTCTTCTTTTTCTATAAGTGTCTCCTCATCTCTAGAAGCAAGTCAGCGCATTGACTGAACCTTTTTTACTTCATTTTTTTAATGTGCACAAAAATCTTTCTACACCTGCATATTTTTCTCCTAAACTAGTTATATCAAATCCATAATTCCGATAAAATCCTACAGATTCAATATCTGTTTCCGCCGTTAGGGTATCGAACGAATGCGTCTGGCACACAAAGTCAATCATGCAACTTGCTGTTCTTTTCTTTCTATGAATTGGAGACACAGCAATATGCTTAAGTTCACAATGACTTAAAGTTAAATACTCGATGCCAATCATTCCTACAAAAATATTTTCAACAAAAAATCCGTATAATTTACGATTTTCTAAAGAGATATACTGATCATATTCTTGTGCAATTTTGTCGTCAGGTATTACGTATGAAAATAGTGCAGCCAAGTCCGACTCAAGTTGCGCAGCTTTGATTTCCTTTATAATTCTCACCTCTTATTCCTAAGAGTATTCTTTATTTCTTATAATAACTGAATTTATGCAATTGTTAAAATCCAGTGAGTTACGATAGAATATTTAAATAAGATGCAAGCAGGTCATAGATCGTCTGATAATAAAAACAAATTATTTAGGAGGCTGAAAAATGAGTTTACAATGGCTGGAATGGGCGCAACGGATCCAAGCGCTTTCTCAATCTGGATTGACTTTCGCAACCGATGTACATGATCTGGAACGATACGAGGAGCTGCGTAGCATCAGTGTGGAAATTATGTCAGAGCACACAGGACTGGAAATGCAGCAGGTGAAAGATTTATTTGCGGTGGAGAAAGGGTACCAGACACCAAAAATGGATGTGCGCGGTGCTGTTTTTCAACATGGAAAAATTCTGATGGTACGAGAAAAAATTGACGGCAAATGGGCGTTGCCTGGTGGATATTGCGACATCGGCTTATCTCCATCAGAGAACATTACTAAAGAAATTGAAGAAGAATCCGGCTTTATCGTAGTTCCGACAAAAATACTGGCTTTGCTGGATATGAGGAAACACACGCATCCTCCGCAACCCTTTCATTATTACAAAATTTTCATTCGATGCGAAATTGTGGGCGGTGAGGCTAAAAGCGGTGTCGAAACGCAAGGAGTAGATTTCTTTCCTGAAGATGACTTACCTGACCTTTCATTAAATCGAAATATCGCATCCCAGATAAAGCTGCTTTTTGACTTCGAGAGAAATCCGGCAAAACCAACAGTTTTTGAGTAATTTGGTAACCCACAAATTTAAGACCTGTTATTTCTCTAATCCAGAACTCATTCCACTATCACTTCTGAAGGTAGAATATACGAAAAGTCTTTTGGCAGATCGAAGGGAACAACCCGGACTTGATCTCCTTCTTCCAGTTCATCAAAAGAACGGATTGAGCCTTTAAAAACTGTGCCGTCAGTTAAATGCAATTCAATAAGCGTTTCGTCTTCTGAATCATTCGAAGAGACTTCCATAATAAAACTCGAATCTGTCTTTTCTGTTACGGTTCCTTCATAGCTTCCACATGCTGATAAAAAAACCGTAAGAATTATCAGTATACCAAGCATTTTCATCACCGTTGTTCACATCCAATTTACTTAGATTTATACAGCAACTTACTTGTACCATTTCGGCTTTATGTCAATGAAATAATCGTGGTCATCTAAAAACGTATAAATCTTATCGAGCGCATTATCCATATCCTCAGGAAACGTGTTCAAAGTCCAAACGACTGAAGAAAACACACACATCGCTAAATACAATGAATACAATCTCCAGAAATCTTCATCGGGCTCTGCCCCATTAAAATAGCCTTTTATTTGGCCGATGGAAAACGGAATGCTTAGTCCACGGCTAAAAATCCCTATTTTGAGAAATTCATGAATGGGGTCTCCCCAATCGTACCTTTCAAAGTCTATAACACCCACGAACTGCTGATTGTGCAAAATCAAATTGCTGAGATGAAAATCATCATGCTGAAAATCGATTTGGCCGCGGTTTCATAAGATGAAGGTTGGTGTCGATAAAATCTATAATTTTTTCATCTTGTTCGATTTTCACACCGCATGAAAGATATGCTTTCATATAGCGTTTATGCTTTTCTGTTTTTCTTCTATACCAGGAATCGATATGCTTGGGCGCTTCAAGCTGGTGCATTTTGCGTAACTCCATGCCTGCTTTATAACCGATCGAAAACTGCTCTTTTTCTGAAGTGGTTAAAATTTCACTCTCTCCATCACTTCCATCTATGTAAGTAACGATCATATATCCGAATTCTTCTGTTTGGCCAATTGCTATTGGTTTGGGGCAAGCGACACCAAGCCTCTGCATTTCTTGTAAAATAGTACTCTCAATTTTTTTCACATCGAACTGTTCCAAGCTAAATGTTCGAAGCAATAGCTTGTCATTGCCTACATGCATATCAATTAAGTATTTTGTGTCTGATGAAAATCCTTTGTCTATTTGAGTGACCTTTTGGCAATTTCTGATTTCTGGAATTTGTTTGACCAGGCTGATACTCATTAGATCACTCCCCTCAATAACTCATTTCCAAGATGTTTTGAAATTGTTCTTGGTCAGAATCGATTCCACATTTTTCACTTAAAATTTGATTTAACCTGAGAATTTCGGGAATCATTTTTACCAAAATTTTTATTACTTCATTAATACTCTTACCGCATTCCCAACTTCTCAATAATGTTAGTTGCTTCAAAGTCAAAATACTTCTCTCACCCTCTACTTTGGACCAACTTCCGTAAGAAGCATCAAAATGTTCGCCCTTTTCCATGTACCAACCAAAAACAATAAGCCATTGCATTCTATCTACACTTGATTCTGCGTGAAGCCTCTCATTCCTCATTGCAGCCCGATAAGTTTCATGAGAATACGCAAGAATTTTTGATTTCCAGAATTCTACTTCAGTTGATTCTAAACTGTAAGATAGTTTAGCCGATTCCTGTAAAATCTTATTCAATACACTGTTTGGATCATATAGAACCTTTGTGTTCTTCAACCAAATAGAAGCCGAAATTTCATCAGCTTCATGATACCAACTGTCTATTTTTACGAAGTGCTCATAATGGCTTACTACCACTGGCCCACTAGGATTGGGATCTTCATGAAAGAGCACCTTCCCCCATTTCTCGGATCTGCCACGCTTGTTTTTAATAAACTCTGCTTTCTTTTCAGCTTTTACAATTGTATGCAAGTCGATGTCTGAATATGTATCAAAATTTTCTTTCGCTAATGAACCGCTAAGGTAAATCGCTAGTACATCTGGATCTGCTGTTAAATCTTGCAATGCGTTATCTAGTAAAGCTTTTCGGTAAGTAGGTATCGACATATCTCTCTCAGTATGTCTACTGCTAAACCCTTTTTTCATACGATCTCTCCTGTCTCCAAAACTTCGACTGGTCATACCCTTCCTGTGGGTGTGGGGATAAACCATGCTTGATGAGCAGCAGAATCTGTTAATTCCATTTACTCATCTCCTTGGTTTACCAGCAATTCTAGTCGAATGTCTCTGCAAACCTTTACTGCCTCCTCGGCTGCGGAATCAATGTAGTCTAAAATTTGCTCCATGGAATATACCTCCAGCTCACTTGCTAGTTCATTCCTCGTAAATATAAAATCTTTAGCCGTTTCCTGCTTGAATTCTTCAAGATTTTCAATCTTAATCTCACTTATATGAGTCGCATACAGAAAGGATTCTATCAATTCATCTTTCAAAGCGTCGCATCCAAAATGGTTAATCAATTTCCCATTTAATTTTCTAAAATCGCTATGCCATTTTTCAAGCAATTGAGGATCAGCATCGATTCGGTTTTTGAAGTCGTTTTTAAAATAAACCTGCTTTAGCCAGACATTGTCGGAAATAAGATGAATCAAGTATCCAAGTCCATATTCTGTTTGAACATCTCGTGGATATTTTCCAATAAACCGCTTGTAATTTACGTGCCGTGTACCATCATCCAAACTTCCTTCATAAAAATGCGAAGCTGATTTTCTTTCAGTTGTATAAGTAGCATCAGGCGCAATTCCTCCTAACAGAAATAGTTGCTTATCCACTATGGCCAACTGCTCAGACACCTTATCAGCAATGAGCAAGTGCATCATTCTAGAACCCATTGTCTTAACTCCTTTCACAGAAATTTTCTAATTAATATCCCCTAAATAAACCGCTTCTTTTTTATTCTTTGCATAACTTTGAATCAGTTTGCAAATACCTTTTGGATAAATTCGATAATCCTTCAGTTGGGAAACTGTCAGCCACTCGATCCCTACTTGATGCGAGTCCGGATTGGTTGGAGCAGACGCTGCCACTTGTTCTTCCAGCAGGTGGCAAACGAAGTAATATTCCACCTGATGAACACCACCATCGAAATGAGCATGCTCATGATTTTTGCCTATGTACTCCCGAATGTGGAGAAGTTCTTTTACTTCGACGTTGCTTCCGATTTCTTCTATGCATTCCCGCTTCACTGTATCTGTCAGAGTTTCCCCATAATCTTGGCCGCCACCTGGGAAAAGATAAAAGAATCCTTCATCGTCCTGATTTTTAGTCATCAAAACCTTAGGTCCTTGAATAATAACTGCCTTTGCCGAATTTCTAATCCCCATCCATTCTTCATTCCAATCCGTTCGTATTTAACAATTTCAATGGGTTCAATTGTATTTCTCAATTTCCTCTGGACTTATAAAAGGTTTTGAGAGAGCTAGAAATCTGATTTTTGACCCTGATTCCAACTCCTCTATTTCGAAATTATGATTACTCCACCGCAATGTGAAAGTGGATAAAACTCACAGGAACAAAAGTCTTTGAATACTGCCTGAAGTTCATCAAATACAAAATAAAATTCGTCCGGATCCCAATAAGGACTGCTGTTTTCTCTGCAAATCTCTAACTCTTCGCGTGTTTGAAAGGCAATGTCGCCGATAACGATCTTGCCTTGTTCCGAAAGAATTTCCAATAGATTTTTTATAAGTTGTGCCTTGTCCACGTCTGTTAAGTGGTGCAAGGTATATGTGCTGACGACAACGTCATATTCTTTCTGTTTCACAGAGTCCGGCAACCCTTTTGAAATGTCCCATTCCACTAAATTAGCTTGTGGCATTTTGTCTTGTGCGATTGTGATCATCCTAGGCGAAAAATCCAAGCCGTCTATTCGATGGCCATTTTCGTATAGTTTGTTGGTTAAAATCCCTGTGCCAAATCCGATATCCAACACGCGCGACTCTTCGTTTTTCATCACTTCATTAAAAACCATGTTCAATATATCTTTGTATCCAGCAAATGGATACAAGTTGTTGTCTTCGCTCACCTGAACTGTTCTGTCGTAATCATCTGCCCATAAATCAAATCCTCGATTATTTAACAGGAATGATCACCCTTCCAATCGTTTGATGCTGTGAATAAACCTCATTACATACTTATATTACCATTTAAAAACAAAATAAATAAATTAAAATTTCATTTGTTTGAATTATTGGTATTTTTGCATTAAAGAAAATGTAAACATACAAAAAATTTAATTGGATATTTCGATTAATGTTTGTAGTACTGATAATATTCGAGAGATTTGTGAACATAAGTAGGATTTCTTTAGGGCCGATTTTATTCAAAGAAAAAAGCCTTCTTAACAGAAAGCTTTCCCTACATAATTTCGGCGAACTATTAATGACTTAAATTATACTACCGTACTCTTCTTTATTCTCAATTCTATAAAGGAATATCTCATTGGTTAAACTTGAGATGGAAATAAAATGCTCGCGTGTTTTTGGACCAAGCCCTCTCAATACTCCTTTTACATATCCAATCGGAAAAGTCTCATTTGTGCCAAAAAACTTGTGACAGCTTCTGACTCGATCAGTTTTTTTACAATCTTGGATCGACAGGATCTGATTCCATCGCAAGCGTCCCCAAGCTGCATTCGTGGACCCGTTCGATCGTATCTCCGCTGGTATAGCGAAGCAATCCTTCAACTCCAAGTGCAAATTCTTTTAATGCCATCTTCTGTTTTTTGCTAGTATTTCTGTTCTTCAATCGTTCTAAGTTTTTGCCTTCTACATAATCCATTCCGTAAATGATCCGCAAGTATTTGCGACCCCTGACTTTAATGGCAGGCTGCAGCAGTTTCCCTTTGTTTTTGGCAATAAAAAATTCAGGTTTGATGATCAGTCCTTCGTGGCCGTCTTCTGTGATTCTATCCCACCACTCAATTACCTCATTCTCGCTTGCTTCATCTGTTATTAGTTTGAATTCTGTTTCTACAAATAATTGAGATTGGCTGGAAAGAAACTGGTTCATTTCCATATGCCACGCATGCGGCTTGTCGATAAAAGCCTTGTTGCTGTGTGCCAGCACATGAAATGGCGCAATTTGAATAGAGTTGATCGAGTCCACATTCCAACAGTATTTCTGGAACACTTCATTGAATTCGTGCGCGTTTTCAAGTTTCTGCTCATACTCCTCAAGCCACAGCTGCAAGCCTTCGTTGGTTCCGAGCGCCGCACTCAGCTTCTTTTTCAGCAGCGAGCGGTCGACCAATGCATTTTCTGCCACATGTGCATACTGGCTGCTGATGAGCTCTTTCGCTTTTAAGTTCCACGGCATAATTTCTGCATCCAGCAAAACATAATCGGTTTCGTACTGTTCGAAATAATTCATGCCAATTAAGTCTTTGTTCAATTGTACGAGAAGCCGTTCTTCAGTTTCACTATCAAAAAACCGCTTTCCGGTTCTGGTGTAAATGGTCCCCAGTGATTCGATTCCAGTATGCTTTAACGCTGCTTGTTTGTCTTTAAACAAGAACAGGATGCCGCGGCTGCCCATGTGTTTTTTCTCTGCAATCATCGTCTGGATTCCGTTGCTTTTAAAATACTCCATTGCTTCTTTTGGGTGTTCCAAATAATCTGCAAGTCCGGATGCCTTTGGTGTCGGACTCATCGTTGGCGGAATATAGACCAATTGTTCGATTGGGACCGTGAAGTGGGAAACGGCATCGATTGCCGGTTTAACTTGTTCTGGAAATATTTTCACTTCACCCAGCGCTTCTGTCAATACAGAATACCCGTGGATAAACTTGGCAAGGTTTGGCGGATTTAACCGGTTTTTCTCCCATTCAGCCAATGGGTTTTCATCCGTACCGGAATAATCGTGCTTGGCCTTTACTGCTGTGAACTCTCTTTCCGGATATCGATAAGCCGTCAGTTCTCCGCCAAAAACAACGCCCTGGTCAATATTGATGGTGTTATTGATCAATAGAGGCTTGGGTTTTGGATCATGCCCCCAAACGATCAGTAATTTGTTTTGGTGAGCCACTGTCCAATCTTTTCGCACCGGCTTTCCTGTGTCACTAAACCCATCCGTATCTCCGTAGCGGCAAAAATCACTGATTGCCTCAGATTGCTTGCCGATAAATGCATCTCTGATTCCTGCATGTGTACAAACCAAAACTGGTGCTCCATTCTTTTTGAAAACGTAATGGGAAGGGGCTTCCAGCAAAAACCGATGCAGCTGCCGTTTGAGTTTTTGAAGTTCAGTTTCCCCGTACTGTGTTTCATAGGCAAGAAATTCTTCTTCCACCTTTTCGTCTCCATGTCCCAGTACCACTTGCCGCCCTTCCAGCCACCTGGCAATTTTCCAGCCGTGGTTGCTGTCTACCATCAAAGCAAGCTCTTGCTGAACGTGTCTGTAAAAGAAGAGCATCGTCTTGAGTGACTCGGGTCCGCGGCTCATTACATCCCCGACAGAAATGAATTTCCGGCCTTCCGGATGTACAAAAAATCCATCTTGATCTTCTTGATAGCCAAGTTTTTCAAGCAACTCCATCAACTCTGCGTAACAGCCGTGGACATCTCCAATAATGTCGATGCCTTGCCCGATATCTTGTTCAATTTGGCTTGCATGCCTGAAGATTTCTATGCTTTCGGTTTCTTTTACCATATACACAGTCGCAAAGCCTTCTTTTTTTATGGTGCGCTTTTCATTCCTGAAAATTTGAAACTGCTGTTTGATACGCCGTTTTCCGCGTGGATTGTCACGCACTTCGTCTCTGTATACCAAAATCTTTTCAGGAACGTCAAAGACAATGGCATGAATGGAAACATGATTCTTCTTCGCTAATAAAATATACTTTTTGCGGTCTTCTGAATGAAGATGTGTCGCATCAACCAGGACTACCTTGTTCAAGCGGCACCGGGCTTCAATAACAGAATCCATCATCTCGAAGGCCTCTGTTGAAATTTCCTGATAGCTGTCCATTAACCCTGCAGCTTCATCCTGAGGACGATTTCGCCAGTCGATAAACGCTTCGTCACTGACCATCACCCTAAAATCATCTGAGCTGACGACTTCTGAAGGCAATATTCCTTTTTCTTCGATTAATCTTTTCAATAACGTCGTTTTCCCGCTATTTGATGGACCAATTAATAAAACGATCCCTGAATGGGGCAAGCCGATTTTCATGAGTTGTTCACCTTCCTTTTAAACACACACATCTGCGTAGGAAATCCTTGATTCAAGTTTTCTTCACCAACTCCACTAAATTCGAGCTCATATAAATCAAGGTGATTCCGGGCCTTGCACCATTCCCGGAATTCCTGACGTGTCCATTCAAATCGATGGTCGTCATGCCGGAAATGGTCTTCCATGTCATAAATTTCGTTATACTCCTGATTTGGTGTAGTAATAATAAGCGATTCTGGGGCATACAAGTTTAGAATCGTATCGAATGCTTTTGGCAGCCGCTGTTCGTCTATGTGTTCAATCACTTCGCATAGGATAATTAGGTCTTTTCCTTTTAGGCGTTCGTCGTAATAGAATAACGAGCCCCATAAGGTAGTGGGTTCAATAAAGTTCGACCGGTCTTTCACTTTTTCAAAACGCTTGATTGCTTTTAAAGTCGCTGCTTGAGAAGGCTCTACTGCCAGTACTTCTTGGACACCGTTGATAAAGCCCAACTGAACAGCCAGTTTTCCTTCGCCAGAGCCAAAATCCACAATGCTATTTGGCTTTAGCAGTTTGGCGGTTTCCACAATTTTTTCATAGCGCATTTCATTCAACCGTACTTTTCTCACTGGTTCTTCCGGTTTTTCTTCTGTTTTTGGGCTTTCTACCAGGCTATAAATTTCTTTAAAGCGAAGGGCCTGCCGGTAAATCATTTCCCGCATCGGATGCTCTTCCAGCCAGCCATCTCCGTACCTTTCCAGTTTTTCAATCTCTTTTTCGTCTATGAAATAATGTTTGTAATTGTCTATGACCGGAATGAGAACAAACAAATGACGCAGAGAATTTTGGAGGGTTTGATTTCCGGTTAATGTGAGGGTGCGGACAGTGCTGCTTTCTTTCAACTGAAAAGAGTAGTGTATCTCAGGACGTTCAATATCTACTTGGTATCCCATAGGCTCGAACAAATCCTTGAGCTGCTGATCCGATAAGGTTGAAGCAACCGGCCCCAATTCCAATACGAAAGGGAATTCATGGTCAACCCACTGAGCATATTCTTCTTTTGGCTGGCCATTTAATGCCGTACCGAGCGCAGAGCGAATAAACGAACAAAAAATACTGCTGACGGCAAATTCGCGGTCGTTAATATAATGCGTAATATCAAAGGAATTGGACTTGTTTTGCATCAATTCCAGTGGATCTGGAGTTACAAAAACCGTCATTTCAAGTTCTTTATCTGCAAACTTGCTGTAAAACATTCGGACCAAATGGCCCTTTTGGTTTCGCTCGTATAAATTTTCCGGATTTTTGGACACTAAATATGAAATGGCTTTTACATTGTCACCGGTTGCCCGAATCGTCAACTGCATACTGTATTCTCCTTTGGATTGATCCTCTGCTTTAATGCCTTAAACATATCATAAAATTTAGAAAATATATTCATATATTTAGTAATAATTTCATCTTAAAAAGATTTCGAGACGTTCGTAAAACCCATTGCACTCCTATTTTCAAAACGTAGTCCTTATGCTCGGCTTAAATAATTTCTCCAATAAACCAAATTTCCCCTTCATGATAATAATCATCGTCTGTAATCACTTCTTTGCAGCCGGTAAAAAACAAACTTTCTGGAATGGTTAACGCCCATTCGGTTGGAATGTTCCTGTCTGACGGAAGCTCCAGCCATTTTTGTTCCTCACTATTTCTGCTAAAAAACCCTTCAAAATGTTCGTTGCCTTTAAAAACAATAAGTTGTGAATCCCACAACTTGGGCAAATCTACTGCCACGACTACTCGGTATGTTTCTTCTGTATTCGGTTTCTGTTTAATTAAATACTCAGCTTGATCTATCAAGGTTTGGATGCACAGCTGCCTAACTTTTTTAGG
Organism: Planococcus sp. TJ-307; assembly: GCF_058268435.1. Taxonomy (NCBI): domain Bacteria; kingdom Bacillati; phylum Bacillota; class Bacilli; order Caryophanales; family Caryophanaceae; genus Planococcus; species Planococcus sp. TJ-307. Next base: position 530,683 of record NZ_JBZDOJ010000002.1, read on the forward strand.
TGTTTGAGTGGAATCGATAAAACTTTGATCCACTGGCAAATGAAGATGCCAGTAGCCATGGTAGAAATGGGTTGGAAACTCAGCAGTTTCTTCTTCAATTCTTCGTTTCATCTGATTCGACTTCCTTTTTATCCCACGGACTTTTTTCTCACGCATGTTCTTTCTCCTAAAAATTATTTGATAAAACTAAAATGAAATATAATTTCATTGATCCAGATAAGGTGACCGAAATTCTTCTATGTATAAACCTTCGATCCTTTTCAGTCTTTTAATAAGCTCCTCTGTAATCCCTTCTCCTACAAAATACATATAATAATCAGTTCCGAAATGTATTTCGAATTGGTTTTTGGCTATAAGTTTACCCCAGACTTCTTCCCGAAGAATCATCTTAACCAGCTCTTTCACCATTTTTCTAAGAATGGCTTTTCCTTCTGTTAGGTTCATTTCTTTTACGTTAAAATGATTCTCTAAGCCTATTATCCTCAAATGAGTACTACCTGTTTCCTGCATAAGCGATTCAACGGCGTCGATATATTTATCCTCTGTGATCAAGTACTGCTGCATTGTAAAGGTTTGACCATAAAAAGATTTTCCAACATCTGATATACTGGTCCATTCTTCAACTAATGTGTAATGGCCGTTTGCATCCCTGTTCAGTGGATTGTATTTTGTTATACGTATAGAGTTCATATTTATCTCCGCTCTTTAAAACTAAATATATGAAAAAAGAATGAGTTACATTAAATTATTGTTGAATAATTACAGGTTATTTTTTGGAAGTTCGAAATCAACTTTTCAAGAAAGATCTTTAAGAATTAATCAAAACGATATTTCCTATCATTTTGAGGTTTCCATTTTCAACGATTAGTCCGTCTCCATCATTTCCTGCGTAAACAAGAGTATCCGTCTGTTTAGCATATTGCTGCACTTTTCTTATATATTCACTGGTCCAGCGATTATAGTGAGGTAAAAATTCAAACTCTGTAAGGTTTAAACTTTCTAACTGTTCTTCATTCTCCCCTATAAACAGCTGAAAAAGTTTAATAGACTTGCCCAGTTGAACTGCTCCTCCACTTACCCCAACGATTGTTCCACCTGCTTCTGCATAGTCTCGCAATACTTTTTTAAAATTATGCCGCTCAAGCGCTTTGCTAAATTCAATTGGATTTCCAGCAGCAAGATGAATGATGTCACACTGTAACAAATCCTTTATCTTTGAAGAATCAAACCCATCATAAAGGTCAAAAAACATAACATCTTCTATTCCGTAACTTTGCTAATACTGTGTTTTTTTAAGAAAGTGTACTTTTTCTTTATCTTCTGTGGAAGGAATATAGCCAATTTTTGTATTTTTGATATCTAATCCATTAAAAAGAAAACCATCCATTCTTTTGTTTCCAGTTGATTCAACAACTTGATCGCTATAAAAGAACAACCTTGCCAAGTAGAACACCTCGCTATTCCAAAAGTCTTTTCCATATTCTAAAGTGTCTTTTTCACAAACTCTTGGAACAAGTCTTCTTCCTCAGAAAAAGGATTGTGATTGCTCCACTCAAAGATAGTCAGTTTAGCGTTTGGAATCAACTCTGCTATTTCTTCTCCAAAATTTACAGGACATTGTGCATCAAACCTTCCTGCATAAATAAAACTTGGAACGGTAATTTCTTTTATTTGCTCGCGGATATCAAAATTTGGAGATTCCTTTCTAATAAAATAATCCAGTCGCAGTCCAACAGTTTTCCCACTGTTTGGCTTTTTCATTGCAACTTTTAGTTTTTCTTCGGAATGATACGACATCAATGCCCATTCGTAACTGATCTTTTGACGTACTTCAATAGGTGTTTCCGGATTATTCAGTAGCGTCATGATTTCCATTACACGGTTGTAATTTGGATTTTCCTTGCAATAAATGCTATTTGGATCTTTTCCATAGCCATTACTTGCAGCTGCTCCACCAGCAATGATTTTAGTAAGAGATGCCGGGTAATTAATGGCGTACTTTAAGGCGAGCATTCCGCCTGTAGAATGTCCGGCGAACGCCCATTTTTCAAAGCCGAGTGCATTCCTTATAGCTTCCAGATCTTTTAAAGTTTCATCCATGCTATATTCTTCTGGGTTTAAAACTTTAGCGGACTGCCCCGCTCCGCGAAGGTTAATAAGATAGACATGATAATCATTAGAAAAGAAAGCCGCCATTGAATTGCCTCTTTCATCAAATTCGCTGTAAAGATGCGTCACAGCTAATGGTTCTCCTTCTCCTTGCTCAAATATTTCGAAACCGCCTCGTTCTGTTTCAATAATCCTTTGTCTCCACATCTTATTCACCACTTTTCAGACTTTTCATTTAATTATACAATATATGTAAAAATAATAAATGAAGTTTTCAAGAAAAATCGTCATCCATTTTACTTTTTAATTAAATTTACTTTCTCATATTGTTAGTTATACTTAAATTGGAAGCGAATTAACAAATTTTAAGTTTTCAAAAGAAGTGAGCTTAGAATGGAGCGATTTTAGTGAAAAAAAGTAAGATTTACAAAATTTCATACCCCTTAATTGTAGTTTTTTTACTATTTGGATTTCTAATTCTATTCATCTGTGTGTTGGCTATAAGAGAGACATTGTCGGAAGGATTTTTGGAAACGCTTAAGTTTGTAGGCATCACACTAATTTTCCCTCTCCCCTTCATTTGGTATCCCATTTATCTTTGGAAAAAAAGAAAGGAAGGCAGAGGTTTTTATTGGGATAATGAAGGAGTAGTCATTGACTTAAAAGGGGCAAAAGTGTATTGGGATGAAATCGAAAGTATCCGTAAATCTTCTTTGTGGTTTCAAATTTTAATGAGGTCTACTGTAATTCATCCTCACTACACAAACCACGAAAAAATACGGCTTCGCCGAAAAAAATGGATGCCAACACCTGGACACTCTATTGATTGGATTTTGATTGAAAAGCCAAAAGAATATCATGAAAACCTGTTAAAGGCATGGGAAGAAAAACGCAAACTGCTCCAATAAAAACTTATAGATTATCAGTAGAAAAGGAGGCATAAGACAGTGGAAAAATTACGCCTGAACTCTTCAAAATAAAATTTTGAGGAGGAAAAACAATGACGATTATATTAAAAGTAACAAAGGAATTTGATCAAAGAGAGCTGGCTGCTTTATATGAAGATGTAGGATGGTACGCATACACTAAAGATTTAAATCAATTAGAGAAATCACTATCAAATTCCCTATATGTTTTATCAGCATGGGAAGAGGAACAGTTAATTGGTTTGATCAGAGTAGTTGGCGATGGTTTTACAATCATCTATATACAAGACATCTTGGTAAAATACAGTCATCAAAATCAAGGGGTTGCGACTCGTTTAGTAGATCAGGTTTTGGAAAAATTCAAAAATGTCCGGCAAAAAGTACTCCTGACCGAAGAAGCCCCTAATGTTCGGCATTTTTATGAAAAGACTGGCTTTGAATCTTGTGATAAGGGAACGCTAGTGGCCTTTGCAAAGATGGATTAGCACAAAGTTTAATTATTTCCCATGACAAAAACGTATTCGAGAAAGTCGAATACGTTTTTGTTTTAATATGGAAGCTATTTGACAGAAAATATTAATTATCCATCCTTTTTCTAGCAACTATTTAAAAGATTTTCTAGTTCACAAACAAGAATAAATAATTCCCATTGCTATTGGCATTTTTAGAATCTACCGCTTTGCTGTAATCTACCCACTTTACCTTTTTATAACGTTGTTCGACTTTATGATGAAGCTCTTCTTCAGTGCTCATGATTGTAAAGACTACTTTTTCATAAGGCAGTTGAAAATGATTCATCGCCGCAGTTACAGGAGAATCGGCCAATAGCAGTTTGCAGAACTCATCTGCCGTTGCAGCTTTTTCTGCCAAGCCATTTTCTGCTTGTACAACGTATTCATAAATTTTCTTTTTTCCGATAGGAAGTTTGGCAACTTCACTCTTCCACAAAAAGTCCATTAATCGTTCATTCATACGACTCTCTCCTTATTTACTTGATAGGGTCAATTCCAGCAAGGTGCTTTGCTTAGTCCGATTGCTGGGTCGCTTTTTCATAAACCTGTTGAGTAATGCGATCAGCTGCCTGGCGTGCGCCGGAAATGTTTCGGGCGATCGGCCCGATTTCCAGCTCTGCCAATGCCCCCATGACATAGAGGTTATGGGCCCATTGAAGATTTTTGGAAACGATGGGATATCCGCAGTCGGCACATTGCAAATGGTTTTCTTCTATCGCTGGTGCCAGCCACTCTTTCCCAGGCAGCGTTGTTTGAAAGCCAGTAGCTAATAAGACGGTTCCGCTTTGCTGAAGCAATCGGTTAGACTTATCGTACAGGTTTATCGCACCTTTCTCAAACCTGCCGAAATGGACTTCGCCATCCGTTGTGAGATTGGGATTTTTTCGCACTTGGTGAAGCAGTTTGATGTACAAGTCACGGGGAATGGATCCCTTATAACGCGCTGCCTTGATTTGCTGTCGCCGTTTTTGGTAGCTGTGTGTTTTATGGAAAGCCATTTGCTTTTTGGGGCCGAGCCATCCTGGATCGCTATCAAAGTCATGGATGCGAAACGAATGGCGCTTTAGCAGCGTTACTTGATTTGGAAAAAGCTTGTTTAACTTGAGAGTTAAATGGACTGCCGTGATGCCTCCGCCAATTACGGTGAATGGTGGTTTTAGTTTCTCTAATCTCGGAAGGGACATGTCGAAAATGTGGTATATCGGTGCATGTGTACCTTCCTGCAAAATGGCAGCCCACTCAGGCAAATGCAATTGTTCGTTATTGCCAATCGCCAAGATCAATTGCTCACTTTGCACCGTTTCGCTGTTACTCATATTTACTTGCCAACCTGTATTCTTTCGGCTAATAGATTCAACAGATCCCTTTTTCCAGCATTTCTTCAGTGCCAATTCTTGAATCATGCAAGTGCAATGTTCTTCAAACAGCAAAAGAGAAGGACGTTTAAATCTTCCAAGAAAAGAAGCGCTGTCGTCAAATTCATTGTCCTTCGCAAAAGCTCCCAGTCCAAACGGATTTATATCCAGGTGATGGACTCCGGGTGATCGAAGAAAAGGCATTGAAATAGTGGCAGTACAGCGATGCCAGTTCGCTAAAGGCTCTGTGTGCCGGTCAATTATTAATAATTCCTCTACCTTGGCTTTCTGTTTTCTGATCAAATAACTGGCCATGGTTATTCCTTGAATTCCACCGCCCACGATTATCCATTTAAACATCGTACGCCTCCCCATTTCCCATTATTACTCTTTCGACTTAAAACGTAACCATTACTATTTATGAAATATACTTTTAAATTTACCACTTCTTTCTTTCACAAACAAGTAAAATTTTTATCCCAATACATTGTGCAATAAACTTCTATGTGTTATTTTTAGAGTGACCGTTATATCTAATATTAATGGAGGGATACGATGAGTTCCAAAAAAGAAGATTTGCTCGTAACCGCTGAACGTCTTTTTTACAGCCATGGGTTTCACGCAATTGGCTTGAAAGCGATTGTCCAGGAAGCTGGCGTCGCGCTGATGACACTGTACAATCATTTTAGCTCCAAAGAAGAACTTATCTTGGAAATTCTGAACAGAAGAGAACAGGGTTACTTCGATTTATTAGAGGAAGCTAAAAATAGCGAAAAAGGATCTATTGAGAATCGCCTTGCTGCTGGCCACTTAGTGTGGTTAAAAAATAGTTCGCCTAACGGTTGTATGTTTTTGCGTGCTAAAGAAGAGTTTGGCAGTGCTCCAGATCAATTGATTGTTCAGAAGGTTTATTCCCACAAAGAAAACTTGCTTCAGTTTTTCCAATCAAGTGGGCTCTCCACTTTGACCGCTTTGCAGCTATCCCTGTTATTTGAAGGAGCCACTTCCCTATCCGAAACCATAGAGATCGGTAAAGTTGAAGATTCCTTCATCCCTTTAGTGCAACACTTAGAAGTAGGCTGACTGCTTACTTTTTTTAACCAAAAATATAGTGACCGTTCTATCTATAATTAGGAGATGAAAATATGTGGAAAATTATTATGCCTGGTATTGCCATGGTGGCTGTCACTTATGCTTTTGCACGATACAGTTTTGGTTTGTTTTTGCCCGACATCAGTTCGACTTTGAATTTATCTGAAAGCCAATCGGGCTATGTAAGTTCGGCAGCCTACATTGCTTATACACTCGCTTTGCTGACGTCTTCACTATTTATTCATAAACTAAATGCGCGAAACGTAATTCTACTGTCTGGTGGTGCTGCCTGCCTTGGAATGATTGGGATGGCAGCTTCCCAAGGATTCTATATGCTGGCTTTCAGCGCTTTTGTTGCAGGATCCGGCAGCGGATGGGTTTCACCGGCATTTAGCCAAGTGGTGTCTTATACAATGAAATCGAATTTGCGGGATAAGGGCAACACGTGGATTAATGCGGGTACGAGCTTTGGAATTTTTATGATGGGCCCTGTAGCTTTACTATTTACAGACCAATGGAGATGGAGTTACGTGCTATTTGCAGTTCTTGCAACCGTGGTTTGCTGGTGGAATGCATCTGTAATTGAACAAGAAAAACAAACCCCTTCAGTAAGAAAATCGAATAGATTTAATTTGAAATTATTAACAAAGGCACGATTTTTGATCTTGGCATCTGTCGGAATCGGTTTCAGTTCTTCTATATATTGGACCTTTTCGAGAAGTTACGTTACCGTTGTTCATGGCCTTTCAACAAATGAAAGTGTGGTTTTCTGGATCATCATGGGAGGCGCAGGAATTCTTGGGGGGATTGCTGGAGCCATTATTCAATCCATTGGACTAAATCAATCCTACCGATTGGGCGTTGTAGTTGTCTCTGCTTCTATTTTCTTGTTAACCATTTCCAATCAAGAAGCCATCTACTTCTCGGCCCTGTTATTCGGAATTTCTTTTATCTTCATGACGGGCCTGTTTATCGTTTGGGGCACACGCGAGTTTTCAGCTTCACCTTCTATTGGCGTCAGCATCTCATTTTTTTCACTGGGCATTGGCCAATCAGCCGGATCGATGGCTGCGGGCATGTTGATAGAAGAAATTTCATATCCTTTTGCCTTTAACGTGTTTGCGATCGTTGGGCTCTTGTTTCTTTTTTGCAAAACGAAAATTTATTCGGAGTAATGAACAAACACTTCACCGGTTAAAATTTGTAAAATATTTCATTCTAACAAGAAACTTTTTTCGAAGCCAATCGCCATAATAAGAGATGCAACCACAAACAATCATTAGTGTTTGAAGAGGAGGATCGTCATGAAACTGAATCGTCCTTATTTTTACGTAGTCTTGTTTACGATATTGCTTGTTTTTTTAGTCGGACTCGATTATATAAATCACGGTTCGTTTGAGTGGTTTAGCAACATTACACTATCTGCAGTGATTACGCTCTTTTACATCATCTTTACGGATAAATATTATAAAAAATCTTCAGATTAAAAAACTGTCATGATCTGTTTTGAAAGTGACACATAGGTTGAAAAGTCACTTTCAGAATTCTTGTTCGCTCCTTCATTAGTTCCTTTAGAGCTAGTTTTTACTCTTAAACTCCTGCTTGAGCAGCGAATACATAAACAAATCATCAAACTTTCCACACGTAAATTCATAGCTTCTAAGCAAACCTTCCTTTTGAAACCCGTGTTTTTCCACCAACTTTTGGGAAGGAGTATTGGCCGGTTCGATTAAAGCTTCGATTCGCTGCAAATTCATGCGTTCAAATCCATATGCTAAAACCGACTGGAAAGCTTCACCTGCAATTCCCTTTCCCCAGTACTCTTCACTCAATTCAACTCCGATTTCCGAACGATGGTGCTGAGACTTTACATTTAAAAACCCACAACTGCCAATAACTTTTTCCTGGCCTTTTATCGTAATGCCCCATCTAATTCCAGTATCTTTATCGAAAATTGATTTATACCAAGAAATTTCATCGATTGCATCTTGCCGTGATTTGAAGGCTTCAATTCCCATATGCTTGGTTACTTTTTCATTGGACAAGTACTCAAGTACATTTGCTGCATCTTCTTCAGTAACTTGCCTTAATATCAATCTCTCGGATTTAAGTGTGGGAAACTTATTTGTTTGGTCCATCGGTTCCTCCTTGACTAGTAGTAACTTACTCAACCACCAGTCGAATCCATTCTGTTTCTTCAAGAAAATCTTTTCTTGTGAATTTTTGCTTTAACATCTTTTGGCGGTATGAAGTAATGGTCCCATCATGTGTAACGACATAAACTTTGTGGCATTTGAAACTTTGGCAAAACCCAATAAACTCTTCAGCTAAGTTAGCAAACTCATCTTCAGATAGCGTATTAATGCCTTCTGACCATAAGGACAAAGACAGATTTGGTGCAAGAGAGAAATTAGGAAAGTCACTTTGAAGCCGCTTTAAATCAAGCAATATATCGCATGGTAATGTAACTGCATTTAACCGCGTTGGAAATATGCGTGGTGCTGCCAAAGGATGGATAATTTTTTGGCACGCTATATCTGCACTCCAAATCGTTGCCGTTTGAAGGGTTCTTAAAGTTGGACTGACAATTAATACATCTTCAGCAGTTAACGAAAGTGTAGAACGCAGTTTTTCAGCTTGGCTGAATCCTTTAGCTGTCAATGAAGGATTGGCCAGTTGAAGGCTGTCTGGCAAATTCACAGTGTGTTCACCTTGCCCATGGCGAATAAAAATCAATTCCAACTTTACATCCCCAGTCTATGAGTTTAATTCATCCAATACTTCTTGCAGGGTGGATTGGCCAGAAATTGTCGGCTCTCTTCGTAATGCGGCTTTCAGCGCTTTTTTGATGTTTTTTTCATTTTCTGGGTCAGCTAAGGTCACGACCGTGTTCGCAACAGCGCATCTGACTGCATAAGAAGGATCGCTCAATAAGTTCAAGAGTGATTGCAAATGAATTTGGGAACCCAGCAAGTACAAACCGGTATAAATCCCCACCTTGGTTAAACTGCTCTTTTCCTGTTGAAGATGCTTTTGTAGTACTGGAATGGCAGTTGCGGCTCCAATTTTGCCAAGTCCTTCTGCTGCATCTCTCCGGACAATTTCTTCCTCATCACGTAAGGATTCAATAAGATATTTTTCTGCTCGGGCGTCCTTCAGTTCACCTAACCCTTCTACCGCTGACATGCGGACCAGCTCGTCTGAGTCTTTCAATCGCCTAATGTGGGCAATAAAAACTTCTTCTCCCGTGTACCCCCATAATGCTTCAAGAGCCAAATAGCGAATTTCTTCGTCCGGATCTTCTGTTAGTGGCAAAAGTGTGGATTTAATCATCGGATGGACAGGAAGTCCTCCCAAACCTTCTATAGCCATGATTCGTACTTCTCGATCCTCCTCTTTTGCATATTCTGCTATTCTTTGAAAGACATCTGGTCCACCTCGAGCCAGCAACTGTTCAATTGCCATCCTTTTCTGTTCAACTCTCATGATTGTAGTGTTCAACTCCTCTTTTAAGCTGCTGTAAAGAACACCATAAACAGGCTGAACAATGCAATAAAGCATAACGTAATAAAAACCATCTTTTTCCACCGTTCGCTTTTAAAATAAAGATTCCACAACAGAAAATAAAGCACGCTGCTGATTAGAAGAAACACCAGGAATCCACCGACATCTTTAATTTCATGTGCATAAATAGACAGAAGTAATCCCGAAAACAGAAACGCACCATATAAATTCATAACGCTTCTTATGCCAATTTGTTTAATTGAATTAGTTTTTGCGTCCGAATTGGATTGCATTTCTCACCTCTTCATCGACCTTTGATGGTTATTTATACGAAAAGCGGAAGAGGATAGTTTCATTTTTTGCAAATTGCCCCAGGTATTTTGCTTCGGAGTATCACTTTCGTCCTTATCCAAATAAAAAAGAAGAAACTTCATTAAGAAGCTCTTCCTCTTTGCTAACTAAAGCATATAGCTCTAGTATGCTTTTGCCCAATAAACCAATTCTTTCGCAGCTCTTCCGCAATACACACAAGTATCAGAAACGCCTTTTTCCTCAAAGGGAATACAGCGTGAAGTCGCCTGCGTCTGTTCTTTTATTTGATCTTCACATGCTTGGTCGCCGCACCACATCGCCTTGATAAATCCTCCGACATGGTACAAATTCGTTTTAAACTCCTCCATATTCACAGCAACGGTTGTTTTGGCTAAGCGATGTTCCAATGCTTTGTCGTACAACGAGCTCTGGATCTCCTGAAGCAGCCGGTCGATTGTTGTTTCGATATCTTTGTTTTTTACATCAATTTTCTCTCCTGTATCTCTTCGGACCAACACCACTTTCTCATTTTCAATATCTTTTGGACCGATTTCCAAACGAATTGGAATTCCCTTCATTTCGGACTCGCTGAATTTCCACCCTGGCTTTTTATCGCTCGCGTCTATCTTGACCCGCAATGAAGTTTGAAGCGATTGGTGAATGGCATAGGCGGCATCCAGCACGCCTTCCTTATGCTGCGCGATTGGAACAACGAGTACTTGAGTTGGCGCTATAGCAGGCGGCAACACCAATCCTTTGTTGTCGCCATGGACCATAATCATCGCGCCAATAATCCTCGTCGTGAATCCCCATGAAGTTTGGTGAACCGGCTCTAACTTCCCTTCCCTGTTTAAAAACTCGATTCCAAATGTCTCCGCAAATCCGGTACCGAAACTATGTGAAGTACCGGATTGAAGCGCTTTTCCGTCGTGCATCAAACTTTCAATCGTGTAAGTAGACTTTGCTCCCGCAAATTTCTCTTTGTCCGTTTTCCGCCCTTTGACTACTGGAATTGCCAGCACCCGCTCACAAATATCGGCATAAACATCGAGCATCCTAAGAGTTTCTTCCTTAGCTTCTTCTTCTGTTTCATGGCACGTATGCCCTTCTTGCCACAGAAATTCGAGCGTCCGCAAAAACGGCCTGGTCGTTTTCTCCCAACGGACAACGTTAGACCACTGGTTATACAACTTTGGCAAATCGCGATAGGAATGAATGATGTTTTTATAATGTTCTGCAAACAAAACTTCTGAAGTCGGTCGGATGCACAAGCGTTCTGCCAGCTGCTCATCTCCCCCGTGCGTGACCCAGGCCACTTCAGGCGCAAATCCATCTATGTGATCCTTTTCCTTTTGAAGCAGGCTTTCCGGTATAAGCAATGGCATGTAGACATTTTCATGGCCCGTGTTTTTGATTTCCTGGTCAAGCGAAGCTTTGATGTTTTCCCAGATGGCGTATCCGTAAGGGCGGATGATCATAGAGCCCCGTACGCTCGAGTAGTCAATCAGTTCTGCTTTGGTGACAACATCTGTGTACCATTTCGCAAAGTCTTGATCCATGTTGGTAATTTGTTCAACTAATTGTTTGGCCATGTCCATTCTCCTTTTAATAAATATTTTGGAACACAAAAAAGCCCCACTTTAAACTAAGGGACCTCTGAAGGCGGTACCACCCTTATTTAAAGCAAAGCTTTACTCTCGAAATGGCTAACGGCATCAACCGCTGCATTTTTCAATACAGAATATGAAAGGCAGGTTCGACAAATGTACATTGGATATCTCGCAGCTTGCAATATCCTCTCTGAAAAAGTACAGCTTGTTTACTAGTCCTTAAACGTGCGAATGGAATGCTATTTGTATTTTATACAGATTAATTGAAATAGTGAAACAAGTCAACACCAATTAGATGATCCTCTGTCAAAACTAGTTGTATCTTACTCTTCCCAAGTTTTTGAGTAGTGAAGCATTTCTTCTTGGCTCATGCCCATGTGTTCATAAAGCTTCTGGGCTTGGACATTATCTGTTGCTGTTTCAAGCGCGACAAAGCGGGCATGATTTTCTTCGCAGTAAGCAAAGCTTTTCTCCATTAACCGCTTTCCTGCGCCTTGCTGGCGAAATCGTGGATCAACATATAAATCGTTGAGGATATAAGCTCTCTTCAAGGAAACAGAAGAAAATACTGGATACAACTGAACAAAGCCAGCTGCTTCGCCTTCCACCAATGCAATAAAAACAATCGACTCTTCTTTTGAAATGCGTTCTTCCAAAAACTGTTGTGCTGCTTGTTTATCTTCTTGCTGACCGTAAAATTGCCGATATCCATCAAATAAAGGAACAACCCGCTCCACCATGTCCAGTGTGACTCTTTCTATCTGCATGCTATTGCCTCTTTTCTTTTATTAGTACTTCTGTAATATATAGTAAAATAAAGTAACGTGTTTAGAAAGAGCAAAATTTGGATTCAACGGTTTCTTTATTCCCAACCAAAATACCCCCAATGGACTTGTTGAGTCCATTGGGGGTATTGATCAACTAAAATTAAGCAGTCGTTAATGCATTTACTGCCAAAATAGCATCTGCTATTTGTTCAGGTGTAAGTTCTGGATTCATGTTGTGCGTGGTTTCGCCTTCCACCGTTGCCAATTTGCCGATTTCCAACAAATCTTCGTAAGCAACATCGTCCAAATGAAGATCTTTTAAGGTGGTTGGCAATTCAATTGCTTTAAAGAAGTCAGCATAACGCATAATCTCTTTTTCAGAATAGCCTTCAAGGACCAACTGCGTCAATACTCCGTACGACACTTTCTGGCCATGGGTCAATTTGTGAATATCCCCTTTTAAGGCAGTAAATCCGTTGTGAATCGCATGAGCGGCAGCGAGTCCTCCATTTTCAAAGCCTAATCCTGACAATAAAGTATTTGCTTCAATAATTGCTTCCACTTGTGGTGTGACAATTTTTTGTTTGGCTGCTTTGTATGCCGCAATCCCTTGATCAAACAAGATTTCTTCTGCTTTTTCCGCAATCGCAATGGCTGCAAGCGTTGCTTTCCCGCCAGCCATAGTATTGGAATTGCGTTTTTGTGAAGCTCTCACTTCAACCAATGTCGCCATCGCATCACCCATACCGGAAGCAAGCAAGAAGATGGGTGCGCCTACCACTACTTTGGAATCAATTAACACCAATTCCGGGTTTTTGTTATAGAATTTATAGCCCTCAAATACGCCTTCATCCGAATAGATAACAGAAAGTGCACTTGTTGGTGCGTCTGTAGACGCAGTAGTCGGCGCTACAACTACAGGGATTCCTAATGCATCACCCACAGCTTTTGCCGTATCAATGGTTTTGCCTCCGCCTAAGCCAATGACTACGTCTGCTTTTTTATTCTTGCCGACTTCAGTCAGACGAGTAATCTCTGTATTGGATGCTTCGCCTGTAAACTCTTCGTAGATGTAAGACGTATTTGCTGCTTCAAAACTTTCTTTTACCGTAGTTCCGGTAATTTCCCAAACAATGCTATCCGATAACACGAGTGGAGCTTTCCCGATTTTTGCTACCTCTTCGCCAATTTCGCTAAGAACCCCAGCACCTTGGATATATTTTTTAGGTGAAATAAATACTTTCTTTTGCATAATGTATTGCTCCTTTCAAATCTTGTTATTATAGTCCATTCAACTAATCGCTCTAAATACTATCGTTCCCTGGAATTTAACTGGGCAAACAAAGTATGTTTTCAAAATGGCAGTAAAATGAAACTTTATAAGAAATGAAACGATATGATTACTATAGTTTTTTAAGAAGGAGGATTTGTCACTATGGCAATTGAAATGCTGGTTCCACTTGGTGTAATGATTTTGTTTCTTATTTTGAGCTTTATTTTATTACGGGGAAAAGGCGCATTTTTGATTGCAGGATATAACACGATGCCGGCTGAAGAAAAGGCCAAATATGATGAGGTAGCTTTATGCAAAGCGACAGGAAAAATGATGCTTTGCATTACGTTTTCAATGGCCTTTATTTTCTTAGGCGGATATCTCCAAACAAATTGGTTATTAACCATCGGGATTGGTTTGATGATCGCTACCATCGTCATTGCATTGGTTTATATGAATACGGGAAATCGATATAAAAAGAACGGTGGTTCCTAAATTTAAATTAAAAAATGAGGGCATTCGATGATTCGATCGAATGCCCTCATTTTTTATTGTTTTGCTCGGTTTTAAGATGTTGATTTCTGTGAAATGTCTGTAAAATAAACTCCTTTGCTGGAACTTCTAATATTTCATACCCCAATAAAAAATCGTGATTGTCGTAATATATGCTTTTTAACTCGATATTCTCTTCTCCCAAGAATAATAAATGAATTTCTTCATTTGACCATTCATTTCAAACTCTTCATCGCCAATTTCCTGCTGAATAAAACCAGTTTTCTTCAACACTTTTTGAGATGCTATATTTATAGTGGTTGTTTTTGCATAGATTTTCGTTAAGCAAGTTTATTGTGATCTCCATAACGTTCCTCTTTCAAACGGTTAGCAATAAAACTCCGCTATTACTGTGCCGCGTATACATTTTCTACCCTCTAAGAAAGCCGCCTTCTGAATTGATAATCTGTCCGGTGATCCATTGTGCTTCTTCACTGGCCAGAAATCCGATAATGTTCGCTGCATCTTCAGGTTGTCCGATTCTTCCAGTTGGAAATTTGGGAAGCAAATGCTGCCGAATGTCATCCGTCATCCAAGTCGTATCGGTCGGCCCAGGATTAACCGCATTGACTGTAATGCCTAATTTCGCAAGGTCTGATGATAGCGAAACCGTAAAGGCTGAGATGGCCCCTTTAGTTGCTGCATAAGCCAACTCCTCGGGCATGGGACCCAGACCTTGCCCAGATACTAGATTGATAATTCTTCCAAACTTATTTTCACTTTTTTGGAATTGCACCGCAAACTCTGTACAAAGCAAAGATGTTGTCCTGACATTCACACTATAATGGTCATCCAATATTTTTTCAGTAAGCTCCATGTAATTTGAATTGGTTGAATAGGCCGCATTGTTGATTAAAATGTTAGGTGATCCCAACTTTTCATTCACGGAAGACAAAACCGTTTTGTAAGCACTTGTTTCAGACAAATCTACCTCTATAAACTCACACTGCACACCCATATCGGTAATTTCTGATTTGAAGTTGTTAGGGAAACCAAAGTTTGATTTCCAGTGAGTGAAAAATAGATCTACACCCTGTGACGCCAACTTTCGGCAGACTGCAGCCCCAATACCTTTTGGATTGCTAACTCCTGTTATAACCGCGATACGCTTTTGTTGTTCTGTCACGATTGAATCCCTCCTATGAGAAAACGCTCCAACCTAATGCAATTTATAGATAGATATTGATTTTTACATCTCTAAAATACATTTTCTTATACTCTTTTTTAATGACGAAGCACCAGAAATATCTTCAATAACTATGTAAAAACTTTTTAAGAATTTCTTACAGTTCGAGTACAACTTCCAGTAATTTTCTTCTTCTATCACTTTGTTTAATTTTTCTAACTCTAAAGGAATATCTTTTGCCAAATTCTCAATCTCTACAGGATCTAACCCGTTGTTAAGTAGTTCAAGAATGGGTACAAGCAGTCTTTCATCTTCATCATGAATATATACATGGTGAGAGACAGAAGCTTTGTTCCAAAGCGAATTTAGTATTTCTGAATACGCATCTGTTTTAATGTTTTTATTTTTTATAAGCTCATCAAATGCATCCGCAGCATGTGCCACACTGTGTGCCCACCCTTTTCCATAAACAAAACCTCTCAAATCGTTTTCTTGTTCTATGTAGGACACCAGGTTGTCTTTTACTTTCAAAACCATGTGTCTTGTTAAAAAACCATCTTCATTATCTCTATATAAAATTAGTGCAATTAATAATGACGTGAAAGAGCGGGTAAAAACTGTATCTGATCTTACTTCCCTTATGCCTTTGAACAGCATACTGCTGCCTAAACAAGAGTTCAACATTTCAATCAATAGCTTATGTTCAATTTTCTTGTTTAGTATTAATTTGCTAAAAGTCCCGTAAATCAGATTGTCACGCAACTCACTATCGGACGATCCAATATGTTCCATCATAGATTTGATTATTAAAAGTTCATTTTCTTTCTTCCAGCTTTGTTCTCTCTTCTGCAAAGCTACCAAAGTTTTCTTTAGTTGATTTGCCTCCATCGGAATAGTGTCAAAAAGAGTAGTCATAAGTCACCTCTCTCAACTAGTGTTATCATAAATAACCCATAATTTTTAAATCTATTTCATCAACTTTGACATCTTCATAAAAGTCTCTAGTCGCGTTTTCCTTCTCTGTTTCTGTAATTGACTTTTTTCCTGCAAGGAGCTCTCACTTTTTTTGCCACTTGTTCTACATCCATTAAAATGTTTCTTTCGTTTTTACCAAAGCAAAAGATCCAGCAAAGAGAGAGTACAGTTTTTGATTAGCATACCTAAAGTAAATTCTTCACAAAATGGCTGCGCTCTCCATCATCCAAATATAAGCTGTACCCGCTATTCTTATAAAATTCAATCGCACTTTGCCAGTCATTATTTGTTTCTAAAAGTAGTTTTTTATAGCCGTTATCTCCCGCCCATAACTCCAAACTATGAATCATCCGGTTGGCAACGCCGGTTCTTCTGTATTCTTTTAAGACAGACATTCGCTCGACCCTTCCAACACCCGAAGCTTCCGAAGAAACGGCACCCGTACAAATTATTCGATTTTTGTAGGTGCCAACTAAAAACACAGCGCTTCGCCCGCTATAGCTCTCAATGATGCTTTTCAAATCTGGATTGTACTTGGGATCGATAAAGCCAAAGCGCTCTTCTAAGCCTTTTAGGATTACATCCCTTGCTTCTTCTTCAAATGACTGTGTAATGGGATGAATTTTCATTTCTTGCAAAACTTGAGTCAAATTCATTTTCCACCTTGCCTTTATTAGATTTCAGTTACTGGCAGTAAGCTCTGTGATTTGAGAATCGGCCAATGTTTTCAACTTTTTTGAAAGCCACGCAAGCCTTTCTTCTATTGCTGCCTTATCGCCGTACCGAATTCTCGTCCCCTCAGATATCTCTTCTCCCAACAAACAAAAATGACTGTATGCAGTCTCCAGCAACTGCAGTACTTGTTCTCCTCTCACTTCCTTTACCACATGCAAATCTCCTGCACAGTATCCTTCGAGAAATCCTTTTGCCAATGCTCTCAGCTGGTCGGTACATTTTAAAAACTGATGTTTGCGATATCGCTGAGTATCTGCCAAGCCGATAAAATAAGTTTCATAAAGGTTCATAAAATTGCCAGCCATTCCCCGTGCATAATAAATGCTTGGATATGGATCGATTAAGCGAATACGGCCGCTATCCAGTAAGATATTTTCCGGCGAAACGTCCTGATTTGCCAGAAGCGGTTTCGTGAACTGCTGATTTCGAAGTTTAACAGCCAATTGAATCGTTTGGTTAACAACTGGGTCTTTAAACTCCGAACGAGCTGCACATAAGGTTCTGTAATCTGCTAAATGCTCTTCGCTTTCTTCTTTCAAAAATTCCTTGGCATCGCCAGCAAAAGTACCTTGCAGTCCTTTTTCCTCTGTCCATGCAAGATATCCAAAACCATTAAGTCCGTGTAGAGTTTCTTCAGTTTCGCGGTGGATCCTCCCGACCTCCTGTCCTATTTGAAAAGCCCTTTCTTCGGTCATTGTATGCAAGTCGATAGGATTTCCAGCAAAAGTTTCCAGTGTATACGTCAGTTCCGGCGAAATATGAAACTCGTAAAATTCAGGTGCTGCGCTTTCTGTTGCTCCATTAACAGACTGGTAATACAGCTTGGTTCCACCATAGTCCGCTTTTAACGTTTCCTCGTTATATGGTACCGCTTTTCCATAAGCTGTTTGTTTCGGAATTCGCAATACAAAATCATCATTGTCTTTTTGTACTTTCCAAGCACAATGCCATGCACCCTCACCGAGAAATATTGGTTCTTGAACACCGGCATGAACTAGTGCTGCTTCCAGTTTTTTTCGATCCATGCTACTCCCTGCTTTCTACCCTTTATTTAGTTTATCTTTCCTAATTTTATATGAAAGAACATTCGAAATGTTCTTTTCTTACATTTTTTTAAAAATCAGTATGAACTTTTATTTTAAAAATCTAACGTTATTGAAGGAAATATTAAAAGCACATGGAAGTATGTTAAACAGTGGAATCGAAATTATCGTCCACACTTAAAGGGCCTCATGCTACTAACTGGGTATATTCTACCGACTAGCGTTTACGATGCTTTGATTTTTGGTACGTGGGTGCAAATTTTTAGTTTAAGTACGGAATTCAAGCTTTATGTCAATCAACTATCTGATTTTGATACAGACAAGATATCTAGAATAACTTCCAGATAAATAGGTGGGTAAGTATCCGAAGGAGGTTTCCATGATGAAGATTATTGACTTTTTATTGGACAGCGACCCGGCTGTAAAAAGGCAGACTGAGCTCTATTTGTTGGATAAACATCCTTCTTACACAACAGACGGTTGGATCAGTCAATTTCTTTCTTACTTTGATGGAGAAAAAAAGACGTGGGGAAACGGGATTTACAGCCCGAAGTGGATATCGACTTTTTATACGATGAGAGATTTAAAATCTTTGGAAATTGATCCGGCGCATCCCATTTACCAACAGGGATTGCAGACCTTGATCGACTATATGTGGAACCCTCGAGAATTTGTGGAAGACGATGTTTGTGTCGTAGCAATGCTTTCTGGGTTATTGACCTACGGCAATTACCGGTCATCTGTTATTGATGAGATGATTCGCTATTTGCTTGAACAGCAGCAGCCGGATGGTGGTTGGAATTGTTCTGCTGCGCATAGCCATAGTGCTAAAAGTTCCATACACACCACCTTGTCTGTTCTGGAAGCATATGCAGAATACGAAAAAGAAGGATATGGAAACAGCCTTTCCAGGATAAAGAAACAGACTCAAACGGGCCAAAGCTATTTGCTGGACCGGAATCTGTTGCGCAGAAAATCGACCCATGAAATCATTTTGCCTTATATTGCTGAGTTTCACTTCCCAACAAGGTGGAAATACGACGTCTTACGCGCCTTGGTTTATTTTGCGGCCATCAGTTATCCGCATGCCCCCGCATTGGAAGAGGGATTGGAACTGCTCAAAAAAAAGTTTGAAAAAGGGTACTTGACTAAAGGGCCAGCCTACACTGGCAAGATTCACTTTCGGATGGAAACCGCAAAAATTGGAGCTATGAATACATTAAGAGGATTAATGGTTTTAAAACGGTACTCTCCTGATTATTACAATGAAATCATTCGTAAGGACATTGTCATTTCCCAAACATGAGCGTTATAGAGAAAAGAGAGAAGATGAGCTTTTAGGCGGCTCCTTCTCTCTAGTTATTAGTATATATTTTGCTTCATGATTTCTCCGCATTTTAAAATGGAAGACTTTGAAACAGTGAAACTGTGAGGATCGATGTAAACAAAGTGCCCGCTGTCGTTAAAGTGACAATCTTACGCCCATTCTGTGTCTCTGAAGATTTCATAAGTTCGTAGGTCATAGTAACCCAAATTATACTTGTGACTATAGCAAGTAGGCCGATTATTTCTGAAGACATGAATAATCCCTCTTTTCATTTGTATTTTATGTACATCTTTAATTTCTTATATACGAAGCGGTACAGTTGAGGTTTCATGTTTTTCCTGTGTTTGGACAACAGGCTTGCTCATTTCATCAAAACAAACAAGGCACCCATAGCTGGATTTGAAGCTCTTTTGCACTGGCTTTGTTCGGAACTGCTGAGATTTGAATTTCTTCAAAAGTCTATTTTTAAATTTTATTTAAATATTCAGTCTTTTTAAAAGGGTTTTAAGCAGCATTGAAGAATTAAGCTTTAGAAAAGAATTAAAAAATTGGGAGGGATTAGCATGACTTTGGAATACACACACATTTTGACGGCGGTTGACGGATCACCTGAAGCGGAAGCGGCTTTTAAAAAATCGGTGCAAATAGCGAAACGGGATAATGCGGAATTGAACTTAATTTACGTAGTCGATACCCGCTCCTTTACGGCGATGACAAAACGTGTACCGGATAAAAACGATGATGTATTTGATTATGGCATCCAGCTGCTTGATGATTATAAGAAGGAAGCTGTTGCAGCAGGCATCCCGGAAGTGAATGAATTTGTGGTTCCGGGATCCCCTAATAAGGTCATTACACGAGACTATGCCAAGCAGGTGGATGCCGACCTTATCGTATGCGGAGCGCAAGGTTTGAATGCAGTCGAACATATATTAATGGGAAGTGTGTCTCAACATATTGTCAGCAGCAGCCCTTGTGATGTTTTGGTGGTCCGAAGCAAAAAGCCTAAGCAGTAATTATTTCTCCGGAAGAGTTCGGTTAACTTGTTTTTCAAGCTAACCGAGCTTTTTTGATTGTATATAAAGGCATGGTGATTAGCTATTTACCGAGGATAGGAAAGCCAGTAAGCGAGTGGAACTAGCACAAGCATAAATGCAACCCAGCTGAGAATTGACACCTTTCTTGAAACCCCCCACTTTTTTTCCATAAACTTGACGTGGATAGACACAAAAGAAAAACCTATAAAGCTGAGGACAAACCCTAACCCGTCTTGGTAAATAGTAAGAGCTCTGATGGCTCCTAAACCTATAAATAACAGCGCAAGATGCCAGATGATCCAATAGAATTGCTGATTTTTCTCTACTTGATCCAATGTACTCCCTCCTTGTATTTTTCAAAAGCATAGAGCTTTACACAATTTTAGTAGAAACAAAAAATAACAATCAATTTATGAATTAGTATCCCTCCGCTATAAGTAAATGTAACTTACATCTTTACCCAACACGGATTTAAAACTAATAATTTCTATGTTTTTTCTTATTCGAGTAATACCATATAAAATAGCTGACAGTCCCCGTAACCAATAGTAAGGATGGAATCAAATGAAATTCAGTTGGCAAAAAGAGATACAACACTATTGCCAGTAGCATTAACGGAAGAACTGTAGCGAAATATATCCTTACACTTCGGTTGTTGAAGCTTAAATCAAAACGTTCCAAGAGATCACCTCCTAATTATTACCTTAACATATTAGGATGAAATGGAATTGATTCTATTCATTTCTTTTCTGACTTTTTTATCAAGTGTAAATAATTTTAGACAAAATATAGTTTTATAAAAAGACACCAACTACCAAGTCCGAATACTATTCAACCATCAAAGGAAAAAAATAATGGGCTGTTCCTTGTTCCCAAGTTGCTGTCACTTCATAAATCGTTCTGCCAGTTTGTCCATCTAAAACGACCATATCAGAAGAACTCTTTAAATTCTTTTCAGCTTCCCAAATAGTTACTTTGTAAGAAAGTGGATCTGTCTCAAATTTAAACTGAATAGATGTTTTCGAATTTACTTTCGGAGCACTGCGGTTGCCAAGCAGTTCAAAAGGTGAGATGGATTCTGCTTGCACAGAAGCCATCGCATTTTCTTCTGGGTCAAAGTAACTCCATGCATATCCACTTAGGGCAGCCATAAACTGTTCTCCATTTATTTCGATTTTCATTTGCGGTGGCTTTTGTGAGATGGATTCTAGATCCTCCGAAGAAGTATTCATGTCTCTGGCATTTTGCACCAGTGGATTTTTGGAGCTGCAGCCGACCATCATACTAATAAGTATACTCATTAAAAATAATTGTCTTAAGGTCATTTCCTACCGCCTCCAATACCATTTAGACGGCGGTTGAAAACTTTAGTTACAGCGGGACCACTTTGTTGCAAATACAAAAAACTTTTCAATCACCTGCTGCAAATACTTTTTTGTTTTGTTCTATTGCAACCAGGCAAAGCGTTTTCAGATCTTGTGCAAATTGGTTGATGCCCCACGTAATTTTGTCTGCTTCCCCTTGTTTAGTTAGATCTAGTCTGTATTCATTTAACAGTCTTTCACAAATCATCACTAACTCATATACATCTCTCGTTGAAAACAAGCGATCACTGGATTGATCAAGATTGATTAACAAGCTGTGTTTTTTTGCAGGATATCCCTCCTGATCTATCAGGTACTGGTGAAGTCTCTCGTCAAACTTTACGTGTTTTGGGGAAGACGCTATTTCTTTGGGTTTATTGGCAATATAAAAATCGATTCCGTTGGTCATGATATCCCTCCACTTTTGTTGAAACCACTAATGACTCCTTAAATAAAATTGCCTGCCTCGGAAATAATTTACTATAGGGGATTTCAGATATGATAAATTACAAGGAAACCAGACTCGATCAAAATGACCCAATACTCTTTCTCCACGGACTTGGGGCGAGCCGCTGGATGTGGTGGCAGCAAGAAGCTGCTTTCTCAGATTATCCACTAGTCCTGGTCGATTTGCCGGGACATGGGAAAAGCATCTCAACGCCATGGGTTCGTTTAGCGGATACCACAGAGTTAATTGCCCATGAAGTGATTGGAAATCGAAAGGTTCATGTGGTCGGAATTTCATTAGGCGGCCATGTAGCGTTAGAATTAGCAAAACGGTTTCCCGAAAATATTCTTAGCCTATTGGTCAGCGGCATTACCGCAAAACCGATGCACTTTCAGTTTTTAATGAAATTGCAATCTCGTGCAGTACAGCGTGGCATACAAAATGAACGCTACCTGAACAAACTGGCCCGGGAGTACTACCAATTGCCTCCCGATAAAACGACTGAATTCATAACGAATTATCAGCTGCTGACACGTAAAACCTACGAAACGATTTGGAAGGAAATCATGTCTTTCAGATTGGACGAATCCTATGGAAAGATCACCAGTCCATGTTTTATCGTCGCAGGCGATCGCGAGTCCCGCGGTATTCTTGAATCAATTCAATTGGCTCCAAAATTCATTCCGAACGCCAAAGGGAGTTTAATTCCAGGAGCACAACATGCCTGGCCTGTACAAAAAGCAGAGCTTTTTAACCGTGTTTTGAGAGAGTGGTTAAATGATCTCTGATATAGTTTAGGGCTGCTGATAACCCGATCAAACTGAAGGAGAAAAGATTTGCTGGGCTCAGCTTCTTTTCTTCTTCATACTCTAATCAGTTATTCAGCATATGCATTCTTACTTTTCGTATAGGCGTAAAGAAGAGCGCCTGCAACAAAAGGAATTACACCGATTAAAAGACCGGTCGTCTCGGTGTAGATTAAAATCGCCGCTGAAATTATAAGCAGGATGCTTATAACTTTTAATAAAACAGTCATATGAATTCTTCCTCATTTTTACACAGATAACTTCTCTAATCTAAAATATTCAGTAAGCGAAATCTTTCGTCCTTCTGCATGCCATTCAGTGTAATCTTCAAAAACTGCCTGTATATTATTTTCGTAACAAACTTCCACCAAATACTTTACTGTAAGAAAACTTCTCCAATAATCAAACATGATGCTTGATAAACTTTCCTGATACGAATTGCTTCCAAACTCGTCAAGCGGTCGATCTCCATACTTTACCGCAAATACGTTGACCAGCTCCTTTTCAATGGCTGAGACTTGATGAAATTCCTCATCAGTTAACAGGAACTTTCGGGGTAAGTACTCACACATCCCTTCTTCAAACCATATGCTGTCTTCCCGCTCTTCGTCAAACTCATCTAAAAACAAATCGGAGTGATGAGTTAGTTCGTGACCGAGAATTGTGAGAACATGCTTTTCTGAAAGCTTCTCGTAAAACTGGATGATATGGGGAAGATCCAGCCCATCCAACTGCTGGACGAAAAGTTCTCTCCAAGCTAGGACATCTGGTGAGATATAAATCGTGTTCTTGTTTGTAAATGCTGGGATGGGAAGATTAGAAAAAACAGTTGTAGCTGACTCTACAGACGTCCAAACAACTGCCTTAGGTTTGTCTACTAGGGAATAATTAGTTTCTAAATGTTTTTGATAGGCATTTAAATGTCTTTTGAATCGTTCTATGACGGCTTGGTACTTTTCAACCTCTTCTATTTTTTCAAAGGCATAAATATGCTTCATTCAAAGACTCCTTTCATAAAATTTCAGCTAAGGTGCAACAGCAGTAAGTTTGGAAAGTGATCTTATCACAACTATTTCCACATTAATTATACCAATAATATCCAGTCGTTCATCAAGAAATACCTTTTGTCTTTAGAAAAGAGATTGTTTTTGTATCGATTTCATTTGCCGTATTCCCAAGCCAAATTAAATGCCCCCATGAGTCGACTAAATTAAGGTTCGAATGAGGGATGTGTGTATGTGCATGGTAAGGATGCTCCAAAGGGACGGCTCCATCATGCTTACTGTGAAGAAGGAGTGTGGGGCAAGCAATTGCTTGTAAATCTTCGATGGTTATTTCCGCATTTTGCTTGAGGTCGATCATAAAGCCAATGCCCGATCGCTGGCGATTGTTCATTTTTCGCATGGATTCGCGATCAGTAATCGCAAATTTAGTTTTTGCCTCCCTGTAGGACAGAGTACTGAATGATGAAAACATGCTGCGGAAAATCAATTGCGGAAACCGATTGTTTAGTTCAGAAATAAAAGACCAGGTAAACTTTTCAGTATAAGGTTGAAATAATATTTTAGCTGCCTTGTATTCTTTATCTTTTGGTTGAAGCCAATTAGTGGTTACTGCAGACTGTAAAGTCAACGTGCTGACCACTTCAGGAAAATGTGATGCAAAGTAGATGCCGCTGGGTCCACCAGCTGAAATCGCAAGCAAGTGAACTTTTTCGATATTCAAGTGATTGATCAATTTGCGGTAACATTCGCAAGCTGTCGACAGGCTTTTCCCCACCCTCTTTGAAGTTTTTCCATAGCCTGCTCTTGAAGGAGTGATCACCATAAAATCGTTTTCAACCAATGCTCTGTAACCCATTTCTTCATTGCAATTTGAATGTCCACCGTGCATGACCAGTACGGGTTCTCCCTTTCCAACAATGGAATACTCAATAGACATGCCATTCCACGTGAAAATTTCGACCTTTCGCTTCATAATTTTTCACCTCTTGTCGTGTCAATTGTATAATCCCCCAAAATTTTAAATTGCTGCTTTCTTTCAATAACTTAACCCCTTTACGAGACCATGATTTATAAACCAGAAAACCATTTAGGATTTCTCCTAAATGGTTTTCTGGTTTTACGTATTGCTCTTATTCGAATCGCCGTTTTCTGCCATGGCCATGACTTCCCATAAATGGCCATCAAGGTCTTGGAAGCTCCAAGCATACATATACTCGTTATCCATCACATCGTTCGAAGCTGTTCCGCCCGCTTCTAACGCTTTGTTGACGATGTCATCAACACTTTGACGGCTATCGGCAGAAAGCGCCACAATCACTTCTGTGTTTGTTGTTGAATCGGCAAGTTCTTTTTTGGTGAACGTTTTAAAGAAAGGCTCAATTAACAGCATAACAAAAATGTTTTCTCCGACAATCATGCATGATGCATTTTCATCCGTCATTTCTGGATGAAATTCAAATCCAAGCTTCGTAAAAAACTCCACCGATTTATCCAAATCTTTCACAGGCAAATTGACGTAAATCTCTTTTTCTTTTAATGCCATTGATTCTCCTCCGTTCTGAATTAAATTAATCATTTATTTAATTCGTTAAAGTCTAGAAGAAACCTGCATAAGTTCAAATTATTATTTATTGAAAGTATGTGTGTTCAACTCCAAATAATACGGACAGGTTGTCTATTACTTGTGGCAATCCCTCAGCCAGATAAACAATTAATTGTTTATCTGCGCCAAGATGTGCGGATCTTTTATCTTCTTGTCATTCGCCAGCAAAAGAATTTTTGCCAGAATTTCCGCTGTTTTTGGGTCTTCGTCTAGAAATGGCAAGAATAGCTTGCCCCTGTGCTGGCTATGGACCGGAATAAGATAAAGCGAGCCTGTTGCCTGCTTTTGGACAGATCCACTGCCTAGATGGACTCCATAAGAACCGAGGGTGCCTTCGATATAAGCAAAGTTTTCTTTGAGGTGAACGTTTGCCGTTTGCGTCAGTCGAATGGATTCCCGTATGATTGCTTTCCTCATTTCGATTGTGGTCAAGCTTGCTTGTGGATCCACGCCGCCGACATGAGCAATGCTGATGGCCAAGTCCACATCGCGCATCGTTTCTGAAAAGAGAATGGGCGGAACGTCTGCCAGTTCCAAAGCTTTCGCTGTTTTTCGTTCAAAAAACGCCACATGTTCAATCGTAGGGCTTTCAATATCTGCTGGTGAAAACCAATCAGCCATTGCATCCACTGTTGCGATAATGTTTTCTTGGTAATCTACTTTTTGCAGCCCTTCTTCGTAATGGACTGTCCACGAACGTCCTCTAAACAAAGCAAGTGCTTTTGCAGGCTGGAGCTGGTGCCCTGCATACCTTGCTGAACGGAACCTGGCTGCTTTTTCATCAGCATTCAGAACATACAACTCCCGGAACACTTGCTTGAACGGCTGTACAATCTGTCGGTCAAACAGAATCCGTTGGTACTTCTCCCACACCCCGTGCATATGCAGATCAACACAATGGGCAATCCTGACTTGATCCGTTTCTTGCAGAGCATAAATCTCTCCATTTTCTTGAACGAGCTGACTTTTTTCAAGAAAACCAAAGCGATTTCCTACTTGAAAGATCAAGTTTTTAACCATAGGTTCGACGGTTGGATTTTGGATCATCCGTTCCAATTCGTTTTTGCTGAATTTGCTTTGCCTAACCATTGATTTTTCCAGTTCGGTGCGGTTACGGCGAGTTTGATTTTTCAACTCTGTGTGGATTTCTTTTAGCTTTTGTACATAATCGTTCTTTTTAAGTTTTGCGGGCAAAGAAGCAAGCTCTTTTCCGTTTTTGGCAAGTTGAAGACGGCTCTTGCCATTTTTGTCAATCACAATATAAACTTGATAGCCTTCTACTTCTACAGGGATGGTATACGGTTTGAGAGACTCTATTTTCTTTGCTTCCATAACCCAGCGCATTCTTATGCTGTCTTGGTAGCCGCCAGTTTCCGCTAAGTTTTCCAAAGCGATTTCCACAACCTTTGCCTCGCTTGTCCGCCTTTGGGCTCCAAAGCTTTTGCTTTCAGTGAGAAATTGTTGAATAAATTCGTAGCGTTCCAGAATTGTTTCTTCCGTATCGCCAATGACCGGCAGCAAACTATAAGAAAGCAAATGCTCCTTGTTGCGTTTGATTTGAGCACTTGTTTTTAATTCTTCTGGATCTAATTTTCCCATTGCAGCATCTGCGAACAATTGAGCTCTTCTATGCAAGGCACCCATTGAAATATACTTGGCGCATTGGTATAAAAGTTCAAAACGTTCTTCACCCAGTTCATCATGCGCTTCTTTGAACCACTTAAGGTCAAACGCTCCATCATTAAACTGTTCAGGGGAAATCGGGGAAAACTGGGCAATAATCGTTTCTTTTTCTGCAGATAGCACTTCGCTTGTATGCGCATGAAAATACCAGATTGCTTTTTTCAATCCACTCCATCCTAAATAGTCAGCTATAAGGTCAGTCCATTGGGGAGCGTACATAGCAGCTTCCAACAAACGCTTTTCTGAAATGGGAAATTCGTTGCACATCCGAGCCAAATGGTCTGAAGTGTCTCCTTGTCGCGGATGACAACTTTTCAGCAACTGGCTCATCATATCTTTTTTGGCGTAATGCTCATCAAAAGAATAAAAATAACCGCGCGCTAAGGTATTTCCCTCCAGCGCTTTGAGGATAGAGAAGAAATACTCTACTCCTTCAAAATAGGCGATCTTTTCCGCCAAACTGGAAGCCGGTGTTGGCAATTCTCCTCTTTTCAACTCAATTTCAAGCAGGCGTTCCACCAGTGTATGTTTTAGCTCTTTCAGCGCTTCGAACTTCTGGGAACGATTATCTTGTGTGAGTTGATAGAGATGATGCCCATACTCTCCGCCGTCTCGCTCCAGTAATTCCCGGAAGCATTCATTTCTATCGATCAGAGCAAGGGAAAAGGCTCGATTGATTTCCTCAAGACTCGGCTGGTAACTACGGAATTTCTTGCTGGTGTAAAGTACATATTTACTGGTAAAATAGCGTGCAAAACAAGCATCATCCAAGGAATCTTCAGTCATCCACTCTAACCAAGGATGAGCCATGTATTCATACAAACCACTCTGATCTTTCCGGATTTCTTCAGGAACGGCTCGAATTAAGGTGTTTAAAATCCGACTGGTCGCATCAAAAAAAGCCTGGCTGTCCCGGTCTTCAAAAAAGGCGGTGATGATTTCTTTGATCTGCTGCATGTATACCATTTGTTGCTGGATCCCAATGAAATCAGCCATTTTTTCCGTTGGGTAAAGCGACTCCAGCAGCTCTTTTCTCCATTTGCTGGAGGCTGTGGACCGGTTGGCTTCAATTTGACAAAGCTTTTCGTAATAGTCGTAAACTTTTTGCAGTGAAAAAATCGTTTCCAGTTGAAACAGTTCAGAAGCCGTTGCTTTCTGTTTTTCCATATAAGATTTCCATACTTCTGCCAGCGGCAGCGAAGTGATGCCTTTTTCGTGTTCTTCTCTGTAATAAGTGTTGTCTCTGTTTATTTCCGCTCCAATCAAATAAACCTCCATTGAACCGTACCATTCCAGTTCATACGATGTATCTTTGTGCTCGAGCACCAACCCATCCAGTCCCGTTAGCAGTTCTGCAAAACGATCTTTCTCGATGCTTAAGAAATCCTGCAGCAGAAGCGCTTTAATTGGAGCTTGCTCTACAAAAAATTGAAACGTACTTTGGGGATTATACAACCCAAATCCTATTTGGGCATCATCAGGTTCTGCCGCTTTTAGCTTATCGAGCAGAACCTGTTCTTTCTGCGTAGGCTGTGAAATAGCTAAATGCTCATTTTGAAAAAAAGAAAATTGATCTCTCTTTTTATCATGGATTTCCGTGAGGATTTCCAATCCGCCAAGGCGCAGCAATTCTTGATTGCTCGAGAGAAGACGATTAATAGACTGCTGCAACGCGTTTTTCTCCAACTTCATCAATATGTTGATTGCACTTTGCCTTAAAGTTCCTGTTTTTAGCTTTAACAATGCCTCTACACGGGCTATTTCGTTGGCATCCAATGACAAACGCTCAACTTTTTTCAGTGCGAGCCACCGATTTTGGCTGCTTCGATCCGATAAACTGGAAAAAATAAAATTTCGTTGAATTAGATCTTCAGGATTGTGTAAAAAGTTCTCTAGGATCACGCCTTTTGTTTCGGAACTTAAAATCTCCTTGTGCGCTAAAAGTTTATTGAGTTTTTGTACGTCACGATCATAGGCGATCAAGTAAAGAATTTTTCGCGCGACTGAGTCTGCAGAGTAAGAGATTTCAACACCGGTGCCTAGTTTAAAAGTGAGCGTAATCTCTTTCTTGGGAGCCGCCAAAAACATATCCATTAATGTTACAAATTGATGGTTGCGCTCTCTGGTATCCGTCAATTCAGGAATGTAATTTACACCATCGGTTATGGATTTTACATTCCGCTGTATGTTAAAAATTGTTTTGTAGTCATATGTATCTGGGTAATTAGCGATTACCATTGCTTCTACCTCAGTGTTGGAGACACCCAAGTTTGCCGAGGCAACGCTGTACTTTGCGGACAGGTTTTCGCTTTCGTGCATTAAATAAAGAGCAACAACTTTCTGGTAAGACTCGCCGTTTTTCAAAACATCAGCTGCTGCGGCGGGCAACAGCTTTTCCTCTTGAACCGCAGTTGCCCATAAACTGATATACAATTCGTTTGCATTTTTACTGGTTAGACCCTCAACTCTGCGTGCCTCGTCAGTCAATGCCTCATGCATGAAGCGAATCGTTTGTTTCAATACTCGATTGTTTTCTACATCAAAAGCTATGCCTGTCCATACACTCATTGCACGCACGACCGAACTGAAGCGGATAAGATCGTGCTCTAAAATAACGTTCATCAAGCAGGTTGTGGCTTCCAAACAGCCTTCATCCATCGTTTCGACAATGCTCTGCCGAAGTCCCTCCTGTAATCTAGCAGCCACCAGCAGCTGGCCAAGCAAGGTATGCATTTTTTTGTCATGGCTCATGACGATGCCTTTGATCAGATTTCTGGAGACAAGGGCAATATTGTTGTCGCCAAATACAGCAAGTTGTATCTGATCCAATATTTCAGGGTTTTGCTGATCAATTTCATAGGCGATGATGTCGCTTTTGATGCTGTACTCGGCAAGTTCTGTTTTTTGCGTCAACAGCTCCGTAGAATGGAGTCCAGAAGCTGCATGTGCATGAAGCGCAAAACATTTCCAAAGAATGGTGTCCCAATGGACCGATAACTCGTTCGTTCTAAATGGCTTTCTGCTATAGCCTATGGTATAGGCATGATCTGTTGCATGTTGGATGATATATGCCAATACGTCCGAATAATATGGAGGCAGCAGCAGTTTTGTCAGGTCCTGCAGCTTTTCAATTTTCAGTTGAAAGTTTGGCGCATTTCGCCCCAGCTGTCTTTCAAATCGGCGAATGTGGGCATCGTATTTATACTCTTCCAATGTGCAGAATCTCTCCAGTCTGCGCCCTAACTCCTTGTCTGTTTCTGGTAAACTGTCGACTTTTTCTTGAAGTTCTTTCAAATACTCGTTATCAATTTTGCCATTCATCTAACTTCCTCCTTGGGGTCACCACATTCTTCCAGCCAACATTGTCAATCGAAGAAATACAACTGTGTCGTGCTGTTCCATTGCGACGGTTTGTTTGTATTCCATTATTTCCAGTTCGTTAATGAACACACGGTACAATCCATCTTCAAATGCTGCTTCGGCTTCTTGTAATGCTTTTTCCATATCCGCTTGGCGATTGTCATACGTTTCCCCAAATCCTATTTTTCCTGTAGGTTCCAGATCTCTCATTTCATTTGCAGTGAGAAATGCAGCAAGCTTGCCTTGTTCGAGGGACGCATTGTAATGCATGACGTTTTGTTTGACGATTTCTTCAACCAGCAATTGCAGCGTAGTGATTGATGCGGGCAATTCTACTTCCAGCTTGTCCACATAATTTTTCCTGGCACTTGCATTTTTTACGGTAATAAATATTTTCATGCTTGGCATTTCTCCTATTCCGTCAATATGGGAGTCTTTTTATAATATAAAGGGGGACAAAGTTATGGCGACAGTTGTATATATGGTAAGGCACAGCGACTCACCAAAAGAAGAAAATGAACGAACCAGAGGATTAACAGAAAAAGGGCAGCTGGATGCAAAGATAGTAACTGCCATTTTGGAAAATGAAGAAATTGATATTGTTGTTTCCAGCCCCTATGCACGGTCAATTGCCACGGTTGAACCTTTGGCACAGCGGTTAGGAAAAGAAGTTTTAGTGGTTGAAGACTTAAAAGAAAGAGTTTTTTCAACAGCTCCTGAGCGCATGGCCGACAACGAGTTGGATCCATTAATAGAAAAATCATTTTCAGATCCACAGTATTCGTTAGGTGCAGGAGAATCAAATGCCGAATGCCAAAAAAGAGCTGTAGACATTTTAAAAGAACTGCTAATTGTATATCACGGCAAAAAAATTGCACTGGGAACCCATGGTGTTGTAATGACGTTGATGATGGGTTTTTATGAGGGAAATTACGATTTACAGTTTTTAAATCGCATCTCGAAACCTGATATTTATAAGATGGAGTTTGATGGGGAAGAATTAGTGAATGTTCAACGATTATGGATTGACCAATAAAAAGTTTTTATTTTGGTGTTTTGAAATAAAACCTATATTTAAATTTTATCGTAATCTGTTTGAATAATTGACATGATAATTTCATCTGAGAACTTCCCATTATAATAAAGAGAGTCTCGCAAAATTCCTTCTTTTTGGAAACCCGATTTTTCATAAGCTCGGATTCCTTGCAGGTTGTGGCTAAACACTTCCAATTGCAGACGATTCAATCGAAGTTCCTCAAAAACAAATTTCAAGACAAGGCGAATGGCCTCCGTGCCATAACCTTGGCCAGTCAGTTCCATAGCATTCATTGAAATTCTAAATCCTGCTTTTCTGTTATTTTCGTCAATATCTGTAATTGATAGCTCTCCAATCATTTGATCAGTTTCCGTTAGGCAAATGGCAAAATCATAGCGGGTTGCATCTTTCGCCACGTTTTGAATATGCTGCTGGACTTGTTCCAACGTAAATGAGTGTGTCGTTCCAGTCAGGTAGCGTATTTCTTCATTCTCTGTATTGGTCAACAAGGTCGGTGCATCCGTTTCATTTAAGGGGCGCAAGTACACCCGGGCGCTTTTGAAGTTCATATCGGTCCCCCCTGAATCTGTCCATTTACTATTTTCGCTTCTGCAATCATTTACAAGTCGTAGCTATTGCTTATAACCCAAAACTATCCCCTGTATCTGTTCATAGGGAATGGGCCCGTATTCTCTGCTGTCCCTGCCTCTCCACCACATATCCACCAAAACAAAGACCGCATTTCCTGCAACAGTGACCGGCTCCATTGAAGTATTAAAATACTCTTCCATTGCATCCAAATCTACATTTTCCGAGTGGACACTCTTAAAATACTCTTCTTTTGTCATACCGAGACTTGCTGCTCCACCGTAAAAAGGATTTAGCTCGTTGCCATCGACATACACTTGCCCATTTTGTATTTCTACAGTCTCACCAGGCAAGCCAACAAGGCGTCCCAATTGTTGTTCTCCATGAAATTGGTAATAGAGGATATCTCCAAGCTTTAGTGGTTCGATTTCTTCTGAAACAACAAGCTCACCATGAAAAGCCGTGAGTAAATCATGCTCTCCCCTGTCCATCGAATCAAACGACCATTCGATTGTGAAAGTATTATCGGTTTCCGGAACTTGGGAGAGTCTCTCTGGAGCTGGATCATCCTTCATTTCATTTGTACGTGAAAACATTTCTGGACTATTGAACACAAAAAAAGAAGAAAGCGTGATGACTCCAACTCCTAAGATGCTACCGATGAATTTTGCTCGTCGCCACTTTTTTCGTTTTGGTGAAGCTTTTGGCAGCCTAGAAAAATCCTTGTTTGGTCGTTTTTTCATACCGCATTCCCCTTTCTGGTTTATAATCAATCGCCTCTTCTCATTTTTTGTCTTCATAGGGATGTTTTCTTCGGTTAGATAAACCTTATCGCTTCATAATAAGCTCCGAGTAAGTCTTTAAAATCTCTTGTCTAAAAAAAGAAAAATCTGAATATGTATTTCTATATGCCTTGAAACTGCTTGAAATTGAGAAGTCCAAACTCACATTTGGTAGTATATACTAATGAAAAAAGGGAGGGTTCAGAATTGATTATACTTCGAAAACTCTACTTACAGGCCATAAGACTATCGTGGCTTATACTTACGGTTAGCACATTAGTACTCATTGGATTGAGTACCCTTCTATTGCCTGTCATAGAGCCATCGACTTTTACTAGTTACGCAGATTCATTATGGTTCACTATGACGACGATTTTGACTGTCGGTTATGGTGATCTTTCTCCTTCCACCAATGAGGGAAGAATTTTCACCGTTGTTTTTTTGTATATTATTGGCATCGGGTTGTTTGCAGCCTTTATCGGAAAAACAATCGAAAGTATGACATTGCATAAAAAAAGGAAAGAAAGGGGTGAGTTGATGTTCAGAGGACAAAATCATATTGTGATCATTGATTGGTCATATAAAGCTGAAAATGCCATAGCAGAAATATTGAAACTTGATAAACAAGTTGAGGTAGTAGTGATTGATAGAATGGAAAAAGTAAAAAAGGTCAACACGAGAATTCATTATGTCCGTGGGGATGCTACACATGAAAAGATACTTCGGCAGGCCAATGTTCATCAAGCGAAAGCGGTCCTGATTTTTGCAGATGACCGCATTGAGGATCAAATGCTGACTGATGGAAAATCACTACTGATTGCTACCGCTGTAGAACGACTGTCTCCTGATGTGTTTAAAACTGTAGAGATTGAGCGGCAGGAACATCTGGAGAGTTTTTCGCATATTAAAGTAGATAATTTTATCATGTCCAACGATACAATTGCGAAAATGGCAGTCAATTCAATTTTCGGTGAAACAAACTAAACTCGAAGTTTAGAAGCTTTCTGTCTTAGTATTTTCTAAAGTAGAGTCATTGAAGGGTTCTTCCTCAGTTTATAAAATCGGACTTAACAAACGCGACACCCCTTCGCGGAACTTAATCGTCCAATTGCGCTTGGCATATAGTTCTTTCGTCAGTTTCCGACAGTCAGCTGCATCTGTCTCGAACAACGACTCCAATTCAAGCGCGACTTGGCGATTGAACACCAATGCATTCATTTCAAAATTCAGGCGGAAACTTCGGGCATCCAAATTAGTCGTGCCAATGGTAGAAATTTCACTGTCTATGGACATTGTTTTGGAGTGGAGAAATCCACGGTCATACAAATAGACATCCGCGCCGTAATCGAGCAGTTCACCCAGAAATGACCAAGATCCCCACATAACAAATGGATGGTCCGGCTTACCCGGGATCATAATATGCATTTTCACGCCGCTCAGCAACGCCATTTTGCAGGCGTCCATGAAACTCTTATCGGGTATGAAATACGGAGTCTGGATGTAAACTTCCCTTTCGGCCGTTAGGATCATTTTGATCATCATGTTCTTCAAGTGTTCTGTATGGGAGTTCGGGCCACTTGTGACGATTTGCATGGGAGACAAATTCTTAACTTCGTGCTGGGGAAAGCAAAATAAGTCGTCTCTTTTTTTGTGCTGGTTGGAGTAGTTCCAGTCCAAAATAAAGCGTTCCTGGATATGATGGACAACATCTCCTTGTATACGCAAATGAACATCGCGCCAGTAGCCAAACTTCTCAACTTCACCTAAATACTCTGTACCAACATTAAAGCCACCGATATAACCAACTTTTCCATCAATGATACAAACTTTGCGGTGGTTGCGGTTATTAACCCGGAAATTGATCAAGCCGAGAGTCGAAGGGAAGAAAATCTGCACTTCGCCGCCATTCGCAATCAATTCTTTAAAGTCGGCCTCTTTTAAACTCCTTGAACCAAATCCATCATAAAGAAGACGAACTTTGACCCCTGCTTTTGCCCGCTCCAGCAAAGCATCCAGAAGCCGCTTGCCGAGGGCATCCCGCTTGATGATGTAATACTGAATATTGACCTCTTCCTGTGCACTTCCAATGTCCGCAATCATTGTATCGAACTTTTGTACACCTTCAGAAAGCACATCCATGTCATTATAAAAACTGATCATTGAGCGGGAAGATTCCAAGTTCATGATCAACAGCTGCTTGTGTTTTTTCAGCAGTTCATCATCGTATTCCACTGCGCCGCTTTGAATGCGTTCGATTTGAGAATTAATTTGCCGAGAGTGATAGGACTGTTCTTCTTCACTTAACTTATAGAAATTCCTATCTTTTAACAGTCGCCCGAAAAACAAGTAGACTATAAAGCCAAGAACTGGCAAGAAAAACAAAACCAGCAGCCATGCCCAGGCAGCACCGGCATCACGCCGTTCACTAAAAATAACGACAATCGCCAATGCAATATTCAATAGGATTATACCAGTCAGCGTCCAGCTAAAAATGATCGACCAATCCATCTCTCCACCCCTTTCGCTATGTCCCATTCCTATTCTCTAAATATCCGAATAATCCTCTTTATAAAAAGGAAAAAGCGATAGAAGAAATTTATTTCCTCTATCGCTTTTTAGTTAGAAAATCCTCAAGGTTCTTTAAAACCCCAAAAAGCTGTAAACATAATAAAAATATAAATTATTAATCCACATGCATTAAACGAAACTAAATAAAGTCTGGCATTTCCTTTAACGCCGAGCAGCCCCAGAACGATTCCAGCTATGCCGAAAACGAGCGGCAAGTAAAAGTTAATACCCAAAATAAAAACCAAAAGGTCAAAGCCGCCAGGAGATGCAGGAAGTGCAAACGGTAAGATCATTAAAGCAAAACAAATGGCGGAAAGTATAGAGTAGAATTTTTTCAGTAAAATCTCTCCCTTCTAATCTGTTAAAATTCCTGGCTCCGTTCGTAATCCTCCAGCATTTCTCCTGTTTTGGCAATATAAGAAACGATCAACTTTCCATGCTCTAACTCTCTTTCAGTTTGTAAAAAAGAGATAAACTCAGTGAAAAGCATCTCATCTTCGCTCTTACTTTCTCGTGGTAAAGTAAGACGAATAACGAGAGACAGGTTATTGTTTTTGTAACTTCCGAGATTGAATTGTTGGGAACATCCCGAGCCTTTGCCGCATATTCAAATTCGAAGTTTCCCATGTTGTCATACAAAGCATCGTATATTTCAAAATCGTTGTTAAAATTTTCGGCCAAGTAGAGCTCCGCTTCATCTCTAATCTGTGCTTCTCGGTCTGCATCTGGCTGCATACTTAGGTAGAACATGATGACAAACACCCCAATACCGAAAGCAATCACACTTAAAATCACTAAAACAATTTTGATCAGTTTTTTCGCTTTGGAAGCCTCCAATATCGTTACATGGGATGTATCCCTCTTCATAAGAAAAAATAAATCGCTTTCACTCTATAGAACGAAAAGACTCTCTTTTGGTTCTTCTTTTTAAAAAATTCCAAAACTATTTGAAATATATACTATTGAAAAAGAAAACCGTTTGAAAACTCAAACAGTTTTTTCTACTATTTATGTATGGCTTTTACTGCTTTTCTTTTGGTAATCGTTTGAATGACAAACCCTGCTAGCTGAAGCCCAATCCCTATTATAAATGCAATGGTGGAACCAGTATTGAAATATACGATTACAAGAACCAAGCCTATTAAATATATTGTCCATGCTAATTTCATAACTAAAATCCCTTTCTTCAATCGCTTAAAATGTTATGCAGCCTATATTAACTAGACAATTTGACTTAGTTCTTTATCAGTTCATTTTGGGTCTCTTTAACAAATACCTTGGCGGCGATCCAAAGGCTTGTTCCGCTTCAAAATATGCCACCTGGAACACATGAAACATTAGGTGAAACCAATTCATGCAGCACTCTTTCCTGCACCTTCCTATCAAAGAATGATTTCACAATCTCTTCCTCTACTGCCTTCATCATTTTGAATCCTTCTTTTCCTTTTTTTCTTTTGTACCCTTCTTTTCTTTTTCCAACCAAAATTCCGGACCTATAACATCGGATAACCAAAATAATACATCTTGTTCGTGATTGTCAGTTTCTAATTCGCGAATGGGACCCGGTCTAAATAAATAATCGCCTTGTTGAATTTTTTCTTCAGCCACGTAGTCTTTAAAGTGGTAGGCTCCATACCCTTGTACTGTATTTGTCTCGGATCTGTGAGGCTCTTCTCTTATAGACAAGTGAACCTCTGCCAAATAGGTAAAAAACCTGGAAAGTGACAAGTACCCTTCCGCATTACCAACAAAAGAAACGCCGTGTTTATCGACTTTCACTTCCATTTTTGCTTTCTCAGAAAAATAGGGATCAAATGAAATATTCTGTTCCTTTTTTGCTTTCTTGTTCTTTTTGTTTTTCGACATTCCTTGCATCTCCTTAAAACCAGTGATCTTCGTAGATTTATCTTGCTTGTACATAGGTTTCTGAACTCAAGAGTTTAAAAATAGCTCTTTTCATCTTCTGCTGGATAAATGTACATATCCACTGTAATTGTTGTTCCCGTTAAATAACAAAATCTAATGATCTCTTCTTCAAATCCTATATAAGGAGCTTCTTCGCCATATACACTGGGGACAATCACCAGTATAAAATTCACATCGTATTGTTCTTTGATTTGTTTGAGCAGTGGAATTTTGTTTTTTAAATGTTTGATGGTATCCCGGCATTGAGCTTCTGCATCCAATCTTTCAATAGCAGATTTTTCTGCACTCCATGAAGAAAAAAGAAACTTGGATCCATCCTTTCTTTTATCTCCATAAGCCCAACTGCTGAAAGCATGGATACCCAGCAGATTTGAAATATCTTCTGGATTAAACATGCCTTTGGGATAAGAAGTTAAACCACCCTTTGCAATTTCTCCATTGCTTTCAATTCCAAAGTACGTGTAGCTGTTTGTTTCTTCCATTGTGCACCCCTCTATGATTATTCAATTGACTTGCATCTTACTTATCAGTTAGCAAAACTAATAGCCGGCGACGCTATTTTCGATTTCGATTAAAAACTGCAGCATGGCCTGTTTTAATTGCTCTACACCTGGCTGCTCAATTGGAAAGTGACCTGCTCCTTCTAACATCACATATCTTTTCTTACACTTTAATCTGTCATAAAAAGGCTTGCTTAAGTTAAATGGCGTCATCGGGTCTATTTCAGGATGGGCAAGTAATATGGGGCAGACATCAAAGAGTTCGGGCTCAATCAATGGCTTTGTATTTAAAAAAGTTCTTAGAAATCGCAGAGTCACTTTTGTTCCAGCAGCTAGAGGATCGTTCATAATTAATGTTGTCAGTTCGTCATTATTTGTAATGAACTCCATTTTTGATACTTTTTTAACTGGTATGTGAAACCCATCTAACGCCCTTGGAAAGCCATCCATCGCAATTTTGCCAGCGCGGCTTATTATCTTGTTAGGGGCTATTTGGTCACGAACTTTTTGATCACTAGTGTCCACAAACGTCGTTACAATCAACCCTTTGACTCGATTGCTCATACACGCTGCCTGGTATCCAAGCATGCCTCCGATACTGGCTCCCAGTATAACAATGGGTTTACCGTCTCTCCTGAACTCCTGTTCGACGAATTCCGTTACTATCATTACCCAATCCCGGTACTCCATAGATTTGGACGGATCAGTATAGCTGAGTCCAAAAGGTGGAAGATCTGGGGAGACTGTATCATACCCTAGCCGTTGTAGCATGTGGGCATAAGGTGCCAAAAGCCTGCCGTTCCCGCCTGCTCCGTGAAGTAATACAACCTTGATTTTTGAACTTGAAACCTGCATTCTATCCAAATGGATGTGATAATCGTTCCAATGCCACCATCTTTCGACAGGCATGTTGTTGACAGTTATTTGCATTTCTTCTGGAAAGAATTGCTGATATTTTTCCCAGTATTTTTCGTTTTTATTATAAGTTATATTTTTAATACTTGAGCACACTGGCTTCTCCTCCAAACTTTATTCCAATGGCCTGTATTCACTCTTCAAACATCTGATTATCTATTTGATTTTGATGAAATAGAATCATTCTTATGTTAAAATTCAAATAAATCAGTTTTTAACAAACATTCTAGTTTTAAGTAGATTATAACTTATACCCCTATTTTAATTCAGCGAAAGGACGTGAATGAAAGATGTGGATGTTTTCAATTCCTATAGCCGCACTTGTAGCTTTTGGAGTATTAATAGAATGGAAGCGCAAAAAAAGAAATGAATATTCCTACACCGGAAACAGCATTCTCAATAAGCCCGGAGAAAGTTCAAATTATAAAATGGGAGATAATAATTATACGAGTGGAGGAGAATAATAGTTAGAGTGAGTAGTTGGTTAAAGACTAAAATCTCAACTAATGAGATGCATTCGGCCAGTAACTTAAATACTTTCAATAATTTCTAAAATGGATCTTATAAAAAAACAAGCCGACTTGGGAATGCCCTTTAAAGTTAGATTTAAACTCTAACTTTCGGAATGCATCACCCTACTGGCTTGTTTTAGTTCTCTGTTGCTCTTGTTGTTTGAGGACATGTTGCCTTATTGTCCAATTTAAAAATGGAATTTTGGTTAAAACTAATCTAGCGGAACAAATTTCGGTCCGGCTAGGATTAAAGAGATGCACTTTTGCTTGTTCTTATTTTACTATTTTTTAACATTCTTCCAACGTTTACTTGACCGGCACAAATCCCGTGTCCTCCACTAATTGTTGCCCTTCTTCAGAAAGCATCCATTCAATAAATGGCTGCACGTTTGGATTTTTAGTTCCTGCGGTTATTGCATAAAATTCAGAAGTCAATGGATATTCGCCTGTGCGAATATTTTCGAGGCTTGGCTCACTGCCATCAATTGATAGTAACTTAATTTTGTCATTTTGAACCATCTCGACAGAATAGAAGCGGAAAGTATAGCCAATGGCATTTTTATAGTTGCGATAGCTTGCTACTTCCTCTATCATTCCCTCCATTCCTCCAGCAATTTCTTCCGTTTCAGGTTCCTGAATTTCCTGCTCTTCCATAAATTTAATAAACATAGTTTGGCTTCCGCTATCCTCTGGTCGTTGAAAAGGACGGATTTCGTCGTTTCTTCCACCAAGTTCTTCCCAATTTTCAAATTCCCCTGAGTAAATTCCTTGGATCTCCTCACTGGATAAATCATCTATGAGATTTCGAGAATTAATGAAAAACACAAAGGCTTCTCGGCCAATCGGTGTTAAATTCAATTCAATGCCTGCTTCTTTTGCCGCCTGTTTCTGGCCACTAGAAGGTTCTGCCGCAAAAATTACATCAACATTCCCCTCGATAAGCCGACTATAGGCTGAAGGCGTTGTTGTGGTAGCGACAGGGCCTCTATACGGATCATAAGTCTTCTTTGGATATGTAGCCTCAGCAAATGCTGCAAACAATGGATATAGCGCCGTTGCCCCGTCCAAAATCGGGACTTCTCCTTCTATTTGAAATGAGGATTTCTGATCCAATCTCGCCAGTTTTTCATTTTCTTTAAACGGTTCATAGGCATAGAGATCTACTTCTGCATCACTCACTTTTTCAAAACTTTCTTTGTAATAATGAGGAATTGCGAAGGCCGCTCCACCCGCTAAAACTAATGAAATCCAAATCACTGTTTTTTTTCCGTTTCTCTTTTCCATGAGAAAAATAAAGAAAATAATTAGTGAAATAATGATTGCGCCAAAGATGCCAACTAACTGGGTATCCCCTGTGTTTAAAATATGAAGTAATCCACCAAAAAATACAAAAAGAATTCCAATTATTATCATAATTCCTGCTATAGCTTTTGCAAATATATTCATCTTACGCCTCCAATAATTATGTATTCAATCGAGTTTCGTTTTAAAATCATGACTCTTTTGCAGGATATCTGTTCTAAAAGCATGTTCTTATTTTTACAGTAAATAAAATAGATTTTCTATATTGAATTGCCTTTTAATCAGTTTCTTTGATCTGCATGTTTATGCCCAACCTTCCCTTCTCTACCAGAACCATGATGATGGTTTCGCTTCCAACCTTACTAACGTGAGTGAAAGCATTCTTTTCCTTTTTTATTCAAAATAATTAATTAAAAAAAGGTTATAATTGGAGGATTTTACAGACAATTAGGAAAAGAAGTTTGCTTAATCATACTTCTTCTCTACTTGTTTTTCTATGTCTTTTTAAAATTAAATTCCAAGCACTCTTTAGTATTTGAGGCTGGTGTTAATTGTGCTTAACAACGGAGATGCACATTAAATTGGTTTTACTTGTTCGCAATCAGTGAAACTTTAACTAGCATGAGAACGTAATAATAATCGAGGTGAGAGGATGAAAACTGAATTAAGGTATTTTGATATTGCTGACAACGAATATCTTTTTCCAGAAGCAATTGCATCAGATGGTTTTATATTTATTCCAAACAATGGAGATACCCTATTTCACAATGGATGGGGTTACATAGTTAGTAGTCGTGAGTACAACTATGAAGCTGGAAAAACAAAGATTAAAATTGTTTGTATGCGTGAAAGAAAAAAACGGAAATAGTTTCCCAATTTAATTGAAGACTAGTAGCTGTTTTTAATAAATCTTGTAAACTACTAACAATGGCCAGGTAAAGGATTTTCCCTAAACCTGGCCATTCTCGTACCTTATTATAAGTTCATTTAAAAAGAGTAAAATCCAATACTAAAATCATCGGACTGAACTTCACAGGTTCGCCTCTCATTTTACATTTGCCTCTTTTTATAAAACAGCTTTACTTTGTTTTCTATTTTGCTTGAACAGGTTTAAAATCTGCAACCC
This sequence comes from Planococcus sp. TJ-307, assembly GCF_058268435.1. Lineage (NCBI taxonomy): Bacteria > Bacillati > Bacillota > Bacilli > Caryophanales > Caryophanaceae > Planococcus > Planococcus sp. TJ-307. Next base: position 572,461 of record NZ_JBZDOJ010000002.1, read on the forward strand.
ATCACTTGGAAGTCCCCCTAAAAATGCTGGGTAAGTAAACGGAATTAATGGCGTTATAAATAGAAATAGACTAGCACCTGCAAGGTTGATGAAAATGTTTCCTGCCACACCAGAAAAAAACTGGGAGGTAAAGTAAAGTATTAGGAAACCTACTAATGAAGCAATTGGTCCACCCGCCAGTTCCCAAAATCTTTGTTTTGGAGTAATTCGCGGCAGTTCCTCAGGGTTCGAAGTACAGCAGAACGCTGAAATCGCAATTGTCAAATAGCAGGTAATTCTCCCAAGCTTGAGTTTCAGTTTTTTCTCTTTGCTGGATGAACCAAAATAAATTTCTGCCTTCGCTTTTTGATTCTGCATAATTGTTGCGATGGCATGGCCCATTTCATGAATTAAGAGAACTATATTGATAATCAGCAGAACAGTAAAAATTTCTAAAACCATCAATGTACTAACCTCCATTTTCTTTGGGTGCTGGTCGTTGGCACCTTTTTTTGAAAATAAGTTAACCGTTTTTTCCTATTCTTTACTACGTTGGAAAATAATAAAAGATTCATTTTTGAGCAAATTTTCCAGTTTAGATTGTATAAATTTATTTCCAAACTAACTCAACGCAAGTATCAAAAAAGATCAGCCAAGCGCTCTAAAGTTCATAGCGCTTAGCTGACCTTTTTAAGTTGATCGGATGATGCTATTCAATAATACAGACCTTCTCTCTCTTTCTTCATAAATAGCTTTTGACAACTTTTCACTTGTAAACTACTGCTCTTCTTTATTGCCGTGTCTTACGCGTTTTCCTGTTTGAGGCTTTCAATAATGTTCGCGTTCTTTATTTTGATAATTGAATACAGCATGGCTGCTCCAACAATCAGGAAGATTACCACTATAGTAAAAAGAATATTCATCCACGGAAGAGAAAATTCATACTGGAACGTGTAGCCGAGCGAACGGTGCATTACTAGCATCACTGCTATACTGATTGGCAAACCATAAGCTAATGCTTTTGCTCCGTAAAAAAGGCTTTCGTAACGAATCATTTTGTTGAATCCACTTGGGGTCATGCCGACCGATCTCAGCATTGCAAACTCCCTTCTCCGAAGCGAAATGCTTGTGGATATTGTGTTAAAAATATTCGCGATGGAAATGAGGGAAATAAGTGTTATAAAACCGTAAGTAAATATGGACATTAATATAATCATCTGCTCTTGCTGCTGACGCTGTTGAAAAATATTATACACTTGAATATCCGTATCATTTTGTTCTTCAATCACTTCTTGAGTTGCCATCGGATCAGAGCTGGTCGCATAGATGGAAGTCGATGCTTCCTCTTCAGTGAAATCCAATTGATCAAATGCCGTTTTTGGAACGATGATGGTCAGACCACCAAGCCCCGCCGCTTGGACACCCATGGGCAGTTGATCAGTCAAAGCTGCAATTTCAACTGTAGTCAATATTTCGCCTTCGAGCTGTTCACCTGACTCACTGTATAGGATTTTATTCAGTTCAATCTCTTCTCCAACCTCCGTGTTGATGGTATTAGTTTCAACGAATTTACCGGAATCTGCATTTTCATAAGATGTCTGGTCAATGACAATCGCTTTCCCATTGCCTGCAAACCCATCAGCTTCCATCCCCATCTCTTTAGCATAGGCTGCAAAACTTGCGTCGTCTATGCCTTGAAGATCAACATAGTAACGGAATTTCTCATCTTCAAGGAACATTTCGCCGTTTTCCAGTTGTTCTGTTAGTTGTCCAGGAAGCTGATCCCTTTCGATTAATGCTTCTGCTTGGGCATTTTTGATCAATGTTGTCTTTGTGACTTGCTCCAACTGGGCATAACTCGCCAAGTCAACATCGTCCAATTCATCTCCGCTTATTTGCAGATCATATTGACTGGCGCTTTGCGACATTTCCAATGATTTTTTCAACCCGTCCGTAAAATAAGCCACGGATAAAAATAACACAATGCTGATAACAAGTGAGAACACAGTTGCTAAATAGCGTTTGCGGTTTCGCTTAACGTTTTTCAATCCAATCTCCGCCTCAAGACCGAACACTTTACGGACCCATTTGGACGTTTTGACGCTTTTTCCAGTCAGCTTGATATCCTGAGTTTGGCGCATGGCATCAATCGCTGATATTTTGGACGCCCTCCTTGCCGGTATATAAGTAGAGATGAAAATGGTTAAAATTGAAATACCACATGCCAGGATCACAGAAGCCGGTGTAACTACCAATTCCAGCTTTTCCGTAATATAGAGTGCATCTTCGATTAGTGGGTTGATAAAGATAAATGTTAGCCCGATTCCTCCGATTCCTGCTAAGAGGCCAATTGGAATACTGATGATTCCGATCACAGCGCCTTCAAAAAATACAGAATTGCGTTTTTGTTTTTTCGTCGCCCCAACGCTCGATAGCATACCCAAATGCCTGGCCCGCTCAGACACACTAATCGCAAATGCATTGTAAATCAGTGCTACCGAACCAATCAGGATAACCGCCATAAAAATACCGGCTAAAGAAAATAGTGTACTCCGGAGATTGTCGTTGTCTGTCAAGCCATGATAGCGAAGCAACTCGGAATTAAACTCAACGCCAACAATCCCATTCTGTTCGGCCAATTCATCGGCATGGTCAAAAAGCTCCGATTCCAGCTTGGCAACAGTCACAAATACGTCCAATTCCTGCCCCTCTGCAGCGCTTGCTTTATTCACATACCCAATTACCGTATAGCCGGGTGACCAGGCTGGTTCCCAATCAGGGCGGTTGATGACTCCAACAATTGTTACAGTTTTAGTTTCTAAATTTTCCAGCTTTTCCATGGTTTCGCCTTCAGTGATTTGAAGCGAGTCCACTTGTGATAACAGCTTGTTGTCGTTTATCTGAACTCGCTCACCGACGTCCACAGTCAGTTCATCTCCGATTTCAAAAGGCATATCAACATTATCTTGAACCGTCTCTGAAATAGCGACTTCTTCTTCCGTATTCGGCAAACGCCCTTCAGCGACAGCAAGAGGAAACTGCGTCATCCCCTCTTTATCATAGTTTTTGAAATACAAATACGGCTTGTACTCGTTTTCAGAACCTTCCAGAATTGCGTAGCCATCGCTTGAGACAACCATATTTTGTGTTGCGCTGTCCTGTTCAATTGCCTCTACCTGTTCTTCCGTTACATTTTGGTATTGGACATGCCACTCACCATTTTTCTCGATTTCCTGGCGAACCATCATATCAAGAAACGATACGCCCAGTGTGGCTACTGCTGTGATCATTGCAACAGAAATGATGACTCCAATTATCGTCACAAGCGAGCGGCGTTTGTTCTCCTTTAAATGACGGATGGTGACTTTATTGATGATGTTCATGGGCGGATAACCTCATCTTTTGCTACTTTACCGTCTTCAATGGAAATGATACGGTCGGCCTGCAGAGCGATGCGCTCATCGTGAGTGATCACGATCAAAGTTTGATTGTATGTCTTATTGAACATTTTCAGCAAATTCATTATTTCTTCGCTGTTTTTACTGTCCAGGTTGCCAGTCGGTTCATCGGCCAGCATAATTGCCGGATTGCTGATCAGTGCCCGCCCGATTGACACCCGTTGTTGTTGGCCGCCGGAAAGCTGATTGGGCAAGTGGGACAACCGATTTTCAAGCCCTAATGCATTTGAAACTTTGTTGAATTGCAGCGGATCTACTTTTTGCTCGTCCAACAACATCGGCAAGGTAATGTTTTCTTCGACGGTCAAAATCGGAATCAAGTTGTAAAATTGATAGATCAATCCGATTTGCCGACGCCTGAAAATGGCGAGTTGGGTTTCGTCCAATGCATAAATGTCCGTTTGATCGATTGATACATTGCCACTCGTTGGCTGATCGACCCCTCCGAGCAAATGGAGCAAGGTCGATTTCCCTGAACCCGATGGCCCGATGATGCAAATAAACTCGCCTTTGTTCACAGAAAACGATACGTCATCAAGCGCTGCCACAGCAGTTTCGCCTTCACCATATACTTTTGATAAGTTTTTCACTTCTACAATTGTCATTAGAATACCTCCATTTATGTCTATCTCTAGTTTCAGTATAAAGAGACTTTATGACTGTGAGATGACTCGGGGAGTGACAGTTTTGTCACTTTGCAACATACACAAAAAAGCAGGGTCATTTAAACTACCTGCTTGTAGAATTTAATATGAAAAACCGTACCTGTCTCCGGTTCGCTCTTCACTTCAATATCTCCTTGTTGGCTCGTGATGATGCTATAGGCCATCGCAAGGCCAATGCCGACGCTGTCATCGTTTGCATTGCTGCCTTTGTAGAAACGTTTGAAGATATGCGGCAAGTCCTGTTTTGATATGCCGCTTCCATTATCCGTTATGATGATTTCAGTAAAAAGAATATTCTCCTTGTAACGAACAGACAGCTTCTCACCAGGTGCGGTATGTTCAACGCAGTTTTTCAAGATATTGATCAGTGCTTCAGCAGTCCAATTCAGATCTCCTGAAAATGCAGTAAGCTTGTCTCCTTGGATATCTAATTGCTGCATTTTAATATCCATCGGCACCATTAAGGGCGCGAATGCTTTTTCGATGAGCTCGGCAACTAGTATTGGCTCTTTTTTGAAAGCAATCGTACCGGCATCAATTTTTGATAACTTGAGAAGAGACGAAACAAGCCAGTCCATCCGTTTCAACTGACTGTTCAAATTCCGAGTAAATTCAGTACGTTTTTCATCATCAATTCGATTGTCACTTAACAAATCTGCCATAATCATCATGGAGGTGAGCGGCGTTTTTAGTTGATGAGAGATATCAGAGATGGCATTCGTCAGCTTATCTTTGTCTTTGTGGAGTGTGTTACTTTGTTCTGATAACCTTGTTGTTACTTTGTAAATTTGGCTTTTGAGCAAGCTCAATTCACCTTCAGTATTGTCTCGAACATCCAATTGATAGTCGCCATTACTGATCTTTAGCAGATAGCCTGACAGCCTGTCAATTTCCCTGTAGCGCCACCATGTGAACACCCCAGTAGTTGCAATCAATACGATAGAGATGGCAAACACACTCCAACCGGCTGCAGCTGAACCCCATACAGCTGCAAGCAACACCCCAGCAAAGCTTAAAAAAACTAGTACAGTAAAAAATAGCTGAATTTCGCGATTTCGCAACAAGCTCAATCACCTGCCTTGTAGCCCATACCTCGGATGGTCTTGATAAGAGTAGGCTGTCCGGGATCGGCCTCAAGTTTTTCACGCAGCCGCTTGATATAAACCGTCAACGTATTGTCATTGACAAAATCTCCGCCTACATCCCAGATCTGATCGAGCAATTGAGCTCTTGTGATGATCTGACCGGCGTGGTTAGTAAAAACCAATAACAACCGATATTCTAAAGCCGTTAAAAAAATTTCGTTGCCGCCTTTTCGTACTTTCCCATTCACTGTGTCCACTTGGACATCTCCCAGTTGCATGACGGATTTGGACGGACTTTTATGCTGGTAGCGGCGCAATACCGAATTGATACGGGATTGAAGTTCGCGTATGCGAAATGGCTTCGTAATGTAATCATCGGCTCCCATGTCCAACCCCATAACCACGTTCACTTCATCATCAAATGCTGTCAAAAAAATGACGGGAATGTCCCGCTTTGCCTTAGCCAGCTTGCATAAATCATAGCCACTTCCATCCGGCAAAGACAAATCAAGCAAACATAAATCAATGTCGCTAAGCTGTTGTTCGATTGCCGTTTTTGCTGAAGCTGCTGTATGACACAAAATTGTATGGAAACCTTCTTGTTGAAGCGAATATGTTAATCCGGAAGCGATGGTGCGATCGTCTTCGACAACTAGGATATTCATGTGTATCCCCCTATCATTTCACTTGAAATTCGCAAATTAAAAAGCATGTATCGTAAATTCCTAACGAATCTACGATACATGCTTTTGCTTTCCGTGACTAGAGGGCTATTTTTGTTTTGAAGCAATTCATTTAAATTTCACTGATACTCGGAATCCTGAACAATTATCTATTTCCAATAAGATAGTTTACGTTCTCCAGAAAAGTGAAAAGACTTTAAAAATAGTGTAGTTACTTTTAACCTACTTTAAACAAGGAACATTTTCACTAATAGAAAAATAAAAAAATGTTTTTTTGATAAAATTAAAACTTTTAACAAGGTCAACAAGTCATTTATAGTGTTGAAAAAGAATTTATAATAAATCGATGTACCTAAAAATGATCTCAATTACTTATTTACGAATTATTATAAAGATTTGATAATGGGAAACATGAAACTAGTTCAAAATAATCAAGAAGAATTTATAAACATATTAAGTATTTTATTCGGGTTGCTTTAAACAGCATACACCACCTGGGAGTTTATTTCTGGCGAAGCAGCGCCTAAAAAAGTCGGCGAAAAAACTTTTAATAATGGTGGCCTTGTGACCTACCCGCGAAAAGCAGCAGACATTCTCAGTGATTTCAACATGCACGATGAGTTTTATGTGACCGAAGCCCTCACTTCTCTGGATGCTGAAACCCTTGCTGCTATAAACAATGGGTATTTCCCATTTTCGGATTTGCGCTTGGAGATGCCGCAAGAAGAACCAGAAAAAGCTGCACCAAAGCCCTACTTTGTTAAAAATTTTGATAACAAGACCTGGTATTTTGGGATAGATATAACGTATTCAACCGCTCATGACAGCGATAAGGTTCAACACTTGGAAGTTTCGGCAGAAGTATTTGCAGATTATAAAACCATTGATGAACTTAAAACAGTGTTCGGCGAACCGATCGAAGTGAATTCGGATCTAGACAACAGTAAGACCTATTATGAGTTTGTTTTGAAGGACTACGTGATTTCCGTTCTTCGCTATAAAAAAGATACCGAATGGGACACGTTGCAGATCACATTAAACGATGATTAAGCAACAAGTAATACCAAGATTCCTCATCCCGTTCAAAATCGATTGAATGTTCACTTTGTCATCACATGACTTTATCAAGAGCTAGAACAATTGCCTGCTAAAAGCAACAATGAATCCGATCTATTCCTTCGAAAAAATCATTCCACTATAAGAAGGGACAAGTAAAACTTTATACTCATTAAATTAATTAGATACATAGAATTAAATATATATTTTTAATTTAGTATATTTCTACTACTTTTCCTGTAGTATAGAGAGACAGTCTATTCTTAATTTTCCATATTATTACTTTATATTTATTTTAATTTTAAAAATTTACCTTAATAAAATAATTTATAGTCCAAATAAAAGATAAACCACACTTGAATGAGAACCGTTGCACAGAAAATTAACCTAAATTTGTTTATAGAAAGGAAGTTTACAACATGAAAAAAGGTCGCGCTCTTCCTTTTTATCAAGCATTGATGACAGCGATACAAGATATGGTATTTATCGTCCAGATTGGAAATGATGACGCTTTCACTTATGTCTTTCTGAATCAAGCCGTTTTTGACCGCACCAGCTTAACTCAAGCAGCCATCGGCAAAACCTTTCAAGAAGTACATGACGACGAATTGGCACATGTACTGACGATGCAGTATCGAAAGGTGCTCGCCACTCACAAAATTGTCATGTATTCAGACTCCTATATGTCGCCGGAGGGCAATTCTTCCTTTTCCGAGTCTACCTTAACTCCTTTCGTTGAAGGCGATGGAAACTGCCGGTACATTATCGGCGTGGTCAGAGATACCACCGGCGAACGTCTGGCAAAACTCGAGAGCCAGGAAGCATGGAGACGCATTCTGGAGAGCCGTTCCCGCTACAGGTCCTTATATAACAACAACGCAGATGCCATCCTGTCTCTTGACCTGGCCGGCAAGATTCAGGCAGGCAATTCAACTGTCGAGCAGCTGACCGGCTTTTTGCCTGAGGAAATTACTGGCGTAGAATTCCAGAATTTTTTTTACGAATCTGACGCTGCATTACTGAAAGATTACTACAGTCAGGCAGTGAACGGACATGTCGAAGGGTGTCGAACTAAGTTTCGCGGAAAAATGAGACATTTGATAAGCGTGTCCATCCAGTTTGCGCCCATTGAAGAAGAAAACGCCATCGTCGGCGTTTATGCCGTCCTGCGGGATATGACGGAAATTGATCACCTCATCAGCCAATACGCCGAAAGTGAAAATCGCTTCCGCATCATTGCCGAAAATGCCCATGATGTCATTGTCTTACGGGATGACAAAGGAGAGATTTTGTACGTCTCCCCTTCCATCAAAGATGTCTACGGATTTCAGCCGGAAGAATACATGGACAAACCCTCTTTTCATACCGTTCATCCAGAAGATATTTCACAGGTAAGGGAAATTTATGCGCAAGCGCTCCAAGAAGCGAAAAGCTATGTGATTGAAATCCGAATGGAACACAAAACCAAGGGATGGCGTTGGTCGGAACTTCAGGGAACCCCGATTTTTAATGAGCAGGGTGCCTTTGTCCATATGCTGACTATGACACGGGACATTACGCTCCAAAAAGAATACGAAACGAAACTTCATTATTACGCCTATCACGATTCGCTGACGGGGCTGCCCAATCGGCGCTTTTTCAAGCAGCGGCTAACCGAAGAAATTGCTGCTCAACAGCCATCCGGCAAAACTTTAGCGGTCATCTTGCTGGACATTGACCATTTCAAACAAATCAACGACCAACTGGGCCATGAAGTTGGCGATGAGGTAATCGAGGAATTTGGCAAACGTCTCACTCAATCACTTGAAGAAGGTGATATGGCTGCCCGCCTCGGTGGCGATGAATTTGTATTGCTGCTGCCAAGCGTCACGACAGGCGAAGCAGCGAAAGAACTCGCACACGACATCCAATTGGCCATGGAAGCCCCGTGGACGCTTGAGAAGGGCCCAGCAAATGTTTCAGCCAGCATGGGCATTGCATTGGTTTCTTTAGAGGGCGCCACGGTGTCCTCCATACTGAAAAAGGCCGATTTGGCGATGTACGAAGCCAAAAAAGCCGGCAGAGGCACCTATCGCCTTCAAAGTCTTGAAGGAGTCAACCTGAGCACTGGTGATAACAGTCCATTTGTTGGACAACCGACTAAAGAAACTGCTAACTCTTATGAATCAAACCTTTGACGAAGTTAGAAAATGAGCGGAACGATAAAACAAATTTCACGTAAGAAAAAGGTGTTTTATTTTGAACTACTGGAGGACAAAAAACAGGCACTCCAATAAAATTGAACACGCTCAAACAGATATAGTAATTTGATAGGAATGAGGGTGTCTTAATGAAAAAGAATTATGGACAAATTCAGGAGTGGATTAACACCCTAGATCAATTCCTTATTGCCATTGATGAAAATGGAAAAATTATTAAGGTAAATCAAGCATGGGTTAATTTTTGCATCGAACACGAAATAAAAGATGGCCTTTGGAAAACTGGAACGGATTATTTTGAACAATTGGAGCGCCGGGGCAAAACAGATGAACAAAACCTCATTAAACAAGTAATGGCAAATGACCTACCTGAACATAGGCAGATGCATCCCTTTCTTTTGGGCAATGGAGAAACTCAATGGCTGCAGGTGACTGTCCGCGGGATTCAGTTAGATTCCGAACACGCTAGAGGAGCTGTCATCTATCTCAAACCAATAACCTTCCATTCTGAAGAGAAAATTACTGCTGAAATTGTTTTAGAAAGCATGACAGATGGTTTCTATTTGTTGGACGACCATCTGAATGTCATTTACATGAATGAAATTGCAGAAGAGCTGCTTAAGGTTAAAAGAGGAGTCGCAGCCGGGAGAGGGATTTTTACACTCTTTCCGGAAGCTTTGGACTCCTTTTCACATCACTACAACCGTGCTTTGACCGAACAGACCATCATCGAGTTTGTCGATTATTACAAACCGCTGGATAAATGGTTCCTGGTGAAAGCCTGTCCTCTAGAAAAAGGCGGTTTGTCCGTCTATTTTCAGGATGTAAGCGAAAAGAAAAAAATAGAAGCTCAATTAACAGAATTTGCGTATTACGATTACTTGACCCGCTTGCCAAATCGTAAGCTAATTATCCAAAAGATACAGTCTTTACTGGAACAAGGAATCGATTTTTCTATTGTCCATTTGATGGTTGATAACTTGAACTTCATTAATTCCATTTACACCTATGACGCAGGTGATACCATCATGAAAAAAGTGGCTGATGAACTGAAAGAGCTCGTCAGCGAATCCTGCCACATTGGACGCTCTGATAGGAATGAATTTTTGATCGTTTGGAAGCAGCATCCTGACGAATTATATGAGGAGCTTATAAAAAAAATTGAACTTATATTCGCCAATCCCTTCTCTTTAGATCATGCTCAAAAGGTTAACGTTAGTACCAGCGTTGGCATAGTCAGCCACCCAGTTGATGCCATTACAGTAGATGCCTTGCTTTCCAATGCAGAGATCGCCATGAGCGAAGCGAAGCTTTCCCCTGGTAATTCCCATATCTTTTTCAGTCTGGAAATGATCACTCTGCGGAATCGCCGGGTATTGATTGAAGATGGGCTCGACGGCGACTTGAAAACAAACGGATTTTATTATACCCTCCAGCCGCAAATCGACGGGCACACTGGCAAAATTGTGGGTGCAGAGATTCTATCGCGCTGGTCTCACCCGACGCTCGGTGAAATCTCCCCGCTTGAATTTATCAAAGTAGCCGAAGAATCTGGAAAAATTGTGTTAATGACCTCTCATCTGCTCAACGAAGTTTTTACACAGATGAAGGAATGGGAAAGGCTATACAGATGGAATTCACCGGTAGCGATCAATATGACTGCGTCACTTCTAAGCAATTCGAACTTCTTCGAACATTTCGTTGAATTAATGTCCGAGTATAAAATTAATCCAAAGATGATTGAAATCGAGATTACCGAACAGGCAGAATTGACCTATTCACCTAAGATATTGGAGAATTTATATCTATGCAAGTCGAAGGGAATGTCCATCGCCATTGATGATTTTGGCACCGGCTTTTCGATGATTTCCTATTTGACACACTTCCCCATCAGCAAAATCAAAATCGACCGGTTTTTTGTGCAAAAAATTGGCCAGGATGTGAAATCGGAATCCGTTTTAAAATCTCTGATTTATCTGGCTAGAAGCATTGAATGTGACCTAGTGGCTGAAGGCGTTGAAAATATTGAAGAAGCAGACTTTCTTCTGACTAACGACTGCAGTATTTTTCAAGGCTACTTGTACGACAAGCCAATGAAAGTTACCGACTTTGAAACGAAATACCTGAAGAATAAACACCTATTTACACCATAAGACCAGCTCCTTGAATAAAGTACCCGATGATGGAATAGAGTTCGTCATACTTAAGTTTTCCGATTCTACAGCTCACAAGGGTTGGTATTCTTATCTATTTCCATAAAAAAACTGCACCTCCATTGTTAGATTGGTGTCTAACAAGTTCGGTGCAGTTCATCGAAGGCTGTTTTTTTTTTTATAAATTAGCAACTATTTAAACACAGGGTCCTTCTTCAGTTCCGAATTGCATATTAGTGAGTCAAGAAATCGGAATGTACATGGACCGATTCAAATCAAAGCACTGCTATTCTTTACTTTCCAACTCTTAAGAGCTTGTTGGTATACATGTTTTTATCTGCTTTTTTAAAGACTTCTTCAATATCACATTGCTCATCATATTTAGTGTCATAACCAAAAGAAACCGAAATACTAATAGAGCCGACTTTTTCCAGCAATGAAATTTCATTGATGCGTTTGCTGATTTTTTTTGCTTCCGAAGAATCTGTGTTAGGCAATAAAATAACAAACTCATCTCCCCCGATTCTGCAGATAATGTCATCGATCCGGCAGCCTCTTTTAATTACTTCTGCAGATTTTTTCAGCAATACATCACCCATGGAATGTCCAAAAGAATCATTGATTACCTTTAAGCCATTTACATCTCCAACAAGTATCGTCAAAGGCAAATTTTTGATCGTATCAAGTCTTTTTAACTCTTCTTCATAAAATCTTCTATTATATAAACCTGTTAATTGATCATGGTAGCTAAGATAGAGAATTTCTTCGTTTTGAAAAACAAGTTCTTTGTTTGCATTTGTTAACTCTATCGCACGTTTATCCTTCTCTTTATTCTGAAAAACCAACTCTTTGTTCGCAATAATTAATTCGGCAGCACGGTCAGCCTTTTCTTCCGTTTGAAAGATAAGTTTTTTATTTGCGACAATTAACTCGGCTGCGCGGTCAGCTTTTTCTTCTGTTTGGTAAGCAAGCTCTTTATTTGCAATGATTAGTTCTGCGGCACGATCAGCTTTTTCCTCCGTTTGAAAGATCAGCTCTTTGTTTGCAATGATTAACTCTGCTGCACGATCTACTTTTTCTCTGGTTTGAAAGACAAGCTCTTTATTTGCAATGACCAACTCTGCTGCACGCTTGTCTTTTTCTTCATTTTGAAAAACCAGTTCTTTGTTCGCAATGACTAACTCTGTTGCGCGTTTATCTTTTTCTTCATTTTGGAAGATAAGTTCCTTATTTGCGATCACCAACTCCGCTGCGCGGTCAGCTTTTTCTTTCGTTTGATAGGCAAGTTCTTTGTTCGCAATGACTAATTCTGCTGCGCGCTTATCTTTTTCTTCATTTTGAAAAACCAGTTCCTTGTTCGCGATAATTAACTCTGCTGCGCGCTTATCTTTTTCTTCATTTAGAAAGATAAGCTCTTTGTTCATGATGATTAACGCTGCTGCAAGTTCAGCTTTTTCTTCGGTTTGAAAAGCAAGTTCTTTAGTTGCAGTGATTAACGCTGCTGCGTGGTCATTTCTTTCTTGTACTTGAAAATAAAAATCATTTGTCATTTAGTATTTCGCTCCAATTTTACAGGGTTCTCCTGGTTGATAAGTATTTTGTACAATACTTGTCTACTTATTAATTTTTATTGCTTAGAATAAAACAATTAGTTGTTTTGATAGATTCCTTTTAAAATTTCACGAGATGGAGATGCATAAAGAACTAGACCATTTTTATCAACCACATTAATGGCGTTGCTAATATTTTCCACCATTAACCGGTAATTGTTTTCGCTGTGCTGCAGGGCTATCTCTGCGTGCTTCCGTTGTGTGATATCGATGCAGGTTGCGATGACCTCCACAACCTTTTTCATTCTTTTTATCGGGCGTAAAATCACAAGATAGTATACTCCATTTTTCTCACCTTCGTAAGAAATATTTTGTTCCCCTTTCCAGGCCCTTCTATAGTTCCGCTCGATATCTTTTGCTTTTTCATTAGAAAAAATCTGCGAGAGTTCTTTGCCGATCACCAGTTTAGGAGTCAATCCGATTCGATAAAGTAGTTCTCCATCGCAAAGGGTATGAATGAATTTCCCATCTTTGTATTTAAACTTAAAAATGATGCCGTCCTGTTGTCGAATGGTGTCTTGCAATTCTTGCTTAGTCAGTGTTAATTCTCTTTCCAACCATAAACTTTGACTTATTCCAGGCGTAAGTCCATGATTTCTAATGCTCTCGTGTAAATCAGAAAAATTTTGTTCTAAACTTTTCGCAGGCAGTGGTTTACTTAACAAATAACCTTGAACTTCATCACATAAATTTTCTTGAAGAAAATCCAAATGTTCTTTCGTCTCCACACCTTCTGCAATTACTTGAATGCTCAAATGATGGGCCATCGAAATAATTGTTTTCACGATGGTCCCATTATTTGGATCAAGATGGCAGTCACGAATAAAAGACTGATCTATTTTCAGCCGGTCTATGGGAAATTCTTTCAAATAAGACAACGAACTGTAGCCTGTGCCAAAATCATCGATACTAATTGTTATACCGACTTTCTTTAAGGCATGTAATTTTTTAATGGAACTTTCAACATCCATTGTCATACTCTCTGTAATTTCAAGATCAAGATATTTGGGTTCTAAATCTGTTTTAGCTAATACTCTTTCCACAACTTCAACGATATTTGTTTGTGAAAATTGCCGAGAGGAAAGATTGACTGATATCGCCATTGGAGGAAATCCAGCTAACTGCCATTTTTTATTTTGTGCACAAGCTGTTTTCAATACCCATTCCCCAATTGGAATAATAAGCCCCGTTTCTTCAGCAATGGGAATAAATTGGAGAGGAGAAATCATTCCTTTTGTTGGATGATTCCATCGAATTAAAGCTTCATTTCCAATATACTCTCCCGTACTTAAATGAAGTTGTGGTTGGTAATGAAGTGTCAGTTGGTCAAGTTCAATGGCTCTATAGAGTTCCATTTCAAGCTCTAAACTTTCTCGGGTTTTCTCGTCCAAGTCAGACGTATAAAAGTGGTAACTGTTATTTCCGTGTTTTTTTGCATAATGAAGAGCAGAATTCGCCATTTCTAACAATATCTCAATAGTGTTACTGGTTTTGGAATACATGCTGATGCCTATACTTGGATTGACATACATATCGTGGTGAATATTTTTTAAAGGTTGAGCTATGATTTCTAAAATTATTTTTGCTATAGTTGTGGTTCGTTTAAAATTTGTATTCGTCAAGAGAATAACGAATTTGTCTTCTTGCCACCGCATTAAAATACTATCTTCACCCAAAACCGTTTTTATTCGTTCGCTGGCAAGAAGAATAATCGCATTGCTCGATTCTTGTCCCATAGAGTCTCTAATATTGTTCATTCTTTCTAATTCCAACAACAAAATAGCAGTTTCATTTTTGTCATCTACCAACTCTTTTAATCGTTTATTTAGGAAATTGCTATTCGGTAATCCAGTTAAGTAGTCTGTATAATTTAGGTGTTGTATGGTTTTCAATTCCTTCCATCCGTTATTAATTCTCTGAGAATAGGCCCTGATGCTTTTTTTAATTTATTTGCAAAGAACAGTTTTGTTTTAGCAAATGAAGTAAGTAATACCATGATGAGTGACAATAAAAATGGTGAAACCTACCAATGTAGAACTAATATGTGTTCTAGCATGTTATTAAACTCCTCTAGTAACATTATTTACATAGTAAAACTATTTATTAAAATTGTATTATTTAACATTTTTATAAATAATATAGTATGTAAAAATTATAATACCACTAATAAAGACCTATAAAGTTATATTTTATGAAAATTTTAAAAAAATTTGTTTTTCTGTGTCACTTACTCCCTATGCTATAAGAAAAAGCCTTATCTGATGGGGACGAAGCCAGTTAGATTATGTCATTCCATTATCCAGCATTAAAAAGGAAATTAATGGAGCATCAGTTAAGTTCTCCAACAAGAAACAAAAAGTATGACAAGCTATAGGGAAGTTTTATGAATTTGGATTTGATTAAGTTCGTATAGAAACAAGTCTAAAGTTTAGAGAAACTGAAGGAATGCCAACATACACGAAAAGATTTATTTACTTTTACATACATATTGCCGGTGCGCCTTTTACAAAAGGAAATTTCTGAAAACCAAAAAAGGGAAGGAACTTATTGTTAAGTTCCTTCCCCTTTGACAACACCACACAAGTTTTTTCTAAAAAGCTGTTTATAAAGCAGAAACATCAAAACTTCTTCCGTTTTACAGTTTTTTTGCCTGAAAGTTTCCCGATTCATAATATTCGTGGTTTTTACTTTCCGGATCGCCTCAACTAATGAAACTCCGCCATTATTAGTACTTCTTTATCAATGGACACGTTGGAGAATACCAATTATGTAGTGTTCCTGAGTTGATAAACTACTGAATCTTTTTAGGAATACCGTCTAAGAAGAAGTATCAGAAATGGTTAATAAATCGTAAACCAAAGCAAGAAAAATAGACGCAACTATAAAAATTAAGAAAGTATGAGTGTTAAAATACTGGTTGTTTACAAAGATAGAAAAAGGCGAAGTGATGCTATTTAGATAATCTATATCGACTAAACCTGTTTGTTCGTTTAGTACGCTTCTTATCACTTCTTTATAATCTTCAACTCTTTTCTTTTGGTAAACAAGAGCCGTTATTAAATAAGTTAAGGTGCCAAAGAGACCCACTATAGAAAAACGAGTGGTAACTGAATAAGCACGAAATATTTGTTTCCATAAAACAATCACAACAATTAGAATTGGAATCAGAGGTACCGCAAGCAGCAAAGCGGGATTACCATTTCCAGATGAAGTTCCTGGACTAACTGTCATTTGATTAATTAGCATAAAAACAAAAAAGGAAATCGCATATAATATTAATAAAGTAATAAGTGCTTTTTTCAATATTTGCCACCTCTTTATTCGAGTGTCCTTTTCTGGGGAAAAACCCAATTTGGATCGCGTATTTCCGTTCGGACACGGTTCATAATCTCATTGAATTGCACTTGCTTAGTCTTTTCATTGTAATAATAACAATTAGTTACAGACGGCTGTACTTCTTCAGAAAATTTCAGATTGATTAATGATTTGTTCAATTGTGCTGCATGCCACAACCAATCTTGAATCTCTTCATCATGTAGATTTTCTTCGGTGCCAATCAACAGAAAAAAGTAACTATCCCGGACCGGTGAAGGTCCAACCATTGTTAAAACATACTCTTTCGCGACTCGCGCATCTTCTGGCGTTGCGAAGGAAATATTGTTTTCTTTAAAAAAAGTTTTGATCTCAGAAATAAGCGATGCATCTTTTTCTGTATGGGCAATAAACACATCGGATTTTGGCCATTTAGCATAGTCTTCTTCCCATTTCGTTAGCTTCAACTCCATAAAATTCACTCCTCACTTTCGGATATAGCTGCCCATAGGCCGTTCACCATCAAATCCTTCGCCATTGTCGATGACACCCAGTTCCTTCACGAAATAATACAAAATCAGGATATATTCCTTTAAACTTTGGGCCAGTACAACCCTCTCGTCGTACTCATGGTCGACAGAAATAATTTGGCCATACGATCCGTTAATATCCGGGTCAAGGTCAATGGCAGTAAAATTGCCTCCTCCATCATGATGGAAGGGTATCTTATTCCCTAACATAAAGGTATCTTTCACATATCCTGCGGGTATAGATTTTACAGGTGCTCTAACACCTTCATGTTTTACGGATTCTTTCACTTCAACCAGTATTTCTTCCAGTGTCATCAAAGGGTACCCATTGAGATGCCCATAAGCAACTCCCACTGCTTCAATAAAGTCTAGCCATTGCCCTTCATCTTGCCCATTGCAAAGCTGATATAAGGTTACAAACTCATCCGCTGATTCTTTTCTCAATAATTCCAGTACCTGTAAACACGTTTCTTTGGCATTGCCGGGATTCAATGGAATCAAATATTGCTGGCATATGTCATTTAAAAAGTCATCGTATTCTTTCCAGATCGATTGAAAACTCTGACTTTGGTAGCCATCAATAAAGGCTTTTAATCCTGGAACATCGATATAAACTCCATACGTATCGTCAGAAGAAGATGGTTCGTTCCTGTAGTCCGAAACACTTCGTTCAAGCGGCTCGACTTTCCGCCACACTGCTACATGTTCTTCTTCTAAATCCACTAGCAAATAACGAACCAAATAATTGCCATGTGCATATTCAGACAGCCGATACTGAATGGACTCCTTTGTTTTCGGATGTATATGTTCCATTTCAGCTTTGCTGGCAATATTAACGAACTTATCCGAAAACGGATGCGGCATATCAGCTGTGAGAAGAATACCATTTCTACCTGCAAACATTTCAGTGGATTTGTAATAATAGTGTAGCCTCCAACCTTTGTGCATCATTAGTGAAACACCTCTTTCTCACTCGATATAATAATCTTATTAAAAAAATCAGATTTCGCGAAAATTTAATAAGCTCCTTTAATTCAAAATAATTTATTAGGCAGATAAACTTAAATATCTGATTATCATTAATGCTAAACTAATATCACCTAACTTTGAGAATGCGCGATGTGTTTGACAATGAGTGATGTGATATTAAGGAAATACACTTGAAAACCAATTTAAAAAGGAGAATTTTTATGCAAAAGCCCTTACTGTTGCTTCTGTTATTTTTTGTTTCATTGGTACTTATTAGCTGTAATGATGATTCAGTAGATCAGCCCACTAACGATGAAAACATTGGAAACCCAAATCCTAAGGAACGATTAACAAAAAATCCAGATGCGGACATTATTATGGTTGATGATCTTACTTATATAAATGTCGAAGATATCGGTAGAGAATTTTACCGAGAATTAAAATTAGGAAAAAAAGCTCTTGAAATTAAAACTCAAACTGATGACGCTGACGATTTTGAAAATGGGACAGCTTCCAAGCTGGCTGTAGGAACAGCAATCTATGAAGCAGCTAGCCCAAACCAAGGGTATATAGCTGTAGTTAATAATGAAAAAAGATTGTATGTAATAATTGCTGAAGGTTAATGACTGAAGTGTTAATTTCATAAATTCGCGCTTCAACCTCATGAAATGATTCTTTTTCGAGCCATTTAGTGTCTACCTTTATTGTAAATACAATTTAAGGTGAAGTAAGTTGCATTCAAACGTCATCAGAAAAAAGACTGGCGACTTCGGATGTTATTAACTTAAGTGACTTTGTGAATATAAATAAGTAAGAAATCCGAAATCGTGTCTGCTTCAGGAGTATTCTTTTAATACGGGTTAGTTCGAAAATGCCCCTTTGCAACATGCTTCTTCAGTTCTGCCAAGAAAAGCTCTTGTTCTTTTGGTGAGATTTTTACGCTACCCATTATGGCGGAGCTGTAGAAAATTTCGATCCCTTCCTTCGAAGACAAAATCCGGTAACCTGTGAAAATATCAGAAGTAGGTGAGACGCGAGTGATCTCATTATATGGAATCTGGCTTCTAATCGGGCCACCTTTGACGAATAAATAATCCGAGTGGAAAATATATTTGATGTCGAACATAATCCACAGCATAAAAATGAAAGTTAAAACAAAAGTTCCAATGAGAAAAACTGCCGCCATCAGAGGTATATTATCTTCAATAAAGAAAGGCCAAAAAATACTAACGGCCACGACCAACAAGGCAAGTCCGTTCATTATGAGAAAGAATCGGTCAATCTTTGAACGAAATTCCATTAGAGTACGTCCCTCCCTTGTTCTAAGGTCGAATAAAACCGTGATGAATATACGAGTTTCGATGGTTAAAAGATTCACCAAAAAATCTTTTTCATTATACCAAAATACTCCAATATCGTTTACTCCGTTTTATTTTGAATTAAAACCAAAACCTTTCTCAAAACTACACTTTCATAAATATAAAGGCAGGTGATGCGTTTTGAATAGCCGCTGCTCTGCCTTCTCTGGTTAATTAGCTTCTAATAAATTCTTGTATGTAAAATGAAGCTGACTAGAAGTTTATATGTTTTTAAATTTTTTTTAGAAAAGTTGCACTTTTAAATCGTCTATGTATATAATCAAGTTAATAAAAGTTAACCGGTTAAGAAAGGAGTTTAATAAATGGAGCAACAATCGATTTTTATTCTGGAAACGTACGAACAATTGAAAGTCATCAGTGATCCACTGCGAACCAAAATGCTCATTCATTTAGTGGAACAGCCTCATACGGGACAGATGCTCGCACAAGAACTCAACCTTTCGCGTGCTAAAGTTCTCTATCACCTTCGGGAATTAGAAAAGTATGGAATCATTCGGTTGGTCCGGAAAGAAGAGCGAGGGGGAAATATCCTGAAATTCTATCAGGCGGTCGCCAGAGGGTTTATTCCAGCGGATCATCTGCTTACGTATGTGGAATCCAAGGAAGCCACACGTCAGTCATACCTGGAAGTTATCGACCGAGCTAAAACCAGGGTGCTGACGGCACCTGATGAATCATTCGAACTGCATTCCTCCAACGTCGAAGAATGGAATAACCTATCGCTTCAAACCGAATTTACGGTAAGTCAGAAAAAATTTGTGGAATTTACCCAAAAATACCGAGAACTCTTGGAGACGTTGAACGAAGAGGACGAGGAATCCGACAAACAGCATTACTACCTGATGACCACGGCTTTCCAGATTGAAGAGTTATTGTTTAGGAAAGAGAAGTAAGCGGTTGAAAGGAGAACTCCCATGGCAATTGACCAAGTAGCCGAAGCGACCGTACAGGAAAAATCGGTTCCAAATCTGTTCAGCAATCGTTCGTTTATTTTCCTCTGGCTTTCCAGTACCGCGTCTTTCCTGGCCTTGTCAACGTATCTGTTTGCAGAACAGTGGTACATCATCACTGTTCTGGAAAAAGAGAGCCTGCTGGGAATCGTCATGATGGCGACCATGGTGCCGCGGATCTTGTTCATGACGCTGGGCGGTGTCTGGGCTGACCGATTCCGTCGGTCGCGTATCATGTTGATCTCCAGTTTCGTACGCTGCCTGTTGGTACTAGGCATGATTTTACTGCTGCAACTCAGTTTGTTGGAATTGTGGGCACTTCTTCTTTTTGCTTTATGTTTTGGCATTGTCGATGCTTTTTTTTCACCTGCAAATACGTCGCTCCTGCCATCGGTCGTGCCGAAAGAAGCACTTCCTAGGTCGAATTCCTTCATTCAAAGTTCCAATCAAATTGCTCTTTTTTCCGGTCCGATGTTGGGCGGATGGGTGCTTTCTCTCGGGTCGTTCAGTCTGTTATTCGGAGTAATTGCTGGCTTCTTACTGCTGACGTTTCTGTTTTCGTCGCTCATTAAAGAAGAAAAAAGGCCAGTAGTTGCTGACCGGTCCTCCACGAAATCGGAGCTGAAGGAAGGATTTTCGTATGTATGGGGAATGCCCTTCCTAAAAAACATGTTGGTGATTTTAATCTTCATCAATTTTTTCTTTTTCGGTCCGCTGCTAATGGGGATTCCTTTGCTGGTGGATAGTGTCCTTAAAGGGGAAGTGTTGGATTTAAGTTTTCTGCAAAGTTCGTATCAAGGCGGGATGCTGGCCGGAGCCATTCTGGTAGGTATTCTGAATCTGCGGGAAAAACGAGGTTTGACCATGTTGGTGATGATTGGCATTTTGGGCGTTTGCTTAACCTTCCTAGGGCAAATTGGGTTCCTGTGGCAAGGAATTCTATTGCTTTCGCTCATGGGTATTCTTTCTTCTTTTATCAATGTCACACTGATTTCTACGATCCAGGCACAATCCGACCCGAATAAAATCGGGCGTGTCATGAGCTTGGTCAATGCCTCTTCAAATGGGCTTGTTCCCTTATCTTATGCATTTGTGTCGTTGGCTCTTGTGATGCAGTTCACGATATCAAACGTGATGCTGCTGTGCGGTATGCTGATTCTCTTGATTTCTTCCATCTATCTCTTACGCTCTAAAGTTGTCAGAAATGTAGATTAGAAGTAAGCAAGATAGCCAAATTCTTCACACTTAGACAACCCACACCAATAGAAAGAAAGGACTTTTCAATGCACCTTCTTCCCTTTCTGCATTTATAGTTTCTAAATTTTGGCCGCTTCTAATATGTACTGATAGGTAATCCTGTATGATGTGTTTTCGCACTCCGAAATAGGTCATGAAATGATATTTTTTAGTTGGCGCGGCTAATCTTACTCATCACTCAATAACATGAAGATCACTGCTTGCTTCTATCTAGGTAATATGCAAAACTATTTTAATTTGATAATGAGAATTCGACTTGATGTGGAAACCTTCAATCTATCATTGGAAGATGCACGGGAAATGGTAAACAGGCTCAACTTAGAGCCGGATAGGGAGACACTGATGATTGATGTAAACAATGAAACCGTCGGAAAAATTCGCATACAACGAGAAGATCGCCAAGTATGGATTTTATTCTTCCTGCACACCAGGATAATGGTATAGGAAGAAACGTACTACGAAACATCGTCAAACAGCAAAGCGAAGCTGGCTATTTGGTCCATATTGACGTGGAGACGAAGAATGTTCATTCCTTAGGGTTATACGAGTCAATTGGTTTTAGAGTCATCCACGCACAGGATTACTACTTGTACCGGGAGTAACATCAAATAGAGCGTTCAAATAGAAGACCTGTAGAGTGTTCAAAACACCTGCCTGTTTGGTCGATTGTTTCCTGAATTCCATCTCGAATCTCGTGCTGGAATTTAAGCCGATGTGGTTTGTATCCCGCCCCTTCTGTTTGCGAGTATTCTTTTAAAATGTCTCGGGTTAAATCGTTGCACGGCTGCAGTTCATGTTCACTTATTACTTTTCCCGCCTTCTTAAGAAGTTCCTTAAGTTACCTATCTTTCACAACTTACTTCTCCCTCAATCCATTTTTTATTCGAAGAACGCCAAATGTCTTTTTCATCTTTGTACCAGGTCAATCGGTCAATAAAGTTCCTTATATGAAATTCAAATTTA
Organism: Planococcus sp. TJ-307; assembly: GCF_058268435.1. Taxonomy (NCBI): domain Bacteria; kingdom Bacillati; phylum Bacillota; class Bacilli; order Caryophanales; family Caryophanaceae; genus Planococcus; species Planococcus sp. TJ-307. The sequence goes on from NZ_JBZDOJ010000002.1 coordinate 594,708, forward strand.
TGGCCATTTGGAACGGAAAACAGCTTTTGAACTATAGGCTTTATTCATAAGCGATTTTAATTTTAGCCTTCTGTTAATTCTATTAAAGCCGCTACGACAAAATCCGGTCGATCCAAATGGATTGAATGTCCTGCGTTTTTTGCAAACTTAACTGTGCTCTTTTTCGAAAGTTTTCCTTGTTCGAGTATCAATTGCTGCCACATATTTTCCAACATCAACAGTTCCGACTCAGGCAAACCTCTGCTGACACCTTCTTGAATTACATGGTCTTTGTCGCGGCCGATGGCGATAAGTGGAATATCATGAAGCGTACCCAGGTTTTTAATCGTTTTTGCATCCAGTTTAAAGTTTGCGAATTCGGATATCATGGCTTTGTACAAATTCGGCTTTTGCCGAAACCGAATTAATTGCTCTTGTATAGGCAAAGGCAGCTTTTTCTGGCTTTCAGTTAATTGGGGATGAATAATTTCTTTAAGTTCTTCCTCTTTCGTATTTGCATAGTTTTGATAATCTTCCAGCCAATTGTTGCTAGATGAATTCCCTCTTAATCCAGGAAGTTCAAGCTCATCCAGTCTTTCCAAGTCCTCAGATGTAGAATCAATTAAAAGCAATGCTCTTACTTTTTCAGGATGGAGTTTCGAAAAATGCTGTGCGCATAATCCCCCATAGGAATGTCCAACCAGAATGACCGGTTCTTTTATTTCCAACTTCTCTAAAAGCTGCTTCACCTCTTCAGCATTCGCCATTGTGGTACGTTCTTCTTCTCCTATGTCACTTTCACCTGATCCTGGACGGTGAAACATGATCATTTTATTCGTCTTACTCAGCTTTTCTACCACTCTAAACCATTCATCATACGAACAACCCATTCCCGGTAAAATAATGATAGGTACTCCATTCTTTCCTTTTTGAACGACTTCCATTTTTCGCTCATTGATGGTGATAAACTGGTTCATAGTTTTCGCTCCTTAGTAAGTCATGCAAACACAATAGTGTCTGACTGTTTTTAGTTAAGTTCAAAATTTTCGGGAGGGATATAGTTCGAATCTTGGTAACTCGACTTTCCATCACTCTCAGAGACGGATTTGAAATCAGCAAAAGAAGTAAATTCCTTATCTTCCCAAATCCAGATGCCTTCTTTTCCTGCCTCTTTATGAAAAACATTCTGTTTCATTTTGTTATTCTTACTGGTTAAAAAGTAATTTGCAATAAATATGCGTGATGGACCAGCAATTAAGGTGTTCTTCTCAATTGTATTTCCATTTGCATCATGCTGAATCAAGAGCTGTCCTCCACCCATCTCCTTCGTGTCATTCTGATACATCACATTTTGAGAAACAGTTGAATTTCGAGTTCCTCCACGTTCCTCATCGTAACCGCCAATTGATATTCCTGTAAAACGGTTTTCATAAATTTTGTTATTTACAATCTCGATATTGTCCGCATACTTTCCTTTGTGTTCGGAAGTCGCTTCAATGCCTATATCACTGTGATAGACACTATTTTCTTCAATTTTAATATTTTTTCCGCCATCTACATAAATCCCTCCAGCATTATATTCTTTGCCGTATGCCGGATTTTCATAAGTGGAGATGTCATGGACCGTATTTTTGGAAACTACTCCATTGCGTACAAAATCCACTCTTTCATCAGAAGAAACACCTTCATACCCGATCAAATCAATTCCGATGTTATCATTACTGCGCACGATATTTTGGCTCACATTAAATTCGCTCACATTACCATTTAAAACGAGCGCTTCACTGGCTCCGAGCTTTAAATTTTCTACGATATTGTTTGTAATTGCAATATGTTCGATCGGACCAGTTCCGTATACTGCAATGCCATGGCCATTTCCATCTTTTGCGTGAGTTTCGATCTGCTGAACATGATTATCCTTCAATGTAATGTGATTGCTGGAGCCGGTTACCAAAATCCCCATTACTGTTTCATTTGCCAAATCGGTTTTTAAATCTTTTATTAGCAATCCTTCAATACTAATGTGGCTTTTACTTTCAATAGTAACAATTGACGTATCGCCTTCTTCTCTTTTTGTATTTTCTCCGCTTAGTACAACCGTTTCATGATTATACGGTTTAAAAATAACTTCTTTAAAAAAATTTCCATTGTGTTGGATGACAAGTTGTTCCTTGTATATACCTTCACGGATATAGACAGTTGTTCCTGCTCTAGCAACAGAGGCTGCTTTTTTTAGTGTACGAAATGGTTCTGTTTTTGATCCCGTGTTTACGTCACTGCCATTTGTCGCTACATAAATTTCTGCATGCTCTTCCCCATTTATGTAGAGCATACCAAAAAATAGAATAAATAATGTCATGCTGCAAACCATCAGTATTTTTTTCATGTTCATCTCCATTTTGTTCATACTTTTTGTCACTTGTTATTAAGAAATTATATTCTATTAAATCTGTATAATTTGATTTTTGACTATTCACTCTAATATACTCGTCTAGCTTTTAACCATTCTTCAAGCATGTTTATCGGCTTAATTTCTTTAATTGTTTAATTCATCGCTCGAAACCAGCTTTTTCCCACAAAGTTGATCTTCTGCAAAACGAAACTCTTTTTGGCAGATTAGTGGCAGTAGACTATTAAGCACCAATTGTCTGCTAGAAATGAAGCGCTTCTAAATATTGAAATACTTGCTCCAGCGTTTGTCTCCTCCGGTCTTTCTCAATTTCAAGCTTACTATTCGGTGATGATGCTTTTTTCCACCTTGTAGATTAGTAATAGGCTAACTTTTTTATGCTTTCTTTATAAAATAGGTTTGGTTCGTTTTCTCTGATAAAAAAAGATTGTCAGAAGAACCAAAAATTCAGAAACAGGGATAGCAAGCCATGCACCTGTTACACCAAAAACAACTGGAAGAATACTGAGTAAAATCAACAACAAAATTATTTCTCTAGCTGCAGTAATCCAAACGGCCATCCGGATATGCCCGGTGGATTGATAGTAAGTCATCATCACAAAATTGATGCCCATAAATAAATAAGCGATGAAAAACAGTCGAATACCTGGTATCGCTAAGCCTATGACCGCTACTGGAAAATCGCCGAAGACACTGACAATGGAAGCAGAAAAAAACTGACCTATCATAAAAAAGCCAATGCCAGCAATAAGTACCGTACTGATAGCCAATTGAAGTGTCTTTTTCATTTTTTCTTTTTCTCCAGAACCATTGTAATAACTAACAAGTGGCTGAATTGCTGATCCCATTCCTAGAAAAGCCAAAAGCATGACGCTGTGCACATAATTGAGAATCGCAAAGGCTGAGACACCTGCTGTACCAGCCAAACGTTCGAATACAACATTATGCGATATAGTGAAGACAGAAATTCCCACTTCAGATAAGAAGCTTGGGAACCCGATTATGATAATCAGAAATAATAGCTTTCGGTTAAACTTAAAGCGGACGAACCGCAAGTTATTAGATTTCTTAAAGAAATGGGTGATTAACACGAGAATTCCGATAAATCCAGCTATCAACGTAGCTGCTGCTGCGCCCATTACTCCGTAATCCAGTACAAACAGAAATACATAATTTAAGATGATATTTAATACTGCCGTTACAATTAATGCAATCATTGATAAGTTTGGACTGCCATCGTTTCGGACCATAATACTAAGGGTGTTTTCAATCGTAAAAATAAATCCAAACAATAAAATCAAATACAGATAATCAGCGACATATGGATACGTATCTGGATTCGCACCGAGAAGATATGCCAGCTCTGTTCGTAGTGGAAACGCCACGAGTCCGATAAGCATCGTGACGATGAAAATCGATACGATTGCGTGTGAAAATACTGTACGTGCCTCATCTTCCCGCTTCGCCCCCATTAATGTGGAAAAACGGGTTGCTGCACCAACCCCAATCCATAGCGACACAGCCACAAAGAGCGTATATATAGGAGAAGCGATTCCGATGCCTCCCAATGCCACCGACCCCAGCCGGTTTCCGACCATAATTCCATCAGCCACAATATTGACAGCCATGAGCAGCATCCCAATAGTTGAAGGAATCAAGTAGCGAGCAAAAGATTTTCTGACTGAGTCTACATCTAAACGATTTATTGAATCGTGTTGTTTCATAATAAATTCACCTTTCTCACTTCTTTGAGAACAATAAAACTTTTTTTGTTTAAATAGTTTTCTGAGTTCGAAAAAATGCTGGCTATCCAAAGCCAGCTTTTTCTCCTACTTTTCTTTTATCAATCCATGTAGCAGCAATTCAGTGATTGCTTCCACTGCCTCTTTAACGGAAATGCTGTGATCGGAGAAGAACTTTTGATCAAGTGTAATATTGATTGCATCTATAATTAATTTCATCAACAAATCTATATTTTGTTTCTTGATCAGGCCTTTTTCCATTCCTTCTTCCAGAAGTTGTTTTAAATCATCCCATTGATTTATTTCTCGATTGATTCGTTCCCATTGTTCTGGATAGTAACGTTTCAACTGTTCCAAAATCCGCAAATCATAAAAGTCGTTGTGTTCAGGCATTATATTGATGGTTTGACGGATTTTCTCTTGTAAACTAAGTGTTTTATTTTCAATAATTTCACGAGAACGTTCATCAATTTCAGATAAAGTTAAGTCAATGATGGATTCCAAGATCTCTAATTTGGATGAAAAATGCTCATAGAGTGTCCGTTTACTGATTCCCAATCGCTTAGTTAAATCATCCATTGTAAATTTGATTCCATTAGCTCGAGTTTCTTCTATAAAAGCCTGGATGATTCGAGATTTCATTTAAACACCCCATTCATAAAACTAATAATACATTAATAGTTTTATAAGTTCAATTTAAATAATCTTTAGTTCTTGTTTTTTAACTCTTTTAAACCTTTCGTAAAAAAAGCTTTCAGAAAAAAGCGACAAGGCTGACTCATTTAAAATTTAAATTGAAAGCAACTTAGAGTTACTTGGTTACAAGAAAAATTCTGATAACCCTCTTTATTGAAAAGAGTTATTTTAGCCCATTAATTTTTTCATTCATAAACCATTCAATAAATAGAAAACGTTCGTAAAAGAAAACTCTCTCAAATGAAAAGAAACAGAAGAAGCATCTTTCTAACTTCTTCCCTTTTGTAAGGTATGGATATGTAAAAGGTTATGAAACTTGTTATTCAAGGATTCATCGTACAAAAGGCAATTTCTCCATCAAATACAAATGCACCAGCAAATACCATAATCACTTTTTCATGGCCAACCATAGACCTCGATTTTTTATGTAATCCCTGTAACTATTACTCCAATCTTGTGAAAAGCAAATGTGTTTTAACTAGATAATAAAATATATTCTACTAGAGTAAATCATCTCTTAATCGCATCAAGTATGAGTGATAGGAACTTGAGTTTATCCCCTTGATTTCTATGATCACATTTTTTCGAGCGGAAGATAACTCCATCCTTTTCCTGCCAGTCATTAAACTTAAAATGACCTGATTCCTCACAATACTCAAGTAAGTTCACTTCATAGCCAACCATCTCAAATACAGACGTTAAAGTTTTGTAGGTATAAACGATTTTATGGCTAGCAGCTGGATGCTCTTTAGGACCCGGTCCCCCGATTTTAACGATATTTTGATAGGCTCCGTCGGGAAAATATCCGTCTGGAACCGCACAACGAATATACCCCTGAGGTTTCAAATATTGATGGCAAATCTTTGCAGCTTCTATCCCTTCTTCATAGGTAAGATGCTCCCACACGTGTTCCGCCAAGATAGCTGTTAGTGAACCTTTTTTAAAATGATTTTCCCATGTAGTTATATCTACTAAATTCAGTTCCTCTTCTTGGGCATGAATCCATCCAGTATTGTTGTTGTAATTATCAGCTCCAATGACCACCTTAATTTACTTTTGTTCGTCTTCCATCAAGATCACCTCTAATTTTTGTTTAAATTGGTTTATAGATGACTTGCATTTTAATAAAATTTAACACTGAATGTAAATTAGCTCATAAGAAATTAGAAAATCTAATTTCTCAAATTGATGAGAATTTCTTCTGTTTCATAAAGAGTGGTAGAGTAGCGAAGTAATTCTACTGCTGTTTTTTGGTAAGCGCCTCTATCAGGACTAAGGATTCGTTATAACTAGATGTACTTTTTATAAGTGTGACTATTCATATAACCGGGAAATATTTACACTATTGGTTTTTTTTCCACATTGATTGGCGGCTTTTTATTAATTGTAGCTATGCGAAAAGCGCTTCACTTTCTGAAACCTACACACTGCTTTCTATAGCTATTTAATGCTATTAAGTTACATTCAAAATTAGCTTTTTTATCGGTATATTATTCCTTAAATACCTATTAAATACAATTAAAAAATGTTATAGTCAAAATGCTCGAAAATTTCATTAATGGACAGCAGCTAGTTAAAGAGGTATTCATTATGACAAACAAAACTATCGTTACTTTCAATGAATACAAAAGGAAAACGCCTTATTAACAGTTTAAAAATCTGATAATTACTTTTATCACAGAAGTTCTTATTTATAAAAAGCCCTATATTCAAAAGTTTTCTCGGATATCAACGTTATAACAAAAAGAGGAGGCATAAAATGAAAAAAATCAATTTATTATTAGTAATACTAATGTTCACGATACTTTTATTCGGTTGTAATAATGGAGATCAAGAGTCACGAAAGACAGAGGAAGAAATCAAAGCATCTGAGCAAGAAAAACAGAGTGAAAAAAATATCATTGAAATTGAAGAAAAATTTCCATCGGATTTTTCGGGTATGGTTATGCCTTCCGTTTCTCTGTTATCTTCTAAGGAAAATTTGAAAAGTCTATCTTTTGATCATTCTTATGAAAAAATTTGTTGGAATGATTGTGATGAAGTTATTCAATACAATTACCCTGATATCCATAGTGGCGATGTCGAAGTTGGTAATCAGCTTCAGATTGATTGGAGTTCGATGAAACCTCAGCCAACAGAAATTAATTTAATCCAAATAGACAACTCCGATGAATATAATTTAAAAGAACTGAATAGGGAACAAAAAAACCCTGAAAATACAATGCTTAAAATCACAATTGAAGAAGACATGATAGGGAATCAATATGCTTTAGAATTTATATGGAAAGATGAAGTTTCAACCGTGGGGAGAAGTACAATGAATTTCAAACTGCGGCAGTGAATTTGAAAAATGATTACATTAACATAAGCCACTTATAAGTAAACATACGAAAACGTCATTCTTAATTGGATTGGCGTTTTTATTTTTGCCAACGGAAACCATTATTTTAAAGGGTTCTTTTATTCCATAAAAAAATCAATATTTCCTTTAATTTGGATGTAACTTAATTCATAATAAGTTACATTCAAAACTACAAAAAGGACCCAGTTACATTCTAATGAACCAATAATTTTATAGGTAATATAATTGGCCATTAACTTTTGAGATCTTTGACTAGAAAATAACCTCCAGAAGTAAAAAGTGCAATGCTGATTACTACTGGTAAAATTCCAATTTCCTTTAGTGCTGTGACATATAGCCCTAATTTAGAAGAGTAACCTACTGGTGCTAAATAAGGAGAATAAATCGCTGCGGCCACTAGCGTCAGTCCGAATAAAATCACTCCTGATAAAATCCCGATTCCCCCTACTAGTATTTCTTTCATTTAATTCACCGCCTTTAGTATCAAATAATTTATATTTAATAATTCCTCATAGGCAATCGATTTTCCTTTTTTTGGCATACTAAAACCTTTTAATTATTTTCCTATTGAATTTGAATGTAACTTAACTGCGCTTAAGTTATATTCAAATCCTTCCGCTATAATAAATTCTTTAGTCAGAAGTCACAGCTATATAGTAATGATTCATTGCACTCGTATCTTACAGCCAAAATGAAATACTAGGATAAAACACGAGAAAATTGATCGCTTTCCCATTTTATAAAAGCCAATTTTCAACACCAACTCGGACGACTTTGAACTCTTTCGCGATAACATGGCTTGGTCCTAAGCGCAAAAGCTGGAAATCCTTACTAATCAAATTTTTTTCGGATAATTGAGAAGTCAAAAATCCATATTCCACTAATAAATCCTGATAGGCTTCGGTTAAAATTTCCGGCGCTGTTGAGAACAACCCTTGGCCGCTACTTAGCAACCATTCCAAGTCACCAATCCCGGTATGCGTATTTAAATAGTGATCAAGGGGAATTAAATGATTGGTGAGGCTGTGGTGCTTTAAATACAGAGCCCCTATGAGCGCCTTTACATTCATGGTTTTCCCTTTAAAATATAGCTCAGTCAATGGTTTTTGATAATCCCACAGGTAAGGATGCTCATCTGTAACCTCAAACTCTCCTTGCTCGTAAGAAACGAAAGACTCCATTCGATATTCTTCCCAGTCCAGGCAATTGATTAGCCATTGATCCATTAACTTTTCTTCGTGGTCTTTGTCCATATAAATTGAACATGTAAGGGTCAAACAGTCTTCCTGTTGTTGAAATTCAGTAAATTGTAAATAAATATCCGTTTCATAATTGCCATCGTCAATAGCTTGTCTTATCTTATCAATCATTCAGCCGTCTCCTTTGTTTCTCTATACAAATCGTTGAATGAGCTCTTCATTTGAAGAACTGAGAACCTATTTAATTGTTCCTTCAAATATACATACTCCATAAAAGATAGCTAGCTAATTTGGGCAACCAAACCATTATTACACATACACTTTTACAGTCAAAAAAGAGAAAAAGCGCTTTTTTAGTCTCAGCTAAAGCTTTATACAGTGAAATTGTTTAATAGGTACAGCTTCCTTTTACGATTGATTTTTTATTCTCCAATTATGCGTTTTACTTCCCCAAGAGCAAGATCAGCATGTTGAACCCTTTTTAAAACCCTATTTACATCTATTATATGCTTTTCTGTGATTCCGTTAATTTCCAAGTTATCGAACAAATAGAGGAGATAAAAAATTAATTCTTCTTCAGAATCATCCCCTGGAGTATTTAAATGTAGTACATCCCAAAACCAAAGTTCTACATCCTCTAAGGTGATAGACTTTTGAATGTAATTGTCTATAATACGGATGATCGAATCTCGGGTGACTAATAATTCATTGTCCTCTGGATCTTCAAATAGTTCTTCAAGCAAATTGAAGAAAAGTTCCTCTTTATGATATGCGTTTAGTTTATAATATTGACTTGCCTTCTGGATGAGAAGTTCTCGATCCAGTTTCCCAGTTACATATGTAGTTGCTAATTCCACCATCTCTTTTTTTATGAAGTTCACTTCCTCCCGACAATCTCCAGATATATAAATCATGTTAAATGTGTTCTTCGTAATAAGTCAGCTCATAATAGCCGTATTCACTTTCTACTAACAAAAGTATTTGGTTCAAGTCGATTGAAAATATGAACCAATGCAAGAGTGCATCCTTTGAGAGGTCTTCAACCATCTTATCCGTATGCTGGATCAATTCACTTTTATTAAACTGAACGGGGAAACTGTCTGTACTAAAGTAAAGTACTGTCCCTAGTTTCTCGTCAGCAGAAAAAATTTGACCAATCTGTCTTTGAAGGGTTTCTAAGCTGAGTTCTTCAATTCTTTCTATTACTCTTCCCTGATTTATTTTATCCCATATTTCTTCATCTGCATTAGAGGCTAGAAGTTGGTGTGACGGATAATTTTTTGATTCAAGCATTTGTATAAATTGTTTTTGTCTTTGAACCATTTTTAATTCATCTATTCTGGTACGCCTGTCATCATTCATCGCCAATTCTCACTTGCTTGGTTCTCCTGGTAAACAATTCTCTTTAACTATACTGAGGGGTAACTGAGACATCCAGAGATATTTGGAAATAAAACCGTTCGTAAAAGTTCCACGTTTACGAACGGTTTTAAATACTTTGCTCCTTCAAACTGGAACAATAATGCGTATGGCAGTACCCTTTTCCAGCATACTGTCTACATGGATCGAGCCGTCGTGAAGCTGGACAAGCTGTTTGGTAATTGCCAGGCCAAGTCCTGTTCCTGTAGTAGAGTCATGGGTATTGGTCCCACGATAATAGCGGTCGAACAGCTTATCGAGTGTTGCCGTTTCCATCCCTATTCCGTTATCTTCAATAACCACCACAAACAAATGCTGTTCAATAACTGAGACAGAAATTTTGATTTCCGTTCCTGTTGGATTGTATTTTACAGCGTTCGAAATTAAGTTATCAATGATGCGCTGAAACCACATGGGATCAATATGAGCTTGAATAGTTTGAGGAGCCGGCATAAATGCAAACTTCATTGCTGTGTTTGACGGATCGTTGATAAAGTGGATGACAATACGGCGGATAAATTCATTGATGTCCGTTTGCTCTTTAGCCAAAGGCAGTGCTTGATTTTTCAGCCGGAAAGTCAAGGTCAACTCTTCCAGCAAGTCCATCATGTAAGAAGATTTCTCATTCATGATGGAGGCAAATTCTCGGGTTTCTTCTGCTGACCAGTCGTAACTGGGTGACTCGAGCATCTGGGCATAGCCTGAAATGGATGACAGCGGCGTTTTCAAATCATGCGACAGTCCACTGATCCAGTCCTCACGTGTACGTTCCAAGGTTTTCTGCTGGTGCTGATGAAGTTTTAAAGTGGCAGTCAACTGATCAAGCGTAGCGACCAACTCTTTATAAAGCCTGTATTTTTTTTTGACCTTCCCTTTTTTATTGGTAATCACAGAGCCGGTTTTCTCATGCGCTGGCTGTTCATAGCGCCCTTCTCCTAAGTTTTGGATCCACTGCATTAGCACAAGGAGCGGCATACCAAACTTTCGGGCATACCAAAACGTTCCAGCAGCCAATAGAATAAGTGATACTAAACCAAACAATAAGAAATTTCGATTTGAGAAGGTCGTCTCCCAAGCTGTCGACGGGACGTTTTGAAGTCCTGCGATTACTGTGAGTCCAGTTTCCGTATTTGTTGAAGATGCAAGCGACCGATTGTTACCTTCGAGCTCTCCCAACTGCTGAATTGCATACTGACTGGTATCACCAACCTCTCCATAGCTATCCAAAACCTTGCCTTCGGGACTAATAAGCTGCATCCAAGCCTGCTCACTTGTCAGCTGCTCTTTCCTTTCCGCGATTAAGTTCAATTTTGCCTCTTGCCAATCAATGGCTGGTATAGCGGAAGTGACTAAGTCTTGGGCTGCGTTTCGTTTGCCATACAACAGCATCAGCGATTTCTCATCCCAAAATTCGATTTCCCAATACTGGAATTGTTGGTTGTTTTCAGTACTTCCCCATAGCCGATCTGTAAAATCACCCGCAGTGAATTTCGTCGGTAGTTCTTCAGGCGAATCGAAAGAATCAACGACCGCTCCACTTTCATCTAAAAGAACCAACCAGCCATTTTGGCTCTTGGCTAATTCCTTCAGTTCTTTTTTTAGGGAATACTGATTATTAGCTTCCTCAATTCGATTGGTGAAATAGCTGGCATCCGATTCGGCCAAATCGTTTTGAATCTCTTCTTCTGAAATGGTGAAACCAATCACTCCCCACACCGTGAGCATCAACACTAAGAAAATCAGCGACAGCAGGAACAGCTGGATGAAAAATTGCACCATAAAGCGCTTATGCAGATTCATGGCTGCCCCCATCCGGAACGAACTTATAGCCCAATCCTCTGACTGTGATGATAAACTTAGGACTGCTTGGACTTGCTTCGATTTTTTCCCGCAACTTACGGATGTGAACCATCACTGTATTGTCTTCTCCAAAAAACTCTTCTCCCCACACTTTTTCATAAATCTGGCTTTTGCTGAACAATTGATTGGGGTGCCTGCAGAAAAACAGCAGCAGTTGATAAACTTGTGCTGGAAGTTCAATGTTCTGTCCGTGTAACTTCACTTCGCCAGCACTCGTATTGACAGTAAGCGGTCCATATTCAAATAGATAAGAGTCAATTTTTGGTGCACTTCCAGAGCGACGTCTGAGATGCGCTTTGATGCGTGCTGCAACTTCCAATGGATTGAATGGTTTGGTGATGTAATCATCCGCCCCCACAGCAAACCCCGAAAGCTTATCCAAGTCCGTTGAACGAGCGGTCAGGAAAAAGATCGATGCGTCCGAGATTTCCCGGATAAGCGGACAAACTTCAATTCCGCTCCGACCAGGCAGTGTTACGTCAAGCAAGATCAAGTCATAGGATTTCGTTCGACACAAAGCCAAAGCTTCTTCAGCTGACCCTGCTGTATCAATATGAAGAAAGTTTTCTCTTTTTAAGATGGTCATCAGCATCTGTAAAATGGCTTGTTCGTCTTCAACAATCAATAACTGCGGTTCTTTCATCGCGACCGTTCCTTTCCATGAGCATTCTGTAAACTATACTATCACTTTCTTAAGGGATAAAAGGAGAATTAAGGAAAAATTAAGGTAACGTTTGTTCTGCCTTAAGAAAAAGGTTCTATAATAAAAGCATGCCTTACTTAGAGGACATCGAAAAGAATTTTGGAGGAGATTTACCATGGTTGCGATTGGGAAAAGAGAATTTATCGGTATGTTTAAAAGTATTAAATCAATCATCATCATCGCGGTGTTGCTCATCACTTCTTATTTTTCAGCAAAATACTCGGAAATTTTGGGTACGGCCGTTGCGCTGACAGAAAACGAAATGGCAAATATCCATACGGTGGGACTGCTGTTTGTGTTGATGTTTTTCGGTCAACTGTTCGTTATGAGCCTTTCGCACGACAGCATTAATAAAGAAAGCCACGAACGCACGATGCGCTTTCTAGTGACACGCACTTCACGTTTCCGTATTTTGCTTGGCAAATTTGCGGGTGCCTGGCTGTTCTGGTTTGTTTGCATTCTCGTATCCTTTATAGTAATCGGCCTGTTTTCATCGAAATTCAACTTCTTCATTTTTTCACAAGTAATCGCTTTGTCGACGTTCCAAATCGCTTTGGCTATATTATTGTCCGTCGTGATTTCCAAACCATCGATTACCATGTTCTTAGGTATCTTTATTGGATTGCTGGCACCAATTCTTGGCACGTGGGTTGCGCTGACAAATAATGCTTGGGTTAGCTGGCTGAAGTTTGCCAGCCCCTATTATTACCTTATTGAAGACAACTACTTGTTTCTGGTTGTGTTTGGCCTTGCTGGGGTGTTATTTGCAGCTGCAGCTATATTTTTCAGTCGGAGGGAATTTTGATGAGAGCGGTTGAAACCAAGCAATTACATAAGACATATGGCTCTACCTCTGTAGTGAATGGGATTAACCTCGTTGTGGAAGAAGGCGAAATCTTTGGTTTCCTCGGCCGCAACGGCGCTGGAAAGTCCACTTTTATCAATATGCTGACGGGCATTACTTTTCCAACGAGCGGCAGCTTCTCTCTTCTAGGCGTAAATGGTCCAGACGAACGCATGAAAAAGCACATTGGCGTAATGCCCGATTATTCTACACTTTTTCATTCAATGTCGGCAATGAAACATTTGAAGTTTCTTTCTTCCCTATCTGGCAGACCGGTTTCTGATGCAGAATGCCAATATGTCTTAAAGCTTGTTGGACTAGAAGAGGTGGAAAAGAAAAAGGTCAGCAAGTTTTCGTTTGGCATGAAGAAAAAACTCGGCATTGCACAAGCCATCATCCACAACCCAAGCCTGATTTTTCTAGACGAACCCACTTCCGGACTGGATGCTGAATCTGCATTGCACATCCATAAGCTGATTGGTTCATTGCAGCAGCAAGGAAAAACTATATTTATGACGTCGCACAATCTTGATGAAGTCGAAAAAATTTGCACCACCATCGCCATCATGAAAAACGGTGGCATCGTTAAAAGCGGCACCATGGACGAACTGCGTTCCTATTACCGCTCCGCCATCACCGTTCAGCTAAAGCATGATCCAATACCAGCTGCTGAAGCCCAGAAGCTATATGCCTGGCTGGAAACGGCTGGTACTGAACTGCAAAAAACGCTAGCATATACCACCATTACAGTTGGCAGTGAACAAAAAATTGCCGACATCATCCGCGCATTCACAAACTGCCAGGTGAATATTTACCGGGTGGAGGTCAATGAACCTTCATTGGAAGAAATGTTTTTGGCTGAAAAATAGTAAAAAAATTGTGAGAAAACCGATTCTGCAGCAATTGCAGAATCGGTTTTTGGGTTTACTGAATCTTAAAGTCAGTCAGCTCTTTATGGCTTTTCAACAAGTCCAAAAATGCAGAAAGTGCCTTCGTTTGAAAGGGCGAGCGGGTTACAATGGAAAAATCGCGTGTATAGGGAAGTTCTTTAACATTTAGTACTTTAATGTCCCCATAGAGCAGTTCTTTTTGAATGGCCCATTCCGACAACAAACTAATGCCCATGCCCGCTTCGACCATGGCTTTGATCGGCTGGGTGCTGCTGAAATGCATGATGGACTGGGGTGCAATTGAAAACTGCTTGAAGACGTTTTCGGATGCTTCTCTTGTCCCGGAGCCAAGCTCTCGTAAAATCCAGGTTTCTTCGATCAACTCTTCCATCGTTACCGGCCGGCTTGCCATGGGGTGATCGGCTGATGCCACAATGACCATCCGATCTTTTGCAAACGGTTCAGTCTTTAATTCCTGAACATCTTTGAAATGCCCTTCTACGATGCCGACATCCAACTGATGGCTTAGCACAAGTCCGGCAATTGTGGTCGTGTTGCCGATGGTGACGGTCGGCTTGATGTCCGGATATTGTGCTTTTGCTTCTGCAATAATGCGCGGAAGCAAGTATTCGCCGAATGTGTAGCTCGCACCAATGGCGATTGATCCGCTCGCTTTATTGGTTAAATCATCAAGAAGATGATCCATTTTTGCATAAAGTTCTTTGATTTCAACGGCGTGGTGATAGACGATTTCACCTGCTTTGTTCAAGCGCACATATTTATTGGTTCGCTCCAGCAACTTGACGCCCATGCTTTCTTCCAGTGACCGAATATACTGGCTGACAGCAGGCTGCGTCATGTGCAGGGCCTCTGCTGCTTTAGAAAAGTTCTTCATTTCAATCACTTTGAGAAATACTTCCAAACGCTGCTCCATCCTTAGCCCTCACTCTCGTATATTGGAATACTTATTATCATTATTTTAAATAGTTATTTTACTAATGTATAGCCCTTTTCTATACTTACCTGCAGGAGGTTTTCACCATGAATACTAACAACACGAACTCTATCCAACCTAATGCAAATCCGTTGTCACCTAAAACCGCTTGGGTTGGCGGTGTCCTATTTACATTTCTAATTGCGTTTCTCGGCTATGGTTTGGCTCAAGTGCCAGGCTTTGATCAAATCGGCCAACTGGCTTGTGCCATCATCATCGCGGTTTTCTACCGACAACTTTTCGGCTACCCGAATGCCATCCGGTCCGGGATCACCTTTTCTTCAAAGCGCCTGTTGCGCGTTGCCATTATTTTGTACGGATTAAAATTGAACATTGATACGGTCCTCAGCGATGGGTTCGGTTTATTGCTGCGCGACATGGTGGTTATCGCTTTCGCTATCCTGCTTACTGTATGGCTGGCGAAACGCTTTAAGGCCGACAAGACCATTTCTCTCTTGCTCGGTGTTGGGACCGCGGTTTGCGGCGCAGCCGCCATTGCCGCCATTGCCCCGATCATCAAAGCAAAAGACGAAGATACGGCAATCAGTGTCGGCATCATTGCGCTTATGGGTACTGTTTTTGCCATTTCCTACACCCTTCTTCGCCCATTCCTGCCGCTTGATGACATCGAATACGGCATGTGGGTCGGCATCAGCCTGCACGAAATTGCCCATGTGGCTTTAGCGGGGGCCCCAGCCGGAGAAGATGGGCTGGCCATTGCCTTATTGGGAAAATTGGGTCGGGTCTTTCTACTTGTCCCTCTGTGCTTAATCTTTATTTTCCTAATGAAACGCAAAAATAAAGACGAGGAAACGGACGCTTCAATTCAATTTCCATGGTTTCTTCTGGGCTTTATCCTGTTGAGTGTTCTGGGAAGCTACGTTCTCGGACATTCTGTCCCTTTCCCAGAAGCATTGCGTGATTTTGTGTCGACAACGACAACGTGGTTGCTGACAGCGGCGATGGTAGGGCTAGGTTTGACGGTCAGCCTGCGGGATCTGCGGGAACGCGCCATGCTGCCGCTTGCCGCCATGACCATTACGTCCATTTTGCTGTCGGTCTTTGCGTATTTCATGGTTCGCTAAAGTGTTTTTAAGCTCATGAACAAACCTATTTTATTTAGACTATATATATTTACTAATAACTAGAAATTATTATAAAAAATTACTATACAAAGAAGAGTATTACCAGCTATAATAATCTAAGTTTAACGAATTGAATGGAAGGAGCAACTTGTTTTCGTATTCATTTTTTACAATTGAACTTATTATTTTTAGATTGGGGATACATCATTGACTATCAAAAAATTTATTTATACAGCTGCTGCTGTAGTATTAGCAACCGTTACGATTTCAGCACCTGCTTCCGCTTCTTCTTTACACCCATTCACAGACGTTGGAGAGAATTATGATGAAGCAGTGGATTTCTTATACACACTAGACCTTACTGATGGCATAAGCTCAACGAAGTTTGGTACACAAAACCCATTAACTCGTGGAGATGCAGCGGTAATTTTAGCGGAATTACTGTTCTTGGATACTGAAAGCCCGACAGATGCTGGTTTTAAAGACTTGAACAATCGCGTTCGTAATTCAGTAAACGCACTTGCAGAAGAAGGAATTGTATCTGGAGTAACTAAAACTGAATTCCAACCATCTGCTCCATTAAGCCGTGGAGCAATGGCTAAATTCTTGTCTGTCGCATTTGAGTTGGAAGAATATCAGCAACCAACCCCTTTTTCTGATGCAGGTGGAGTATTCAAACCGTATATCGAAGCATTGTATGGTGCAGAAATCACTTCAGGTAAGACACCGACTTCTTATGGAACACATAGCAACATTACACGTGGGGAATATGCGAATCTGCTATACAAAACAATCGAAACAACAACAGATTGGCTCTATTATCCAGAAGCTTCAAGTGCTAAAGTAGACTCTGCTACTACTACTGTCATTACCTTGACAGAGCCGGCAATAGCTGATTATAGTGCTATCGAAATAGCTGACTTCTTTTACTTCACGATTATTTTAGAAGATGGAACTGAAATTCCTGTAAAACCGACTTCTTTTAAATTATCGCCAGATCGCCAATTATTGACAATTGAGCACGCTAAACAAAACCTGAGCGGAAAAGCAGGCCAGTTTATTGTCGATGATTTTGAATCAACTGTTAAAGCAAATTTTAACTTTAAACAATAAATAAGCCATTACCAATACATTAAAAAGCCTTGGATGACTATCACACACTAGTGATAGCCTCCAAGGCTTTCTACTTTCCCTGTTCCTTTCTGGAAAAACTTCAGAATCAGTGTTACATCACTCCACTTTCCCACTCCTCGCGCAGCATCCCCATTTTAATGGCATCAAAATATTTTCCTTCTGCGATTCGTGCTTTTCGGATGCGTGCTTCTTCTCGCATTCCGAGCCTTTCAGCGACTTTCATCATCCGTTCATTGCCTGACCAAGTCGACATGCCCAATCGGTGCAAATCGGTGGATGTAAACAAGAAGTCTATCCACAGTCGGTAGGCCTCCGAACCGTATCCGCCGTTCCAATAATCGGTATCATAAATAACGACGCCTGTTTCCAGCCAGTTTGTATTTATGTCTACCCAATAAGCTCCTACATAGCCAATCGCTTTGTTATCGGCAATAATGACGAGAGAGGCAGGTACATCTTTGGCAATCACTGTTTGTTCCAGCCACTGTTTTCGGTGTTGCTCTTTGCTCAGCCATGCTTCTGGAATGTAAGGGCCGTTCCATTTTTTGGCTTCCTGATGAATGTCCTCAAAACGCCAGTAATAAAGCGCATCCAAAAGGGATGCTGTTGCACTAATAAGTCTAATCTTTTCTCCTGTAATCGTAATCAACATAATCCGCTTCCCTTCTTACTCATGGTTAATTACTTTTTAAACTGTCACTCCTATCCGTTTCTCCGGCCAATTTACAAGGAAAATTCCCGTGAAGATCAAACTTCCGCCGATCAACAGAGGCAATCCAATTTCTTCTCCCAACACCAGCCATCCGGACAGGATGCCGAAAAAAGGTGCCAAAAAGAGAAAGGCACTTACTTTTCCGGAATCTCCTTTTTGCAAAAGATGGAACCAAATTGTAAATTGAACAATGGATGCTGGAATGGAAAGCCATAGCAGAATAGAGATGCTTATTTTATTGAGAACAAAATAAGCATCTTCCAACACGACAGAACCCAATAGCAAAATGAGTCCGCCAAACAGCATCTGGTAAGCGGTCAACACCCACATATCAATGGCGACTCCCCACCTCTTAATTAGCAGTGTTCCCACTGCCCAAAATACCGCACTCGAAAAGCCGAAAAATGTCCCAATTCCAATGCCCAACTGACTTCCCATCGTGACGAAAACACCCAGAAATCCGATAACTACGCCGAGCCACTGAACGATTCGGTAGCGCATGCCGAGAGCCAATGTTGCGAATATCACCACCAATAAAGGATTCATGAAAGTGAGAATGACGGATTCACCAGAAGTAATGCTTCTCAAGCTCAAAAAAATAGCCCCCATGACGCCGGCGGTTTGAACAGCACCAATCAGCACGACTTTCCCCCACTCTACAGCCGTTTCCGGGTGTTTCCGTTTGAACAGCAACACAAAAAGGATCATGATGCTGCCGGCGATTGTAAATCGTGTTCCTGCCAATAACAAGGGGGATACATAGAGCAATCCAATTTTGGCTACCACAAAGGAAGATCCCATCAATCCGGTCGTCAGGATGACCAGAAATGAAAAAATGAGTTTTTCTTTCACTCTGCCACTCTCCTTTCACTCATAAAGCCAAGTTTGCGTTAGCCGTTAAGAATTATCCGCTATCTGGCTCCAATAATCCCAAGCCTTTAAATATGCCGGCAAGTCTGCTGGATGATGCTTAATGCAAATAGCGATCCGGACGTACAAGCCAATCCGCACTTCTTCATAAAGCAACTTCTGTTCCGGCAGTTCCGCTGTAAGCTCTGCAATAGCGGAATCCAATGTGTCTTTTGACAAGTCTTCTGGTGATGAAAAGAACGCATAAATCAAATCGTAGTGTGGAAATCCTAAAATAGGCGTGGGATCGATTACACCCATCAACCTTTCTTCACACACAATAAAATTATGGAATCCACAATCGCCATGGATCAAATAGGGCTCTTTTTGAACCCTGTCCCAATTTTGTTCAATCGGCAATGGGACTGTGATAGGTATATCTTCTTTTTTTAGAAATGGCTCTACTAATTCTCGTGCTGCCTGCACTTCTTGCGATAAAAATTGTTGCCACGAACTTGCTGGCGCATCTTGCCGCCCCCACCCTGCATTTGAAGAAACAGCCTGGTACTGATTGATTAAACGGACAGCAAGAGTTTGGAGAATCTCTTTCTTGCTGCTGATGGTTTTGACAGTAGATCCGGGAATGTGTGCATAGACGATATATCGATGGCAAGAATCTACCGCTACAACGTTTGGCAACAACGTTATCTCTTGATACATTACAAGAAAATCAGCTTCTAATTTGGTGACACTTGCATTGTTTAGCTTGAGGATATAGGACTTGTTGTTTTTTTCATGAAGGAGGAACACTCGACTCATTGTTCCACCCGTCAAAGGCTTGGATTGCCAACTAACCGCTGGCAGTATGTTTTCCTTTTTCAATTTGGAAATTATTGTTGAAACATCCACCTAATACCTCCTAACTATTGTCATTTCATTAAAATAATCATACCATTTTCCAGATTAACCATTGTTATTTTTTAGGAACTGGATTTAGAAATAGGACTCTCCTTAAGTATTAAAGATGCTCAACCTATTTATGCAGTTTTTATGGAGTTTATTGTGGCTATAAAATGGTAAACACTATAAAGAAGCATCAAATAGAATCTATTGATAAAGGAGGATGTCTTATGAATGCTTATTTGAAGTTTGGAATCATGATTTTCACATCAACATTTATAATGTATTGGTTGATGTTTTTGAACGTGTTCCAATTGGACCACATTCTTTTCAGTGAAACCCGTATATACATGGCTTTGATAATGGGCTCCGTTATGGCGATTGTTATGCTGCTGTTCATGCGGCCCATGTACCAGAATAAAAAGGCCAATACGCTAATTTTGGCAGGAAGTGCGGTTGTATTTGCACTTTCACTGTGGCTGGCACGCAGTCAAGTACTGGTTGAAGACAGTGGCTGGATGAAAGCGATGATTCCTCATCATTCAATCGCCATTTTGACGAGTGAAAGAGCCAATATTTCCGATCCCCGAGTTCGCGAGTTGGCTGATGAAATTATTCAAGCGCAGCGGGAAGAAATTGCTGAAATGAAAAGGCTGATTGAAGAGCTGGAAGACGAATAAAATCTTTTCAAACCAAAAAAGGCCGGAAGCAAATACCATTGCTCCCGGCCTTTTCCTTACGTCCTGTTAACTGCACCTAAAATTCTATGCAAAACGGATGACTGCTGTCATCGAGGCAATACTCAATTCGTTCTCTAAAGTTTTTCCAAGTAACCATCTGCAGTGCATCTGCTATTGGGTAAAATGCCACTTCCAAGCTCTCGGCAGAGATGGTTTCTTTGCCGCCAATCGGTTTCGCCAAAAAGAGCATATTGCAAATAGAGTCTTCCACATTTTGAAAGACACCGCAAAATTTCTCTATTTTAATGTCGATGCCTGTTTCTTCTTTTACTTCTCGGATCGCTGCTTCTTTAATCGATTCACCTTCCTCAACCTGTCCACCTGGCATTTCCCATCCTCTTCGCGGCCCTCTGATTAACAACAACTCACCTTTATCGTTGAGCACGATGGCTGCTGCCGACAAGATATGCTTGGGCACTGAAAATGCTGAATTGTTATTCTGTTTTTCCAAAACCACTAAACCCTCCTCCCATACCATTCATAATTATTCAATTCTGCTTTTGTAATGCCGGTAACGCTTCCATACTTTCGGAACAACCAATTGATGCTCATTCATTGCTTCCCATTCATGCAACGTAACAAATTTGGCATCGCACACTTCCCCAGGTTGCAACTTGAAATCGGTTGAGTCAATTTGCGTCGGGCTTTTCCAAATGTAGCTATCTAAGAAATAGACATCTTTTTTCAGGCTGCCGACAAGTTGCAGGTCTTTTGGATTAGCTCTAAGCCCCGTCTCTTCTTTCAACTCTCGAACCGCTCCCATTAAACTTGTTTCACCAGCTGTTACCGATCCGCCTGTGCATTCCCACAATAAAGGATATGTCTTCGCCGCATCTCTTTGAGTAATCAGCAGCTTGCCGTCCTTATTAAACGTAAAGATTTCCACTACAATGTGGTATTCTCCCGGCTGTAATGCTTGGCCGCGTATGTGTTGTTTGTCCAGCAATTTTCTTTTTTCGTTAAATAAATCCCAGATTTCCACCATGGCGTTCACTCTCTTTCTTTCCATGAATAATTCCATAGATCAAAGAACGAGATGCAGCTGCATCTCGTTCTTCTTTGTTTCAAGTCAACAGCTATCAACATTCATAATGAAATTTCACTGCAAAAATGGTGCCCTCGCTGCTCGATTGCACTTCAATTTTTGCATTGTGGCGCGCAGCAATGGCGTAGGAAACACCTAGCCCTAAGCCAGTGCCATTGTCTTTTGTCGTATAAAACGGTGTGCCGATCTTTTTCAATACCGCTTCTTCAATGCCTTCTCCTTGGTCTTGAATTTCAAGAACCACCGTTTTGTCATTTTCCATGTACGTCCGAATTGTCAACATTTTCCCTGGTTCCATAGCTTCAAGACCATTTCGGCAAAGATTGATCAGCAATTGGCGAATCTCATTCCGGTTTAAGAACATCTCAGGAATAGGCCCGGTTTCATATTGAATAAACTTATTTTGATTGAACGTATCAATGTCTAGTAACGGAGAAATTTCACAAATAATAGCATTCAAATCTTGCTTTACTAAATCTGATGACTGGGTATTTCCCATCGACAAAAATTCTGAAATGATGGAATTGGCTCGGTCCAGTTCTTCAATCATCAGTTCAAAATATGTATTGAAATGCTGTAATTCCTTATTGTCTGTCAGCAATTGCAAAAATCCTCTAACTGTCGTCATCGGATTTCTTATTTCGTGGCTGATTCCTGCAGCCATCTGTCCAATCAATTCCAGATTGGACAGGCGCTTTAGTTCGTTTTCATAGATTTTTTTCTCGGTAGTATTTTTGCACAAACAGCAGATGCCGTCATCAAATGGATAGGCAACCACATCATACCAATACGATTCTGCTGTAGAAGATATTTCAAAATGAACCGGCAGCCGTCCAGTCATAGCACGGGAAAGTTCACGGTATATAATATCGTGGAACTTTTCAGGGAAAATCGACCAAATGGTCTCACCTAGCACATTCTCAGCAGTTTTTCCAATCGGCAACGCCTGGTGGCGATTGATGTAAATCACTTCCCAGTCTTTGTTTAATGCAAAAAAACCATCCGTGATGCTGTCAATCACATTGGTAACTTTTTCATTTGCCGTGGCCAGCTCACTTGTCCGGTTTTTGACGCGCAGCTCGAGTTGGTCCATATACGTTAAGTTGGAATACGTTAAAGCTGTTGCGTCAACAATCGACTGCGCCAAATGCACCTGTGATTTCTCGTCAGACTGCAGCGTTTCCATCAAGCAGGCGATCGCAACGAGTCCAAACGACTCTCCTTTGGAGATCAACGGAATAAGCAGCAAACGGCATCTTTCCTCACTAGGTATAAACTTGATCTTTTGCTCGCCGATTACTTCATAAATCGTATTTTCGTGCTTCAGGTTTGTTTGAATATCCACCAATGCGCGTTCCCATTCGCTTATTGTCCATTCGGCTTCTTTGCTCATTCCTTTGAAGTCCAGGCGATCCAAGTTGTTTGGATTTCTTAAATAAACCGCTACATTTTTACAGTCGACCGTTTTGCTTAAGTAATGAAAGCAAATATCCAAGCTTTGTTCTACAGTTGAACACCTAGAAAGTTCACGGTTGGCATCAAGCAACAATTGCTTCTCTGCGATTAATTGTTCTTTTTGCTTTAAATTATTGGCATTTTGAATGGCAACTGCAGCCATGTTGACGTAAGCTTCAACGCTTTGAATTTGAAGCCCCGAAATATTCATAGGCTTGCCGCAATCAAACAAAAAAACAAGGCCAAATAAATGGTCTTCGTAAACAATGGGCAAACCCAACAGAGAATGGATATTGAAAGCAGCGACCGCTCCTGGATTGGGCCGGCTGTCTTTGGAAGTATCTGGAATGTAAATGGTTTGTTTTGCGGTGACCACATCTTTCGCAAACGGATCTGTTTCCAAATTGATTTTTTGCGACAGAATGGAGTGGCCGTTGATGGATTCCGGTTTTCCAGCCACTGCTTTAAAGCTGCCAGGACCATTCGGCAAGTATATTCCAACAGAATCGCACTGGACAATTTCTTCCGAGATAGCTGCAGTGACATGATTCAGCACCTCGTGCAGCTCCAGTTTTGTGTTGATGACTTTTGTTAACTCTGCCAGTCTTGAGTACCTACTTTGTTCTTTTAACATGGCTATTCGCTCCGCTCTTGATCATCATGAAATAAAATGTTCCAACTTTTTTAGTAAAAAAGCGTTCTATCTCATCAAGATATTATGTCAGTAGCTTACCACAAATATATTTGCCTGGGCTGATAAATTTTATCCACCTGTACTAAAAAAGCGATACGGCATCTATTTTTTCTTTATCTGTCCGCTTTTTTCAAGTTAGTTCTCATTGCCCTTTTAAAACTTGAAAAGTAAAGCTGCAGGATCGATCGCCTGAATATACTTCTGTAATGTTATCCAGTATTCGCTACAATGATAAAAGGGACATATGTCCTTTTCAACCCTTTGTCAGTTCCGTAAAGTGAACGGAAAGAAAGGTGAGTGGATAGAATGAAAGGCACACTTTTTGCCCTGGCCGGCGGCTTCTTTTTGACATTTCAAAGTGTTGCCAATGCCACAATCAGCGACAGCATCGGCACGTGGCAGGCAGCGACGATGACCCAGTTCACAGGATTTGTCCTAGCATTTTTGATTGTCTTATCGCTGCGGGATCGAACATATCAAAACTTAACACAAGTGCCTCTGCTATATGCCTCTGGCGGAATGCTGGCAGCTGTTGTCCTTTACAGCAATATGACCGCTGTCCACCGAATGGGTGTTACGCTGACAATCGGCGTTTTCCTGATTGCACAGCTTATGACGGCTGTCCTGATTGACGGCAAAGGCTGGTTTGACATGACCAAGCAAAAAATCGGCCGCACACAAGTTGCAGGACTCGTCTTAATGATCGCTGGCGTTGTTGTATTAAAGTGGTAAGGAGGGTAACAATGGAAAAATCTATCACTACTTACCTTCGCCAATACGAACTGGAGCATTTATTTCCGGAACAGATCCAGCAAACCATGCAAATCGACAATTTAACCGCCGGAGAGCGGCTGCTGTCTCAAGGCGACGATGCTGAAGCGCTTTACTTGCTGGTCGAAGGAAAGTTAAAAATCTCTATGCTGTCCCCTGAAGGGAAACGCCTGATTTTGGCATTTAAAAGTCCATTCGATGTCGTGGGAGATATCGAATATGTCCAGCACTGCCCGCTCATTAACACAGTAGAAGCCGTCTCCGACACGCGCGTAATCCGAATTCCTTATGCAGTGCTGCGAAAAGTGCTGAACGACAATGCCGCGTGGCTGGCGTTTCTTTTAAAAACCATTACACAGAAATTTGAACTCAAATCGTATGCTATGAATTTCAACTTGCTGTACCCGGTGGACATTCGCTTGGCCAGCTACCTGCTGTCAATGACTCCTACACAACCCAAGCTTGATGCGACCTCCCTTGTCGACATGGCAGATTTGATTGGTACGAGTTACCGGCATTTGAACCGGGTCTTGCTGCAATTTCAACAGGCCGGTTGGATCACGAAAAAGCGCGGCAAGATTACCATCGTCGACCGCGCATCCCTGCTTGCACAAGCAGGTCAAAATATATACGAATAGGAGCAAACAGGATATGGCAATCGGCATCTTACTGGCATTGCTTGGCGGCGCATTTGTCTGCCTTCAAAACACATTCAATGCCAATGTAAAAAAACAGATTAGTGTTTGGTCCACTACAGCGCTGGTGTTGCTGCTTGGTTTTTTGGCTTCTCTGGCTGCAGGATTGGCGTTTGAAGGCAGCTCCCTGTTTAACTTCCAGGCACAACCCTGGTTTTGGTTCAGCGGCATACTCGGTGTTGGCGTCGTCGCCTGTGTGACCCAAGGCGTCCAGATACTTGGACCCAGCCGCGCCATTTCACTCATCATGGTATCCCAAATCTTCTTTGGCCTGATGTGGGATACCCTCGGCTGGTTCGGCCTCGACAAAGTTCCTTTCACTTGGCAGTCTCTGCTCGGTGTGCTGTTGATCAGCGGAGGCGTTTTGCTGTTCCAGCTTGGCCCTAAGTT
Source organism: Planococcus sp. TJ-307 (assembly GCF_058268435.1). Classification (NCBI taxonomy): domain Bacteria; kingdom Bacillati; phylum Bacillota; class Bacilli; order Caryophanales; family Caryophanaceae; genus Planococcus; species Planococcus sp. TJ-307. The sequence goes on from NZ_JBZDOJ010000002.1 coordinate 620,276, forward strand.
AGAACAGCCTGAACAGAACAGAAAATCACTAAACGTTCGTGAATCGGTGAAGGGGTAAATTTTTAAAGTATGCTTCCTAAGTAGAACAATTCAGAACTTCTATATAAGTTGAACTACAGAAACCAACTGTTACCCACCGCTTTGGCCGCTCGGGGGCAGGGCTCCCGCAAGAAGCCAGGGAAAGTGCGCCTGTCTCCTTGCTTCGCCTCACCCTTGGACGCGCCGGCGCTAAGAAGGAAAATTCAAAGCAAGCCGATGTTTTCCGCTGGATTCCTAAAAGAGTTGGAACAAATTACAGGAGACATTGCTGATGTGCGAAATACCAGCAAGTCAAAATCGTCATCTCAACATATAGTGTTTAGTTAGGAGGATTTCCTTGCAGTACTTCATTGGCATTGTGCCGCCGGAGGAATTAAAATCCAAAATCACAAACTTCCAGAAAAAATATAATTTTCAAGGGATGACTGCGGCAGTTGAACCACATTTGACGTTGAAAGCGCAAGGTGGATTGACTGAGGACAAAACATGGATTGATGGAGTCAGAAAGATATGTGCCAATTTTTCTTCATTTGAATTAACTGTTGGTGACCCCCATATCTTTGGTAGAGACATCTTGTATTTAAGTGCACAATCTCCTGAACTAGTCGAACTCCATAACGTGCTGGTCAGAACCATTTCTCCAACTCAAGAATTCATAAAAAAGTATTTTGAGTTGGAAGATTTCACACCACATATAACCTTAGCTAAGACTTTTAATGGAATCACACAAGGAGAATTAAAGACCATGAAACGTTTAGCGGAAGAAGAGCTGCAATCGTACCCTGTTTTTAGAGTTACTTTTATTAGAATCTATGAAGAAACAGATGGTGGCACATATAAACCGTATTTAGACATTAATCTTAATTCCCATTGAAAAAAAGGAAGAGCCAGCGCAGCCGCTGAGGCTCTTCCTTTTGCTATTTCACTTTGAATGAAGCTCTCTTCGTATACCGATATTCTCTCAAGCTGTTTAAATTGAAAATTTCTTGCAACAGTCCTTCACCGATGTTCGTTTCCCGCACTTTTTTGCGTTCCAGTTCTTCGTCCACCAGCCGCTTAATGGACAATACATCGGTTCCATTTTGCAGCACCTCTTCTTTTGAATTGAACAGTTGATGGGCAACCAGCTGCATGCCGTAAGAATTGTATAACAATGTATATCCGGCGATTCCTGTGGTTGACTGATAAGCTTTTGAGAATCCGCCATCGATGACCAGCATTTTGCCATTCGCTTTGATCGGGTTTTCCCCGTCCCGCTCTTTGACCGGTGTGTGCCCATTGATAATGCGGCCGAGATCTGGATTTAATTCAAACTCTTCAAGCATTTTGCGGCACATTTCTTCGTCCTCACGCAAATAATAATAAGGGTTTTTGCGTTCTTTATGGGTCTCTTTGTCTTTTATAAAGTAGCGTTCAAAAGTAGTCATTTCACGCTTCCCAAAAAGTGAGGAGTACTCACCAGTCCACAAATACCAAACCATATCGGTCGCAAAATCGTCGGTTTCCTCTGGATGTGCAAATGAATACCGCAAATAATATTCAAAAAGATCCAACAACTCACGTCCAGCGTAACTCTTTCCTTCAATCTCCATTGTTTCCATATTGCCTTCTTCATCAAGTGGAATACAGCCATGAATAAGCAGGTTGCCATTGTACTTCAGGTAAAGGCTCCCTTTTTTCATCAGGAAATTCATATGGCGCGTCATTTTTTCTGAATGCTGCATCGAAAACAACAGTTTGTCCATGACCAGTTGTTCTTCTTCCAGCAATTCATCGGGCTGGTCCGGATTGATTGTTGCAAAACACGTATTTTCCAATGGATAGGTTTTGCCATGGATGGTGGCTTCCATTTTTTCATAGTCGACCTTCTCCAATAATAGGCGGTCTTCCATTGCAAAGCACGGGCGCCTCTTGATAATCGGACTTTCCAATTTAAACTGAATGACTGAAATCGCTTGATGGATCTTGGTGATTTGCAGCTGCTCCTGCTCTGTCAGTTTTTCATCTGAAATCCGCTTAGGGTGAAACGCAGGATTGTCGTCGTAATACTTCTCCGCCAGGTTCAGCAGCGGCCGCAAATTAATGCCATAGACATCCTCAATAATATCCAGGTTGTTGTAGCGCGCACAAATGCGCAGAATGTTCGCCAGGCATACTTTTGATCCCGCATATGCGCCGATCCACAGAACGTCATGATTTCCCCATTGAATATCCACCGAATGATAATCAATAAGTGTATCGACAATTTTATGCGGATCCGGTCCACGGTCGTAAATGTCTCCTACAACATGCAGGTGGTCCACCGTTAAACGCTGGGTGGTGTACGCCAAGCCAATAATCAATTTATCCGCTTGTCCCAATCCAATGATTTGCTCAACCATTTTAGCGTAATATTCTTTTTTGTTTTTAAACTCATCTGTTTTGTACAACAGTTCTTCGATAATATAAACAAACTGCTTCGGCAAAGCTTTTCGCAGCTTTGAGCGCGTGTATTTGGAAGCTGCATAGGAAATCAGCTTCAGCATCCGCTCAATCACTTCTATGTACCAGTCGTGCAATTCTTTTTTGGTGGTGAAATTGCTTTTGATCAATTGCATTTTTTCTTCCGGATAATAAACCAATGTGGCAAACTCATTAAGCTCTTTTTCGCTCAATTCGTTTTCAAACAAGTCTCTAATTTTTACTTTGACATTGCCGGAACCGTTTCGTAATACGTGTTGAAACGCCTGAAATTCTCCGTGCAAATCGCTCACAAAATGTTCCGTTCCTTTGGGCAGATCCAAAATCGCTTCCAGGTTGATGATTTCAGTGGCGACTTTTTCTTCGCTATCATATTTTTGTGCTAGCAAATCCAAGTATTTTAAGTTTAACATCGCATAATCCCCCTTTGTGTCTCGTTTCTATTTTTTCAACCAAAACAGAAACGGATATACTAAAAATTGTAATTAAGGATCAACAGCTGGCCAAACTCATGGTTCAGGCGTTTAATAAACTAGTTTTATTTGGATAGAAAGAATCGTATCATTAGTTATATAAGTCGCCTGAAACAATTCGTAAAAAGAAGTCTCTCTTATTTCTCAGTTTACAGCAGAAACGCCCTAAGCTCTAGTGCAAAAAAACAAGACGATAAAAAGCTTTCGAAGACAGAAGCATTTCCCCCGTTTAAAGAAAAAGAGGTAGTTGCCGTGATTAAGTATTCAATGATTTATAATATTGATTCTTTCCCACGCTGGGAAGAAATTCTGGCCGTCGCATTAGAATTGGCTGACGAGTTTAGTGTGGTACTACCAAATGGAAAATACAATCCAGAAAATCCGTTAGAGAACGGAAAACCTGTAGTTGAAGCTTTGCCGGGTTTAAAAGTGGGGCGCTGGCCAAATATGCAAGACAGCTCGATTTACTTTGGCAGTTTGGACGATTTTGTCCGAACGTTAATGATGGAATTTAACCGTCAAGATCCGGACAAAGACTTCAGCTACCTTTGGCATTACAGCCTGTACCGAAACGGTATTGAATTGCTGAATGTCCTGGATTTCAATGTTTGTTTAATGGATCTGGATACCGTATTGACCGACAGTCTTGATAAATTGGAGATCGAATGGCGGGATGATTAGGTTGAATCGCTTATATTCGAACTAATTTTATTCAGAATTAAAACTCTCTGGTGAAGAAAGAAGAACAGAGAAGGAATAACACAGCTTCTCTGCCCTTCATTTTCGCGCTTTAAAAATCGTTCATTTTTTCGGTGTTCGGTAGGCGCAGCTTTCGATGTGGTCATTGACCATTCCAATGGCTTGCATAAATGAGTAAGTGGTCACAGGTCCTACAAACTTAAATCCTCGCTTTTTCAAGTCTTTGCTCAGTTGAACCGATAACGGAGACTGGGCCGGGATTTCTGCATCGGTTTTCCACTGGTTGTGAATTGGCTTGCCGTCTGTATAACTCCACAAAAACGCAGCAAAACTGTCCCATTCTTCTAAAACATGTTGAACCGCTTGAGCATTGGTACGGACGGATTGAATTTTGGCGGCATGTTTAATGACTGTGTAATTTTCTTTGATGGCTGCCAAATCGGCATCTGTAAGCTCGGCACATTGCGCCACATCAAAGTGATGGAAAGCTTCTAAATAAGCTTCACGTTTCGATAACACAATGTTCCACGATAAACCCGCTTGCGCGCCTTCAAGCGTCAGCAATTCGAAAATGTACCGATCGTCCCAGCTTTGCCTGCACCATTCTTCGTCGTGATAGTTTTGCATAAGCTGGTTGCTTTGTGCCCATAAACACCGTTTCTCCACTTGTTTCACCCCGTTCTTGTTATTGCTTCTACTATACCATTAGTCGAGTCCTTATAGAGGACGATTACCAGCTACATTGAAAGGGCGTCCACTCAGTGCCTATGCACAAAGCGAACGCCCTTTTGAATAGAATTAGGACTATAGAAAATCCTCAAATCAATAAATTGAACAACAAGGAGTCGTTGTTGATTTCTTTGTAAGGAAAGCCGTTTTCTGCCATCCGTTCAATCAGCGGCTCATAGTCTTCCCGGAACTTTAATTCAATACCGACCAGCACCGGTCCTTCTTCGCGATTTGTTCGTTTTGTGTATTCAAAATGAGTGATGTCATCAGTCTCACTTAGCACCTGCTCCATAAATTTGCGGAGTGCACCGGCACGCTGTGGAAACGTAACGATAAAATAATGCTTGAGTCCTTCATAGATCAAGGATTTTTCTTTAATTTCCTGCATCCGTTCAATGTCATTATTGCCACCGCTGATCACGCAAACCACATTTTTCCCTTTAATGTCATCTTTATAAAAATCAAGAGCCGCAACAGACAACGCGCCTGCCGGTTCCGCAACAATGGCATTCTCGTTATACAGCTGCAAAATAGTGGTACAGACCTTGCCTTCTGGGACTAGGGCAATGTCATCCAATACCTTGGAACAAATGGCCATGGAGAGGTCCCCCACTTGCTTGACTGCAGCACCGTCTACAAACGTGTCGATGGTATCCAGACGCGTGACTTTGCCATTAGCCAGCGACGTTTTCATGCCGGCAGCACCCGCCGGTTCCACACCGATTAGTTTAGTCGCAGGGCTAATGCCTTTTAAGTAAGAGCCAACGCCTGAAGCCAATCCGCCCCCGCCGATAGCGCAAAACAGAAAGTCGAGCGGCTCCTGCATATCGTTCAAAATTTCCACCGCAACGGTTCCCTGTCCTGCGATGATGCGGCTGTCGTTATATGGGTGAACAAAGACTTTTTCTTCTGCCGTACAATAGTCCATAGCCGTTGTGAATGAATCATCAAAGGTGTCCCCCGTCAACACAACGGACACCTTGTCCCCGCCAAACCGTTTGACTTGCGACACTTTTTGGCGAGGTGTTGTCAGCGGCATGAAAATCTTTCCTTCAATTCCTAATGCAAAACATGAGTACGCTACACCTTGTGCATGGTTTCCTGCGCTGGCACAGACGATCCCCTTAGCACGTTCAGCTGCATTCAGGCTGCGAATGAAATTATAGGCACCGCGCAGCTTGAACGACCGGACGACCTGCTGATCTTCCCGTTTTAAGTACACATTGCAGCCGTATCGTGCCGACAGCAGTTCGTTTTTTTGCAATGGCGTCTTGATGACGACATCCTTTAGGGCTTGGTTAGCCACCATGATTTCTTCCACGGATACTTTTGAAAATGCCACTTCCCTGTCAAGCTCTGTGATGGTGGTGGTTTTCGTCATAGATGTCACCCTCTTATTTTTATTTATCTCACTACTCTAACACATCAACTCGCTGAATTGGAGAGAAAATTGCGACAATTGTTCGAAAACTTTTTATTTCCTCTATTTTATATGAACATGTAACTGTTGACTTTTATCCATACTTTAAGCTTCAGTCATTTTTATTCACTAAATTTTAGATGAATAAAAAAGTAATATTCATTTGAATGGTAATATATTTATTCATAAAAAATAACCTTGAACTCTTGAATGAGAGTTCAGGGTTATTTTGTACTTATTCCTTTTTATCGAATCGATAAGCTGCTGTTACTTTGCCATCACTTGCTTCATCTGCAATGAAGGAACCATTAGAATAGCGGTCCACATTCTTCAACGAATTTGCTACCAGCGGCATGCGGATACCTTTATCGGTTTCCAGAATAATTTCTTCTTTGCCCGTTGCACCAATCACTGCGACTACACGGTGAGGATTTGATTTTAACTCCCGGAGCATAACAACGCCTCGCTTGGCCCGGCTGCCGCTCTCAAACTCTTGGAGCTTCATTTTTTTCGCTGCACCGCGGTGGGTGATCAGTACGAGTTCCTGTTTTACTTCCGGATCAATCATGACTGCAGAAACGGCTTCGTCCCCGTCTTTTAAGTTGACGCCTTTGACGCCTCCGGTACGAAGTCCGGTAAGCGGCACTTCATCCATCGGAAAACGAACGCCGTAAGCTTGTTTTGTGCCAATAAACAATTCGGTTTCCTTCGTCACCAATGCGGCATAAATCATCGCGTCATCTGATTTCAAGTTCATGGTTTTGATGGCGCGTGAATAGCGCTGAATCTGGTAATCTTTCAAAGCCGACCGTTTGACTTGGCCCAGTTTCGAAACAGTTAAAATACTGGCATCTGCCTCAAAGTTCTCGAATGGAAAGACTGCAAGAACCGATTCATTGGCATCTAATTGCACGATGCTTGATAAATGCTGGCCTAAGTCTTTCCATTTGATATCCGGCAGCTCGTTGATCGGCTGGAATACAAAGTTTCCGGCAGTGGTGAAAATCAGAATGGTGTGCTGCGTGTTCAAGTTGTCTTCGAACAACAGGTAATCCGATTCTTTCATCGCAAAGTCTTTGCCGTTTGAAGCGGCATGTGAACGTGTACTGGTCCGCTTGACATAGCCTTCTTTTGTTACCGTCACCACGACTTCTTCACTCGGAATCATGATTTCGCGTGTGATGGTGATTTCTTCAATCTTGTCTTCAATGACCGAACGGCGCGGTTCAGCAAATTGCTTACGGATGCTTGCCAATTCTTTCTTGATGACGTTTTTTAACTTAGTTGGACTGGTTAGAATGCCCGTCAGTTCAGCGATCAATTTTTTCAAATCGCTTTCTTCTTTTTGCAAATCGGTAATGTCAGTATTCGTCAATCGGTAAAGTTGCAGCGAAACAATCGCTTCCGATTGGGCTTCTGAGAAATCAAACGACGATATCAAATTGTTCTTCGCATCGCGTTTGTCTTTTGAAGAGCGGATCGTTTTGATTACTTTGTCCAAAATCGACAAGGCCTTCATCAAACCTTCCACAATGTGCATGCGGTCGCTCGCTTTTTGAAGATCAAATTCCGAGCGTTTGGTGATGACTTCTTTTTGATGTTCAATGTATGCATCCAGCATGGTTTGCAAGGTCATCATTGTTGGGCGGCGCTTGTAGATAGCCACCATGTTGAAGTTGTAGCTGACTTGCAGATCGGTATTTTTGTAGAGATAGCTTAAAATTCCCATTGCCTGTACATCTTTTTTCAGTTCGATGACGATGCGCAATCCGCTTCGATCCGATTCATCCCGTACTTCAGAGATGCCCTCAAGCTTGCGGTCAAATCGGTGGTCATCGATTTTCTTGATCATATTGGCTTTATTGACTTCAAACGGGATTTCCGTGATGACAATTTGTTCTTTTCCGCCTTTTAACGGTTCAATTTGAGCTTTTGAACGGACAATGATCTTGCCTTTTCCGGTTTCGTACGCTTTGCGGATTCCATCCACCCCTTGGATAATGCCGCCTGTTGGAAAATCTGGGCCTTTAATGACGGTCATCAGTTCGGCAACAGTTACTTGCGGATTGTCCATGCGCATCAATACTGCATCCAGTACTTCATGAAGCGCATGCGGCGGAATGTCAGTCGCGTAACCGGCAGAAATGCCTGTTGAACCGTTGACTAACAGGTTCGGGAATCGGGCAGGCAAAACGGTCGGTTCCATATCTGAATCGTCAAAGTTTGGAATAAAATCCACGGTACGCTTGTCGATATCGCGCAGCAATTCGGAAGAAATAGCGGACAAACGGGCTTCGGTGTAACGCATGGCAGCTGGCGAATCCCCGTCCATCGAACCGTTATTGCCGTGCATTTCAACGAGCATGTGGCGGATTTTCCAGTCTTGGCTCAAACGAACCATCGCTTCATAAACGGAACTGTCTCCGTGCGGATGGTAGTTGCCAATAACGTTACCAACCGTTTTGGCAGACTTCCGGAATGCTTTATCGTTGGTATTGCCTTCGTGGTACATCGCATATAAAATTCGGCGCTGAACAGGCTTTAATCCATCACGGGCATCCGGCAACGCCCGGTCTTGGATAATGTATTTGCTGTAACGGCCAAACCGATCGCCGATGACTTCTTCCAGCGGCAAATCTTGATATTTTTCGGTTTGTGTCATACAAGTTCCTCCTCAGCGTGAATCAAATCATTTTCTAGAATGTTGCTGTCATCTTCCAGTCCAAAATCGACATTATTTTCTATCCAGCGGCGTCTCGGTTCCACTTTATCGCCCATCAAGGTCGTGATGCCGCGTTCTGCGCGCGCACTGTCTTCAATGGTTACACGAATCAGCGTACGGGTTTCCGGGTTCATGGTCGTTTCCCATAACTGGTCAGCGTTCATCTCACCTAACCCTTTGTAGCGTTGCAAGGTGTAGCCTTTGCCGACTTTTTTGATGGACTCATCCAAATCCGCTTCGGTCCATGCATAATCGATCACTTCTTTTTTGCCAACGCCTTTAGATACTTTGTACAGCGGCGGCAGCGCAATAAACACTTTGCCGGCCTCAATCAAAGGCTTCATGTAACGGAAAAAGAACGTTAATAGCAGCACTTGAATGTGTGCACCGTCCGTATCCGCATCCGTCATGATAATGATTTTGTTGTAGGCGATGTCGTCAATCGAAAAATCAGATGACACACCGCCGCCAATGGCATGGATGATAGTGGAAATCTCTTCATTTTTCATGATTTCTTCAAGCTTCGCTTTTTCGGTATTAACGACTTTCCCGCGCAGCGGAAGAATTGCCTGAAATGTCCGGTCGCGTCCTTGTTTTGCTGAACCGCCGGCCGAATCTCCCTCTACCAAATACAATTCGTTTTTCGAGGCGTTGCGTGATTGCGCAGGCGTCAATTTGCCGGACAGCAACGCATCCGATTTTTTGCGTTTTTTGCCATTTCGCGCATCTTCCCGGGCTTTTCGAGCCGCCAATCGAGCCTGTGATGCCCGAATGGCTTTTCGTACAAGAGACGCGCTGAGATCTGCATTTTCTTCCAGGAAGTACATTAATTTCTGGGAAACGACCGAGTCCACGATGCTTCGTGCTTCACTCGTTCCCAATTTGCTTTTGGTCTGCCCTTCAAACTGCAGCAGCGCTTCCGGGATGCGGACAGACACAATGGCCGCCAACCCTTCACGGATGTCGGAGCCTTCCAGGTTTTTGTCTTTGTCTTTCAGCAAGTTGATTTTTCTCGCATAGTCATTGAACACCCGTGTCATTGCAGCTTTAGCGCCAGTTTCATGCGTTCCGCCGTCACGTGTCCGGACGTTGTTGACAAACGACAGGATCGTCTCAGAATAGCCGTCGTTAAACTGGAATGAAAACTCAATTTCCATTTCGTCCTGCTGACCTTCGATATACGCTACGGGGTGCAGCACATCTTTTTCCTCGTTGAGGTAAGCAACAAAAGCTTCAATGCCCGTTTCGTAATGGAAAATATCTTTCGTTTCCGTACGCTGGTCAAACAGCTCAATTTTCAGTCCTTTCAACAGAAAAGCCGATTCGCGCAGACGTTCTGAAAGGGTTTCGTAATTGTATTTCGATACGGAGAAAATGGATTCGTCCGGCAAAAAGTGCAGCAAGGTGCCCGTTTCTTTAGTCGAACCAATTTCTTCCAATGTCGTCACCGGCTTGCCGCCATTTTCAAAGCGTTGGCGGTATTTCTTACCATCGCGGTAGATCGTCACTTCCAAAAATTTAGACAGTGCATTTACAACAGACGCACCGACACCGTGAAGACCTCCACTTGTTTTGTAACCGCCCTGTCCGAATTTCCCGCCGGCATGCAAGACCGTTAAAATAACTTCCGGTGTTGGTTTTCCACTGCGATGCATTCCTGTAGGCATGCCGCGTCCGTAATCCCGGACACTGATGCTGTTGTCGTCATGAATGGTAACCGTGATTTTGTCTCCGTGTCCTGCAAGCGCTTCATCGACCGAGTTGTCGACAATCTCATACACCAAATGATGAAGACCGCGTGTATCCGTTGAACCGATATACATCCCTGGCCGTTTTCTGACAGCATCTAAGCCTTCGAGTACTTGGATCGCTTCTTCGTTGTATGCCGTATTTTGAATTTTAGCCATCTAATTCCCTCCAACGAACATTCGTTCGCATATTAATCTCTCTTTATCGTATTCTATTTCCTTGCCATCTGTCAAACTTCATAGAAAAAGAGCGCTGGGCGCCCTTAGCGATAATGCCTTATTTCAGGATGGCGTGTTCCACTTTGATGCAACGGTCCATGATGACTGTATATCCAGCATCAGTCAGCCGATTAAATACGTTTTCATCAACTACATTTAATTGTGTCCAAAATACAGGACATTCGATTTTTGTGAACTCATCGGCTATATCCTCTAAAAACTCACTGCGTCTGAAGACGTTGACGATATCCACTTTTTCTGGAATGTCGCTCAAAGAACCATAACTTTTTTCACCCAAAACAGTTTCTGCCTGAGGATTGACCGGAATGATGCGGTAGCCGGCCCGTTGCATCGCTTCGGATACCATATAGGAAGTGCGGCTTGGGTTCGGGCTGAGGCCGATCACAGCAATCGTTTTTGCATGATCAAGTATGTTTTTAATTTCTTTGCGGCTTGGATTGTTCAAGAGGATCACCTGTCCTTTTTATTCTATCATACACGATTTTGTCCTGCCTGTTGAATAATCCGGCAGCTATTGTTTAAAGAACTTCAGTCATGGTAAACTGATACTACAAAAATAAGCTTGTTTTAAAGGAGTCCATGATGACTATACTGCTTCCCATTTTACTCGCATACCTGCTTGGCTCGATTCCGTCTGCCCTTTGGGTTGGGAAACTTTTTTACAACACCGATATCCGCACAAAAGGCAGTGGCAATCTTGGTGCTACCAATACTTTTCGGACGCTCGGCAAAAAAGCCGGGATTGCGGTTACTTTGCTAGACATTCTTAAAGGAACAGCTGCAACACTGATTCCACTTTACATGGCAACAGATATCCACCCACTGGTGTTTGGTGTCATCGCAGTGATCGGACACATTTATCCGGTCTTTGCCAAATTCAAAGGCGGGAAAGCCGTTGCCACTTCTGGCGGCATCTTGCTCGGCTACCAATGGCCATTATTTGTCATGGCGGTCATAGTGCTGTTGATTGCATTGAAGATCACTAAAATGGTATCGTTATCATCAATCATCTTATCGATTGTGGCGATCATTTATACGACCATTTACGCAATTTTCACCGGCGACTACCTGTTTATGATTGTCATCTACATTTTGGCATTGTTCATCATTTTCCGCCACCGTGCCAATATTGCACGCATACGCGCAGGAACAGAGCCTAAAATCAACTGGTAATTCCAGTGGAGGGACGTGTGATATGAAGATCACCATCAGTGACGACGCACTCAATTGGTTTAAGAAAGAAATGGAAGTGGCGCCCGGAGAAGCTGTACGTTTTTTCGTCCGCTACGGTGGCTCCAGCAAGCTTCAGCCGGGATTTTCACTCGGCGTAACCAAAGATCAGCCGCATGAAATGGCTGTCCAAGTTCAACAAGATCAAGTCACTTATTTTATTGAACAAAGCGACGTCTGGTATTTTGATGGGCATAATCTTCAAGTCAGCGTCAACGATGAATTGCACGAACTTGATTATTCATACGCAAAATAAAAAAGCATGAGCTATTCATGCTTTTTTATTTTGTAATTTATTCAGTTGTTCTAAATGTCCTTCACGCTGTAAAATCGACTGCTGGCGATCACCGAACAAGTCATAATGCGGATAATTCCCCCGCAAATCCATCCATTCGCGTTGCAATCCGTATTGCTTGCCCCAACTTTCAAGTTTGTCGAGGTCACAGCAGCCCACTTTTGTGACCGTGCTGCATCCCGGAAATCGATCGTCCACCCAATAATGGGTTAAAAAAGATATCTGGCCATCAGTGACTCCTTGTTTCCAGCGTTCCAGCTCGTCTCGCTTAATTCCGAACGCCATCGGGTGCCTGCTTTTTGATTTCTTCGTATTTGTCATGCCATTCCGGGTAAATTTTCTTGATGGAAACCGGACGGAATGTATCTTTTTTGACCACAACGTGTTCGGAAATCGCAGTTGCGGCAATGGTGCCGTCTTCATGAACAACCTCATAGCCATACTTGGTCCGCAATCGTCCATGCTCTTCCACCCAAGTCCGGACAAAAGCTTTTTGCCCGTACCGAAGAACGGCTTTATATTGAATGGAAATATCGGTTACAGGTGACAAGTAACCATCCTTTTCCATGCCCGCATAGGTGAATCCTAAGTCTTCAATCAGCTTGGTGCGCCCGATTTCCAGCCAAATGATGTAGTTGGCATGATAAACAACACCCATTTGATCGGTTTCTGCGTAACGGATTTCAATTTCTTTTTCACTGATGTACATGTCCATTTCACCTCTTTACCAGTATACAAGAAATTTCTTCTTAATATAGTAGAAAAGGCTGCCGGGAAATTTCCCGGCAGCCTTTTTAACTTTCAGCTAAAACTTATTGTCCAGACTCCAGCGCCCAGATTCTAGGGTCATAAGCCACCCTGACTGTGTGGCTGAAGAAACGCCACTTCGCCAGTGTGTCTTATACCCGTCGAGGGGCTGCAGGATGCGGGTCAGCTAACCGTTGCGACAGGAAGTCGCGCTCTTAGGTTAGCTTCTGCTTTTGGGCGCTTTCGCTTTTCTTATACTTCCAGCAATTTGTTGCGGAGCACCATTTGCAGGATGCCTCCGTGGCGGAAATAATCCACTTCCACTTCGGAATCGAAACGTGCCAATACTTTAAACTCAGTCACTTTACCGTCTTCAGCAGTTGCTGTAACCGTCAAGACGTCGCGTGGTTTCACGTCGTCAGACAAGTTGACGCTGATGGTTTCGTGTCCAGTCAAGCCAAGTGAATCTGCACTTTCGCCGTTCACGAACTGCAATGGCAGAACGCCCATCATCACAAGGTTTGAGCGGTGAATACGCTCATAGCTTTCAGCGATGACTGTTTTGATGCCAAGAAGGAATGTCCCTTTAGCCGCCCAGTCGCGTGAAGAGCCCATGCCGTAATCTTTACCAGTTAAGACCACAAGTCCTGTGCCCTGTTCCTGATATTTCATGGCTGCATCGTAAATTGCCATTGTTTCGCCCGTTGGCCAGTAAGTGGTGTAACCGCCAGTTGTTCCTGGAGCTACTTGGTTACGGATACGAATGTTGGCGAATGTTCCGCGCATCATGACTTCGTGGTTACCACGACGAGATCCGTAAGAGTTGAAATTACGCGGCTCGACGCCGTTTGCACGAAGGTACAAGCCTGCTGGTGTATCTTTGCCGATCGCACCAGCTGGTGAAATGTGGTCAGTCGTGATCGAATCTGCAAATTTTGCAACGACACGAAGGCCAGCTAATGGCTGGATTGGAGCCGGTTCTTTTGAAAGACCTTCAAAGAACGGCGGGTTTTGAATATAAGTTGATGACGCATCAAACTCATACAATGAATCGTCGTTAGTTTCGATTGCATTCCAAGCTTCGTTCTCGTTGAATACATGCTCGTACTCTTTACGGAACAATTCTGGAGTAACCGTGTCTTTAACTACTTTTTTGATTTCTTCAGTTGAAGGCCAGATGTCTTTAAAGAATACGTCTTTGCCTTCTTTGTCTGTACCGATTGGTTCAACTGCGAAGTCGATGTCCACTGTTCCAGCAAGTGCATAAGCAACAACCAGCATTGGAGAAGCCAAGTAGTTCGCTTTTACAAGCGGATGGATGCGTCCTTCAAAGTTACGGTTACCTGACAATACAGATGAAACCAGCAAATCATTGTCCAAAATCGCTTCTTCGATTTCAGGAAGCAATGGACCTGAGTTACCGATACATGTAGTACAGCCGTAGCCGACCAAGTTAAAGCCAATTTGGTTCATGTAGTCTAACAAGCCTGAATCGTTCAAGTAGCCTGTAACAACTTTCGAACCTGGAGCCAATGACGTTTTCACGTAAGCAGGCGGAGTCAATCCTTTTTCAACTGCTTTTTTCGCTACTAGTCCAGCACCAAGCATTACGTATGGGTTAGAAGTGTTTGTACAAGATGTGATGGCGGCAATTGCCAGTGCACCAGTTTTCATTTCGGCCGTTTTGCCGTTTTTGAAGTTGACTGTTGCTGTTTTAGCAATTTCAGCTGCATCAAGTGCAAAGCCGTGTGGTCCTTCTTCACCTGTTACAGCTTTGTTGAACTCAGGCTTCATTTGAGACAACGGAATCAAATCCTGTGGACGTTTTGGTCCAGCAAGGTTTGGCTCAATCTCAGAAAGATCGATTTCCACAAGGTCTGTGTAGATTGGATCTTCGTTTTCAACTTTGAAGAACATGTTGTTTTCCTGCAAATACTTTTTCGTTACAGCGATTTGTTCTGCATCACGTGCAGTCAAACGCATATAGTCAAGCGCTTCTTCGTCAACTGGGAAGAATCCGCAAGTTGCGCCGTATTCTGGAGCCATGTTGGCAATTGTTGCACGGTCAGCAAGCGGCAATGTGGTAACGCCAGGTCCGAAGAACTCAACGAATTTGCCAACTACGCCTTTTTTACGCAAAGTTTGAGTGACTTTTAACGCCAAATCAGTCGCAGTCGCGCCGTTTGGAAGTTCGCCAGTCATTTTCACGCCGATAACTTCCGGAATTGGGAAGTAAGAAGGCTGTCCAAGCATGCCAGCTTCCGCTTCAATGCCGCCAACACCCCATCCAAGAACGCCGATTCCGTTGATCATTGTCGTATGTGAATCTGTTCCGACCAATGTATCAGGGAATGTTTCAAATGTGCCATCAGCATTTTCAACTGCATGGACAACATTTGCTAAGTACTCAAGGTTAACTTGGTGAACAATACCTGTTGCTGGTGGAACTGCACGGTAGTTGTCATAAGCTTTTTGAGCCCAGCTAAGGAACTGGTAACGCTCCGCATTGCGGTCAAACTCAAGCTCCATGTTGATGCGAAGTGCATCTTGTGTGCCGTAGTTATCAACTTGAACCGAGTGGTCAATTACAAGATCCACTGGAATTTCAGGGTTGATTTTGTTCGGGTCTCCACCCATTTCAGCCATTGCTGAACGAAGTGCAGCCAAATCAACGACTACGGGTACACCCGTGAAATCCTGAAGAATAACGCGTGAAGGCTTGAATGGAACTTCTGCTTCTTTGTTGGCATCTTTGCCCCATTTTGCTAATTCTTCAACGTGCTCATCTTTGATAACGTATCCGTCGTGCTGACGCAATACAGATTCTAATAGAACTTTTACTGAATAAGGAAGGCGTGATACTTTAGCGATCCCTGCTTCTTCTAATGCAGCCAAACGATAATAGTTATACGTTTTGCCATTTAGCTCAAAAGAAGTGCGGCTGTTGTGCAAACTGCTCTTTGCCATGTGTGTGTTCCTCCTTTGAATCTTCTGAAAAGGCTCGTGACAGCGCTTTTCTCCTCTTCCATCATACCGAAAGCATGAGCATAAGTAAATTACATTAAAATTATATAATGTGATAAGTTTTTCGAATGACTTTCTTTTAAATCAATCGAGTTTGCTTAAGGTTTCTTCCAATTGCTTGAAATGCCGTTTTTCATGAAGGCCAACAAATGGAAACCACTGGACCAGCGGCAATTTGCCAAACACCGGATGAGCCATTGATTTCTCGTGAAGCCGCTCTGAGTTTGCCTGTGCATATACTTCATACAGGAAATTATGCGATGCATTTAACCGTTTTTTCATTTCCTCGAGCGTGACAAATTCTTCGGTCGGTTTGACATGCTTTGGCGCTTTTACTTTGAACGAACGGCTGACAGTCAATGCGATTGGCTTTTTCATGGCTTTTTCGCTTGTTTCTTTTGTTAACTCGTAGGATACGCCTTTTGCAACTGTGTTTTCCATAAGTTGCATATGATCTAAAATCTGCATAGGTGACCATTCTTCTGGTGATGGTTTTTGGTTTAGTTTTTCATCAGTCATCCCCTCCACTGCCTGAAGAACCTGGTTTCTGATTTTTGCATTGTCTTCTTTAAACATAATGGGTTCCACCTTCGTTTCATCTGTTTGCCTATCTTTATTAACATACCCTAATCTGAATGAATTATATACATTTGAACAGCTCTGTTTTTATAGATATTGCCTATTACTAATAAATCAGCAGTCAAGCTGAAGCCGCGCTGCATAAGGGAAAACACGTTCTATTTGCATGAATGAATGGTATAATTAAGGAAATCCCTGAAGAAGAGGTGACGCAGAATGCCTTATGGTTACGAGAAATTTCGGCTGGACAACGGCATTAGTCCCAATACGGTCGTCCATGAAGTCCAATTAATCCGCTCGCTTTTCGCTTTTCTTAGGCATACGTATAAAAAACCGGTCGAACCGCATGATATTCGCCCCTCTGACATTCAACAGTTTTTGATGGATCAGCATGAGTCCGGCATTAAAGACAGCACCTTAAACCGTAAGCTGATTTATATTAGAAGATGGTTCGATTATATGTGGCAGATCGGGCGCATTCCAAATGATTTCATGCCCAAATTTAAATTCAGCAGAAAACTGGATTTGACGCCATCCGATATCTACTTGGACTACGAGGATTTGCTAAAGAAAAAGGATGCCGTACTTGAAGCAGATCAGTTATCCTTGAATGCCAAGATTCTTTATATTCTTTACTTGCGCGGACTTCGCCTCCGCGATATGGTAACAATCGATATTGACAATTTTGATGACCGCAGCGGAAAATTGAGGTTGGCCGTTGAAAAAAAGGATGGCTACCAGTGTATTCTCGAATTCACCGACAAAGAGATTTCCGTTATGCTCGATGGGATCGAACGTGCGGTTTTCCGTGGAACGCCTTATCTCTTGTCATCTAAAGTAAAAAATGAATATACGATGTTTCAGATGGGTTCGTTATCCGACTATACAGAGGCACTTTCCTCTTTTGTCGGCATGCCGATGCGCTCGGGCGATATTCGTTTTGCTTATGTGTATTATCTTTATTCAGTAGAACATAAAAACCTGGAGGAGATTCAGGAAATATTAGGTGTTTCACTTGACTCTGCATCCCGAATTCTCAAGGATTCCTTGGTCCGCTTAAAACGGGGCACACATTAAAATAACCTATCCCACGATGTTGGGATAGGTTATTTTTGTATACGATCATAGGAAGAAACCGAAATCCAAAGCAAAATTTAAAATAAGCAAAGTATGCACAACAACAAAGATTGTTGCCTGCCGATTTAGCTTTTCAACATTTTCGTATTGCATCAGGACCACCCCTTCCCTCTTTGTAGTCTGATTATACTGAAAACTAAAGTTTGTGGCAAGCTTTGTTTCTTTTGATGGCTTTTGGTTTATAATTAATGAAAAAGATTGGAGAGGATAAGATGAAAAAGGCATTATTGGTTGTCGATTATACGTTGGATTTTGTAGCAGACGAGGGTGCTTTAACCTGTGGAAAGCCCGGACAGGCTATTGAAGAAACAATATGCCAGCTGACGGAGGATTTCTTGACAGAAAAAGAACTTGTCATTATGCCGGTTGATTTGCATGACAAAACCAATGCATTCCATCCGGAAGCCAAACTCTTTCCTCCGCACAATATAGAAGGAACTGCTGGGCGAGAATTATATGGCCGCTTGGCAGACGTCTATAAAGCCAATGCAGACCGCATCATCTGGATGGACAAAACAAGATACAGCGCATTTGCCGGCACCAATCTGGAGTTGCTGCTGCAAGAGCGCAATATAGAAGAAATTCATCTGGTTGGGGTCTGTACAGACATATGTGTATTGCACACAGCAGTGGATGCTTACAACAAAGGATATAAAATTTTTGTTCATGAAAATGGTGTCGCCAGCTTCGATCCAGCCGGGCACGAATGGGCTTTGCGCCACTTCTCTACAACCTTGGGCGCACAAGTTTTATAATCTTTTTTACTTTTTATGTTTCAAATGTCCTGAATCCGGTTATACCTAGAGTGTAGCAATTATACATTATTCTAAAGGAGCTGGAAAAAATGGGATTTATTTTATTCCTTATCATGGGCGGTATCATCGGATGGAT
Organism: Planococcus sp. TJ-307; assembly: GCF_058268435.1. Classification (NCBI taxonomy): domain Bacteria; kingdom Bacillati; phylum Bacillota; class Bacilli; order Caryophanales; family Caryophanaceae; genus Planococcus; species Planococcus sp. TJ-307. Next base: position 638,709 of record NZ_JBZDOJ010000002.1, read on the forward strand.
CGCTGGAATGATTTTAGGTAAAGACGTACCGGGCGGCATTATCGGTAACATCATCGCAGGTATTGTTGGTGCTTGGTTAGGTGGATTAATTCTTGGAGATCTAGGTCCAGTTATTTGGGACGTAGCTATTATCCCAGCATTAATTGGTGCCTTAATCTTCGTATTCGTACTTAGCTTAATCATGGGATCTATGCGCAAAAAAAGCAGATCTTAATTAAAAGAAGAGTGGACAATTGTCCACTCTCTTTTTTTGCGTTTAATTATATTCTTCTTCGTACATATTGTAGTAATGAAGCACATCCGCGACATATTCTTCGCTGTGGTTGTATTGGAAAATGGCGTTTTCTAAATCGCCTTCTGCTGCTCCATTCTGCGACAAATAATTGGCTGCGCTGTACAAGGAATCTGTAAGATTATAAGGATCCGCAATGCCGTCCCCATTTCCATCCACTCCATAGCCCCCGTAGTAAGCAATCACATCAAGATTGGTTTTGTCTTCTTCGCTAATTTCGCCTTGCCCTTTTCCTGAACATGTGGGATGGCTCCAACCGACAAAGGTACAGGGCATAAACTGAAGGTGCCCTTCTGCCCCGACTGGCGACAATAACGGATCCATTGTGGAAAACCTGGTTTCAATCCGGTGGTGTGCTGCCAGCAAGGTCCAGGGAATGCTGTAGGCATCTGCTGCTTCCTGATAAAGCGGAATGTTTTCTTCCGGCACATCCATTTCAATGATGCGGCTTGGGGCTTCCTTGAGCGTATCTACTACCACTGCCGAATTAAACAACATGTAAACAATCGCACCGAGTGTTGCAGCGACAATCGCCGCTGGCACCAACAGTACGAGACAGCCTAATTGGCGCTTGTATTTTTTGGGTATTTTCTTTTTCATCATTTTTCACACCTAATTTGTCATTTGTTTCAGTGTAGCATATCTTCCTTATCGTTGCCGTTTCCCCACAGATCGCTCGCTTTGCTAAAATTTTGCAGTCACCTGTATTATTCAGGAGGCTTCTGATAAAATTAAGCTTTAAATGCAGGAGGTGAAACATATGTGGGAAGATTTTAAGAAATTTGCTTTAAAAGGAAACGTCATTGACCTTGCGGTGGCGGTTGTGATTGGAACAGCTTTTGGAAAAATAGTAACTTCGTTAGTTCAGGACATTATTATGCCTTTAATCGGAGTATTGGTCGGAGGAATCAGTGTCGCAAATTGGAGCTATACGTTCAATAATGTGGTGTTGAATTACGGACTATTTATACAGTCGATTATCGACTTTTTCATCATTGCTTTCTCGATCTTCCTAGTTATCCGCATTTTCACCAATATAAAACGAAAAAAAGACGTGCCTGCCGAAGAAGAACCAGAAGTTTTGGATAAAACTCAGGAAATCCTTATCGAAATCAGAGATCTTTTAGGCAAAGAAAAAACCGGTCTATGACCGGTTTTTTACATTTCTTCAATTAATTCGCGCAAATCGTTTTTTATATCTTCAACCGGCACATTTTCAAAACCGTCGTAATTATTTACAACCACTCCGTCTTGATCCACTAAGTAAAAGGCGGTTCCATGAATGACCTGGTCACTCTCCGGATCGTCCCGTACAAAAGAATTAAAATTGTCTTTCGCAAATTCCGATATCTCCGGCTGTGTATAGCCCGTAAGCAAATGCCATTTGGATTCATCCGGAACCGAATATTGCGCTAAATATTCCTGCATGGTTTCCGGCGTATCGATCGTTGGATCCACACTGAAGGCCACAATCTTGTAATCTTCTAAGCCCTCAGCTTCGAACTCTTCCTGGATTCCGCTTAAATTGAATGTCATCGGCGGACAAACCGTTTCGCAATTTGTAAAAACAAAAGTTGCGAGCCATGGCGTTCCTTTTAAATCTTCTAAAGATACCGGCTCTCCCCGGTGATCGGTATAAGAAAAATCTTCTATTGAAGAACTGCCGCATGCTCCTAAAAACAGGACAAGACTTAGCAGCACGGATAAATAAAAAAATCGCATGAGATTGCCTCCACTCTTTCATCCTTCTTATCATAGCGAAAGTGAAGAAACTGCACAATACATGATAAACCGCCATTGTCACGATTTTGTGAAGTCAGGACAGCTTTAACGTAAGCAATGCGTCATGAATAGCGACCAACTTTGTTTCCACACGATGCATCAAATAAAAAGACACAAAAATGGGGAAACCCAGTTCCTGAATCCATTGCATCCACTCTGCCATTGTTTTCACCTCTTTCTAAAGAAAAAGCTCTCCCGAATCAGGAGAGCTTCTTGCTTATACTTCGTACTCCACAATATTTCGCTCGACAATTCGTGCACCTTTCGCCGTACCAAGTGGTGAACCTTCTACTTCGAAAACGTTCTGCGCAATAATAGACTGCATTCCTGCCAGCAATTCCGCCTCTGTGACATTGTCACGCGGTTCGTCCACGCTTAATGTGACGTCTTTCCCTGCGATTGTCGTGAATATGAGCTCCAATGTTTTCGCCATTCGTTATTCCTCCTTAAATGAATTATTGGTAAATCGTCATTGCAGATTGTTTTTCAACATCCATCAATGTTTTGGTTCCGAGATTCGTCAAAATAGCAGCGGTTTCGAAGATTTCATCTGCTGCTGCAGTTTCTTTGACGTTTTGGTACGATTTAACTTTTCTCTTTACTTTGCCGCTGGCATCCAAGCCATTGTCGTATGTGCACCGAATACTGGCGTTCTTAAAATCACTAAAGGCCATGTTCCTCACCTCCTTTCATTCGCTATATAGACACAGATGGAAAAAAGAGATACATTTTTAATGAATTTCTTTTCAAACCCTTCTATAATAGAAGTAATGGAAAAACGAGGTGAAACAATATGGAACTGAGTGGCTGGTTTTTATGGTTTATCCTATTTTGGGTAGTCGTGCTGGTGGGGCTTTTCGCCATTGGGGGATATTTCATGTTCAGAAAGTTCCTGAAGTCTATGCCGAAAGAAGATGGCCTTTCAGATTTAAACTGGGAAGAATATTATGTCGACAAAACCATCCATTTATGGGGCGATGAAGAAAAAGCCATGTTAAATGAGTTGGTGCAGCCGGTTCCTGACTTATTCCGTCCGGTAGCGAAACAGAAAATTGCCGGAAGAATCGGCCAGGTTATGCTTGAAGAAAAAGTCAAAAAGATGAAACTGGAACACATCATTCGAGGGTATATTTTAGCAACGCCAAAACGCGATCATAAATTTTTGAGAAAGAAATTGGCGGAAATGGAAATCGATGTCCGCCCGTACGAACAGTATTTTGAACAGTAAAAAACGCGATTCCCTTATGTGGGAATCGCGTTTTTATCTTTTGCTGCAATTTTTTTGTATTGCCACAACATGGAAAGACGCCATGGCCAAAGCATGCCAAATGCCAAGATCCAAAACATGCCTGCCAACTCACCGATGTCAATGCTCGAACTTAAGACCACTTTGGCGAGAACACGCACCAGCAACAGACCGAATAAGATAAAGACAAATGCTTTAGATTGTTTTAAATAAATATCGCCATTGCGGACTTCGAATTTGGAAGTCCAGATTAATACTGTTGAAAACAGGATACCAACGGCCAGCGCCTCGAAAATCTGCAAAGGGGCAACTCGAAAAAAAGGAAAAATAAACATTAAGGCGCCGGTCGACATAAAAAATGGCGGCAAAATAATCTTTTTGACCGAAGCTGGCTTTTTAGCAGATTTTGATCGGACAATCATGGCCAACAAACCCATCACGAACGCACCGACAGTTGAAACGACTAGATAAACTTCAGCGGGAATTTGATCAAACATGTAAACTCCCCTCCAAACTATCCAATCTGCGGCGCAATTCTTCGATCGGCACAAACCGCGCAAAGCGGTGAATTTCTTTGCCTTGCCGGAACAACAGGACAACAGGTGCTGTAAAAAGCATCAGCTGCCCTGCCAACTCCGATATTTCTGCAGCATTTACTAAGTAAAATGGCAGCTTGTAATCCGCTTCAAAAGCTTCGACCTGAGGACGCAACCCTTCACAGACTGAGCAATTATCGGTTTTTACAAAAAGCAGAAACGACTGCTCTTGACCAATTTTTGATTGGTATTCTTCTATCTTAGAAATGGTTTCCATTTTGTCACCTGCTTCAAGTCAATTTAAAATCCTTGGAAATCACCAAAGAATGGGCTCAGGACACGGATTATATAGGTCATGCCATCAAAAAACAACAGGATGCCGACTCCAATCATAACATAGCCGCCAGCCTTCATAATTTTTTGATTGTGCTTGCGCAGCCAACCCATACGTGCCACGAAAAATGACAGGACAAAAAATGGAATTGCAAAGCCGAGAACGTACGCCAACATATACCAAATGCCCGAACCTGGATTGGCCGCTGCAAGGGCATAAATTGCTGCAGTTATCGGGCCAGTACAAGGTGTCCAGCCAGCTGCGAAAGCCAAACCGATAACAAATGTACCCAAAAAGCCGGACGGACGATTTTTAAACGAAAATTTACGGTCCTGCATGAGGAACTTCGGCGTAAAAACACCAACGATCATCAAACCGAACAAGACAATAAAAATGGCACCTACTTGACGGATCAGTTCATCATAGCGAATAAACCATTCGTAGAAAAAAGATGTACTAAATCCAAGTGCAATAAAAATGGTTGAAAAACCTAATAAGAAAAACAGTGTATGGAACATGCCACGTCGTTGCATAACTTTTTTATCATTTTTAATTTCATCCATGGTCATACCTGTTATATAAGATAAAAATGCGGGATACAAAGGTAGCGTACATGGCGAAATAAAACTCAAAAAACCGGCTCCAAAAGCCAAAAATAGATTTATATCTGATGCCACTGGTTATTCTCCTTCCTGTACTCTCCCCATCTTACCAAATTTTCACATGAAACACCGCCCCTATGTCTGTGAAATCTTTGTGGACAAATACACTGAGGTGAAAGCATCCAGTATTAATTTGTCTCTGCTACTCCTTCAACACTCTCTATTCAAAAAGCGAATTTCGTGTTTCTTATTTGCTATTTATCTTTTTAGATGTATTTCTTCTTGTTTCTGGTTTTGAACTTTTTTAATATATCCTTATGTAGTTTGTTACATTGAAATTTTTTACAACCATTTTATCTATCCGATTCTATTTTCACATAAAAAAGAACAGCCTAAGCTGTTCTTTTCCTTATTGAACGATGCCATTTTGCAGCAAGTACATTTTATGGTACAAACCTTGGTGCTGAAGCAATTGTTGGTGCGAGCCCCGCTCTACAATTTCTCCGTGGTGGAGTACCAAAATCAATTCTGCTTCCTGAATGGTGCTGAGTCTGTGCGCGATGGCAATGGTCGTTCGGCCGAGACGCATGCGCTCAAGGCTCGACTGGATGCCTATTTCCGTTTCCGTATCAATATTGGCCGTCGCTTCATCCAACACCAAAATCTTTGGATCGGTTGCCATGGTTCTGGCAAAAGCCACCAACTGACGCTGGCCGCTTGAAAACGTCGAGCCGCGCTCAGTTACTTTTTGGTTGTACCCTTCCGGCAATGCTTCGATAAAGCGATGAGCTTGCACAAATTCTGCTGCTTCGCGAACCACTTTTTCCGGAATGGTTTGATCAAAAAGACGAATATTACTTTCAATCGTGCCATAAAACAGGAATGGATCTTGCAGTACAAGCCCCATCTTGCTTCGGAGCTCAGCTGCTTCATACTCTTTCACTGACACACCATCGATCAGTATTTCTCCTATGTTGAACTCATAAAAGCGCATCAGCAAATTGATAATGGAACTTTTACCGCTTCCCGTATGCCCCACCAAGGCGATCGTCTGCCCCGGCCAAGCAGTAAATGAAATATTTTTTAGCACGTCCGTTTGGCCATCATATGAAAAACTGACATCACGAAATTCAATTTTTCCTTCTTCTACCTTCGCCAATGAATTGGACTGCTGTGGCGTTTTTTCAGGTTCATCCAATAGTTGAAAAACCCGGGATGCAGCGACAATGGCTTGTTGAAAAATAGACAAACGCTGCATCACTTGATTGATCGGTTCAAAAAATCGATCAATATACGTCACAAATGCATAAATGACGCCAACTTCTACCGTATTCGAAAATGAAGTAATGCCAAAATAACTCAACAGCATAATCAATGCCAAAGCGTAGACAAGATCGATTGCAGGCCGCAGCAGCAAGCCATCGATTTTGATGTTGCGCTTTCCAGCTTGCCAATGCTTGTCATTGATCTTGTTAAATTCATCTTTCAAGCGTGTTTCTTGGCCGAAAGCCTGGATCATGCCCATCCCTTGAACAGATTCGGAAAGCTTAGCATTTAATTGTCCCAGACGCTCCCGCAAATCCTGGTAAAAGACCGAGCTGTATTTACGGTACAAATAAATGATCCAGCCAAGAATCGGCAACAGGATCAACGTAATCAGCGCCAAGCGGAAATTCAAGAAAAACATGGCGATGTAAACTCCAACAACCAGAAATGCACTTTGAATAAAACCAATCAGTACGGTAACAAACATTTCTTTGATGGCTTCTGTGTCATTGGTGACACGTGACACAATGCCGCCTGCTGGTGTTTGATCAAAATAGCGCATGCCGAGCCCTTGAACTTTTGTGAAAACATCAATTCTTAGCTGCTGGATAATCTTTAAAGCAGCTTCTTGAAACTTCAGCAATTGAAAATAACTGATGACAACATTGGAAGTTTGGATAAACAAATAGGCAAATGCTAAACCGACCACCGGACCTGTAGGAAAACTGCTAGGCGTTAAATAGTCATCTATGAATATTTTAATAAGCAACGGGCCAAGCACATCACCCAGCACTGTCAAAATCAACAATGCCATAGCCAACACCAGCATCTTTTTATGCGGCATTAAGTATTTCAATAATCGTTTAAAGACAATCCATTGATCATGCCCAGTCAATTCCTGCTGTTTTTCAGTTTTTTTTGCCAGCATTACACCTCACCTCCCTGTTCGACGAGCGCTTCCAATTGCTGAAGTTCATACATTTCATAATAGCGTCCTTTTTTCTTCATCAATTCTTCGTGTGAACCGATTTCAGCCACCGTGCCATTGTCCATCACCAAAATTTGGTGGGCATGTTGGATAGCGCTCAACCGATGAGAGGTAATGATGGTCGTTTTTCCGGTACGCGTTTTTTTCAAAGCTCCCAGAATCGCTTCTTCTGTTTTAGCATCTACAGCAGACAACGAGTCATCCAAAATCAGCAATTCGGGCTTGGTCATTAATGCCCGGGCAATGGAAATGCGCTGCTTTTGTCCCCCTGACAATGACACGCCGCGTTCGCCGACCATGGTGGCATAGCCATCTGTGAAATTGACAATGTCCTCATGAATATAGGCAAGTGCAGCTGCTTGCTGAACTTCTTCCAAGCCGGCATCTGGACGTGCAAATGCGATATTGCCAGCAATGCTTGTGGAAAACAAGAAATGGTCTTGAGGGACATAGCCAATTGCCTGACGCAACCGCTGCTTTTTAAAGCTGTCTATCGAATAACCACCAAACAGAATCGTTCCCTCATAATTATCAAATTCACGCAGCAGCAAACGGAGAATCGCGGATTTCCCGGAACCTGTCTTGCCCACTATCCCGAGCGTTTCGCCGCGCTTCACCGTAAAGTAAACATCTTTGAGCGCTGCCCGCTGGTCTCCAGTAAATTGAAAGCGTTCCAGCGAAACAATCAAATCACCCGCCGGATCCTCATCGATGGCATCTTTCCGGTCGTCGATGTCAATCGGTTCTGCCAGCAGCAAACGGATACGGTCATAAGACGCGCGTCCACGCTCCACAATATTGAACAGCCAGCCGAATGCCAGCATAGGCCATACCAACAAGCCAAGATAGGCCGTAAAAGCAACCAAATCGCCGATGGTCATATCTCCGTTGACAACAAAATAAGAGCCGAAGCTGATGGTCAGGAAATAGCAAATACCGATAATCGCCGAAATCGTCGGGTCAAATAGGGAATCAACCCGCGCTACCCGAATGTTTTCAGCGACAACCCGTTCCGACATCTTGGTGAAATCTTCAATATCTTGTTGCTCCTGTCCAAAGGTTTTAATGACTTTCATCCCTGAAATGCTTTCCTGTGTCTTGTCGTTCAACCCAGAAAATGCCTGTTGCGCTCCGTGGAAGCGCTTGTGCATTAGTTTGCCATAGTAATTTGTCATATAAGCCATCAACGGCATGGGCAGCAGGACAATCAAGGTCAACTTCCAATCAATCGTGATAGCCATTGCAGCAATGACGAAGCCGCCTGTCGCAATCGAATCGACCAGTGTCAATACCCCGGCACCAGCTGTTTGCTGGACTGCCTGCAAATCATTCGTGGCGTGTGCCATCAAATCGCCTACGCGCCGTTTTTGATAAAAGGCGTGGGACATTTGCGTAAAATGCTGAAACAGCCGCTCACGCAAATTTCGTGCCAGCAAAATAGATGAGCCGAAAATCATCAGCCGCCATGCATACCTCAACACATACATCACAATTGCTGCCGCCGCCAAAATTCCCAGCCACTGAAGCAAGTATTCCGGTGTCAAAGTTCCCTGGCTGATGCGATCGACCACAAATCCAATAATTCGCGGGGGCAAAACACCCAAAAATGCGACAATCAGCAACATGAAAATTCCAAGCAAGTATTGCTTTTTGCGTTCTTTAAAAAACCAACCCAACTCCCAAAATACACGCATATTCTTTGACTCCTTGCCGTTTGATGTTTGTATGCTTTGCTTTTCGTGCAAGGTGAAAAATCGCCATCAATCCAAGCGATTCGCAGCTCCAAGCGCTTGGAGCACCGTTTGCAATCAGAAGACTGGATAGGCACAATCCTTACCGAAGAAAGATTCTCTTTATTTTAGCAAAACTTGTCAACTATTGGAAAGAGAATATTTCGATTTGCAAAATAAATCAGTCTTGCGGACAGACCAGGTGCTTTTCCGAAAAAAATAGCGGTCCTATTCTGGAAAAAGACAAAAAAATAAAAGCCAATTTTCCATAGGGGAAGAGGAAAATTGGCTTTTATCGACCGAACGCGGGTACCAACCGCCTACGGCTTTATCATATGGACTTTTTACCCGATGAGTTGCTTGGCAAGTCCCAATTGATGATGTACTTGTTCAAAACCTGTGCCGCCCAGTGAGTTTCTTCGCTCTACTGCCGTTCTCGGCATTAAGGTAGTGTAAATGTCTTCATCGATCAGTGGACTCGCTTGCTGGAGATCAGTGAGCGGCAAGTCTTTTAAGAAATAGCCGCGCTGAATGCACGTAAACACCAGTTTGCCGGTCACATCATGCGCTTCACGGAACGGCATGCCTTTAGCAGCTAAATAATCAGCCAACTCCGTCGCATTGGAGAAATCGGAATGCACCGCTTTTTCCATGGAATCGGTACGAACCGTCATGGTACGGATCATGCCTTCGAAAATCGGCAATGAGCCCATTAACGTGTGGACAGTGTCAAACATGCCTTCCTTGTCTTCTTGCATGTCTTTGTTGTAAGCAAGCGGCAGGCCTTTTAGCGTCGTCAGCAAACCAAACAAGTTGCCGTATACGCGTCCGGTTTTGCCGCGGATTAATTCCGCCATATCCGGATTTTTCTTTTGTGGCATGATGCTTGATCCTGTCGAGAAGGTATCATCGAGTTCGATAAAACGGAACTCTTCGCTCGACCAAAGGATGATTTCCTCAGCAAAACGCGACAGATGCATCATCAGCATGGAGGAATTGCTGAGAAATTCAAGAATAAAGTCACGATCACTGACAGCATCCAAACTGTTTTGGTAAACGCTTGAAAAGCCTAATAACTCAGCGGACATTTCACGGTCGATTGGGAAAGTTGTTCCTGACATTGCCCCCGCGCCAAGCGGAGAAATATCAATGCGTTTCAGCGATTCTGTCAACCGTTCCTTGTCGCGTTGAAGCATCCAAAAATAAGTCATCAAATGATGCCCGAATGAAATTGGCTGCGCACGCTGAAGATGCGTATAGCCTGGAACAATCGTTTCCACATGGGCTTCTGCTTGAGTCACGATGGCATCCTGGAAAGCCGTAATGGCTTCAATAATTTCTTGGACGCGGTTTTTCAAATACAAATGCATGTCTGTAGCCACTTGGTCATTTCGGCTTCTGGCTGTGTGCAGTTTGCCGCCAACCGGACCAATTTCATCGATTAAATGTTTTTCCAAGTTTAAGTGGATGTCTTCGTTCGATACACTGTATTCCAAATCGCCGTTCTGCGCTTTTTGTTTCAGCGTTTCAAGACCGGACAAGATCAATGCGCCATCTTCTTCAGAAAGAATCTGGCAGGCGGCCAGCATTTTTACATGCGCTGTGCTGCCTTCCAGATCCTCCATTACTAATTTTTGATCGTAGGAAATTGAAGCACCGAACTCATCGACCCACTGCTCGGCCGATTTTTGAAAACGGCCGCCCCACAGTTTGGTCATGATTTCACCTTCTCTTTCAAATCTTCAGGAACTGCCACTTCTTTTTTGTTGACCATGGCATTAACAACTGTCGGAAGGCCCCAAAGTTCGATAAAGCCAACCGCAGATTCGTGATTGAATGTATCGTCTGTAGAATAAGTTGCCAATTGCTCACTGTAAAGTGAGTTTGGTGACTTACGCCCTTCAATAATCGCATGTCCTTTAAACAGTTTGACACGAACTGTTCCGTTGACAAAGGTTTGTGTTTCTTTCAGGAATGCTTCCAATGCGATGCGCAATGGAGAAAACCAAAGACCTTCATAAATTAATTCGGTCATTTTCTTTTCAATAACCGGTTTGAAATGAGCCATTTCTTTTACTAACGTGATGTCTTCCAGCTCTTTGTGCGCTGCAATCAAAGTCATTGCGGCAGGAGCTTCGTAAATTTCACGGGATTTGATGCCGACCAGTCTGTTTTCAATATGGTCAATTCTTCCCACACCATGTTTGCCGGCGATTTCGTTGAGTTCAAGAATAAGTTTAGAGAATGAGTACGATACACCATTTAATTGCGTCGGAACACCGTTGACGAATTCAATTTCAACAATATCCGGTGTGTTCGGTGTGTTTTCCAACGAAGAAGTGATGTCATACGCTTCTTCAGGCGGCGTTGCCCAAGGATCTTCTAATACGCCACACTCGTTGGCACGGCCCCATAAGTTTTGGTCGATGGAGAACGGGCTGTCCAAATTGACGGGAATCGGAATGTTATGCTCTTTGGCATATGCAATTTCTTCGTCACGTGACCAAGCCCAAGCACGCACCGGCGCGACCACTTCAAGATTCGGGTTTAATGATTTAATGGAAACTTCAAAACGGACCTGATCGTTGCCTTTTCCTGTGCAGCCGTGTGCCACAGCAGTAGAACCCGTTGCTTCTGCAATTTCAACCAATTTTTTTGAAATTAATGGACGAGATAAAGCAGATACCAATGGATATTTGCCCTCGTAAAGCGTATGGGCTTGCAATGAAATCAACGCGTATTCTTCTGCAAATTCGTCTCTTGCATCAATCATGTAACTTTCAACCGCTCCAACTTGCAGCGCTTTTTGTTTAATAAAATCTAAATCTTTGCCTTCCCCGATATCCAGGCAAACAGCGACGACGTCGTAGCCTTGTCCTTTCAGCCACGGAATGGCCACCGATGTATCTAATCCACCTGAGTATGCGAGTACAATCTTTTTATTCAATATGAAAACCTCCAATGTATTTTTATGCAATGTTTGAAATGAATATACAAACTATATCATGGATTTTTATCAAGTGCAAGAGATACAATCAGAAATTTTCATGAAAAAAAGCGGCCAGAGCCGCTTTCTCATTTTTTATTCACTTGGTTCTCCACCAATTGTATATTCATGCGTATCCAGATCGATCCGAACTTCAGACACGTCGCCCGTTTCCATGTTGCTGAACAAAAATCCAATTTCATTGTCGCGAACGATAGGCTGCCCCATCATGATCAGTCTTGACAATTGCTCTTGATTGATAAACGCTTCAAGTGCATCCGACTGTTTGACAGATTCTTCATCTGTCAAAATCGTAATGGTTTCTGCTTTTCCTTGCATAGGGAAAGATTCAGCAAGCGGCCCCTGGTAATCCATGCTGACTTTCATCCCTGTTCGGATGTCACGAATTTCTCCATCCGTTGTTTCTGCACCGTCGTTGAACTGAACATTGACATCTTCCGGAATGCTGAAATAAATGCTGTTGACCAAAATATCTTCTCCGCTGACTTGTGTAATAAATCCTTCTTCAGTCATCCCTTGCTGTTCTACTGCCAATTCTGGTTCTTCCGCCTCTTCTGGTTCAGTCGGTTCGGCTTCTTCGTTTGAACATGCGGCAAGCAATACCACGCTGGCTAAAAATAAACTCCATTTTTTCAAAGTTACCCAATCCTTTTCCTGTATATTCGTGGTGTGTTAAAACACTGACGAGATAATTTTACCTGTTGTACAAAGCAGTTGCAATTATCAGCCAAAAGTTTACAGCTTATTATAGTAGAAAATGCCGTCAGTTCCTAAACGCTCTGTAATTAAACCTTCTTCCAGCAAGTAATCAATCTGGCCAATCGTTTCAGACAAAGTCAATCCCAATTCTTTTTCGTAGGCATGGGAAAACAACTCTTTTGTCAGTTCATAAACTGTATACTGCCCCTCACCAATTATTCCATATGCTTTCATTGCACGTTGATGCTGTTTGGCCAAACGGGAAGTAATCAGTTCATGGACATTGCGCACTTCCTCCCCATGTCCGCTGTAAATGACATCAATGGGCATGGTCAGCAGCCGACTGAGAGACGCGTTGTATTGGAGAAGAGACTTTGGACGCCCTTGTGCTGGATCAAGCGGGGGTTCAATCAATGGGTTGGACGATACTTTGGCAATCACATGATCGCCGCCAATCATTTCCCCGGTTTCTTTGTTCCAAAAAGACAGATGGCTCTGCGCATGTCCAAGTGTTTCAAGAACCTGCCATTCCGGATAGCCCGGTAAAGTGTCGCCTTCATTAATGGCCATATCCAACGGACGGCTGCCCATCAAGTTTAAGGGACGTTTCATTTTTTTGACCCAAAATTCCAGATCCCCCGGCACCCCTTCTTCTTTTAGCCTTTCCATATAAAAAGCATCATGATTTTCAAAAAAAGCTTGATCGCGGCGCAGCCATGGATCGTTATATGGATGACCATACAATTTCGCATGTTCAAAACCATCTACCCACCCCGCGTGATCCGGGTGATGATGGGTCAGCACAACTTGCTCAATATCTCCCGGTTCCACGCCAGCATCCTTAAGCCCTGCCTGTATAGCCAACCAAGCTTCCGGAGTTTTAGGCCCAGCATCAATTAACGTCAGCACATCCCCTTTTAATAAATAAGAATTGACGTTTCCAACCGCAAAAGGCGTTGGAATAATAATCTTATGTAAAGTCAAGCTACCATCTCCTCTAACTGAATCACTATTCATCAATCATACAGGTAAAACAGGATGTCGTCACTCCTTAATGGCATTTGACAAGAGATAGAGATATCCTCTATAATTCAATAACATATGTGAGCGAAGATAAAAGGCCAGTACACGGAGTGACGGTGTTTAGAGAGTGTCGCTATTGCTGAAATGCGCACCCCCTCTCCTTTGTGGAACCTTCTTTTTTAGCTGCCGTGAAAACACGGCCGTTTGTCCGCGTTATGGATATCGAGTGGTGTCTTAATGGCAAACTTAGGTGGTACCGCGGAAGCAAAGCGTTTTCGTCCTTGTAAAAACAGGGATGATTGCGCTTTTTAATTTGAAGAAAGAGAGTGATGAACATGAAAATCGTATGTGTAGGTGCGGGATCGATGGCAGAGTCCATGATTCATGGCTGGATCAATAAACGAATTATGAAACCGGAGGAAATATCGGTCATGAACCGGTCTGATCAGGACCGCTTGGAATTTTTAAGCGACGAATATGGTGTTCATATTGTTTGCGCAGAAAAAACAGAGCTGAAAGATGCTCATTTTATCTTGCTGGCAATGAAGCCGAAAGATGTGGAGGCTGCACTAAGCGGTATTAAAGACAAGCTGACTGGCAATACCGTCATCTTATCTGTTGCAGCTGGTGTTTCTATCGAAACAATTCAAAAGCATGTAGGAAACTTCCCAGTAGCGCGGGCCATGCCAAACACATCGGCTAAAATTGGCAAGTCCGCAACAGGCGTGGCTTGGAGCAAGCACGTAACAAAAGAACAGCAGCACGATTTGCGTGATTTGCTGTCTTCAATCGGCAGCGTAACAGTCGTAGAGGAAGAACAATTGCATGCTGTTACGGGCGTTGCCGGCAGCGGTCCGGCATATATTTATTATTTTGCGGAAGCAATGACCGAAGCAGCCGTAGCGAATGGCCTGTCCAATGCAGATGCCAAAAAGCTTGTCCGCCAAACCTTTGCTGGAGCAGCTGAAATGTTGCAGCAGGAAGATTTTGCTGAACTGCGCCAGAAAGTTACGAGCCCGAACGGAACGACTGCAGCAGGCCTGAAATCATTAGCAGACAATCATTTTAAAGAAACGATTGGCGAATGCGTAACACGAGCTTCTGAACGATCAAAAGAGCTTGGAAAAGAATTTAAATAAATTCTTCTGTATACTTTGTAAGTGTATACCTATAAGGAGGATGTTGAATGGCGAAGTTATTTGAACCTTACGAGATCAAACAAACCAGTTTTAAAAACCGCATCGTCATGGCACCGATGTGCATGTATCAAAGTGATCAGGAAGACGGCCAAGTTATGGACTGGCACCGTATCCATTATCCGACTCGAGCGGTTGGAGGCGTCGGCCTAATTATAACTGAAGCAACTGCCGTCCAGCCACAGGGCCGTATTTCAGCCAGAGATCTCGGCATTTGGGAAGACAGCCATATTGATGGCCAGGCAGAGATCGTCCGTTTAATGAAACAAAATGGAGCCAAAACAGGGATTCAATTGGCCCATGCTGGACGAAAGGCAACAATCGATGGCGAGATCTATTCGGCAAGTGCCATTGCCTTTGATGAAAGTTACAAAACACCTAAGGAAATGTCTGCAGCGGACATTGAAGAAACAATCCAAGCTTTTAAACACGGGGCTACCCGTTCAAAGAAAGCCGGTTTTGATGTAATTGAACTACATGCAGCTCACGGCTATTTAATTAATCAGTTTCTCTCTCCGTTAACCAACAAACGCACTGACGAGTACGGCGGCAATGCACAGAACCGCTACCGGCTTTTAGGGCAAGTCATTGATGCCGTCAATGAAGTATGGAATGGCCCGCTGTTTGTCCGAATTTCCGCACACGATTACAGTGAAGGCGGCATGACGCCTGAAGATTACGTAGAAATGTGCCAATGGATGAAGCAGCAAGGCGTCGATTTGATTGATGTCAGTTCTGGTGCGGTTGTACCTGCAAGAATTTCTGTTTATCCTGGCTATCAGGTGCCTTTTGCGGAAACCATCAAAACGCACACTCCCATAGCAACTGGGGCAGTTGGTTTGATCACCAGCGCATTGCAGGCAGAAGAAATTCTTCAAAACAATCGTGCAGATATGGTCTTCCTTGCCCGTGAACTGCTTCGCGATCCTTATTGGGCATACACTGCTGCCAAAGAGCTAAAGGCCGACATTACGGCCCCTGTGCCCTATGAGCGCGGTTGGGTATAAGGCGGTTGCAAAATAATTCAGATTTAGTATACTAAAGATAACGTAAAAAACCGAATGCGTGAGCATTCGGCCAGCTGTATGCCGCCACGAGAGCGGTTGGCTGGAATACAGGCTTAAAAAATAACCGTCATTCCACGCCACATGGGACGGTTATTTTTTTTTGTTTATGACCAAAATCATGGAAACGACGAGTGTCAAAGCGCTGATCGTTAACCCGATGCTCGTAAAAACGAGACCGAAAGATTCTGTGATGGTCATGTTACCACCCCCTTTCCTGGGGAATGGCCAAACCGCCCTCATACAGCTGTAACTTTATTTTATCACAAAAGGAACGTGTGTTCTATTATTTCCATAAATAATTTTTGCATTTACTAAAAAAAGCCATCTTTTAGGGACGGCTTACCTGTTTTTTCCTGATTTTTTTATCGTGCTGTACCCAGTCGAATTCGGCAAAATCGTGTGCAATCCAACCACGTGGATGAATTTCCTTCATTTGCTTCAGCAGCAGCTTGTCATCTTCCGGCAAAAAACGAGCGCTGATGTGGTTCATGATTAACGTATCAGCACCAGCCAAACGAGCTGTTTCGGCGGCATCGTAAACAGTTGAATGGCCGTATTCCCCAGCCATTTTTTTAGAAGTTCCATCAAACGTTGCTTCGTGGACCAAAACATCTGCCCCGCGGCCCAGCTCTACAGCTGCTTCGCAAAAACGGGTGTCCCCTAAAATTGTGACGATAAATCCGGGTTCTTCAGGTTCTGTCACATCCTGGCTTCGAACCCACTGCCCATCAGCGACTTCCACATCTTCTCCGTTTTTCAACTTCGCCAGCAGCGGGCCTTTCGGGACGCCAAGTGCCAGCGCCTTATTGACTAGAAGTTTCGGCGGCAATGGCTTTTGGGTAATGCGATAGCCGTAAGATGGAATGACATGATTCAGCAAACGGGTTTCCACCGTCATCAATTCGTCTTCAAACAGCAGGCCTTCCGAGAGCTCATGAAACACTATCGGATAAGTCAGGTGGGTACGGCTTAAGGACAATGTCATTTCAATGTATTCTTTAATTCCCGCCGGACCATAGATATCCAATGCCTCATCGCCTCCCTGAAAAGAGCGAGAGCCAAGCAACCCAGGCAGGCCAAATATATGATCGCCATGCAGGTGAGTGATAAAAATCTTTTCAATTTTTCGGGGCTTTACAGTCGTGTGAAGAATTTGATGCTGTGTCGCTTCCCCGCAATCGAACAACCAAACGGTTCCCCGTTCTTCAAGCAACTTCAGCACCAGTGCAGAAGTATTGCGTTGTTTTGAAGGCATTCCGGCACCGGTGCCTAAAAATAATAATTGCATGCTTTCCCTACTTTCTTTCGTGATCATGATCATCCAAGAAATCTTTGCTGAAACTTGTTTTTGAATCATAATTTGTTTTTTTGATTTTTGTACCCCTTGTCAAAACGCTTTTGCCAAATCGGCTCTCCAGTTGTGACATCAAATTGAGGATTGGCTCTTCACGAACATGCTCCTGGAAATTAAAGATCGACAATTGTTCTGTCATGTCGCCTTTATCAGCGACATTTGACACGGTGACACCAATCAGCCGGAGAGGCTCTCCGTTCCAATGCTTAGTGAACAACTGCCAGGCGTTCCGGTGAATATCATCTGCTTTCCAGACGGTGTTGTTCAGCGTGATGCTGCGGGTCCTGTTTTTCCAATCCGAGCTGCGCGTCTGGATGCTGACTGTAGGACCGGCTAGTTCTTTTGCTTCCAAACGATTGGCCACTTTTTCACTAAGCTGACGAAACAGAGCCTTGAGCTTTTGTTCATCCGTTTCATCAACTGGCAATGTTGTTGATGTACCAACACTTTTGGTGTCGTAGATTGAATCCGGATCCACTGGCCGATCATCAACACCGTTTGCCCGAGCTTGCAGACGAATACCGTTTTTCCCCATTTTTTCTTTGACCAGTCCTTCATTCGCTGTAGCCAGCTCCCCAATGGTTTCAATCTTTAAGCTTTTCAGCCGGGCTGCCGTACTGTCGCCAATTCCGTGCATTTCGATGACCGGTTTTGGCCACAGCATGGCTTTAATATCACGTTTTCGCAAAACGGTGATGCCGAGCGGCTTTTTCATATCAGAAGCGGTTTTGGCCAAAAACTTATTGGGCGCAATGCCGATCGAACAGGGAAGATCCAATTCAGCAAGCAGGCGCTGCTGAATTTCGTCCGCAATTTCCAATGCATGCCGCTGTTCAGCCAATTCCGTGACATCGACATAGCCTTCATCAATCGATACCGGTTCGACCATTTCCGTGTAGGAACGCAAAATATCAAACATTGCTTTTGAGGCTGCCCGGTAGCGTTCAAAGTTTGGCGGCAGGAGCAGAAGATCTGGGTATTTCCGCTTGGCTTCATGCACTTGCATGGTGGTGTAAATGCCATGTGCACGGGCTTCATAAGAGCAAGTGACAATAATGCCCCTACGCTCTTTGGGATTTCCCGCGATGGCGATGGCTTTGCCTTTGAGCTCTGGATTATGCGATTGCTCGACAGATGCATAAAAACTGTTCATATCAATATGGAAGATGATTCGGCTGGCCATGAAAATCGCTCTTCTTTCCGTTTTCTTTCAGTGTATCAAAAAAAGAGGGAACATACATCCTGTTCCCTCTCTCCCGCAACGTTCATTATTTAATTTTGTGTGGATTCTTTGACGATTTCAACCAGCAATTCAGTCAGCTTTTCGAGTTCTTCAATCGGCATGCGTTCGTTTTTCGTATGAATTTCTTCATACCCGACACAGAGGTTGACAGTTGGAATGCCAAAGCCGTTGAAAATATTGGCATCGCTGCCGCCCCCGCTTGTCAAAATGGGTGACGGCCGACCAATTTTAGCCGCTGCTTTTTGTGCAATTTCCACCACTGGATCCATATCATCAAAATGGAATCCCGGGTACATCAGCTTAACTTCCGTCTCGGCACGGCCACCCATTTTTTCTGCCATCTGTTCAAACACTGACTCCATATGCGTGGTTTGATCTGCCAGTTTATCTTCACTGATTGAACGCGCTTCTGACAAAATATTGACTTCATCACAGACAATATTCGTCGCTCGACCGCCTTCAAAACGGCCGATATTGGCCGTTGTTTCTTCGTCAATGCGTCCAAGCGTCATTTTTGCGATGGCTTTCGCCGCTATGGTAATGGCGGAAACGCCTTTTTCCGGCGCTACACCTGCATGAGCCGTTTTTCCATGAATGGTCGTCCACAATTTCGCCTGATTCGGGGCTGCTGTGACAATGCCGCCGACTTTGCCGTCGCTGTCGACCGCATAGCCGTATTTGGCAATCAATAGAGACGAGTCCAGCTCCTTCGCGCCAACCAAACCACTTTCTTCTCCGGCTGTAATGACCAATTGAATATCACCGTGTTCCACTTGCTGCTCCTGAAGCACACGAATCATTTCAAACAATGCCGCAATTCCCGCTTTGTCATCTGCTCCCAAAATCGTCGTGCCATCCGAGTAGACATAGCCGTCGCGAATTTCAGGCTTGACGCCGACGCCTGGCGTAACTGTATCCATGTGGACCGTAAAATAAATAGCCGGAACTTCGCTCAGCGTGCCGCGAAGCGTAGCGATAATATTGCCTGCACCGTGGCCGGTAACTGCCGCGGATTCATCGATTGCGACATGAAAGCCCATTGCCTCCAGTTTAGTTTGGAGAATTGCGGCGATTTCGCCTTCGTGTTTAGTTTCAGAATCAATTTGAAGCAATTCCAAAAATTCGTTTATCAGTCTTTCATTATTCATTCAAAGCACCTCTTCTGTTCTTACAGCGGCATATTGCCGTGTTTTTTGGCTGGCCGTGTATCTTTTTTATTGCGCATCATGTCCAATGCCTGAATCAGTTTAATGCGCGTTTCGCGCGGATCGATAACGTCATCGACCATGCCCTGTGCAGCTGCAACATAAGGATTGGCGAATTTCACGCGGTATTCTTCAATTTTCGCTGCACGGGTTTCTTCTGGATTATCGCTTGCTGCGATTTCACGGGCAAAAATAATATTGGCAGCGCCATTAGGCCCCATTACCGCAATTTCTGCATTTGGCCACGAATACACCAAGTCGGCACCGATTGATTTGGAATTAAGCGCCACGTAGGCTCCTCCGTATGCTTTTCTGAGGATAACCGTCATTTTTGGAACAGTCGCTTCCGAATAGGCATACAATATTTTCGCACCGTGGCGAATGATGCCGCCGTGTTCCTGCTTGATCCCAGGGAAAAAGCCGGTAACGTCTTCAAACGTGATCAATGGAATATTGAACGAATCGCAGAACCGGATAAAACGCGCTGCTTTATCGGAAGAATCAATATCAAGGCCGCCTGCCATAACTTTTGGCTGGTTGCAGACAAGACCCACTGTTTCGCCTTTAATGCGGGCAAGTCCAATCACAATATTGCGGGCAAACTCCGGCTGCACTTCCATAAAGCTGGCCCTGTCGACCACTTGCTCGACCACTTTTCGCACGTCATATGGACGGATTGCTTCATAAGGCACAACGTCAGCCAAATCCGGACGGTAATCGTCTTCTTCGCCGCTTTCAAGACGCGGCGGCATTTCGGTATTGTTTTGAGGCAAATAGCTAATTAATTGACGGACCATTTCCAGTACTTTTTGCTCTGACTCGCCGCGGAAATGGGCATTGCCGCTAATGGCTGTATGTACTCTCGATCCTCCAAGATCCTCAGAGGAAATTTTTTCACCTGTAACAGTTTCGATCACTTTCGGTCCGGTAATAAACATTTGGCTAGTCTTGTCGACCATAAAGACAAAGTCTGTTATAGCCGGCGAATAAACTGCTCCGCCTGCAGAAGGCCCCATAATGACTGAAATTTGTGGAATGACGCCTGAATAAATGGAATTGCGGTAGAAAATTTGGCCATAGCCATCGAGTGACAGAACGCCTTCTTGGATGCGGGCGCCGCCCGAATCATTCAGACCGATGAACGGTGCACCGTTTCGCGCCGCCAAGTCCATAACGTTGGCAATTTTTTTAGCATGCATTTCACCGAGAGCTCCGCCAAAAACGGTAAAATCCTGCGAAAACAAGTAAATGGGTCTGCCGTTTACTTTGCCATATCCGGTTACGACTCCTTCCCCAGGACCTTTTGCCATGCCAAAATCTGTCGTGCGATGTTCGACGAAAGGGCTTAACTCAACAAAAGAGCCTTCATCGAGCAATAAATCAATGCGTTCACGTGCTGTCAGTTTGCCTTTGTCGTGCTGCTTAGCAATGCGTTCTTCGCCGCCGCCCAGTTCAATCTCACGCTTCCGGTCATACAGCTCATTGATTCTTTCGTAAATATCCATTTTCCCACTCCCTAATCATTCTTTTTCACAAATTTCGTATAATACCCCGTTTGAAGATTTTGGATGCAAAAATGCCACCATTGCTCCGCCGGCACCCGGTTTCGGCTTGTCGCTCAACAAACGCACTCCATTTTTACGCAGCTCTTCCATTCGCTGTTCGATGTTTTCCACCCCAAACGCAATGTGATGAATGCCTTCGCCTTTTTTTTCCAGAAACTTAAAGATGGCGCTTTCATCATCCATCGGTTCCAGCAATTCCAGCTTGACGTTGCCAGCATCAATAAATGCGACGCGTACTTTCTGCGACGCCACTTCTTCGATTTTCATCAGCGGGAGCCCGAGTGTATCCGTATAATAAGGAAGGACCTCCTCCAAATCCCGTACAGCGATTCCGATATGGTCTACTTTCTTCATCCCTTTTCACTTCCTTTTTTGACTTCCCTCTTATTGTACAGATTCACTGTCGAAAACTCTAGCTGTTAGCGAATATTTGGAAAACAGACAACGTGTCTCTTCAACTCCACCTTGAAATATGATATGCTTTGAACAAAGATCTGATTGACAAAGGAGTTTACCACTAATGAGAAATGCGGCTTTCCGCAAGTTTATCGTATACGCGATGATCGTCATCATGCTTCTATCAAGTTTAATGATGGGCTTGAGCTTTGTAATTTAATGAATTTAAAAACAGCAAGAGCTTAGAGCTCTTGCTGTTTTTTGTTTCAGGATATTTTTAGTCTAACCAGTGTATTGCTGGTCTGTCTTATGCCCAACAGAGCTACACGGCCGCTTCCGCTTTTCTTTATTGTCCAGCTCCAACGCCCAGATTCTAGGGTCATAAGTCACTCTGGCTGTGCGGCTGAAAAAATGCCGCTTCGCCAGAGCATCTTATGCCCGTCGAATCTACACGGGCGTTTCCGCTTTTCTTTATTGTCCAGACTCCAACGCCCAGCTCTTTGGGTCATAAGCCATCCCAGCTTTGTGGCAAAGATACGCCACATCGCGGGTCTGTCTTATGCCCGGCAGAGCTACACGGGCGCTTCCGCTTTTCTTGTGCTAAAGCCTTT
The DNA here is from genome assembly GCF_058268435.1 of Planococcus sp. TJ-307. Classification (NCBI taxonomy): domain Bacteria; kingdom Bacillati; phylum Bacillota; class Bacilli; order Caryophanales; family Caryophanaceae; genus Planococcus; species Planococcus sp. TJ-307. The sequence continues at coordinate 660,851 of NZ_JBZDOJ010000002.1, forward strand.
GTACGATTGCTTGATCTCCAAATAGGATTCCATTTCGTGAATGACTTGGTAGAGTTCGGCCATGGCTAGGAACTTTTCGTGGTGATCGGGCAGCGGCAAGGCGGCAAAGTTTTCTTTGACTTTGTCCAGTTTTGATATATAGCGGTACGCGGTATTGCCGGAATGGACGTGCTCTGACAAATCTTCGAGGAAATCAGCCACCAGTTCTGTCTGGTCTACAATTACAGGCAGCGCAGTGATTTTTGGCAAAATCCGCTCGATAATCTCGAGTTGCTGCTCACGCATTTCAAAATAATGATAGTACTTGTTTTCGTGACGTGTAATGTGATTTTCAACGTCCTGGTACGCCAATGCTTTGGCACTCTCCAGCAGTTTTCGGGCTTCCATCAGTTCTTTGCCGGTCCAGGCAGATTCGCCTTCACGCAAATAGACAACGATTTCGCGAAATATGGATGCATATAAATTTTCAATTTCATAGCGATAGTTTGCCAGTTTTTTTTCAATGCTTGGCATGTACATATTGACTGCCAGCGCGGTACCAAATCCGATCAGCATTAACGCCAATTCATTAACCAACAAATCAAAATTCAAGTTTTTGGCATCGTAAAGGTGCATCAAGATTACGGAACTTGAGACAAATCCATCTTGGAACCGCAGCGTCACCAATAATGGAATAAAGAGGACAATGAGGACGCCGATGATAATCGGGTGATAAGCGATTCCTTCAAAAAAGATCAATGCATATAAGATGGCAATCAAACTGGCGATAAACCGGGAAAAAGCAGCCCGAATCGATTTTTTCTTAGTTGGTTGTATACAAAGGATCGTCAAAATACCAGCAGATACATAATAGTCGAGCTGCAGCAATTGCGCGAGATAAATTGCAATCGATACCCCCAACGCGGTTTTCATTGTTCGATACCCAATTGAAAAAGGCTTTAAATTCAGCTTCATTGTCCCCTCCATATTTTGGCATGAAAAAAATGCCCCCAAAAGAGGCATTCAATCTTATACTTCGTCGCAATGCTGTTCAAAGATTGCTTGAATATGTGTAATTACAGACATTGGGTCGTGGCCTTCAATTTCATGGCGGCCGATTTCATCAACCATTTTTCCGTCTTTTAAAAAGACGAACGATGGAGAAGATGGCAAGTGGTCGTCACCGAAAATTGCGCGTGCTTGGGCAGTTGCTTCTTTGTCCTGTCCTGCAAAAACCGTAAACAAGTTATCCGGGCGTTTGTCGTAATGGATCGAATGCAAAGCTGCTGGGCGTGCAATGCCGCCTGCACATCCACATACCGAGTTGACCATAACAAGGCTTGTGCCTTTTTGTGAAAATGCTTCATTTACTGCATCAGCTGTTTCAAGCTGTGTATATCCACCATCAATCAATTCCTGGCGGGCTTGTGTGGCAATATCATTCATTAGGAAATTAAAATCCATGCTCATCAACTATCACTCCTTATCATTGCTCATCTAATCATAGCAGGTGTTCAACCGACTTGCAAAAAAGCTTACTCAAAAAGGCGTGTGATTGCCTGTGCGACAGTTAATCGATCTTCCAACACTTGCTTTTCGAGCTCTTTGACCAATTGGCGGCGCTCCGCATCATCAAAAAAGCGGCTATGCAGCTCATCTGTGATCATCGAACGAAACCAGTCTTGTGTTTGTTTCTGCCGCCTTTTTTTCCAATAGCCATTGCTTTTTGCCTCAGCTTCAAATTCCTCGACGACTTCCCAAACAGCTGGAATGGCAGTATTTTCAAGCGAGGAAACCGCAAGCGGCCGGGTTGTCCAGCCTTCTGTTGCCGGCTGCAGAAAATGCAGCATTTGCTTGTATTCGGCAACCGTCTTTTTCGCCAGCCGTGCATTGTCTCCATCCGCCTTGTGGACCAGAATAGCATCTGCCAGCTCCAATATCCCTTTTTTCATGCCTTGCAGCTCGTCCCCTGCACCTGTTAGGACCAACAACAAGAACATGTCCACCATGCCCCGCACCAGTGTTTCACTTTGGCCGACGCCAACGGTTTCCACTAAGACTACATCGTATCCTGCCGCTTCACACAGCAGCATTGTTTCGCGCGTCTTTTTGTGGACACCGCCGAGCGTTCCAGCAGTGGGCGATGGACGGATAAAGGCTTTTGGATTGCGGGCGAGCTCTTCCATCCGGGTTTTGTCCCCGAGAATGCTGCCGCCGGTGAGTGACGAACTCGGATCAATTGCCAGAACGGCAACCCGGTGTCCTAGTCCAGTCAGCATCTCCCCGAAGGTTTCAATAAAGGTGCTTTTGCCTGCTCCGGGAACACCAGTAATGCCGATGCGGACGCTGTTTCCAGTAAAGGGAAGCAAATGGTTCAGCAATTCTTGGCCGCTTTGTTTATGTTCCGGATTGGAACTTTCAAGCAAGGTGATTGCTTTTCCAAGGTACAGGCGCGATCCGCTCCGGACTCCGTCTGCGAGGGCTTGAATATCCAAGGTTTCGGCTAGCGGTTTTTTAAATCGTTTCCGTGGCAAAGCTTTCATGCCATCATGGGTTTCAAGAACCCCTTCCATGACGCGCCGTGAATTTTTTTCGCGGCTCATCAGTCTGCCACTTCCTCGTACCCGAGGCGCACATAGATTTCTTCGATCACTTTTTGTGCAGCCACCGGAATGACGGTTCCTGGTCCAAAGATTGCACTGGCTCCATTGTTGCGGAGGAATTCGTAATCTTGAGCCGGAATAACACCGCCGACTACGATCAAAATATCTTCGCGGCCAATTTTTACAAGTTCCGCCTTAAGGTCTGGGACTAAGGTCATATGCCCTGCTGCTAGAGAACTAACCCCAATGACATGGACGTCATTTTCAGCAGCCTGCTGAGCCGTTTCTGCCGGTGTTTGGAACAATGGCCCGATATCAACGTCAAAGCCCAAATCGGCAAACGCTGTAGCAATCACTTTGGCTCCGCGGTCATGTCCATCCTGCCCCATTTTGGCGATTAGGATACGCGGACGGCGTCCTTCATTTTCAATAAAGTCTTCCGTCATCTCTTTAACAATTTCCATTTCCTGCTGGTTGGAGAAGTTTGAACTGTAAACTCCGCTCACGGAACGAATCACTGCCTTATGTCTTCCGGATGCTTGCTCAATTGCGTCAGAAATTTCACCAAGTGATGCTCGGTGCCGCGCCGCTTCGATTGCACAAGCCAATATATTGTCCTCGCCAGTTTTCGCGGCTGCTGCCAAAGCTTCCAGGGCTGCTGCCACTTTTTCGCTATCGCGATCGGCTTTCATGCGCTCCAATCGTTCGATTTGCGTTTTGCGAACCATTGTATTGTCGATATTCAGGATGTCGATTGGATCTTCCTGCTCAAGCCGGTAGCGGTTGACCCCAATGATCACTTCTTCGTTGGAATCGATTTGTGCCTGCTTTTTCGCAGCTGCTTCTTCGATGCGCATTTTCGGCAAGCCCGTTTCGATGGCTTTAGCCATGCCCCCCAATTCTTCCACTTCCTCAATCAAATCCCATGCTTTTTCCATCAATTCCTTGGTTAGCGATTCCACATAATACGAACCACCCCACGGATCGATCACATTGGTCATCATGGTTTCCTCTTGAAGGAACAACTGGGTATTGCGCGCAATCCGTGCAGAAAAATCGGTTGGCAAGGCAATCGCTTCATCCAGCGCATTGGTATGGAGCGATTGGGTATGGCCCATGGCTGCTGCATTTGCTTCGATCAAAGTCCGGGTCACATTGTTAAACGGATCCTGTTCGGTTAAACTCCAGCCCGACGTTTGGGAATGTGTACGAAGTGCCAGAGCTTTATCATTTTGGGGATCGAAACTTTTCATCATTTTCGCCCAAATTTCACGCCCAGCTCGCATTTTTGCCACTTCCATAAAATAGTTCATGCCAATGCCCCAGAAAAAGGACAAACGAGGCGCAAAATGGTCGATATCGATGCCTGCGGCGAGTCCTGTGCGAACATACTCCAGTCCATCAGCAAGCGTATACGCCAATTCAAGATCCGCGGTCGCTCCCGCTTCCTGAATGTGATAGCCAGAAATGGAAATGGAATTGAATTTTGGCATATGATCCGATGTGTATTTGAAAATATCGGCAATTATTTGCATGGACATAGCCGGTGGATAGATGTACGTATTGCGGACCATGTATTCTTTTAAAATGTCATTTTGGATCGTTCCCGACAATTGTTCGGGAGAAACGCCTTGTTCTTCGGCCGCTACAATAAAGAACGCCATGATTGGCACGACAGCACCGTTCATTGTCATCGACACGGACATTTGGTCCAGGGGAATCCCATCGAACAGGATTTTCATGTCCTCTACGCTATCAATAGCTACCCCTGCTTTACCTACATCCCCGACTACACGTTCATGGTCGGAGTCATAGCCGCGGTGCGTCGCCAGGTCAAAGGCAACGGATAAGCCTTTTTGGCCCATTGCTAAATTGCGGCGGTAAAAAGCATTGCTTTCTTCGGCTGTCGAGAATCCGGCATATTGGCGAACAGTCCAAGGACGCGAAACATACATGGTTGGATATGGCCCGCGGACATTTGGTGCAAATCCGGGCATACTTTCTTCCAGAAATTCAATGTCCTGCTGTGTGTAGACGGGTTTGATATCAATGCCTTCATTCGTGGTAAAGGGGCTTTGCTGCTGAACCTCCTGGGAAGCAACAGATAATTGATCGAGCTTTACTTTGGAAAAATCAGGTTTGGCCATTTAAAGTGCCGCCTTTCCGAGTTCAAGAATTTTCTTCAATTTTATAGTAAGATGCTTTCCGGAATACAGCGTGTCGTTTATGCCGTAACTTGCCCAATCAGCCAGCTGTTCTTTTGAATACCTGCCTGCCAGGTCGATGCTTGCACGTGTATCCAAACCTTGAACCACAGCAGCAATCGCTTCTTTTGAGCCACAAAGAACCGCATAATCAATACTTTCACTAGCTAAAAATTGGTTAATTTCGCTTGCAGTGGCTACATATGGACTAATTAACGGTTCAATTCCGCCTACGGCCAAAAATCCAGAAACAAAATCGACTTGCCCTTTGCAGTTTTTCAAAGGTTCTGCCAAAATGATGGCGGTTTTCAACTCGGTCACTCTGCTTTGCGCCCGAATTTTTTCAAAAGGGGTCGCAAGGCGCTTAGCTGTCATATATTCTAAATGGCCGTCATCGATTTTCGCATCTTTGACCGCTTCTTGAGGGTTAGCATAGATATTGGTGCCAATCAGTGATTGTTTGCGTGTTGCAACATTTTTTTCTCTGTCAATCCATTTTGCTTGAATATCGTCTGTCAGCCATCCTGATTTGATTACTTCAGAATAACCTCCTGCCTCTTCGATTTCCAAGAAATAACTCCATGCAGCGTCCACATATTCTTTTGTTAAGGTTTCAATAAAATAGGAGCCTGCCGACGGATCTACTACATGCGATACGTGTGCCTCTTCTTTAATAACCAGCTGAACGTTGCGGGCGATGCGCCGGCTCGACAGGTCAGGTTCTGTCAAAAAGTCGTGTGGGTGCACAGTGTGTGCATCGGTGCCACCAAGGACAGCCGCAAATGTGGAATTCCCTGCACGCAACAGGTTCACGTAAGGATCCAGTTTAGAATAGGAGCGGACGGATGTCTCTGTAAAAAGCGGGATCGTCGGCGCTTTTTCTCCATAGGCTGAACTAAAAGCTTGCCATAACACACGGAATGCACGCAGCTTCGCGATTTCCTGAAAAAACTGAGTATCTACCGCAAATCGGATCCATGTGTCAGCAGCGGTTTCCAGAAAATCTTCTTCCCCCATGCGCTCTGAGAGGATGCTGAGAGCAACCCCCAGTTCATGTACCGCTGTTCCGCCCGCATGGTGAATCGGAATCGTATCAACTAGTTGGGTACGAACCCGTTTCGGCGCAATGACTGTTTCTTCTGAAAAAATAACGCCTTGCACTTGGTCCAGCTGCTCTGGAGCCACAAATTCGAATACCCGTAGAATGTCCTGGTCTTCACCAACCAATTTAAAATAAAGCGGGTATTGGACAATCAGTTCCGCCAGTTCTTTCAATTGCGCATCTGTCCACTCGAATTTTCGAAAACCTGTATAAACAACGGTTTCATTTCCTCGGAGAAGGTCGTCCTGCATCAATGCCAAGTATTCTTCGGCAGAATTGGCCATTACTTCTTGAGAAACAAGCCAGCTTGGCTGATGCTTGCCGTGTTGGATTGCGGCTATTTGCGCCGGTACGTAGTTGCCCAATTGATCGAGCATGCTTTTAATATATAAAGGTTCAAGTTTCACATCTTCTATTGTAGGCGTTTTCAAAGTTTCGTCGAAGGGTTTGCCTTTAATTGCTTTTTCAGCTGCTTGCTGCCACTCACTGTATGTACGCGTTGGAAATTTTGTTTTTTTCATCGAATCGATTGTCAAACTATTCCCTCCTCAAAGGCTATCTGTCTTCATTTTACCCGACTGGACGCTGACATTAAAGAAAAAAAAGCTTGGAGTCCAGAGACTCCAGCTTTTCTTAATAAACCGATGTATTTTCTTTTGACATATTCTCTAAAATTTCTTTTACGCGAGCCAGGAATTGTCCACAGACAAGACCGTCAAGCACACGGTGATCAAGCGATAGGCAAAGGTTGACCATGTCACGTGCAGCAATCATGCCGTTGTCCATGATCACGGGACGTTTGACGATTGACTCTACCTGCATAATTGCTGCCTGTGGGTGATTGATGATTCCCATCGACTGAATAGACCCAAACGATCCGGTGTTGTTGACTGTAAACGTTCCGCCTTGCATATCAGCAGATTTCAACTTGCCTGAACGGGCTTTAAGTGCCAGTTCATTTACTTCTTTGCCGATGCCTTTAACTGATTTTTCATCAGAATTTTTAATGACCGGCACAAACAAGGCGCTGTCCGAAGCAACTGCGATGGAAATGTTAATGTCTTTTTTCTGAATGATTTTATCTCCAGCCCACATTGAGTTCATCATTGGGAATTCTTTTAACGCCTGTGAAACGGCCTTGACGAAGAAAGCGAAATACGTGATGTTGAAGCCTTCTTTTTTCTTGAATTCCCCTTTAATGGAATCCCGGTATTGAACAAGATTGGTCACATCCACTTCGATCATCATCCATGCGTGTGGTGCTTCGTGTTTGCTCTTCAGCATATTCGCAGCAATCGCTTTGCGGACACCTGTGACTGGAATTTCAATATCGCCAGGTGCACTTTCAATCGGTGCCGCAGCCGCTTTAGGAGCTGGTTGTGCAGGTGCTGGTTGCGCTGCCGGCTGTTCCTGCTGTGGAGCGGGAGCGGCTTTGGCATCTCCTGCTTTCGGAATAGTGCCGCCTTCTATCAGCTTCATTAAATCCTTGCGGGTGATGCGCCCTTCGTTTCCAGAACCTTCCACTTGAGCCAGGTCGATGTCGTTATCCTGAGCTAAGCGAAGTACTGCAGGCGAGTAGCGGCCTTTTGATCCGGACGGCTTGACAGGTTGGGAAGATCCTTCCGTTCCTTCCAGTTTGCCGGTTGGCTTAGCGCCTGCTGCTGGCATTTCGGTTGCTTTGTCTCCACTGGCAGGTTTGGCTTCTTCTACAGGTGCGGAATCGCCGCCTTCTGTTTCAATGGTGCAGACAATTTCTCCGACCGCCAAGGTTTCACCTTCAGAAGCAATCAGTTCTTTAACTGTTCCTGTGAACGATGAAGGGACTTCCGCAGTCACTTTGTCTGTATTGACTTCTGCAAGCGGATCGTATTTATTTACATGATCGCCTGGCTGGACGAGCCATTTTTCAATGGTTCCTTCGGTTACACTTTCACCCAGCTGAGGCATTTTAATATTTTCTATAGCCAAGGGAGTTCCTCCTTTACTTGATGGTCTACTGTTTTCTGTATTACCTAGCTCCAGCGCCCAGATTCTAGGGTCATAAGCCACTCTGACTGTGCGGCTGAAAACATGCCGCTTCGCCAGTGCGTCTTATGCCTGTCGGAGCTGAACGGCCGTTTCTGCTTTTCTCTATTGTCTAGCTCCAGCGCCCAGATTCTAGGGTCATAAGCCAACCCAACTGTGTGGCAAAGTGCGCCACCCTGCTGGTCTGTCTTATGCCCGTCGAATCTACATGGGCGCTTCCGCTTTTCTTCTTAAAACTCAGCCAGTTCTCTCATGGCTTTTTCGACTTTGTCCGGGTTGATCATGAAGAATTTCTCCATGGTCGGTGCGTAGGCCATTGCTGGGATATCGGGTCCCGCAAGACGTTTGATTGGGGCATCCAAATCGAACAGGCAGTTTTCAGCGATGATGGCTGCTACTTCTCCGATGATGCTTCCTTCTTTATTGTCTTCTGTGACCAGCAGCACTTTGCCGGTTTTCTTAGCCGCTTCAATGATGCCTTCTTTGTCCAATGGATAAATTGTGCGCAAATCCAGGATATGCGCAGAGATTCCATCTTCTGCCAGGCGTTCTGCCGCCTGCAATGCAAAGTGGACAGCCAAGCCGTAAGTAATGACCGTGATGTCTTCGCCTTCACGTTTAACGTCCGCTTTGCCGATTTCGATTGTGTAATCTTCTTCCGGCACTTCACCTTTGATCAAGCGGTATGCACGTTTGTGTTCAAAGAACATCACTGGATCTTCGTCGCGAATTGCGGCCTTCAAGAGGCCCTTTGCATCATAAGGCGTTGAAGGGATGACAATTTTCAAGCCAGGCTGGTTGGCAAAGATCGCTTCTACAGACTGTGAGTGATAAAGAGCGCCGTGAACACCGCCGCCAAAAGGAGCGCGAAAAACAATAGGACATGTCCAATCGTTATTTGAACGGTATCGAATACGGGAAGCTTCTGAAATGATTTGGTTGACCGCTGGCATGATAAAGTCGGCAAACTGCATTTCTGCAATTGGGCGCAATCCATACATCGCTGCACCGATTCCAACTCCGGCAATTGCGGATTCCGCTAAAGGCGTATCCAATACGCGATCTTCACCAAATTGATCGTAAAGACCTTGAGTTGCTTTAAAAACGCCGCCTTTTTTACCAACATCTTCTCCGAGAACAAAGACGTTTTCGTCACGTTCCATTTCTTCTTTCATGGCAAGCGTGATGGCATCAATATAAGACATAATAGCCATTATTCGTCTCCTCCTTCTTCGGCATAGACATATTTCATTGCGTGTTCCGGCTCTGCATACGGTGCGTTTTCCGCATAGTCAGTTGCTTCGTTGACAATGACCATGATGCGGTCGTTAATATCTTTTTCAAGTTCATCGTTTAAGATGCCACTTTCTTTCAAATATGCACCAAAAGTCAGAATCGGATCCGTCGATTTTTGTGCAGCCAGTTCATCCGCTGAGCGGTATTGGCGATGGTCATCATCTGAAGAGTGGGCAGTCATCCGTTCAGAAACGGTTTCGACCAAACTCGGTCCTTCGCCGCGGCGTGCACGGTCAGCCGCTTCTTTAACATGCTTATAAACTTCAATGGGATCGTTGCCGTCAATTGTTACACCTGGCATGCCGTAGCCAATCGCGCGGTCCGAAACGTTTTTACTGGCCAATTGGCGTTCGACTGGCACCGATATTGCGTACTTATTGTTTTCGACCATGATAACAACCGGCAGTTTATGGACGCCGGCAAAGTTCATGCCTTCATGGAAATCGCCTTGGTTGGAAGAACCTTCACCAAGAGTCGTAAATGTGATAAAATCTTTTTTCTTCATTTTTCCGGCTAACGCAACACCGACTGCGTGAGGCAATTGTGTCGTTACAGGTGAAGAGCCAGTCAGGATGCGGTTGCTTTTTTGCCCGAAATGACCAGGCATTTGGCGGCCGCCCGAGTTCGGGTCTTCCGCTTTTGCAAACGCCGACAGCATCAAGTCCTTTGGCGTCATGCCAAAGTGAAGCACCACGCCGATATCACGGTAGTAAGGCGCGATATAATCCTGCGTGTTGTCGAGAGCAAAAGCAGCGCCAACTTGTGCGGCTTCTTGTCCTTGACACGAAATCACAAATGGAATCTTCCCTGCACGGTTTAATAGCCACATGCGTTCATCGACACGGCGGGCCATCAACATCGTTTCGTACATTTTTAGTAAATCATCACTCGTCAATCCAATTTCTTCATGTTTAGAAGCCATTAATTGTTTCCTCCCTTAGCTATGAATTGCTTTGCCGTCAACGGCTAACGCCGCTTCGCCCATAACCTCTGAAAGCGTCGGGTGCGGATGGATCGTTTCGGCAATTTCCCACGGTGTTGCATCCAATACCATTGCCAAGCCTGCTTCAGAAATCATATCCGTCACATGCGGACCAATCATATGGACGCCGAGAATATCGTTTGTTTCTTTATCTGCAATAATTTTGACAAACCCATCAGATTCGCCGTAGACCAACGCTTTGCCAATGGCTTTAAAGGAAAACTTGCCAACTTTGACATCGTGCCCTTTTTCTTTTGCCTGATCTTCTGTAATGCCCACACTTGCCGCTTCCGGATTGGAATAAATGCAGCGCGATACCAAATCATAGTTGATGGCGTGCGGGTTGTTGCCTTTAATGTGTTCGATGGCTGTAATGCCTTCGTGAGAAGCGACATGCGCCAATTGCATTCCGCCAATCACATCACCAATTGCGTAGATATGGGACTCTTTTGTTTGGAATGTCTTTTTCACTTGCACAAAGCCTTTTTCAACGATGATATCCGTGTTTTCGATGCCGATGTTTTCGACATTTGCTTGGCGTCCGACCGAAACCAGCATTTTCTCAGCAGAAAAGCTTTCGTTTTTGCCGTTGATTTCCGCTTGGATTGTGACACCGTTCTCGCCCGTTTCCAACGTATCTGCCATTACCTTCGCGCTAGTCGCAAAAGTGATGCCTTTTTTCTTCATCAATTTTAACATTTCTTTGGATATTTCTTTGTCTTCAGTTGGAATGATACGGTCTGCGTATTCGATAACGGTCACTTCGACCCCGAAATCATTCAGCATGGATGCCCATTCGATTCCGATAACACCACCGCCAACGATCAAGATTGATTTTGGCAGGCTTTCCATTTTTAATGCCTCGTCTGAACTCATGACAAATTCGCCATCAATGGCTAGGCCAGGCAAAGTGCGCGGGCGCGAACCAGTAGCAATGATGACATTGTTTGGAATCAGCATTTCGTTTTCTTCACCGTTTTTCATTTCCACTGAAATGGTTCCAGCGTTTGGCGAGAATATCGAAGGTCCAAGGATTCGGCCAATGCCTTCATAAACATCGATTTTGCCTTTTTTCATCAAACCTTGAACACCTGCGTGCAATTGGTCGACGATTCCTTGTTTGCGTTGTTGGACACGTGCAAAATCGAGGGAAACTTCACCTGTTTGCACACCAAAATCAGCGGCGTGATTTTTAGTCGTCGCAAAGACTTCTGCACTGCGCAGCAATGCTTTGCTTGGAATACAGCCTCTATGCAAGCATGTGCCGCCAAGTTCACCTTTTTCCACAATTGCAGTTTTCAGGCCAAGTTGTGCAGAGCGGATGGCTGCTACATATCCGCCTGTTCCGCCGCCTAAAATGACAACATCATAATTTTGAGCCATGGATTTGTCCTCCTTCATTCTGTTTCAATCGCCTCGAGGGAAAAGAATATTCCCTGCCAGCAGGCGTTTTTATGCAAACTAAATGGTATACGTTTTTGGTAGTTCGTCTCCATTCAATACCCGTGCAGCTCCTTCAGCCAATGCCTGAAGTTCATTTTCACCTGGTTGAATTTCAACGTCTGCAATCCAGCTGACCCGTTCGGTAATCGTTTCCACAAATCCTTTGCCGTGGGCAAGCCCACCTGTCAGGATGATGGCATCTACCTGTCCTTTCAGCACAGCACTGGCAGCACCAATTTCGCGGGCAACTTGATAAGCCATTGCCTGATAGATCAATTCTGCTCGTTTATCGCCCTTTGAAATGCGCCGCTCCACTTTTACCACATCATTGGTTTCAAGATAAGCCATCAATCCGCCATGCCTAACCAGCTTCTTCATCATATCATGTCGGCTGTACCGTCCGGAAAAGCATAATTCCACCAAGTCTCCGGCGGGTAAAGTTCCGGCACGTTCCGGACTGAATGGTCCGTCGCCGTGCAGGCCATTGTTGACATCAATCACGCGGCCTGACTGGTGAACGCCTACAGTGATGCCGCTGCCCATATGTGCAACGATCAGCCTGACGTCTTCATAAGCCCGTCCAATTTTACTGGCATATCGCCGCGCTACTGCTTTTTGATTCAGCGCATGGAAGATCGACTTTCGTTCGATCAAAGAACAGCCGGATATGCGGGCAATGGGTTCCATTTCGTCAACAACAACCGGATCGACTATAAAGGATGGGATGTTCAACCCACCTGCAATCTCGAAAGCAATGATGCCGCCTAAATTAGAAGCATGCTGCCCTGAATACCCTTGTCGCAAGTCTGTTATCATGTCGTCGTTGACTGTATAGGTTCCACCTTCAATGGGCCGAAGCAATCCGCCTCTGCCACATACCGCTGCCAGATTGGAAACATTCATGCCTTCTTCGTCCAACGCTTCCAAAATGCTGTTCCTTCTGAAAATCTTTTGATCAGCAATGCTAGGAAATACGCTCAACTCGTCTGGTGAATGATGTATGGTCTTTTCCATGATCAGGATATCGTTGTCAAAAACGCCGATTTTAGTCGATACAGAAGCAGGGTTAATGACTAGAATGCGATTGGGCTGTTTTTGCACATCGATCCCCCGTTTCTTCAGTTAAAAGTTAAGTTTTGTTTATGAAAACGATAAATACTCATCTGATTTCAGATAAAAACAGCAGGTGAAAAGGAAGGACTCACCTGCTGAATCGTATTATCTTCTGCTTAAAATATTGTGCTCGTTTCTTAAAAACTGAGATCTTGATTTGCGTACGCGTTCGATGCGCTCTTCAGCCATGCGGTCAGCTGCAATATAGCTTGGTACGTTATCGCGTTTTGAGATTTCAAAGATTTTTGTGATGCTGTCGTAGATGGTTTCAACGCGCTTCATTGCACGCTCGTTGTTGTATCCGTATAATTCGTCTGCCACGTTAATCACGCCGCCAGAATTAATAACAAAATCCGGTGCATAAACAATGCCGCGTGCTTCAAGCTCGTCGCCGTGGCGTTCTTCTTTCAACTGGTTGTTGGCAGAACCCGCAACCACTTTCACTTTTAATTGTGGAATCGTGTCATCGTTGATAATTGCGCCCATTGCACATGGAGCAAAAATATCCGCTTCCTGTGAATAGATGTCATTCGGTGCAACTGCTGTTGCGCCAAATGCTTCTACAGCGCGCTGCACAGCCTGCTCGTTAATATCCGTGACAATGAGTTTTGCACCTTCTTTATGAAGATATTCGCAAAGCGGGTAAGCCACGTTGCCGACACCTTGAACAGCTACTGTCTTGCCTTCTAATGAGTCGTCACCGAATGCTTCCATAGCAGCAGCTTTCATGCCGATGTATGCACCATAAGCAGTCACTGGTGATGGATTGCCTGAAGAACCGAAGGCTGGCGAAATGCCTGTGACGAAATCTGTTTCTTCGTGGATCATGTCCATGTCTGCCACAGTAGTTCCAACATCTTCAGCAGTTATGTAGCGTCCGTTCAAGCCTTGGATAAAACGTCCGAACGCGCGGAACATTTCTTCGTTTTTGTCTTTCAATGGGTCACCGATAATAACGGTTTTCCCGCCGCCAAGATTTAATCCAGCTGCCGCATTTTTATAAGTCATACCACGGCCAAGGCGAATTGCGTCTTCGATGGCTTCTTCTTCTGTCGCATAATTCCACATGCGCGTGCCGCCAAGTGCCGGTCCAAGCGTCGTATCGTGGATGCAAATAATGGCTTTTAGCCCTGAGTTTTTATCTTGGCAAAAAATTAATTGTTCGTAATCGTATTGTTCCATTCTCTTGAAAATTTCCATTGTCAATTCCCCCTAATATATGTTCCTAACGTTACGATGAGCAAATCGCCAAAGCCAATGAATACAGCTTGCTTTCGGCGCTATCGGCACGTGATGATAAGACAATAGGCGCCTTTGCACCCGCGATGATGCTGCCGACTTTTGCATTTGAAAAAAAGACCAGTGATTTATACAGGATATTGCCGGATTCAATAGTTGGAACGAGCAGGATATCGGCTTTGCCGGCATTGTCGCCCGCTATCCGTTTATGTTTAGCCGCATCGACAGATATGGCATTATCGAGAGCATAGGGCCCATCCACAATGCAATCTTTGATTTGGCCGCGCTGGTTCATTGCCGTCAACGCCGCAGCGTCAAGAGTTGCTTGCATATTGGGATTAATAACTTCTACTCCCGCTAAAGGCGCAACAATCGGCAGTTCAACACCAACCGAACGTGCAATTTGAACAGCGTTTTGTATAATTTGTACTTTTTGAGGCAAATCCGGTCGAATGTTCATTCCCGCATCTGTCACAAAAATCAGCCTGTCAAAGCCCGGGACTTCAAAAGCAGCAATATGCGACATGACAGATCCAGCTCTTAAGCCGTATTCGGGATTCAATACTGCTTTCAGCAGCACTGCCGTCGCTATTTGGCCTTTCATTAGAATGTCGGACTCTTTCATAGACACAGACTTTACTGCTTTTTCTGCGGCCATTTCTACACTGCTGGTGTGATAAAGCTGAACATCCCGATGGTTCAGAAGCTGCGGGAAATAATCCCTTATCATTTCTGTTGTTGCCGATAGATCATCATACAGGCGAAATCTGGCCATTTTACGGCTGACAGCCATGCTGACAGCTTCCAGGACAGCCAAATCAGCTGCAGCAACTACTGCTACCGTATGATCGGAAGTAGTTGGTACATTTTCGATTAAATGGTTTAATGTGGCCATAACTGCTCACCTCATTCTTCTTAATTAAAGCAGAACAGATGGCCAGATATAAGAGATGAAAGCGTTTTATTTTCAATTAACCCTCCAATACTTTGCAAATAGTTGCAAAACCCTGCAATTATTTGCACAACGACTACATCAGCCCATATTTTTCTAATTTATAATAAAGGGTGCGCAATGAGATTTCCAACTGTTTGGCTGTTTTAGACTTATTGCCATTTGATTGCTTTAAAGCATGATGTAAAATGCCGCGTTCAACTGTATCCAGTTGTTCTTGCAATGAACCGGAAGAAGGAATCAACACTTCATTTTTCGTTTCGGCAACGCGCAGCATATTGAGTGGAATATGCTCTTCTGTTAAAGTCCGGTCGTTCATCTGCATAAAAATCATGGAACGGCTCAAAACGTTCTCAAGTTCACGGACATTGCCAGGCCAATCGTAGACACGCAAATATTGCAGTGCTTTGTCAGAGATGGATTCGACGCTCCGTCCATATTCCTGGTTAAGTTTTATCAGCAGCCGCTCAGCAATCCGCGGTATGTCCTGCTTACGGTTGCGCAACGGCGGTATGAGGATTGGCATGCGGTTTAAACGGTAATACAAATCCTCGCGAAATGTTCCGTCCAGCAAGGCTTTTTCCATATTGGTATTGGTCGAAGCAATGACCCGTACATTTACAGGAATGGGTTTACTGCCCCCAATACGCAAGGTTTCATGTTCTTGCAGCACACGCAGCAATTTACTTTGCAGCGAAGAAGACAACTCACCGATTTCATCCAAAAATATACTGCCATTATTCGCTTCTTCGAAGAGACCGCGTTTTTCTCCAGTTTTGATGCCTGGAATCGCCCCTTCCTCGTAGCCAAACAATTCATTTTCCAGCAGTTCCTCTGAAAGTGCCGCGCAGCTGACACGCACAAACTTGTTGTATTTCCGCTCACTGGCACTGTGGATGGCGTGGGCAAAAAGTTCTTTGCCGGTGCCGGACTCACCGCGCAACAGCACCGTCACCAAGGTTTGTGCGGCTAATTTAGCCTGTTGGAGAGACAATTGCATTTCAGATGACAAACCGATGATGTCATCAAAAGTGTATTTAGACTCGAGCGTCCGGATGATGCTGCGGGCCCGGTCGAGTTCTTTCATTAAGGTACGAATTTCAGTCGTATCATGGATGACCCCGACACTGCCCTTTAGTTTGTTGTCAACAATGATCGGCGCTACGTTGACAATCACTTCCCGGTTGGATGGACCCACTTTCAAATTGACACCGCGCACAGGCTTGCGCGTCTGCAGCGCTTTCAAGTGCATACTTTCCCCTTCGGAAATATCTGCAGACGCCGGCTGCCCGATAACGTCCTCCATCTGTAATCCCGTAATGCGCGTGTAGGCAGGGTTTACAAGCAGGCCATTGCCCTTTTCATCAACCACCGAAATCGCATCGTCACTCGATTGGATGATGGCTTCGAGCATGGTCTGAATTTCTTTTAAGTCGGTGATTTCTTCAGCCAGTGACACGACTTCCGTAATGTCTTTGAACACCGCAAATGCACCAATCGTTTCGCCATTATCATCAATCATCGGAAAACGGGAAGTAACAATTTTCGAACCGTTTTTCAGTTCGAGTTCCTTGTTCAGTTCAATACGTCCGGTTTCATATATTCTCGGCAACTCGCTCAACGAAATAAATTCATGAATGTGCCGGCCGATGGTGTGCTCCACAGCCACTTCCAGCATCCTCGCTGCACTTTTGTTCATAAAGGTGATGTGGCTAGTCCTATCGATGCCAATCATGCCTTCTTCTATTGAATTAAAAATGATTTTTTCCCGGTGGCTTTCTTTGCTGAGCTGATTGATGAAATGCTCTTTTTCCTGTAGCAGACGGACAAAAACATTTGCCAGGCTCCCTGGGATGATCACTGTTTTTTTCAAAAAATGCGCTTGCAGCTGTTGATGCAGGAGATCGCTTCCTGTGACATTAAAGACAATATCGATATCCGTATGTTTAAATGACTGGTAGTCGTTCCCAACTGGGATACCGTGTGAATTTGCAACTGCTATTGCTTTGGCGTCAGAGTTTAAATCGACTACACCCGACACATGCAAATAGTCAGATTCCAAAAGCAGATTTAAAATGGCTGAGCCGCCGACTCCGCCCCCGATAATCAAGACGTTCTGCAAAAAAATTCACCCTTTCGCATAGATTTATGCAAATAATTGCAAGAATGTTTTAAGCGTACATCAGGAAGGTTTTCTTGACAACTTTAATGGAATTAGAAACAATAGAAGGTGAAGGATGTGGAATTATGGGTCGTCTAGTAGCGTTTATCATTTTGCTGATTCCAGGAATCATGGCGGCGTATGGCATTAAACTAATGCGTGATACCTTGTTCAATAAATTGCTTGAGCCTTATCCGGCTCTTTGGCTCCAATTTACACTCGGCACCATTTTTGTTGTTCTAGGAATCGGTTTTTTTGCAGGATTTCTGCTAAACCGAGACCGCAAAAAAGGAAACGTTTCGAAAAGATTCCAGAAGTAAAAAATTGCGTCTACCCGGTATAGGTAGACGCAATTTTTCTTTTGACACGATCCGGGTAATTGGTAATGATGCCAACAGTCATCGGATGAAGTCGATCAATGAGGGATTCGGAACCAAGAACGCCGTAAAGCCTAACTTTTTTATCCAGTTTCAGTATATCTGTCCAAAAAAAAGACTTTGCCAGAAGCTTTTTGTGCAGATGAAGGCTATCAATCCAATGCATTTCGTTTATAGCTGACAGTTGCACATTCTTTTTGACGATCCAGGCCATCTCTGTGGACGGCATCAGTTTTTTCATTTCGTGCAGCAACTGTGGGTTGAAAGAAGACAAATGAATATCGTCTATTCCTTCCAACATCGCTGCAAGAATCTGAGGTCCTTTTGAATTTTTTGCAAACGATTCTTTTAATTCAACATTCAAAGGAATTTTCTTTTTTTTTGCCCATTGAAATACCTCGTAAGCCAATGGCATTTGATGGCGCTGAAAATTGCGCAGCCACTTTCTGCCGATGCGCAAATCTTTTATTTCTTCGTAAGCGAGCGTTTCGATAGCTGCATTCACGCCAGTCAAACGCCGCAGATTATCGTCATGATAAACGACGACAACTCCGTCTTTTGTAATCTGTACGTCGAGCTCGATGCCAACACCCAATTCGCACGCCTTGAAAAATGCATTCCATGTATTCTCCAATGCATATCCTGAAGCGCCTCGGTGTGCATACACTTTGACTTCAGACAATAAAATCATCCTCTTCCGTTTCTGAAATACACCAATTGGACAATGCTATTTTTCACTACTTTTCTTGCCCATTGGATTTTCACGTGTGCTTCATTTTAACATTTTGAGCTTTTAAGTTAAAGGATTGCCGTTCAGCCCACTTTGTTTGTTACTGGTTTTGATTTTCCTGAAATATCCTTATGTAAAAAACTACATTTATTACTTATAACGTGCTAATCCGGCAACAGCCGGATTCTGGATCTACTCGGAGAAGTTGTTGCGGATAAATTCTTGTTCCTGCTGTTCGCTTAAAACTCCTGTCGTACGTCCAATGCTGCCACCTGGCCAATTCCAAATATAATTATGATCATCTTCTACTTGGTCGAACTGCCCATTTTCCCACTTTGTGACAATCTCCAACAACCCTTCTTTGGAATCAACGTTGGAGTCCGGTAAAATTTGCTTTAACAATCGATGCATCATTCATTCGTATTAAGCCCCATTTTTCAGATGCTATCACTTTTGATGCGTCATCTTGTGCATCATGGCCAATAAAGCTTGTTCTGTTGCATCGTCTGGTACTGTCTGGGCAAATTCCAACCCTCCCATTTTCTCTGTATTTTCTGAAATTTCTTGTTTATTTGGAGTTTGCGCTGACTCTTTTTCTGCTCCGTTCTCCAGATTTTCTAACACTTGGAGAGATGCGATTCCGAGGAGGGCTAACGCCATACATGCAGTTGCCACGTAAGTATTTTTTTGTACATAGTTCATACTCCTTCAGTTTTATGTTCTCATTTCCGTTTAATTTAATTAGGCATTAAGTATTGCTATAACAAAAAACAGTGTGGCTGCCAAGCTTCCAAATTTTGTTTTGAGAGCTAAGTTTTATCAACTAAAAAACCAATGAGCAATTGCCTCATTGGTTCCAATCATCTATAGATACATCTTTATTTCACTACAAAGACAGCATAGTAAAAAACGCAATCAGAATAGCAACGCAATACACACCGTAAAAATACAGCCGATCGACGACAGTCCCTTCACCACTCCCTAGAAAATAATCATCAATTTGCCTGATCAATTGCATTTGCGTTCGCCTCTTTTCACTCTGCTGAATTGGCCGTTTTGCATCACTATCACTCTCTATTTATTACCCATCAAAAAACGGCGTCTTGAACCTTTTCCTTTAATTCGCTACTCTTAAACCCGATTCCTTTATTATAAAAATGAAAGTTTTTGTCTTCTGTGTAGCTGTTTTTTATATAATGCGTTGAAAAGCTTGTGACATAAGGTTTTTGAGATTGTAGCTTTTAAGGCATACAAAAAAACTTTCTTTTCGCGATTTTAGCGAAAAGAAAGTTTTAGCAAATTTATTGGTGAGTTTCATTTCGCATTTCCAGTCGCAGGCTATCTGCAACCATTGCAATAAACTCGGAATTGGTCGGTTTTGATTCAAGATGGGCTACACTGTATCCAAAGATTTCAGAGATGTGGTCAACGGTTTCATGGCGATTCCAGACTTGTTCAATCGCATGACGAATCGATCTTTCGACCCGAGTCGAGGTTGTATCAAACTTAGCCGCAATACCAGGATATAGTACTTTGGTAACCTTATTCAAAATTTCTGGTTCCTCAAGTACGAGTGAGACAGCTTCTTTTAAATAATTATAGCCTTTCAAATGTGGAGGAATTCCAATATCTTTCACCATATTGGTGATTCGATCCTCTTTGGTTGGCCGATTGCTCGACTGTCCAGACATGCCGGTACGAGTATTCATGATGTGATTAATCTGCACGGCCAATCGATCCGCTTCAAAAGGCTTCATAATAAAATAAGAAGCTCCGTATTCAGCAGCCTGGCTCATAATTGATTCCTGCCCAAATGCAGATAGCATAATAACATCAATTCCCTGCAAGTCACCATTTTCCTTAATGGCATCGAGCACAGCAATACCGTCTAGATAGGGCATGATGATATCCAACAACAAAATATCAACAGACAAGTTATTCAGCATTTCGATGCAGGTCTTGCCATTATAGGCAACGTCCACCACTTCCATATTTGGTTGTGCATTTAAATAATCTCTCATCAGTCCGACCAATTCGCGATTATCATCTGCAATTGCGATCTTTATTTTGTCCATTCGACTCTCTCCTTGGTGACTGACTCTAGTAGATACCGATACAGCCAGCAGATCGACCTTACCAAACTGCGCTCAACTTATTTCATCAGTAGCTTCCGGTCCGCTGCGAGCGACAGCAATTCTTCCGCATGCTGAAGGGTGAGATCCGTGATCTCAGCGCCTGATAACATTCGACTCATTTCTTCAGTTCGTTCACGTCCATCCAGTTCAGTAACAGCAGTGGTGGTCCGCTGCTTATCAACTTTCTTTTCAATGAATAGATGCTGGTCTGCCATAGCCGCGACCTGCGGCAAATGCGAGATGCACAACACTTGCGAATGGACCGATATGGCTGCGATCTTTTCCGCAATTGCTTGTGCCACGCGTCCACTGACGCCAGTATCCACTTCATCGAAAATGATGGAAGTAATGCCTTGGTGCTTGGAAAAAATGGTTTTCAACGCAAGCATCATTCGGGACAACTCGCCGCCAGATGCCACCTTGGTTAATGGTTTTAACGGTTCACCAAGATTTGTGGAAATATAGAAGGAAATTGAATCGTGGCCATTACGGTCAAATCGGCCATTTGGCAATACCGAAAAATTCACCTCAAACGAGGCTTTTGCCATATGTAATTCCTTTAATTGCTCCATAATTGCCTTGCCCAAGCTTTTTGCAGCTTTTCGGCGGAGAATCGTTAACTCTTCTGCTTCCACACGCAAATCCTCGGTCAATTCCTTTAACTTTTCCTGATCCAGTTGATAGCGTTGATCACGATTAATCAATTTATCCAATTCATCTGTCTGCTTCTCATGATACAGCAAAATATCTTCAACGGAAGCACCATATTTTCTTTTTAAGGATTGAATAACAGCCAAACGCTGCTCGATGTCATTTAAACGAGCGGGATCGAACTCCATGTCATCCAAAATTCGCTTGATTTCCGTTCCGGTGTCTTGAATCAAATAAAAAGCACCAGAGAGAGTTTCCGATGATCCTGTAAAGGTATCATCTACAGCTGCAGCATGCTCCAGTTCAGACATTGCCGAACCAATCCAATCCAGACCTTTGCTTTCGCCTTGTATCGCTTCATGGGCTGCTGAAATGGATTCATAGATTTTGTTGAAATTTTGCAGTTTTTTTCGTTCCAAAACCATTTCTTCTTCTTCGCCGAGAACCAGTTCCGCTGCTTCAATTTCTTGCAGCTGGAAGGTCAACAAATCGATGCGTTGTGCAATTTGCTGTTCATTTTCAGTATAGGAAGAAAACTCACGTTTTAATTTTGTGTATTTATCGAAAGTGTGGCTGTAGCTTTCTTTTGACTTGGCCAGGCTTTTTCCTGCAAACTGATCCAGCAAATAGAGATGTTGTTTTTCGTCCATCAGTTCCTGTGTTTCATGTTGGCCATGAATATCAATCAGCGCTGCACCAACTTCCCGCAAAATAGAGATGGTTACCAATTTCCCGTTGATGCGGCATACATTTTTCCCTTTGTCATTCAATTCACGGCGCAACAAAATGTCGCCATCACTCCAGATGATGCCGAACTCTTCTAATTTACGGAATACCGGATGCTGTTCATCTTCCAACGAAAATAGTCCTTCAATTTCCGCTTTTTTAGCACCGTGACGAATAAACTCCTGGCTGCCGCGTCCGCCAGCCAAAAGATGTACTGCATCGATAATGATAGATTTCCCAGCTCCGGTTTCCCCCGTTAATACTGTCAGCCCTTCCGAGAAACTGACAGTCAAAGCATCGATTATAGCAAAATTGCGTATGTCTAATTCCCGAAGCATTTCCGTTCACCTCTTCTTAAAGCATTTCGATTAAACGCTGTTTTAGAATTTCACGATGTTCGGTGTCTCTGCAAATAATTAAGCATGTGTCATCTCCGCAAATAGTTCCCAAAATTTCTTCCCAGTCCAAATGGTCAATCAATGACCCAATTGCATGGGCATTCCCTGGCAATGTTTTCATGACCAAAAAGTGGCTGGCCCCATCAATGCTGACAAAAGCATCCGTCAATGCGCGGTGCAATTTCTGCATTGGATTAAAGCGCTGGTCTGCCGGCAAACTGTACTTATAACGCCCGTCCTGAAGTGGGACTTTGACCAAATGCAATTCTTTTATATCACGAGATACAGTGGCTTGTGTAACTTCGTATCCGGCTGACTTCAATAAATCCACCAGCTCATCCTGCGTTTCAATTTCACGATTTGAAATGAGGTCGCGTATTTTAATGTGGCGCTGTCCCTTGTTCATGGTGTTCCCCCTTGAGTGAATATTTATTCCATATACTTAATATCCTACAGTTATTTCATTCATAAGACAAGAAAAGCATGTGAAATCATAAGAAACCCAGAACAGTTGATCGCAAATACAAAAACACGTTCCAAAAGAAAACACATTCCAATTGGAATGTGTTTACAAAGATGTATGTGCAGACTCAACTGTTTCGTTGATCAACGAAACAGAGATTCCGGCTATGTCACTGCCTTCAGCAGCGGATTGAAGATGAAATAAAAATTCAATATTGCCTTCCCCACCAGTAATCGGAGAGAACGACATATTTTTCACGTGAAAACCGGAGTCAACTGCAAACATGCCGACTTTTAGCAGGACATCACGATGAATTTTAGGATCACGAATAATGCCCTTTTTCCCAACGTTTTCCCTGCCTGCCTCAAATTGCGGCTTCACCAGCGCAATGACATCTCCGCCTGGAACCAGAACCTGTTTCAAGACTGGAAAAATAATGCGCAACGATATAAACGATACATCGATTGTGGCAAATTCCGGCAGGCCCTGTATAAAATCTTCAGGTTTGGAATGGCGGAAATTTACCCGTTCCATCACTGTCACACGTTCGTCTTGCCGGATTTTCCAAGCCAATTGGTTATACCCAACATCCAACGCGTAGCAATGTTTGGCACCGTTTTGAAGTGCACAATCCGTAAAGCCGCCAGTCGATGAGCCAATATCCAGCATCAGTTTGCCATCGACCGAAAGATCGAACTCCTGAAGTGCTTTTTCAAGTTTCAGGCCACCGCGGCTGACGTATTTCAAATCATTGCCTTTCATTTGAAGCGGAGCGTCTTCCATGATTTTCTCGCCAGGCTTATTCATGCGCTCAGAACCCGAATAAATAATTCCGGCCATAATCGCCCGTTTTGCTTTTTCCCGTGTTTCACAGATGCCCCGTTCTACCAACAGGACATCTACACGTTCTTTTTTAGGTTTGTTCATAGAATGGTCGAACCTGCCTGTTTTTGGACTTGTGTCCATTTTTTAACGACACGGACAACTTCATCGCTGTTCAAATGAATTTCATCCATCAGCTCAGAAACATCGCCGTGTTCGATAAATTGATCTGGAATCCCCAAACGGTCAATAGCAGTTTCGCGGTAATCATTTTCCTGTGCAAATTCCAGAACAGCGCTGCCAAATCCGCCTTGAAGTACAGCTTCCTCAATCGTTATGACTGGAATTTTGCGTTCAAAAATACTGTGCAGCATGGCTTGATCCATTGGTTTAATGAAACGGGCATTCACGACTTCAGCTGAAATGCCTTCCTCAAGCAATTGCTCCGCTGCATGCATCGCCATCGGAATCGTTGTACCAAAAGTCAGAATCACAGCGTCGGTTCCTTTTTGAAGCACTTCCCATGAACCGATTGGCAATGCTTTAAGCTCTTCGTCCATTGCGACGCCAAGGCCGTTGCCTCTTGGGTAGCGCAAGGCGATTGGGCCGCCGTTGTAATCAATGGCCGTTTTGACCATATGTTGTCCTTCGTTTTCGTCTTTTGGCATCATAATGACCATATTAGGCAAGTGGCGCAGGAACGCGATATCGAAAACGCCTTGATGCGTTTCACCGTCTGCTCCGACCAAACCTGAACGGTCGATCCCAATAAAGACATTTAAATTTTGGCGGCAAATATCGTGAACGACCTGATCGTACGCACGCTGAAGAAATGTGGAATAAATCGCAAGAAATGGCTTCATGTCTTGCGTTGCCAGTCCAGCAGCCATTGTTGTCGCATGCTGTTCCGCAATTCCAACATCAAACATGCGTTCAGGGAATTCCGAAGCAAAGCCTTCCAGTTTTGAACCAACTGGCATTGCCGGCGTAATTGCGACAATGCGCTCGTCCGTACGGGCCAGTTTCCGAACAGTTTCCGCTACCAAACCGCTCCAAGAAGGTGCTTTAGAAGAAGACTTGACCAAATCGCCTGTTTCCATCTTATAAGGACCAGTGCCGTGCCATGTTCCAATCAAATCTTGTTCTGCCGGCAAAAATCCTTTGCCTTTTTTCGTAACGACATGCAGCAAAACGGGACCTTTAGTTTTCTTGGCATAACGAAGATTTTCTTCCAGCTCATCCAAGTCATGACCGTCAATCGGTCCTAAATACGTAAAGCCCATTTCTTCAAAGAACATGCCTGAAACCACAAGGTATTTTAAGGAATCTTTTACCCGTTCAGCTGTTGACGCGAGTTTCCCGCCAACCGCTGGGACTTTTTTCAATAAATATTCCAAATCATCTTTTACTTTGTTGTATTTTCCAGCTGTCCGCATCCGGCCGAGCATGCTATGCATGGCACCGACATTTGGAGCGATCGACATTTCGTTGTCGTTTAGAATGACCACCATGTCCGTTTGCGCATGGCCGATATGATTCAGCGCCTCAAAAGCCATTCCGCCTGTCAGTGCCCCATCACCAATAATTGGGATGACGTGGTTGCTGTCTTTTTTAATATCACGGGCAGCAGCCATTCCCATTGCAGCTGACAAAGAAGTCGAGCTGTGGCCGGTTTCCCAGACATCGTGATCACTTTCGTTGCGTTTCGGAAATCCGCAGAGACCTTTAAATTGACGCAAAGTGTCAAATTGGCTGGCTCTTCCTGTCAGAATTTTATGTACGTAAGACTGATGCCCCACGTCCCAAAGAAATTTGTCTGCCGGGCTGTCGAATACTTTATGCAGTGCAACTGTCAGTTCCACAACTCCGAGATTCGGGCCGATATGCCCACCTGTTACTGATAAATTTTCTATTAGAAACCGTCTTATATCTTCACTTAATACTTCAAGCTGCTTTGTGTTCAGCTCTTTTAAGAAAGATGGACTAGTAATCGAATGAAGATCCATTGCCATCACACACCTTTTTATATAATTTTCCTTCGGACTTTCTGTTCATATTATATCAGTCTACAGCGAATGTACAAATCAGAGCCTTAAAAATTAGCTTTTTCTTTGGACAATCAACTCTGTCAACTGCAAGAGCAATGCTTTTTCTCCGTTCAGCGAGTGCAGCGCATTGATGGCTTCTAATGCATGGAATTCCAGCTTTTCTTTAGCTTTTGGCAAGGTCAAAAGGCTTGGATAGGTACTTTTTTCACTGGTTTCATCTTTACCAGCCGTTTTTCCAAGTTCTTCGGAAGTTCCTGTAACATCCAAAATGTCATCCTGAATTTGAAAAGCAAGACCCAAATGCTCCCCGAATCGGCTAAGCGCCATCATTTCCTCATTGGAAGCCTTTGCAAGGATGCCGCCAGCCAAAATGCTGTACGTCAACAATGCGCCTGTTTTCAACCGGTGCACTTGCTCTAATTCCTGCAGCGTCAGTTTCTTTTCTTCCCCTTCAATATCGAGCACCTGTCCTCCGACCATGCCTTCAGCGCCTGAAGAAACACTCATTAAGTCAATCAAGCGCACTTTATCATCGCTTGATACATGCTGCAGGCGGGCCACGATGCCAAAGCTGTAAGTCAACAGCGCGTCGCCTGCCAAAATGGCAACAGCTTCCCCAAACACTTTGTGGTTGGTGGGCATGCCGCGACGCAAATCATCGTTGTCCATGCTTGGCAAGTCATCGTGAATCAGTGAGTAAGTATGAATCATTTCAATTGCTGCGGCCACTTTGAGTGCATCCGGATGGTCTTGTCCGCTTAATTCGTGAAGGACAGCAAGCAGCAAGATCGGCCGAATCCGTTTTCCTCCAGCCTGCAGCGAGTAATGCATGGATTCCTTCAAGGAATTAGGAATCGACAGGGACAAAATTTGCTCAGCCATTTGCTGTTGGATGAGTGGTTCGTAATGTGTGCGGAATTCTGTTAAATTCATTTAGCATTCCCGTCCATTTCTATATCAGCTGGCACTTCTTTGCCGTCTTTCATCATCGTAACCAGTTGGCTTTCCGCATTCTGCAGTTTATCGTGGCAGACTTTTGAAAGCTCCATGCCTTTTTGGTATAGCGTTAAGGCTTGTTCGAGCGGCACATCTCCCTGCTCGAGCTGACGAACGATTTCCTCAAGTTGTTCCATTGCATCATTGAACATGATTTTCTTTTCAGCCATCGTTTTGGTCTCCTTTTTTTGCTGGATTTACTTCATTGACAGTTGACCGGACGGTGCCATCCTGCATTGCGATGGTCAAGCGGTCGCCTGCTTTTACTTGCGCTGTACTTTTAACGACAGCTCCTTCTATATAAGGAATCGAATAACCCCGGTCCATAATTTTCAATGGGCTCAGGGCATCAAGCGTTCGAATTGCTGACGACAGCTGCTGCGTGCGATTTTTCAACAGCTGGTTTACTTGATAATCAAGTCTTCTTGCCAGTTCTGCTACTTCCGTTTCGGATTGGCGAACCCGCTGCAGCGGCACGCGGGATTTCAGCTGCTGATCCAGTGTGCGGTAGCGTTCCTGTGAGCGTTTTAAGTGCTGGACAGACTCGCGTTGAAGCGAATCTGTCGCGCGTTCGACACGCTCGATAAAGGGCCGGTACAGACGCTCTGGATAAGCGAGCGGAAAGGACGAAGTCAACCGGTTCAGCGATTGCCTGTGCTGATTGACAGTACCGGAAACGGTCCGGTACATGCGGCTGCGGGAGCTGGATACGCGCTCGAGCAGTTCGGCCTGGCTTGGTACAGCCAATTCTGCAGCTGCTGTCGGCGTGGGTGCCCGCAGGTCCGAAACAAAGTCAGCAATGGTGGTATCCGTTTCATGGCCGATCGCGGAAATGACCGGTATTTGTGAATCAAAGATAACCCGTGCCACTGCTTCTTCATTAAAGGCCCATAAATCTTCAATGGATCCACCGCCCCGCCCGACGATCAGCACATCAAAATCACCTTTATTTGCTGCCTGGATGGATTGGACGATCGATTGCGTCGCTCCAGCCCCTTGCACAAGCGTCGGATACAGCACAACGTTTGCCAACGGATAGCGCCGGTGCAAAGTGATGATGATGTCGCGTACGGCAGCACCTGTCTGTGCAGTGACTACGGCAATTCTTTTTGGAAAACGCGGCAAAGGCTTTTTGTGGCTTGCATCGAATAATCCTTCTTTGGCCAATTTTTCTTTTAATTGTTCAAATGCCAAGTAATAGTCGCCAATGCCGTCAGCTTGCATAGATTGCGCATACAATTGGTATTGTCCGGAAGCTTCATAGACTGAAACATCTCCGCGGATCAACACCGTCATCCCGCTTTCCGGCTTGAATTTGACGGATTTCGCGCTTGCTGAAAACATGACGCCTGGCAATCGTGCGGCATTGTCTTTTAAGGTAAAGTAAATATGTCCGCTCGTATGGATTTTGACATTCGACAGCTCTCCTTTGACGTAAACGTCGCGAAGATGAGGGTCGGCATCAAATTTCTTTTTTATGTATTTGGTTAAAGCTTTGACACTTAAATACGGGTCGTTTGACACACGTTCAACCCCTGTCTGTGAATTTAAAAAGCTGTCTTTCTTTCGAAAAACAGCCCTATTGCTCTTTATTTTACATGCTTCTGCCTATTTTGTCTTTGATAATCCTTTTTCTGCCGATTCCAGTGTATTTCCCATCAGCATTGCAATGGTCATAGGCCCAACACCGCCTGGCACTGGAGTCACAAAACTGGCTGTTTCTTGAACATCCTCAAAATCGACATCTCCGCACAGTTTGCCATTTTCGTCCCGGTTCATGCCGACATCAATGATCACAGCACCCGGTTTAATAAACGTATGGTCAATAAACTTGGCTCTGCCAATCGCAGCAATCAAAATATCGGCTTGCGCTGTGATGCTTGCCAAATCTTTCGTTTTGGAATGGCAATACGTCACCGTTGCATCCTTTTGAAGCAGCAGCTGGCCAATTGGCTTGCCGACTATATTGCTACGGCCGATGACGACGGCATGTTTGCCCGCGGGATCAATGCCGTAATGGGACAGGAGCTCCATAATGCCGTGCGGCGTGCAAGGCAGGAAGGCCTCTTTGCCGATCATCATATTGCCGACAGAAATCGGATGGAATCCATCCACATCTTTTTCTGGACTGATAGCTGAGATGACTTTGAATTCATCGATTTGAGCTGGCAACGGCAATTGCACAAGGATGCCGTGAATTTCCGGATCCTGGTTTAATTGGTCTATTTTCGCCAACAGTTCCTGTTCAGTCAACGTATCTGGAAACTGATGCAGGTCTGAGCGCATGCCAAGTGCTTCACATGTCTTCTTCTTGTTTTTTACATATGTAAGGGAGGCGGAGTTTTCCCCAACCAGCACAACAGCCAGTCCCGGGGTAATTCCCTGCTGCACAAGGTTCTCTACTCGCTCTTTTACCTGAACTTTAATTTTCTGGCTTACCGCTTTTCCATCAATCAATTTTGCAGTCATGTAAACTCCTCCAATTTAACTTGCTGATTCGTCTGTGAACTTCGAAAGGACTCCATTAACAAAGCGGCTGGATTTATCATCTCCGAAAGTTTTGCTCAGTTCAATCGCTTCGTTCATGACGACGCGCGCCGGTGCATCTTCCATATAGCCCAGTTCAAAGATGGCCATGCGAAGAATTGTCCGTTCGATTTTGGGAAGACGTTCCAATGACCAATTTTCCAAGTGGCCAACCAGTTTTTCATCGATCTCTGCCATATTAGCATGAGTGCCTTGCACCAATAAACTATAAAAATTATCATTTTCGCCAGCCATTACATGGTCCATGGCTTCGTCGATGGTCAATTCAGTTCCCTCTAATTGAAATAAGGTCTGAAGCGCTTTTTCGCGTGCTTCGTGTCGTTTCATAATATATCCGATCTCCTTTTCACAGCTAATTATTTCCCCATTATACAGGTATTCCGGCTGAACTTCCATGTTTGAAATGTTCGGTCAATAGGACGTTGCCTCTGTGAAACTTGTTTTCTTTCAGGAATATATTGGGATTATCCGAGCAAAACAAAGAGAAGGCTGCCCCAAAACCACTTCTGGTTTTCAGGACAGCCTCGCTGCTTATTCTGTTGCTTGGGGCTCGAAATTGACGCCGGTGATATGGACATTCACTTCCTGTGTTTGAAGCGATGTCATATTCTCAAGCGTTTGCCGAACTTGTTCTTGTATTTTTAAAGCGGTCTTTGGAATGGAGACGCCATAATTGATGACACAATATACATCAATTGCCAGTCCTTCTTCCGAAAGATCGGTTTTGATGCCTTTGCCATGAACTTTTTTCCCCAACCGTTCAACCACACCAGAGGCAAAATTGCCGCGCATGCTGGCGACGCCTTCAATATCTGTTGCTGCAATGCTGGCGATAATCTCCAATACTTCCGGAGCCACTTCAATATTGCCTAAATCTTGAGCTCCATGCGATTTCATGCGTACGTAAGGTGCTGTTTTTTCTGCCATTTGCCAAGCTCCTCCTTATGATCCCAGTACATCGTATTTTTCAAGGAATTTCGTATTGAAATCGCCTGATTTGAATACCTCGTGATCCATTAATTTCAAATGGAACGGAATCGTCGTAAATACGCCTTCGATGACAAATTCATCCAATGCGCGCTTCATTTTCGCAACTGCTTCTTCACGTGTGTCTGCGAACGTAATCAGTTTGGCCACCATGGAATCGTAATAAGGCGGAATCGTATACCCTGAATACATCGCGGAATCAATTCTGACGCCCATGCCGCCCGGTGGCAAGTACATATCAACTTTGCCAGCTGAAGGCATAAAGTTTTTCGCCGGATTTTCTGCATTGATGCGGCATTCAATCGACCAGCCCTTAAACGTCACGTCTTCCTGTTTATAGGCAAGTGTTTCACCCGAAGCAACTTTTAACTGCTGTTGGATCAAATCAATTCCTGTAATCATTTCCGTAACCGGATGCTCTACTTGAATGCGTGTGTTCATTTCCATAAAGTAAAATTTCTGGTTGACGGCATCAAAGATAAACTCCACTGTTCCGGCTCCGCGGTAATTGACGGCCAAAGCCGCTTTTACTGCAGCATCGCCCATTTCGGCGCGCAGCTCCGGCGACAGGGCCGGTGACGGCGCTTCTTCAACCAGCTTTTGCATCCGGCGCTGGATCGAACAGTCTCGTTCGCCCAAATGAATGGCGTTGCCATGCGAATCCGCCAGTACTTGAATTTCAATATGACGGAAATCCTCAATGAATTTCTCAATGTAAACTCCTGGGTTGCCAAAAGCCGCGGCCGCTTCTTTTTGCGTCATGTTCAAGCCTTTGATGAAATCTTCGCGCGTATGTGCCACCCGAATCCCTTTTCCGCCGCCGCCTGCAGTTGCTTTGATGATAACCGGAAATCCGAGTTCATCGGCAATGCGCAGCCCTTCTTCTTCATTAGCTACGATGCCGGTTGAACCCGGCACGACAGGCACCCCTGCTTTTCGCATAGTTTCACGCGCCACGTCTTTTGTGCCCATGCGCGAGATCGCATCTGCTGTCGGACCGATAAACATGATGTCGCATGCTTCGCAAAGTTCCGCAAAACTCGCATTTTCAGCCAGGAAACCGTATCCTGGGTGAATGCCATCGCAATTGGTCAGCTTGGCTACCGACATGATATTGGAAAAGTTCAAGTAACTGTCTTTTGATAGTTTTGGACCGATGCAGTATGCTTCATCTGCGAGCTCGACATGAAGTGCTTCTTTATCGGCTTCTGAATATACAGCGACCGTTTCGATCCCCATCTCTTTGCAAGCCCGGATAATCCGGACCGCAATTTCTCCACGGTTTGCAATCAATACCTTCTTCATCGCCATCTCCCCTTTCCTCAGTTTGCTTTCACGAGGAACAAAGGCTGGCCATATTCAACAAGCTGACCATCTTTTACAAGAATTTCAGCAATTTCCCCATCTACTTCTGCTTCGATTTCATTGAATAGTTTCATGGCTTCTACGATGCAGACCACTTGATCGGCAGTTACTTTTGTTCCCGTTTGTACGTAAGGTGCCTCGTCCGGAGATGGAGACTCGTAAAATGTGCCAACCATTGGCGAAAGAATTTTATGGTACTCAGAATCATCGTTAACCGGAATCTCCGGTGCTTCCTGCGATACCAGTTCTTCAGCTTTCGGTTCTTTTGCTGGTGCTGCGGCGGTTGGAGTTTCTGCAACACTAGGCGCTTGTGGTGTTTGAACAGTGTTTGCAGCTTGCTGGATGTTGCCAGATCCGCTTTTCTTCATTTTAACTTTGACGCCTTCAAATTCGTAAGAGAATTCCTCAATAGACGATCCATCTACCAATTTGATAATTTCACGGATTTCTTGAATTTTCATATTCATCCTACTCCCCTAATATGTATTAAACTGATTTCTATTTCATTTTAGACTTTTTCATCATGTTTTGAAATAGCTGAGCCGACTTTTTAAAAAAAGGCCCCTAAATATAGAGGCCTTTTGGTTGCTATTGAGCTCGTGACACGTATGAAGAGTCCGTTGTGTTGATGATTAGGTGATCGCCTTCATTGATGAAGAACGGCACTTGAACTGACAAGCCTGTTGACAGGACCGCAGGCTTTGATCCGCCGCTTGCTGTATCGCCTTTGATGCCTGGATCTGTTTGAACCACTTCTAAGACTACTGTGTTCGGCAATTCAACGCCAAGCACTTCCCCTTGGAACTGGATAACCTGGACTTCCATGTTTTCCTGAAGAAACTTCAATTCGTACTCAATGTTTTTTTCAGGCAATTCGATTTGGTCGTACGTCTCAGTATCCATGAATGCGTGCATGTCGCCATTAGCATATAAATACTGCATTTTGCTATTGTCGATTTGTGCTTTGGCTACTTTTTCGCCCGCACGGAATGTTTTTTCTGTAACGCTTCCTGAACGCAGATTGCGGAGCTTTGTCCGTACAAATGCAGCACCCTTACCTGGTTTTACGTGCTGAAATTCCATGACGCGCCAAATTCCGCCGTCCACTTCAATTGTCACACCTGTTTTAAAATCGTTTACTGAAATCATTATAGTTCCTCCGTTTGTTATAAAATGCGAAGCTCTTTTGTGGAGTTAGTCAACCGTTCATTTCCTGACTCGGTTATCAGTATATCATCTTCAATGCGGACTCCGCCAACTCCTGGCAGATAAATTCCCGGTTCCACGGTTACAGCCATGCCTGGCTCCAAAACCGTTTCCGATCTGAATGACAAACCTGGGCTCTCATGCACTTCCAAGCCAATGCCATGGCCAGTCGAATGGCCAAACGCTTCTCCGTACCCTTTAGACTTAATAAAATCTCGCGCCAGTGCATCTGCCTCGATGCCGCTCATGCCCGGTCCGATTTTCTCCACGCCTAATTCCTGCGCCTTCAATACAATATCATATATTTCTTTCATCTGGGCTGAAGGTTCACCAACAGCTACCGTACGGGTGATGTCGGATATGTATCCGTTGTAGAGAGCTCCGAAATCCAAGGTAATCATGTCGCCTTTTTCAATGACTTTGTCTGTTGCCACGCCATGTGGCAATGCTGAGCGAAGCCCTGAAGCCACAATGATGTCAAAGCTAGATGAAGTCGCACCTTGTTTTCTCATGAAAAATTCCAGTTCATTGGAAACTTCCACTTCTTTCAGCCCCGGGCGAATAAATCCGCAAATGTGCTCAAATGCATCGTCTGCAATCTTGGCTGCAGCTTTCAAGACAGAGACTTCCTCTGGCGTCTTGACCATCCGGATTTTTTCGATCAAGTTGCTGATTGGCTCTAGCTCCACATCCATCTTTTCCTTGTATTGCACAGCTGTTGAATAAGTCATGTAATCCTGCTCAAAAGCCAGTTTCTGTATGCCCATCGAGGAAACAGTTTGAACAGCTTGATCCATCAGGTTTTTTTCTGCCTGCACCACTTCAAATTCTTTTATTTGCTCATTGGCTTGTTCCGTATAACGAAAATCTGTGATAAATACCGCTTTTTCTTGTGTCACGATTGCCAGACCGGCAGTTCCGGTAAATTCGGTAATATAACGCAGATTGTATGAACTGGTGACAAGTACGGCCTCGATATTTCGATGCTTCATTTCTGTGCGCAGTTTTTGTAGTTTCACTGTGTTCATCCTCTCTCCTGTTTTAAAATCAGCGCTTGCAGCGCCAATTTATAGACGTCCTGCCCAAATCCGACAATCTGCCCAATCGTAACTGGGGAAATATAGGAATGGTGGCGGAATTTCTCACGCTTGTGAACATTCGATATATGTACTTCAATTACGGGAACTTGGATTGCAGCGATGGCATCACGTATCGCGATGCTCGTATGCGTATAGGCTCCTGCATTTAAGACGATGCCAGAAAGCGCTTCATCGCCAGCTCCGTGAATCCAGTCAATCAATTCCCCTTCATGGTTTGACTGTCGGCAAATCAACTCAATGCCATGATGATAAGAAAACTCAACGAGCTCTTTCTCCAACTCTTCCAGCGTAAACGTCCCGTATGCTTCTTTCTCCCGCTTGCCCAAGCGATTTAAGTTCGGGCCGTTCAGAACCAGCACGCGCATTCGACCTTCTCCCTCCCTCAACACATTCTTCATTATTTTAACATATCGGAACAATCCAGCAACTTTTTAGAAATGCGGAAGCAGCCGTTCAGATTCGACGGGCATAAGAAAGATCGGCGAAGTGTCGTTCTTTGCCGCACAGGCAAGCGGACTTAAGACCCCGAGATTCTAGGCGCTGAAGCTGGATCAAATAGAAATGCGGAAGCAGCCAAAAGAAAAACGCGATGGCTGGTGGGCCATCGCGCTGGTTATTTTATAATCCGCATTTCAGC
Source organism: Planococcus sp. TJ-307 (assembly GCF_058268435.1). Taxonomy (NCBI): domain Bacteria; kingdom Bacillati; phylum Bacillota; class Bacilli; order Caryophanales; family Caryophanaceae; genus Planococcus; species Planococcus sp. TJ-307. The sequence goes on from NZ_JBZDOJ010000002.1 coordinate 695,138, forward strand.
TGAGCGTTGCAGTTGGTGCAAGTGTTGCAGCCGCCCATTTCTTCTACTGTCCCTTGGCGGCAGACTGGGCACGTATCGCCCACTTCTGAACCGATGCTGACATTGGTAGAACGGATATCCTGTATGGTATCAACTAGAACGATCGGGCGCTTGCCCGTTTCTTCCGGCTGGTGCTCTTCTTCAAACGTATTGTCTTCAGCTTTCAGAGTTAGAACTTGTGAGTCGCGGCTGCCATCGACGTAAACCGTACCGCCTTTTGCCCCGCCTTTGTAGAGTCGCTCATATACGCCTTCTACTTGTTCAACCGTATAGCCGCGTGGCGCATTGACTGTTTTCGAGATCGATGAATCGATCCAGCGCTGGATGATGCATTGAACATCCGCGTGTGCTTCCGGCGCCAAGTCCATCGATGTCACAAATGCTTTCGGCAAGTTTTCTTCATCCGCTTCCGGATTGTTCTTCAAGTATTCGCTGACGATGTCCGCTTTAACCTCGATAAATTTGCCGAGGCGGCCGCTGCGGTAGTATGTGAATGAATAATAAGGTTCAAGACCCGTTGAAACGCCGACCATTGTACCTGTGGATCCTGTTGGTGCTACCGTCAACAGGTGCGAATTCCGGATGCCTTTTTCAAGGACCGCTTCGCGGACATGTGCTGGCATGTCCTGCATAAACCCAGTTTCCGTAAAGGCTTTGCGCAGTGCTGCCGTTTCATCGTCGGTTTTGCCAACTAGGAACGGGAAGCTGCCGCGTTCTGCAGCCAACTCAGTTGAAACTTCATAGGCCGCAGTAGCGATTGTCTTGAAGATCTCATCAACTAACTCATTGCCTTCCGGAGAACCGTATTCTTTATCGCAGTAAATCAACAAATCAGCAAGTCCCATGACGCCAAGACCGACGCGGCGCTCGCCAAGTGCTTGCACTTTGTTATCTTCCAGGAAGTATGGAGTTGCATCAATCACATTGTCCTGCATGCGGACACCGACGCGAACCGTTTCTTTCAATGCTTCAAAGTCCACTGCCTTTGTTTTCGGATCTGCGAACTGTGCCAAGTTGACCGCAGCCAAGTTGCAGACGGAGTAAGGTGCCAATGGCTGTTCGCCGCAAGGGTTCGTCGCAACAACTTTTTGGCCATATGCAGCCGCATTTGTTTTTTCATTGGCATTATCGATAAAGAAGATGCCGGGTTCAGCTGAATAAGTCGCACAAATATTGACCAAGTTCCATAATTCGCGGGCTTTCATTGTCCGGTAGACGCGCACACCATGACCCATGCGTTCCCACTCACGAACATCGCCGACTTCCTGCCATTGTTCATTGTAGATGGCCATTTCTTCTTTCGAATAAGATTCCACTGCTGGGAAGCGCAAATCGAAATCTTCGTCGTTTTCAACCGCCGTCATGAAATCGCTCGTCAACGTGACTGAAATGTTGGCACCTGTCAAAAATTCTTCGTTATGAACCGAATAAGTTCCGCCATCTCGAAGTTTTGCTTCAGCGTCACGCATAATTTTTTCGTTGAATCCGCCCATTCCAGGAATTGCACGGTAGTTTAGGATGCCTTGATACATGGCATCTTCCTGTTCTGTTAACGGTTTGAATTTTAATTTGTCATGAGCTAATTTCTTGATCGTTTCGTCTTGTGTGTTTTCAATCAAATAGCGCAGGATGCGTGGATTCTGCATTTTGGAGATGATAAATTCGGCAATATCCGGATGCCAGTCTGCCAGCATGATCATTTGCGCACCGCGGCGTGAACCGCCTTGTTCGACAAGATGAGTCAACTTGGCAATGTCATCCAGCCAAGATACCGATCCTGACGATTTGCCGTTGACTCCACGAGCCAATGTGTTGCGCGGACGAAGAGTTGAACCGTTGGTGCCAACTCCGCCTCCGCGGCTCATGATTTCCATGACCTGCTTGCGGTGATCGGAAATGCCTTCGCGTGAGTCTGCAACAAACGGCATTACGTAGCAATTGAAATACGTGACATCCGTGTCAGCGCCTGCTCCGTAAAGCACACGGCCGGCCGGAATGAATTTTAATCCGACCAATTGCTGATAAAATTTTTCAAACCATTCCTGGCGTTTTTCAGAAGTTTTTTCTACAGAAGCAAGGCCTGTTGCATTGCGTTTGGCAATCTGCTCGTAGAACACTTCAAGCGGCTTTTCAATCACGTCGATCGGGCGATTGACAATGCCTGCTTCCTGTTCCTTCGGGTTGTCGATTGCACTTCTGTAATCTTCCTCGATCCAAACTTGTGCTTTATTGGTTTGCTGATCGATGGAAACAATGTAGCCAAGACCGCGGGCTGGGAATTTCGGATCTTCTTTGACAGTCAATACAACAAAATCGCCAGCTTTCAAGGTTTTTTTCTCTGTATCCTTGAATGAATACCGGTCAATCATAACAAGGCGAGATACCCCTTTATGCGTCAAGTTCATATCCGGAGTAACGGCGTGCACTTGCGGAAACGTTTTAATATCTTCGTTTAATGCTTTTGAATTTAATGAGTACTGGGATTGTGTGGCGGAAACCATTGACAATTCCTCCTTTGTGTTATATACGTACATAAATACTATATGTAGTACTAATTTAATTCCCATCATACTATATGTTGAAACGCCTTTTCAATAACAATTTTCTGCTTCAAAACTTCGCCACTTTTAAAAGCTATATATGGCAAGGTTTCCGGCTTTGGAAATCAATAAAATGAGCCAAAAGACACTCAAACACGGAAATTCCATTCGGCATTGGCGTATTTTTTTTCTTCTAAAGCCTTGACATCTGCGAACTGTTGTTCTGACAGCGTATACGGTTCCAACTCGATGGACAATGCCTGTTCAAATCCTTCTTTAAATGCACGAATGCATTCTTCTATAGTGGCCGGCTCCTTGCGAATTGAATTGATCGAGACCGCTTTTTCGGGAATTTTGCTGCGCATCCGCTCTTTCGCCTCTTCGCTCGAAAATTTGAAAACAGACAACAGCTTCTCAACATCCAAATCAAGTAGAATTGCACCATGCTGCAAAATCACGCCTTTTTGGCGCGTTTGTGCACTGCCCGCTACTTTTTTTCCTTCAACAACCATTTCATACCAGCTCGGTGCATCAAAACAAACGGCTGATTTGGGATTTTTCAAATCAGCACGCTTGGCATCTGTATCTGGAACAGAAAAATAAGCATCCAGTCCGAGGTTTTTAAAGCCTTCCAATAAGCCCTCGCTTAATACCCGGTACGCTGCCGTGACCGTTTCTGGCATATCCGGATGGTCTTCACTAACAATAATGCTGTATGTAAGTTCATGTTCATGGAGAACGCCTCTGCCTCCTGTTGGCCTTCGGACAAATCCCAGGCCAAGCCGGTTGACGGCTTCCATATCAATTTCTTTTTCTACTTTTTGAAAATAACCGATCGACAGCGCAGCCGGCTGCCAGCTATAAAAACGGATAACCGGCGGAATAAGCCCCTCGCTATGCCATGTCAGCAAGGCTTCATCGAGGGCCATATTGAAAGAAGGGCTGTTCGCACCTGAATTTACAAAATTCCATTTTGGATATTTCACAAGATCGCCTCCTATTTCCGCTAATTAGTGTAACATTGGCATTGAATATCCGTCATCTCTTCTCTTATAATAAAAGAAGATTAGAAAGGGGCAAGAACATTGGAATTTTTATACATCACGATTGCCATTGTTGTGGCAATCATCATTTACGCGGTGATTATGTATTTCCGCATGAAGAAAGCGGTCACTAACTTGACGCAGGAACAATTTATCGAAGGTTACCGCAGAGCTCAATTGATTGATGTACGCGAGCCAAAAGATTTTGCGGCCGGCCATATTTTAGGAGCACGCAATATTCCACAATCACAATTGCGCCAACGCTATAAGGAAATTCGTTCGGACAAACCCGTTTACTTGTATGACCAGAACGGTGCACGCAGTGGACGCGTCGCCATTTTCCTACAGAAAAAAGGCTACGATCAATTGTTCCAGCTGCAAGGCGGGTTCAAGCAATGGACCGGAAAAATAAAATCGAAAGCCTGAACACTAAACGCCCTTCCACATTTTGGAAGGGCGTTTTTCATCCTATTCCATTTGAAAAGAGGAAGCTCAATGAAACCTGACCTACTTTTTCCACATCAAGCGAACATCCGGGAAACGCTCCCGCATTATTCGGATCTTGCCATTGTCTCCCAAAGCATCCTGAACATGCTTGATGGCCGTTCTGCTGGCTCCTGGATGCACATTGATATAACAGAACCCATTGAGCAATTAAACAGCCATCTGATCGACATGATGGAAAAGCGATTGCTCTCTTACGAAGTGCTGTCTTTTATTTATGAAGCCCGTCCGTTCGGAAAAATTGCCAACGCACCCGACGACTTGTACAGCGGCAATTTGAAAATCCAGGAAAGCTTTGAGAACAAACTGATTTATTTCCCAGAGCACGATGTTGCTATTGCCCAAGTGCCTTTCTACACAGCTTCCGACAACAGCTGGCCGGAGTTTCATTGTTTTGCCAAAACAGTTGATTCGGCTTTTGCCTTCCTGACAGCCATGAATGCATTATTGCGCCAGGTGCTGATGAACAATATTACGTATCTTGTCGACACAGAAGACGGTGTGCATCGTCGCAACTTCGGGGAACACGCCATCGTCGACCGGAAGGATGTCATGCTCTCAGATTCCGTCAAACGAGACATCTTCCGCTCGATTGATGAATTTTTCAAAGCGGATGGCCAGTTTTTTCGAGATTACGGCGTTCCTTACAAACGCGGCATCCTACTGTATGGTTCGCCAGGCAATGGCAAGACCACATTGGTGAAGTCCATCACCGGTTCTACAGAAGCCCCTGTCGTCTATTGGCAGATCACTGAGTTCACTAACAGCTACACCATTCAGGAGGTCTTCGGCATTGTCTCGAGGCTCGCTCCAGCCATTCTGGTAATCGAGGACATTGACTCGATGCCGGACTTTACCCGCTCCGTTTTCTTGAACACGCTGGACGGCACACAATCACGTGAAGGGCTGTTTGTCATCGGCACCACCAATTACCCTGAGAAAATCGATCCGGCCTTGATCAACCGCGCCGGCCGCTTTGACCGCGCTTATGAAATTCCGGCGCCGTCCAAATCGCTGCGCGAGAAGTATTTGCGGAAACTTGATATCAAACACATTTTTTCAGATGCAGAACTTGCCAACATGGCCAAGCTGACAAAAGGGCTGTCGATTTCACAGCTGAACGAACTGTACATGTCTTCTGCCTTGAATTGGCATTATGAAGGCGATTCCGGCTATGAAAAACGCATCGCGGAACTGCAGAAGCAAAACAAACGGGCAGAGAAAAACGATTGGGAAGATCCAGAACTGTCGATCGGGTTTTACTGAACGACAAAAAGGGCGTGGAAGCCAAATAGCTTCCGCACCCTGAGCTTGTAGACAAAAGAATAGTTACCCGACCAAATGAATAAAATCTCGTTTGGTCGGGTTTTATACGGAATCCTGCGCTTCAGGCGGACGCTTTCCGCGGACGAAGCGCTGAGCCTCCTCGTCGCAAGCTCCTGCTGAGTCTCCTTCATGTCGCTTCACTGCTCCAGCAGGAGTCGCCGCCTTGCGTTCCGAATTCTTGCATGAAGTGAGGAACAGGCTTCTCTCTTTGATTGGAACCACACGCTCCCAAACGGGCTGGCCACGCAGACTCCTGTGGGACAGCGAAAGCTGAAGACCCCGCAGGAACGAAAGTGACGATGAGGCTGAAGCTGAGCCCACGGAAAGCGAAGTCGCCGGACCGGTTGGGGTTATGCACGGCTATTCATTTTGGTAAGCCTTGTCTACACTCTGAGGGCGGGGAAGCCGAATGGCTTCCCCGCCCTTTTAGGTTATTCGCCTTTGTAATAGCGAAGTACCGGTTTACGTGCCGCTTTAGTTTCATCTAAACGGCTGATCACTGTGGTATGTGGTGCATTTTGAACGATTTCTGGATTTTCTTCCACTTCTTTGGCAATCTGAATCATTGCATCAATGAACGCATCCAAGGTTTCTTTGGATTCTGTTTCGGTCGGCTCGATCATCATGCCTTCTTCCACATTCAACGGGAAGTAAATCGTTGGCGGGTGATAGCCAAAGTCGAGCAGGCGTTTCGCCATATCCAATGTACGGACACCCAATTTTTTCTGACGGCGGCCGCTCAAAACAAACTCATGCTTGCAATGGCGGTCATACGGCAAATCAAAATGCGGCTGCAGTCTGCGCATCATGTAATTGGCGTTTAGTACTGCATATTCGGTTACCGCTTTTAGACCATCCGGCCCCATGGAACGGATATACGTATAGGCGCGAACGTTAATGCCAAAGTTGCCGTAGAAAGGCTTCACACGGCCGATTGATTCTGGACGATCATAGTCAAACGTATAAACGTCTTCATTTTTTACCAATACCGGTTTCGGCAAATAAGGCAGAAGATCATTTTTCACGCCGACTGGACCAGATCCAGGTCCGCCGCCGCCGTGAGGTCCCGTGAAAGTTTTGTGCAAGTTCAAGTGAACCACGTCAAAGCCCATGTCTCCTGGACGCGCTTTAGACATCACTGCGTTCAAGTTCGCGCCGTCATAATACAACTTGCCGCCAACTTCATGAATGATGGCTGCCATTTCCAGAATCTGTTCTTCAAACAAGCCCAACGTATTTGGATTTGTCAGCATCAACGCTGCAGTATCGTCTCCCACAACTCGCTTCAAGTCTTCCAAATCGACAAGTCCCTGATCGCTTGATTTTACCGTTACGGTTTCAAAGCCGGCAACTGTTGCTGACGCCGGGTTGGTGCCGTGCGCCGAATCTGGAACAATGACTTTCGTACGCTTCATATCGCCACGTGCTTCGTGGTAGGCGCGGATCATCATTAATCCCGTCCATTCCCCGTGTGCACCTGCAGCAGGCTGCAATGTGACTTCATCCATGCCGGTAATTTCTTTCAGGTGTTCCTGCAGGTCAAATAACAGCGCAAGAGCTCCCTGAACGGTTTTTTCATCCTGCAGCGGATGAATATTTGCAAATCCCGGGTACCGCGCAACGGTTTCATTGATTTTCGGATTGTATTTCATCGTACATGAACCGAGCGGATAGAATCCGGAATCCACACCATGGTTGCGGTTGGATAAGGCCGTGTAATGGCGCATAATATCAAGTTCCGATACTTCAGGCAGTTCAGCTGCTTCTGTACGGATTAAATCATTCGGCAATAGCTCGCTCAAATCAACTTCCGGCACGTCAAGAGTCGGCAGGCTGTAGCCAACGCGGCCTTCTTTCGTCAATTCAAAAATTAGCGCTTGGTTGTCTTTATGCATGAGTAGCACCCGCTTCCTTTACTGTTGCAGCCATTTCCTGCACAAATGCATCGATTTCTTCTTTGGTCCGCTGTTCTGTGACCGCGATCAGCATATGGCCAGCGAACTCGTCATAGCTCAACCCCAGGTCATAGCCGCCAATGATGTTATGTTCAAACAAACGATCATTTAATTGCTTGACCGGTTCTTCTGTTTTCACAACGATTTCATTGAAATGGGCGCCTTCGAATGCAATTTCAAGGCCAGCACCTTTTAGCTGCTGTTTCATATAATGTGTTTTGACGATATTTTGTTTGGCAATTTCCTGCGTGCCGACTTTGCCGAGCGCCGTCATAGCTACTGATGCCGCTAACGCATTTAAGGCTTGGTTCGAACAAATATTGGAAGTCGCTTTGTCGCGGCGGATATGCTGTTCACGCGCCTGCAACGTCAATACAAATCCGCGGCGGCCTTCTTCGTCAGTTGTTTCGCCAACTAAACGGCCTGGTACTTTGCGCATCAGTTTTTTCGTTACGGCAAAATATCCGCAATGAGGTCCGCCGTATGCTTCCGGAATACCGAATGGCTGGGCATCGCCTACTGTGATATCGGCTCCAAGCTGGCCTGGAGACGTCAATGCACCTAGTGCCAACGGATTGGATGAAACAGACAATAACGCACCGGCTTCGTGGACGATCGGCTCGATTTCTTTCAAGTTTTCCACCTGTCCGAAGAAGTTCGGGTACTGGATCATAACAGTCGCGACGTTTTCATCCATCATGCCTTTTAGAGCGTCCAAATCTGTATGGCCGTCTTTCAACGGGATTTCAATGACTTCAATAGATTGTCCAAGGGCATACGTGCGGACGACATCACGGGATTCCGGGTGAACGGCACGCGATACCAGAATTTTTTTGCGTTTCGTGTGGCCAGCTGCCAGCATTCCGGCCTCTGCAAGCGCCGTCCCGCCGTCATACATAGAAGAGTTGGCAATATCCATGCCCGTCAATTCACTAATCATCGTCTGGAATTCAAAAATAGCCTGCAATTCACCTTGAGAGATTTCCGGTTGATATGGGGTATAAGCCGTATAAAACTCAGAACGCGAAATCACGTGATCCACGATAATTGGCTTGTAATGGTCGTAGACACCCGCTCCAAGGAATGATGCATAACGGTTGGTGTCGGCATTTAGGGCTGCAAGCTGCGCCAATTCTTTTGTCAATGAAGACTCGGATTTGGCAGGTTTGATGTTGTATTCGCCTTTAAAACGGACTTTTTCCGGAATATCCGAAAATAATTCATCGATTGAATCAATGCCGATCGTTTCCAGCATTTCTTTTTCGTCTTGAGACGTCATTGGTAAATAGCGATGCTTCATGGAGTGCTTTCCCCTTTTCAAGTTAAATTTAGTTGGATCGCTTGTAAAATGGCGTTTCTACTGTTTTCGCTTTTAATCGTTTGCTGCGAATTTCAACTTCCAATTCAATACCCATTTCTGCAAATTCACTTGAAACCAAAGCCAGCCCAATATTTTTCTTCAAGGTTGGCGATTGTGTGCCTGTTGTCACTTCTCCAACTTTTTGATCTCCGACGTATACCGGATAGCCATGGCGCGGAATGCCTTTATCGATCATTTCAATGCCCACCAGTTTCCGTGGAACTCCTGCTTCTTTTTGGTCAATTAAGGCTTGTTTGCCAAAGAAATTCTGTTCTTTTTTCAGTTTAACGACAAAATTGATGCCGGCTTCCAAAGGTGTAATGTCTTTTGACAGCTCCTGGCCGTACAAAGCAAGGCAAGCTTCAAAACGCAAGGTATCACGCGCGCCGAGACCTACAGGCACGACACCTTCCGGTTTGCCTTCGGCTAAAATTTTGTCCCAAAGTATTGTTAGTGCTTCAGGCGCTGCATATAGTTCGAACCCGTTCTCTCCTGTATAGCCCGTCCGGGACAGGATAACGGTTTGGCCAGCCACTTGAACATCGTGCTTAAAACGGAAAGGCTTGATGCTTGAAAGATCTTCAGCTGTCAGTCGCTGAAGCACCGTTTCAGACAAAGGACCTTGCAATGCCAATAAACCATAGCGGTCAGAAGCGTTGTCCAATGTCACATCGTCTTTTTTGGCGCGTTCCATCCATTTAAAGTCTTTTTCAATATTGGAAGCGTTGACGACCAGTAAATAATGCTCGTCTGCTAGTTTATAGACCAATAGGTCATCCACTGTGCCGCCGTCTTCGTAGCACATGGCTGTATACTGCGCTTGGCCATCTTGAATTTTGGACACATCATTTGTTAGGAGATGCTGAAGGTAGTCTAAACTGCCCGCTCCTGTGACAAAAATTTCACCCATATGAGAAACATCAAAAAGCCCCGCTTTTGTTCTGACTGCTTCATGCTCTTCTTTAATACTTGAAAATTGAACCGGCAGTTCCCATCCACCAAAATCGATGGTTTTGCCGCCATACTGTGAATACGTTTCAAAAAGAGGTGTACGCTTTAACTGTGCCAATGATTTTCCTCCTCATTCATCAAACTCCTTCCGGCCAGCACAATGTACTGAGACACGAAAAAAGGACAGAGATTTCCCTTAAAAGGGAAATCTCTGTCCTGGAACCTGAAAGTTTACCATAATGGCTTTCCTCTTTGGTAGCTGCCATGCAGCATTCTCCAGAGATGCGTCCTATACGAGTCTTTTTGCCTGAGAGATTCATGACTTTTGTCATTTGCTCCTTCGGCGACGCATTTGCGTTCTCTCCCCGTACAATCATCCGCCCAAATCAAAAATGATTGGTCCAAACCGTTATACAGAATAGTATAACTTTGAATATATCCTAACATTGTTCAAGAGGAAGCGCAATCTTTTTTCTTTAAAAGGACAAAAGACGAACAAAATGATTAATTAAAATCATTTCATTCGCCTTTTAGTCGATTCACTTGAAAAGCTGCATATTGGGTAATTTGCCGCAATGTCCGAAATTCCGTACGGATGGTAATATGTGCAGTTTGTTTATAGTCCCGGTAGCGGGATTTGTGCAGCGCTTCAATTTCCTCACGACTGGATTTGCGGACGATTGGCCGATTCGGATCACGGTGAATCCGTCGCCAGATTTCACGGAAAGGTGCATCCAAAAACAGTACCAGTCCCGTGTTCCTCATGATCCGCTGGTTTGCTTTTCGCATGGTAACACCGCCACCAGTTGAAATAATGCAGTGATCGTTTTTAAAATTTTGCAAAAACTGTGTTTCCAAGTCCCGAAAATATGCTTCGCCATGCTGCTCGAAAATTTCAGGAATCGTTTTCCCTGTCTGCCGGACAATCTCTTTGTCCATGTCATAGAAGGGTAGTTTTAGCAGAAAGCTCAACCTTCTGCCGACTGCGCTTTTGCCGCAGCCCATGAATCCAATCAAATATATTCTGTTCATCCTACCCACCCGATACTTACCCCTACTCAGGTATTTTTTTTTTGCTCAATATCCTTCAGTAGTTGTATCGTAGCATGTCTGTGCATATTTTCCAAACCATCATATGTTTTATATTGGATTGCATAATGCGCCAGCATGTGAGAGAACAGCATTAAAGCGGACAAGAAAAAGACGATCGCAACAGGATAAATTGCACCTTTTTCATTCTTAAGGCTGCGTAAAAGCATATTCTGCCTCTTCCAAACTGCCGGTAGTGAATTCAGTACGGACCCTCAGCGTATTGCCAACGAGTGAAAAGCTACATAACTTTACCCGAGTCAACATCACCTCATGGCCTCTACTGCCTTTTTGTTTGCGAATCATATCCGTATACAGTTCAATATCGTATTCCACTCCCATCTGAACAACGCGGATTCCAGTGCCTCCATTTATGATTTCAAGCGAGTCGCTATTGGTCAAATAGCTTTGCAAGTCCACAGTAAACAGTTGCCATTCCGCTTTTTGTGGATCCAAGTCTTCTGTAAAGCTTGCAGCAAAACCGAAAAACAATATAATCAGCGGCAACAGCGTCATCAACACCAGCAAATCGAAGATGGCTGTCAAAAACGAAAAACCTTTTTCATCGCGGACTAATTGGCGCATACCCGCACACGGTCTCCTTGGTAGTCTGCATATTCAACACATAATTGATCGGCCAATTGCCAATTGTAGACAGTGCCATTAACTGTACGATGCCCACTGGCAGTTTCTGTTGAACTGATTTGACGTGCGGCTTCGTGCAAGGTTTCATAAGCACTGACGCGCTCTTTCTTTGCATGAAGGCTTTGCTGCACACTGAGCATGACCGGCAGCAGACTGCCGAAAATGACGAAGACCATGAACAGGCTTACCATTGTTTCCGCCCAAGACACTCCTCTCTCATTCAGAAAACACCACCCTACCTCCCCCTAAATGGACGACCAATGTTTTTTCTCCACTGCTGGTCGCAAAACGGAACGTACCAGACTCAACGACCGAGCCGTTTGAATTGAAATACACCTCGTTTAAGTTGCTGGTTTTTTTCAGTGACACCGTTTTCGGAAGTTCACGTGACAATACCACAGATTGCAAATCAGTAAAAACTTCATAAGTACCTTTGGTTTCCCGAAAAACAACTTTTGCGGTTTTCTGTAAAGAATAGCTTTGGCTTTGTGCAAAATAGATATCTTGCTTGAGAAGTTCGAAAAAACGCTGTTCTTCTTTTGCGCTGGCAAAGGTCTGGTAACTCGGGATTGCTATAGCGATGATGGTCATCAGCACAACGAGTACCAACAGCATTTCTAGCAGCGTAAACCCCCACTCTTTTACGACGATTTTGTGGATGTTACTACTCCATCAACCGAAATATTCACCACATCGCCATTTGGACATTCTGTTTCTCCAGTTTTCAGATACCCTTCGGTCACTAAGTCAGCCAAGGTTGGCACAGCTTTCAAATCCATCCGATAAGATTCAACTTGGCCTTGTACCATGTGTACAAATGCTTTACAGCCTTTTTCATCAACAGCTGATGACTGTTTCGTGACATTCGGAATGGCAATGGCAATCAGTACGGTGATAATAAGCATAACAATCAACATTTCAATCAATGTAAATCCTTTTTGACTTTTTAAAAAGCGCATCGTTTTCCTCCTCAAATGGTATGGACTAAGTTATACATCGGCAGCAAAATGGCGAGATATGCACCGACGATGCAAACGGCGATCATAATAAAAAAACTAGGTTGAATGATCCTCAGCAATTGCTGAGTCTGCTGTTCAATTCGCTCCATCAGCACTTCGCTGTAAAGAATCAATTCTTTCCCGAGATATCCGGTCACTTCTCCGTGATGGACAAAAGCCGGCATGTCCCTCGAAACAAATGAAAAACGTTCGAGAGATGCAGAAAATGATTGGCCCAGCATCAATTCTTCATGAGACTGACTAGTCATGAACTGAATCACTTTGTGATAATTTTGGCGCTGCAACAGATCGAGCGACTCCTGCATGGATATTCCACTATGCAGCAAGGTGCCGAGTTCACGTGCCAACAAATGCGACCAGTACAGCTTCATAAAGCCGCGCAGAACCGGAACGGCCAGCAGCCAATTGATTTGCTGCTGAATCGCCTGTTTTTTCAGCAAAATCCTGAAAACATATGCCGATACCGCAAAAAGGATAAAAAATGCGATAAAGAAGTCTGGCAGACTGAGTAAATAAGCCGGAATCCCACTGCCTTCTTCGCCAGGCTGAAGCGTCTCCATCATTTCTGTTAAGCTCGGCACATAGCTGGTGCGGAAAAACAAAAAAAGAATAGAAGTGAAAATCAACAAGGATACAGGATAGATCAAAATATTTTTCAGCTTTTTCTGAACTTGTTCGGTCCGTGCAAAACTTTTAGCAATGCTGTCAATCGATTCCGGCAGCCGCCCATGATATTCCGCAATTTCCACTGGAAACAGCACATGGTCTTTAAATCCTAAATACTTCAGAATTTCAGCAGCATTTCCGCCGCTCTTTAAAATGACCGTGATGCCGTTCGTTGCTTCTTTCAACCTGGAAGTATGCATAGGCAGCAATAAATTTAAGGCAACTGGCAGCAGATACCCTTCTTTCATCAAAACGGCCAGACGCGTCAAAAATTGTTCACGGTCACGAAGATGGATGTTGGCTGAGCGCATAGGAAGCTTGAATCGCACCAATCTTCACTCCTTCCCGGACCTGTCCGGAAAATGACAGCTCTTCTGGCAGCGTATAAGGTTTTTTCAAACTTGCCGACTGAAGAGCACCTTCCAGTCGTTCGCCGTCAAGAATTTCAAAGAGCGCACGATAACAGGATTCAGACTGGCTGATATCAGAAAACATCGGAATGATCCGCTGGGCTGAAACCGCAATAAGTGTTTGCGACATATCTTCAAAGGAAACGCCTAAATCGTGCAGCCGGTGCAAGCAGCCGACAGAATGCCTGGCATGGATCGTTGAAAAAACCAGATGCCCGGTCAAGGCTGCCCGCACAGCAATTTGGGCGGTTTCCGAATCTCGGATTTCTCCGATCATAATAATATCCGGATCGTGCCGGAGAATCGCTTTTAATCCACTGGCGTAACTGAGTCCTGCTTTTTCATTAACTTGAATTTGCAGAATCGACTGGTTTTTCCGTTCAACAGGATCTTCGAGGGTGATAATATTGCGATTCAGTTTTTCAGCACAATGTTTCAGCAGCGAATAAAGTGTCGTTGATTTGCCGCAGCCTGTGGGTCCTGTTAAAAGAATAAGGCCCTGAGAGGCTTCAGATAGTTTCTCTAACAGCCGGGCTGAGTCACGAAAAGCAGCCAGCTGGTGCAAGGACTCTGCGGTATTGTCCGGCATAATTCGAATAACAATGCTTTCCTTTGTTAACACCGACGGCAACGTCGAGATTCGAAAGTAATGAGGTCGTTCGTTGATGGGAAGCTGGAATGAACCGGTTTGGGGTTTTCTCTTTTCACTCATATCTAAAAGGGATAGGTATTTGAAGTAGGCGATCATGCGATCACCCAGATCCAAGGGGAGTTGGGTTACTTGCCGCAAGTTTTGAAACGAGCGGTACGAAACGGTGTAGCAAGATGGTTCGGGTTTGATGTGGATGTCTGTCGTGCCATTTTTTGCCGCGTCGTGCAGAAGGTCAACACAGCGGCGCTCAATAATCGATTGCATATCCACCTCCTGTTTTGCTGTAAACAGAGGCTGCATCTCTGTTCACACATAGTATAACCGGCTCTTTTTCAGAAAGGAATATTTTTTGCCAAAATAAAATTTTGAAACGCCTATAGCTGCCAAATTCTATTTTTGATAAGCTTTTACTTTATCCGTGACTCGGGATTTTTGCATCAACAAATAACCGTACACCTGTTTGTCACAAAGAAAGATGAACTCGCTGTTTACACATTCACTCTATTTCCTATATAATAAATAAGAGATTATTGTGTTGTGGCAAAGGAGGGATTACCCATGAATAATATGTTCAAGTTAATGGGATGGTGGACTGGTATATTTGCAGTTCTCTTTTATGTAGGCGATATGGTTGAAGTATCATTATTAATGGTCGCTAACACCGGATTTTTTGTTCTTCTTGGATTCTTAAATGTTTCTGAACGCATGTATATGTATATTTTTGGCGCCTATCTGACAGTGTTCTTCGTAGGCTTCACTTATTACACTACATTTATCCACGTTCCTGGTGCGGGACACTAATCAATACAAATAAAAAACAAAAGGTGCATGGGATTTTTCCCGTGCGCCTTTTGTTTTCGGTTCTACCCATTTTTAAAATCCGTTAAGGAACGGATTGCTGTTTTTCTCTTGCTCAGGGGTCGTTTCTGGACCATGTCCCGGGTAAAGAATCATATGTTCAGGAAGCGTCAGCAGCGAGTCGTGGATGGACTGCAACAGCTTCTTCTCAGAACCGTCAATCAGGTCTGTACGGCCAATGCTGCCGCGGAACAGTGTATCCCCAACAATTGCGAAGCCTTCGTTGCCAAATGAAAAACTGATACTCCCCGGAGAATGTCCTGGCGTGTGCAAAATGTCCATCTGGAAAGAGCCGATCTTCAAACTCTTTTCATCCGTTAACAACACGTCCGCATCTCTAACCCGGTAATCCGGCAAATCTGCATACTTTCCTGAGCCGTTCAAATTCGGCTTGCTTAGCCAATCTTTCTCCAAGTGGTGCAGATAAACGGGAATCGAATAGCGTTCCCGGACATCGTCTACTGCGCCAATGTGGTCAAAATGAGCATGTGTTAAAAGAATCGCGATTGGCTTTAAGTTTTTCTTTTTCAGCAGCGCATGGATTTTGCTGCTTTCTTCCCCCGGATCGAAAATTAAGCACTCTTTTTGATCGTCCGAAATAATGTAACAGTTGGTCTGGACAGGTCCCAGCTCCAGTTGATCGATTTTCAGCATCCTATTCACCTCCATACGATTATATCATGCCGCGCTTTTCAGGACTGTCAACAGACTGACACTTTTTGTCCTCGACAAAAGTGAGGAATTTCTTTACAATATAAAGAGAACAAAGCGGCACTGGCTGTTTAAGTTGAAGGGAGTGTCATTCGATGAGTTGGATGTTAATGGTTATTTTTGGACTTACTGCAGTTCTTGCGGCAATCGGCACTGTTCAAACGCTAAAGAATAAAGAAGTCCTCGGCTTTCTTTTTAACTTTGGAACGTTTGTAATTTTCGGCGCCTTCACTGTTGCAACTATTATTACACACGGTTATCCACCGGGCTTACATTAATTCGGAAAAAGCTGATGCAGTTAATTGCATCAGCTTTTTTTATGCCATAAAAAAAGAGAGGGCGCTCTGTGCGCGCTCTCCTCATTGTTCTAATTCGGCTTCAGGAATCGTCGTCAATTGGCCATCTTCTTCATTGTAAAAGCGCAGCAAGTCACCATTGATGATCGACTCGGAATATTCAAGCTCCGTAAACGCCTGCTCAATATAAGGTGCGCACAACTCTTCCTCCGTCGGTTCGCCGGTTTCTTTGTCATAACAGACATTTCCTGCGTAAACCACTTCATCAGTTACAAAACGCCCATCGCGAAAAGCAACAAATTCCTCATGCTCCTCTGAGAATAAATCGCCGCCAAAGCCAATGTCTTTTGACGTATCGATGCCCATCAAGTTCATAATGGTCGGACGCATATCAATTTGTCCACCGACTTCATCGTTGACGTGCCCTTCGCCATAGCCAGGAATGTGGACAAAGAACGGAACTTTCTGCAGTTCAGCAGAGGTAAAGTCAGTTACTTCTTCACCCAAATACTGTGACATGGCTTCGTTATGGTTTTCTGAAATTCCGTAATGGTCACCGTACATGACGATAATTGAATTTTCATACAGTCCTCTTGCTTTTAACTCGTCAAAAAAGACTTCAAGTGATTCATCCAAATAGCGCGATGTTTGGAAATACCGGTTCAAGGTTCCTGAAGTTGAATCGAATTCAGGAATCGATTTGTCTTCTTCATCCAGTGTGAATGGATGATGATTGGTCAGCGTCAGCAAACGGCTGTAAAAAGGCTGCTCCATTTCCGTCATATGGTCCACAGATTGCTCCAGAAACGGAATATCCTTCATCCCCCAGTTGACTGTTTCGCCTTCACCGATTTCAAAACTTTCGATATCATAAAATTCGTCAATATTCATTGACTCGTACATGATGTCACGATTCCAGAAGCTCTTTGTATTGGCATGCTGAACGTTTGTCGTGTAGCCACTGTTGCCAAGGCTTTCTGCCATCGAATTATAAGTATTCCCGCTATGCGTAAAGAATACCGCTCCACCGCTCAAAGGATAAAGAGAATTTTCAAGGAGGAACTCTGAATCCGATGTTTTGCCTAATCCGGTTTGGTGATAGAAATTTTCAAAATAGATGGTGTCTTCGTCTTCAGTCAAGGAGTTCAGGAATGGCGTAATCGTTTGCCCATTCATTTCGCCATTGATTGTAAAACTTTGCAGCGATTCCAACGTGACGACAATCAAGTTGCGGCCTTCTGCGATTCCCTTCATATCTTCTGAAGGTTCAATCTGATTGGCACGAACGTAGTTATTGGCTTCAACCAATTCCGAACCATCAGCCAATGCACGCTGTGCTTGTGATTTAGATTGAATATAAACATCGTAGAGATGATAATTGTACATCCCCAAGTTTTTCACCAGCATTTCACGGTCAAAGCTTCGCGTCAAAAGCTGCGGCCGTTCTGCTTCTGCCAGCCCCAAGTTAAAGAACAAGACGGCGAGTGCCAGAATATAGTAAGCCTTGCGTTGTACCGAGGAAGAAACAGCGGCGACCGATTTTACCTTGATAAATTTGATCGCCAGTAAAATAATCACTACGTCTGAAAAATACAGCAAATCTGTCCAGAAAATACTGGCTGCTGCACTTGATCCCAAATCACCGAAATTCTCAGTTTGGAAAAGGACCGGCAAAGTAATAAAATCACTGAAAAAGCGATAAAATGCTACATTTCCATATAGCACAATTGATGTGACGACTGCCACTCCAATTAAATAGCGATTTTTTGCTTTCTCGCTCTTGAGAAACAGCGAAATCCCATAAATGAATAGCAGCATACTCAACGGGTTAATGAACAAAATAAATTCCTGCAGGAAGTTGTCAATCGTGATTGAAAAACTGGTTTTGTAAACAATATATGTTTTCAGCCATGTGGCAATGATGGCAATTGCCAAAATCGTATGTGTTGGCCATTCTTTTTTCAGCATATCCGGCCCCCTCCTTATTCACTAATCTAATTTATTCTATAATATTTTATGTTAACAGTAAGTTCGTTACAAGCACTACTTCCCTGTTTTAAAAGAAAAAGCCTGTGCCATTATTCTTTTGTACCGAGGCACGCCAGAACAAACTAGTATAAAAGTATTTTATTCGTATACAAAGTGTTTACCCTCATTTTTGACGAACAAAAACAAAATAAGTTTCGCTAACCTAATTTATTTTTTATCATATTCTGATTTTTTTTGGCGGAGAATAAGCAGTGCTGTTGCGTATTCTTTGGGAGAAATAAATTGCAGCCGATACAGTTCTTTTACTTCGTCTTCCATCAAATCCAAGTCTGCTTTGTAATCAGCCGTGTATATAACTGTGCCATAGCGCTTCAGCAATTGCATCACATCGTATAATGTTTTCATTTGCCCACCGCCTCTGTTTTAATAAAACCATATTCTGTATAAATGCCTTGGACAGGCAAGTCATGTGCTTCTACTGGAACTTCTTTTACAATCTGGCATTCAAAAACCAAGGATCTTGTAATGCCTTTGTAGTTTGCCAAAAAGCGATCGTAATAGCCTCCGCCAAAGCCAATTCGATAGCCTTGCTTGGAAAATACCACACCCGGCACAATCAACAAATCGATGGCGCTTGGTTGTATGTACAGCGTTTCGGAAACAATGGGTTCTTGCAGTTTCATATATACGACTTCCAACTGGTCCACGCTGTCGATCAACCGAAAATCCATGCCCCGAGTTGCAGGATCACATTTTGGTACAGCGACTTTCTTTCCTGCTGCCCAACACGCCTCAACCAATCCAAACGTATCTACTTCCGGGAACGCAGACAGGGTGATCCCAATAGTATCCGCTTTCAAAAAAACTGGATCTTCCATTAGCAACTCAACGATTCTGTCGGACTTGGTTCTGTATTCTTCTAAAGTCATCTTGTTGAGCAAACTGAGTATTCGCTTACGCTGCATTATTTTATCCATATTAGCACCTGCTCCTTTGCAAAGAAAAAAGCCAAAACCTCAGGAGGTTTTGGCAATCAAGGAATTACTTCGTTTCACGGTGTACTGTCATTTTCTTTTCACGTGAGCAATATTTTTTCATTTCAAGACGCTCAGGGTTGTTGCGCTTATTTTTAACAGTGCTGTAGTTACGTTCGCTACATTCTGTACAAGCTAAAGTGATGTTAACACGCATCGGTATCCCTCCTAATTCTTTCAAAGATCGTTTGTAAATAAGCGTGATCTATACGACTTAATTATTATAGCATATTCTGTCATAAAGTCTACTGTAAAAATCCAATTAATTGAACCTTTCTTAATTTAAAAAAATGCCAAGAGTTTTCACTCCCGGCATTTCTCATTCACTCTAAAAGCGGGAGAAATGCAAATCCTGCAAATAGAGATTCTTGCTTACTTATTTAAGTCGTAATGCTGGCCGCGCACCAAGTAAAACAATTGTTCCGCGATATTGGTCGCATGATCTGCAGAACGCTCCATATAGCGGCTAATAAACGCCAATTGCGTAATCTGGCTGAGACGGTCTGGATTTTCTCCGCCTGCAAACATCAGCTTGCGGATTACATCGCCATACAATTCGTCCACTTGGTCATCCAGCTCGGCAATTTCTTTGGCTTTAACTACATCTTCTTCAACAAATGCATCAATAACTTGACTAAGCATGGCAACCGCCAGCTTTTGCATCTGTTGAATTTGCATGATCTGCGGCAACAACTCCTGGTTGCCGATGCGGATAGTTTCCTTAGCGATATTAACCGCATAGTCGCCTACACGTTCCATATCCGATGCCACTTTAATGGTGACAATCAGGCGCCGTAAATCCGTGGCAACCGGAGACTGCTTAGCGATCAATAAAATCACTCGGTCGTTAAGGAATTCTTCCAGCTGATTGATGTCTTTATCGTCTTCAATGACTTCAAGCGCTTCATCCACATCCTGATTCACTAGAGCTTCCATTGATTTATTCAAGGCAGTGACTGCCATTGTGCTTAATTCAATTAATTGTTCTTGCACAGAATTTAGTTCGATTTCAAATTTCTCGCGTACAGACAAAAGTTCCGCCTCCTTTTCCCTTAACCGAATCGGCCAGAAATGTAATCTTCCGTCCGTTTGTCGGAAGGGTTTGAAAAAATGGTATCGGTATGGTCAAACTCCACCACTTCTCCATTCAAGAAGAACGCGGTTTTATCTGAAATCCGTGCTGCTTGTTGCATGTTGTGCGTAACGATGATAATGCTGTAATCTTTTTTCAGTTCCTGGACCAATTCTTCCACTTTTAATGTTGAAATAGGATCCAATGCCGATGTCGGTTCATCCATTAAGATGACGTCCGGCTCGATCGCCAGTGCGCGCGCGATACAAATACGCTGCTGCTGTCCGCCGGAAATGCTGTAGGCATTTTCGTTAAGTCGATCTTTTACTTCATCCCAAATAGCTGCTCCACGCAAACTTTTCTCTACAATTTCATCAAGAATTTTCTTGTTTTTGATGCCGTGAATACGCGGGCCATATGCTACGTTGTCATAAATGGATTTCGGGAACGGATTTGGCTTTTGGAAAACCATGCCGACACGCGTACGAAGTTCTTCCACTCCGTAATCCTGATCAAAGATATTGCGTCCACGGTAAAGAATCTCTCCAGATGTCTTAACGGAAGTGACCAATTCAACCATGCGATTTAATGTTTTGATGTAGGTTGATTTACCACATCCGGATGGTCCGATAATCGCAGTAACTTCGTTTTCCATAATTTCCAGATCAATATTTTTCAAGGCATGGTTGCTGCCATACCAGAGGTTAAGCTGCTTGGTCTCATAAACCGCTTTTTTTGCTGTTTGGTCTGGCGTTGTGCCAGACTCGGATTTATTTGTAATAATAGTTGTCATTTGTAGAACCCCTTCCACATAATTTGCGTTTAGTAGCGTTTATCGAACTTGTTGCGGATGATAACCGCAATCGAATTCATGAACAGCAAAACTGCCATCAAAACGATAATTCCGGCTGCGGCCACAGCTTGGAACTCTTGCTGCGGACGGCTTGACCAATCGTAGATTTGCATTGGCAAAGCAGTGAATGTATCCATAACGCCTGCTGGCAAAAACTGAATGATGACGGGTACACCAATAACGATCAATGGTGCTGTTTCCCCGATAGCACGTGACAGAGCCAAAATGCTTCCCGTCAAGATTCCTGGAATCGCTGCCGGCAATATGATGTTGACAATGGTTTGCCATTTAGTGGCACCCATCCCGTAAGAAGCATCGCGAAGTTCACCTGGAACTGCACGAATCGCTTCCTGTGCGGCAACGATAATAACTGGCAAGATCAACAAGCTCATTGTAAATCCTGCTGCTAAAATACTGTTGCCTAATGCCATCGCACGAACGAAAATGGTTAATCCAAGCAATCCGAATACAACAGATGGAACGCCCGCTAAGTTCGAGATGTTCATGCGAATAAAGTTAGTGATGCGATTTTGTTTTGCGTATTCTTCCAAATAAATTGCTGATCCGACACCCAGGATGATCGATGTTGGCGCGACGACCATCATCAGCCAAAGCGAACCAACTAGGGCCGCTTTAATGCCTGCCTGGTCCGGGAAACGTGAAGCAAAGCTATTTAGGAATTCAAAAGATAAATTTCCTGCTCCTTGCGATACAATCCGGAAAAGTAAAACGACCAATGCCAATAGAGCCAGTAAAGTAGCAGCAAGAAAGATGTATTTGAAAATGGCGTTGGCAATCAACCTGCCATTCATCCGTTTAACCACTGTTTGTTGTTCAATATATCTCATATTAGTATTCCTCCCTGAAACGTTTGGATACGTAGCCGGCAAGGATGTTCATAGCCATGGTAAAGAGGAAAAGCGTAAATCCTACCGCGTATATGGAGTAGTAAATTGTTGTGCCATATCCAGCATCCCCTTTTGATACCTGAACAATATAAGCTGTCATTGTCTGAATTGAACCGGTAAAATCTCCGTCGAACCTTGGCGTTGATCCTGCAGCAAGTGATACGATCATAGTTTCACCAATTGCTCTTGATACCGCCAAAACGACTGATGCTACAATTCCTGAAAGTGCAGCAGGTATCGTAATTTTCCAAGCCACTTCAAACTTAGTCGACCCCATTGCCAAAGCACCTTCACGAATGCTTTTTGGCACAGAAGACATGGCGTCTTCAGATAACGAAGCAATCATCGGAATGATCATGATACCAACAACAATACCAGGAGAAATTGCATTGAAAATTTTAATATCCGGATAAATTGCTTGAAGAACCGGCGTAACAAACGTTAAAGCAAAGAACCCATAAACAATTGTTGGTACACCTGCCAATATTTCAAGAATTGGCTTTATAACACGCCGAACATTCTCGCTTGCATATTCACTCAAGTAAATTGCAGCTGAAATACCGATTGGAACAGCTACGACGACTGCAATTGCCGTTATTTTCAGCGTACCAATGATTAATGGCCAAATACCAAACTGAGCTTCATTAGTAGAGAATGGCAACCAAGTGGTTCCTGTAATAAAGTCAAAGAACGGTACACGTGTAAAGAATGTGATAGTTTCAAATATTAATGTTAAAACAATCCCGATAGATGTCAAAACCGAAACAGAAGCAATCAAAAATAGAATAATTGGAATAATTTTTTCGATTATTTTTTTGTTCTTCTTGCCCTTCGACTGCGCGATCATTTCCTGCACAGATTGCCGCATATAGAATCCCCTTTCAACCGCAAAAGGTGAGCAGTGGCTGCTCACCCTTAGACTGGACTAAACTGTTCGTTATTTTTATTCTTTTAACGCTTCAAGATCTGCTAAACCAGCATCATAATCTTCTTCATTCAAAGCTACATAGCCCACTGCTTCTGCCATTTCACCTGAATTTTCAATTGTGTATTGCATGAAATCATATACTGCTTCATTTTCAGCAATTGATGAGTTTTTGCCATAAACGAACAGTGGACGTGATAATGGTGCATACTCGCCAGACTCGATTGTTTCATCATTTGGCTCAATTCCATCGATTGATACCAATTTCAACGTATCCTGGTTAGCAATATAGTAAGCATAACCGAAGAATCCGATTGCGTTAGCATCTCCCTGAAGTCCTTGAACTAACGTGTTGTCATCTTCTGAAAGTGTAGCTGAGCTGACAATGTCTTCATCTTCTAGAATGACTTCGTTAAAGTAATCATAAGTACCTGAAGCTGTTCCTGGTGCGTAGAAGACAATTTCTTCTTCCGGCCATTCTGGATCGATGTCAGACCACATTTTCGTCGTGCCATCTTCTACCCAAAGCTGCTTCAATTGATCAACTGTCAGGTTGTCAACAAAGTCATTTTCCTGATTGACGACAACTGACAAACCGTCATAAGCCAAAAGGAATTCTGTATATTCGATTCCTGCTTCTTCAAGTGCTGCAATTTCTTCTTCCTCTATAGGACGAGAAGCATTTGAGAAATCAGTTTCACCAGCTACAAATTTTTCGAAGCCTCCGCCTGTACCGGAAACACCTACTGTAACTTGAACATCTGGCTGAGCTCCAGCATATTCTTCAACGATTCCTTCAAGAATTGGTGCTACGGTAGAAGATCCATCACCAATTACAGAACCTTCAACTGCTGCTGCTTCATCTCCAGCAGTGCCTGAACCTGTTTCTTCTGATTCAGTACCGGTGTCATCTGTGCCGCCACATGCACCAAGAATTAAAGCCGAACCAAGAATTGTAGACGCCATTGCAAATTTCCAATTTCTCATTACGTTATTTCCCCCTAGAATTTATGTTTGTTTTGTTTACATTCCCTACTATAAACGGTATTTGTTGAGGACATATAAAGGCAATGTTAAGAAATTGTAAACGGATTTTTCTTGCATACAAAAAGCCCCAGAACAAGGTTCTCATGCTGAGAACTTTGTTTTGGGGCCAGGGTTTACTCGCCTTCGACTACAACAGAGTCGCTATATGGCTCTTTTATTAAGTTGGAAGCTGAGTCTGCTTCTTTATTTTTCAATTCAAAGTATTTATCAGCTGCTGCACGGGCAATCTCGTTATTGGCTCGTGGAACATTCTCTGGATCCGTTGTGACATACGGAATCACCACAGCATATGCGATTTCCGGATTGTCATAAGGGGCGTAGCCAACATGTGCGATGTTAATGGCGTATTGGCCATTCATTTCATGGTCTTTTTCAAAGAAATACACTTCGGCAGTACCGGTCTTCCCGGCAGCTGTGTATGGGGCATCGCTGAATTGCGCACGTGCGGATCCAGAACTTCCGATATACACATTGCGCATCCCAGTCTGAACTTGATCAATTTCTTCTTGTGTATTGTTAATGCGATTCAGAATCTTCGGCTCTACAATCGTTTCAATCGGTCCAAGCGATTCTCCGTCTCTGGAAGCAGCACGAATTTCCTTGACTACATGTGGCTCCATGCGGTATCCATCGTTGGCAATCGTAGAAATATACTGCGCTAGTTGAAGCGGTGTATACGTGTCAAACTGGCCGATAGCCAAATCGAGCAACATGGAACCCGGAACGGTGCCGCCCAGATAGCCTGTCGCCTCATTGGGCAAATCGATGCCCGTTTGAACGCCAAGGCCAAATTGCGCAAATGAATTTCGCATCACATCAAAGCTTTCTGGCGCTACATACAAGCCCCGATTGTACTGATATTCTGCACCTGCAATTTTCATCGCAATTTTAAACATATAAACGTTGGAAGATCGCTCAATTGCCATCGTATCGGACATTGGAATTCGGTTGAATAATTGCGTATTGAAAATTGAATTTTTTTGCGCAGTACCGGCAAATTTTAAGGGCTCGTCTATTTGAACTTCATTCAACTCGACGGCATCCTCAGCGTAGCCAGTCAACAAGGTTGCACCTTTAACAGTAGAGCCCATTTCGTGAGACGCTGTAAATGTGCCGAATGCATAATCGTTGATCACTCTCTTGCCGTCTTCATCTTCACCAAGCCGTTTTCCTACCATAGAAAGAACTTCTCCAGTTTGCGGATCCATCATGACTAGGTAAGCATCTTTTACTAATCTCGAACTTGGGCCAGCTTTTAACTCCAGCAACTTATTTTCAACAATTTTTTCCAGCTCGCTCTGCAATTCGCTGTCAATAGAAAGAACCAGATCTTTTCCAGCTTCTCCTTCGTCTACAGGAAGCGTTTCAATAACACTTCCTCTGCCGTCTGTAATATTTTTGACGACTGATTTTTGGCCTTGCAGCACTTCTTCATATTGCTGTTCCAAGAAACTCGTGCCAACACGATCATTGCGTGAATAATCCCGTGCTAAATAGTAATCAAGCCTGTTCGCCGGGATTCCCGTTTCCGGGGTTGTGGTGCTTCCCAGTATCGTCAAATCGCTCGATTTGACCCGTTTCCAATCGGTTACCGTATTAACGCCTTTCAGATTGGGATCCGTTAACCGCTCTGAAACACGTGCAAACTCTTCATCTGTCACGCCATCATTCTTAATCATCTGAGGGGCTAAGGCATAACCGGATGTCATTTCACGGTAGATCGCCAAAATTTCCAGATCTTCCCCACTTAAACTGGCCAATTCTTCATCGGTAATCTTGTCTCGAACCAATGCATCCAGCTTTCGCTGCTTTTCCGTCTCAGTTATATCTTCTGCAGCGATTGCAGCTTTTTCTTCATCTGTCACTTTTTCGCTGGCACTTTCACCATTTAATTGTATATAAAAATCCTGTTTGTCCCTGAGCGTCACTTTATCAGTGTCTTTTTCGATCAAACTGGCCAATTCTGTAGCCACTTTCAACATTTCTTCTCTTTTGGTCGTTTGCATTGCGGTATACGTAATGGCATTTACCGGCGTGTTGTCGACCTGAATCCGTCCTTCACTGTCAAAAATGCGCCCTCTCGGCACGCTAGTGTTGACAGGAACTTCTTCCGTTCTTGCTATCGCACGCGCATAGTCTTCACCCTTAACAATTTGGAGAAAACCTAAACGCAAAATCAGAACAGAGAATAAGAGGAAAATCGTGAAAAAGAGGATATTCATCCGAAAGACAGTGTTAGACTGCAGTTTCACTCGCGCAAGCGAAACACGTCTTTTTTGAGGTGGTTTCATGGGGGATTTGCTCCTTTCGCAAAAAAATATCCACTTATCAGTATATCATCACATATAAAAAACACACACTTTTTCAGACGAAAAAGTGTGTGTAAAGTTTCAATTATTGACAATTATTTTGCGTTTTCGTAGCGGCTTGAAACTTCTTCCCAGTTTACAACGTTCCAGAAAGCATTGATGTAATCTGGACGTTTGTTTTGGTATTTCAAGTAGTATGCATGCTCCCATACATCAAGTCCAAGTAATGGTGTTTTGCCTTCCATTAATGGAGAGTCTTGGTTAGGAGTTGATGTGATTTCTAGTTCTCCGTTTGAAAGAACTAGCCAAGCCCAGCCTGAACCAAAACGAGTTTTGCCGGCAGCCGCGAATTTTTCTTTAAATTCGTCATAGCTTCCAAACTTGCTGTTGATTGCTTCACCTAAAGCGCCTGTCGGGTTTCCGCCGCCGCTTGGAGATAAAAGCTTCCAGAATAATGAGTGGTTAGCATGTCCGCCGCCGTTGTTGCGTACTGCAGTGCGGGCAGCTTCAGGAACTGCGTCCAAATTAGAAATCAATTCTTCGATTGATTTTGAAGACAAATCATCGTGGCCTTCTAATGCCGCGTTTACGTTTGTGATATACGTATTGTGGTGTTTAGTGTGGTGAATGTTCATCGTTTCTTTGTCGATGTGTGGTTCAAGTGCGTCATACGCGTAAGGTAATTCTGGTAATTCATATGCCATGATTAAATTCCTCCTTGAGTCTATTGGTCTACCTTCATAGCCTATCAAAATTTTCAGACCTACACAAACATAATGCACGGTAATTCCAGTTATTCAGACCTTTGACTGATTTATCCTGATTTAACAGCACGTGGAACTCTGCAATTGAGGAGGTCTAAATCGTGAAGAAGAATATGGCAACCATGACTGTTTGAATAATGCCTTTCGTGAAGACAGAAGTGATAAACCCGACCACCGAACCGATCCCGGACATAAACGACTTTTTCAAAGACGATTTATTCACTAAAATCTCTGCAATGATCGCGCCAAGAAAAGGCCCAATTAAAATACCGATAATTGGAATTACAAAGGGGCCAATGATCAACCCAATTGTACTGCCCCACAAACCCGCTCTCGAACCACCAAATTTTTTCACACCGAATGCATTGGCAACGGCATCCGCGCCAAACAGCAAAATGACGAATAGGCTTTGAATAGCCCAGAACCACCAAGGCAAATCACTAAAGCTAAAAAACAAGCCGTACATGATAAAACCGCCAAAGACAAATAAAACCGCAGGAATAATGGGGTAAACCAAGCCGACAAAACCGATTACGAAAAAAAGCAGGATAACAATCCAACCGATCACTTCCATTTGTATCCCCCCTAATAAAAAAAAGCTCTCTTCTATCGTGCCTTACATTTTTTAAAATGTAAAGCTAGATAGACGAGAGTCTTTTGGGTTTCGTTCAGCCTTTCGATCCCTTTAGTTAAACGGTGCAGTTATGCACGGTTACCTAAGATGGCTTCAGCAATATTTACTGAGTGATCTCCAACTCGTTCTAAGTTGCTGACGATATCAACGAACACAATTCCTGCTTGTGCTGTACATGCCCCTTCATTTAGGCGCAAAATATGCTTTTTGCGGAATTTGCGTTCCATTTTGTCGATCAGGTCTTCCTGTTCAGCTACTTCACGAGCTAGCTCGTGGCTGGTCGTATTCAATGCACTTAGTGCTTTTTCAACCGTAGCAATTGTCAATGTAAACATTTCGGTTAAGTCTTCCATTGCTTCTGCTGTGATTTTCACTTTGTTGTTTTCTTGGTAATCAACCAATTCAATGATATTTTCAAAATGGTCGCCGATCCGTTCAATATCACGAACGGTTTCCATCAACATTGTGTGGCGCGTAGAATCTGCTGCTGAAATGGATTCAGCTGAAATCAACACCAGATAATCTGTGATCTTGCTGTCCAGATTATTGATGGCGTCTTCCAACTGGTAACCCATTTCCGCATGTTTTTTGCTCTTCGTCATTAAATACGAATACGTTTCTTGCAAACCTTGGACAGAATAAGTACCCATGCGCAAAATTTCTTCTTTAGCCTGGCCAAGCGCAATTGAAGGAGATTGTTCAATAAAGTGGATATCCAAATGCTTCGGTTTAAATTCAACCAGTACTTCCTCACCAGGAATGGCTTTCGTAACCAAGTAAGCCCAAGCACCAATCAATGGGAATTGAATAAGTGTATTCGCTACATTAAAGGATCCGTGTGCAAAGGCAATCTGCATCATCGGTTCTAACGATAACACCCTTGCGATCCATTCTACATAAGCAGTAAACGGAACCAGTAAAATCAAGAAAATGACTGACCCTACAATATTGAATAGCACGTGCACTGCCGCAGCCCGGCGAGCCGCAATGGAAGTTCCCAATGCTGCAAGCACTGCAGTGATGGTCGTTCCGATATTATCACCAAACAGTATCGGAAGTGACGCTGCAAGCGTCAAGATTTCTTCGTCGTATAGCCCCTGCAAGATCGCTATCGTCCCACTGGAACTTTGAACGATTAATGTAAAGACTGTACCGACAACAACTCCGAGAATCGGAAATTCACTCAAGCTGATTGTCAAATCGATAAACGCCGGCAATTCACGCAGCGGCTTCATGCCTCCGCTCATTAATTCCATTCCGTAGAAAAGTCCGCCAAAACCAAAAATGACTTGGCCGATGTTTTGGATTTGATTTTTCTTAATGAAGAAAATCATTCCGGCACCGACAGCCATGATCGGCAAAGCGTAAGCTCCTACATCTAGCCCGATGATAAAGGCAGTTACTGTAGTACCGATGTTCGCACCCATAATGACACCAATCGCCTGTCTCAATGTCATAAATCCAGCACTTACCAACCCAACGACGATTACGGTAGTTCCTGAACTTGATTGAATCAAGATGGTTACAATAATCCCGACCAATACACCCATAAACGGATTGGTTGTAAAACGATCCAAGATGTCGCGAAGTTTATCGCCCGCAGCCTTCTGCAAAGCGTCACCCATAAACTTAATAGAGAATAGGAAAATCCCTAATCCACCGAAAAAGGAAAAGAGGATTTCTTGCCAGTTCATTTCCACGATACATATTCAACTCCTAAATTTTCTTATTCACACCTAACCTATTATGAAGAGTTTACTAAGAATTTGTAAACACCTTTATTTAAAATTTACATTCCCGTAACAAAGCGCCATTTTTTTTGCCTCTTCGCGTGGTACGATTATTGTATAGAAGAAAGGAAGAGAATCGTGAATATTTTTCAATTATTCAAAGCGAGTTTAATGGAACCTAAAAAACAAGCTGCCGTCCGTATTATGCAGATCGGCAAAATCATGCAGTATATCTTCCTCTTTATCGCACTCTTGACCCTTGTTTCTTTTATCGAATGGATTTTTGGTTTTGACACTGCCACTGGAAGCATCGAAGGTCTTATTGAATTTGTGGATGAAATTGAATGGCTGCTGTATCCTTTCGCGCTGGTATTCCTTTTTGTTTCCACTACGCTTTATCATTTCATTAAGATCAGTTTGTTTGCATTGATTGCCCTCCTCCTTTTGAATGCAAGAAAGCGTCGGGGGGAATATCGCCATTTATGGAGAACGACTGCACTCAGTGTAACCGTTCCGACATTACTGGCATTTGCTTTGAGCTTTTCTAATTTGGGCTTATGGGTTTCATTGGCTACCAGTATGTTAACAATTGTTTATTTGTACTTGGCTATCGGCTATTACCCTAAAAAGCCGCCGATGCAAAAGAAACAATTGTAAAGTTAATTTAATGTAAAGAACGCGAGGAATCAGCCGTCTTTCTTGTCTTTTGGAGCGCTGGACTGCTAAAATGGCTATAGGTAATAGAATAGAGGCAATAATTTTCGGAATTTCCGGCGATTGTTAGCTGCACACAGATGAGCCGCAAAAATTGGCCATCATTAAAAAGGAGAGATTTTTCATGAGCGAAATGACACACCGTTCAAACACACGCCCCGTAAAAGTCGGAGATTTGACGATCGGCGGCAGTAATGAATTGTTTATACAAAGTATGGCAACAACCAAAACCCACGATGTGGAAGCAACGGTTGCAGAAATCTTGCGCCTGGAAGAAGCAGGCTGCCAAATTGTTCGTGTAGCGTGCCCTGACGAACGCGCTGCTTATGCCATTGGAGCCATCAAAGAGCGCATCAACATTCCGTTGGTAGTCGACATTCACTTTGATTATAAATTGGCGTTGATTGCCATTGAACAAGGTGCAGACAAAATCCGCATCAATCCCGGCAACATTGGACGCCGTGAAAAAGTCGAAGCTGTCGTAAATGCTGCTAAAGCAAAAGGCATTCCGATCCGTATTGGTGTAAACGCGGGTTCACTGGAACGTAAAATCCTCGAGAAATATGGCTACCCAACAGCTGAAGGCATGGTTGAAAGTGCCCTTCATCACATTAAAATTTTAGAAGACCTGGATTTCCACGATATTATTGTATCGCTGAAAGCATCAGACGTCAGCCTGGCTGTCGAAGCATATGAACTGGCTTCTAAAGCGTTTGACTACCCATTGCACCTCGGCATCACGGAATCCGGCACCCTCTTCTCGGGTACCGTTAAAAGTGCAGCTGGCCTTGGCGCATTATTCGCAAAAGGCATTGGCAACACGCTTCGTGTATCGCTGAGTGCTGATCCAGTTGAAGAAGTGAAAGTAGCTCGTGAAATGCTGAAAATCTTCGGCCTTTCTTCCAATGCTGCAACTTTGATTTCATGCCCGACATGCGGACGCATCGAAATTGACTTGATCACCATCGCCAACGAAGTGGAAGAATACATTTCCCACATCAAAGCACCGTTAAAAGTGGCCGTATTGGGCTGCGCAGTAAACGGACCTGGTGAAGCACGTGAAGCAGATATCGGCATCGCGGGTGCCCGTGGAGAAGGATTGCTGTTTATGAAAGGCAAAACCGTCCGCAAAGTTCCTGAAGCGACAATGGTTGACGAGTTAAAAGTCGAAATCGATAAATTAGCAGAAGAATACTTTGCTAAACAAGCTGCAGAAAAGAAAGAACTGGAACAACAACAAGCATAAGGTTGTGAGCTGAGTGAGATACCGTTTTGGAATAGACATTGATGGAACAGTGACATCTCCAACATCGCTGATTCCTCACATAAATGAAAAGTTCAAAAGTGAACTGACATTGGACGATATTAAAGAATACGATTTGACCGCCGCCCTTCCCCATTTGGCACAAGGCGAATTTTATTCTTGGTTCCGGGATGCTGAGCACCATATTTATGCTTCTTCCCCGGTTTCCGAAAATGCCAAGACGATTTTGAATGACTGGAAAGACGAGTACGAGTTGTACTATATTTCTGCCAGAGGCGATAATGTTCGTGACATCACCGTCGACTGGTTTGCGGAACATGCCATCGCTTACGACCATATTGAATTGATCGGTTCACACAAAAAAATCGAAACAGCCAAGCGCCACAATGTCCATTTATTTTTTGAGGACAAACATGACAACGCTGTGGAGATCGCTGAAGAACTGGACATACCCGTCATTCTGTTCGATACGCCTTACAACCGGCAGCCAATTCCTACGAAAGTTATTCGCGTTTACGACTGGTTGGAAGCAAATGAATGGGTCAAAAAAGAGTTTCGTACACAAGAAACATTGAGCAGCAAATAATAAAAGCGAGAGTGGGATTTTCCACTCTCGCTTTTATTTGCATGCGGGGCATTTTCCGTATATTTCAAACTTGTGGTTGGCAATTTCATAAGCCGGCAATGCCGCTCCCAACATATCCATCGGACAAACCGGAATTTCTTTTATTTTGCCGCAGTCCATACAAATAAAATGATGGTGATGATGATCACTTTCGCATTGCATCCGGAAATGGCGCTCTCCTGATAGTTCAGTTTCCTCCAGTATGCCCAGTGAGACAAATGTTGCCAAGTTTCGGTAGACCGTGTCGTAGCTCATGCTTGGATAGTCTTTCTGCATCACATCCAATAAGTCTCTTGCAGTCAAATAGCGCTCATCGTTGGAAAACAACTCTAAAATCTGATTGCGTTTTGACGTTTCTTTATAACCATTGTCTTTCAGGATGTTCCATGCATTGGTTAAATTCATGCGATCGCTCCTTTTTTTAGTGAAACCATGATCTTTTTATAGGCCAGGACTATGAGTAATAACAAAATGGATGTAACCACAATGGTGCCGCCCGGTGCTAAATCAAAGTAAAATGCGGTAACAAGGCCCGTTATGACAGAAACTTCACCGAAAATAATCGATAAAATAATCGTTTGCTTAAAGCTTTTCGTTACTCGCATAGCCGTTGCAACTGGAATGGTCATCAGCGAGGATACTAACAGAATACCAACAATGCGCATTGAACCCGCAATGACTAATGCCGTAACAATCATAAACATAAAATGAATCCACTTTGCAGGCAAGCCAGAAGCCCGTGCATACTCATCATCAAACGATAACACAAATAATTCTTTGAAGAAAAAATAGATAAATGCCAATACTACAACTGCAATTCCTGCCACAATCAGTAAATCTTGCCTGCTGACTGCTGACACCGAGCCGAATAAATAGCCAAACAAGTCATTGGAAAAGCCTTGTGCCAAGGAAATAAAAATGGCCCCAAAACCAATTCCAGCTGACAAAATAATCGGAATCGCCAATTCTTCGTAATGTTTGTACAGGCTTCTCAATCGTTCAATCAGCACCGAACCGGCAACCGAAGCTGCAATGCCAAGAAACAATGGATTTAATAAAGCTAATGACGCGACACTTTGGCTCAAATACAAGCTTCCAGCGATGCCGGCAAGCGTCACATGGCTTAAAGCATCCGCAATCAGTGACAGCCTGCGGACAACGATAAACACACCGAGAAGCGGAGCGATGACCCCAATGATCAATCCAGCCGCAAAGGCGTTTTGTAGAAATTCGTAAGATAAAATAGCTTCAATCATGCATGGCTTCCTCCGATATGGTGAATTTTCCGGACCGAATGGCCGTACCACGCTTCGCGCTGTTCGTCGCTCATCGTGTGAAGCTGCTCTTTAAATCCATGGAAATGAATGGTCTGGTTCAAACAGGCAACGTGTGTAATCCGGTCAGTCACGGTATCGACATCATGCGTCACCAGCACCAGCGTGATATTTTTGTCGCGATTCAGCGATGCCAGCATGTCATAAAATGCTTGGACATTTTGATGATCGACTCCTACAGTCGGCTCATCCAGTATTAATATTTTCGGTTTTGCCACCAGCGCACGAGCGATGAAAATCCGCTGCTGTTGACCTCCCGACAGTTCACTGACACTGCGGCCCATAAAGTCCTGCATGCCAACTGCCTTCAGCGCTTCTGCCACTTCTTGATGAGTGGATTTTGGCAACCGGTGGAACAAACCTGTTTTCTTTGCCAATCCTCCTGCTACCACTTCTTCTACCGTTGCAGGAAATCCTGAATTGAAAGAATTGGATTTTTGGGATACATAGCCGATCCATTCGCGGTTTTTGAAATTTTTCGCATCCACACCAAAAAGTTCGATTTTCCCTTTGCTCGGCTTGATGAGTCCCAGCATGATTTTCAGCAAAGTGGATTTTCCCGAACCGTTCGGGCCAAGCACTGCCAAAAAGTCCCCTTCTTCCACTTTCATGGAAATGTTCTCGAGTGCTTTTGTTTGTTCATATTCAAAGCTAATGTCTTTAATGTCAATTAATGGCGCGACCATTGTGCCGCCTCTTTTCTAATAATAATGATTACGATTTACCTTAAGAAAGTATAGTAGACTTCGCCAGTAATGTAAATAGATTGGGCTTAAATACCTTTCCGTTTCCACTAATCTTTTTCAGTTTGCCGTAAATGAAAACTAAAAAGCTGAAGACAGTCCCGTAAATGGGGTGCGTCTCCAGCTTTAACTTCTCAATCCTGTAGTGGCGATTTTAGTTCTTCGATGGCGCCTGGGGAAAAGATGCCCGCTTTGAACATTTCAATTTCGAATGCGTAAGGCGGCTTTTTGTTTTTGGCATCCAGACCGACATAAGGCGTCTCAAGAATTTTCGGTACATGCAGCAAATCAGGGTGATGAACAATGCCGTTTAAGGCTTCAAAGCCAATTTCACCAAAGCCGATGTTTTCGTGACGGTCTTTGCCCGCTCCGCGAATATTTTTGCTGTCATTGATGTGCAGCACTTGAAGGCGATCGATGCCGACAATGCGATCGAACTCTTCGAGCACTCCATTAAAATCTTCTTTGATGTTGTAGCCTGCGTCATGTGTATGACATGTATCAAAACACACAGACATGCGCTCGTTATGGGTAACGCCATTGATGATCGCAGCGATTTCTTCAAAACTGCGGCCACATTCTGTCCCTTTGCCAGCCATCGTCTCAAGTGCAATATTAACGGGATAATCCTGTGTCAATACTTCATTTAAGCCTTCAATGATTTTAGCTATGCCGGCTTCTGCCCCAGCTCCAACATGAGCACCCGGGTGCAAAACGATTTGTTTTGCTCCAAGCGCTGCTGTCCGCTCAATTTCTTTTTGAAGAAATTCAACGCCATGCGCGAAGGTCTCAGGTTTTTGAGTATTGCCCAAATTGATGATGTAGGGTGCATGAACCACGATATTTGTTAAGTTATTGGCAGCCATATGGGCAAGCCCTGCGTCAATGTTCAACTCTTCAAGTGGCTTGCGGCGCGTATTTTGAGGGGCACCGGTATAGATCATGAATGTCGACGCTCCGTAAGAAGCGGCTTCTTCACTTGCTGCTAGCAGCATTCCTTTGCCGCTCATTGATACGTGAGATCCTAATAGCATGAAACTATCTCCTTACTTTTTGCGATTTTTGCGTCGTTCCATTTTTTTAATTTCGTCCATTTTCCACTTCATCTTCTTCTTGTACATTGGTTTTACAGCTTTTGGCTTGTGAACCATTGTTTTTGCTTTCGCATCTGCTTCGTTCGTTTTTCTTGTACGTGTTGTCCGGCTGTGGCGTTCTTTCAAATCCACAAATTCCCCTTTGACAACGTCTTTTTGCTGGAAAGGAATG
This sequence comes from Planococcus sp. TJ-307, assembly GCF_058268435.1. NCBI lineage: Bacteria > Bacillati > Bacillota > Bacilli > Caryophanales > Caryophanaceae > Planococcus > Planococcus sp. TJ-307. The sequence goes on from NZ_JBZDOJ010000002.1 coordinate 730,413, forward strand.
CCCATTTTTTCAATCCGTACAATGGCATCATCGTCTTCCGGTTTGAACAATGTGATGGCGACGCCTTTCATCCCTGCGCGAGCTGTACGGCCAACACGGTGAATAAAGAATTCCAGGTCTTCCGGCAATTCGTAGTTAATAACGTGGCTGACGCCTTGAATATCAATTCCGCGCGCTGCAAGGTCTGTCGCTACGATGTATTGGTATTCCAAGTCGCGGATCTGGCGCATCATTTTGACGCGCTCGCGTGGTGCTAAATCGCCATGGACACGGCCGACACGAATGCCTTCTCTTGCCAATTGGTCAGCCACATAATCTGCATTGGTGCGTGTATTGACGAAAATGATCGCCAAATACGGATTGATGACTTTCATAACGTCTTGTAGACGTTCCATTTTCTTTTTGCTGCGAACAGGCACTAAATAGAAATCGAGGCCGTCTGCTGTTGGGCGTTTATCGCCAATTTTCACATGGACCGGTGATTCCATGTATTTCTTCAAGAACGGTTTTAATTTTTCCGGGATGGTTGCTGAAAATACATACATCTCCAGGTCATCCTGCATTTTGCCGGCTACCTGATCGATTTCTTCAATAAAGCCAAGGTCAAATGCCAGATCTGCCTCGTCTACTACCAGGATTTTTCCTGTGTGGACAAGAAGGGCATTTTCTTTGACCAAATCTTTCAAGCGACCAGGTGTCCCAATCACAATATGCGGCTGTGTTTTCAATTTATTGATGGAACGTTGCTTGTCTGTTCCACCAATAAACGATTTCACTTCAATGCCGGATCCGACAACCAGTTTCTGCAGCTCATTGAAGATCTGCGTTCCTAGTTCACGAGTTGGTGCTGCAATTACCGCCTGCACTTCCTGTTTGCTGACGTCGATGCGTTCTACGATCGGGATAATGAAACTATGCGTTTTTCCGGTCCCTGTATGGGATTGGCCAATCGCACTTGAGCCTTTCAATATATGGGGCATCATTTCCTTTTGGATCGGTGTCGGTTCTGTAAACCCGAGTTTTTCTACTGCTTCCAATAGGAAGGGTTTGAATGGATATTCGTTGAATTTTGTCATGGGATAGAATTCCCTCCTTACGCTCTAGACATTATAGCATAAAATAATGCCTTTACGCGATGCAACTTTTGTAAACATGCGCCGTCTCCGTTATAATGAATGTATGATTTTGAAAGGAGCGCGGTACTTGATGAAGGTTATGAAAATATCGCCAAGAGGATATTGTTACGGAGTGGTCGATGCCATGGTCATCGCGAAAAACGCTGCAATGGATGAAACGTTGCCACGCCCCATTTATATACTAGGAATGATTGTCCATAATAAACACGTGACAGATGCATTTGAACAGGACGGCATTATCACGTTGGACGGCACCAACCGCCTTGAAATTTTGGAGAAAGTGGAAACCGGCACTGTGATTTTCACGGCACACGGCGTTTCTCCGCAAGTACGCGAACTGGCAAAACGAAAAGGTCTTGTCTCAATTGATGCAACTTGCCCGGACGTCACCGTGACGCATGACTTGATCCGCGAGAAGACAGCAGACGGCTATCAAATCGTCTATATCGGAAAAGGCGGACATCCGGAACCGGAAGGCGCAATTGGCGTTGCTCCGGATATGGTCCACCTCGTGGAAACCGTTGAAGACGTTAACCGTTTGGAATTGGATTCTGAAAAAATCATTGTCACCAACCAAACCACAATGAGCCAATGGGACGTTGTGGACATGATGAAACGCTTGAAAGAAAAATTCCCGCATTCTGAAGTCCACAAAGAAATTTGCCTGGCTACTCAAGTGCGTCAGGAAGCTGTAGCACAACAAGCTGGCGAAGCGGATTTATTGATCGTCATTGGCGATCCAATGAGCAATAACTCCAACCGCCTGGCACAAGTGTCGCAGGACATCGCAGGTACACCCGCTTACCGCATTTCCGATTTGTCGGAATTGAACTTGGACTGGCTGGAAGGCGTTGAAACAGTCGGCATTACAGCTGGTGCTTCGACACCGACACCAATCGTCAAAGAAGTAATGAAATTTTTGGATCTTTTCGATCCGGCAGACCCAGAGACACATGCATTGACACGCTCTGTGCCGCTTAACAAAATTCTTCCAAAAATCAAGCACCCGAAACCTTCAGAACGCATCGAGCCGTATCCTGTAGGCGAATAAAAAGAAGGCTGCCCCAAAAGTTAGTTTCCTGACTTTTGGCTGCAGCTTTTTCTTTATGTGTAAACCGGTTAAATATGTAACATGCACGGCAGTTGAGTTAAGGAATCGAGTGTTAAAGTTGTCTTAATATGTTAAAATAAGTTAATTCATAGAATGGAGGGATACTGTGTTTGAGGTATTTGTAAAAAAAGTTAATTCTGATATCGTGATTAGATGGCTATTAACAAAGATCACCATTCCAGTAGCTGATATTTTAGCAGTGACCACAGATGATACGTATGGCGGAAAAGAAAAACAGGCAATCAGAATCGGAACGCCGTATGCCACAACAGATAGAGTCGTGATCGTCACAAAGAAAAGCACGTATGTCTTATTTACAACCAACTATCTGTCGATACAACAAAAGCTAAACTCGTATATTAACCCAATTTAATAAATGCGCTGTTAAAATGTGTTGGCAATCAATTCTGGTAAACAAAGGCATCTTTCTGCATTCATTTTTAAAATCTTTCCAAAGCATTCTAAACACTTCACGGCCGTTCGCTAATCTCCAAATACTTTAACGAATTGATTTCTGAATGACCAAAACAAAAAGAAGAGGCCGCTGCCTCTTCTTTTTAAATGAACCGGAAAGGTTCTGTATGGATTTTTGATGGCAAATATTCACATTGCCAGTTCGGCTGTTGCTTCGCCATATGATCCACTACCCCTTGGATCATCACTTTTTCCACATGATGGCCGGGATCAATAATATTGAGGCCAATCGCCTGTGCGTCCTGTGCAACGTGGAAGTACATATCACCCGTTACATAGGCATCCGCACCAGCACGTTTGGCTTGTTGAATGTATTTATTGCCATCCCCGCCCAATACTGCCACTTTTTTGACGGTGGCATTCGGATCTCCGACCATACGAAGAGCCGGCACGTCAAGCTGCTGCTTGGCCCATTCTGCAAACTCCTTTAATGTCATAGGGGCCTCAAGTGTTCCCACACGGCCCAACCCCATCGCGACTTCTTTGTTTTCCAATGTAAAGACATCGTATGCGACTTCCTCATAAGGATGTGCCGCGAGCATTGCTTTGATGATCCGGTCTTTTTCGTTTTTGCGGACCACGACTTCCACTTTCGACTCAGCCGTTACTTCCATTTTTCCAGCTTCCCCAATGTAAGGATTGGCCTCACTTGTTGCTTGGAAACGGCCGGTTCCGGACAGCGTATAACTGCAATATTCGTAATTACCGATGGCACCTGCTCCTGCTTTGCCTAATGCTTCCCGAATTGCATCCTCGTGGCTTTCTGGAACAAATACAGCAATCTTGACCAGCTCCGCTTCAAATGTCGGCACTAGCACACTGGTATTCATCAACCCAAGAGCGCCTGCCAATAAATCATTGACGCCGCCTGTGGCCACATCCAAATTGGTGTGGGCAGCGTAAACCGCAATATCAGCCTTAATCAGCTTCTCCATCAATCGTCCTTGCGGAAAATCAGTCTGTAAGTTCTTTAAGGGGCGAAAAATGGGCGGATGGTGAGCAATGATCAGTCCAGCCCCTTTGGTTATCGCTTCATCGACCACTTCTTCGTTGACATCCAAGGTGATCAGAACCCGTTCAATTTTTTTGTTTAAGGTTCCCACATGCAAACCAATCGGATCGCCTTCCATGGCTAAGTATTTGGGCGACCATTTCTCGAATTCTGCGATAATTTCTTGACCGTTAGGAATTTTCACGCTGCAACACCTCTTCTACTAACTGGATTTTCTCAATCAATTCCTGTTTTTTCACCATGATCTCTTCTGTTTGAGCAGTGGATTCCATAGAAGCAACCATTTTTTTCCATTGGCCGCTCTCGCGTTCCCACTTTTCATGGAAAATTTTTGTTTGTTCTTTCAGCAGTTCTGGACCCATCAATAATTGCTGCGGTGTCCATATGACGGTTGATGAGGCTTTTTCAAGCACTAAAATTTCGTAGATTTTTTCATTTTCTTTTAAAATTTCTTCTTCAACAATGGTCCAGTTGTTTGCGGTTGCCCATTCACGGATAGATTTCGCATGGACGTTCGGCTGCAAAATCAAGCGTTCTACGCCGGCAAGGCGCTCTTTCCCCTGTTCCAAGATGGAACAAATCAACGGCCCCCCCATGCCCGCAATCGTCACAGCGGTTATGTTATCTGCCGGAAAGATGGCATCAAGTCCACTTGCCAGTCTGACTTGAATTTTTTCAGCAAGCCCCTCCTGCTGAACTTGTTTTTGAGCGGATTCATAAGGACCTTTAACGACTTCTCCTGCGACGGCTTTATCCACCACGCCATTTAATACGAGATGACAAGGCAAGTAAGCATGGTCGCTGCCAATGTCAGCAACTGCTGCACCTCTGGGTACGTAATGGGCGACTCTTGTCAGCCGTTGTGATAATTGTTGAGCATTCATTCAGATCCTCCTAATTTGACAGAAAAACCCTTAGCTCCAGAAGAACTAAGGGTTTTTAGATGCTATTCGAGTGATAGAACCCACTCAGCCATTGCTGCTGCGTTCTCTTCTTCTACAAGTCCGCCTGGCATCGTGCCTTTACCATTGATCAAAATGTCTTCGATGTCTGCTTGTGGAAGCTCAGTAGCCACTAATGATGGACCTACTCCGCCTTCATAGCTTGAACCGTGACAAGAAATACAGTTTGCCTGTGCGTGTGCTTCAGGATCGAAATCGCCAGCGGCTGCTTCTCCGCCTTCTTCACCTTCGGCTGCTTCTCCGCCGCCTTCTTCTTCTGCTGCTTGTTCTTCTGCGATTTCAGCTTCGTCGCTAACTCCTTGTACTGATAAGAAGAAAATGAGACCAATACCGAACGCCATGATTAAGATATAAGGTACAATTGCATTTTTTTGCATCTGTTAACCCTCCCTCTACTATGTTCTGCTAGATGATATTATTCGTATCATTCATTATTGTACTGTATTATCCGTGAAACGAAAAGTCTTATCAGATAACTTTTCCTTGTTTGTGACAAAAACGGTAATTAAATTGACTTGAGGTGCATCTACAGACAAGTTTCCTCGCTGGATTTCCAATAAAACTTATTTTAAAAAATCTTTTGCATCAGAAAGGCCTTGCAGTTCGCAAGGCCCGCTCTCCTTTATTTAGCAGCCAATTTGGCGTGCAATGACCATGCGCTGAATTTCAGAAGTGCCTTCACCAATTTCCAGTAATTTGGCATCACGCATATAACGCTCCACTTCGTATTCTTTCATGTAGCCATAACCGCCGTGAATCTGAATTGCTTCATCTGCTACTTCCATAGAAATTTCCGAAGCGTACAATTTCGCCATGGAAGCTTCTTTTGTGAACGGTCTGCCTTGGTCTTTCAACCAAGAAGCTTTATAAACCATGTTGCGGGCCAGTTCAATTTTCATCGCCATATCCGCCAGCTTAAACTGAGTGATTTGGAATTCAGACAAAGGTTTGCCAAATTGCTTCCGTTCTTTCGAATAAGCCAAGGCTTTATTAAATGCCGCCTGGGCGATCCCTACGGCCATTGCTGCAATGCCAATGCGACCGCCGTCTAATGTCACTAAGAACTGCTTAAAGCCCTCTCCACGGACGCCCAACAAGTTTTCTTTTGGCACCCGGACATTTTCCAGAACCAATTCTGTCGTATTGGAGGAATGCAGCCCCATTTTCTCGTAGTTGTCAATAATGGTAAACCCTTCGGCATCCGTTGGTACAATAATGGCACTGATTTCCTTTTTGCCGTTGTTCATTCCGGTAATCGCTGTGATCGCCAAGTGCTTGGCATGGCTGGCATTGGTGATGTAGACTTTCGAACCGTTGATGACCCAGTCGTCGCCATCTTCGACCGCACGGGTTTCCGTACCTCCAGCATCAGATCCGGCATTGGGTTCTGTTAACCCGAAAGCACCAAACGATTCACCGGTACAAATCGGCGTCAAGTATTTTTCTTTCTGCTCTTCAGTTCCAAATAAATTCAGCGGCGCTCCGCCAAGAGAAATATGTGCAGAATACGTGATTCCTGTGGACGCACAGGCACGGCTCAATTCTTCTGTCACAATCGCAAAACTGGTCGTATCTGCTCCGGCACCACCGTACTTTTCATCAAATGGCAAGCCCATCATCCCCATGTTGGACAGCTGTTTGAAAATTTCAGTCGGAAATGCTTTGGAACGGTCACGGTCAATGGCACCGGGTGCCACTACTTTATCCGCAAATTCTTTCATGGTCTTTTTGATCATCTGCTGTTCTTGTGTCAAATCGAAATCCATTTGTGTACATCCCCTTTGTTATGAATACGCTTACACTTTTCATTATATAGGGAAAATTAAGTCAAACTCAAGCTTTAACCTGATTTCCTTTTTTTCTTCACCACAAAAAACCACTTCCAGATTTTCTGGAAGTGGTTTAGCGAATAGTTCTATTCGAGAAAATCTTTCAAACGCTTGCTGCGTGAAGGATGGCGGAGTTTACGCAACGCTTTCGCTTCAATTTGGCGAATCCGTTCACGTGTAACGCCAAACACTTTGCCTACCTCTTCTAATGTCCGTGTACGGCCATCGTCTAAGCCAAAGCGCAGACGAAGAACGTTTTCTTCACGGTCCGTCAAGGTGTCCAAGACATCTTCCAATTGTTCTTTCAACAGTTCATATGCCGCGTGGTCAGAAGGCGATTGCGCATCTGAATCTTCGATAAAGTCACCTAAATGCGAATCATCTTCTTCCCCAATCGGTGTTTCCAATGAAACCGGTTCTTGAGCGATTTTTAGGATTTCACGTACTTTTTCAGGCAGCAAATCCATTTCTTCTCCGATTTCTTCTGGAGAAGGCTCACGGCCCAGATCCTGAAGCAGTTGGCGCTGTACTCGGATCAATTTATTGATGGTTTCCACCATATGAACCGGAATACGAATTGTCCGTGCTTGGTCAGCAATGGCGCGTGTAATGGCTTGGCGAATCCACCAAGTGGCGTAAGTGCTAAATTTAAAGCCTTTTGAGTAGTCAAACTTTTCAACGGCTTTGATCAAGCCCATATTTCCTTCCTGAATCAAATCCAGGAACAGCATACCGCGTCCGACATAGCGCTTCGCAATACTGACGACCAAACGCAAGTTAGCTTCGGCCAAACGTTTTTTCGCTTCTTCGTCACCTTGTTCAATCAATTTTGCTAAACGGACTTCTTCTTCCGCTTTCAGCAAGTCAACACGCCCAATTTCTTTCAGGTACATGCGGACAGGATCATTAATTTTAATGCCGGGTGGTACGCTTAAATCGTTCAAATCAAACTTGTCTTCAGTTGGCTTCATCAGACGGTCTAAGTGTTCCTCGTCATCGGATTTTCGTTCCAACTCGATGCCATGTCCTTCTAATTGGTCGATAAACTCTTCTACTGCATCGGATTCCATTTCGAAAACCGCTAATTTGTCAGCAATTTGTTCGTAATTTAGCTCTCCGGTTTTTTTACCTGTTTCGATCAGCTGTTTTTTGGCTTCCTCAACAGTTGCTTCCGGACCTTCAGTAGTCAATGGTACATTGCTTGCTTCAACTTCAGTTTGGCGTTCAGACTTCTCTGCCATGTGACTTCCTCCTTTAAAAAAAACCGGAATTAACTTACAATGATTTTCGTAAAGCAATCACTTCTTGTGCAAGAAGCAAAGCGCGCTTTAAGTCATGCTGTTTTTCCGCTTCTTTTGATTGCTGGATTTTTAGATTGATTTGCTGTTCGACCCGATGTTTTTTTAAGTGCTTTAAACAATCGGAAATTTCTTCATCTGTATGTTCCGGATCACGTTCAGACAATGCAGTTTCCATAACAAGTTTGCGAAGTTCTGCATCCTGTAAGGTCTCCAGGAATTTGTGGAAATCAGCTTTGTCCCATTCCTCATAAAAACCGAGCAATTGAACATACAGCGCTTGGAATTCTTCACTGACAAACGGGATGCCGCTGGCTTCGGCTGCTAACTTATCCATAACACTTGGATCTGCCAACGCATGTGACAGCAGCATCCGCTCCGCCCGGTGCAACGAAGTGACTCGCTTTTGTTCTTTTTTGACCGCCTTGATTGCAGGTGGTTCAGGGCGGTTTCGCTCAATCGTTTTGTTTTCAAGCTTTCGATAATGCTGTAAAATCGCTTCTTGAGATAATCCGGTTTCCTCTGATAATTGCTTTATATATAAATCCCGCTCTAAAGGCGAGGACCTACCGGCTAGTAATTGCAGCACTTCCTGAATATACTGAAGCAAATCATTCTCGTATTGAAAATTCTTGTGCCTGCGGGCGTGCATCATTGCGAATGCAATAAAAGCATGGGGCTTTCCGATAATCTGCTCTTTAAAAGCTTCGGCTCCGTTTTCGCGGACAAAATCATCCGGATCCATCTTGCCTGGCAAAACGGCTACTTCTACTTTAAAATTATCTTCATTTAAGGAAATCGCTGCTCTTTTAGCAGCTTCCCAACCTGCATCATCGCCGTCAAAACATATTACAACTTCCTGTGCAAATCGTTTCATTTGCCGAATGTGCTGTGCAGTGAGTGACGTGCCCATTGTTGCTAAAGCATTGTCAACTCCTGCTTTACCCGCTGCAATGACATCCATAAACCCTTCAAACAAAATGATTTTCCGATTTTTGCGTATGGCGCTTCTGGCATGATGCACATTATAAAGCACTTGGCTTTTTTGGAAAATCGGAGATTCCGGGCTGTTCATATATTTCGCTTCTTGTTTGGTATGTTCAAGGACCCTACCCGAAAAGGCAATGACTTTGCCCGTTTCGTTCATGATCGGAAACATGATTCTACCGCGGAATCGATCAAAATAACCGCTTGACTGCTCACGAGGGATTGCCAATCCGCTCGATTCCAACTCTTCTTCGCTAAAGCCTTTTCGCTTGAGCGCAGACGCCATGTAATTCCATTCCGGGAGCGACCAGCCAATTTTATTTTTTTCGATCATTTCCCGTGTAAAGCCCCTATTTTCCAAATAGTCCAATGCCACTTGGCCTTCTTCCGTATTCAACAGAATATGGTGGTACATATCCGCAGCAAACTCGTGCATCAGGATCAATTGATGATCGCTTTTAGATTGCACAGGACCGGATTCAGCAGAACTCTGTATATCAACCTCAATGCCTGAACGGCTTCCGAGTCTCGATAAGGCTTCCTGAAATGATAAATTTTCAATATCCATCAAAAATGTGATGACATTGCCACCAGCTCCACAGCCAAAGCAATGAAAGATCTGCTTGTCGGCAGTGACAGAAAAAGATGGTGTGCTTTCTCCGTGGAAAGGGCAAAGACCGAACCAGTTGCGGCCTCTCTTGGTTAACTGAACATACTCACCGACGACATCCACAATATCTGTGCTGGACCGAATCTTTTCAATCACTTCTTCAGGAACTCGATTGGACATTTTTCTCACCATCTTTGTTTGCTTATCTTACTTTATTCGTGATTGAAAGACAAAATCCTTCATTTTTCGACAAAAAGATAAAGCAAACTATTTTATCCAATAGTAAGCTTTAGCCACAATTCTTCATTATAAAACGTTTATATCAAAAAATCTAGCAAAAAGAAAGAAAAACCGCCTGTGCAGGTGGTTTTCCCGAAGTTACTTTTGAAGTTTGCTTAGGATTAAGTTCGCCGTTTCTTCTACTGCACGATTCGTCACATCTACAATTTCGCAGCCGATGCGGTCCACTACTTTGTGAAAGTGGCTAATTTCTTCGTGAATGCGGTCGATTTTAGCGTAGTTTGCATCATCGTTTAACCCAAGAGCAATCAGCCGTTCTTTACGGATGTTATTCAGTTTATCTGGCGAGATCACTAGGCCAAAGCATTTCTCCGGATCCACATGATACAGCTCATCCGGCGGGTCTACTTCAGGAACCAGTGGAACGTTGGCAACTTTTAGCCGCTTGTGTGCTAAATATTGAGACAGCGGTGTTTTGGATGTTCTCGAAATGCCGACCAAAACGATATCAGCCATCAAAATGCCGCGTGGATCGCGTCCATCGTCGTACTTGACCGCAAATTCAATTGCTTCTACTTTTTTAAAATAGTCATCATCCAGTTTGCGGACCAAACCGGCTTCTTGGAGCGGCGGCGCATCTAGCTCTTTCTCTAACGCATCTAAGAGTGGCCCCATTAAATCTACAGCTGTAACGTAAAACTTTTTTGTTTCAGACTGCATATAGTCCCGCAGTTCTTGAGACACCAAAGTATAGACGATAAATGCTTTTTGAGCGACAGCCAACTTCACAATTTCTTGCAGATGATCGATCGAATCAATATACGGAAAACGTTTGAGGATTGCATTTTGGTCTGCGTTCAAGTATTGGCTGATCGCTGCTTTTGCGACCAGTTCCCCTGTTTCTCCGACCGAATCGGAGACAATGAATAAGCGGAGTGAATTCATAGTTGGCACCTCACAAATCGTGGTTTTCCGATAACGATAAAAACGCACGAGTAATATTCGTTTTTGTTAGTCTGCCGACGACCTTGAAGCCATCCGGCTGTTCTTCCACTACTGGCAAGGCATCGATTTGCTGATTGATGAGGCGATGCGCTGCCTGGATCAGTGATTCGTTTTTTGCGCAATACGTAATGTTTGGCATGCGCGTCATAATGATATGTACAGGAATTGCAGATAGATTCTGGCTGCCCAAACTTGCGCGCAGCAAATCTTTTCTTGACAGTACGCCAGTGAGATATGATTTTTTGTCCACAACGAAAAGCGTACCGACATCATCCAGGAACATTTGGCTGATGGCGTCATAAACGCTGACATCGTCCCTGACCACAACCGGAATCGATTGGAAATCCTTGACCTTCATATTATTCATCGTATCGGTGACATCCTGTCCCGGTTTTTTCCCCGAATAAAAATAGCCAACACGCGGACGGGCATCTAGAAAGCCTGCCATTGTCAGGATGGCTAAATCAGGTCGTAATGTAGATCTAGTTAGGCTCAAACGATCCGCTATCTGTTCGCCAGTAATCGGACCATTGCCTTTCACAATTTGAAGAATTTCTTCTTGCCGTTTATTGAGTTCGATTGGACTCACCGCCTCAAAATATAAATATGTGATACTCAATACCAATTATTATATACTAATCAACGTGATATTGCGAAGAAAACATTGCCGTGATACAATATGTAAGAACTTAACACAGGCAACGACGGATAGATAAGTACTGTAAACAAAAGCGAGCAGGGATGGTGTAAGCCTGCAACTACAGGAAAAGGTGATCCAGAGCCATTTACTATTTTAAGCGGACTGCATTTTGCAGTCAATCGAGGTGGAACCGCGGGTCTTAACGTACTCGTCCTCGGACATGTTAACATGTCCGGGGATGGGTGCGATTTTTTATTTTATGGAGGTAATTTTATGTCAATGGAAGATGTAGTAGCATTAGCAAAACACAGAGGATTTGTATTCCCTGGCTCTGAAATTTACGGAGGGTTGGCCAACACATGGGATTACGGCCCGCTCGGCGTCGAACTCAAAAACAATATTAAAAAAGCATGGTGGAAAAAATTCGTTCAAGAATCCCCTTATAACGTGGGATTGGACGCTGCCATCTTGATGAACCCTAAAACATGGGTCGCTTCAGGACATGTCGGCAACTTCAATGACCCAATGATCGACTGCAAAAGCTGTAAAACACGCCACCGCGCAGACAAATTGATCGAAGATGCATTGGATGCAAAAGGCATTGAATTGATCGTCGACGGCTTGTCGTTCGAACGCATGGCGGAACTGATTCAAGAACACGAAGTAAAATGCCCGACATGCGGCAAACAGGACTTCACGGATATTCGCCAGTTCAACTTGATGTTCAAAACGTTCCAAGGCGTCACAGAAGCTTCAACAAACGAAATCTTCCTGCGTCCAGAAACGGCTCAAGGAATTTTCGTCAACTATAAAAACGTCCAGCGTTCTATGCGCAAAAAAATGCCTTTCGGGATTGCCCAGATCGGAAAAAGCTTCCGCAACGAGATCACACCCGGCAACTTTACGTTCCGGACGCGTGAATTTGAACAAATGGAGCTGGAGTTTTTCTGCAAGCCTGGTGAAGATTTGGAATGGTACGCTTACTGGCGCGACTTCTGCAAAAAATGGCTATTGGATTTGAATATGGCGGAAGACAATATGCGCCTGCGCGAGCATGACCAGGACGAACTTTCCCACTATTCAAATGCGACGGTTGACATCGAATACAAATTCCCATTCGGTTGGGGCGAACTTTGGGGCATTGCAGATCGCACCGACTTTGACCTGAAACGCCATATGGAGCATTCTGGAGAAGATTTCAATTACATCGATCCGGCAACCAACGAACGCTTTGTACCTTATTGCATCGAACCTTCTCTTGGAGCTGACCGTGTCACACTGGCTTTCCTTGTAGATGCCTACAGTGAAGAAGAGCTGGAAAACGACGACAAACGTACAGTGTTAAGATTCCACCCGGCATTGGCTCCTTATAAAGCAGCTGTATTGCCATTGTCCAAGAAATTGGCAGAAGGCGCAACTGGCGTATTTGCTGACTTAGCGAAACACTTCATGGTGGATTACGATGAATCTCAATCCATCGGCAAACGATACCGCCGCCAGGATGAAATCGGTACTCCGTTCTGCATCACTTACGACTTTGATTCGGTCGAAGACGGCCAAGTAACCGTACGCCACCGCGATTCCATGGAGCAAACACGCATGCCGATCGCTGAAGTGCAAGCTTACATCGAAAAGCATATCCAGTTTTAATTAAGAAAAGCGGAAGTGCCTGGTCAGCTCTGACAGGCATAAGGCAGACCGGCAGTGTGGCGTTCTTTGCCACACAGTCCGAGTTGACTTATGACCCGAAGAGCTAGGCACTGGAGTCTGGACACCGAAAAGCGGAAGCAGCCGGGTAGAGTCGACGGGCATAAGACGCGCTGGCGAAGCGGCGTTCTTTGCCGCACAGCCAGAGTGGCTTATGACCCGAGAATCTGGCTGCTGGAGTCTGGACACTGAAAAGCGGAATTGCCTGGTCAGCTCTGACAGGTACAAAGCTATTTCTACACTTCTTTTAAATAAAGCAAAACAAAAAGAGTTGCCAAAAGACTATTCGTCTTTCGGCAACTCTTCTTTTTTCGGCAAAAATTCAGGTGTCCGTTCCAATTGTTCAAGGAATTTTCGTGACTTTAAGCGAATGCCTGCTTTTTCTTCGTAAATCGTGCGGACGATTTGTTTGAGTAAGGTCTTGGATTCTTTTTTCAAGGTCAAGGAGCCTACTCGTTCAATCGGCACAAAGTAGAAGGTGCGGATCAGTTTCACTAAAGCCGGACTCAAACGAATAATATAGCGATCAATATGGAAGCAGCGATGGCAGAGAAAGCCGAGTTCCTGAAACGAAAAAGCAAACTCTCCTTCAGTCGCACCGCAGTTGGCACATTCGTGCAGCGTTGGCGCAAGGCCCGCCACCTGAAGCATCTTCCACTCGACAAATAAGGTGATCGCTTCTGGATCATGGCCATCATCGATAGCATGAAGTGCCTGATACAGCATATCGTAGATGACCGGCTGCGGCTCATCCTGCTCCGTTAACCGGTCAACCAATTCAGTCACGTAACTGGCATAAGCGGTCGACATGATGTCTTCCCGAATATGCCGCAGCGATTCCAGCGGATCACCTGCCTGCAATGTGCCCATGCCTCGTCCTTTGTAGATGGAAAAACTGCCATGGGTAAACACTTGGGTAATCGCGGCTAGCCGACTGGCTGGTTTTTTTGCCCCTCTGGCCATGCAGGTGATTTTCCCCGCTTCTCTCGTAAACAAGGTAACAATTTTATTCGTTTCGCCATACGGCATCGTACGGATGACAATTCCCTCTACTTGATTTTGCATGGGAAGGACTCCTTAGTATTCGTCTTCTCTGAAGCCGAAATCACGTAAATGCATCGCTTTGTTGCGCCAATCTTTTTGCACTTTGACCCAAAGCTCTAAATACACTTTCGAACCGAGGAGATTCTCGATATCCTGGCGTGCGCGTGTACCAATTTGTTTGAGCAATACCCCTTTTTTCCCAATGACAATGCCTTTTTGGGAATCTCGCTCAACCATAATGATGGCCTGAACACGAATCATGTCTTTGTTTTCAGAATCCGGTGCAATTTTTTCAATGACCACGGCAATTGAATGCGGAATTTCCTCGCGCGTCAAATGCAAAGCTTTTTCACGGATCAACTCAGAAATAATAAAACGCTCTGGGTGATCTGTAATTTGGTCAGCCGGGTAGTACTGCGGCCCCTCTGGCAGTCGCTCGTTAATTTTCGCCAACAAAGTCTCGACGTTATTGCCTTCCAATGCTGAAATGGGAATCGCTTCTGCAAAGTCAAATTCTTTGCGGTAGGATTCAATAATTTTTGGCAAATTATCCGGGTGCACTTGATCGATTTTGTTAATGACCAAAAATACTGGCACATCAATGCCTTTCAGCATTTCCAGTACATAGCGGTCTTCCTTGCCGACACGTTCAATACCGCTTGCAACAAACAGCAGTACATCCACTTCACGGAACGTATTTTTTGCCACTTTCAGCATAAAATCGCCTAATTTATGGCGCGGTTCGTTGATCCCTGGTGTATCGATGAAAATCATTTGGCTTTCGTTGGTCGTCACAACGCCCTGTACTTTATTGCGTGTAGTTTGGGGCTTGTCGCTCATAATGGCTATTTTTTGCCCCACTACTCGATTGAGAAACGTTGATTTGCCGACATTTGGACGGCCAATGATGGAAATAAACCCTGATTTGAAGCCGTTATTCTCTTGCTGCATACTTTAAATCCTCCGTTGAAAATGCGCCAGGGAGCAATTCACTGATAGTCGTTTCCTGGACGTCACCTTTTAAGTTTGTTAAATAAACCGGCATATCCGGTGAGCAGAACTCTGCCAACACTTGTCTGCATGCACCACAAGGCGATACAGGGCCTGGTGTATCTGCAGATACCGCAAGTGCCGTAAAGGTCTTATCGCCTTCAGACACCGCTTTAAAGACGGCTGTGCGTTCTGCACAATTTGTCATAGAATAGCCTGCGTTTTCGATATTGCAGCCCAAATACACTTTTCCATCAGCTGTCAGCAACGCTGCGCCGACAGGGAATTTTGAATAAGGCACATACGCATTGCTGCGTGCCGCGATCGCTTGCTCCATCAATTGTTCTTTTTCCATGTTTATCACCTCTGCGAATTTATAACCATTTTGGTAGAAATATCAGTAACCCAATTATAGCACTTGCCACGGCAAATACCAAAACAGCACCTGCCGCCATGTCTTTTGCCTGTTTGGCTAATGGATGCAGCTCAGAAGTCGCCAGGTCTACGACGCGCTCAATAGCGGAATTCACCATTTCCAAGGCGATCATACCGCCAATCAGCAGAATAACCACCAGCCATTCTACGTCGGACAAACCCGTCAAAAATCCTGCAAGCACTACCACCACGGCTGCAGCTGCATGGAAGCGGATATTTTGTTCTCGCTTTAACGCCGTAGCAATTCCTTGTGCTGCAAACTGGAATGAACGAAAAAACCTACGCGCCGCCATGTTGATCACGCGTTATGCCGAGTGAAACCAAAATTTCTTCTTGACGGGAAAACATTTTCTTTTCATCTTCTTCTGTCATATGGTCGTAGCCCAGCAAATGCAAAAAGCCATGAATGGCCAGAAAACCCAATTCCCGTTCGAATGAATGGCCATAATCCGCAGCCTGCTCTTTTGTCCGGTCGAGCGATATGATAATGTCACCAAGCATGCGCGGTTCTGTGGAACCAATGATGGCCGTTTCGCCTTCACCCAGCTCTTCCATAGCAAACGAAATAACGTCAGTCGGCTGGTCTTTGCCGCGGTATTCACGGTTGATGTCGCGAATCATTTCATTGGTGACAAAGGTCACTGACACTTCAGAGGCTCCTAAGCCTTCTTCTTTTGCAGCGTGCTCCAATATTTTTTGCACAAACGCAAGTTCCTGCTCGTTCAGGCTTTCTGTTTCGTCCATAAAATCGATGGCGATCATAGCAGTTCCTCCTATCAATTGGTTTCTTTCGGATATTCAATGCGGGAATGGAAAATGCCATTTAAGGTTTCGCACATTACCGCCTTTACTTTCTTTAGCTCTTTTAAGGATATATCACATTCCTCGAATTGCCCATCTTTCAGTTTATCTTCTACAATGGCATCCACCAATTTTTTTATTTTTTCTGAAGTTGGTTCTTTCATTGAACGGACGGCCGCTTCGAGGCTATCTGCGATGCAAATAATAGCGATTTCTTTGGTTTGCGGTTTTGGTCCTGCGTAGCGAAAAGATTCTTCTATGATCTCTGGATCGGTTTCTTTTGCTTTGTAATAAAAGAATTTCAATAGGCTGGTGCCGTGGTGTTGCGCGGCTACATCCACGATCTCTTTCGGCATTTTGTACTTGCGGAGAACTTCAGCTCCCTGAACCCCATGCGCCAAAATGATATCCCGGCTTTTTTCCGGCGGCAGGCGATCGTGCGGGTTTTCGATATTTACTTGGTTCTCTATGAAAAACTGCGGCTGTTTGGTTTTGCCGATATCGTGGTAATAGCAGCCCACTCTTGCCAGTAATCCATTTGCTCCAATTGCCTCACACGAAGCATCGGCCAAATTGGCGACCATTAAACTATGATGATAGGTGCCAGGTGTTTCCATCAGAATTTTTTTCAACAGGGGATGGTTGGGATTGGATAATTCGATCAACCGCATCGTCGACAACATCCCAAATGCCGATTCGAAAAACGGCAGCATACCGATTGCTAATGCACCCGACATTAAACCTGAAACAACTGCAGCTGTGAAATAAAAGCCAATCTCTGACCAGCTGTATTGTGTTTGGCCAATTAGCAGGTAAAAAGCAACAAACAATACATTCACGCCAGCAACTGCCAAACTGATCTGCATGATGCGCCCATGGCCCCCATCCCGGTCAATCAAGTAAACTGCAGCGAGCCCTCCTAAAAGAATGTACAGCGCTACATCTACTTGCAATGAAGAAGTATGAACGCTTTGCAGCATGATGCCCGCGGCCGCACTAATCAGAATTGTCACATAGACAGCTGCCCGTTCATTGACCAGCAACCTGACAAGCATACCAGCTAACGCTGTTGGAAAAAGAAAAGCAATCACCAATTCAAAGTTTTCACTGACAGCGTATATTAATTTCATAAGCGCCAATGAAATGGTAATGACCACAAGCATGACTAGAAATTCAGTTGCTTTTCCTCTTTCATCTTTGGTTGATCGTGACATCACTGCCGCCAAAAGGCCCATTGCGATGACCACAAAAATCAACAACCCAAGAAGCGGCCTGTAGTTTCGCTGTTCTTCCGTCATTCCAGCAAGTTCGAGTTGGCGGTAAACTTCTCGGTCAACCACCTGACCTTCTTGGACTAGTACTTGACCTTGAAGAATGCGAGTAGGCTCCACGCTGTTGCGAACCTGTTCCATTTGCTCTGCGGTTAATTCTTCATTGATCAGCTCGTTTGGAATAATTCCAAATCTACCAATGGTTACGGCCGCCAGTACCACATTATCGGGAATTTGTTCGCTTCTGCGAATATCTTGTTCGATTTCAGTCCGAATTCGCGCCACTCCTTCTACCCGCAGCGGTTCTTCCAAATAATTCTGGAGAAAACGGTCTAATTCTTCTTGAACACTCAGCAGACTATTTGTAGAAAGCGACAATAAAGCA
Source organism: Planococcus sp. TJ-307 (assembly GCF_058268435.1). Lineage (NCBI taxonomy): Bacteria > Bacillati > Bacillota > Bacilli > Caryophanales > Caryophanaceae > Planococcus > Planococcus sp. TJ-307. Next base: position 748,350 of record NZ_JBZDOJ010000002.1, read on the forward strand.
TTCAGCATTTCATCTGTTAAACGCAAACCATTTTCACTGGTTTCCATGAGCCGAAGATCTTCGCGCAGCTGCGCCAGCAGTGCTTCAGAAGATGGCCCACTTTCGTCCTCTTCCGGTACTTTTTTGGCATCCAGCAAATAGCCAAAAAGAGATTCAACCACCGCAGATTGATTGTCGGCAATTTCCTCAACAAACTGATAGCTTGGTTCTACTTCTTCGGACACCCGCTGCCTTTCAAGCTCTGTTTTAATCGGATCTTCTACTGTTTTTTCAGAGCGTATCGTTTCTGGGGACAGCTGAAACAAGTTTATATCGTATGTATTTCCCCGAACTGAGTCCAATAAAAAAGCATATAAGATCAAGCCAGCTAATAAAATTCCCATCATCATTAATTTTCGATAGCCCAATTTTCTAAAAATCGCTAGTGCTTTTTGACGCACGTCTCTACACCCCGCATTCCATACATCCATCATAACAATTACAGAAATGGATTTCACCGTGAATTTCTAAAAATTTGAAATTATCTCCAATTAAATGAGTCAGAATTTTAATATGAGTTTCTCCAATACAAAAGGTGCGGAAATATAAACTTCCGCACCTTTTGTGAATTTCATTATTATGTTGGCTGTCCTTCATAAGCTTCAATAATTTTTGCCACGAGTGGATGGCGGACGACGTCCCCACTTTCGAGATACTGAAAATGGATATTGCGGACACTTTTTAAAATGGTTTCGGCTGCGATCAATCCAGATTCGGCGCCTCTCGGCAAATCAATCTGCGTTTTATCACCGGTAATAATCATTTTCGAACCAAAACCAAGGCGCGTCAGAAACATTTTCATTTGAGCTTTTGTGGTGTTCTGTGCTTCATCTAAAATAACAAATGCTTCATCCAACGTGCGCCCTCTCATATAAGCCAGCGGAGCGATTTCAATGGTGCCGCGTTCGATAAAGCGATTGGTCTGTTCCAATCCCAGCACGTCATGCAGGGAGTCGTATAACGGGCGAAGATACGGGTCTACTTTTTCCTTTAAATCACCTGGCAAAAACCCTAGGCTTTCTCCCGCCTCCACAGCCGGACGCGTCAAAATAATTCTCTTTACTTGGCCGTTTTTAAGAGCCTGCACGGCCATAACGACTGCCAAATAGGTCTTGCCTGTACCAGCGGGCCCAATGCCGAACACGAGATCCTTGCTGCGCACAGCTTGGATGTAATGGCGCTGGCCAATGGTTTTCGCGCGAATCGATCTTCCATTCGCATTGCGCGCGACTTCCTCGTCATAAAGTTCTGCAAAATATTCAATTGTTCCATTTTTCGCCATTTCAATAGCTGAGACAATATCCCGCTGGTCGATATTAATATTTTTACGGATGACCCGCAGCAATTGTTCAATTAATAGTTTCCCTATATGCTTGCCTTCTTCAGAACCCGACAGCTTAATGACTTCCCCACGGGTGATAACTTGAATATCAAAAGCTTCTTCAATTAATGTTAAGTGATTATCTGATATCCCGAGCAGCTGAACCGCTTCATTTGGGTCTTTCACATGTAATTCTAGTAAGTTGTTTTCTGTCATGTGGACGCTCCTTGGAATCGAGTATTTACTGCTAATTTCACTCTATCATTAAAGATAATCACTTGTAAAATATTTACCTTGTATTGCTTAACCACGGCAATTCCCCTTTCAGGATTTGGTATTTTTAAAATAGCAGAAAAATCTAAATGGACTCTTTTATCCAAAAAAGTTGACATAATAATATTATTCAAATAAAAAAGCCGCCCAGTGTTTTCACTGGCCGGCTGCTGCTATCTTTTGGACTTTGGCGGCAATAAGATCTCCGCCATGATGATGCCTCTTCGAATGTCATCACTGCTCAGTGGCAGCAATTCATCCATCTCTTTCTCAACTACAGGAGCAGAACCACCGCTTCGCAGTACACGAGCTTCAGTTTCCTTTATGCGGTCGTGTATCTCGTTCCGTGTTTCTCTCGGCGGAACTCGGCGTTGCACTTCTTGGCGCACTTCCCGTAAAGGGGTGCGATTGACTGCTTCTTCGATTTTTCTTTCGGCTTTTTCTGCAAGTTCTGGTCGTTGAGCTTTTTGATTCTGCAGTTCCCCATAAATTTCTTTCGCATAATCTTCCACTCGTTTGAACGTTTTTTGTCCGGACCGCCTGTCTGTACCAGTTGTTGATCTTGTCGAGACAGGTTTAGCCGGAGCATCATCGGCTGAATCTTTTTTGCCTTTATTGAAAAAAGCACTTACCGCCATGATCACCAGTCCAAATATGAGAGCTTCCATACGACAAACCTCCCTTATGGCTACCGCCGATTATTTATCGTCGGATTTGTCCATGCCTGTTTTCGAGATGGACTCCCGCATACCTGTATCTGCTTGAACATTTTTGTAATTGACGTAATCCATGACACCAATGTTGCCAGAACGCAGAGCTTCGGACATCGCCAATGGCACTGCTGCTTCGGCCTCGACAACTTTCGCTCTCATTTCGACAACTTTCGCTTTCATTTCCTGTTCGCTAGCTACAGCCATTGCACGGCGCTCTTCAGCTTTTGCCTGTGCAATTTTCTTATCTGCCTCTGCTTGTTCTGTCTGCAATTCTGCACCGATGTTTTTGCCGATATCAACGTCGGCAATATCGATCGATAAGATTTCAAAAGCTGTACCTGAATCCAATCCTTTAGAGAGAACTGTTTGAGAGATTAAGTCTGGATTTTCAAGAACTTTTTTGTGGCTTGTGCTCGAACCAAGTGTTGAGACAATCCCTTCACCAACACGGGCAACGATTGTTTCCTCACCTGCACCACCGACTAAACGGTCGATGTTAGCACGAACGGTAATTCTAGCTTTTGCTTTTACTTCGATTCCGTCCATCGCAACACCTGCGATAAATGGTGTTTCAATAACTTTCGGGTTTACTGACATTTGAACCGCTTCCAGCACGTCACGACCTGCAAGATCAATCGCTGCTGCGCGTTCAAACGGCAATTCGATATTGGCACGGTGAGCTGCGATCAATGCATTCACTACGCGGTCAACATTACCACCAGCTAAGTAATGGCTTTCCAGTTGATTGATGGTTACTGTCAACCCTGCTTTTGATGCTTTAATCAATGGATTTACGATCCGTGATGGAATAACTCGGCGTAATCTCATACCGATCAGTGTAAAGATGCTGATTTTCACTCCAGCGGCCAATGCTGAAATCCATAATGTAATTGGCACGAATGTGAAGAAAATTGCCAAAACGATGATGATACCTATTATTGCTGCACCTAAACCAATTGTTTCAAGTCCCATTGTTTTATTCCTCCTCTAATTTTTCAAGTTCCCGAACAACGATACGCGAACCTTCTACCTTGATAATCTTAACATCTTTTCCACCATCAATGAACCTGCCTTCAGATACAGCATCTATACGTTCGTCGTCCAGCTTGATGGTACCGGACGGACGAAGCGCCGTCACCGTTAGCGCAATTTTGCCAACAAGCTCCGGGCGATTTGTAGTCGATACATAGCCATGTTCCGTATCGGTGGCATCAGTCAAGATAATCCGTTTGAACAAATCCAGCCGTTTACCAAAGAATTTCACTACAATCACCATCCCTACTGTTGCTACTATCATTGCAATAAGTACTGCTATGGCAGTGGACTTAAGGTCTCCACCCGCTAACAAAACGCTGCCGATAATGGCCGCTATTCCCAGGAACCCGGCAACACCACCTGGAATGATAAATTCTGCGACCAACAGGCCAAATCCAATCACCAACAAAATGATGGACTCGTACCCTGCCAACCCGGCAACCAAATGTCCGTAAAAAAACAGCATCAGGAATGTCAGGCCGATAATTCCAGGAATTCCGACACCTGGCGTAAACAATTCAAGCAGCAACCCAAGCCCTGCAAATGACAAAAGAATTGGCACAACTAACGGATTGGTCAGAAAACGAGCGAGACTTTCCGAAAAAGTTTCGTCAACCATCACAACAGTGGCATCTTCTAAGCCTTTTAATGCAAGCAGCTCATCAAGAGAAGAAACGGTTCCTTCCGAATAGCCTACCTCTAAAGCTTCTGATGCACCGAGAGTCAATAATTCCCCTTCATCCACTCCCAACTCAGGGATAGTAGCCGAAGCATCTGCCATTGCCAGAGCATAGATAGGATTACGTTTGGCTGTCTCAGCCGCATTTCGCATGGATGCGAGCCAAGCACTATTGGCTTTGTCTGCAGCTGCATTTCCGCTTTGATCAATCACTTGTGCCGCGCCCATGCGGCCATTGGGATGCATGTATATCTCATCATTATGCAAAGCCAGGAAAGCCCCTGCAGAAAGTGCATCCTGATTGATAAAAGCCAGTTTTTCGAGCGAAGTTTTATTCAGCGAACGCGCTATCCCATCTGCTGCATCGACAAATCCACCCGGTGTATCAATTTCAAAAATAATGGCTTCAGCTCCAGCTTCTTCCGCTTCTTCAATGCCCCGTTCGATAAAAGCCTGCAGTCCTCTTTCAACTTCATCTTCGATTGGTATGACATACACTGTCGAAGTGTCAGCCTGGATAGCCGGGAGCATGAGCAGAAACGATAACAGTAAAAGTCCAAAACCTAAATAGACTTTGACTCTGCTCAATGGGACCTCTCCTTTCACGTTACAGATTTACTGTTTGTATATATACGGATGAACAGGAATTAGGTTTCATTTTTCTAGGATATACTTGATGAATGAACACTTTTCTTCCTGTCCTGTTCCACTGCTTACTAATTAAAGCCTATGAACAGAAATTTTTTAAATATTGCCTAAAGTATATCTATTTTTATTATAAAGGAAAGTTTCTTCAATAACGAAGTAATGCGCTTACAAATGTGACAATTAGAAAAACCGCCAACACGAAGATCCGTGTTGGCGGTTTAGGCTGGTCGTTCATATTTTTTAAAAGTCATTATACTCGTTAAAGTCAATTAAAATTTACGTTTACGCGCAGCTTCTGATTTTAGTTTACGTTTCACGCTCGGCTTATCATAGTACTCGCGCTTTCTTACCTCTTGCATTGTTCCGGATTTAGAAACAGTACGTTTGAAGCGGCGAAGAGCATCTTCAATCGATTCGTTTTTACGAACGGTAGTTTTTGTCATCTCTTTTTCCCTCCCTCCGAACACACGTTGAAGCGAAGAACAACAAGTGTTATATACTCAAAAATTATATCGTATTCTCAAAGAAAGGTCAATAGTTAATAATCGGAATCTGAAGTTAACCCTTGCATGATTTTCACGCCAGAGCTGGCACCAATACGTGTAGCTCCTGCTTCAATCATTGCTTCTACGTCTTCTAGGCTGCGAACGCCGCCAGATGCTTTGACGCCCAAATCTGCACCGACTGTTTGGCGCATCAATTTTACATCTTCAATTGTTGCTCCGCCTTTAGAAAAACCGGTAGACGTTTTGACAAAGTCTGCTCCTGCTTCTTTAGACAGTTGTGAAGCAGTTACTTTCTCTTCGTCTGTAAGCAAGCAAGTTTCAAGGATCACTTTTACGATCGCTTTGCCTTTTGCTGCATTGACGACTGCTTCAATGTCTTTTTTGACGTGATCGTTATTGCCGCTTTTTAAGGCGCCAATATTTAAGACCATATCAATTTCGCCAGCGCCTTTTGAAATGGCATCTGTCGTTTCGAATGCTTTTGTTTCAGGTGTAGATGCCCCCAGCGGGAATCCGATAACCGTGCATACTTTCACACCACTGCCCGTTAATGCTGTTGCTGCTGTTTCAACCCAAGTCGGATTGACACAAACAGATGCGAATTTAAACTCGGCCGCTTCTTTACACAATTGAACAACTTGGCTTTCTGTCGACTCAGGCTTTAATAAGGTGTGGTCAATATAAGATGCAATGTTTGTCATGAATAAAATCTCCATTCTATTAAAAAGTCATTTTGTTTACCAGGTAATTTCCCCCAACCGGGAAATGTCGCTGCAGCTCAGTGCCCTGTATGTTGATAGTCTTTAGAGTACACTCTCAGCTTTATTCGAATTCGCAGGAAATAGCAGCCAGTGCATACAAAGGCGCCGTTTCTGTCCGCAAAATTCGTGGTCCGAGAGAAGTAAAGGTGGCATCAATATTTTTCAGTGCTTCCACTTCGGCATCAGAAATGCCGCCTTCAGGACCAAACACAATCAGGACTGAATCTTTATCATACAACGATTTCAAAGTTTCAGCAAACCGCTTTCTGCTGCCTTGCCGCGCCTCTTCTTCGTACGCAACAATCACCATATCATACGATTCAGCCTGGTTTAGCAGCTGCTTAAAACTATAGATGCTGTGAATTTCAGGAACATGTGTCCTGTGAGACTGTTCAGCAGCTTCCTTGGCAATTTTTTGCAAACGCCCAATTTTCTTCTCACTCTTGGAACTGTCCCATTTTACGATGGACCGTTCTGCAGCAAATGGCTGCAGCGCGAACATCCCCAGCTCAGTTGCTTTTTGAACGATTAAATCAAGCTTGTCGCCTTTTGGAAGCCCGCAAGCAATGGTCACTTTTTTTGGCAGCTCTACTTGCGTTTTCAAAACTTCTCCCAGCTCTACTTCTACATCAAGATCAGTTGAACGGATCGTTGCCAGGTAAGCCTTGCCTTCCATAACCGCAATCAGCTTTTCTCCAACTGTTTGGCGCATAACTTTGGCGATGTGCTTTGCATCATCGCCAGTTATCGCCACTATTTGATTTTCAGGAAGCTGTCCTTCTATAAAGTATCGTTGCATCGTGGCACCCCGTTATTCAGGTTTTTTTGAAATGATGGTAACCCAGTCTTCCATCATCATAACGTCGTCGATCACAAAACCGGAAGTTTCCAGTGCCGCTTTGACGTTATTTTTTTTCGCTGCGATGATGCCTGAAGTAATGTAGCGACCTCCCGGCTTAACAATTTTGAAGGCATCATCTGTAAATGACATAATGACTTCAGCCAAAATATTGGCGACTACTACATCACCTGGCTGGTCAATTTTGTCAACCAGATTGCCTTCTTCCACTGTCACTGTATCTTGCACTTTGTTCAACTTAACGTTGATGGTTGCTGCTTTTACAGCGATGTCGTCCAAATCAAGTGCATAGACTTCTTTAGCGGACAGCAATGCTGCTCCAATCGCCAGTACACCAGATCCTGTTCCGATATCAATGACCCGGTCGCCTGCACGAACGGTTTTCTCCAGAGCTTGGAGACTCATCACCGTTGTTGGATGGGTTCCTGTCCCAAAAGCCATTCCCGGATCCAATTCAATGATCAGTTCATCACTCGAAACTGGATTGTAAGTTTCCCACGTCGGAACAATGGTGAAACGCTCGGAAATCTTGACAGGGTGGTAATATTTTTTCCAGGAAGTTGCCCATTCTTCTTCATTGACTTCACTGATGGTTATTTCGTTTTTGCCAATGTTAATGTCGAATGAGACCAGGTTATTGATGGCCAGTTTAATGGCCTCGACGGTCTCTCCGAGAAAGCTGTTGACCGGCAGATAGGCCTTTAGAATAACCCCATCTACTGGAAAATCGTCCGGATCCAGCGAATAAATTTCGCCAAAACGATATTCCCTTTCTTTTGTCAAATCCTCTGAGTCCTCGATGACAACTCCACTGGCTCCTGCTTCGTGCATGATGTTGGAAACCGCTTCAATTGCCTCATTTGTCGTATGGATCGCCAGTTCTGACCATTTCAATTGTGCCCAGCTCCTTTTTCATTTTTACAGGCAGCAAGACTCCTGCTTCCTGCAAGAGTCTGCCGTTTGTAAAAATTGAATTGCATTGATAAACAACAAATCAAGTACGTCCACTGCTTCTGCTCTTTTACTCACCTTTGATGGTGCGTTTGATTTTGTCAAAAAGTGAGCTGCTGTGCTCTTCCGGAATATCTCCGCTGATTTCAGCGAATTCACGCAAAAGTTGTTTTTGTTTCTCGCTGAGTTTTGTCTGAGTTTTGATGCGGACAATCACATGCTGGTCGCCAGTTCCGTATCCGTGAACATTTTTCACGCCTTTGCCTTTTAGACGGAAACGTGCGCCGCTTTGCGTGCCGGCAGGGATTTTCAACTTCACTTTTCCGGAGATGGTTGGCACTTCAATTTCATCACCCAATGCTGCTTGTGGATAGGTAATGGAAATATCCAAGTAAATGTCATCGCCTTCACGCTGGAACTGCTTATGCGGTCTTACGCGGAACACGACATATAAATCGCCGCTTGGTCCCCCATTGACACCTGGTGCACCTTGACCTGTGACACGCAATTGCTGGCCATCATCAACACCGGCTGGGATGGTAACTTTGATTTTCTTCACTTTGCGGACTTTCCCTTCACCGCGGCAAGTTGTACATTTTTCTTCGATAATCTGTCCAGTTCCTTCGCAATGCTGGCAGGCACGGCGATTGACCATGCGACCAAAAGGCGTGTCCTGTGTCACATTCATCTGGCCAGAACCTTCACAGTACGGACATGTTTTTTTCTTGGTTCCCGGCTTTGCACCCGAACCGTCACATGTTTCACATGTTTCGTCTTTTGGAAGTTCTACTTCTGTTTCTTTTCCAAACACGGCATCCATGAAATCGATGGTCATGGAATATTGAAGGTCATCGCCTTTGCGCGGAGCATTTGGATCACGGCGTCTCGTACCGCCGCCAAAGAAGGTGCTGAAGATGTCGTCGAATCCGAATCCGTCTCCGCCGCCTCCAAAACCTTGATTTGGATCTTGATGGCCAAACTGATCGTATTGTGCACGTTTCTGCTCGTCGCTCAATACTTCGTAAGCGTCTTTAACTTCCTGAAACTTCGCAGGAGCATCGGCTTCTTTATTGATATCCGGATGGAATTTTTTTGATAAGGTCCGGTATGCTTTTTTAATTTCTTCTTTAGAAGCAGACTTGGATACGCCTAATACTTCATAGTAATCTCGTTTATTCATAAGTCACTCTCCCTCTAGCAATCAACTGTAATTGTACACGGTTTAAATCGCTGTTGCAAAGACATTGAAAAAGCCAAAGCATGTTGCTTTGCTTTGACTTTTCAATGACCCGTTTATTTTTTGTCGTCGTTTACTTCTTCAAACTCAGCGTCCACTACATCGTCGTTGCCTGGCGCTGCGCCTTCTTCTTGGGATGCTTGCTGAGCTGCTGCCTGCTCATAAGCTTTCATTGACAGACCTTGCAGGATTTCCTGAAGCTTGTCTTTTTTCTCGCGAATGTCGTCAATGTTGTCTGACTCCAATGCCGCTTTAAGTTCATCGCGTGCATCTTCCGCTTGTTTTTTCTCTTCTTCTGATACGACTTCACCAAGATCAGCGATTGTTTTATCAGTTGTGAAGACAGCTTGATCGGCTTCGTTGCGAAGTTCAACTTCTTCTTTTACTTTCGCATCCGCATCTGCATTTTCTTCCGCTTCTTTAATCATGCGATCAATCTCTTCATCAGTCAACGATGTGTTGGACTGAATAGTGATTGTCTGTTCTTTCTGAGTTCCAAGATCTTTCGCCTTAACGCTAACAATACCGTTTTTATCGATATCGAATGTTACTTCGATTTGAGGCACGCCACGCTGTGCTGGTGGAATATCTGCCAACTGGAAACGGCCAAGCGTTTTGTTGGCTGCTGCCATCGGACGCTCACCTTGCAATACATGAATATCTACAGCTGGCTGGTTGTCAGCAGCAGTTGAGAAAGTTTGGGATTTTGAAGTTGGGATCGTTGTGTTGCGCTCGATCAATTTTGTGAATACACCGCCCATTGTTTCGATACCAAGTGATAATGGCGTTACGTCCAATAATACAACGTCTTTCACGTCGCCAGTTAATACGCCGCCTTGTACTGCCGCACCCATTGCGACAACTTCATCCGGGTTAACGCCTTTATGTGGGTCTTTTCCAGTTTCTTTCTTAACAGCTTCTTGTACAGCTGGGATACGTGTAGATCCACCAACAAGGATAACGCGGTCAAGTTCAGAAGCTGAGATGCCAGCATCTTTCAATGCCTGACGAGTTGGCCCCATCGTACGTTCAACTAATGAAGAAGTCAATTCATCAAATTTTGCACGGCTCATTGTAACTTCCAAGTGAAGCGGTCCCGCTTCTCCTGCAGTGATAAACGGCAATGAGATTTGAGTAGAAGAAACACCGGATAGATCTTTTTTCGCTTTTTCAGCAGCGTCTTTCAGGCGTTGTGTCGCCATTTTGTCTTTAGACAAATCGACGCCGTTTTCTTTTTTAAATTCTTGTACTAAATAATCGATGATCAATTTATCGAAATCATCTCCGCCCAGTCGGTTGTCGCCGGCAGTAGATTTTACTTCAAAAACGCCATCGCCCAGTTCAAGGATTGAAACGTCGAATGTACCGCCGCCAAGGTCGTAAACAAGAATCGTTTCGTCTGTATCCGTTTTGTCTAAACCATATGCAAGCGCAGCTGCAGTCGGCTCGTTGATGATGCGTTCCACTTCAAGACCCGCAATGCGGCCAGCATCTTTAGTTGCTTGGCGCTGTGCATCATTGAAATAAGCTGGTACAGTGATAACCGCTCTTGTTACTTTTTCGCCAAGATAGTCTTCGGCATAACCTTTGATGTATTGAAGAATCATTGCAGAAACTTCTTGAGGCGTATAGTCTTTGCCTTCAGCTGTTACTTTTTCCTGTGTACCCATTAAACGTTTTACAGATTGAATCGTGTTCGGGTTTGTGATCGACTGACGTTTTGCCACTTCGCCGACTTGGCGCTCCCCATTTTTAAAAGCTACTACAGAAGGAGTTGTACGGTTGCCTTCTGGATTTGGAATAATTTTTGGTTCGCCGCCTTCTAATACTGCGACTGCTGAGTTAGTTGTACCTAAGTCAATACCGATAATTTTGCTCATGATTAAATTCCTCCAATATTTTTATTCGTTTACTTTTACCATAGCCGGACGAAGAACGCGGCCTTTTAGGATGTAGCCTTTTTGCAATTCTTGCAGGACTGTTCCCGCTTCAGCAGAATCATCTTTTTCCTGCATGACGGCTTGGTGGAAATTCGGGTCGAAGGGTTCGCCAACCGCTTTAATTTCTTCAAGTCCTTCACGGCTTACAGCTTCAGTCAAGGATTTTTGTACCATTTCGACACCTTTTAGCAAGGAAGCCGACTCTTCGCTGGTTGTTTGAAGCGATAATGCCCGCTCAAAGTTGTCCAGCACTGGAAGAAGATCCGCCAATAAGGATTGAGAACGGAATTTATTGGCGATTTCTCTGTCTTTTTGAGTACGCCGTTTGAAATTATCATAGTCAGCCAAAAGGCGCAAATATTTGTTTTGTTCAGCTTCAAGCTGCTTGCGAAGCTCTTCAGCTTCATCAACAGCTTCCTCTTCGGCTGTAACGCCAACTTCTGGTGTCTCTGTATCCGCAAATTCTGCCTGCTCTTCTGTTTCCAAGACAGGCTCTGTTGCTTCAACTTGTTCAGTTGCTGTTTGTTCTTCGGTTTTTAGGGATTTATTTTTTTTAGGCAAATCTGTTCCTCCTTTGTTCACGTTCTTTTAAACATACGGGTCAGTTCTTTTGACAAATCGCCGCTCAATAAATCCAATATGGAAACGATGCGTTTGTAATCCATTCGTTTCGGACCGATGATGGCGATTGACCCTGTCTGTTCTTCACCGATATTATACGATACCGTAATGACACTGCAATCTTCCATTGCCGACAGCGCGTTTTCCGAGCCAATGCGAATATGGAGGCCTTGGCTTCCTACTGGCAAAATCATCGGAATGTGCTTGGCTTCTTCCATGACATCCATCAAATCCCTGATTTTTTGAAGATCATGGAAGTCCGGCTGCTTCAGGATGTTCAGCTTGCCGCCGTAATAAATGTTTTCGTCGTCATGCGGCAGCAATACCGCTTTCCTGAATGTATGGAACAGTTCTCCGTAACGCTCCACATGCTGTTTTAAAATGGTCAGCGTCTCTTGTTCTAGCCGCAAGTGCAAGTTGTTCAGCGACACGCCGACAAGCCTCTCATTGAGGATATTGGCCATTTTCTCAATATCCGATGGATTGAGGCCCGGCGGAATGGAAAACACACGATTTTCCACATGCCCTGAATCGGTTACGATAATCGCAACCGCCGTATCTTGCGCCAACGGAACAATCGACAGCTTTTTGACAATATGCCGGCGTACATCAGGACCCAATAAAATGGATGTGTAATTGGTCAGTTCCGAAAGAATCATTGCAGAGCGTTTGATGACTTGCTCTGTCTCTGTTAACTTCTCCTCAAAAACCGAGCGCAATTGCACAATATCCTGCTGTGGCAGCGGCCTTGGTGTCAGCAAATGGTCGACGTAATAACGGTATCCCTTCTCCGAAGGAATGCGTCCGGAAGACGTATGGGTTTTTTCCAGAAAGCCCATGCTTTCCAAATCCGCCATTTCGTTGCGGATGGTCGCCGGACTAAACGAAATTCCGGCTTTTTTGGAGAGTTGGTTCGATCCTACCGGCTGCGCTGATTGAATGTAATCATCTACTGTCACCTTTAAGATGAGCAGTTGCCGTTCTGTTAACATGATCATCACCTCTGTTAGCACTCTAAGTACCCGAGTGCTAATACTACATTAAAATTAACAAATATAATGATCCTTGTCAACGGAAGTGCTTTAAGCCAATAAAAATTGTTCAAACACTTCATTGCCGACAAATCGGCCTTTCTTGGTCAAACGAACAAAGCCTTCCGAGATCTCCAAGTTTTCCTTGGCTATTTCTTTATCGAGTATGTTGCCATAAACATCCTGTATCGGCTTTTGGAATTTTTCCTGAAAATGAATGAGCGACACACCCGAAGTTTTTCGCAGACCCAGAAACATTTCTTCTTCCATTTTTTCATGAACCGGCACTTCATGCGTATTCAAAATTGGCCGCTCACCTGCGTCTAACGGTGCCATATATTTTTTCAATGGCCCGGCATTTGAATAGCGGACGCCATCCACATAGCCGTGTGCTCCGGCTCCAACACCGATGTATTCGACATTGTCCCAATACAAAAGGTTGTGGTGCGATTCGTGTCCAGGACGCGCAAAGTTGGAAATTTCATATTGTTTCAACCCGCGGATGTCCATTTCATTCATCAGCTTGTCGTACATATCGGCTTCCAGATCTTCTGTCACCGTATTCAACTTGCCTTTTGTCATCAAATTATAAAACACGGTTTTTGGTTCGATGATCAGCGAATAGGCAGAAAAATGCGGCAGGTCAAATGCAAAGGCTCGCTCAAGCGTATCGTCCCATTGCTGCATCGTTTGCCCAGGCAATCCGTACATTAAGTCAAAGCTCAAATTTTCGAAACCGACCAGACGGGCTGAATCGACGGCGCGTTTCACGTCTGAATTGCTGTGGGTACGCCCCAATCGTTTCAGCAGATCCTCATCGAACGACTGGACACCCATGCTCAGGCGGTTGACGCCACCGTCAAACAATACTTGCATTTTGTCTTTCGTCAATTCGTCCGGATTTGCTTCCGACGTCCATTCGAGGTTTGCTGCCATCGTTACGTAGCGATGAATATAGCCCAGCAACTTCTCCAATTGTGCAGGAGTTAGAGAAGTCGGGGTTCCGCCTCCCAAAAAGATGGTTTCCAGCGGATGATCGAGCGCCCCTTGCTGTTTCCATAGCGCCAGCTCTTTGCCTACGGAATCAATATAAGCATCTACCGGCTGATCTTTGAAATACACTTTATTGAAATCGCAGTAAAAACAAATTTGGTGGCAGAATGGAATATGGATATACAATCCTTTAACCATTTTATTTCCTCTTTTCTAATAAGAAAAGGAGGCTGAAATTCCCGCCTCCTTTTTTTCGTTTATTTTGATTGGTCGTCCATTTTCAGGATCGCCATAAATGCTTCTTGAGGTACTTCAACAGATCCAACTTGCTTCATCCGTTTCTTGCCTTCTTTTTGCTTGTCGAGAAGTTTCCGTTTACGGGAAATATCTCCACCGTAGCATTTGGCAAGAACGTTTTTGCGCATGGCACTGATGGTTTGTCGAGCCACAATCTTCTGTCCGATAGCGGCTTGGATTGGCACTTCAAACTGCTGGCGCGGAATCAAGTTTTTTAATTTATCAACAATTACCTTTCCTCGTTCATAGGCAAAGTCACGGTGAACAATAAAGCTCAGTGCATCCACTTGTTCGGTGTTCAACAAAATATCCATCTTCACGAGCTTGGATTCTTTGTAGCCGATCAGTTCGTAGTCAAATGAAGCGTAGCCTTTTGTGCCTGATTTTAACTGGTCAAAGAAATCATAAACGATTTCAGCAAGCGGCAGCTCATAAATGATGCTGACACGGCTGTCATCAACATAATCCATGGTCATGAAATTGCCGCGTTTTTTCTGGCAGATTTCCATAACTGCACCGACATAATCATTCGGCACCATAACAGTGGCCTTAACATAAGGTTCTTCAACCATCTGGATTTTTTGTGCATCCGGCATCATGGCAGGGTTATCGATTTTCAAAACTTCCCCGTCTGTCATGTGGACATCATAAATTACACTTGGTGCTGTTGTAATCAAATCAATATTGAATTCACGCTCAATGCGCTCCTGGATAATCTCCATATGCAACAGGCCAAGGAAACCGCAACGGTAGCCAAAACCAAGTGCCTGGGAAGATTCCGGTTCAAACTGAAGTGCGGCATCGTTCAATTCCAGTTTTTCCAGTGCATCACGCAAATCGTTGTATTTTGAGGTGTCAATTGGGTACAGACCGCAATAAACCATCGGATTCAAACGGCGGTAGCCCGGCAATGCTTCTGTTGCAGGGTTGTTAGCCAGTGTAATCGTATCACCAACTGTTGAATCGCCAACATTTTTAATGGCCGCTGTCAGGAAACCAACGTCGCCAACCGTCAATTCGTCACGCAAAATGGCATGCGGGGTGAAAACTCCTGCTTCAATGACTTCAAATTCTTTTCCGGAAGCCATCATTTTGATGCGGTCTCCAGGTTTCACAGTTCCTTCAACAATGCGGATATATGCGACAATGCCGCGATACGGATCGTAAAGAGAATCAAAGATCAACGCTTTTAGCGGTGCGTTCGGATCACCCGTTGGCGCTGGAACTTTTTCAACAATCTGTTCCAGAATATCTTCAATGCCGATTCCCGCTTTTGCAGATGCCAATACGGCTTCAGAAGCATCCAGCCCGATAACTTCTTCAATCTCGTGGCGGACACGTTCCGGATCGGCTGCAGGCAAATCAATTTTGTTGATAACCGGCAGAATTTCCAAATCGTTATCCAAAGCCAAGTAAACGTTTGCCAGTGTCTGCGCTTCAATTCCTTGGGCGGCATCGACAACGAGTACAGCGCCTTCACAAGCAGCAAGGCTTCGTGATACCTCGTAAGTGAAGTCGACATGTCCCGGTGTGTCGATCAAATGCATAATATAGATTTCTCCGTCTTTCGCTTTGTAGTTAAGCTGAACTGCATTTAATTTAATGGTAATGCCACGTTCCCGTTCAAGATCCATGGAATCCAGTGACTGTGCTTTCATTTCTCGGGAAGTTAGTGCTTCCGTCATTTCTAAAATTCGGTCTGCAAGCGTAGACTTACCATGGTCAATGTGCGCAATAATCGAGAAGTTGCGGATTTTGCTTTGCCGGGATAATCTTTCCTCATTATTCATTCTCTTCACTCCTATATAAACTACTATGAATTATAGCAGTACAGCAGACATTGAGCAATGAAAGCTCCTGAAATCATTTAACTGTCAAGGAAAACTTCTTTGCATGTATCTATTGCATTCCTTCCCCCGATTTGATAAAATAACTGTTGTTGTATAGAGACATTAAAGAGTTGAAATGATTTCTTCTCTTTCTTACTTGTCTAGGAGGTGAAAGATATGCCAAACATTAAATCTGCAATCAAACGTGTGCGCACGAACGACACTAAAAACGCTCAAAACTCACATGTAAAATCAGCAATGCGTTCTTCTATTAAGAAAGCTGAAACAGCTTTGACTAACAAAGACGATAACGCTAGCGATACTGTAAAAGCGGCGATTAAACAGGTGGAAAAAGCGGCTTCTAAAGGCTTGATCCATAAAAACACTGCAGCTCGTAAAAAAGCTCGCTTGATGAAACAAGCGTAAAACATGTAAAAAGCCGGTTCCTCTAAAGGGAACCGGCTTTTTTCTATACTTTTTTAACGCTGCGCTTGCCCGCCGCGCTTCATCAGAAAAAATTCCAGAAAGCGGTCGCGATTGCCGCTGAGTGTTTTCAGCTGCAAATCAATTTCAGCCAAATCACCGAGCACTTGCAACAATCGTTTCTCAGAAATCTGCTGGCGTTTTTCCACCAACAACTTGACACGGTATGGATGGGCTTTTAATTGTTTGGAGATTTGCTGTGCGTGATAGCCTTTTTTCTGCAAATAATACACTTGGATCATAAACCGGATCTGCGATGCCAATAAGGCTGTCAATGCAACCGGCTCTTCTTTTTGCCGCAGCAGGCCATAATACACGCTGAGCGCTCCGCTAATATTGCCGTCGAGATATGATTGCAGCATTTTAAAAGCATCCTGTTCGAGTGTCCGAGCCGTCATGTTTTCCACAAGCTCAACCGTAATGTCTTCCTCTGCAGATCCCAGGTATAGAGACATCTTCTCAATTTCCGACGACAACAGCGTCAAGTTGGTGCCAGCCATCTCCATGAGCTTCTGAGCCGCCTTCAGGTCAATGCCTTTGCCAAAACTTTTTGCTTCGTGCATCAGCCAACTTTCCAAGTCATTTGTCTGCAGCGGTTTAGCTTCCACCAATACAGTATGTTGCTTGATCAGTTTGGTTACTTTTTTTCGTTCGTCCAGCTTCTCATAAGGCGCCACGAAAATCGTCACCGAACTTCCCGGCGGATGTTCCAGCCAAGCTTCCAGCGCTTTCAAATCATGGTTAATTTTTTCTTTGCCGCGTTCTGCCGCTCTCAGAAACGACGCATTCCGCGCAATGATCAGCTTGCGGTCGCTGAAAAAAGGGATGGTATCCGCTTCGTCGATGACATGTTCAACAGGGACTTCATCCAAATCAAAAAAAGTCAGTTCCAGTTCGCCGCCATCTGTTAATTTATCTTTTAATAAGTCCAAGGTTTTTTCAATAAAATAGCTTTCTGTTCCTACAATGAGATAAACAGGGTCTATTTGTCCGCTGCGTATAGATTTCCACACGGAAGTAATCATCGTATCAGCCTCCCTTCTCTCTACTATATCGGATTTTTACCGCTTTGGGTATTTGACAGTTATGTGTCGGCACGTAAATTCCCCTCTTTATGTTTACTTCAATCTAGATTTTTGCGTTGGCTTCGCTTATAATTAGAAGGAATTAGGAGGGATTTCAATGAATGAATTTGAACAGAATGTACAGTCCAAGCGTAACGATGCAATTGACGCAGGTATGGGCTTTGTCGTATCCTTTGGATTTTTCGCCCTTATCTTTATCATTGCTGGAGTTGTACAATTCGCAGCACGGTAATTAAATCAAAAAAGGTTCCATGTCTAACGACGTGGAACCTTTTTTTGTTGCTTATATCAAGACAAACTTCTCTTCTATCATCTCATGGTCTCAAGTTCAATTTTTCCTTTTTCGTAAAGCAGCTGGATGGTCCCATTTTCTGCCGTGTTTAGCGTATTCAGCTGAAGCTTACCAAACCGTTCCACCACTTCTGCACTCGGATGGCCATAACGATTGTCTGCGCCTGTGGAAAAAATTGAAAGTTTGGGTTCCAGAAGCCTTAAAAACTCTTCGCTGCTGGAAGTCTTGCTGCCATGATGTCCCACTTTCAATACCGTCAGTCCGGCAAGTTCATTGCCATAAGGCGAAAGCAGCTCTTTCTCGCCATCCGCTTCCAAATCTCCCGTGAATAAAACACGATAATCCCCGGTTTTCATCAACAGAACAAGCGAATCATTATTTCCTTCATATTCCGCATCCAGAGGAGACAAATAAGTAAACTGTGTGTCTCCAATCGTCCAATTTGATTCCGCACCTGGAAAAGCCACTTCGGCTTCAACAGCATCAGAGGCGAGCTCCACCATTAATGCATTTGATGCAGACCCCGGTGTCAAATGGAGTTCATTCACCGAAAATAACCGGAAAATCTCCTCCGCCCCTTCGGCATGATCCGCATCCGGGTGGGAAATAATAAACGTATCGATCGACGAAATGCCATTGCCTTTCAAATAGGGTGCCACAACCTGACGCCCGATTTCATAGGGTTGCTTCCTCTCTTTGAAAGCTTCCGTATCAAATCTTAGCACCCCGCCGCTATCAATCAAGTAAACCGCCTCTCGGTATGGCATTTCGATCAGCGCACTGTCCCCCTGGCCAACGTCTATAAAAGTTACCTTCAAGCGTGGATCCAGATAAGGCAATGCCGAAAACACGATAGCCGGCACCAAAAGAATCAGCAGCTGCCGCAGACGGAATTGCCGTTCAGCAGCACAATAAAACAAATAGACGCTTGCTGTCAGCAACGCTGCTATAAAGAAATCAGGTTTGCCAGGATTCCATAATTGATAGGGCAATTCAGCCAGCCAACTCATAAAACGATCGATTTCTCCCCGCAACGGTTCATAAAAATAAAACACAAAGTCTGCGGCTGGCTGAAATAGCGCTGTCAGAAACAACAGCAAAAAATTGGCTGGCAAGATCAGCAATGTGAATAAAGGAACAAACAAGCTGTTAACCACAAATGCCGACAACGACAACTCATAAAAGTGAAACAGCAGCAAAGGATACAAAGTCATTTGCGAAATGAAGGTAATGATAAATCCTGTTTTCACAGAAGACTGAATGCCTGAAAGAAACTTTAACGAGTATATAATGCCAAATGTCGCGCCGTAAGACAGCTGAAAACCAATTTTGTACATGGCGTACGGATTCCATAGCATAAAAACGATCATACTAGTTAACATAATAGGAGCAATAGGCAACTTAAAACCGAATAGCTTGCCTGCCAATACTACAGAAACCATGCTGACCGCTCGCCAAACAGAAGGCGCACCTCCCGCTATTACCGCATAAAGCGGCAGAACTATAAGCAAAACGACAATCGCTGTCTCTTTTCGGACATGGAGACGGATAAGAATTACATACAGCAAGCCTGATGCTATTCCTACATGCAAACCGGATATCGCGAATAAATGAGAGATGCCAAGTGTTTGATGCACCCGCTGATCTTCTGGATCCATATTTTCCCGCTCCCCAATCAGCAAAGCTTCCGCTTCTGCGGCAAGGCTTTCAGGAAAATGCGCTCGAATATGATGCTTTAAAGCATCCCGTCTGCTCAACAATTGATTGGTCCACGTATTATTCGCCTTTGCACCATCAATCGACTGAATCGCCAATAACGAGGCAGCACCATTGTGTTTCAAGTAGTCGGCCATATGAAATGCGTAGCGGTGCGAGGGTGGAGACGGCTCTTCGAAAATGCCTGACACTTGAAATATTGATTGATCTACTAATTTTTCCATTACTACCTTTTCTTCCTTTGAGCTTACACGGTAGCGGGCATAAACAATCGTTCCATCTGCCAACGCTGCAAACCCTCTTAAGCTGTCACCGTCGATAACTGCGCCTGCTCGAAATATCAGTTGACCGGAATAGGGCTGTGAATAATCAAAATGGTCTTGGCTTCGGAAATCCTGCACCAAATAAACTGCACAAGCAATTATAAAAATGCCCATTATCACCGGAATACGTTCTTTTTTCCAGCCCATCCAACAAAAAAGCAGCAACATGAACACGAGTTGAACCGCTGTTTCATGCGCTGCATATGTGGCAAGAGCTGTTGCCGTTGCCACATATAAAAAATGTGTGGCTGTTACACTTCGATTTCTCCGAATAATTGGCTCACCCGTTCATTGTAATAGGCCAATTCTTCTTCGCTGCCGCCTTTTTCTCGCAATTTTTCTAACAGTTCGATGTAAAGAGCCGACTTTTCAACACTTAAAAAGTCGATTTTCCGCTCATCGAATACCACTTGCACCACTTCTACCCCTGCCTGTTCCAAGAGCTCAATGGCGTACTCATGATTTTTGTAGTCGGTGGCATAGTACAACCGGGAAATGCCTGCCTGAATGATTGATTTTGTGCACTGGAGGCATGGAAAATGGCTGACATACATATCGGCCCCGCTGACGCTGACGCCATATTTTGCACATTGCAGCAATGCATTCATTTCTGCATGAATTGTTCGGACACAATGCCCATCGACTACGTAGCAGCCTTTGTCGATGCAGTGGTCGCCTCCGGAGATGGATCCATTGTAGCCGCCCGCCATAATTCTCCGGTCACGCACAATGGTCGCTCCGACAGCCAAGCGTGTGCAAGTGCTTCTAAGTGCCAGTAAATGGCTTTGCGCCATGAAGAATTGGTCCCAAGTTATTCGCTTCATTTAATTGCCTCCTGCTTGTGTAGTTAAAATAAGTGTAGCAGAGGCAAGGTTTTCGTCAACCGTCTTTTGTTCTACTCTTTTTATTTGGCTGTGATCAAATCTTTTAATTGTTCAAACGTTTTATCGCCAATTCCGGACACTTCCATCAGTTCTTCGGGTGTTTTAAATTTTCCGGCTTCTTCTCTGTACGCAAGAATGGCTGCGGCTTTCGACGGGCCAATGCCTGGCAGTTCCATTAGCTCAGTTTCTGTTGCCGCATTGATGTTGATCAGGCCGCTGCCGCCTGCTGAGGCCGTTTGAGCTGCAGCAGCGGGCACAACGGCTTCTTCTCCAACTGCAGGCACATATAGACTCGTTTCATCCATGACAATCAACGCCAAATTGATGGCACGGCTGTCTGCTTCAGATGTAAATCCACCTGCGGCATCGATGGCATTTTGCATGCGGGATCCTGCCGGGAGTTCATAAACACCCGGATTTGCCACTTGGCCTTTTATATCGATCATCAATGTTGCAGCTATTTCGGGATCTTCGGGTTCAGGGGTTTCTGTCTGCTGAGGGGATTCAGCGTTGATCAATTCGAGCGAAGCAGCAGGAGTTGTCTCCGGCTTCTCTTGTGGAAAGAAGAAGTAAATCAACAGCAGCGCAATGGCAGCAGCGGGGATCAGCAGCCACGCGGGTTTGTTCTGAAGATCGGAAAGTTTCAGCTGGCATTCCTCATTTCTTCAGAAGGCAATTAAATAGAAGCTGTTTGAATTATATAATAATTAGAAGATGCTTGTCCATCATTTTTAAATACATAAAAACCACCTGCAATATGCAGATGGTTTAGGCTAATTTTATTTTTTTCTGGCATGAAAGAAGATACGTTCACTTTCTTCATCCGGAACGTCATCTGAAAAATCTGCGGTAATCGACTCCACAGAAAACCCGACAGCTTCAAGCCATTTCACATAAACGTCGACCGGGAAGGTCTGCTGCTCATGCGTTTCTTCAAAGCGTTCGAACAACTCATTATGGCGAACGAAAAACGTCATGTCATGAATTACGCTGTGTTCCGCTTCCCCTGGCTCGGTATGCCAAATGTATGCGATCTCTTCTGCATCATAGACAAACGGGCTATCCATGTAAAGCACATCCACTTTAAAAACAGAATGCACATCAAAGAAAAAATGGCCGCCTGAGTTTAATGCACCGCAAACTTCTTTGAATGTCTGCTGGACCTGCTGGCCGCTCTGCAAATAATTCAACGAATCGATCGCAATGGTGACAATATCAAATCCTTCCAGCCCCTCCAAGTTGTCCATAGACAATTGAAGCACCGGAATCGATTGATTCGCTTCCTGGAAACGTTGATTGGCAACCGTCAGCATGTCTTCTGATAAATCACTGGCGGTCACGTCATAGCCCATTTCAGCAAAAAGCTGTGACAATGTGCCGGTTCCGCACGCCACATCCAGCAATTTGCCGGATGTGACATGGGAAGCGACCCACTCCACATACTTTTCATAAGGAATATCTTCCATCAGTCCATCATAGACCGCGGCAAATTTTCCGTATTTCATATTTCCATTTGCGGAGCTTCTCTCCACAGGCGTTCAAGGTTGTAGTATGAGCGTTCGTCTTTATGGAAAACGTGTGCCACTACATCGCCAAGATCGACAAGGATCCAGCGTGCCGAATCAAATCCTTCAACACTTTTCACTTCATGGCCTTCTTCATGGGCTTTGTCCATAATTTCTTTGGCAATTGATTGAACCTGGCGATCGGAGTTTCCTGTGCAGATAACGAAAAAGTCAGCCAACAGCGAAATTCCCTCCATATTCAAGACAACAATGTCTTCTGCTTTTTTATCTTCTGCAGCGTTATACGCCACTTGTAGTAAAGTTTCTTTAGTCATTCTTTCACTTTCCCTTTCTGTTGCACGAAGTCGTTGTAGCACTTCAGTGAATCCGGAAATACCGGTTGATTTTTCGATACTAAAAATTCGATGGAATGTTTGACCGAGGCTTCCATCATAACATCCAATCCCCGTTCTTTTAATTGTCGCAATTCTTCAACACCTGAAAACTTGCGGTTGGGTTCGACCAAATCGGCAATGTAGACCACTTTTTCCAAATCGGACATGCCCTCACGTCCAGTCGTATGGTAACGAATGGCATTCAGAACATCTTCGTGCTCTACCCCAAACTCAGTTTTTGCCAAATACGCGCCAACCGGGGCATGCCAAAGTTCTGAATGATACGCAAGCAATAGCGGATCCATCTTTTCAGCAACAATAACGGACTTCATCCAGTCCCGATCTGAAAACTTGGCGACATCGTGTAGAATTGCCGCAACTTCTGCATGGTCTTCGGAAACATGAAATTCCCTTGCCAGCTCAATTGCCGTGTCCACGACGCCAAGCACATGCGTAAAGCGTTTTTCAGGAAGCCGTTCTTTAACCATTTCAAGCATTTGGCTGTGATCCATACAAACGCTCCTTTCGAATAAACCTTTCCACTTGTTCCGGCACCAAAAAAGTGAGCGGACGGTCAGTGGCAGCGCGTTGTCTCAACATGGTCGATGACAGCAGCAATTCAGGCGAGTCGATCATCATGACCGGGTAAGGTGTTTCTGTATTATGCCCCGGCCGTTTAACTCCGATAAAGCGAATGCACTTCACTAAATCGTCAATCCGATGCCATGTAGGCAATCCTTCCACCATATCTCCACCAATAATGAAAAAGAACTCTGTGTCAGGTTCCTGTTCAATCAGCTTTGTCAGCGTATCGAAAGAATAGGATACCCCGCCACTGTTAATTTCAAATTCTTCCACCTTAAAATGCGGATGTCCTGAAATCGCCAGTTGGGTCATCATCAATCGCTGTTGGGCACTGGCTCCTTCTACTTCTTTGTGAGGTGCAATAAAGTTAGGCATGAAGCGCACTTCGTCCAATTCAGCTGAATGGTACGCTTCATTAGCCATAATCAAATGGCCGAGATGAGGCGGATTAAAAGTTCCGCCCAATATCCCTACTTTTTTCATCTTTTGACCGGCAACTCGATTTTTTTGTTGTTGACCGACTGCTTGTACAGAATCACAGTGTGGCCAATCAATTGAACCAATTGTGATTTTGTGCCTTTGGCCAAAGCTTTTGCTACTTCATCTTTGCCGTCTTCGTTGTTTTGAAGAATGCTGATTTTGACCAACTCACGTTTTTCCAATGCTTCTTTGATCTGCACGAGCATGGCTTCATTGACGCCGCCTTTGCCTACCTGAAAAATTGGATCAAGATGATGCGCTTCGCTTCTCAAAAAGCTTTTTTGTTTAGTTGTTAACATAAGTGCCTCCTAGTTTTTCTGTGATCAATCGGATCATTTTTTCAGTATCCGGCTGTACGCCTGTCCATTTTTCAAAGGCAATTGCACCTTGATAAACAAACATGCCAACACCGTTTAATGTCACGCATTTTTTCTCTTTGGCCTTTTTCAAAAAGGGTGTCTCGAGCGGATTGTAAATAATATCCGCCACTAAAGTTCCGGGCTTTACTAGCTCCAGAGAAATTGGCAATGCTTCATCCTTAGCCAAGCCAACAGATGTTGTTTGAATAACAACCGCAAATTCGGACAGGCTCTCTTCTGAAGACGCGAGCGTTATGGCCGAGCTGCCGGTTTCAGCAGCCAGTTCTTCTGCCCGGCGGAAAGTCCGGTTGGTGATGGTCACATCCGTGAATCCTGCCCGTTTTAAAGCAAAAGCGATGCCTCTCGCTGCACCACCAGCTCCGATAAGCAATACTTTTGATGTTTTTTCCACGTCATACACGAGCATAGAACGTACAAAACCATCACCATCTGTATTCGAACCGCTGTAGTGCGTACCATCAAAATTCACCGTATTGACAGCATTCATTTGCATCGCGCTTTCTTCCAATTTGCCAAGAATCGGCACAATGGACTGCTTGTGCGGAAGCGTAATATTAAAGCCGCTGATACCTAAAGTCTTCATCGCATCAAATGATTTTTTCAACTGAGACGGTTCCACATGAATCGGAATATAAGCAGCATCGATACCGTGCTCGTCAAACCATGATTCATGCATAAATGGGGATAAGGAATGGGCAATCGGATCACCGATCACCGCGTACCATTTCTTCATCCAAAAACCTCCTAGATCAAAGATGGGCGAACTATGACTTCTACACCTTTAGGTGCATGGGCAGCAATGACAGCATTGCCGTGTTGAATGGTAATCCAGCCAAGTCCAGAAAAAACGATATCGGTCTTTGCGTCTTTGATGCTGAACTCATGGCGCACCAACTCAGGGAAATCATCTTTGTACTCAGCTGAAGGCGGTGCCAGCATATCACCCAAATGCTGTTCATACAAGGCATCTGCGTTATCCAGCTTGGTTCGGTGAATCGGCAGATCATTCGCGATGTGGACAGTAAATGATGAGCGCTCTCCTTGGATAAAGTCAAAACGAGCTAAGCCGCCAACGAACAGCGTTTGTTCTGCATTCAATTGGAATACCCGCGGCTTGATTTCTTTTTTAGGCATGATCTGTTTTAAATCTGCCGTTTGAAGATGGTGTGCTAATTGATGGTGATTAATGATGCCCGGTGTATCGAACAATGAACGTTTGTCATCCAACGGAATTTCAATCATGTCCAATGTTGTTCCTGGAAAATGCGATGTTGTGATAACATCTGCTTGTCCAGTGGCCTGTTTAATCACGCGGTTGATGAACGTCGATTTGCCGACATTTGTACAGCCGACCACGTAGACATCTTTGCCTTTGCGGTATTTTTCAATTGCTTCCATGGCTTCTGCAATTCCCGTTCCTTTGTGCGCACTGACTGTCAAGATATCAATCGGCTGCAACCCCAGTTTGCGGGCTTCTTGCTTCATCCAATGAATCAATTTATGCTGTTTGACCGATTTTGGCAGCAAATCGGCTTTATTGGCAATCAACAAGATGTCGTTGTTTCCGACAAAACGGTGAAGGCCCGGAAGCCAGCTGCCGTTAAAATCAAAAATATCGACAATTTTCACAATCAGGCCATCGCGTTCCCCAAGACCATTTAAAATACGAAGAAAATCGTCATCCGTTAAAGATACGGGCTGAAGTTCATTGTAGTTTTTTAGGCGGAAACAGCGCTGGCAAATAATTTCTTCTTTTTCCAATGAAGATGGTGGAGCATACCCTACCTCTTCTTTGTTTTCAGTTTGAATCTGTACACCGCATCCGATGCAAGTTGGCATTTCACTCACTTTTCTTCCTCCCACATCAATTGTCCTTTATCTTTCAATCTCTTCATGATTCTGCGTTCCACTCTCCGGTTAAATCGTGTGAAAAAACCATCTGACTGAGCTACCGGCAACACGAGGATTGTGTGCATCTTGTTCAAGTTGCCGCCGAAAATATCCGTCAGCATCTGATCACCAATTACTACCACTTGTTCGCGCTTTGCTTCCATGATCCGAAGCGCTTTGCGGAAAGCCCGTCCCATCGGTTTGCGTGCCTGGTGGATAAACGGAATTCCTAAAGGATCTGCGAATGACTTGACCCGCAGTTCCTTGTTGTTGGAAACGATCACGACTTGGATGCCCGCATCCTTCATTGATTTCAGCCACTCAATCAATTTTGGCGTCGCGTCTGGGCGATCCCATTCCACGAGGGTATTATCCAAATCCGTGATAATGCCTTTAATATTTTTTTCGATCAGCATCTCCGGCTTAATGTCAAAAACTTCTTTTACATATTGGCTTGGTACAAAATTTTGATACAATACAACTCACTCCTGTTTTCCCGAACTTAATGCTATTGATTATATCATATTTCCTAACGCTTCTCCCACCTTGATCCGCTGTCCTGCAGACATATCTTCGACAAATTTGATGGAATTCTTCTCAAAAAACAAAACAACGGTGGAGCCGAAACTGAAATAGCCTACTTCAGCACCCTTTTTCCAGTTATCTCCAGTTTCAGTCAACTGGATGGAATTCACGAACATCGCGCCGACTTTGACGACCAGCATTCTGCCTGATGGTGTTTCCAATTCCGTAATCATACGGTAATTTCCACTGATGGGCGCTTTGCCATACTGCAATCCAGCTGCGTTAACCGGATAAGATTTTTTTCCAAGGACGTATTGTTTATTCACTTTACCGTTAGCTGGACTGTGGATTCGGTGGTAATCAGCGGGTGATAAATAGAGCACTGCATAGTTGCCAGCCTGGTACTTCTCAGCCAATGCGCTGTTACCCAACAAGTCTGCCAATGAATAAAATTGGTTTTTCACTAGAAATTGAGTGCCTTCCTGAAGGTCTCCGATGATTTCAATTTTTCCATCAACTGGAGAAACCACAGGTGCACTAGAAACTGGTCGACTGGACTCCGACAATTTTCGGACAAAAAATTCGTGAAGAGTTGGAAAAGATGCCACTGGTTCTTCGACTTCATCTACTGAAATCTGATAGGCTTTAATATAGCCGGGTATGAACCTGCGGCTGCTTTTGGATTGAGCAAATTGTCGGATCAAATTCGAAGTGAAAGCTCCGTTCGTTAATTCGATTGAACGTTGGTACAGGTATTTTTTCATAGTACAGCCTCCGTCGCTAAAATAGTCTACCATTTTTTTACCTTTCACAGTATACTAGAGTGAACAAGTTTACAAAAAAGAAGGAGTGTTTTCCATTGTTAATTACAGAAAGAATGGATCACACCATCAAAAAGCTGAGGTCACAGACCGCTAATACCCTCACAATCGGCAATATGCTGTTTGGCGGTGCTTCTCTTATGGCCACTTTAAATGAATCTTATAGCTATAGCGTGCTATTTATATTTATCGCGGCTTTTCTGGACCGCTTTGACGGTATGGTGGCAAGAAAGTTCAATCAGGAATCCGCTTTAGGAAAACAGCTCGATTCGATGAGTGACATATTGTCATTCGGTGTCGCACCCGCAATTTTAATATACCAGCTTGTTCTGACAGACTTCGGATTTATCGGCATGGTTTTTACTGTCCTTTATATTTCATGTGGAGGATTTCGGCTGGCTCGCTTCAATATCTCAGATGCCACCGGGTATTTTACCGGTTTGCCCATCACTGCAGCAGGAACAATCATTACGCTTTCATACTTCGGACTGCCGATTCTTTCACCGGTCGTTTATATGTTCCTATTCGTGATTTGTTCGCTGCTAATGGTCAGTACCTTCACCTTAAAAAAAGTATAAAAAGCTGAGGAACGTTGAAAAACGTCACTCAGCTTTTTTGTTTGCTGCCGGTTAAATACGTGCTGCCAACTGGCTGATTACGTTAAAGACAATCTCAGTTGAATGCTGTGCAGCGATTGGCAAGAATTCGTCAAACGATACAGAAGACTCTTTCCCGGCAATATCCGATAACGCACGGATCACAACGAATGCAACGTCAAATTGATAGCAAACTTGCGCAACCGCCGCTGCTTCCATTTCAGCTGCTTTCATCGTTGGGAAATGTTCACGTACACGAGCTACGCGCACCGGGTCGTTCATAAAAGAATCTCCAGTAGCAATTAAGCCGACTGCGTATTCATGCTGACCCATTTCTTTGACAGCTTTGACTGCCAGTTCAATCAATTCTTCGTTAGAAGTGAACGCTGCTGGCAACTGAGGAACTTGACCCATTTCATAACCGAAGGCGGTGACATCCACGTCATGGTGGCGAACTTCGTCTGATATAACCACTGCTCCCACTTCAAGATCTTCATCAAAACCACCTGCAGAACCAATGTTAATGACAATATCCGGTTTATAATGCTGAAGAAGGATCGTCGTTGACATAGCTGCATTCACTTTGCCAATGCCACTTTTCAGCAGAACGATTTCCTGCCCTTCGTATGTACCCATTGTGAATTCACATTTTGCTATTTCTTCTGTCTGAGGATTTTCCAGTCTGCCTCTCAACAATTGAACTTCTTCTTCCATCGCACCAATTACACCGATTTTCATTTTGTCATTCCTCTTTCCATAGTCAGTTAGCTTCACTGTTTCAGTTTATATCAAAGAAAAAGACGCCTCTATCAATAGGCGCCTTGCAGCGTGTTTAGCACGTCCATCTTCACTGGCTTCCAGCCTTCGCCATCTACCCATTCCATGTGGACACGGTATTTTTCGGATTCATCTTTAGACTGGACAGTCGCAATTGATTTTTGCGGACCCCCGCCATTTTTAATCATCATGACATACATATTATTGGCATCCAGGCCAGTCGCATAGGAAACAGCATTGACCTTTTCGTTCCAATCTACCGAATCTTTCTGGTAGACAGAGACGTGATCGCCTTTTTGTTTCGTGCCGACCGGTTCCCAGCTCGTGTTGATGACTGTTTCTTCCACGATTGGATCATTCGAGTCTTCACGTGTAATGGTTCCGCCTTTTGTGACAGATCCTTCTTTTTCTTCTTTAGCCTTTTCTTCTTTAGCTTTTTCTGCTTTAGCTTTTTCTTCTTCAGCTTTTTTTGCTTCTTCAGCTTCTTTTTCAGCTTTTTCTGCTGCCGCTAGTTCTTCATCAGAAACTTCAGCATCTTCTTCTGGTTGTTCTTCAGTGTTGGCACTTTCGCCTTCACTGTCTTCCGAACCGCTCGTTTGGTCTTCGGTTTCAGGTGAAATTGTGACTGCCTCAGGATCTTGAGCCTGATCGTCCCCTCCACTAAACAACATCGATACCCCTATGATGAGAATCAATGCAAATACCAAGCCGATCATAATATTCAAAATGGAATTAGACCGGTTTTTCTTTTTCTTCAAACGAGAGGGATACGGTTTTTCTTCGTTAGACATGTAATGTCCCCCTTTCTCAATAGTTTACCATAAATCCAGTATGACAAATTTGACGTTTCAGCGATATTTTCGTTTCATTAAAAGTCGGATTAAAGAGAAACGGCCATCCTTTTAATAGAATGGCCGCTTGATCACGTGATTGAAAGAATCTTAATTTCCATTTCTCCGCCTGGTGTCAGAACCTTGACGTTTTCGCCAATCGTACGGCCGATCATGCTTTTCGCAATTGGAGAATCATTTGAAATGCGGCCTTCTAATGGATCGGCTTCCGCAGACCCAACGATTGTATATGATTCTTTATCGCCATCTGGAACTTCTATAAATGTAACCGTCGTTCCTAAGCGAACGATGTCTTTATTGGATTCATTTTCATTTATGATTACCGCGTTACGGATCATCGATTCAAGTGTTGAAATGCGGCCTTCTACGAAAGCCTGATCTTCTTTTGCAGAGTCGTACTCAGCGTTCTCAGACAAATCGCCGAAATCACGTGCGATTTTAATTCGTTCAACCACTTCTTTTCGTTTAATCGTTTTCAGAAAGTCTAGTTCATCCTCTAACTTCTGCTTTCCTGCAGCTGTCATTGGAAATTGTTTTTCGTTAGCCATTGTTCCCACTCCTTCAACTGCTGACCTGGATGCCTGCATCCGTCAGTCTCGTATCATCATATTATAATCTGGCAATCTATTCAAGAATTGTTTTGATTTTTGTAACCATCAAATCAATTGCTACTTCGTTTTGGCCGCCTTCAGGGATGATAACATCCGCATAGCGTTTAGTCGGCTCAATAAATTGGTTGTGCATGGGACGGACGACAGTCAAATATTGTTCAATAACTGAATCGATGGTCCGTCCCCGTTCGTTAATATCGCGCAGCAGTCGGCGAATTATGCGCAAATCACCATCTGTATCGACAAATAGTTTGATGTCCATCAATTCGCGCAAACGAACATCTTCAAGCACCAAAATCCCTTCCAGGATAATAACGTCTTTGGGCTCAATCAATACAGTTTCTTCTGCACGCGTATGTACAGCGTAATTATAGACCGGTTTTTCAATCGGCTGACGATCAATCAGTTTGTTGATATGGTCAATCAGCAAATCCGTATCAAATGCCAATGGGTGGTCGTAGTTCGTTTCCAGACGCTCATCAAAAGCCAAATGACTTTGGTCTTTGTAATAATAGTCCTGCTCAATCACTACCACCGAGTTTTCTTTAAATACTTCATAAATGGAATTCGTAACACTCGTTTTCCCCGAGCCCGAACCCCCTGCGATCCCAATAACGACCGGCCGTTTTTTAGACATGTTGTTTAGCTCCTTGCAACCTCTTTTTGGTGTTTCATTTCTTTTTGCAGATCATAATGCCGTCTCCCGATGACAATAATTCCGTATCATAACGAGGATGGTTGAGCATATGCTCTTTAAAGGCCGCCAAGTTGCGGATCATGGTCCGCTTTCTTCTCGGCACTTCCGATAACGGCAAATCTGAAAGCCCATGCATGGCCATATTATCGCAATAGATGATTCCACCTACCGGCAAAAGTTCTTCGTATTTGTCAAAAAAGCGTTCGTATTGTCCTTTTGCTGCGTCGATAAAGATAGCATCATACTGTTTCTTCAAATCAGCCAGCGAAAGCTCTAGGGCGTCTGCATGAAATATGCGGATTCGATGGCCAAGTCCTGATTGTCCGATAAACTCCACTCCCTTTTGGTACCGGGAGTCATCACGTTCAATCGTGTCTATTGCGCTTGCTGGCAGTGCTTCAGCCATCTTAATTGCTGAAAAGCCAATAGCCGATCCGATTTCCAGAATTTTTTCTGGCTGTTGTACTTTAAGCAGCTCAATCAGTTCATGAATCCCCTGTTCTTCCATAATCGGTACGTGTTGTTCAACAGCATATGCTCGAATCGCTTCGAGCGTCGCTAATAATTGCTCGTTCACCATACTGCAGTGCTCCTTTTCGGCTCAGCAAAAATTACTTCAAATTTTACCATAAAAAGAGAAGGAAAGCGAGGTGCTTCCTTCTCGATCGTTTTAGTTTCCAATATATTCATCACGATTTGCCAAATGCTCTTCGTAGGTCTTAGCAAAGTGATTTACACCTGTTGAATCAGCCAAAAAGTAGAAGTACTCGGTTTCGGCAGGGTCCAGTACAGCTTCAATTGAAGACCCTCCGGAGTTCGCAATGGGTCCAGGCGGAAGCCCATTGTTTTGATAGGTGCTGTAAGGATGTTCGAACTCATAATCGGTATTGAACAAGCGGTCTTTGTGTTCGCCCATTGCATAAATGACTGTTGGATCTGTTTGCAAAGGCATATCGTCTTCTATGCGGTTATAAAAGACGCTGGCAATAGTCTGCCGATCTGCTTGTGCAGTGGCTTCCTCTTCTAATAGAGAAGCGAAAGTCAGCAGCCAATGAGGCGTTTGGCCAAGTTCCTCTAAAACGGTTTGATACTGCATCACATTTGCTTGTGTCGTATCAAGCATTTGCTCGATCAACAATTCCAGCGATGGGTCTTCTTCGTAAATAGGATAAGTCGCCGGGAACAAATACCCTTCAAGGGAATAACGGACATCTTCAGCTAAAATATCGTCTGTTAGCAACTCAGGGTATTTTATCATGAGGTCCTCCAGATAGACAGGATCCTCAATTTTTTCCAGGAATTCTTCAGCCGTAAACGATGTTTTTTCGGCAATAACATTTTCGGCAATTTCTTCTACCGTCAGTCCTTCCGGAACATTAATGGTGTAGAGCGGCTCTCGGTAAACAGTGCCTGTTTTCAAGCTTTCCGTAATTTCAGCCAGCGTCATAGATGGAAGCAATCCATAGGTTCCGGCTTGAAACTCCGATTCATTATTAAACTTCACGTAGTATTTGTAAATTCGAGCGTCTTCAATGACTCCGTTTTCTTCCAACAATGCCGCGATGCTGTCCAAATTCGAACCAATTGGCACTTCGACGGTAATGACTTCTTCCGATTCTGAATCAACCGGCTCTAAAGCATTTGAGATGTAATTATAAGTTTGGAAGCCTGCAATTCCGATGATGACCAACAGGATCAGTGCGACTATTAATACAATGCGTCGGACGACTCTCACTTCCTTCTTCTTTTCTGTCATTCGTTCAAACATAATGTCTTTTTTGGACGGTTTTTCCACGGGTGTTCCCCCTAGCTTTTCTGTTCTGCAGAAGTTGGACTGAAAATGTTCAACTCCTATCAGTATACAAGAAAATCATACAAAAGAAAAAGACGGAATCAGCAATCAATTCCGTCCCTCCTGCTTTTTAAAGTTCTTCGTTTTCTTCTTCTTCGTCAAGGAACGTATTCAGCATTTCTTCGATCATGTCCCATTCTGCTTCAGTTTCTACCGGGCGCAACTCTCCGCCGCCTGCCGTTTCGTCTGAATCAGCATTTTCAGTAAAGGAAGATGCATGAATTTCAATTTCGCCTTCTTCATCTTCTTCAGCGCCTACCGGGAAATACAAGACGTATGATTTTCCGAAGTCAGCTGATTCAAATGTAAACAATACTTCAAATAATTGTTCGTTGCCGTTTTCATCAACGACTGTAATGTGCTCTTGTCCGTGTTCCATTTGCGTCACCTCATTATTTTTTAAAATCAAGATAGCCTTGCAAGATCATAACTGCTGCCATCTTGTCGATCACTTTTTTGCGATTTTTGCGGCTGACATCTGCGGAAATCAACATCTTCTCTGCTGCCGACGTTGTAAGCCGTTCATCCCATAGGACCACCGGTATACTATACGCTTCTTTCAACAAAGCTGCAAATCTTTCAGATGCCTCAGCACGCGGCCCGATTGAATTGTTCATGTTTTTCGGGTAACCGACTACCGCTTCTGTCACTTCGTATTGCTTGATCAGCTCGCCAAGGCGAACCATTCCAAATTCTTCGATCGCTTCATTTATTTTGACGGTTTCGATTCCTTGGGCAGTCCAGCCCATTGGGTCGCTGATTGCGACTCCAATTGTTTTCGAACCGACATCAAGTCCCATTATGCGCATCATTATTCCTCGTTATTCTTCTTGATGTAGAAGTTAACAAGCTCTTCCAGAATTTCATCGCGTTCAAGCTTGCGAATCATGTTGCGCGCATCCTGGTGGCGAGGAATATAGGCCGGATCACCTGATAATAAATATCCGACAATCTGATTGATCGGGTTATAGCCTTTTTCTTCAAGTGCAGCATGAACTTGAAGCATGACTTGCTTAACTTCCTGCTCCATCGACTCATCAGAGGAATCGAACTTCATAGTATGATCAAATGAACTCACGACAAGCACCTCGCTTTCGGATTTTAAATAGCATTAATCGTTTCCGCTGTCTATTTTTCATTATAACCGATAGCTCAGATTTATTAAACCTATTTCACTAAGCTGTAAACGGATTCGAGTGCTGATTCCAATTTGTCAGCGTCTTTCGCACCTGCCATCGCCATGTCCGGACGGCCTCCGCCTTTTCCGCCGCAAAGTTCTGCCACGTGTTTGACGATTTGTCCCGCATGGTAATCACCGCCAGCCAAATCTTTTGTAACCCCTGCAGCCAACATGACTTTGTCCCCATCAGTCGCACCGAGAACAATCACTGCTTTGTCGATTTTGGTTTTCAAATCATCCACCATTTGGCGCAGCTGGTTATTGTCTTTTGCTTCCACTTTTACCGACAGGACCGTAATATCGCCAATTTTTTGTGCGCTATCGAGAATGCCCGCAGACTGTGCATTGGAGATTTTCGCAAGCAGGGATTCATTTTCACGCTGCAGCGATTTTATTTCTGCCTGTACAGACTGTACTTTTTGGACCATATCTTTTGGTGTAGATTTCAACAAGCTTGAAGCCTGTTCCAAAGTCTGTTCGCTGTCTTTTAAGCTGCTGTAGGCACCTTTGCCTGTTACCGCTTCAATTCTGCGGATACCGGCTCCGATGCCGCCTTCAGATACAATTTTGAACAAGCCGATTTCAGAGGTATTTGCCACATGGACTCCACCGCAAAGCTCCAGAGAATAGCCGCCAATTTCAACCACGCGGACTACATCGCCATACTTCTCGCCGAACAAAGCCATTGCGCCCATTTCTTTTGCTTCCTGCAAATTATGGTAGCCCGTTTCGACTGCGATGCCGTCCCACACTTTTTCATTGACAATTTCTTCGATCGTTTCGAGTTCTTCTTTTGTCACTTGCCCAAAATGCGAAAAGTCGAAACGCAGGCGGTCTGGCCCTACATATGATCCAGCCTGGTTAACATGCGTACCTAGTACATCTTTAAGCGCTTGGTGAAGCAAATGTGTCGCTGTATGGTTTTTCACCGTATGGCGGCGTTCTGATGCATCCACTTGAGCGTGGACAGTAGATTTCGTCAATTCGCCGGTTTCTACGCGAACGGAATGCAAGTTCTGGCCGTTTGGCGCTTTTTTAACATCCAATACAGCTGCTTGCACCAAATCATTGCTTAATGTTCCACGGTCGGCAATCTGGCCGCCGCTTTCTGCATAAAATGGCGTTTGATCCAAAATGACTTGAACTTCTTCGCCTTCGTGTGCGTTGTCTGCCAGTTCACCATCTTTAATGATGAAGAGGACCTTAGCATCTGATACTGTTTGGCTATAACCGATAAATTCACTGGCTTCTTTTATATTCCCCAGCACTTCAGATTGAGTCTGCATGGAATTGACATTTTGACGCGCTTTTCTTGCACGGTCACGCTGTGCTTGCATCGCTGCTTCAAATCCTTGGTGATCAATCCCCATGCCTTCTTCTTCCGCGTATTCTTCCGTAAGTTCTACCGGGAAGCCATACGTATCATACAAACGAAATGCATCTTCGCCCGGAATTTCCGAATGTCCTGCCGCTTTTTGTTTTTCCACAACCGATGACAAAATCGCTAAGCCATCATGAAGTGTTTCGTGGAACCGTTCTTCCTCGAGTTTCATGACACGGATAATAAAGTCCTGCTTGTCCTTCACTTCCGGATAGAAGTTTTTCATGATGTCTCCTACAACCGGCACCAACTCGAATAGGAACGGTTTCTCAACCCCCAGCTTTTTCGCATAACGCACAGCCCGGCGCAACAAACGACGCAAGACGTAGCCGCGACCTTCATTTGACGGAAGCGCACCGTCTCCAATCGCAAATGCTACGGTGCGGATATGGTCAGCGATGACTTTAAAAGCCATGTCCATATCGGCATTTTCGCCATATTTTTTGCCAGAAATTTCTTCCGTTTTGCGAATGATTGGAACAAAAAGATCAGTATCGTAATTGGTTGGTACGTCCTGAACAACAGAAGCCATGCGCTCCAAGCCCATTCCGGTATCGATGTTCTGTTTTGGAAGCGGTGTGTACGTATGGTCCGGGTTATGGTTGAACTGCGAGAAGACCAAATTCCAAATTTCCAGGTAACGGTCATTTTCTCCACCTGGGTATAGTTCTGGATCGCTTAAATCATTGCCGTAGCTTTCGCCGCGGTCATAGAAGATTTCAGAGTTTGGTCCGCTTGGGCCTTCGCCGATGTCCCAGAAGTTTCCTTCAAGGCGGATAATGCGTTCAGCCGGCACCCCAACTTCATTTAACCAAATGCCGTAAGCTTCTTCATCTTCCGGATGAATCGTTACTGATAATTTCTCAGCATCAAAGCCGATCCATTTGTCATCCGTCAGAAACTCCCAAGCCCAATGAATTGCTTCAGTTTTAAAGTATTCACCGATGGAAAAATTCCCAAGCATTTCAAAGAATGTATGATGGCGCGCTGTTTTTCCGACATTTTCAATATCGTTTGTACGGATTGACTTTTGTGCATTGACGATCCGTGGATTTTCAGGAATGACACGGCCGTCAAAATACTTTTTCAACGTTGCCACGCCGCTGTTGATCCACAATAACGATGGATCTTCAAAAGGCACAAGCGGTGCACTGGGCTCCTGGTCATGTCCTTTTTCTTTAAAGAAGTCGAGATACAATTGTCTAATGTCTTCAGCTTTCAAATTCTTCATCTGTTTTTCCTCCTCAGCATAATAAAAAAGCCTTTATCCCAAAAAAGGGACGAAGGCTTTATTTCGCGGTACCACCCTAGTTACACGGACCATGAAAAGCTCCGTGTCTCTCGAACACCTTAACGCGGTTCAACGGCAGGGATTAGCTGCACTCCAGAGTAGCTTTCTAAAATCAAATCTCGTCGGGGCCTTTCAGCCATGGGTCCCGTTTCTGTCCGGATGCGATTTTATACTGTCTCCATCAATGTGTTTGTCTATCAGTCTAATTTGAATTATAGAAAAAGCTTAGTGTGATGTCAATAGTGGGGAAAAGAAATCGCTCCAGGCAGAGGCTTCTATTCTTTTCCTATGAATTTCTAAACACATACGAGTGGACTGTAATACATGCTGTACGAAAGAAAACAACTTTTGCTCATCGCTTCGGCCGATTTGGTCAGGGCTCCCGCAAAAAGCCTGGCAAAGTACACCCTTCTTGCCTCGCCCTTGGACGCGCCATCGCTAAGAATGGCAATGAGAGCGGAGTTGTTTTACAGGATATTAAAACCAAAAACAAATCGATTAAGCTTCCATAAACTTCTGTGGCGTGATGCCTTCCATGCCGATCATTGGGTGGATGGCGTGGACGTTTTCGTTGGTCAGGCTAATGGGTCCGCTTTGAACGGCTTCTGCTTGTTCTTTGGTTTCCTGCTCGGTTTTCGGTTGTTCTGCTGCGACAGCCAGGCGGTTTTTCAAAGTAGTCATCCGCTGCGCGTCGTCTGTGCGTTCGACGCCGTAGCGGAAAACGCTTGGGTCGCCGCACAAGATGAGGAAATCTTTGCTTCGGGTGATCCCGGTGTAAAGCAAGTTGCGCCGCAGCATTTTCATGTAGCCCCGGACAACCGGCATAATAACCGTCGAAAATTCAGAACCCTGCGATTTATGGATCGAACAGCAATAGGCAAGCGTCAGCTGATTTAGGTCGCTGCGTTCATAGGTCACTTCGATGCCGTCAAAAGACGCCACCAGCATATCCTGCTTTTCAACCGTTTCTTTTGCTTTCAGGATCGCGACAACTTCGCCCATATCACCGTTAAAGACATTGCTTTCCGGCTGGTTGACGAGTTGGAGGATTTTGTCGCCGATGCGGTATGTGATGTCACCAAACACCAGCTCTTTGCGTTTGCCATCCGGGTTTGGATTGACCATTTCCTGAATCATGCGATTTAGGGCATCAATTCCTGCCGGCCCTTTGTACATAGGCGCCAACACTTGAATGTCTTTAATGGTATGGCCTTTTGACAAAGCGCTTTTGACCACTTTTTCGACAACCGACGGAATCTGCTCGATTCCTGCTTTGATAAACGAACGATCGGCTGTTTTAGCGGTAATGTCTTCCGGCAATTGGCCGTTTTTCATTTGATGGGCCAGCTCAATGATTGACGAACCCGACGACTGCCGGTAAATATCCGTCAACTCTACTGTCGGAATCCGCTTCGACTCAAGCAGATCTCTCAGCACTTGTCCCGGTCCGACCGGCGGCAATTGGTCCTGGTCCCCAACGAAAATCAGCTGCGCGTCCTCTGGCACTGCTTTCAGGAGCTGATGCGCAAGCCACGTGTCGACCATCGACATCTCATCAATGATGATCAATTTGCCTTCAATTTCTTTCTCGGTTTCTTCATCTTTTTCCTGTCCGTTAAAGCCCAGCAAACGGTGAATGGTCATCGCCGGCAAATCCGTGGATTCGCTCAAACGCTTGGCAGCGCGTCCGGTCGGCGCTGCCAGGATAATCGGGAACGGTTCTTTTTTCTTGGCGTACTCTTTAGGATCCAGCGATAAGCCGTGCAGCTCTGCGTATATTTCTACGAGTCCCCGGACTACGGTGGTTTTCCCTGTTCCTGGTCCCCCGGTCAAGATCATGACGGACGAATTGATGCTGTTTTCGATGGCGTCAATTTGCGTTTCTGCGTAATTAACGCCCAGCCGCTCTTCCGCTTCACCCAACGCTTTGCGGACTTCTGAACTTGGGAATTTCGTGCGGGTTTCCTGTTCAGCCAGCAATGTTTCCAGTTTCGTGGCAATGCCCACTTCCGAATAATACAGCGATGGCAAATAAAGCCGTGTTTCTTCGCCTGCGACTTTGCCTTCTTCATTTAATTCGATGGCAGCTTTGGAAATCGCATCAATTGGAATTTCTCCCTGCTGCCGCGCTTCAAGCATCTCTTTAACCATCGGAATAAGGGTTTTGGCATCAACATACACATGTCCTTCTGACAGCGAGGCTTGATTGAGAATATGCAAAATCGATGCTTTAATTCGGTCGGGATGGCTGCCGGTAATGCCGAGCTTCAACCCCAGTTCGTCCGCGCGCTGAAAGCCGATTCCTTCGATTTCTTCAATCAGCTGAAACGGATTTTTCGTCAAAATATCAATCGTTTCCTCGCGGTAAGCCTGATAAATGCGCATGCCAACTTGCGGGCCAAACCCCCAGTCGTTCAGCTGAATCATAACCCGCTCGAGGCCCAAGTTCATTTGAAGCGTTGCGCGAATGGTGTCTTTTTTTTCATTTGACAAACGGGGAATTTTGTCCAGCGCATCGGGATCTTCCAGAATTTTTTTGATGGCGTCTTTGCCCAATTTTTTTACGATCGTCTCCGCCGTTTTTCGGCCGATTCCGTCAAACATGTCACTTGATAAATAATGGATGATTCCTTGCTCGGTTTCAGGCACTTCTTTGCTGAAGGTCTCGACTTGAAACTGGACGCCGTAACGCGGGTGGTTTTTTACCACTCCGGTAAACCGGTATTGCTCTTCCATGGTCAGCATTGGAAAATAGCCTGACACAATGATTTCTTTTTCGGTATAAGGGGTGTTGGTTTCCTGGATTTTCACTTTCGCAATGGAGAATAAATTTTGGGGATTGTGAAAAATTGAGACGACAGGACGCCCTAATACAAATTGTTTTTCTTCTTGAAATAAATCGATTTGTCCGGTCATGTCTGTCGTCTCCCTTTCACGTGGCTATTCCAGTGTTGTTGCAATCATATCATAAGCGTAGCGTGCCATTTCGTTTCGTTCATCAAGCGTATATGCTTGTTTCAAGTGATGCATCGCATCTTCTGTGCGATTTGTGGACACGGCATAAAGAACACCCAAATTATAATGGGCGTCCGAATGGTTCGGATCCTGCTCCAGCACTTGCAGAAATTGTGGTTCTGCCAGCTCGAACAATTCCATTGATGCCAAGGTAATGCCATAGCTCAAGCGAGACTGTACATCGGTTTCATCGAGTTCCACTGCCCGCTGCAAATAAGGCAACGCCAATTTCGGCTGTTCCAGCTTTTCAAAGCATTTGCCGATCATGAAATGTGCATCGGCGCCTTCCAATTCATACTGCAATGCTTTTTCATACAGTTTCAATGCTTCTGCGTAGCGCTCGGCGTTGAAATATAGATTCGCTAAGCCGTAATACGCCGTCGCTGATGTTTCGTCCAGCACAATCGCTTTTTGGAAAAAGCGCTCGGCGCGCTCAATTTCATCGATTGAAGTCAATACATGCCCAAAATTGATGTAGCCAAGCGCATCATCCGGCTGTTCCTCGATTGCTTGTGAGAAAGCTTTGATCGCTTCTTCCGTATTGCCTTCTTGTAAGGCCTGTATGCCAATTTCATTGTAATTCATCGCTGTCTCTCCCATTAACCTACATATTCCAAACGCGCGCCATTTTTAAAGACGCGGTCGATGGTTCCGCCGCCCAAGCATTCTTCACCGTCATAAAAAACGACTGCCTGGCCAGGTGTGATGGCACGAACCGATTCTGCAAATGTCACAATGGCTTCTTCACCTTTAAATTCCACGCTCACGCCGACATCCTGTTGGCGGTAGCGGAATTTCGCAGTGCATTCCAAAATGCCGGTTGGTGCTGTATTTGACGTGAAGCTTAAGTTTACCGCAGTCAGACTATCTGAGAAAAGAGCATCGTGATGGATATTTTGCCCAACGTACAAGACATTTTTTTTCAAATCTTTGCCGATGACAAACCACGGATCGCCGGCGCCGCCAATGCCAAGACCTTGGCGCTGCCCAATGGTGTAATACATAAGGCCGTCGTGCGTACCCATTTTGACGCCTTCCAAAGTTTCCATTCCGCCAGGCTGTGCCGGCAAGTATTGTCCCAAAAATTCTTTGAAATTACGTTCGCCAATAAAACAAATGCCTGTTGAATCTTTTTTCGTCGCAGTCGCAAGTCCAGCTTCCAACGCGATTTCACGAACTTTTTTCTTTTCCATATGGCCGATTGGGAACATCACTTTAGACAATTGGTTCTGATCCAATTGGTTTAAGAAATAGGTTTGATCTTTGTTGTTGTCTTTGCCGCGCAGCATTTTGGTTTCGCCGTTTTCCGCGTGCTCCACTTGTGCATAGTGGCCAGTCGCTAAATAATCCGCGCCAAGGCTCAACGCATGCTCAAGAAACGCCTTGAACTTGATTTCTTTGTTGCACATGACATCCGGGTTTGGCGTGCGTCCCGCTTTGTATTCTTCCAGGAAATACGTAAAAACCTTGTCCCAGTATTGCTTTTCGAAGTTTACGGCGTAATACGGAATGCCAATTTGGTTGCAGACGCGGATAACATCTTCGTAATCTTCCGTCGCCGTGCAGACGCCGTTTTCATCGGTGTCATCCCAGTTCTTCATAAAGATGCCAATGACATCATAGCCTTGTTCTTTCAATAAATAAGCGGCAACCGAAGAGTCGACCCCTCCGGACATGCCGACGACAACGCGAATATCTTGTGGTGCTTTTGCAGTCATTATCTCTCACCTTTTCATTTTAACGCCAAACGCTGGCTGATTTGAGCTGTCTTTGCGGCAGCTTGTTCAATATCCTCAGAAGTCAATCCAATGCCGAAGCTAAATCGAATGGAGTTGCGGATTTCAGCAGCCTGTTCCCCGTACATCGCAACGAGCACATGCGAAGGATCAATGGACCCCGCTGTGCAGGCTGATCCGCTGGAAGCTGAAATTCCTGACAAATCCAAATTGACCAGAAACGACTCAATTTCAATGCCTGGGATGCTGAGGTTTAAAATATGCGGCATTTGGTCACTGCCGTTTTCCTTATAGACAACACCTTGTTGATCCAAGGCAGATTTAAAAATTGTTTTGTATTGCTCAAAAGCCGATGCTTTGTCTTCCATTGTCGAAAGTGAAATTTCCACAGCTTTGGCAAATGCGGTTATAGCGGGCACGTTTTCTGTTCCGGCACGGCGCTTGCGTTCCTGTTCCCCTCCATACAAAAGGGGCGTCAAAGCCGTTCCTTTGCGCTGATACAAAAACCCGACACCTTTT
The DNA here is from genome assembly GCF_058268435.1 of Planococcus sp. TJ-307. Classification (NCBI taxonomy): domain Bacteria; kingdom Bacillati; phylum Bacillota; class Bacilli; order Caryophanales; family Caryophanaceae; genus Planococcus; species Planococcus sp. TJ-307. The sequence goes on from NZ_JBZDOJ010000002.1 coordinate 789,953, forward strand.
GGGCCATTCAGCTTATGGGCAGAAACCGACAACAAGTCGACATTCAAATGGTCCACATCAATCGGCAAAACACCGTACGCTTGAACCGCATCGGTGTGGAAGGTTACATCTGTCCCTTTTAGCAACTCGCCAATTTCAGCGATGGGTTGTAAAGTGCCAACCTCATTATTGCCCAACATGACGGACACTAGAATTGTATCGTCCCGCAGCGCATTTTTCACGTCTTCTGCTTGCACTCGGCCATTTTCGCCGACTGGCAAGTAAGTGACATCATATCCTTCACGTTCCAGTTTCGCACAAGCGTGCAAAACTGCATGGTGTTCAATCACTGTTGTAATGATATGCTTGCCTGTTTTTTTCGTAGCTGTGCCAAAGATCGCTAAATTATCTGCTTCTGTCCCACCGCTCGTGAAAATGAGTTCATTGTCATCAGCGCGGATGCTCGCTGCCAATAATTTGCGTGCATCGTCCAACGCTTTGCGTGCTGCTCTGCCCGTTCCGTGAATGCTCGACGGGTTGCCATAAACTGTGCCAAGAGCTTCAGAAAACGCTGACACGACTTCCGGATGCATCGGCGACGTTGCTGCATGGTCTAAATAAATTTGTTTCATGATCAGTTAACTCCCTTATATATAATACATATAACTTTCGGTTTCGCCGTTGTTGGCTTTCGCTAAATCTTCAATGGTGGTTGTGTCAAGAACATTTTTTACCGCGTCACGAATGCGCACCCATAGCTCACGCTGGGGCTGCTTTTCGTCTTCGATGCCTTCCACAGGCTGAATCGGACCTTCCAGGACACGAATCACGTCTCCTGCAGAAATTTCTCTTGGATGGCGCGTCAACATATAGCCGCCATATGCCCCGCGGACACTTTTAACAAGCCCTGAATTGCGGAGTGGCCCCACCAGCTGCTCCAAATAGGCTTCTGACAATTCATTTTCTGCAGCGATTTTGCGAAGCGGCACCGGGCCTTCTCCGTATTGCTTGCCTAATTCAATCATAATGGTCAGCCCGTAACGGCCTTTAGTTGATATTTTCATCATTACACCTCTAAGTTTAATAAATTGAACTAAAAATTTCTCTGTTTAAATTGATTAAGATACTAAACGAAAAAATCACTCCAGTTGACGCTTCATGCGGAAGCTATGCCCAAAGCGACCGGCGTGATTTGCAAAAAAAAATACTTTGATTCACTCTAACTAAATTCCAATATTCTTCAAAACAGTATAGCATAATTTGGGGCAAATGGACTTGCAATGACTTTTGAAACTCTAAACGCTATACTGATAGAACGAATGTACGGAAGGAGTTTTTTTATGCACAACGAACCTTTAGCTTTTCGTATGCGCCCCCGAACTATCGACGAAGTGGTCGGTCAAAAAGATGTTATTGGGCCGCACACAGCTTTATATAAAATGATCACTAACGGCCATGTGCCATCCATGCTGCTGTACGGGGAACCTGGAATCGGCAAAACGTCCATTGCACATGCCATTGCCGGCACGTCCAATTTGCCGTTTATCGCATTGAACGCGACGACTTCCGGCAAAAAAGATGTCGAAGAAGTTGTAACGGAATCCCGAATGACTGGAAAAGTCCTATTGTTTCTGGACGAAATCCACCGTTTCAATAAACTGCAGCAGGATGCTTTGTTGCCGCATGTTGAAAGCGGCTCAATCGTCCTCATTGGTGCGACAACGGAAAATCCATTCCATGACGTTAATCCAGCCATCCGCTCACGCTGCGGCGAAATCAAACAGCTCAAACGGTTGGCGCACGAAGACATCGTCCAACTTTTAAATGCAGCGTTAACGGATCCGAAGCGCGGTCTTGGAAACGAAGAAATTGACATTTCCGAGAAGCAGGTTGAGCGCATTGCAGAAGGCACTAACGGAGATGCGCGCAAGGCGTTGACAATGCTGGAATCGATTGTCATCGCTTCGGACGAACGCGACGGCACATACATCGTTGAGGACCAAATGATCGAGCAGATGATTAAGCGTGTCGGTGTTTTTGGCGACAAAAAAGGATCTCATTTCTTCAACTTGCTGTCTGCGCTGCAAAAATCAGTGCGTGGCAGCGATGTTAACGCCGCCATGTATTACTTGGCACATTTACTAGAAAACGGTGACCTGACGGCAGTCACACGCCGCCTACTGGTGATGGCTTATGAAGACATTGGCCTTGCAAACCCGGCAGTTGGCGGACACGTTCTGGCAGCTTGCCAAGCAGCTGACCGGCTCGGACTGCCGGAAGCACGCATTCCGCTTGCACAGGCTGTTGCAGAAATGTGTCTGTCCGAAAAATCCAATTCAGCTTACAAAGCTATTGATGCTGCGACTGCCGCCATCAACAAGGGCAATGTTGGCGACATCCCCATGCATTTGCGGGACACTCATTACGCCGGCAGCGCAGAGCTTGGCCACGGTGGCTACAAATACCCGCACGACACGCCGGTTGGATCGTTCGGCGGTTGGGCCGACCAGGATTATTTGCCGAAAGAAGTAAAATCGGCCGAGTTTTACAAACCCATTGTTGCTGGTGAAGAAAAAAAGTTCGCAGGAATATACGAAAAGCTGAAGAGTTTCCGAAAAAACAAAAAAATATAATTGAGTCAGCCATTTCCCCTTCCGGAAATGGCTTTTTGTATGTCTTTAAACTCCAATATAGAAAAAACCGGCTCATCGCTGAACCGGCTCTTTTGTTTAATTCATACGAACACGTGTGATTGGAATGGATTTGGTGATGTCGTTGACGACCCAGCTGGCAGCAATCAATCCTACAGTCGAAGGTGCAAATGCATTCGACGACGGCGGCATCTGTGCTTTTCGGATCGGTGCATCAGGCTTGCCGACGTTTTCCACTACATCTTCGCGGACAATAATTGGGCTTTCGTCTGAAAAGACAACAGGAATGCCTTTATAGATTCCAGCCTGGCGCAATTTTTTTCGGATAATTTTTGCAAGTGGATCAGTATGAGTCTTGGAGATATCCGCAATTTTAAAGCGAGTTGGATCGGTTTTATTGGCCGCACCCATGCTAGCAATAATTTTAATGCCGCGTTTGTAGCATTCTTCCATCAAATGGACTTTATAAATCATTGTATCCGATGCATCAATCACATAGTCCGGATTGTAGCTGAAAAATTCTTCATACGTTTCTTCTGTATAAAACATATGCAAAGAAATCACTTTGCACTCTGTATTAATATCGGCAATACGGTCTTTCATGACGCCCGCTTTGGATTTTCCTACGGTCGACAAATTGGCCACCAGCTGCCGATTGATATTGGTGATGTCCACATTGTCCTTATCCACAAGAATGATCGTTCCAACGCCACTTCGCGCACAAGCCTCTGCTGCGAATGAACCTACGCCGCCAATACCTAAAATCGCGACCGTTGCGTTCTTCAATAAATCGATTCCTTCTTTTCCTACTGCCAGTTCATTTCTAGAAAATTGATGTAACATTGAGCCACTGCCTTTCAAAGTTAGTACGCATAATAGAAAGTATACACATTAAAAATCCCTTCGACAATAAATTGTCGAAGGGATAAAAATGATTTTTTATTAGGAATCCCAATCGTGCCGTCTTTGATGGTGCGCATCGTTTGAACCCGCTGAAAGCAGGTGGGTGATCTCTTTACCACTTATAACTTCCCGTTAAGGCATGTTAGCCATGGTAAAATGTGATCTCCCGACGACATAATGTTGGGTCAAAATCGAATTGCTTAAAACGTACACATCAGGATTCTCTATACCAGTATGTTAGCATACCTATTTTATTTAAACAAGCTTTTTACTCTGATACTTTTTTATTATTCTGAATGTTCAGGGATAGGCTTAATTCTTCAAGTTGTGTTTCAGAAACTGGGCTTGGTGCATCTGTCAACAAGTCGCTGGCGCTGGCTGTTTTCGGAAATGCGATGGTGTCGCGCAAGTTGGTGCGGCCTGCGAGCAGCATTACTAAGCGGTCAAGACCAAATGCAATGCCGCCATGTGGAGGCGTGCCGTATTCAAAAGCTTCCATCAAGAAACCAAACTGCTCGTTAGCTTCTTCTTTGCTGAAGCCCAGTACTTCGAACATTTGCTCCTGAATGTCACGGCGATAAATACGGGAAGACCCCCCACCCAGCTCATAGCCATTCAACACAAGATCATAGGCCTGCGCGCGGACGTTTTGCGGTTCTGTTGCCAATTTATCCAAGTCTTCTTCAAACGGCATCGTGAACGGATGATGGGCTGCATAGTAGCGGCCTTCCTTGTCATCGTATTCAAGCAGCGGCCAGTCTGTAATCCATAGGAATTTATAAACCGAGTTGTCGATCAAGTCGAGTTCTTTGCCGAACTTCAAACGAAGTGCCCCAAGTGCATCAGCCACAACCGTCTTCTTATCTGCCACAAACAGCAGCAAATCTCCTGCTTCCGCTTGTGCACGTTCCGTCAAAGCAGTTGCTGCTTCACCTTCAAAGAATTTAGCGATTGGTCCTTTGACGCCTTCTTCTTCAACTTTCAGCCAAGCCAGGCCTTTTGCTCCGTAAACGGCCGCAAACGCGCCCAATGCATCAATGTCTTTCCGTGAATAGTTGGCGGCTTGCCCTTTAAGGTTGATGAGTTTGACTTGGCCGCCGTTTTCAATAGCACCCGTAAATACTTTAAAAGAAGAATCTTTAACAAGCTCCGATACATCCACAAGTTCCAAACCAAAGCGGACATCCGGTTTATCTGAACCAAAGCGGTCCATTGCTTCTGTGTAGCTCATGCGCTGGAATGTAGGTTCGATGTCGATGTTTTTAACATCTTTCATCATTTGCACCATCAAGCGCTCGTTCATCCCAATAATGTCTTCCATTGTCTGGAAACTCATTTCCATGTCGATTTGCGTGAATTCCGGCTGGCGGTCTGCGCGCAAATCTTCGTCACGGAAGCAACGGGCAATTTGGTAATACTTATCAAAGCCGGAAACCATCAGCATTTGCTTAAACAACTGCGGCGATTGCGGCAAGGCATAAAATTCACCATCGTGGACACGGCTTGGCACCAAATAGTCGCGTGCGCCTTCTGGAGTTGATTTGGTTAAAATCGGTGTTTCCACTTCGATAAAACCCTCTTCATCCAAAAAGCGGCGGATTGATTTGGTGACGTCTGAACGCATTTTGAATGTTTCATACATCGCAGGACGGCGCAGATCCAAGTAACGGTATTTCAAGCGCAAGTCTTCGTTGACATCGGTATTGTCTTCGATGGCGAACGGCGGATTTTTAGCCGCATTGATGATGGCCGCATGATCCACTTGCACTTCAATTTTACCGGTTTTCATTGACGTATTGATTTGGCCTTCTGCCCGCTCTACAACCAGTCCGTCAATATGGACCACGAATTCGTTGCGCAGCGATTCGCCGATTGCTGCTGCTTCTTTTGAAATTTCCGGGTTGAAAACCACTTGGACGATTCCCGAACGGTCACGGACATCAACAAAAATCAAACCGCCCAAATCCCGGCGCTTTTGTACCCAGCCTTTTAATGTAACACGCTGTCCAGTAGCTGTTTCGTTGACTTCTCCACAATAATGCGTTCTTGACATAATTATTCCTCCAGTGATTTCTTTTTCAGTATTGTTCCAGCGATTTCTTCGAATGCCATTTCCTGTTGTTCACCCGTCGCCATTTCTTTTAATGCCACTTTTCCGCTTTCCAGTTCCGTTTCGCCGATCACGATGACGAATGCGGCACCTTTGCGGTCTGCAGATTTCATCTGTGCTTTTACTTTACGGCCGGCAAAATCCATATCTGCCGAAATGCCATTCATGCGCAAGTCGCGCACGACTGAAAATGCTTTTTTCTTCGTCGTTTCATCCATTGCTACTACATACACTTCCAAGTTTTGCGACTGGCCTATTTCCACTTTTTCCATCTCTAATGCCAAAAGTAGCCGCTCGATGCTCATTGCAAAGCCAATTCCTGGAGATTCTGGACCGCCAAGATCTTCAACCAGGCCATTGTAACGTCCACCACCAGCTAAGGTTGTGATGGCGCCAAAGCCTTCTGCGTCGCTCATGATTTCAAATGCGGTGTGGTTGTAATAATCCAGGCCGCGCACCAAATTCGGATCGACGACAAAATCGATGTCCATGCTTGCAAGATAAGATTGCACTTCATCAAAATAAGCTTGTGATTCCTCGTTCAAGTAATCGGCAAGTGATGGCGCAGTCGCCATCAAGGGGTGGTTTCGGTCCACTTTGCAATCCAGGATGCGCAACGGATTTTTCTCCAGACGCGTCTGGCAGTCTGCACAGAACTCATTGATGCTTGGCTCAAAGTGCTTGATCAATGCTTCTTTGTGCGCAATGCGGCTTTCCGTGTCACCAAGTGAGTTAATGACCAAGCGCAACTGCTTAAGGCCAACTGAGCGGTACAAGTCCATCGCCAACGAAATCACTTCTGCGTCGATGGCCGGATCTTTGGAACCAATTGCTTCAACTCCGAATTGCACAAATTGACGCATGCGGCCAGCCTGCGGACGTTCATAGCGGAACATTGGGCCAGTGTAAAATAATTTTACAGGCTGGTCCGGCATGCCGAACAATTTGTTTTCGACGTATGAACGGACAACAGAAGCTGTGCCTTCCGGCCGCAATGTCAGCGAACGGTCACCGCGGTCTTGAAATGTATACATTTCCTTTTGAACGATATCGGTTGTATCGCCGACGCCGCGTTGGAATAATTCCGTGTGTTCGAAAATGGGCGTGCGGATTTCCTTGTATTGGTAGAGCCTGCACAACTCATTAATTTTTTGTTCAATCTCCTGCCATTTGGCAGATTGCTCGGGCAGCACATCGTACGTGCCGCGTGGTGCTTGAATGTTCATCATCTCTTCACTCCTCTATTTTTCCATACAAAAAAGCTCCCGCCCCTTGCTTTACGCAAGGGACGAGAGCTTGTATAAGCTTCCGCGGTTCCACCCTAGTTGATGCAGAAAATGCACCCTCTCATTCCGGGTAACGGCCGGTTCCGTCTTTTCCTAATAAGCGGCAAGCGCTTTTCAGAAAAAAGCCTCAAAAGTGTTATTCATCGCAGGTGTCTGCAGGAAAGTTTACAGCCTGAGACTTCCCCTCTCTTTTCAGCCAAATCATGCAATTACTTTCTTCGTCGTCAGCAAATATATAAAGATAATAAACCAATCTTAATAACTCCCACATAGCTTGTCAACCTTTTTGACACAAGCTGTCTTTTTTTTGATACTATGGAAGAGAACATGTATGAGGGGGAATGGCATGAAACACAAAGGATCCATCGCAATTATTTTATTTTTTTTACTTATAGCGGGCACTTTGCCGCTGCTTGATAAAGATCACGCACTCGCTGATACCGGCACCATCGAAATTTCCGGGACGACCGTGAATGTCCGGTCCGGCCCAGGGTTGTCGTATAGCCTCATTGGGGACTTGGAACAAGGAGAAACTGCTTCTGTTATTTCCAAAGAGGGCGATTGGTTGGAAGTTCGCACAGATGACGAAGAAGGCTGGATCGCTTCTTGGCTAACAACAGCGGCTGGTGAGGAACAAACTGCTGCTGGACAAACAGCCGTGTCTTCAGTGAATGGCTTGAATGTTCGTGCACAAGCTGATTTATCAGCCGCTGTGTTGACGAAAATGAATGCTGGTGAAGAAGCGGAAGTCCTCAGCACGACCGGTGATTGGATTGAAATCAGCTTCCGCAACACGCGTGGGTTTGTTTCCAAACAATACATAAGCTTAGCTGAATCAGAAGCGGCCGCCGAATCTGAATCAACAGCTGAAACCGAACAGTCTGACAATGACACCGAACCTGTACAACAAAAAGACGCTATTTCCAAAGTCTCTTCTTTTGAAATTGCTGTCAGTGCATTGAATGTGCGCTCACAACCCGACCTCAGTTCTGATATCCAGCAAACGGTAAATAAAGGCCAAGTCTTCCCTGTCGTTTCAATGCAGGGAAATTGGGTAGAAATTGAACTGGCAGAAGGCAAAAATGGATGGGCATATGCATTTCACGGCCAGTTATCCGACCAAACTGCAGCGACCGTTGAAAATGACTCTACTGAATCGGTAACCATCTTGACCGATGGCACCAATCTTCGAACGGCTGCATCGACCGGCTCTGAAGTAGCCAGCCGTGCAAATGCCGGTGATAAATTGACTGTAACAGGCAAGCAAGGTGAGTGGTATCAGGTTCAATTGCCGGATGGCCAATCCGCTTTTGTGGCAGAATGGGTCATTTCTTCAGATGAATCTTCTACTGAAGGAGAAGAAACCGCAGTAACTGACCGCAGAAAAGGCACTTTAAACGGCCTGACCATTGTCCTTGATCCGGGTCACGGCGGCAATGACGGCGGAACAGTCGGCGTGCGCAAAACTGAAGAAAAAGAACTGACGCTCAAAACATCTGAAATCTTGTCACAGCATTTGAGTGCGGCAGGAGCAGAAGTAGTCATGACTAGACAATCCGACACGTACGTTGATCTTCGCAAGCGCGTTGCAGAAAGCCATCAAGCTGGAGCGGATGCTTTTATCAGCATCCATTACGACGCCACTGAAGACAGCAGCGTTTCTGGATTCACATCCTATTACCAGCACGACTACCAAAAAGAACTGGCTGAATACCTTAATACAGGACTCGGTGACAAACTGACCTTGCATGACCGCGGCGTCCAGCACGGCAATTATTTGGTGCTGCGTGAAAACCGCCAGCCGGCAGTTCTCGTTGAACTCGGCTTCCTGAGCAACTTCAACGAAGAACGCGTCTTGACCAGCAACCAATTCCGCGAACAAGCTGCACTTGGCCTTTACAGCGGCATTATCGAATATTTTGATGCACAACTAGGCGAATAAAAAGCACGGAGAATTTTTTCTCCGTGCTTTTTTGCATCTTTTTTTGCTTTTCGTGCGTATTATCTTCTGAACGTGCATATTTTCCTGTGAGCGAGCATATTTTCAACTAAGCGTGCATATCCGGGTGCGAACGAGCATAGCCAAAAAAATCGGACAGAAAAAGAAGTACAGGAAATTCCCTGTACTTCTCAACAAGTTTCTATTTTGACTCCACCAGGATCGTCACTGGGCCATCGTTGACCAGCTGCACGTCCATCATTGCGCCAAAGATGCCAGTTTCAACAACCAGCCCTTGACTGCGCAGCGCGTCGTTAAAGGCCAGCCAAAGCGGTTCAGCCGTTTCCGGACGGGCCGCTGAAATAAAACTTGGCCGGCGCCCTTTTTTAACATCGCCATAAAGTGTGAACTGAGAAATCGATAAGATCTCGCCGCCGTTATCCAGAATGGATCGGTTCATCTTGCCTTCTTCGTCTTCAAACAGGCGAAGCTGCGCAATTTTGCCAGCCAAGTAATCAGCATCCCTTTCTGTATCTTCATGAGTGATGCCAACAAGCAAGACATAGCCGGAGCTGATTGCGCCGGTAATGTCGCCGTCGACTGTCACAGAAGCCTTTTTAGATCGTTGCAAAACTACTCTCATGCTGCCTCCTTAATTCGTCACACGCAAGACCGAATAGACGTCCGGAATCGATTTGATTCGTTCGACCACACGGTTCAGATGTGAGATATGCGGAATCATGATGGACAGGTTGATCGTCGCAATCTTGTCTTTATCTGCACGGCCGCTCACAGCAGTAATGGTTGTTTTCGTTTCACTGACCATGTGCATGACTTCGTTGATCAACCCTGTTCGGTCATACGCCTGCACTTCGATGTCAATTTGATATGCTTTGTTGTCCGGCGATCCTGCATTTTCCCATTCCACCGAGATCAGCCGATCATTTGCCTCAGAGTGGATGTTCGGGCAATCTGTCCGGTGAACTGAAACGCCGCGCCCTTTGGTAATAAACCCAATAATGTCGTCGCCCGGAACCGGGTTGCAGCATTTTGACAAGCGGATCATCATGTTGTCGATGCCCCGGACAATGACGCCTGAGTCGGTTTGCTTTTTCGGTGTATTGGATTTCATTTCAACGGTAATTTTTTCAAGCGCTTCTTCCTGCTCACGCTTTTTGCGCATTTTTTCAGCCAGGCGGTTGACGACTTGCTGTGCGGTAATGCCGGTAAATCCGACTGCTGCATACATGTCGTCTTCCCCTGCAAAATTGAATTTTTCGCAGACGCGCTTAATGTTTTCATTTGTCAGCACTTCTTTGATCGGGAATTCTTGTGCCTTGATTTCTTTTTCGATCATGTCCCGGCCTTTTTGCACATTGTCTTCACGCAATTGCTTTTTAAAGAATTGCTTGATTTTGTTTTTGGTCTGCGTTGACTTGGCAATCTTCAGCCAGTCGCGGCTTGGACCAAATGACTGCTTGGAGGTCAAGATTTCCACAATATCTCCGGTATGCAGTTCGGTATCGAGCGGGGCCATTTTGCCGTTGATTTTGGCTCCGATGGTTTTATTGCCGATTTCCGAGTGGACACGGTACGCAAAATCGATTGGGCAAGAGCCAGCCGGCATTTCAATCACGTCGCCTTTTGGTGAAAAGACGTAAACCATATCGGAAAACAAATCGTATTTTAAGGATTCCATGAATTCTTCTGCATTGTCCGATTCGTTTTGGAAATCCAAAATTTCACGGAACCAGGACAAACGTGAATCAACCGAGCTTTTCGGCTTGTCGATGGTTTTGCCTTCTTTGTATGCCCAATGCGCCGCCACCCCGTATTCGGCGATGCGGTGCATTTCTTCGGTTCGGATCTGCACTTCAAGCGGATCGCCTTGCGGACCAATCACGGTTGTATGGAGCGACTGGTACAGATTTTGTTTCGGCATGGCGATATAGTCTTTAAAGCGGCCAGGCATCGGCTTCCATGTGGAATGAATAATGCCAAGCACAGCATAGCAATCCTTTATGCTGTCGACTGTGATCCGGACTGCCAATAGGTCATAGATTTCGTTAAATTGCTTGTTTTGAATCGCCATTTTCCGGTATATGCTGTAAATATGTTTTGGGCGGCCGAAAAGATCCGCCTGAATGTCGACTTCGTCGAGCTGTGTGCGGATCTCACTTATCACATTATTTAAATAGTCTTCCCGTTCGGTCCGTTTCTTTTTCATCAAATTGACGATTCGGTAATACTGCTGCGGGTTCAAGTAGCGCAACGCCGTATCTTCCAGTTCCCATTTGATGGTATTGATGCCAAGCCGGTGCGCAATCGGGGCAAAGATTTCCAGCGTTTCATTGGCTTTGATGCGCTGTTTTTCAACGGTCTGGTATTTTAAGGTCCGCAGATTGTGCAGACGGTCCGCCAATTTGATCAAAATGACACGGATGTCCTGTGCCATCGCCACAAACATTTTGCGGTGGTTTTCCGCCTGCTGCTCTTCTTTGGACAAGTACTTGATCTTGCTTAGTTTGGTCACACCGTCGACGAGCATTGCCACTTCTTCATCGAAATCACGGACAATGTCTTCACGGCTGACTTCTGTATCTTCCACGACGTCATGCAAAAAGCCCGCTGCTACGGTAGCTGGATCCATTTGCAATTCTGCAAGAATCCCAGCCACCTGCACCGGATGTACGATATACGGCTCACCAGATTTTCGAAATTGTCCCATGTGAGCATCGTAAGCTACCTGGTAAGCCTTCTTAATCGTTTTTACATGATCGGCATTCATATAAGACGCAACCATTTCAAATACATCTTCAGCTGTTCTTACTTGATCTTTAGCCATAATTGCCCACCTTGCTTTAAATTTTTCCAAAAGTATATCTTTCTATTATAAAAAACAAAGTGGTTAAATGTAAAGCTTTGTTAGCTCTGCTCCATCACTTTAATAAATTCACGCAAGTAATCCGGCAGATCGGGCGGACGGCGGCTCGACACAAGATGGCCATCAACCACTACCGGCTCATCCAGCCATTCCGCGCCGGCATTGGTCATATCGTCTTTTATACCCGGCGTGCTGGTGACTTTTCGTCCGTTTAAAATATTGGCGGACACAAGCACCCAGCCTGCGTGGCAAATTTGCCCAATCGGCTTTTTCTGTTGATCCATTCGGCGTACCAGGTCCAAAACTTCCGGAAAACGGCGGATTTTGTCCGGCGCCCAACCACCTGGAACAAGAATGGCATCGTATTCTTTCGCGAGTGCTTCTCCGTAGGACAAATCAGAAGTCGCCGGAACACCGTATTTGCCAATATAATCCACACCGGTTTCTTCTCCGGCAAGTTCTACTTCCGCCCCTTCTTCACGCAATCTTAAAATTGGGTACCACAGTTCCAAATCCTCGAATTCATGATGTACAAAACTCAATACTTTTTTACCCGTCAATCTCATAATATTGCCTCCTTTTTTTGTTAAAGCAGATGTGAACTGCGCTTTCTGATTTCTTCCAAATGGACAAGCTCGCTGCCTTTTCCAACCGCAACCGCCTGTTCAGCTGAACCGATGCTGACCAGATTTTGCACCCGAACATTGCGGGCGCTTTGTTCACCACCGGCAATCGAAACGTCTGCTGCAGCCGTCTTAAAATCACGAATAACACCATTTGTTAACGATACATAGCCTGCACGATATTGAATGGCAGCGGCCGGTTGCCGCTTGTAGTCGTGATTCGGATTTCCGATGAATAAAAATCGGTTGATGGCGACGTTTCGGTAGCCCGACACCACCAAACAGCGCGGAGAGGAACCTTCGTACAACGGCGTTTCAATCGGTTCAATCGCTACCAGCCGTTGAGCCAGTATATTAAACGCCGACCGCGATTCCGGATCGTCTTTTTTGTGATGGCCTATATGGCGGAAATTAAAGGACCGGTTGTCGTGGATTGATAAATGACCTGAAATGTGGACGCCTGTTGCAGCTGAAGAATTGGCATGTGCCTTGACTTCAATGCCTCCGAAACAACGGCTGCTCGAATTGTTGGCCAGCCAGACGTGCCGGGACCCGTCATCTATTTCAAAACCGTTTGAATTGGAGAATCCCAGTGCATGCGCCCGTCCACTCGGATCGCTGAAATGCGAATTGGAAACAAATATATAATCGCTGTGATGCGTTGTTAAGCCATCATCTCCAAAACCGGAGCCGCTGACGCCGTCGAGCCAGACAAACCGGCTGCCCCCCTTGCCCCGCATGCCGTCTCCGGAATAGTTATAAAGAGGGGCTGTAATGTCAAAACAATGCAGACCCGGATTGAGTGCTTCCACGTCTTTCACCCATCCGTATGTGACATGCGCAAAGGTCAGGCAGCTGGAATGATTGCCTCCTGCACTGGTGTTTTTAATATCGCCAAGGCGTTCAATATGCCAATCCAAGGTCAGCTCTTCCACAGAAATGTTGCGGTTGCCGGACACATAATTGCTGTTGGTTAAAAGACGCGCCTTTCGTGGTGCCTTTGCTTGCAGCTTGATAACAGTCTGTCCTTTGCCGGCACCAATCAGCCGAGTCCAAGACGGCAGCTGCAAGCCGTCCACCATAAAGATGCCCGCCGGCACCTTCACTTCCACTGCTCCTTTGCCAAAAGCTTTTTTAAAAGCATCAGTACAGTCGGTTTCTCCGTCCCCTACAGCACCAAATTCCCTGACATCCACACGCCGCTGAATTGTCGATTCCAGTTTCCGGTATTCACTGTCCAACCGTTCTTTCCACTCAGGGTAAAGCTGTTGGCCAGAAACATTGGTTTTAAAACCATGTTCATCTTCAAGTGAAAACTCTTCTGCAAACAAAGACCATAGCCGTTCTTTAAAATTCATTTTTTGCTTGGCGTGTTTGCTGACAGCGAAATCTTTTTTGATGGCCTTAAAGAATTGTTCTGTCTCACGGGTGATCCTTTCCAGAGGTGTACGGTCGTCCAGCAATTGGTCAATCCATGCAGCGTTCAAACGAGGATCATGCTCTTTTATCAGTTCCATCATCCAGTCACCTCCAGTCCCATACTTGCTCTTATTTCCATACCCTTCATGATAGAAAAAAATCCCTCCACCTGTAAAGGCAGAGAGATTCCGTATTAATATTGCATTAAAGTTGTTACGTCGTAGCCATCCAAATTTTTGCGGCCATCCAGATAAGTCAACTCGATCAAAAATGCACAGCCAACAACGATTCCGCCAAGCTGTTCAACTAAGTTGATGGTCGCGCCAATTGTGCCGCCAGTAGCCAGCAGGTCATCAGTAATTAACACACGCTGTCCCGGTTTGATGGCGTCTTTGTGCATCGTTAATACATCTGTTCCGTATTCAAGGCCATATTGCGCACGAATCACTTCGCGGGGCAATTTGCCTTCTTTGCGGACTGGAGCAAAGCCAAGTTCAAGCGCATAAGCCACGGGACATCCGATGATAAATCCGCGTGCTTCCGGCCCTACAATAATCTCAGCGTTTACTGTTTTTGCGTATTCAACGATTTGGTCCGTTGCATACTTATAAGCAGTTCCGTCATCCATCAGCGATGTGATGTCCTTAAAACGGATTCCTGGTTTTGGCCAATCTTCTACAATCGTAATATACTTCTTCAAATCCATATTTCTTCCTCCTTGGCAGACACTTTCGCATCGAACCACTCTTTTAAATCTTTATAAGATGCGTACAAAAGCTTCTGCTCCAGAGCAATTTGCTGCTCGCGCTTTTTGTAAATCGGCGCTTCCGACAAATCCTGTTTGCTTGGCGATTGGGCAATCTCGGTAATACCATTGTTAAGTGTAACAAAACCGAGTTCAAAAAACACCTGCAGCATGAAAAATAATGATTCACGCGTCCAACCTTTGTGTTTAGCCAACTCTTCGCTGTGTTTATTAAAATCGAAGGTTCCTCGTTTTTTGATAAAGGCAAACAGCCATTTGAATTGTTCCCGCGTCGGAATCTGCTCGAAATACTGCGAATCTTTGGCATGGAAATGGGCGTAAATGCGTTTCGGCTTTAATGCGGCCAATACAGACGCCAATTGCTCTTCCGATTCCGGCAAATCCAACAGCACCAAATGGTCTTTAGTGCCGGGCAAATTATTTAATTGAGCCACCGTCACAATTGGCTCCGACAGAAAGGATTGGAACAAAGCAGGCGTATCCTCGTTAAATGCCAGAAAAACTTGGTTTTCCTGCGGAATCAACTTGGACCATCGCGACACTTGGCGGATGCCACGAATGTCGAAGAGCTGCCATTGATCGGTCCGGACATCTTCCACCATCAACTGCGGCTTTTTTCGACCGTTCCATTCATTGATCTGCAAATCGCCAATAACATCAATTTTTACGTCCGGCGTCAATTCGTCACCGATTGGTCCAATGCCGAATCCCACAGCGTCCAACGTGGCGGCATGCTGCGTCAGTTCCATTTTCAAATGATTTTGCGCCGCTCCAATTTTGCGGATAGAAGCCACTTTGACGCCTTCCAGGTAAAACTTCGGTTTCGCAAATCCCATGCCGAATGGTGCCAAGAGCCGCATGGATTCAATCGCCGTAATATCGATTTCATCCAAGCGCAATGGAATATCAATTTCCACTACCGGCAGCAAATCTTCTTCAGTCAAGCTTGCTTTAGCCTGTTCGTTTAGCCGCTCGCGCAGATCATCCACATCACTCGCTTCCAGCGTCATGCCGGCTGCCATCGGGTGGCCCCCGAAATGAGGCAGGATATCGCGGTTTTTTGCCAATTCGTTGTACAAATGAAATCCTTCAATGCTGCGGGCAGAACCTTTCGCTTTGCCGGTTTCTGGAATCAGCGACAACACAATGGACGGGCGATAGTATTTCTCGGTCAGTTTGGATGCCACAATGCCGACGACGCCAGGATTCCAGCCTTCTTGTGCTACGACAATGACGTGAGGCGATCCATCCGGATAACGCTGCTCTACTTGCTGTATCGCTTCTTCCGAAATTTGTTTAACAATAGCCTGACGTTCTTTGTTGAGTACGTCCAGCCCGGATGCGAGCGAACGTGCTTCAGCCGGATCTTCTGTCAGAAACATTTGGACAGCAGGATCGGCATCCTGCAGTCGGCCAATGGCGTTGATGCGCGGGCCAAACATAAAGCCGAGCGTTTCTTCAGTAATGTCCTGCTGTTTGACACCCGACACTTCGCACAATGCAGCAATGGCCGGGCTTGGCGAATCAATCAAAGCGGCAAGCCCTTCTTTGACAAACAACCGGTTTTCGCCATGCAGCGGAACCAAGTCCGCAACCGTGCCAATCGCCGTCAATTCAATCAAGTGATCTGGGATTTCTTCATACAAAGCATGCGCTATTTTAAATGCGACTCCAACTCCTGCCAGTTCACCAAAAGGATAGCTGCCTTCAGGGTGGCGCGGGTGAACGACGGCCAAGGCATTCGGCATTTGGTCTCCGATGTCATGGTGGTCGCTGATGATAACATCCATCCCCAGACCATTCGCAAAATCAACTTGCTCGATGCCGGAAATGCCATTATCGACAGTGACAATCAGCTTGGTGCCGTTGTCAAATGCCTGCTGGAACAATTCGCTATTCGGTCCGTAGCCATGTTTAAAGCGGTTCGGGATCATAAAGGACACATCTGCTCCCAAATCCTGCAATACGGTCATCATTGCGGTTGTGCTGGTCACGCCATCTGCGTCGTAATCACCATAGACTACAATTTTTTCCTGATTTTCGATCGCTTCACGAATGCGTTCAACTGCCACATCCATATCCTTCATTAAATAGGGATCGTGTATGGCGCTGGCGTCCATCTGCATAAAGGAACGCGCTGATGCTGCCGTATTTAAACCGCGCGTCACCAAAATCTTGGCCAGCACTGATGATATCTTCAATTCTTTTTGGATTTCTTCTACTGCTTTTTCATCGGGCGTCGTCAAACGCCACCTCTTTTTGGATTCAATCATTGCTTTCACTTCCTCACCGGTTCATTATACAGCAAAAAAACGCAGACAAAAACCTTTCGGCAACTGCACCGAAAGGTTCATCTTTTAAATTTCTTCTTTTTTCAGTTCATCGCTGGTGACGATCTGTGCATCCGGCACGACACCGGCTTTTTGATACTCGCCAATTTCGTTTTGCTGAGTTGCGATCAAAGTTTCTTTAACCGCCATCTCTTTTTGCAAAGCTTTGATTTTGCGCTGCATTTGGTATTGGCGCATGATTGCCAGCACGCCGCTCAGCAAAAATCCAAGCAAAGCAGATGCCAGAATAACCAAAATCAACGGCCATTGCGCTTCACCAAATACGTAGTTGACCGGTACTTCGTCAACATTCACAACAGCGAATACGGCAATGATTACTGCAAAAACAAGTCCAAGTAAAATAAGCCATTGTAATTTCATTGTCAATTCTCCTTTCAGAATAAAAAAATGGAACAAGGTCATTTTATCTATACCCTGTTCCATTTCAAATTGAAACTTATACTACAGGCTCATCAGAACCCCATTTGCTTTCCTGGTCTTTTTTCTCAATATCGATTGGTCCTTTTTTCTTCAGCTCGCCTTTTTTCAAGACTAACCAAAGCTGGGATGCGATAAAGATTGAAGAATACGTACCGGCAATCAAGCCGATCAATAAAGCGATGGAGAAGTTAGTAATCGACGGTGCACCGAAGATCAACAATGCAATAACAACCAATACAACTGTCATTACAGTATTGACGGAACGACCGAGTGTTTGGCGCAACGATACGTTAACGACATTCTCCAACTGCTCGACTGTATCGATTTTCTTCATACGCTTCATATTTTCACGGATTCGGTCAAATGTCACGATGGTGTCATTGATTGAATAACCCACAATAGTCAGGACAGCTGCAATAAAGGTGATGTCCACCTCAAGGCGAAGCAGGCTGAACACAGCAACAATAAAGAATGCATCATGCACCAATGCGACGACAGACGCCACACCCATACGCCATTCAAACCGGAAAGCAACATAAATGATGATCCCTAGAGCTGCAATCGCCAATGCATACATGGCATTTTTTGCAAGTTCCTCACCAACTGTCGGAGATACCGTTGAAATGTTTGGTTCAGAACCAAATTCTTCCACAGCGACTGCTTTCAGGCCATTGATTTCTTCCTGGCTGAATTCTTCATTAAACCGGGCTACACCGAGATTGGCTTCATCACCCGAGATAACAATATCTTCCGTTTCATAGCCTGCACCGTCTAGGAAGCTTTGCACTTCTTCTTTCGTCAATGCTGATTCTGAAGCGATCTCAACACGGGTACCACTTGAAAAGTCGATACCCAGATTCAGGCGGAATACACCAAGAACGGCCATTCCTGCCACAATCAGCACGATCGAAGCCAAGAAGAACTTATTGCGGTTGCCCGCAAAATCAAAACGATCAAAACGTGTCGTAAGATCGGTAATTTCCAGCTCTTCTTGTTTGGTGTGAATGAGTGATTTCTTTAATCCAAACAAGCCAAATTTGTTGTCGAGTGCACCGCTGTTGACCCATAAGCCCAAAAGCAAACGCGATCCCCAGACAGCTGTTAAGAAACTGGCTAAAATTGAAATGATTAATAGTGTCGCAAAACCTTTAACTGAGCTTGTTCCGTAATAAAACAGGACGGCAGCTGCCAGCAAGGTTGTCACGTTCGCATCAATAATTGCCGAGAACGATGAACGCGCACCTACCTTAAAGGCCTCTTTAACTGTCTTGCCGACGCGCATTTCTTCACGGATCCGCTCGTACGTGATGATGTTGGCATCTACTGCCATCCCGACACCGAGCATAATTGCCGCGATTCCAGGGAGCGTCAACACGCCGCCGATCCATTCAAACACCAACAAGATCAAGTAAACATAAGCCGATAAGGTAACGACAGCAATGGCGCCTGGCAAGCGGTAATAAACCAGCATGAACAACAGAACCAAGGCAATCCCGACAGCCGCTGCGACCATGGTTTGGTCAAGCGCCTCTTCACCAAACTGCGCTCCTACCGAAGTTGAATAGATTTCTTCCAAACTTACCGGCAAAGCACCGGCATTCAGGATTCCTGATAAGTTCTGCGTTTCTTCCACAGTGAACGATCCAGAAATTTCAACAGTTGGCGATGAAATTCGCTGCTGCACACTTGGTGCTGAAACAAATTTAGGATCTGCCTTCAAACGTTCTTCTGCGAAAGAATCCACGCCTTCTTCAAAATCCAGCCAGATGACCAATACATTATCCGGTGCCGGCATTTGAGAAACGGTTTCGGTTACTTCTGCAAATTTGCCTGGATCGTTCAATTCCAAAGTAACAATCGGATTGCCGTTTTGGTCAAACGTTCCAGTTGCGCCGCCTTGGCTCAAGTCATTTCCGGCAAGCAGCAAGTTGTCTTCTGCATCGCGGAACGTCAGATTGGCTTCAGTCGACAGCAATTCACGCGCCGAAGCTTGATCCTCGACTCCCGCCAATTGGACACGGATGCGGTTTTCGCCTTCAATTTGGATCACCGGTTCGCTGACGCCGAGCACGTTGATTCGGTTCATCAATGCGTCTGTTGTATCCGTCAGTACGCTTTCCGTAATTTCTGAGCCATCCAAAGTTTCTACTTCATAGAGCACTTCAAAGCCGCCCTGAAGATCCAAGCCTAATCGAATGTCTTTTGCGATGGGTAAACTTGTGGTGCCAATGATTCCTATCAGTACAATAACCAGTAAGAAAAAGGCAATAATGCGACCTCTTGCTTTCATATGTAAACTTCCTCCTCGGGTGTGTAAAACACAGCACTATCATTATGAAACAGCCGCTGATTGCTGTCAAATCGAACTGGATGGATTGAATGAAAAATCAGTTTTCATTGTTCAAAGCAATCTCTTTCAAAACCAAATTTTATAGACAATCCATACCAGCTATGTTGTTTTTTTCGGGGACGGACGCAAGAGATGTCCGATATTTTCTAATGTGCTGTCATCGTTCCAACGGGCTTTTTTCAGCTCTTCCACTTGGTGGTAAGCCAGAAAGTCCGAAGCGGTCATGTCCATAATATCATTAATCATTTCGTAGAGATGCATTGTATCTATGTCTTTTTTTCGCCATTTTTTTTTGACACAAAATTCCCATAGGTCTTCTTCTGTAAACGTATCGTATTGAAAATGGTGAAATTCGCTGCTTTTGCTTTGAAGCGCCGGCAGAACAAACTCAAATTGTTCCGTATAACTCGCCATGCATGGACTCCTTTCCACCTTACTACACCTATTGTACCTCGTAACTGGAAAATTTAGAATAAGGACATTATCTTCATTAAAAAAACGCCTTCAAAATCGAAGGCGAGCTTTTACTTGTTTTTAGATTGTTGATTTTGCTGATTCTACAACACGTGCGATTGCTTGACGCTCGAACTGCATGCGCGTGCCGTCAGCTACAGTAATGTAGATAGTTGCATCGTCCACTGCATCTACAAGGCCGTGCAATCCGCCAATCGTTACAATGCGGTCGCCACGTCTCAATTCAGTCTGCATGTTCTTAGTTGCTTTTTGGCGTTTTTGGGCAGGACGGATGATGAAAAACCACATTAGCAAGAACATTAATAGTAAAGGTGATAACGCAATTAAAGTTTCCATTATTCATTTTCCCCCTTTCACTTTCTCTATTCTCGTGCAAACTCAGAAATTTTTTGCATTAGGTTTATTGAAACCGTAAGCTTCAAAAAATTCTTCGCGGAAATCTCCCAGGCGGTCTTCGCGAATTGCTTGACGCACCTGTCCCATTAAGTTTAACAGAAATTGCAGGTTATGATAACTAGTAAGCCTAATTCCAAACGTTTCATCTGCACGAATCAAGTGATGGACGTATGCACGCGAATAATTTGTGCATGTATAGCAATCGCATTTGTCGTCAATCGGTCCAAAATCACGTTTGAACGCGGCGTTTTTGATATTCAATCGGCCGGTGCTTGTCATCAAGGTACCATTGCGGGCAATGCGAGTCGGCAAGACGCAATCAAACATGTCAATGCCGCGAATCGCGCCGTCGATCAAGGAATCGGGTGAACCGACGCCCATCAAGTAACGCGGTTTGTCGGCAGGCATTAACGGCGTCGTAAATTCCAGCGCACGGTTCATGACGTCTTTCGGTTCGCCGACCGATAATCCGCCGATTGCGTAACCGGGGAAATCAAGCGACACAAGGTCCCGTGCACTTTGTTTGCGCAAGTCTTCAAACTCGCCGCCTTGGATAATGCCGAACAATCCTTGGTCCGCTTTGCGTTCGTGTGCTTCCAAGCAGCGTTCTGCCCAGCGGGAAGTCCGTTCAACACTGGACTTCATGTAGTCATGCGTTGCCGGGAACGGCGGACATTCGTCAAAAGCCATCATGATATCAGAACCAAGGTCGTTTTGGATCTGCATCGCCTTTTCCGGGCTTAAGAACAGTTTGTCGCCGTTCATATGGTTGCGGAAATGGACACCTTCTTCTTTAATGTTGCGGAATTCGCTCAACGAAAACACTTGGAAGCCGCCCGAATCCGTTAAGATCGGACGATCCCAGTTCATGAACTTATGTAAGCCGCCTGCTTCTTTGATGATGTCATTGCCGGGGCGCAGCCATAAATGGTACGTGTTGCTCAAGATGATGCCGGCGTTCATGGCTTTCAGTTCTTCAGGTGACATGGTTTTGACTGTCGCCTGTGTGCCAACGGGCATAAATGCCGGTGTTTCAAACGAACCGTGCGGCGTGTGGACAATGCCCAGGCGCGCACCGGTTTGTTTGCAGGTTTTGATGTGTTCGTACGTTACTGCTGCTGTCATGGGTGAGTCTCCTTTTTCTGTGGTTCAATGAACATCGCATCTCCAAAACTGAAGAAACGGTAGCGTTCATCAACGGCTTGTTGATAGGCGTTTAAAATATGGTCGCGGTTGGATAAAGCACTGACCAGCATAACCAAAGTGGATTTCGGCAAATGGAAATTGGTGATTAGGCCATCGATGGCTTTGAATTCATAGCCCGGGAAAATGAAAATATCGGTCCAGCCGCTGTCTTCCTGCAATTCGCCGCCAAATTTCTGCGCAACTGATTCCAGGGTGCGTGTCGACGTAGTGCCAACTGACACAATGCGGCCCCCCTGTTGTCTGGTTTGATTGATCAAATCAGCTGTTTCCTTGCTGATGCGGTAAAATTCCGAGTGCATTTCGTGGTCTTCGATCGAATCGACCGACACCGGACGAAACGTGCCGAGCCCGACATGCAGCGTAATAAACGCAATGTGGACACCTTTTGCACGAATTTCTTCCAAAAGCTCGTCGGTAAAATGAAGTCCGGCTGTTGGTGCTGCCGCACTTCCCCGCTCTTTGGCAAAAACAGTTTGGTAGCGATCCTGATCTTCCAGCTTTTCACGGATATAAGGCGGCAAGGGCATTTCACCCAATTGGTCCAGAATTTCGTAGAAAATGCCGTCGTAGATCATTTTGAAATGACGTCCGCCATGGTCAAGGATGCCGGTGCATTCTGCACGCAGCAAGCCCTCGCCAAAAGAAACGACGGTTCCAACTTTGACTTTTTTCGCCGGTTTGACCAAGGTTTCCCAAACGTCATCTTCAATTTGCTTGAGCAGCAGCAACTCAATATTGGCGCCCGTGTCTTCTTTAACGCCCATGAGGCGCGCTGGAAGCACCCGTGTGTCATTTAAAACGAGCGTGTCACCTTTATGCAAGTATTCGATAATATCGCGAAAATGGCGGTGTTCCGTGTCTCCAGTGATTTTGTTCATGACCAATAACCGGCTCGACGTACGATCAAGCAGCGGCGTTTGGGCAATCAATTCCTCTGGCAGTTCAAAATCAAAGTCTTGTACATTTAACGTTGTGGGTGGTGTGTTTAGTTTAGTCATTCAGGCATCTCCATTTTAAAGTGTTCATAGGCTAGTGGCGTTACGGTGCGGCCTCTCGGTGTTCGCTGGATAAACCCAATTTGCAGCAAGTACGGCTCGTAGACGTCTTCAATCGTCGTCGACTCTTCGCCGATGCTGGCAGCGATCGTATCCAATCCAACCGGACCACCGCGGAAGCGCTCAATCATGCCCGTCAATAATTTATGGTCAATATGATCCAATCCAAGCGGATCAACTTGCAGCATTTCCAGTGCCTGCTCAGCCATGTCCATCGTAATCGAACCGGTTCCGCGCACTTGCGCATAATCGCGGACGCGCTTCAGCAAACGGTTGGCAATACGCGGGGTCCCGCGAGAACGGCGTGCAATTTCAACAGCAGCATTCGGATCGATGTCTGCTTCGAACAGTTTCGAACTACGGACAACGATTTCCGTTAACGCTTCCGTGTCGTAATAATCAAGCCGGGATAAAACGCCAAAACGGTCACGCAACGGTGCCGACAAGGCGCCTGCACGTGTTGTCGCACCGATTAACGTAAATGGCGGCAGATCCAACCGGACAGAGCGCGCGGTTGGCCCTTTGCCGACCACAATGTCCAAACAGAAGTCTTCCATTGCGGGATACAGCACTTCTTCGATTGACCGGTTCAAGCGATGAATTTCATCAATGAACAAAACATCTCCAGGTTCCAATGATGACACGATGGCCGCCAAGTCGCCAGGCCGTTCAATGGCAGGGCCACTGGTCATTTTGATGTTGACTTCCATTTCATTAGCAATAACCGCTGCAAGTGTCGTTTTTCCGAGTCCAGGAGGCCCATACAACAGGACATGGTCCAGACTTTCCTGGCGCATTTTTGCAGCTTCGATGAAAATTTGCAAATTGTGTTTTACGGTATGCTGGCCAATGTACTGACCCAGCAATTGCGGGCGAAGCGATTGTTCAAAGCGCTCATCAAACTCCGAAATTTCACTGTCTATGATGCGTTCTTCCATGCCGTTCGCCTCCTTTCATCAAGTTTGTTTAAGCAATAGCTGCAAAGCTTTTTTCATAAAGCCTTCTGTATCAAGATCGAGATCCCGCAGCTGCGGTTTAACTTTCGTAATTTCGCGTTCTGAGTAGCCGAGTGCACCAAGTGCCAGCATTGCTTCTTCCAGTTCTGCTTGGTCGTTCGACAACAAAGTATGGGACTCTTCCGGATCGAAAGGATCGCCGAAAAACTCGGTCAGCTTGCCTTTCAAGTCCAGAATCATTTGGCGTGCCGTTTTTTTGCCGACTCCAGGGAATTTCACCAAATAGGTTTCATCTTCCCGTTCGATCGCTTCGATGACGTGCTGCGGCTGGCCGCTTGCCAGAATCGCCAGCGCACCTTTGGGGCCGATGCCGGATACGGAGATCAGCTTGCGGAACAACTCGCGCTGCTCCAGTGTTGGAAATCCGAACAACAGCTGCGCATCTTCCCGAATGTGGTGGTGCAGGAAAACTTGCAGCTCGTCTGAACCGAATGAATACGGATTTGGCGCAAAAATCTGCCAGCCGATTCCTTGCTGTTCTATCACTAAATATTCCGGCGTTACGCGTGTAACCTTGCCTTTTATGTAATCGTACATGGACAGTCTCTCCTTTAATTCAACTCCATGATTATACCATATTCAGCCGCTTTAGACGAAATAAACCCGTTGCTGTTCGGCACATGATAAGATAAAGGGAACGAGTTGATAAGCGAGGGATCTCTATGAAAAAATTACTCGGCGAACAGCGGCGCCAATTTCTGCTGGAAAAAATTAAAACGTCTGCGCTGCCGATGACCGGCAGCGAATTAGCAGCGCTGGCAAATGTGTCGCGCCAAGTTATTGTCGGTGACATGACGCTGTTAAAAGCAAAAGGCGAGCCCATTATTGCCACGAGCCAAGGCTATTTATTTCTGGCCCGCCAAGTAAACGAAGAAGCAAGCCGACGCATTGCTTGCCGGCATCAGCCTGAAGACACCGAACGCGAACTAAAGCTGCTTGTAGAGTCAGGCGTTACGGTCAAAGACGTGTCAATTGAGCATCCGGTGTACGGCGAACTAACAGCAGGCATCCATGTCTCGAGCGCTCAAGACGTTGATGCGTTTATGAAGCGCGTGCGCGACACCGGTGCCAGCTACCTGCTCGAACTGACTGACGGCACGCATCTTCACACAATCACAGCTTCTGACAACGCGACGCTTGAAAAAGCCGTCAACGGAATGCGGGAAAATGGCTTTTTGCTGGAAGAAAGTGAATAAGTATTTGTGAACCTATGAACCCGCATTGTGCGGGATTGTGGGTTTTTTTATTTGTTCAAACTTAGACAGTTCGGCTTATTGAGTTCGCTTTTTCACATCGCTTCGGTCGCTTAGGGCATAGCTTCAGCCCGAAGAGCAGGATTTGCTATAAAGCTCAAAAATTTCCTATCCCTTCTACAAACATGAAAGTCCCGCAGCGTTTAGGCTGCGGGACTTTCATGTTTTATTTATACGTATAATACGAACCTAAAGTTTTCACTGTACAGCCAATTGCCGACAACTCTTCGAACGCCCCACGCATCATCGTGTCGCTTTCGTCTGCCAGCACATCGGCGATAAAAAAGTAATCGCCAAGGCCAGTTTTGAGTGGACGCGACTCGATTTTGCTCAAGTTCAACCGTCTCCACGCAAAGACCGACAAGATCTGGTGCAAGACGCCTGAACGGTCATCGTCGGGCGGCGTGATCATCAAGGTTGTTTTGACTTGATTGTCGTGTGCCGGATCGGTCAGCTTGTGGTCAGATTTCGACAAGACGAAAAAGCGCGTATGGTTAAAATGGAAATCGTGGATATCGCGCTGCAAAATGTCCAACCCGTATTTATGGGCGGAAAATTCATTGCCGATCGCCGCGATGTTGCGTTCCGGCAACTCGGAAACCATTTTCGCAGCAGCAGCCGTCGAGCTGTATTGCTCCAGAGGCGTATGTTTGTATGTATAAAAAAGGTATTTGTGGCATTGCGCCAATGCATGCGGATGCGAGTAAATCGCTTCAAACGATTCCGCGTTGCGGTTTTCCGGATGTACCAGTAAATGCTGCTCAATCGGTGACAAGACTTCAGCCGTCACATACAATTGCGCTTCATGAAACAAATAGTCCACTGTTAATGGAACAGATCCTTCCAACGCATTTTCCAGTGGCACGACAGCGTAGTCTACGCTGCCTTCTGCCACTGCTTCTATACATTCGGGGATGGTTGTAAATGGCACCAGGGTCTCTTCAGGAAAAACTTTGGTTGCCGCAAGATGAGTAAATGACGCTTCCGGCCCTAAATATGAAATTCTTTTTTTAACAGCTTGTCCAGTCATTTAAACATTCCTCCATTAAGATGATCCGCTTGATACCACATCTGCCGACTCGACAAAATCGAGTTTTTTCAGCTGATGCAAAAAGACGTCCAAATCCCCGTCCATCGCCGTTACATCCAAGGACAAGGTAACATTCGCACGCCCTTGGATTGGAATGGTCTGGTGGATGGTTAAAATATTGCAGCCGTTGTCGGCGACTGCCTGCAAAAGCGTCGCGAGCGTCCCTGAACGGTCTTCCAACTGCAGGAAAACCGTCAAGATCCGCTCTTTGACAATCGAATGGAACGGAAATACAGCGTCCCGATATTTATAAAACGCAGAGCGCGAAAGACCTGTTTTGTTGACCGCATCCATAATGGAAATGCGGTCGTTTTGCAGCATTTTTTTCACTTCAAGCGTTTTTTGCATCGCTTCTGTCAAAACGTCTTCACGCACCAAATAATACCGTTGTTCCGAAATATCCTTCATTCAAGTTACCTCCGCATCAATCCATAAATTCGAATTCGAATTCAAGCAGGCGAACTGTGTCGCCATTTTCCGCACCGCGTTCGCGAAGCGCATCATCAATTCCCATGCCGCGCATTTGGCGGGCAAATCGGCGAATTGAATCTTCACGCGAGAAATCGGTCATTTTGAACATCCGCTCAATCGCATAACCGGCCAAGACAAATGATCCATCCGAATCACGCGTAATGTTGAAGCCATCTGCATCGGATTCGTGTTTGTAAAGAACCGTGCTTTCTGAATCTTCTTCCGTATCGTCGATCAATGGGAATTCTGGCGTTACTTCAATCACATCGGCAATTGCAAACAACAAGTTGTTTAAGCCTTTGCGCGACAACGCCGAAATTGGGAAAATGCGGGCATCTTCCGGCAACTTCTCACGGAATTTCGCCAGGTTTTCTTCTGAATCCGGCATATCCATTTTGTTTGCGACAATCAATTGCGGACGTTCTGTCAAACGCATATTGTATTGCTTTAATTCTTCATTGATGGTGACATAATCGTCGTAAGGATCGCGTCCTTCTAGTCCGGACATGTCAATAACGTGGATGATAACACGTGTCCGTTCGATATGGCGCAGGAATTGATGGCCAAGGCCGATTCCTTCGTGAGCACCTTCGATCAATCCAGGAAGATCGGCCATAACGAAGCTGCGCTGATCTTCCGTTTCCACCATGCCGAGATTCGGAACGATCGTCGTGAAATGATATTCAGCAATTTTCGGCTTGGCAGCTGAAACAACTGACAACAAGGTTGATTTTCCGACACTCGGGAATCCAACAAGTCCGGCATCTGCCAACACTTTCAGTTCCAAAATGACATTGCGTTCAAAGCCCGGTTCGCCTTTTTCAGACAGTTCCGGTGCAGGGTTGGCAGGCGTTGCGAAACGTGAGTTTCCTCGGCCTCCGCGTCCGCCTTTTGCGATCACGGCTGTTTGGCCATGTTCCACCAAATCGGCAATGGTTTCGCCCGTCTCCACATCTTTTACCACTGTGCCCGGCGGAACTTTGATCAAGGTATCTTGTGCTTTGGCACCGTGTTTATTGGAGCTCATGCCGTGTGTTCCGCGGTCTGCTTTAAAGATCCGCTTGTAGCGGAAATCCATTAGCGTGCGTAATCCTTCTTCAACGATAAAGACGATATTTCCGCCCTTCCCGCCATCTCCGCCGGCAGGTCCGCCGTTCGGTACATATTTTTCGCGACGGAATGCAACCATGCCATCTCCGCCGTCGCCACCTCTAACATAAACTTTTACGTGATCGACAAACATATTATCCCTCCATCTGTGCACGGACAGCAATCAATGTGCTGTTTCCGCTGCACTCTTTTCGTACTGTAAATCCTGGTGCTTCTGCGAGTTTCAAATCCAGCCAATTTCCCGGACAGGTGATGTGTAGTTCAAAAGATAAGGCATTGGAAACCAATAGAATTTTGCTGTTGAATGCCTGGTAAGGATCCAGATGGCCTTTGGCGGTTTCCACAAAGTCTTCCAGAAAACGGCGAAACTCTTCATCCAAATGCGCAGGTGCCTCAACTGCAGGACACTCTACTTGAAAATAGAATCCAGAAAACCGCCAATTGGCAGTCAACAGCCATTCCTCTGTCAGCGGCAGCCCAAGGTCGGACAGCCGGCTGGCATGCATAGCCGCTTCGGCATGCGAACGAATTATGGCCTGCGCCTCCTGATGACGGCCAAGGTCCAAATTCATTTTGATCAATTGCAGTTCATTCAAGAAATCATGGCGCGCATGCCGAAGCGATTGTGCCACTGTCATTGTTTTTTCCATAAGTCACGTCCCGATTCAGCTTCTTATTCCAGTATACCAAGAGAATGCAATAATCTCCTAAAATAATGCGTACAACGGGAACCGCGCGTATTATGTTCAAAAGAAAAAGGACTGCGAAAGCAGCCCTTTTCGTTTTTATTAAGCTTCTTGTGCAATTACAGGGTATACGCTCACTTTTTTCTTGTCGCGGCCGTAACGCTCAAAGCGCACAACACCGTCGATTTTAGCGAAAAGTGTATCGTCTCCGCCACGTCCAACGTTTTCTCCTGGATAAATTTTAGTACCGCGTTGACGGTATAAAATTGAACCACCAGTAACTTCTTGGCCGTCTGCACGTTTAGCGCCAAGGCGTTTAGATTCTGAGTCACGTCCGTTTCTCGTTGAACCTACACCTTTTTTGGATGCGAAAAACTGAAGATCTAATCTTAACATTCTGTCCCACCTCCTAAGCTGTGAAGGTTATTTTAATATATTCTTCATAGTCTTGTTCAATCGTTTTTAATGAAACAATCATTGCGCGTACCAACAGTTGAACCTGCTCGTCCGTCTTTTCATTCAGGTTTATCGGAAAACTGACTTTTAAAAAGCCGCTGTTCGCTTGCTGAATGTCAGGTTCGATTCCCGTCAGCTCCATGATGGCGTTCACCGCTCCAAATGAGACAGCAGACGCTCCAGCACATACGAGGTCTTGCCCGTGTTCAGCGTAATCCGCGTGGCCTGACATTTCAAATGACGAAATGCGTTTTGACGTTTCTTTTACAGTTACAAGTATCATTCTTACAGGTTGATCGCATCGACAGTCAATTTCGTGTATGGCTGACGGTGACCTTGTTTTTTATGGTAGTTCTTTTTAGCTTTGTATTTGAAGACAGTAATTTTTTTCTGTTTACCGCTTTTTACAATCTTAGCTGAAACAGTAGCTCCTTCAACAAAAGGAACACCAACTTTAGTATTGTCTCCACCTACAAATAGAACTTTATCAAATGTGATAACATCTCCAGCTTCTCCAGTCAATTTCTCAACATAGATCTCTTGGCCTGCTTCAACTTTGATTTGTTTTCCACCAGTTTCAATAATCGCGTACATATCCTTGCACCTCCTCTTAGAATAAGACTCGCCTATTCAGGTGACTCGCCGGAGCGAATTCTTAAAGCAACCTGATTCGAGCGGTTGTAGCACGGTACGCTACAAACATAACATTAAAATAATACCACGCCAGAACAGGTTGCGTCAATAGAGAATATGAGGTTTTGAGGAATTGATGATCTGCAGCTTGTGGATTGATTGGATTGAGGTGCGGTTTTTGGGTCGTGAGGTGCGGTTTAGGCGGTTTGAGGTGCGGTTATCGGCTTGCAAGGTGCGGTCTTTGCCGGTTGAAGTGCGGTTAAATCCATTTGAGGTGCGGTCATCGATAAACACGCGAAAAATACTCCTGCAACAACTCGCGGTTCTCTACAATATGCCGTTTGCCACGAACATTGCTTTGAAGCGCCGTCTTTTCCAGCAGCCGGTAAAGAACATACTTGTCTTCCACACCAAGCAAACGGTAAGCAAGCCTTGTATCGAGCTCGTTGCCAAACAACAGCGCATATTCCTGCAGCGTCACTTCATGTGCATCCCGCGAATAAAAGCCACAAAGCTTGCAAAGCCATTTGCGCTCTTTCCATTCCAGTGAACAAGTGCGGCACGTAGGACAGGTGACGCCGAGGCGCAAGGAATCGAAAGTGAGATCGTGACGTTTGAGCCAGTGGTGACTGGAATTTCGCGTCGGCAAGTTTTCCAGTTTGGAGACCAGCGCTGCTGTATCGAAAAGTTTTAGACCATTCGCCAACTGCTCCAAATAGAACGGCAAATAGTCGAGCGATACAATCGGATAATGTTTGGGTGCTTCCACCACTTTTCCTGACCGGCTTGCCAGAACGATGACACCATGCACCGGAACGCCGAGAAACCCGCTAGCCGTTCGTATTGCCCGGTGCAGCTGCGCTTCCGGATTGCGCATTCCTTCCCTGCGGCCGTCAACTACACGGTGAAACTGAAAGTTCACCGTGTCAAAGTAAAATTCCCCAACCATGTTTTTCACTTCAAGTACGCAAACAAATTCCGCATGAACCAGCAGCAAATCAATTTGCGCCGCGCCGTCTTTGTATGGGATATGCACATCGCTCAAAAAAATCGCTTCACCCGGCAAATCCAGTTCTCTCTTTAATAAAGAAGCCGTGCGTTGCTCACCGCTGGCACCCGCCAACGAATTTTTCAGTTCTGACAATACTGCAGTCTTTGATTCGTGCACGGTCGGCAGACGTTCTGCCGCAATCATTCCTGCCAATAAAAAATCGTTCATCCGACACCTCCTCAAGGTTTTAAAAAAGCCCCCGCTTTCACAGCGGAGGCTCAAATGATCTTATTTTGTGAAAACAGCTTTGATTTTGGTAAACAAGCTTGGCGGTGCTTTTTCCATGCTCATGAGTGGCACTGATTCACCGAGCAAGCGGCGCGCAATGTTGCGGTAGCCAAGTGCCGCCGTGTTTGATGGATCCATAACAATCGGTTCGCCTTTGTTGGAGCTCGAGATGACGCGTTCGTCGTCTGCGATGATGCCCAACAAATCAATGGATAAGTGAGTGGTAATTTCATTGACGTCCAGCGCTTCTCCCGCTTTCATCAAATGCGGACGAATGCGGTTGATGATCAAACGCGGTGCGTCGATGTTTTCTTCCAGCTCAAGCAAGCCGATGATGCGGTCAGCGTCGCGGACTGCAGAAATTTCCGGTGTCGTAACGACGATAGCATGGTCTGCTCCAACAACCGCATTTTTATAGCCTTGCTCGATGCCGGCTGGGCAATCGATAATGACAAAATCATAGTCTTTTTTCAGTTCCGTCACCAATTCTTTCATCTGTTCCGGGTTGACGTCGTTTTTGTCAGCCGTTTGTGCGGCTGGCAACAGGTACAGCATATCTTCAAAACGCTTGTCTTTAACGAGCGCCTGGTGTACTTTGCAGCGGCCTTCGAGTACGTCAATCAAATCATAGATGATGCGATTTTCAAGACCTAAGATGACGTCGAGGTTACGCAATCCAATATCAGTATCGATCAAGCATACTTTTTTCCCTTGAAGAGCCAATGCAGTGCCGAGGTTGGCGGTTGTCGTCGTTTTACCGACGCCTCCCTTGCCTGATGTAATTACGATAGCTTCTCCCACACTAGCTTCCTCCTTTAAACGTTGAAATTTGCGGACGGATAAACCGCAATTCCTGCAAACGGTCAATAATAATAGTGCCGTTTGTATGTAAATAAGCGCATTCCATTTCCGGCTGCTCTGATAAACTGGACAACTCGTCCGTCATGGTTTCCAATTCGTCATCGATTTTCAATTGCGTTGCTTCGAGCCAAGACGCTGCAATAACTGCGTCGCGATTGCCTTTTGTCCCCGCATGCGCAGCGCCTTTTAACCGGCCGAGAACGTATACGCTGCCGCCTGCTTCAACCCGGCCGTTCGGATTCACATCTCCAATGACGACCAAATCGCCTTCGGCTTTGATGACTTGCCCGGAGCGCACGATGCCAACGTAAGTTTCCGATTGGCGTTCAAGGATCATTTGATCGCTTTGTTCAACAGTCAGGATGTCGCTGGTCGTCGAAACGACTTTTAAATGTGGATTGGTTTGGACCGACTCGCTCAATTCCTGAATTTGGCTGTCTGTGCAATAGCGCTTATTCAGGTGGATCGTGACTTCGGTATCACTGTCAAGCGCAGGATCCGACACCTTTGCCTTTAGCTCGGCCAATAGATCCGTATACGCACACTGATCATCTAAATACAGCACAAGCCCTTTATTTTTCCCTTTAATCGTAACGAGATTCTTCAAAAATGTGTCACCTGCGCTTTCATTAATATAACCCTATCTTATTGTCACGCTCTGACAGCTGCGTAACAATTATTGACTTGAACACCCAGCCGAGCATCACCAGGAAAATCGAATTGGCGACCATTGTCGGCCAAAGCCGTGTGGACAAAAATGTGCCAAGCGGCATTCCTGTTAATGAAATCAGCAGAAAAAACTGGTAAAGCACAAATTCAAATATCGCCAATAAAGCAAGCGTCAGCACTGTCGCTGTCAGCAAATTCTGCGGAATCCGCTTGAAGACAAACGACGCCACGAGGCAAATGGCTGGATACAAGAAAGAATATAATCCAATAATATCAATGTAAAAGACATCATACAAGAGCCCGAAAAATAATCCATAAAACATCGCATGCTTCAAGTCATAGTAAAGCGTCAGGAAAATGAGGAACATAATAAGAAAGCGCGGCACAATGTAATTCAACTCTCCATCAATGTTCAAAGGTGAAAAAAGGCCGAAAACCGGTTCCATGAAAAACAGGACGAGGCAGATCAACGGGATAAGGAAACGGATCATGATTCATCGTCTCCTGTCACGCCATTGTCTTCACCGTCCACTTCCGGCATTACCCGGTCCGCGATGATCACATGGTTCAATAAAGAAAAGTCTGCAGCCGGTTTAACGTAAGCAAGCTGCGTCAAGCCAAATTCATCGATAGTGATTTCAGTAATGGTGCCGACCAAAATGCCTTTTGGAAAAATGCCGCCCAGCCCGCTGGAGATGACTTGGTCGCCTTCATTCAATTCGATATCGGCATCAATCCGCTTCAATAAAAGTTCGCGGCGTTCGGCATCATAGCCTTCGATCAAACCAAAAACGTCGTTGTCTCCACCCACGACCATCGCCGATACCCGGTAGTTCGGATTAAGCGTGGAAATCAATTCGACAGTGGAAGTCGTCGGCGTTGTCAACGTCACTTTGCCAATGAGGCCGCTGGCAGTCATGACAGCCATGTTTTCCGCCACGCCTTGGTTGGAACCACGGTTTAAAATGATTTTTTCTTCCCATTGATCCGGATTTCGTGCAATGACGGTGGCCTGGATTGGGTTGTAATCTCGCAAATCTTCTTCTTTTCCAACAAGTTGATTGAGTTCTTCATTTTCAGAGCGCAAGTCTTTTACTTCAGCCTGCACGCTTGCAAACTCCTCTAAGCGCGTTTTCAAATGCTGGTTTTCTTCAAATGTATTCAGCAAGGAATCGACATTATCAAAAATTCCAGTTACAAAATGAGCAGGGCGCGAAAACACCGACTGCCCGGCTCCAACAGCATCTTTTATGATTTGTTCCGGGAGCGATACATTGCTGCGGTCACGGAGCGAAAAAGAAATGAGGGCTACGAGCAGGATGACACCCAACAGCAGCAAAATAAGCCGCTTGTTCGTTAAAAGCTTTGGCATGTCGCCATCCTCCTTATTTGATTGATATCTGGCGGCGGAATTGGTCCATGTTTTCTAAAGCCTTGCCCGTGCCAAGTGCGACACAGTCCAAAGGATTTTCGGCGATGAACACCGGCATGGACGTTTCAGCTGAGATGACGCGATCAAGGTTTTTCAACAATGCGCCTCCACCTGTCAAAACTATGCCGTTTTCCATAACGTCTGCACTCAACTCAGGCGGTGTCTGTTCCAGCGTCGCTTTGACACCAGCCACAATGGCCGCAACCGATTCACTTAAAGCACCCGCAATTTCTTCGGACGTGACATTCAGTGTTTTCGGGAAACCGGTCAACAAGTCGCGTCCGCGAATTTCCATCGTCACGCCCTGTTCAGACGGTTCCATGATACGCGCAGAGCCAATGCCAAGTTTCAGCGCTTCGGCTGTTCGTTCGCCGATCAACACGTTGTATGTTTTACGGACATACTGAGTAATTTCCATATCCAGTGCATCACCCGCAACGCGAATCGATTCACTCGAAACGATGCCGCCCAGTGAAATAACCGCTACTTCCGTAGTTCCGCCTCCAATATCGACGACCATACTGCCCATAGGTTCCCATACTGGCAAATCTGCTCCAATTGCCGCTGCGAAGGGCTCTTCAATTGTATATGCCTCACTCGCTCCAGCACCTCTGGCAGCATTCAAAACTGCACGCCGTTCAACAGAAGTAATGCCGTAAGGAACACAAATCATTACCGTTCCACTTTTCCATTTGCTGCCGGCTGCTTTGGAAGCTTCGACCAAGTAATGTTTAATCATCGCCAAGGTTGTGTCGTAATCGGCAATGACACCATCGCGCATCGGACGAATGGCCGTAATTGTACTTGCGGTGCGCCCCATCATGTTTTTCGCCTGGCTGCCGACTGCCACAATTTCGCCAGTTTTTTTATTTTTAACGACAACGGAAGGTTCGCGAAGAACGATTCCTTTGCCTTTAACATACACCAATGTATTTGCAGTACCTAAATCAATTCCAATATTTTTTGAACCAAATCCAAACACGGAGTTTCTTCCTTTCTGTAACAAGCCGATATTTCGGCAATTGCGTTGACACAATATCACTCATTATAGACGAAAAGAAAAAAAATAAACAGTGCTACATGAACCCCTTTTCTTTTAAGGAAACGAATTGGTGGTCGCCGATAATAACGTGGTCAAGCAGTTCTATGCCAATAATGCTGCCAGCTTCGACAAGCCGTTTAGTGACGTCAATGTCTTCCGGCGAAGGCGCCGGATTGCCGGAAGGGTGATTATGGGCACAGACAATGGAAGCCGAAGAACGGCGTACGGCTTCACGGAAAATTTCGCGTGGATGGACAATGGAGGCATTCAAGCTTCCGACAAAAATCGTCTGCCGGTGCATCACCTGGTTTTTGATATTGAGGAACAACACGACGAAATGCTCTTGTTTGAGTGAGGTCATGTCGGACATTAAATATGAAGCCGCATCTTTTGGAGAACGGATCGTGAATTTTGTATCGGTTTGTTTCGAGGACAAGCGTCTGCCAAGCTCAACTGCCGCAAGCAACTGTACTGCTTTCGCCTGCCCGATGCCATTGATCGCCACCATTTCTTCAATGGTGGCGCTTTTCAATTCCTGAATTTGCTCGAAATGAGTCATCACCCGGTTCGCCAAATGCAAGACCGACTCTTGTTTACTCCCCGTACGCAACAGAATGGCGATCAGCTCTTGATTAGACAAGGAGGCAGCGCCTTGGTTGACCAAACGCTCGCGGGGACGGTCGGCAATATGCACATCGCGGATCATCAATGGGGCTTCGTTTAGCATTCTACACTGCTCCCCTCCAAGAAAATAATTCCAGCAGCTGCCAGCTTTTGCGTCAGCCCTGCAATCGGCAAACCGACTACCGCATTGTAATCGCCTTGAATTTTTTGGACAAACAGACCCGATACCGTTTGGATGCCGTATGCGCCTGCTTTGTCGTATGGATCTTCCGTACTTATGTATAAATCAATCCAAGCTTCCGGCAAGTTATAAAACGTTACGTCAACCGTTTCATGAAACGACAGCTTGTTGTCTCCCTGCATCACCGTCACGGCCGTTATGACTTGGTGGGTGCGATTAGACAGTTTTTGCAAATAGCGTTTTGCCTGCGCGGTGCTTTTGGGCTTCAGTAAAATTTCGCTGTCGCATACAACAATTGTATCCGAGCCAATAACCACAGCCTCCCTGTTACCTTGTGCCACTTCCTGCGCTTTTTGTTCAGCACATGCCAGCACGTAGCCAAGTGCTGTTGGAAACTGGCCGGGATCGGGTTCATCCTTCGTACTCGGCACGACTGCAAAGTCCACGCCGAGCAGTCCGAGCAGTTCCTGGCGGCGCGGAGATTGGGAAGCTAAAATAATGGGGAAATCAGATTGGAATTTCATAGATGGATTCTCTCCTTTTTTCTAGCATCATATCATTCCACTAAGTACTCAACAAACTGTGAAAACTCATTTTTGCGACGTATTGCACTTCTAAATCTCATTTTTGCCCTGTCATTTTTCTGTGATCCACTAGTTTTCGCCTTCTAAAGTTCATATTTACTTTGCTGCCGATTATCTTGCCGTGACTGACCAGACAAGGTTTCGAGATCATTTACAAATAAATATAAACATTATTCAAAATTAGCATTATTAGCACTTTTCGAGAATGATTTATTTTGAATAAACGAGCCTTTATAATGAAAACTGTCTATTAATTTTTGAAAATTATTATTATGAAATAAAGTATTAATGATTTTCACCCAATTCTTAAGTAAAGGAGCTGTCTTTTTGAAGACAAAGCGCAAAGGATTATTTCAAAAATCATTGGACCGCATCGAATTTATCGGCAATAAGCTTCCGCATCCGGTAACTTTGTTTGCCTTGCTGGCATTTGCCGTCCTCGTGGTTTCAGCCATCGTCTCGGCGATTGGCATCACGGTCGAACACCCTGGGCAAGAAGGCGAAATCATCGAGGTGAACAACTTGCTGAACGCCGAAGGGATTCAGTACATATTCGCCAGCATGGTCGACAACTTTATTGGATTTGCACCATTGGGTGTAGTCTTGGTTACGATGCTCGGTATCGGAATTGCGGAACGTACAGGACTCATCAGTGCTGTCTTGCGGGCATTTGTCCTATCCGTTCCGAAGTTTTTGATCACGGGAGGTCTTGTCTTTGCCGGA
The DNA here is from genome assembly GCF_058268435.1 of Planococcus sp. TJ-307. NCBI lineage: Bacteria > Bacillati > Bacillota > Bacilli > Caryophanales > Caryophanaceae > Planococcus > Planococcus sp. TJ-307. The sequence continues at coordinate 826,875 of NZ_JBZDOJ010000002.1, forward strand.
ATTATGTCAAGTGTAGCTTCTGACGCCGGCTATGTCGTCCTTCCCCCGCTTGGCGCAGTTATTTTCGCAGCGCTCGGGCGCCATCCACTGGCTGGTCTCGCTGCCGCATTTGCCGGAGTTTCTGCTGGATTCTCAGCGAACCTGCTGCTGTCGGCAACAGACGCCATGCTTGGTGAAATGACCATTGCTGCAGCTGCCATCATCGACCCTACTTATGCGGAAGGCATGAACATTGCGATGAATTATTACTTCATCATTGCTTCCGTCTTTCTGTTGACCATTGTTGGCGCAGTCGTTACGGAAAAAGTGGTTGAACCGCGCCTTGGTGAATACCACGGCCAATACCGTGAAGAATTGAAAGGATTGACTGCCGAAGAAAAAAAAGGCCTCCTATGGGCTGGAATTTCCGCGTTGGTTGGAATCATTCTTACTGCGCTGTTAATTGTTCCTGAAAACGGCATTTTGCGTGCCGAAGACGGCGGCATTGTCCAGTCGCCATTTATGAGTTCATTGGTGCCGATCATCACACTCCTGTTCTTTATCCCAGGATTGTTTTATGGCATCGCTACTAAAGACATCCGCAGCGACAAAGACGTCGCCGCACATTTGACGGACACAATGGCAACCATGGGGATGTTCATCGTCTTGGCATTTACCGCTGGCCAATTTGTCGCTTATTTCACAGAATCCAACATCGGCATGGTACTCGGTGTATATGGCGCCGAAGTATTGGAAGCCGCCAACTTGACAGGCATTCCACTGATCCTTGGCTTTGTCCTTGTCACTGGAATCATCAATCTGTTTATCGGTTCAGCTTCTGCGAAATGGGCCATGATGGCGCCCGTGTTCGTGCCGATCATGATGCAGCTTGGCTATTCGCCTGAACTGACGCAGATGGCTTACCGCATCGCTGACTCGTCAACGAACATCATCACGCCGCTGATGACGTATTTTGCAATCGTCATCGCCTTTGCCCAGAAATACGATAAGAAAATGGGCATCGGCACGTTGATTTCGGTCATGTTCCCATACTCCATTTTCTTCATGATCATCTGGTCATTGATGTTGATCGTTTGGATGCTGTTCGGTCTCGACCTCGGTCCGGCTTCACCTATTTTTTATTCAAATTAAAGCAAGAAAAAAGCTCAAGGGACATCTCCTTGAGCTTTTTTTACATCAACATATTCCAATACCAGTCGAGCATGCCGTCGCCCCAGAAATAGACGATGATCGCTGCAGCTGCAATGGATGGGCCAAACGGTATGGGGGTTTTGCGCCCTTGTTTCGTCACGCGAAGCTGGATAATGCCGACAATTGCTCCAATAAACGAAGCAAAGAACAAGGTCATCAGCGTACCGGCTATTCCAAGCACAAGGCCGATCACAAAAAAGAGCTTGATGTCGCCGCCGCCCATCCCGCCTTTTGACACGACTGCAATTAAGAACAGCAGCAAAAATCCAACTGCAGCACCGAGCAGGCTGTCCCACCACGGATCAAGCGGAATCACAAAGCGCAGTCCGAGCAGCACGACTGCAAACGGCAAGAGCACTTTGTCGGGAATCAGCATATAAGCGATGTCCGACACAGTGATAATCACCAGCATCGAAACAAACAGGATGGCCACGATCAATTCTGGCGTAAACCCAAACACCAAATACGACGCCACGAATAAAATCGCGGTGATTGCTTCCATTAATGGATAAATCCAATGAATCTTCGAGCCGCACGTTCTGCATTGGCCCTTTAGGAATAAATATGAAAAGACCGGCACCAAATCAATTGCCGTTAAACGCCGCTGGCAATTGGTGCAATGGGATGGCGGATAAGCAATCGATTCTTTTTTCGGCACACGCAAGCCGACCACATTGAAAAACGAGCCGAACACGAGCCCAAACAAGGATATAAATATTGAATACGTCAGAACCATAAGAACCCTCTTTGCTATAGTTTTTAGCGACCCTTTTCGGAGACGAAAAGAGGTCATCCGAGCCGTTGTTTGCGGAATACTGGATTTTATTTGCGGGAAATCTTAGTTTGTTTGCGGGATATCGTCTGTTGTTTGCAGAATAAAGTCGTTTGTTTGCGCGATACATCCTTTTGTTTGCAGAAAGAGCCAGCCAACCCAGCTCTACCAAAAAGAGAGAAATCACAATGATTTCTCTCTTTCATTTATTATTGAGCGGACGTTTCTTCACTTTCTTCGACATCGACTTCCACATTTACTTCTGTATCAGGATCATCAGTTGTAATCTGCGTTTCGACTTCTGTGGTTTCTTCAGGTACTATTTCGGGTGCGACTAAGCTGGTGCCATCATTTTGCGGCAAAGGATTTATCTTATTGGCCGGCGCTGGAGAATCGACTTTCAGCTGGGTATCCGCTAACGCCACTAGATCTGGCCGGTAATAGGCTGAAAACGATACGGACACTGTCAACGGTTCGCCAAGCTGATCTGCCCGAGTAAGCTCCGGGTTAGCAGCAAAATCAATTGCGCCGACCACCATAATCCGTTCCATTTCCTCAATTTCTTCAATAAAGGTAATAATGCTGTTATAGTCCACTGCATTAAATTCAATAGCCGCTACAACTTCTTGAATACTTTCCAACCCTTCAACTGGCTGAAGCAATGTAACTGGTGCCTCTGTAAAATTGACTGATGTAACCAAGGTTTCTGAAATCAGCTCAGCTTGTTCGACTTGCAACAAAATCAAATCTGTCAACGGTTCTACCGAAACTTGTCGCTGCAAGTCTCGTGTGCTGATTTTTTCGGTTGGCGGTGCTGCTTCCTGCTGTGCCTCTAAAGCCATCAGCACTTCTTTTTCCGAAGTAAGCAATTGCTCAGACTGGACGCGTGCATCTCTTGCCGGCACATACAACGAAAAATAAGAAAACGCTGCGCTACCGGCCAACAAAAGAACCGCTAATATGATCAATGCCATTTCTTTTTGGCGTTTTGTTAAACTGCTCATTGCACATCCACCTCAGTTTCTGCAGGAGCCGTTTCCGTTTCTTCAACCGGGGTTTCTGTTACAGGCACCTCTTCTTCAACTGGTACTTCTTCAGTTACCGGAACCTCATCTTCTGTTGCCGGCACCTCTGTTACCGTGCCATCTGCATTGACCGTTGCTTCTTCCGGCAAACGCTCATCGACATAAACCAGGCTGTACGTAGCCAAGTAGCGTGGATTTTCAATGATTTCTTCTGCAGTCCCTGTATTTGGATCCGTTTCTGTCTCCGCATCCAATTCTTCATTGGTGACAGAATCCAACTGGGCCGACTCCAAAAACGCTGAAGCTTTTAACTGGGCCAAGTAATATGCCGCTTCGCGAGATGTATCAAATTGAATCGTTAATGTTGCAAGGTTCGGTTGAACGAATGAAAACGAATCAAAAAATCCGCGTTCCGGGAGCCTTGACACAAGGTCACCCAGCAACGGCACGGTATCAAATTGATAGCCTTCTGCCCAATCGACAGTGGCCTGCAACTGCTGCTCATCGTTCAGTCCGATAGAAGCTTCCAGTTGGGTGCGGATGGCTGCACTTTGGGCAGCCACTTGCGTATATTCTGCATTGGCAGCTGCCTGCTGATCGGTTTGTGACTGTGCCAGAAAGAAAAAGATCGCCCATATTATAACAGCCGCTAATAAAATCCCAATTGCCGCAAAAAGGATAACGGGACGTTCCCGCTCTTTTTGCGGCAATAAATTAATATCTACTAACATGCTTACACCTCTTTCAGGGCTAAACCGATGGCACGGTTAAAACGTTCAGGAATGCTGTCGCTTAATTCGGAAGGGATGGGTTTCATAACGATCGGATAAACCGGTACATTCAAACGCTTTTCAAGCCTTGACTGCAGTTCCGGCCAATCTCTCAGGCCATTGCAGACTACTTTCGTAATGCCCGCTTCTCCTGCGTTCATGCTGTAGCGATAAAAATTGCCCAACTTTTCAGCTTCCGTTTCAATTTCTTCAATAAACATATCTGGATCCGTAAACTCTTCTTCAGCCAAATTCAATTCAACCGGACGCATAAACAATGGATAATGCGCATGAAAAATAGAAACAGTCATTTTCTTTGATTGAAGGTCGATCATCATGACATGCTCTTCTTCATCAAAATCGTGCTGCAGATAAGCCAAACGGTACAAAGCGAGCGGCGTAATATCCGCTACTGCGGCTTTCATTTTGGCTTGGTCAAACAATTGTTCATACGAGTTAACGACGGATTCTTTTGAAGCGATGATCAGCACTTCAGCATTGTCGTTGTAAGGCACAACGTCAAACACTGGATCTTCGAAAGGCAGATAAAGCGTCGAACCGATTTCAATAAAGAAATGGCCCTTCAGCTCATCAACTTTCACACCTTGGGGAAATGTGACTTTGCGGATGATAACGAATTCGTCAGGGGCGAGGAATCGGACTGACTTCTTAGAGAGACCCCACTGATTGACAGCCTCACCGAGTATCGATCCAAGCGCATCCACGTCGACAATTTCGCCATCTCTGATAATCCCGGCCGGAAGAGCCATCTCTTCCGCCTGGCTGATCGAGAGCGGTTCTGCAGATTTCAGCTCTACATACCGAATGGCATCTTCTTCTATAGTAATTGTCACGACGCGTGCTTTTTTCGATAAAAACGGTAAGGCCATTTTTTCAGCTCCTAGGATGTTAATTGCTTAATATTTTGTAGATATAGTTATGTCAAAATTCTATGGAGTTGTTACTCCAATAATTTTATTTCCTGACGAGCTTCCTCTAACAGTATCGCCATTAATTTCATTAATTGTTGCGCCAGTAAAGGTAACAGTTTTAGATCCCGAAAATGGTATAGCTGCTGTAGATAATTCTAATGTGTTTGCCGTAGTAGTAGAAACTCTTGCGATAGTAGCACCTGTTGGAATTTCACCTTCACTTTCAAGAAAACCATCAGCCTTTAAAATTGTTACTGTTAAACTAGTTGCAGCACCTCCCGTTGTAGCTGGTTGTGGGCCTTGAGGATTTTCAGTGTAATAAAGTTGTGCAGCATTTAATACATTGGTTGCATCTGCTTTAACAGCACTATAACGGCTATTCTCAATAATATTCCCAATCGCTGGAATAGCTATTGCAGCGATAATCGCGATGATTACGATAACGGCTAAAAGCTCGATCAATGTCATACCTTTTTCATTGTTCAACTTGCTCTTTAAAAACTTTTTCATTTTTCTTTCCTCCATTTTTTTACTATTTAGCACTACTATGAGTACAGCTTAATTATAACAAAAGTCATAGTTATAGCAAGAGCAGTTTCTTGTTTTATTGTAAAATATTTTTAATAGACCACTCTAAAAAGACTACAAATTATCCACATTATTAAACATTTCAAACATCGGAAGCATGATAGAAAGGACTATAGTCCCGACCAATGCAGCAAGCAATACGATCATTAATGGCTCAATAAGTGCTTTTAAGCGATCCGTTTCTGCATCCACTTCTTTTTCATAAAACTCCGCAACTTTCAGCAACATGTGATCGAGTGATCCTGTCTGTTCACCAATTGAAATCATATGGGGAATCAACGGCGGAAATGCCCAATGGTTGCGCATCGGTTCTGTTAGCGATCCCCCTCTTTCCAGCGAGTCGCGTGACTCCAGCAGCACTTTCGACATCACGGCATTGTCGACCACTTTTTCAACCATGGTCATTGCCTGTAAAATCGGGACTGAACTGGAAAACAACGAACTCAAGGTACGCGTCAATCGGGCCAAAGCCGATTTTTTGAAAATTTTCCCGAACACCGGAAGTTTCAGTAAAATGGTATCCAACGCCATTCGTCCTCTTTTATTGCGCTTCATCAACCAAAACAACACTGCCATTACGAGAAATGCGGCGACAAGCAAGTACCAGTAACTGATAGTAAAGTCACTCGCTTGCATAACCACCTGCGTTAATAACGGAAGTTCTCCACCAAATCCTTCGAACATGTCTACAAACATGGGGACGATCGTTGCCAAAAGAAAGATTACTACACCAATTGCCAAAAAGCCTACAATTGCCGGATAAGACATCGCCGAAATAACTTTTTGTCTCGTTTGGTAGGCTTTGTCGTAATGCGTTGCCAATCGGTCCAAAGATTCGTCGATGTTCCCTGACATTTCTCCAGCTTTAATCAGATTGATTGTTAAAGGTTCAAAAATTTTCGGGTGCTTTGCCAAGCTATCCGATAACGTATTGCCTTTTCGCAGCTCATCTTCAACGATCGCAAGTGTTTTGCCCAATGCTTTTGATTCAACTTGCTGCGACAAAATGCGAATCGTATCGACGATCGTTACACCGGCACGCATCAAGGTAGAAAACTGGCGCAGGAACATGATGAACTGATCACGTTTGACCGGGTTGCCAAGTGTGATGTCCTTTTGGAGCGCTGTCGTTTCAATTTCTTTTATGTCGATTACTTTAACACCATCATCACGCAACTTAATGATCGCTTCCCTGCGATTGGCGGCAGTAACAAATCCGCTTCTTACTTTCTTCGTGTCGCGGCCTTCGTATTTAAATCGCGCCATGTTACTCTTCCCCTTTCAGGTAAGGGTGAGCGATTTGGCGAGTAATTTTTCCGCTCGTCAGAAGTTCCTGAATGGATGTTGACATCATATGCATGCCTGATGATCGATTCGTTAAGATAACGTTTGGAATTTGATGTACTTTTTCGGTGCGGATCAAGTTCGCAACGGCAGTGTTATTGATCATTATTTCTGTTGCAGCGATACGTCCTTTGCCGTCTGCTTTTGGCAGCAGTCGCTGGGAAACCACCGCTTTTAAAACACCACCGAGCTGCGTCCGGATTTGAGCTTGCTGGCCAGCTGGAAATACATCAATGATCCGCTCAATGGTCGAGGCAGCACTGGATGTGTGGAGCGTCGCCATTACCAAATGTCCGGTTTCAGCTGCGGTAATGGCGGTGGTGATTGTTTCCAAGTCACGCATTTCCCCGACCAAAATCACATCCGGGTCTTGGCGCAAAGCGGCCCGCAAGCCATTGGAAAACGAATTGGTGTCAAAACCAATTTCCCGCTGGTTGATGATCGAGCTGCCGTGCCGATGCAAGTACTCAATCGGATCTTCAAGCGTGATAATGTGCTTGGTCATCGTTTCGTTTATATGGCGAATCATCGCGGCCAAAGTGGTTGATTTACCAGACCCCGTTGGTCCAGTTACCAAAATCAAACCTTGATGGGTTTCCGCTAGTGTCTTTAGTATGCCAGGCATTTTCAATTGGTCGATCGTTGGAACTCCTGCAGAAATGGCACGGAACGCATGCGATACGGATCCGCGCTGTTGAAACGAGTTCACCCGGTATCTCGCAACCCCCGGCAAAGAATACGAATAATCCATTTCGCCTTTTAACTGAAATGCTTCCCATGCCTTCTCGGGAACCAGTGCTTCACTGATTTCTTTTGTTTGATCTGGGGTAACGATTGTGTCTCCGTATCGTTGAAGTTCTCCATTCATCCGGAAAACCGGTGGAATTCCTGCGGTTAAGTGAATATCTGATACGTCCAGTTTACTGGCTGCGGTTAATATTTCATCGATATAGGTAGTAGGCATAGGTTTAGTCCATCATGGCAACGCGCAGAACTTCTTCTGTTGTCGTCATGCCCTCCTTCACTTTTGATAGGCCATCGTCAATCAGGAAAATTGTCTTGTTTTTCATGGCTACTTCGCGTATTTCCCCAGCCGTACCGTTGCGGTTGATGATGTCTTTTATTTCTTCATCAACAACCAGCACTTCATGAATGGCCATACGTCCACGGTAGCCGGTCATGTTGCACTGGGAACAACCGCTTCCACGTGCAATGGTATCAATCGTCAAGCCTCGTTTTTCAAAAATGTGTTTTTCTCGGTCAGTCGCCTGGTGAATTTCCCGACAATCTCGGCACACTCTGCGAATCAGGCGCTGTGCCACAACGGCATTAAGCGAAGCTGTTACCAAAAACGGCTCGATGCCCATATCCATTAAACGCGTAATCGACGCGATGGAATCATTGGTGTGAATGGTACTCAATACTAAATGGCCGGTAAGCGAAGCACGTATGGAGATGTCCGCTGTTTCTTTATCCCTAATTTCCCCGACCATGACAATGTCCGGGTCTTGACGGAGAATCGAACGAAGCCCTGCCGCAAAGGTCAATCCGACATTTGTATTCACTTGAATTTGGTTAATGCCTTCCAGCTGATATTCAACTGGGTCTTCGACAGTGATGATGTTGACTTCTTCACTATTTAGTTTGTTTAACGCAGCATAAAGTGTAGACGATTTACCAGAGCCCGTCGGACCGGAAATTAAAATAATGCCGTTTGGTTTATCAATTTCACGCATAAAACGTTCCATGTTCAACTTGCTGAAGCCAAGCTTGGAAATATCGGTCAAGTTGGCACTCAAATCGAGGATCCGCATAACAATTTTCTCACCGTATACGGTCGGCAATGAAGAGACACGCAAATCGATCGGTCGCGTGTCTACATTCGTCTTGATGCGGCCATCTTGTGGAATGCGGCTTTCTGTAATATCAAGATTCGCCAATATTTTGATCCGTGCCGTGATCATCCCTTGCATCGCTTTTGGCAAGACTCGCTCTGTACGAAGCGATCCATCAATCCGGTAACGGATCAATACACGATTTTCCTGTGGATCCATGTGCACATCACTGGCTTTCAGCGATACGGCGGTGGAAAGAATTTGGCTGACCAAGCGGACAATTGGGGCATCCAAGTCGCCCATATCTTCTTGTTGTTCTTGGGTTCTCTCAGGCAAATCAACGATAAATTCGTCAAAGGATTCTTCATCATAGTATTTGGAGATGGTTTTCGTGACATCTTCTTTAGAGGCGATGGCCGGCTGAATTTGAAAGCCGGTCGTCAACCGCAAGTCATCAATTGTGATATAGTCCATCGGGTTGGTCATGGCCACAAATAATTTGTCGCCTTCTATTTTTAATGGCACCAGCTGATTGCGCTTCGCCATTTCCTTTGGCACCATATTAAACAGGTTTTTGTCAAAAGGATAACGGAAAAGCGAAACGTGCGGAATGCCCAGCTGCACTTCAAGTGTTTCAATCAGCTGTTGTTCGGTGATCAGTCCCCGTTGGAGAAGAGCATCCCCTATTTTTTGCTCTGCTTTTTTCGTATTGAGCGCCTCATCCAGGTCTGACTGTGTCAACAGTCCATGATCAACCAGAATGTCGCCTAGCCGCTTGCGTATTTTCGCCAATCCTTTCTCCTCCTTAAAATCGATTACGGATGGACTAAATTTCCGCCTTTATCGTAAACCGGTTGGTCAGACCCTGAATTGTTATTTGAATCCGGAGTTGAACTGCCAGTTTCTTGACCTGAAGAATTATTCCCTGCTCCTGACCCTGTGTTTCCTGTTCCAGAACCAGTATTGGTATTTCCGTTACCTGATCCGGTGGATGGATTGCCTCCAGAAGAATTTTGTCCGCCTGTCGTTCCAGAACCCGTATCCGTATTTCCATTTGGAGAATCCGTTGATGCTTGGCCATCATTTGGAGTTTCACCTTCTGTCGAACCGTCTGTGGAACCACCTGTTGGATCTTCCGTCACTCCATCAGCGTTTTCAGTTGGAACCGTTTCTACAGGTGGTGAGATTAATGGATAAATTTCAACTCGGTTAACAGGTGGGTAAAAATCGGTTGATATCGTTTCAGACTCCAGTTCTTCTCCTTCTGATAGTACCGAACGAATCATTTCGAGCCGGACCCCTTCGCTTCCCGCTTCATCTACCGCAATACCACTTGTAACAAATGCGCTGTACTGCTTAACTAGGCGTGGTTGAACAGTTTCTTTCGCGCCTGTCAATACCACATAGTCATAAACAAATGGAAAGCCGGTCAATGAAGCCGTTAAAGAATCGCCCTCAAATGCTGTATTTAAAGTAAACGAACTGGCGTTGGGGTTGGAAAACACCAAATCGATCCCCAGTTCAAGATTAATCGCCGCTTCTTGGCCAACTGGAATTTCGTCTGGAATTTCAGTTCCAATACTGCGTTCTTCTATTTTAAAGTTTGTTTGAAGCACTGCTGAGTAAATTGCTGAAGCGATTTCAGTTAGTTCACTGTTTGTCATACCAATAAAATTGCCTTCATTAACAAAGTCCAAAAATGAAAAACTTGCACCTGGTGCAATCTGGATTTCATTGATCGCAGCCACGACAGCTATTGCTGCTTCACTAGAAGGGCTTCTTGGGAAAACCACTTCAGCTACCGTTTCACGATCGATGGTAAGTGAATCATCGCTGATGGTCACATGCGTTTGCTCAAGCCCTGATTGAAGTGCCCGCTCCAGTTTTACGGTAAGTACTTCGGCTTCCGAAGCAGAAAATTCTGCTTGCGGAAAGTTTTCCGCTAAAAACCGTTCAGTTGTTCTGCTTTGAAGATCATAGATGAAATTATTTTGCACACCCGACTGTGCCTGCTGAGCTGTTTCTTCTAATAAAATCTCGGCATCATCAAGCGGATAATTAGCCATTGCATCTTGATAGGTCACCAATAGCTCGGATGACTGTTTCCACGTTTCGGTAGCACCAGAAAACTGTGCCATGGCACTCGCCACTTCCATATTGGAAACATTTGTTGTTCCGATGTACGTATTATTTCCAAATTCTTCTGATGGGAATAGCCATTTATCAACAGCTGCCGACCCTGCATTGGCTACTCCGAAGAGTAATAAGCCAGATGCAAAAATCGTCACAAATGTCGTTCCAAATACTTGATTATTCAACTTTCTTTTCCTCCCTGATTACCGCAATGGTCTGCATGCCGAACGGTTTGTCGGCTATTGGCTCATGAACTGGTTTTTTAGGTGATTCTTCCGGTTGGGGTTGAATTCTGCTGGTTCTGCTCTTGCGCTCCTGGACAAGCTGTTGATCCTTTTCTTGTTCTTTTTCAAGATATTTCGCATAGCCCAATGCTCCAATAAGTGAAATCGCTACTATTGCTGCCAGCGAAAGGTATAAAGAAAAGCTTCCCTGAATGAAAAGAGCGACTGCCGCAGCAAATATGCCTGCCCCAAGTAAAATCATTCGTTTCTTTTTGTCTTCACCTTTTCCTAAAAGATAGGCAATAGATAATACTGCCGTTGCGGCAATAATGAATATAAAAACGCGGACCATCTAAACTCCTCCTGTGTGATGCAATACTCACTAATAAAATTTTTAATTTGGTATTCCCTCTAATATGGAAATTAAAGTAATAGAATCGGTCAAAGTAACCCATCTGATATAGCTATAATACAAGATAAGTGGTATAAATAATAGCGTATACTGAAAATAATTATTATTACTTATTCCCTATTTAAATGAGAATATCTGATAAAATCAGCTAGTCAAGATAAAAAGAAAATGGTATATATAACAGTATGTTTAACTTCGAATAAGCTTTCTTGTTACTTTTTACACACGAAGACAGGATAAATGAAGAGGTGTTTTATGAAAAACGAGAGAGGTTTTACTTTGGTAGAGGTACTTGCTTCACTGGTCATACTTTCTATCGTATTGATGAGCTTTACAGCTGTTTTTGCGAATACTAATCGGCTGGCAGTTACAAATAGTGAAAAATTGGTTGTCATTAATTTGGCTGATGCTTATTTGGAGAGAGTAAAGGTCGATTCAAAAAATACATTGAACTTCCCTGACAATGACGTTCTATTAGTAGATGTACTTGCTATGAGTCCATGCCCACTAGTCGAACCACAGGTTGGAGTTAAAAGAAAATGTAGAGTAATCAATTTAGAATTGGATGAAATAAATAGTAAGAAGTATAATGTTGAGTTCAATTTTTCTCAGACACAGGACACTCAAGTAAGTGATGTTAGGATAAATACAGAATCCGATCTTTCATTGATAAACGTTATAGTCACTGTAAGAGCTGAACAGTCCAATATTTCAAGCTCAGTGGAGGGATATATATCATATGAATAGTCCAGCAAAATTTATCACTAGTAAACGAGGAATTACATTCGTGGAACTTCTTGCTACCATTGTAATCCTTAGTATAGTTAGTACTCTTGCATACACATTACTTTTTCAAGGTTATTCAAACTATCAGAAAATCCAAGTTGAGAGTGAATTACGCGATGAAGCAGATTTAATCATGTCTAGTTTTATAAAAGAAGTATTTCTTTTAAAAAATTCGAAGGTTGCAGTATTTTCCAACTGTTCTAACGGAAAAGCCAGTTCTTATATAGGACCAGCTGATACGAATAGTGATTCTCTACACTATTTCACAGGTTTTGAAAAAAACAGTCTAAAAGTGGCTGGTAAAACAATTCAGTTTTATAACAAAAATGTTACGCTAATTCCTACAAATTGTAATAATACAACATCACCCACTCTAATATCAGAGTTCAATGAAGGTAAAGAAATAAAAATTATTTTTACTTTAAAAACCATAAAAGGTAATAAAGAACATAAAATGAAGTTTGAAAATACATTACAGCTTATCGATGATTTAGAAGGAGGTTCTTAATGCGTATGTTAAAAGATGAGTCAGGTTACTCCCTACTCCTAACATTGCTACTTGTAGTGTTATTTTCTATTTTGGGTATTAGTTTAATAGCCATGACTTTTAATGGCGTAACAAAAAACGAAACACGTGAAGAAATTGTTCAATCTTCTGACTTAGCAAGTAAAGGAATTGAACGTATCACTTCACAAATCACCAATGAATTGAATAATGTTCTAGCTGAAAAAGGTCTCAGTATTACGGATTATGTAAAAGAAATAAATAAAATCACTAGTAAGTATAACTGTACAAGTGGCAGTCCAATTAAAGACAAGGCTGATTCGAATTCGGGTACGGAGTATTCCACCTGCATACATTTGGTTGAGCAAGACTTGACTAGTGGAATAAAAGTCAATTCTTCGACTGAATATTTGCGTAGAGATATAACTTTTAAAAGCACTGGGAAATCGGGAACAAAAGTAGAAACCCTTTATGCCACATATAATATTGGCTCCACTGATTATCCTGAGTTTTTAAACTATGTTTTAGGAGCATTTGAAGTGGACAATACAGAAGATCCAACTGATCCAAGCAGATTTCCAGATATGCCTGGTGAGGGTAATTTAATATTAAATGGCGGTTCCTCAATTGAAGGGGATATAAAAATAGATGGAGATTTAATTTCCTCTGACTATGGAATATGGAAGTCTGGATCGAGATATCAAACTGAACCAAGTGTTTTACCACAACTATCTGGGTTTAATTTAACATCCAGCAAAGTATTTATTAAGGGAAACTTATACAAAGGAAAAAATATGAGTTCTTTTGATAATGCTAGTGAAACAGAGTATGCCAAATATGTTAATTCTGAAGGGAACTATGATACTAATCTAACCATTGATCAATTGTTTCTGAAAAGAACCACACATACCCCAGCATCTGAAACAATTACAGTGCCACAAAGAGTTTCTACCAATGTAAATATTAAACCTATTAATTTTTCTCAAAAGAATAATGATATTATTTTAAATCCCAATTCTCAAAATCAATTTGAAATTAACCAAACTAAAGAAGTGAAAAATTTAAATAGAGAAGGTATTGAAACCTACTTAAAATTTAGAAATTCAAAAACTGCATGTACTAACGAATGGGTATGGATATTTTTCCCTTTCCTTGGAAGATACCAAGAGGTTTGTAAAACTACCCCCATTAATACTGGTGAAAATATTTTTAAATTTCTTAACTCTAACACTTTCGGAAAATTAGGTGTGCCAGGAAGTGTAAACTTAACTGATGCTGACTCATTAATTACTAATAGTGGACACATTGATGGGGACTTGATATTAGGAAGCAAGGGATGTACAACAAATAATAAGAGAAAAGTTACGGTAAAAGGAACTTTTTATATTAAGGGTAACTTATCTATTTGTGATAAATTACTGACAAGCGATGCCATTTTTTATGTAGATGGCGATGTAGATATTAAAGAATCAGAAATAAAAGGCATTGAAATAATCGGAAGTAATCAAGAAAAGCGCAATAGTTCATTAATGGTTTTTGCTAAAGGGAATATTCATTTATCCAATAATTCCGTTGATAAACCAACTCCGAGTGAATTTAAAGGATATTTGTATAGTGAAGAGTTACTAGAAATTTATGGTGTGGGTTCGAACATTAAAATTAATGGTGGTATTTCTGCTCGGAAAATAATTTTAAATGCTCTTAGAGGAGATGGAAAAAGATACTACACCGATAGTGAGCAATTAAAATTTCCAAAATCTAGCTCAAGACTCCAGATCATATATGATCAGGATATAATAAAGAATTATTCTGAATTAGATATACAAACCGAACCATGGATTACAAATGTTTCTCCACCAATTGAGTTAGAAAGGAAATATGGAGCACCATAAAAAAGAAGGCTCAAGTTCAGCAAGCTGAACTTGAGCCTTCTTTTTTATTTCACATAAGCCGCAACCTTATTCCGCCCAGCCTGCTTCGCTCCGATATACAAAGCACGATCGGCATTGCGGATTAACGACATGCCTTCGTCGCTGTCATCCGGTGCAGTGGAGACGCCAATGCTCAGAGTGATGTGGACAATTTGCTGTTCCCGGTTTTCGGCGAGGTCGCTTTCAATCAGAAATTCATGCTTTTCGATGCGCTTGCGCAAGTTTTCAGCGAGCAGCATGGCCAGTTCTTTGCTGTAATCGGTCAACAGCACAACAAATTCTTCACCGCCATAGCGGGCTATTGTCCCTTCATTCCCTATCTCTTCTCTTAGGATATCCGCCAGCTGAATGAGGATGTCGTTGCCGCTTTGGTGGCCGTAACGGTCATTGATGCTCTTGAAATGGTCAATGTCCATCATGATCAGTGACAGTTGTGCCAAATGGCCCTCTTTCATTTCTTTAATGGAGTTCTCCAGGGTTTCGTCCAAATAGCGATAATTGTACAACTTGGTTAAACCGCAGCGTTCGCTTTTGGCAATGAGTTTTTGCATATAGCCGGCTTTTTCCAACGAGACCGCAAAATAAGTGCTGAGGATTTCCAAAATTTGCAGCTGGTGTTTGGTAAATGCATATCTTTTTTTCGATGCCAGCACCAACACCCCTTCCGTTTTGTTGTTGCGGTTAATGGGTGTAGCCATCAAACTCTCCGTATCTTTTGGAAGGTTGCCGGTCACCAGATTTTGCCACTGGCTTCTTTCATCGTAAATATAGGAATCATTGGTGATGATAACGTTTCCAGCAATTCCGTACTTGTAAGGGATGGACGCAATTTGGCGAGGCTGCAACTTGCCGTTTTCGTAAATTCGCAGCATTTGTTGCTGGCCATCCCGGTAATCGATCACATAGGCATATTCCACATCAAACATTTTGGCGACTTCCACAACAAACTGATCCAGTACTTCTCCCACTTCTAAGTGAACGGAAAGCTGATGCCCAATAGCTCCTGCTTTTTTCAAATCCGTATTCACCTGAGCGGAGTTGTTGTACATTTTCAGTACAGCAGTCATGGTGAAAAATGGCACGCCCAGCAGAACAAGTGCCGCAATCCCGATATAGGACTCAAAAATATAAAGTGCAATGGCATATGGGAAAATTAGCAACATCAAACCAAAATCCCATAAAGCATCGATCGAGAAAAATTTAGTGTGATTGCCGATCATTCGATCATAAACCTGAAAAATGATTTGATTGCTCAAAACCGATACTACTTGAAAAATCAATCCATACATAATCACTTCCGTCAGGTCCAAAGAACCGAATTGACCACCTGCAACTACAAATGCCAGGCCGGCAAATAAGGACATCAAAAAAAACATGAGTGAATTAAACGGAATTCTTTTCGACTGTGCTTCGCTGGTGCGGCTTCGATACAACACAATCAACATCGCTAATTGCGAAACCAGTATTTCAATAAAAATTCCGTATTTTAAAAATAGAGCAACCATCATCCACTGGACCAGGAACGTTGAAGCTCCATTAATATTCATCGGCATGAAACTCATTAACACAAAAAACAACACATAGGCGGCTAAATTCCAGGGATCACTTACTGATGGCGGGAAAAAATTATAAACAACTACCAAGCCTGCAGGCACAATAAATGCCCACAAGCTCCAAAGAATCATTTTGCGTGTTAATTTCTTTCCCATAACATCTTCCCCTTCTGTACAACTAACCCCGTAGTGAACAACGGAGTTTAGGTTTGGTAATGTTGAAAAAATGTTTTTTCGTAATTTCGAAGAATTGTGAGAAGAAAAAGCGATCCTGTGACTATAGTCTCTTTTTCTATCCTATTTACAGGTAATATATCACATAAATTTGCAATTGTCTTTCTTTTACTTAAACTTTCATCAAATAAAGTTTTCGCAGGCAACGCACGTTCATTGTCAAAATCAACAAAGGTGAAATGGTCGCTGACCTTCTCAAGCTGGCGCAAAGCATAAACATAGTCTTTGTCTTTAAATATTCCCATAACAATGTGGATGGAGCGATCTGGCATTGTCTCCTTGATCGTTGCAACCAGTGCATCGATGCTCGCTTTGTTATGAGCCCCATCAAAAATGACTCCTGGCAATACGCTTTCGAAACGGTATGCGAGAGTTGCGGAAGAAAGCCCTTTTCGAGCTTTTTCTTCATTAAAACTAAAATCCAGCAGTTCTTTTGCAGCTTCCAGTGCCAAGCTGGCATTTCGTTGCTGATGCTGTCCTTTTAATTTTAACGGTGCATCTGTCAGATCCTTAGGCTGGATCACTTCAGCATGAAGCCGGTCTGCTGTTTCTTGGACAATCTCCAATGCTTCTTGCGGAAGTTTTCCGACGGCAACCGGTTTCCATTTTTTTATGATTCCGGCTTTATGCCATGCAATTTCTTCTATTGTATCCCCCAGAAAATTAGTATGATCGATTGAGATGGATGGAATGATAGCAATATCCGGATTGATGACATTCGTGCTGTCAAAAGCCCCTCCCATGCCGGCCTCAATAATAATAAAATCGGGAGCCTGTTTGTTGAAAATGATAAACGCTGCTGCAGTCAACAGTTCGAAATCAGTTAATGGTGTTGTTACATGACTCAGTTTTTCCATCGCCCATCCCAGCTCTTCTGGATCAACCGGCTTGCCGTTGAGTTGGATTTGGTCATGAAGATCCTCAATGCACGGCGAATAAAAATTGCCGACACTGTATCCGTGCACCCGAAGAATGGCCGACAGAAAAGCAGCCGTGGATCCCTTGCCGTTGGTTCCGGCCAAATGGATGAATCGTCCTTGTTGATGCGGGTTTCCAAGCTCATCTAAAGCAGCAGTAATGGCTTCCAGTCCTGGCTGGATGGTTGAGTCTGTATGTATATTCCATTTGTTTTTGTATTGATCGAGTCCGATAATCATAAGAAGCCTCTTTTCTGCAGTAAACATGATACACTTTTTGTGTATGATTATAGCACGAAGGTGGAATGGATATGACGAGTTGTTGGGTGATTTACAACGGAAGCTTAGTTTCCGATAAGTTTGAAGACCAAGCCAGGCTTGTGGCCGAAGCAGCTGAGAGAGCCGGCATCGCTGCAAAGATTATGAAAAACTATGAAACGATCATGGATTTATCAGTCAACTTAAGTATACCTGATTTTGCAGTTTTATTGGATAAAGATATATTGCTTGGATATTTTTTGAAAAGCCGCGGCGTACCAGTTTACAACGATCCTGCCGTCATTGATTTATGCGACAACAAAGCCACACAATATGTCCAGCTCGCGGCCACAGGCTTGCCGATGCCACGGACCATCGTTGCACCAAAAGTCTATCCAAATTTTTCAATAGCAAATTCCGGATATTTTGAAAAAGTGATCGACCGTATAGGGCTTCCCATGGTGATTAAAGAAGGACACGGCTCATTCGGCATGAAAGTGTATTTGATCGAAACCGAAGAACAGTTTTATAAAAAAGTCGACAGCTTGAGAGGCATCGATTTTGTCTTTCAGGAATTCGTTGCATCAAGCCATGGACGCGATATCCGCGTGAATATAGTCGGCGAACAGATTGTTGCGGCCATGTACCGCCACTCTGAAACCGATTTTCGCGCCAACATTACCAATGGCGGTGTGGCTTCTCCCATTGAGCTAACCGCTGCTCAAAAAGAACTGGCGTTGGCCGCAGCGCATGCAGTTAATGCGACATTTGCTGGAGTGGATTTGTTGTTTGGGGAAAATGAACAGCCTTTGGTGTGTGAAGTCAATGCAGCCGCCCACATCCGCAATATCCTGAATGTTACAGGCATCAATGTTGCAGACGCCATGATCGCTTATATATTGGAGGACTTGGAATGAAACTTCTCTATGAAACAAAGGATGCCAACCGCAATCACGGCTTTATTGATGAGCTGGTGCGCTTAGGTGACACTTCATTGCTTACCTGGGATAACTGGAGTGAAGATAGTCTGCAGCTGCTGGCGAATGAGCTGCATGGCGATACGGTCGTGTTCCGTTCACGTCGGCCGGAAGCAGCACGTTTTTTAGAAGACCGAGGCATTCGCTTAGTAAACCGGGCAGAAGTCAACCGCATCGCCAACGACAAATGGCAAAGCTATCAATTGTTCTTATTGCTGGGTGTTCCGCCCATTCCCAGCTTTCGAGATGCTGCAACATTCCCGTGCATTGCCAAAACTTTAGATGGCCACGGCGGTTCGGAAGTGTGGCTGCTGAATGCTGTTGAAGAAATCCCAGCCGTCTCTTCACCGCTGATTTTCCAGCCGGTGGTTCAGCATCAGGCAGACGTCCGTGCCTATGTTATCGGCACAAAAGTTGTTGGGGCCGTAAAGCGCAGCTCCGGCAGCTCATTTAAAGCCAATTATTCACTGGGTGGGACTATCGAAAAATACACACTCACCACGGCTCAGGAAAAAGACGTCCTGCGGATCGCGCGTGCTTTAAAGAGCGACTATATTGGCATCGACTTTTTATTGCTGGAAGATGGAAGCCATTTATTCAATGAAATCGAAGACCCTGTCGGCGCCCGCTCGTTTTACGAAACACATGATGAAAACATTGCCGAATTATTGGTGGAGCATATACACCAATTGGAAAAGCACGCACCATTTCGACGGGAAGATCGGCCAAAATAATTTTGGCATTCACAATATGCTTTGTTAGTGGAAGCACCTATAGTAAGAATCTTGGAAATTTCAAGCAACTCCAATTTCTTCACTTCCTTTGTATTATCTAAATAAAAGGATAGATATGGAGCAAACTAGCGTAGACTCCCGCGGGAGAGCGAAGTGCCGAAATCCACTTGGGCGTTAAGCCCAAGTTAGTTCGGCGCAAGCCCGCAGGAAAGCGGAGCTAGTTTGCGGAATATCCCTGTAAAATCAAAAAACCGCTCTCCCATTGAGGAAAGCGGTTTTTATATCTTACAGGTTCTGTAATTCTACGATGCGTTTTTCAACCGTAGCGTGTTTTTCCACGTAATCGGCTTGTTTCGCACGTTCTTCTGCAACTACGGCTTCAGGTGCTTTGGAAACAAAGCGTTCGTTCGACAACTTGCCGCTGACGAGCTTCACTTCTTTTGCCCATTTCTCCAGTTCCTTGTTCAGACGTGCAAGTTCTGCATCAATGTCGATCAAGCCTTCAAGCGGCATGAACAACTCGGCTCCCGATACAACCGCTGACATCGATTTTTCTGGCGCTTCGATGTTTTGGCCGATCGTCAAAGTTTCCGGGTTGCAGAAACGTTCAATATAAGCTGCATTCGCTTCAAGTACAGCATGCATGTTGGCGTCTTTTGCAGAAATCGTCAACGGCACTTTTTTGCTCATCGGCGACTGCACTTCTGAACGGATTGTCCGTACTGATCGGATCACGTCCATCAACAGCTTCATGCTGGAAGACTGGCTTTGGTCGGTCAACGAATCGTCCACTGTCGGCCAAGCTGCAATCGTAATCGATTCGCCTTGGTGCGGCAAGTTCTGCCAGATTTCTTCCGTAATGAATGGCATGAACGGATGCAACAAACGCATCGTGTTATCCAGGACATACGCAAGAACCGAACGCGTCATTTTCTTCGCTTCTTCGTCTTCTCCGTATAATGGCAATTTCGACATTTCGATATACCAATCACAGAAGTCATCCCAAATAAAGTTATAAAGCGAACGTCCCACTTCACCAAATTCGTAGCGTTCTGCAAGTTCTGTTACTTGTTCGATGGTTTCATTCAACCGGGTCAAGATCCATGAATCCGCTACGGATTTCTTGCCGGAAAGGTCGATTTGGTCATACGTCATGCCTTCCATGTTCATCAAAGCGAAACGGGAAGCATTCCAGATTTTATTGGCAAAGTTCCAAACAGACTCCACTTTGTCGTTCGAGTAGCGAAGATCTTGTCCAGGAGACGAAGCCGTTGCCAGGAAGTAGCGCAAAGAATCCGCTCCGTATTCAGAAATCACATCCATTGGATCAACGCCGTTGCCTAGCGATTTGGACATTTTGCGTCCTTCCGCATCGCGCACAAGTCCGTGGATCAAGACATCCTTAAACGGTTTTTCCCCTGTGAATTCTAGTGCCTGGAAAATCATGCGCGATACCCAGAAATTGATGATGTCATAGCCTGTAACCAATGCATCGGTCGGGTAGTAGCGGCTTAGGTCATCGTTTTCTTCCGGCCAGCCAAGCGTTGAGAACGGCCATAGGGCAGAAGAGAACCATGTATCCAGTACGTCTTCGTCCTGTGTCCAGTTTTCCGGGTCAGCCGGTGCTTCGTGGCCTACGTAAATTTCACCTGTTTCGTTATGGTACCAGGCCGGAATTTGATGCCCCCACCAAAGCTGGCGCGAGATGCACCAGTCGCGGATGTTTTCCATCCAGTGCAGGTAGGTTTTCTCGAAACGGTCCGGTACGAAGTTAACGCCCGCATCTGTTTTCTGCGCCTCTACAGAAGCAGCAGCAAGCGGCTTCATGTCTACGAACCACTGTGTGGACAGGTAAGGTTCTACTACTGCCCCACTGCGCTCTGAATGGCCAACTGAATGCAAGTGTTCTTCGATTTTGAACAGTACATCCATGTCTTGTAAATCTTTAACGATTTGCTTGCGGCACTCGAAACGGTCAAGCCCTTCGTATTTTCCGGCATTCTCGTTCATTGAACCGTCTTCGTGCATAATCAGCACGCGTTCCAGGTTGTGGCGATTGCCGATTTCAAAGTCATTCGGATCATGTGCCGGCGTGATTTTCACAGCGCCGCTTCCGAATTCCATGTCCACGTAATCGTCCGCCACAATTTCCATTTCGCGGCCGATGATTGGCAAGATAACTTTTTTGCCGATCAAATGCTGGTAGCGCTCGTCTTTCGGGTGAACCGCAACGGCTGTATCGCCAAGCATTGTTTCCGGGCGCGTTGTCGCGATTTCGATGTGGCCGCTGCCGTCCGCAAGCGGATAACGCATATGGTAAAACGCACCTTGTACGTCTTTGTAGATCACTTCAATATCGGAAATGGCGGTTTGTGTTGCTGGGTCCCAGTTGATGATGTATTTGCCGCGGTAGATTAATTTTTTCTCGTACAATTTTACGAAAACTTCGCGTACCGCTTTTGATAAGCCATCATCCAATGTGAAACGCTCACGGGAATAATCAAGGCCAAGGCCCAGTTTCGACCATTGCTCACGGATATGGCCCGCGTATTGGTCTTTCCATTTCCATGATTCTTCAAGAAACGCTTCACGGCCCAAATCGTAACGTGAACGCCCTTCTTCTTTCAGCTTGCCTTCTACCTTTGCCTGCGTTGCGATGCCGGCGTGATCCATTCCTGGAAGCCATAGCGCATCAAAGCCTTGCATGCGCTTCATGCGCGTCATGATGTCCTGCAGCGTTGTGTCCCAGGCATGCCCTAAATGCAGCTTGCCGGTCACGTTTGGCGGGGGAATCACAATGGTATACGGCGTTTTGCCGCTTTCTGGTTTGGCTTCGAAGAATTTGTTGTTGACCCACCAATCGTAACGCCCTTTTTCAATCGATTGCGGATCGTACTTGGTCGACATTTGTTCAGTCATTGGAATTCCTCCTCTAAATTTCTGGCAGAACGCAAAAAACTCCTATCGTCTGTAAAGGACGAAGGAGTTTTTCGCGGTACCACCTTTATACACAGGTCCACTTGCCCACCTGGCTCTCAAGTTTCATAACGGATGTTCAGTCCGGTTCCCGCTACTGTGTTTCACGGCAACTGCTCCGAGGTGACATTCAAATGCGCGCCCATGAAAACCTCTCACCACTCGGTCTTCTCTCTGAAATGCACGCACACCCTACTATCCTCTTCAACGCATGATTATCTAATTACTCCCATTGTACTCAATATCCGGTTTTAGCGTCAAGTTTTTTTACAATGAATGCCACAATCGGCGCCGCAATCAGCAAAATAAAGAACAGACGGAACAATTGGAAGCCCGTGATCAGTGCCACATCGCCTCCAGCTGCAAGCGCTGTGATTGCCATCTCAGCAATGCCGCCAGGTGCCGCACTCAAGAAAAAGTCGAGAAATATGTATTCGGGCAGCCAGTGGGCAAGAATCATCGCAATTAACACCGTAAACCCGATCAGCAAGACGTTGTTCAACACAATCGCGGCACCCAGCCGGAATGTTAGCTTTTCACCAATGCCTTCCATCTGCAAACCGAGGTTTGCCCCAATAAACACCTGCGCGATGGCAATGAGCCAGTAAGGCATGTCAATTAGGACATCACCCGAAAAGGACTGAACAACAGCCATCGCCAAAATGGGCGCCAGCAATTCAGCAGCTGGAAAACCGATCCGTTTCATTCCGGTGAAAAGCAAAATCCCAACTACGAAAGCCATTAGAAATAGCATCGGCGAAAATGTAAATAGCTGCTGTTGCGTTTCTCCCGCGCCTCTGCCATTCAAAAAAACGGTCAGGAATGGCACAATCGTTACCACCATGAAAATCCGAATGGTCTGCATCATTGTCACGACGGTGATATTTGCGGACGGAATCTCCTCAGCAAGAACGACCATCTGTGCCAAGCCTCCTGGAATCGACCCAAGCAGACTGGTCGCCAAGCTTTCATTGACCATTCTCTTAAACAAGAGGCCCAGTCCAATCGACAGCGCGACGA
Organism: Planococcus sp. TJ-307; assembly: GCF_058268435.1. NCBI lineage: Bacteria > Bacillati > Bacillota > Bacilli > Caryophanales > Caryophanaceae > Planococcus > Planococcus sp. TJ-307. The sequence goes on from NZ_JBZDOJ010000002.1 coordinate 849,992, forward strand.
CCGATACCGTCATAAATGCCATATATGGCAAATCCACGGCCATCAACAGCACTGCATCCCGTGTAAAGGATGAACCGATTTGAATGCCCAGCATCACCAGTCCCGCTGTCCGCAAAAACTTTGGCCAGTAAAGGGGCAGTTTCGTGAACTGATTGACCAACAACAAGGCAAACATTGGTCCTAATAGCCAGGGCAGAAACATCCCGACCGCTTCAAAAACCGCTCCTGATGCTACTGCAATGATGGCAGTAAGTATAAATGGCCTCATTGTCTCTCCTCTTTTCCGCGTGTTGTTGCTGCTATCTATGTTACACGAAATTTCAGCGTGTATGGGTGGTGAACAGAATTCCATGATTCCAGCTCCATTAGATGAAGCCAACAAAAAAGAGACACCTGAAAAAATCCAGATGCCTCCATTTTATATTAGCGTGCCAGTTTAGCAAATACGGTATGGAATGCTTCTACGGTTTTTGCAATGTGCTCTTCCGTGTGGGCAGTCGATAAGAACATGCCTTCAAACTGGGACGGCGGCAAGAAGATGCCTTCTTCTGCCATCAAACGATAGTAATCCGCAAACAAATCCGTGTCCGAAGTTTTCGCTGTTTCAAAATCAACCACGTCTTCGTTTGTGAAGAAGAAACCGATCATCGATCCGGCGCGGTTAACGGTATGCGGGATGTTGTATTTCGTCGCCGCTTCCCGGAACCCTTTTTCCAGCTGATCGCCGCGTTCTACAAACACGTTGTAACTTTCTTCTGTCAAACGGGACAAGGTTTCGAAACCTGCACGCATGGCAAGCGGATTTCCGGACAAGGTGCCTGCCTGGTAAATCGAACCGCTTGGAGCTACTTGCTGCATGATTTCACGCTTGCCGCCGAATGCGCCGACCGGCAATCCGCCGCCGATCACTTTGCCAAGGCACGTCATATCTGGAGTAACACCAAAGTAACCTTGTGCACAATTAAAGCCAACACGGAAACCTGTCATGACTTCATCAAAAATAAGTACTGTGCCGTTTTCTGTGGTCAAATTGCGCAATTCCTGCAAGAAGCCTTCATTTGGCGGCACGACACCCATATTGCCGGCAACCGGTTCTACAATAACGGCAGCCAAATCGTCGCCGAATTCCTGGAACGCCAATCTTAGGCTTTCCAAGTCATTGTAAGGGACCGTAATGGTGTTTTTCGCAATCGATGCTGGAACGCCTGGTGAATCCGGCAAACCTAAGGTCGCGACGCCTGAACCTGCTTTGATCAAGAGGCTGTCTCCATGTCCGTGGTAGCAGCCTTCGAATTTCAGGATCTTATCACGTCCCGTATAACCACGTGCTACGCGCAATGCACTCATCGTTGCTTCCGTACCAGATGACACCATGCGGACCATTTCAATCGATGGAACACGTTCCATAACCAGTTTCGCCATGGTGTTTTCAAGTTCGGTTGGTGCACCGAATGACGTGCCAAGCGCAGCAGTTTCCTGAATCGCTGCTACCACTTCTGGATGCGCGTGGCCTAAAATCAGCGGTCCCCAAGACAAGACGTAATCGATGTACGTATTGTCGTCGATATCCGTAATGGTTGCGCCACTTCCTGATTGCATGAAAATCGGATCCATGTTGACCGATTTAAAGGCACGGACTGGGCTGTTAACCCCGCCCGGCATTAATTTTTTTGCTTCTGTGAATGCTGCTTGTGATTTTTCGTAGGTCATTTATTTCCCTCCAACCAGCGAGCGGCATCTTTCGCGTGATACGTCATGACGATATCTGCTCCTGCGCGCTTCATGCTAAGTAGTGTTTCAAGAACAATTTTCTCTTCATCGATCCAGCCATTTGCCGCCGCCGCTTTGACCATCGCGTACTCACCTGAAACGTTGTAAGCAACGATTGGAATATCAAAGTTATCACGAACTTCGCGGATAATGTCCAAATAAGACAAGGCCGGTTTTACAATCATGAAATCCGCGCCCTCTTGAATATCAGAAGTCGCTTCCCGCAATGCTTCCATACGGTTAGCCGGATCCATCTGATAGGTTTTGCGGTCACCGAATTGAGGCGTTGAGTGAGCCGCTTCACGGAACGGTCCGTAATAAGCAGATGAATACTTGACGCCATACGACATAATTGGCGTATTTTCAAATCCTGCCTGGTCCAAGCCGTAACGGATCGCTGCCACAAAACCGTCCATCATGTTCGATGGTGCAATGATGTCAGCTCCTGCTTTTGCCTGTGAAACAGCCGTGCGCGCCAACAAATCAAGTGATTTATCGTTTAAGATGACGCCATTTTCGATCACGCCGCAATGGCCATGATCGGTATATTGGCACAGGCACGTGTCTGCAATAACCACTAGCTCAGGATGGCGCTCTTTTGCAAAGCGGATTGCTTCCTGCGTAATGCCATGGTCGTGGTAAGCTTGTGAACCAACTGCGTCTTTTTCATTGGGTACGCCGAAAAGAATGACAGAAGGAATTCCAAGATCAACAACTTCATCCAGTTCTTCCCCCAATTTATCCAATGAATAATGGAAAACACCTGGCATAGATGAAATCTCGTGTTTAATGTTTTCACCCTCGACAACAAAAATCGGATAAATGAAATCCTCTTTATGTAAGCTCGTTTCACGGACCATTGACCGGATATTGGCTGAACCGCGTAAACGGCGGTGACGGTTAAAATTCAATTCTTTCATTTTGACAAACTTCCTTTCGCTATTTCGTTGATGACTTCTATATACGTGTATTTCTTTGGAGTAAAATCAACTGTTCCGCCGTTTGCTTGGATAGCCTCTTGCGTTACGTGGCCAATAGCAGCGGTACGGATATTCGACCAGTCTCCCCCTGCCTGCCGGTAAGCCGACACTGCAGAAGGACTGGCAAAAAGAATTATGATGTCTTCCAACAACACCAGCATTTCAGCGTTTTCCATGTTCAACACGGTGTCATAGACTGTCCACTCGTCCACTTGCATTGGCATCGAGGCAATGGTATTTTTCGCCAAAGACCCTTTGATAAACAAGCATTTGGCATGACCCGCAATAGCCGGGAACTCCTGGACAAAATGATCGGCGCTAAAAATCTGCGGAATAAAATCTGGTGCGTAGCCGTGCTTTCGCAGAATCGCCGCTGTCTGATCACCAACCGCTGCGATTTTGGCTCTAACCGTTTCATGAAGCTGGCAAAATGCCTGCGCACTGGTGCGGCTCGTAAAAATAAGCCAGTCGTAGCTGTTAAAATCAGGCTTTTCCGACTCACGGATGGAAGTGGTGACAAGCGGCAAATAAAGCGTCTTTGCCCCAAGTGACCGTGCATGGCGAACCGCTTCCCCAGGTTCTCTGGAACCGGTAAAAACAATGGTTTCGCCTTCGAGCAGCGGTCTTTCCTTAGACATTGCTCTCAGCTTTAACGCGTTGAATCAAATCATAACCGCCCTGTGCGCTGATTTTCTCTGCAACAATCCGGCCAGCTTCGATCGGGTCGCGGCTAACAGACATTTCCTTGAACACTTGATCAGCTTCTGGTGAAGAAATAAGTCCAGTAAAAGTAATTTCACCATCATTGACCGTAGCATATCCAGCAATCGGCACTTGGCAGCTGCCGTCCATATCCCGAAGGAATTTGCGTTCAGCGTTAACGGCCAATGCTGTATTTTCATCATTGATTTTAGCAAGTTCCGCCATCAATTCAGCGTCTTCTTCGCGGCATTCAATGGCTAATGCACCTTGTCCAATAGCGGGCAGGCATTCACTAACTTCCATGAATTCTGTAACCAAATCATCTTTCCAACCCATCCGTTTCAAACCGGCTGCCGCTAGAATAATAGCATCAAAATCGCCCGCTCTTAGTTTTGCAAGACGCGTATCGATGTTTCCGCGAATCCATTGAATGTCAAGATCCGGACGCAGCAACAAGAGCTGAGAACTGCGGCGAAGGCTGCTCGTTCCAACAACTGCTCCAACTGGAAGTTCCATCAATTTCACATGGTCGTTCGCAATATAAGCGTCACGCGGATCTTCGCGGTCTGGAATACAGCCGATGGCAAGGCCTTCAGGCAATACAGAAGGCATGTCTTTCATGCTGTGAACTGCAAAATCGATTTCCCGGTCAAAAAGTGCTTGTTCAATTTCTTTGACAAATAAACCTTTACCTCCGACTTTTGACAGCGTGACGTCTACGATGCGGTCGCCTTTTGTAACGATTTCCTTGATTTCAAACTCAAAAGGAGCTCCAGCTGCTTTTAATTTATCGATAAACTGGTTGGTTTGTGTCAACGCCAGCTTGCTTCTTCTTGAACCTACAATAATTTTTCTCAAAATAAATCCTACCTTTCTTTAATACCAAAAATGAAATTCAGATAACCGGCTGCCCAAAAAGAAATTAATCAGCAGCAATAAAAACGCATACGCATGGGCCAGTGCATAATTCATGCCGTTTAATGAGCCTTTGCGATGCCACCATAGGATAAAGCTGTAAACGACCAGCAGGATAAACGACCCAATAATCTTCATGTCGAGCAATGAAAATTCAGCGAGGGAGATATACGCCCATTGCAAACCGAGTACAAGCGACACAAACAGCAGCGAAATGCCGACCAGAATTGAAATCGTCATAAATTGCTGGGTTTGGCCAAGCGATGGCAAACTGCTCCATTGCTTGGTCCACTTTTTCTGCTTCAGCATTCTGTAAAGAATCATGTGAAGCACCGAAAAAACGAATGACAAGGAGAATGCCACATACGACAGGATGGCAAAGCTGATGTGGATAAACAATAGTTCCGACACCAATGCTTCCCCAACAGGAGACCGTTCGATTTGGACCGGCGCAAATGTATGGATCGTCATAAAGATAAATCCGATGATGTTAATAAAAAATACGGCAAAATCAAACCTGTAAAAAATACGCAGGACCAGCGATAAGGTCACCAGCAGCCAGGCATAAAAATAAATGCCTTCAAACAAGGTCAATATCGGGAACCGCTGCGTTTCAAAAATGTACAAGCCTAGAAATATTGTTTGCAATACCCACACAATGCCAAGCAGCGACATGGCAATTCGACTGGCTTTTTTCTCTTTATATAAGTAATCTATAAAATAAAAAACAAGGCTGACAGCATATAGAATAACCATAGCTTCGTGCAGCCTTGCCATTGTTATATCAGCCATCCCATTCCCCTTCGTTTCCATAGTTAAAGGCGTTCCGTCTCTACATTTTAACATATAGATTCGAAAACGCCTCTTTAAGAAAGCTTAAAATGAATATCCGGGAGCTTTAGTTGTTGCTTGCTGGGTTTGAAGAACGGCTTTATCCGTTTTCTGCTGTAATGCTGTTGATTGCTTCTCAATTTCCTGTTCCACTTCATCTTCAATTCCGAAGATTTGCATGAACAACTCCAACTGCTCGCGGGATTTAGGCGCACCGCCCATTTCTTTCGCCTGCAAAATTGGATCTTTCAACAATTGATTGATGATTGATTTTGTGTGTTTGTTCAAGATTTTCTTCTCACGGTCAGTTAAATCCGGCATTTTGTTTTCAATGCTCGCCATCGTCTCAGCCTGTATGCCAAGTGCTTTTTGGCGAAGCGCCGATATGACAGGAACTACACCCAGAGTCGTTAGCCAATCGTTAAACTGGATCGCTTCCTGGTCGATCATGGTCATGATTTGGCCAGCTGCACGTTCACGCTCTGCCAAGTTCGCTTCCACAATTCCTTGCATATCGTCAATGTCATATAAGAACACGTTTTGCAAGTCGCCAATACGTGGATCCATATCACGCGGTACCGCAATATCCACCATGAACAACGGCTTGCCTTTGCGAAGTTTCTCCACATACTGCATCAATTCAAGGTCAATGACAAAGTCAGCTGAACCTGTAGATGAAATCAGAATATCCGCTTCCAGTAATGCGCATTGCAACTGGTTTAACGGTTTGGCTTTGCCGCCGAATTTATCTGCCAGCAATTCAGCTTTTTCGAATGTCCGGTTGATGACCGTGATACGGTCCGCCCCGCTGCCTTGAAGGTTTTTAATGGCCAATTCGCCCATTTTTCCGGCACCTAAAATGACCACGCTTTTGTTTTTTAGCGTGCCAAAGATCTTTTTGCCGAGTTCAACAGCTGCATACGATACCGATACCGCATTTTCGCCTATCGCTGTTTCAGAATGCGCTCTTTTTGCCAAGGTAACAGCTTGCTTGAACAGTTGATTAAACACGGTTCCTGTTGTCCCATGTTCCTGGCCTGCAAGAAAGCTGCTTTTTACTTGTCCCAAAATTTGCGTCTCGCCCAAAACCATCGAATCGATGCCAGCCGTTACACGGAATAAATGCTCGATTGCCTGATCTTGCTCATAGACAAATAAGTACTGTGAAATCGCTTCTTGCGGCAGGCCAAAATAATCAGCCAAGAACTGCTTCACATAATACTTTCCTGTGTGAAGCTGATCTACGACTGCATAAATTTCTGTCCGGTTGCAAGTAGACACGATTACGTTTTCCAATATGCTTTTTTGTTCTTTTAACGCCTGCATCGCCTGTGGCAGCTCATTTTCAATAAATGACAGCTTTTCACGGATCTCCACGGGTGCAGAGCGATAATTCACCCCAACTACTAAGGTATGCATGGGTACAAAACACCTTTCACGTTCAATATTTCATATAATATTAGTATACCACTTATCAGCTTTCATATGCCTTTGAAATTGTGAACAAGACATGAATATAGCGCTTAATTATAATTATTATAAACTAATACTAGCAAAGGAGTTTCGTGTCTACAAGTATAACGCTCTTAGTCGGAATTGCCTGTTAACTAAACGGTTAAATAGATTGTGAAGTTGCTCTAGATAGATGCTTTTGTGATATCGAGTTAATGGAGCATTATAGGTTGAACCAAAGAAGTTAATTTTTATCCTTCGCTTCGGTCGCTCTGGGCTGGGCCCCCGCAAGAAGCCAGGCAAAGGGCGCCGGTCTCCTCGCTTCGCCTCTCCCCTGGACGCGCTAGCACTAAGAGATGGATTGGAATCAAAGCAAGCCTAATTTTTTCGTTGTCTTCCCAAAAGAGCCGGAGCGCCCACCAACCGTTTCGAACTCCTTGCCTTTTGCCTCTCTTGGCAAATCCTTCGGAATGGACAACAGACATTTCTTTTGGATACAAAAAAGCGCAACCCGAAGGCTGCGCTTTAGTTTATTCCATTCTGCTTTCAATTTCTTGCCATGCTTCGTCTTTGCCCAATCCAGTTTCAGATGAGAAGACGATCAATGGATCGGATTTGTCCATATCCAACGTGGTGCGGACAATTTTCTTGTGCTTGTCCCATTTGCCTTTTGGAATCTTATCCGCCTTAGTGGCAATGATGATGCATGGAATTTCAAAATGCTTCATGAAATCATACATCGCGACATCGTCTTTGCTTGGCGGGTGGCGCAAATCAACAATTTGGATAACTGCGCGCAACGGTTCACGATCCGTGATATAGCGTTCAATCATCTTGCCCCATGCTTCGCGTTCACTTTTTGATACTTTGGCATAGCCGTATCCAGGAACATCGACATAAAACAGCTTTTCTTCGATTTTATAGAAGTTCAAGGTCTGTGTTTTGCCGGGTTTGGATGAAATGCGGGCCATGCTTTTGCGGCCGATCATTTTGTTGATAAAAGACGATTTGCCGACGTTTGACCGTCCGGCTAAAGCGAATTCCGGCAGGCCGTCTTCCGGATATTGATCCGGACGAACGGCACTAATTACAAGCTCTACGTTATTTACTTTCATTCATTTTCTCCTTCCAAGGCAATTTCCAACGCCTCGTCTGCTTGAGAGACCAGTTTAAAGGTCATTTCTTCACGAATTGTTTCCGGAATATCTTCCAAGTCACGTTCGTTATCCAGCGGCAGGATGATGGTCTTCAGTCCTGCGCGGTGTGCACTCAAGGTTTTCTCTTTAATTCCGCCGATTGGCAAGACGCGTCCACGAAGCGTAATCTCACCTGTCATGCCCACTTCACGCCGAATCGGACGTTTGGTCAAAGCGGATACCAATGCCGTAGCAATGGTAATCCCCGCTGAAGGGCCGTCTTTTGGAACGGCGCCTTCTGGAACGTGGATGTGGATATCGTGTGACTCGTGGAAATTTGGATCGATTCCAAGAGATTCGGCACGGGCACGGACAAACGACAACGCCGTCTGTGCAGATTCTTTCATGACGTCTCCGAGTTTCCCCGTTAACTGCAATTTGCCTTTGCCAGCAGACAAGGACACTTCGATTTGAAGTGTATCTCCCCCAACGGTTGTGTAAGCAAGACCAGTCGCGACACCAATTTGGTTTTCGGTTTCGGCCATGCCGTAACGGAATTTGCGTTTGCCGAGGTACTCTTCAACTTCTGCAGGGTTAACCGTTACTTGTTCTTTTTCTTTTGAAATGATCTGCTTGGTCACTTTGCGGCAAATGGAAGCAATTTGACGCTCCAAGCCACGGACTCCGGCTTCACGTGTGTAGTAGCGGACAATGTTCAGCAAGGCTTCGTCTTCAAACTTCAGCTGCTCATCCGTTAATCCGTGCTCTTTTAACTGCTTAGGTGCCAAGTGATTTTTGGCAATCATTTGTTTTTCCACTTCCGTATACCCAGCAATCGAAATCACTTCCATACGGTCGCGAAGCGGTCCAGGAATCGATCCCAAATCGTTCGCTGTGGCAATGAAAAGGACGTTTGACAAGTCGTAAGTTTCTTCAATGTAATGGTCACTGAATGAATTGTTCTGTTCCGGGTCCAACACTTCCAGCATGGCAGAAGACGGATCGCCACGGAAATCATTCGACATCTTATCGATTTCATCCAATAGGAACACTGGGTTCACCGTAGCCGCTTTTTTCATTCCTTGAATGATCCGACCAGGCATTGCGCCGACATAGGTCCGGCGATGGCCGCGAATTTCCGATTCATCACGAACGCCGCCAAGTGAGACGCGGACAAAATTACGGTCCAGTGATTCAGCAATGGATTTTGCCAAAGACGTTTTACCGACACCTGGAGGCCCAACCAGGCATAAAATAGGTCCGCGCAAAGAATTGGTCATTTGTTGCACAGCCAAATATTCCAATACGCGTTCTTTGACGCTTTCCAATCCATCGTGGTCGCGGTCCAATACTTCTTCAGCGTACTTGATGTCCAGACGGTCTTCTGTTGCTTCTGACCAAGGTATCGTCACGAGCCACTCGATGTAGTTGCGGATGATGCCGCTTTCTGCAGCAGCAGAAGGCAGTTTTTCATAGCGGTCAAGTTCTTTTAGCGCCACTTTCTCAGTGGATTCAGGCATTTTCGCTTCTTCAATCCGTTTTTTCAAGTCGACCACTTCAGCCGATTTGCCGTCTTTGTCGCCAAGTTCGGTTTGGATCGCTTTCATCTGCTCGCGCAAATAAAACTCTTTTTGCGTTTGCTCCATCGCTTTTTTGACGCGAAGGTTGATGCGTTTTTCTAAATCCACCACTTCTTGTTCGCTGTGCAGACGCGTAATGAGCAACTCTAAACGCTTGCTGATATCAAAGGTTTCCAGCACTTCCTGCTTAGCAGCGACTTTCATCGAAAGATGGGAAGCCACCATATCCGCCAATCGGCCCGGTTCTTCTATATCCGCTACCGTATTGTACGTTTCAGTTGTGACTTTTTTCGAGCTCTTGGCATAGTTCTCAAAATGCTCCAGCAACAAGCGCATCAATGCATCCTGTTCGGCATCTCTTTCCGTTTCATCCGGGAAAGATGTCACTTCCACAACCGTGTAGTTGTCCGCTTCTTCGTAGTTTTTCATTTGCCCGCGTTCCAAACCTTCAACAAGTACACGAATTGTGCCATTTGGCAATTTCAGCATTTGTTTGACGTATGCTAAGGTACCGATTTTGTGAAGATCATCTTTCTCAGGCTGCTCGGTGCTCATATCTTTTTGGGTCGCCAAAAAGACGATATTGTCTTCCAGCAATGCTTGTTCCAGCGCAGCCACAGATCGTTCACGGCCGACATCTATATGAAGCACCATCGTCGGGAATACCAGCAATCCGCGCAACGGCAATAATGGTACGCTTTTCGTTACTTTTTTCTTAGCCATTTGAAAAGTCACCTCCGGGAATATTTTCAACAAAAACGGACTGACTCAGACCGTGCGGATGCGCACGATCAGAGTCAGCCCGTATCATCCTTTTTGATTGGTTCATCCATCACTCTGCGAGATGTTTCCGCAGGGTGAAGTTCCACTCATTATGCGGATGTTTTTTCGTTATTGTCTTTAACGTAAACTGAGCCGTCTTCTAACATTAGTTTAGGCTGTACGCTATCGGCAACGGTTTCTTTTGTGATCACACATTCGACAATGTCTTCACGTGAAGGCAAGTCGAACATAACTTCGAGCATAATGTTCTCGATAATTGAACGAAGTCCACGGGCACCGGTTTTGCGTTCAATTGCCAATTTCGCAATTTCAACAAGGGCACCAGGCTCGAATGTTAACTTAACGCCATCAAGCTCCATCATTTTCTGGTATTGCTTGATCAAAGCATTTTTCGGCTCGGTTAAAATTTCAACCAAGGCTTTTTCATCCAATTGCTCAAGGCTTGCCAATACAGGCAAACGGCCGATGAACTCAGGAATCAAGCCAAACTTCAAAAGATCTTCAGGAATCAATTGGCTAAGCAATGATTTCTCATCCAACTCTTCTTTGTTTGGATCTGCACCAAAACCGATGATTTTATTGCCGAGACGGCGTTTGATGATTTGGTCGACGCCGTCAAAAGCACCACCTACGATAAACAATACGTTCGTCGTATCGATTTGGATAAATTCCTGATGAGGATGCTTGCGTCCGCCCTGAGGTGGTACGCTGGCAGTTGTGCCTTCTAAAATTTTCAGAAGGGCCTGCTGTACGCCTTCACCGGAAACATCGCGTGTAATCGATGGGTTTTCGGATTTGCGGGCGACTTTATCAATCTCATCAATATAGATAATGCCTTTTTCAGCGCGTTCTACATCGTAATCAGCAGCCTGGATCAGCTTCAACAAGATGTTTTCAACGTCTTCACCGACATAACCGGCTTCCGTTAAAGATGTAGCATCTGCAATCGCAAACGGCACATTCAGAATGCGAGCCAAAGTTTGTGCGAGCAATGTTTTCCCGCTTCCTGTTGGTCCGATCAAAACAATATTGGATTTCGACAACTCTACATCGTCAATTTTGCTGTTGGAGTTGACGCGTTTATAGTGATTGTATACCGCGACAGCCAGAGATTTCTTCGCTTTTTCCTGACCGATAACATAGCCGTTCAGGATGTCCAGAATTTCTTTTGGCTTAGGCACTTCTTTAAATTCTACTTCTTCATCCGTACCAAGCTCTTCTTCTACGATTTCCGTACAAAGCTCAATACATTCGTCACAAATATAAACACCTGGTCCTGCAACCAGTTTACGAACCTGCTCTTGTGGTTTGCCACAGAATGAGCATTTTAAATGCTCTTTTTCGTCATTGAATTTGAACAATGTATTCACCCCTATTCAAGCCATTATCTTACAAGATTATCGTAATTCTAGCAACTAATTAGATTCACTGCTAATTGTTCAGCAGTGGACATGTACAAGCAGTGTTCTATGTAGTGGAAAACAAGGTGCGTCTCCGCACCTTGTTTCGCCTATTACTTATATGTTGCTTATGTGTGTTATTCAGAAATTTTAGCGTTGTCCACTAGGAACTCAACTGTGTTCTGCATACGGATATCGTTTTCAAGCATTTCAGTTCCACCTAGAGCTGTTTTGATCTGTTCAATGTCCATGTTGAATTGACCAGCCATTTTTTCAAGCTCTTTGTCGATGTCTTCTGAAGTCACTTGCATGTTTTCAGCTTCAGCAATTGCTTCAAGCGTCAATGAAACGCGTACGCGTGTTTCAGCATCGCCGTGCATTTGCTCGCGAAGTGCAGCTTCGTCCTGGCCAGAGAATTGGAAGTACAATTCAAGGTTCATGCCTTGCTGAGTCAAACGTTGTTCGAAATCGCTCATCATACGGTCCATTTCTGTATGGATCATGGCATGAGGAATGTCGATTGTTGCGTTTTCAGCAGCTTTTTGAACTAACTCGTCACGCAGTGTTGCATCAGCAGCAGATTTCTTTTCAGCAATCAGGCTGTCTTTCATTTTTGTGCGAAGAGCATCCAAGCTTTCAACTTCAGGGTCGATTTCTTTCGCCAACTCGTCGTTTAGTTCTGGAAGTTCTTTGCCTTTCACTTCGCTTACTTTCACTTTGAATGTTGCAGCTTTGCCTGCAAGTTCAGCAGCGTGGTATTCTTCTGGGAAAGTGACTTCAACGTCTTTTTCTTCTCCAGATTTTACGCCTACCAATTGCTCTTCGAATCCTGGAATGAACGAGTTTGAACCGATTTCAAGGGAATAATCATTTCCTTGTCCGCCTTCAAACGCTTCTCCATCTACAAATCCTTCGAAATCGATAACAGCTGTATCGCCTTCAACGATTGCTTCGTCTTCTTTAACAGTCAACTCAGCCAAACGCTCTTGGTTTTCTTTCAACTGGTTTTCGATGTCTTCATCAGATACTTCTGTATCTGGTTTTGCAGCTTCAAGGCCTTTGTATTCGCCAAGCTCAACTTCAGGCTTTACAATCACTTTCGCTGTAAACACAAGCGGCTGGTTTTTTTCGATTGTTTCGATGTCGATTTCAGGACGGTCAACCGGGTTGATTCCTGCTTCTTCAACTGCATTCGCGTAAGCGTCTGGCAAGATAAAGTCCAAAGCATCCTGGTAAAGTGATTCTACACCAAAACGTTTTTCGAACATTTGACGCGGCATTTTCCCTTTACGGAATCCTGGTACGTTGATTTCTTTAACAACTTTCTTAAACGCTTTATCAAGACCGGCGTTTACTTCTTCTGCAGGAACTTCAATTGTAAGAATTCCTGTGTTACCTTCTTGTTTTTCCCATTTTGCTGACATTATATAAGCCCTCCAAACATTTTCTAAAAAGTCATTTTACGTTTTATACGAATTTTGACAACTTCAATATTATAGCACAGATAGTGTCAGGTTCAACTATTTCTACCCATTCCGCATTTCAAACCACAGTTCTGCCTGCTGAATCAGCTCCAGCAGCTTTTCATCTTCATCAAATGACGTCATTCCGCTGAACAAGCCTTCTGTGTAATCCATGTAGGCCTGCGCGACTTCCACTTCTTCGTACTCGTCCCATGCGAACGGATACAATAGATAGATATGGCGTTCAAACAGTTCTTTCACCAGCTCCAGGCGGGTTGGGTCTTTTGCCAGTTCTTCTTCCATTATGGCTGTAACCTTCCGTATCCGGCTGTTGTTTATAGGATCTGGGAGGTTATTGATGGTGAATGTACCCTTGTAGTGAAACTTTTGCAGAGACACTTCTGCTTCAATTTTTTCTTGATAGAGCATAAACAGTATGTATGTTTTTGTTAGTAGATCAGCTTCTGGATGTTCGATAATCGCCAGCAACTTTTTTTTGAGCGCTTGATACGAAGTTGTCGGCAAATCCAAAATCAGCTGCTCTTGCTCTGAAGGATGTAACGCCAAAAACACATCGATGGCATAAAGCGAGGCATCTACTTTCTCCGAAGCGTTGGCGGCAATTCGTTCGTTGAGGTCACGCAATTGTTGAAACTGCTCAAGCCGCTCTTCCGGCAAAACTTTTTCTTCTATCAACAGTTCAATCATTTTTTCCGCTTCTTCAAATTCACGAACTTGCATTAAAATGCTTATGTATAACTCCATCGTCTCCAAGTAATGAATCGGGCCAATCTTCAACAACTCTCTGCACACTTCCAGAGCCTCTTCAAATTCACCGAGCTCGTAAAGGCAATAGGTATAGCCTCCTAAAGCGGCTGCATGTTCAGGTTCATATGTCAGTACTTGGTACAGGTTGTCCCGGGCATCTTCGTACTTTTCTTCTTTTAAAAAAGTCATGCCTTCGGAGAGCAGACGGTTCACGGTCGTCGGAAAGACGATCACATTCCCCATACGCTTTAACTCCCGGTATTTCTTCCGCATCCTACCACCTCATTTTGTGTCTCGTAATCATAGTATATTCCCTTTTGCCAAAAAATAAAAACCTTATCGCGAAGTGCATGACCGGCATTTACCACAAAGGTTTCTGGTCGTTGCTCAGCTCCATCATCTTAGGTATTAGGGACAAGGCTACAGCAAAGAGCATTAGTATCATGCTAATCGAATAAACCAAAGATAAATCAAAGATTGCGGCAAACGGCAACGGCAATAATACCAGCCAGTTGATGAGCGTCATACGCTTCCGTGATCTGGGGGTTGCGTACTGATGACTATGGCAATGCGGGCAGTTCATCGCTCCACTGAACTTCCAAGATGCCTTGATTGATTCTTTCCAGGTCCATTCGGCTCCACACGTTTTGCATGTCGGCAAAAAAAACGCCTCCTTAGTTATATAGTACGTGCTGCGGGAGGAATGGTTTCAGGGTTTAGTGATTAACACAAAGAAACCTCCCTGCCGTTCAAGGAACGAAGAGGAGGTTTCTTTGCAAATTATGTACATTCCTATAATGTCCCAGGAGGGATTCGAACCCCCGACCGACGCCTTAGAAGGGCGTTGCTCTATCCAGCTGAGCTACTGAGACCAAAGCTTTCTTAGAGTCCAGACGGTGGCACCTGCTGTTGCGGGCAACTTCGCTTTTCTTACGAAAGACAATTTTAATTATAGAAATGATTTGAAGAAAAGTCAATGCTATTTTAAAAAAACATTAGAATTAATTAATGGCGTTTATTTTTCTTCGTTCAGCCACGTTGGCATATTCTCATTGAGCTTGCGCAAGGCGTTGCCCCGGTGAGAGATTTCGGCTTTTTCATGCGGCTGCAATTCAGCCATTGCTTTGTCCAAACCAGGCACAAAGAACACTGGATCGTAGCCGAAACCATTATCGCCCCGCTGTTCTGACAAAATGATGCCTTCACATGAGCCTGAGAAGGTTTCGGTCTGCTGCCCTGGAGCAGCGACAGCCAAGACGCATCTAAAACGGGCTGTGCGTTCGTTTTCCGGTACACCGGCTAATTTCTCAAGCACTTTGTCGATATTCGCCTGATCGCTCTTAGCGCCCCCCGCATAGCGTGCTGAGTAGACGCCGGGTTCGCCGTTCAAAGCATCAATTTCCAATCCGCTATCATCTGAGATAACTGGGATGCCGAGTGCTTGTGAAACTGCTTCGGCTTTCAGGATGGCGTTCTCTTCAAACGTCACACCTGTTTCTTCCACGTCCATGTCCTGTGCCACATCACGCAGAGTCAACACTTGGTAGCCAAGCGGAGACAGCATGGTTTCGAAATCTTTGGCTTTGCCTTTGTTTTGAGTCGCGATTACAATCTTTCTCATAATTCTGCGGGCGCCTTTTCGCCAATGCGTTCCGCCAGTTCGCCCAGTGCGTCGCGCTGCATGGAGATTAATTGGCTGATGCCTGCTTCTCCAAGGTCCAGTAATTCGTTAAGCTGAACTCGAGTGAACGTTGATTCTTCTCCCGTTCCCTGCAGCTCGACAAAATGGCCAGCGCCTGTCATAACGAGATTCATGTCCACTTCCGCACTTGAATCTTCCACGTAGTTCAAGTCAAGAATCGAACCGTTTTCTGCGGTAACCCCAACACTTGTTGCTGCCAGGAAATCTGTTACTGGAAATGCCGGAAGATCCAATTTGCCGATTGCCATTGTCATGGCGATAAAGGCACCTGTGATCGATGCCGTACGAGTGCCGCCATCTGCCTGAATAACGTCGCAATCGATCCAAAGCGTACGTTCTCCAAGCTTCTCAAGGTCCACCACAGCACGCAAAGCACGGCCAATCAGACGTTGGATTTCCATTGTGCGCCCGCCGATTTTGCCGGCTGACGCTTCGCGGCGGTTTCGGCTGTTGGTAGCACGCGGAAGCATGGAATATTCTGCCGTAATCCAGCCTTTGCCCTGGCCGCGCAAGAATCCCGGAACTTTGTCTTCAATGGTCGCGGTGCAGATGACTTTGGTTTGTCCCACAGTAATCAATACCGAGCCTTCTGGATGAATCAAGTAATCAACGTCCACTGTTACCGGACGCAGTTCATTCGTTTGTCTATTATCTATGCGTGTCATAAAAATCCTCCTCGTATATGCTCAAATAGCTTACCATATTTCGCAGATAACGACAAAAACCTGATGGCTGGCAGCCGTCAGGTTTTATGGAAACGTATCGAGTGGATAATGGGCTCATTGATTCCGAGCCACTTGTGGATAATTGAGCCGAATATTTGCGTAGACCCCGTTGTATAGAAGTGATGCACCGGTGGCTGTTTCCAGTTAGCAAACTGTTTTTTATAGCTTAAGTAACGCTCGACATCTTTTGCCGTTTCTTCTGCCGATGACAGCACATGTACCGTATCCCCAAGCACTTCTTCAATAAAGTCTTGGAGCAGAGGATAATGTGTGCAGCCTAAAATTGCGGTATCGAACTCTTCGTAAGCAATTGATGCCAAGGTATCCTGAACAATGCGATGGGCAAACTCTCCTTCGTACTCATCACTTTCTACTAAAGGGACAAATCGAGGGCATGCCAGCTGCACCACATTGGCCGATGACACCAGTGACAGGATTGCTTTTTCGTATGCTCCGCTTTCTACCGTTCCTAACGTACCTAAAACAGCGATCTTTTTCGTTGTTGAAGATTTAATTGCAGCACGCGCTCCTGGGAAAATAACGCCAATCACAGGGATTGGCAGGTTTTTTTGCAGCGAGTACAGTGCGGCGGCGGTTGCGGTATTGCAGGCGATGACCAGCATTTTAATATTTTTTTTCATCAATGCATTGGCCATTTGCCATGTGTAGGTCCGAACTTCTGAAAGCGGGCGCGGGCCATAAGGGCATCTGGCATTATCACCGATATAGTAAATTTGCTCGTTCGGCAATAGTTTCATTATTTCTTTTGCGACGGTAAGTCCACCGACTCCTGAATCAATTACTCCGATTGGCGCATTCAACGTCATCGCCTCTATCCTATTTCATGTTTTTGTGCAATTTCTCAAGCAAAGCAGCAAATTGTTCTGCCTCGTCTAAGGTAAAATCTGCTAATACCGTTTCTAAGTATTCCTGGCGCTTTTGGATCACTTCTTCAATAACACGTTCGCCTTCTTTTAATAATTTAATTCGCACAACTCGCCGATCCTGTTCTTCACGGATGCGTACGACCAGCTCATTTTTCTCCATGCGATCAACCAAATCGGTTGTGGTGCTGAACGCCAAAAACATTTTGTTCGACAAATCGCCGATGGTCATGTCTCCGTGCTCAAACAGCCATTGCAGCGCAATGAATTGAGGCGGCGTAATCGTATAGGAATTTAAAATTTCCCGGCCTTTTTGCTTAATGATCCCGGAAATATAGCGCAATTCCTTTTCCATAAAGGCGATTCGTTCTAAATCATGGCTGATGCCTTGTTTGTCATCATTCATTACTGGATATCACTCCTTGAAAGCCTATCTTATTCCTATAGTGAAGGTTTTTTATTGATATAGCAAGAAAACCCTTAATTTTTTGCAGTTGCCAATTGGTTTGATCCGAGCAGCTCAATGTCCCGCTCTGTCCAAGGATGCCCTTTTCCAGTCTTCTTTGAAATTTGGACCATCGCCCCTCTGCCGGTAAAGCAGGTTTCCCCTTTTTCATTGACCGTCCAGTAATGAATATCAACAGAGGATGTGCCGATGCGCGCAATTTTGACTTGAACAGCTAGTTTTTCATCGAAAAAAACTTGTTGGACAAAATCCACTTGCATATCGGCTACGACCGGAAACAGCTCGTTGCCAGCTTCCAACCAGCGCTGCATTAATCCCAGCTCTTTTAAAAATTCGATCCGGGCAAATTCAAAGTAAGTTATCGGCACAGTATTGTTCACATGGCCAAACATATCCGTTTCGGAAAAACGAACTTGAACCGGAGCCGAAAAGAAAAAATCCTGTTTCCACTCTTCAAAATCCTCAATGTAATTTGCTTTCATAGGTAGCCTCCTAAGTTATTGACTGGGTATGGAAAACTCAAGTTATCTATTTCATTTTCTTAGTATATCAAAATTTTTGTCTATAAGCAGGCATTTTTATACTTGGCCAAAATAAAAAACCCCGCCGCAGCGGGGTTTTGTGTAGATACTAGTCAACCATTCTGTCGCTTCCGAAGAAGTTGCGGAACATTTGAACAGTCGTGTCGCGGTTCAACGCTGCGATCGACGTTGTCAAAGGAATTCCTTTTGGACAAGCTTCAACACAGTTTTGTGAGTTCCCGCAGCTTGCTAGTCCGCCTTCACCCATGATCGCGTTCAAACGAGCATCGCGGTTCATGGCACCCGTTGGATGAGCGTTCATCAAACGAACTTGTGAAAGTGGGGCAGCTCCGATGAAATCGGATTTATCGTTAACATTCGGGCATGCTTCAAGGCATACGCCGCACGTCATACATTTAGATAGCTCGTAAGCCCACTGGCGCTTGCGCTCAGGCATACGCGGTCCATCCCCAAGGTCATGCGTGCCATCGATTGGCACCCAAGCTTTAACTTTCTTCAACGAATCGAACATCCGGCTGCGGTCAATGACAAGGTCACGGACAACAGGGAATGTCTTCATCGGCTGAAGACGGATCGGCTGTTCCAATTGATCCACCAAAGCAGTACACGATTGACGCGCTTTGCCGTTGATGATCATCGAACATGCTCCACAAACCTCTTCCAGACAGTTCATGTCCCACGTTACAGGAGTGGTTTTTTTCCCTTCAATATTGACAGGGTTACGACGAATTTCCATCAATGCCGAAATGACATTCATGTTCATCACATATGGCAATTCGAACTTTTCCCAATACGAATCTTCATCCGTAGAGTTTCTGCGTTCGATTTCAAATATAACCGTTTTTGCTGCTTCACCCATGGTAAATTAGCTCCCTTCTATATCATGCTTTTGCAGAATAATCACGTTTACGCGGCGGAATCAACGAGGTATCGACTTCTTCGTAATGGAAGATTGGTGCATCAAAGCCATTGAATTTCGCCATCGTTGTTTTTAGGTACTCCTCATCGTTACGTTCCGGGAAATCCGGTTTGTAATGAGCGCCGCGGCTTTCGTTTCGGTTGAGTGCCCCGATTGTGATCACTCGTGCTAAATGTAGCATATTTCGCAATTGACGTGTGAACATTGCGCCTTGATTGCTCCAAAGCTGTGTATCCGTGATGCTGATATGGTTGAAACGCTCGAGCAATTCTTGGATTTTTTCATCCGTCTTCTGCAAACGATCGTTATAGCGTACAACTGTTACATTGTCCGTCATCCATTCGCCCAATTCTTTGTGAAGAACATAAGCGTTTTCTGTTCCGTCCAATGCCAAAATTTCTTCCCAGATGCGTTGTTCTTTCGCTTCATGCGCTTCGTAAATTGCTGAAGGAAGATCTTCTGCAAATACATCCAAGCCGTTTACGTAGTCAAGTGCGTTTGGTCCTGCAACCATCCCGCCGTAAATTGCTGACAGCAATGAGTTCGCGCCGAGGCGGTTACCACCATGCTGAGAATAATCACATTCGCCTGCTGCCAAGACACCAGGGATGCTTGTCATTTGGTTGTCATCGACCCACAATCCACCCATTGAATAATGGACAGCCGGGAAGATTTTCATCGGAACTTTACGAGGATCGTCCCCTGTGAATTTCTCGTAAATCTCAATAATCCCGCCAAGTTTAATGTCCAGCTCTTTTGGATCTTTGTGAGAAAGATCCAAGTAAACCATGTTTTCGCCGTTAATGCCGAGCTTCTGGTTAACGCAGACATCAAAGATTTCGCGTGTTGCGATATCACGAGGAACCAAGTTTCCGTATGCCGGATATTTTTCTTCAAGGAAATACCAAGGCTTGCCGTCTTTGTAAGTCCAAATACGTCCGCCTTCTCCACGAGCCGATTCTGACATTAAGCGCAGTTTGTCGTCTCCTGGAATTGCTGTCGGGTGAATTTGAATGAATTCGCCGTTCGCGTAGTATGCCCCTTGCTGATAAACGATAGAAGCCGCTGAACCTGTGTTGATCACAGAGTTTGTTGATTTCCCGAAAATAATCCCCGGTCCGCCAGTTGCCATGATAACAGCATCAGCGCGGAACGATTTGATTTCCATTGTCGTCATGTTTTGTGCTGTGATTCCTTTGCCGACACCTTGTTCATCAAGAACAAGACCAAGGAATTCCCAACCTTCATATTTCGTGACCAGTCCGCTTACTTCATAGCGGCGAACCTGCTCATCCAAAGCGTAAAGCAATTGCTGGCCAGTTGTGGCACCCGCAAACGCTGTTCTGTGGTACATGGTTCCGCCAAAGCGACGGAAATCCAATAGGCCTTCCGGCGTACGGTTAAACATAACACCCATGCGATCGAACATGCGGATAATTCCCGGTGCTGCATCCGCCATTGCTTTTACGGGACGCTGGTTTGCCAGGAAATCGCCTCCGTAGACAGTATCGTCAAAGTGAATATCCGGGGAATCCCCTTCACCTTTTGTATTTACTGCTCCGTTAATCCCGCCTTGTGCACAAACTGAGTGGGATCGTTTAACGGGCACGATTGAAAATAAATCGACGGGAGAACCTGCCTCTGCAACTTTAATTGCGGCCATCAAGCCAGCAAGGCCACCACCGACGATAGAAATTTTGCCCTTCGCCATGTTAGTATTCACTCCTCTTTTAGTTCACCAATGATTGAATCATTCTTAAACGAATGCAAACAATGCTCTCATACCAATAATCGATAGTACAACAAATACTAGAAGCGTGAAATAAGTTGCATTACGCTGTGCTGCTTGGGATTGTGTGATTCCCCATGTTACAAGGAATGACCAAATTCCGTTCGCAAAGTGGAAAACTGCGGCCAATACACCCACGATGTAGAATGCCAGCATAAATGGATTGTCTAAAATGTTTGCCATCATGTTGAAATCGGCTTCATCTGCACCGATTGCAACCTGGAATCTTGTTTCAAATACGTGCCAAGCGATGAAGACTACCAGGAAGACCCCTGTATAGCGCTGTGCAACAAATAGCATGTTGCGCAAATAGCTGTAGTGTCCAGGATTGTTCTTCGAAGTAAACGCTATGTATAGCCCGTAAAACGCGTGATACATAAGCGGCAAGTAGATGACAAAGATCTCCAAGAAAATAACGAATGGAAGATTAGCCATAAAGTGAGAGGCTGTATTGAATGACTCTACCCCTTGCGTAGCAAAATGGTTGATGATTAAGTGCTGCGTTAAGAATAAACCGATAGGAATGATCCCCAACAATGAGTGCAGCCTGCGCATTAAAAATTCACGATTGTTATTCAAAATTTTACCCCCCTCAAAACATTGATTGGCAGCGTCCAGAGCAGACAGTATATTACGAAAGCACCTGAAGCCGCACACCATCATGATACAATAATATGACATATTTATTGTACTCCCCCCCTTTGGGAGCGTCAAGGCAACGAAACTCATTCAAACAGATAGTTACCAAGCATTTTAAGCCTATTAGATGGTCTCTTCGCAACAAAACACGGAGAAATGTAACCGTTTTAATCGAATTGCACAAAAAAGCGATTCTCTAATTGAGAATCGCTTTTTCACTCTATTCTGGCCAATTCTACTGCTGTCGGTATTATTGCAATATTGCCATTGAGAATTTGAACGTTTTGTGAATATTTTCACGAACAGTTATTTCAAGAGCAATCGCCTCTGACTTATTTCACTTCTACCTCAGACAATTCATATGCCTCGTGCAACGCATTCGCAGATTTTTTCATATCCACTTCCGGCACAACCACTGAAATTTTGATTTCGGACGTACTGACCATTTTTACAGGGATTTCTTTTCTTCTCAAGATATCAAACATCCGTGCAGCAACCCCTGGATTTGAAACCATTCCAGAGCCGACAATCGATACTTTCGACAAGCCCACTTCAATGGTTACGGATAAAAAGCCAATTTCTTCTTGGGCTTCAGTCAGGACGCGCTGTGTTTCATCCAAGCTTTCCTGGCTAATGGAGAAAGAAACAGATGGTGGAAATTCATCGCTGATGCTTTGAACGATGATATCCACATCAATTTGATTTTCTGCCAGTTTCGTGAAAATATTAGCCAGCGATCCGTTAAACGGTTTTTTATAAGTCACAGTTACACGCGCAATACCTGGTTCAAATGCAACGCCTCTGACGATTAAGTTTTTCTCCACTGTAATCACCTCTTGTATAATTGTGCCAGGCTCATCGGAATAACTTGCTCTGACGGATAATGGTACGTGATTGTTTTTTGCAAACTCAACTGCCCTTGGGTGCAGGACACCCGCTCCAAGATTGGCAAGCTCCAGCATTTCATCATACGAAATTTGTTCCAATTTGCGCGCGCCTGTTACAAAACGCGGATCCGATGTATAGACTCCATCGACGTCGGTATAAATTTCGCATTTCTCTGCCTTTAATGCTGCTGCCAGTGCTACTGCCGTTGTGTCCGATCCTCCGCGACCAAGTGTCGTGATGTTGCCAATTTTATCGACTCCTTGAAAACCGGCGACCACACAAAAATAGCCGCTCTCCAACACGCGCTCAAGCCGTTCTGTATGAATATGTTCAATTCGGGCATTGCGCGGCACAGATTCGGTTTCGATCCCTGCCTGCCAGCCGGTAAAGGACAGCGCTTCATGGCCTAACTTTTTAAAAGCCATTGCCAACAAGGAAATGGTTACTTGCTCACCGGTAGCGAGCAGCATATCCATTTCACGTTTAGGCGGCTCAGAAGAAATTTCTCCGGCCAGACCAAGCAAAGTATCAGTTGTTTTGCCCATTGCTGAAACGACAATCACGACACGCTTGCCTTTTTCTTTTTCGCGGATGGCCCGTTCAGCCACTCCAATGATTTTTTCTGGAGTCGCAACGGACGTCCCTCCAAATTTCATAACGATCGTTTCCATTCTATTCACTCCCACATTTAATATGTGGCCCTCAAAATGGCTGGCAGTAAGGCCATTAAAGCAGCACCACCAGACACAAAAAGAGGCAGCTTACCGCAACCGCGGCAAACTACCTCTTTTATCATGCACGAAAAACGTCCATGTGAGATAGCCCTCCAGAGATTGACTCTGACAGCTCTGCACCTCTTAAGTGCAGAACCAGCATGCGTTTTAGCAGCAACACGCACACTTCGGCGACCGCCCCTTTCAGCATCCATCTCAGATTCTGCAAATCTCCGAATGCTTACTATTGACGTTCGCGCCTCTATCATCACTTTTCCAAGTGATCTAAATATTCTCTTACGATAGCACGTTATGACTCACTTGGCAACGTATCCTCTGCAAAATGCTGTTCGATGGACAACGCCAATGCTTCCGGCATGCCCGCCTGTTTGATTTCTTCTACAGAAGCTTCTTTGATCTTTTTAACCGAGCCGAAATGCTTCAGCAGCTGCTGTTTGCGCTTCGGCCCGACCCCTTCAAGTCCATCAAGTGCCGACTGAATCGAATTTTTGCCGCGCAATTGACGGTGGAACGTGATGACAAATCGGTGAACTTCATCCTGAATGCGCTGCATCAGATAAAATGCTTCACTTGTCCGCTTGAGCGGCACGACTTCAACCGGATTGCCATACAATAATTGCGAAGTTTGGTGCTTGTCATCTTTCGCAAGGCCGGCAATTGGAATGGATAGCCCAAGTTCATCTTCTAAAATCTCCCGCGCCGATGACATCTGTCCTTTTCCTCCGTCAATAACGATAAGGTCCGGCAGCGGCAATCCATCTTTCAATACACGCGAATAGCGGCGGCGAATAACTTCTCGCATGGCCGCATAATCATCGGGTTTTGACCCAGAACGCGTTTTATACTTGCGGTAATCTTTTTTGGAAGGCTTGCCGTCAATAAACGTAATCATCGCAGACACGGCATCTGCTCCCTGAATATGTGAATTATCAAATGCCTCAATGCGCAGCGGCGTCTGGATGTTCATCGCATCGCCAAGTTCCTGGCAGGCGCCAATTGTTCGTTCTTCTTGGCGCTCCAGCAGCTGGAACTTTTCTTTGATGGCAATTTCAGCATTTTTCTTCGCCAGCGCCACCAAATCTTTTTTCTTCCCACGCTGAGGCACGAGAACCCGAACTCCGAGCCATTCTTTCAGCATCTCTGGATCGTCTGCTTCCGGAAGCAGGATTTCGTTGGGTTTGACGTGATTGGGCTTTTCATAAAACTGTCCGAGATACGTCAAAAACTCTTCTTCAGGATCCCGGTATAACGGAAATAGCGAGACGTCGCGCTCAATCAACTTGCCTTGGCGCACAAAAAAGACTTGAACGCACATCCACCCTTTGTCGACAGCGTAGCCAAAAACATCGCGATTGGTAAAATCGTTCATTGCCATTTTCTGCTTTTCCATAACGGTTTCGATCATGGAGATTTGGTCGCGGTATTCTTTTGCCCGCTCAAATTCCAGATTTTCTGCAGCTTCCGACATTTTTGTCACCAATTCGTGTTTGACTTCACGGAATCCGCCATTTAAAAACTTGCTGATGCCATCGATCAATTCCTGGTAAGTCTCTTTCTCAATCGGCTTGACACACGGTGCCAGACATTGGCCTAAATGGTAATACAGGCAAACCCGGTCCGGCATGGTGTGGCATTTCCGCAGGGGATACAGACGGTCCAGCAGTTTTTTTGTTTCAGCTGCCGCATAGGCATTTGGATAAGGACCAAAATACTTCCCTTTGTCCTTTTTAACCTGACGGGTTGTGATCAGCTTTGGATGACGCTCCCCTGTGATTTTGAGGTACGGGTAGCTTTTATCATCTTTCAGCATGATATTGTATTTGGGATCGTATTTTTTGATCAAATTCAATTCGAGTATTAACGCTTCTTTGTCAGAAGATGTAACGATGTACTCAAAATCCTCGATTTCATTAACCAAGCGCTGTGTTTTGGTATCGTGGCTGCCGGTAAAATACGAGCGTACGCGGTTTTTGAGAACTTTTGCCTTCCCGACGTAAATGACGGTATTTTGGCGGTCTTTCATCAAATAACAACCTGGTTGATCAGGCAGTATTGCCAATTTATGCTGAATCAATTCGTTAGCCATTTTATCTCACCCTATTAAAAAACCGGGCGCCATCACTGGACCCGGTTAAGAATTAATTATGCGTGTTTTTCAACCATTTCAGCTAATGCTTCTTTTGGTCTGAATCCTACTACTTTATCGACAGTCTCTCCGTCTTTTAATAGTAACAAAGTCGGGATGGACATGATGCCGTAATTTCCAGCTGTTTCCTGGTTTTGGTCCACATCAACTTTTACGATTTTAACTTTGTCGCTCATTTCAGCATCCAATTCTTCAAGGACAGGAGCGATCATTTTACATGGTCCGCACCAAGTTGCCCAAAAATCTACTAATACGAGTCCTTCTGATACTTCTTGTGAAAAATTCTGATCTGTTCCGTGTACGATTGTCATGAATAATTCCTCCTTGTGGTTAAACCAAACTATATACAGAGTATAGCACGCGTGAAAAACACTAGCTATTTTTTTGCCTACTCTTCCAATACCCGTCAACTAGCAGGTTTAAACGAGATTTATTCTGCTCGTTTGGGGACCTATACAGGACGCAGGCCATGACAAAATACAAGCAAATACAGGATTAGGCAAGCATGCGTAAAACCACAAATCAAAAACAGGTGAAGAAAAATGCAACATTTTTCTTCACCTGTTCCAATTGTAAACTTCAGCAATCTGCCAAATCGCAGATTACATCACTTTCTTGAATTCTTCTGTCAACATCGGAATCACTTCGAACAAGTCCCCAACGATTCCGTAATCTGCTACTTTAAAGATATTGGCTTCTGGATCTTTGTTGATCGCAACAATTACTTTCGAGTTGGACATGCCAGCCATGTGCTGGATTGCTCCAGAAATACCGGCTGCGATGTACAGGTCAGGCGTAACTACTTTGCCTGTCTGGCCAATCTGCAGCGAGTAGTCGCAATAATCTGCGTCGCAAGCTCCGCGCGATGCACCAACGGCTCCACCTAAAAGGCTTGCCAGTTCCTGCAGCGAATCAAATCCTTCAGCACTCTTGACGCCGCGTCCTCCAGCTACGATCACTTTCGCTTCCGAAAGGTCGACGCCTTCACTTGATTTGCGGACAACATTTTTAATGATGGTCCGAAGGTTTGTGATATCGACCGACAACGAGCTGACTTCGCCCGAACGTTCTTGTCTTTCAAGCGGCGCAATGTTGTTTGAACGCACCGTTATAAAATCAATGCCATCTTTTAACTTCACTTTTTCAAACGCTTTACCAGAGAAAATTGGGCGGATGAATACAGCATCATCGCCTTCGCCTTCAATATCCGTTACATCCGAAATCAATCCGGACTGCAGTTTAGAAGCGATTTTAGGTGCTAAGTCTTTACCGACTGCTGTATGGCCAAAGACCAGGCCTTCAGGGTTTTCTTGTTCAACTACCGCCATAAATGCCTGGCCGTATCCGTCAGACGTGTAGGACTTCAAATGTGGATGTTCAACCGTAATCACACGGTCTGCACCGTATGCTACCAATTCAGCTCCGAAATCAGCAACCGAGTCACCGATCAACACTCCTACTACTTCTCCGCCATCGGAAATTTTCTTGGCAGCCGCAATTGCTTCAAATGAGACATTGCGCAAAGCGCCTTCACGCGTTTCGCCTAAAACTAATACTTTTTTCGCCATGGTCTGTTTACCCCCTAAGTAGATGTGAAAAAATGTTCCCGCCTTAACGGGTTGTCTAACTTCAAAAAAATTACAGAAACTTGCGCAAATTTATAAGGAACTGTTGTTTACAACAACTCATAGTTTAAAACGAAAGCTTTTTTCTCTATCACTCGATTCATCATAGAAGAAAGAGCGGAAGGCGGCGACTCCTGGGGGAACAGCACGAGCTGAAGACCCTGGACTGAGCGCAGCGAGGGAAGCGGCTGAAGCCGTGCCCCCGGAAAGCGTCCGCCTGGAGCGAGTTCTTCCAACAATTCTTTCAAAAAAACATTCAAAGTTAAGTTAACTATAACTTATTCTTGAATCATATGACTTTCGCTTCGTTGCGCAGCAAACCTACTAATTCTGTTACCTGGTTTGAGATATCGCCTTCAAGAATACGGCCAGCCGCTTTTTTCGGTGGCAAGTAGATTTCGATGGTTTCAGTTTTCGCTTCTACATCGTCTTCTTCGATGTCCAAATCATCCAATTCCAATTCTTCAAGCGGTTTTTTCTTCGCTTTCATGATTCCTGGAAGTGATGGGTAGCGCGGCTCGTTCAAGCCTTGTTGAGCAGTAACAAGAAGCGGCAACGACGTTTCCAACTCTTCCGCATCCCCTTCGATATCGCGAACGATGGTCACTGTTTCGCCTTCAATGCTTAAGCTGGTGATAGTAGTGACATAGTTAATGCCAAGCAAATCGGCAACACGCGGTCCAACTTGTCCAGATCCGCCGTCGATTGCAACGTTACCTGCTAAAATCAAATCAGCTTCTTTGTCTTTCAAGTACTCAGCCAATATGTAAGCTGATGTAAATTGATCCATTTCTTCCACATCGTCTTCTGTATTGATCAATACAGCTTTGTCAGCGCCCATTGCAAGTGCTGTGCGCAGCTGTTTCTCTGCTTCTTCATTGCCGATTGTGACCACTGTCACTTCGCCGCCATGTGCGTCGCGGACTGTAATTGCTTCTTCAATTGCGTATTCATCGTATGGATTGATGATGAATTCCGCACCGTCTTCCTGGATTTGCCCACCTGAAACAACGATTTTCTCTTCTGTGTCAAACGTACGTTTTACCAATACAAAAATGTTCATGAACGTAAACCTCCCAAGTATTATTTCCCTTTAAAATGTGCTTCACGTTTCTCCAGAAATGCCTGGATTCCTTCTTTTGCATCTTCTGAAACAAAAACAGTTCCAAAAGATTGTGCCTCTGCATTTACGCCTTCTTGATACGAGGCAGGCTTGGTGTATTGCAGCATTTCGATGGCCGCCTTAACAGAAACGGGACTTTTCTTCGCTATTTTGCGTGCGATTGTAAGCGTTTCCGAAAGTAAGTCTTCTTCTGCATACGCACGATTCGCCAAGCCGTATTGCGCTGCTTCTGTCCCGGAGATCGGATCACTTGTCAGCAGCATCTCTGCTGCTTTCGCTGTGCCTACGTATCGTGGCAGCCGTTGCGTTCCGGCAAATCCAGGGATCAACCCCAATTGAAGCTCCGGTAATCCCAGTTTAGCATTTTCAGTGACAAATCGCATATGGCAACTCATTGCCAATTCCAATCCGCCCCCTAAAGCCGCCCCGTGGATTGCCGCAATGACAGGCTTATGGAATGTTTCGACACGTTCAAAAACTTCCTGGCCCCTTGCTGACAGTTTTGAAAATTCTTCACCAGAAGAAACTTGCGTAAATTCCTTGATGTCTGCACCAGCAGAAAAGAACCTGCCTTCTCCGTGCAACACAATGACGCGAACCTCTTCATCGTTTTCTACCTGGTTCAACAATTCGTCGACTTCTAAAATAAGTGAACGGGACAACGCATTTGCCGGTGGACGATTGATCGTCGCGACCGCTACCCCGTCTTCTTTTTTCCAGCTAATAAATTCCATCCAATCAGTTCCTCCCTTTAAGCCTGCATGCCTTTCAGCAGCAGACGCTGAACTTTTGGTGCCAGTTCGACTAAATCATACTTATGGTCATTCATGACCCATGTAGTTATGGTCTCGTCCATTGTGCCAAAAACCATTTGACGGGCTAAACGAATATCCATTGCCGCATCAAACTCTCCGTCTTCCATGCCTTTGACCAAGATTTTGTCCATGAGTTTTAAATATTCCCGAAGTACGTTGTTGATCTTTAAGCGAATTTCGTGATTTGACTGCCGCAATTCCAGTTGCGTAACAATCGCCAAATGGATATCTCCGGCCAACAGTTCGAAATGGCTTTCAATCATTAACCCTAATTTGGTTGAAGCATCCAAATCACGGGAAATGATTTGTTCCAGTTTGCTGACAAACACACCCATTTTTTCTTGAAACACAGAAATCAAAATGTCTTCTTTATTTTTGAAATACAAGTAAATCGTTCCGTCGGCTACACCTGCCTGTTTGGCTATTTTCGAAACTTGCGCTTGGTGATAGCCATTTTCAGCGATAACAATTACTGCCGCGTCGATGATTTGCTTGTATTTCGGTTTATCTTTTTTAACCATTCTGTCACCACCCAAAAAAATATGAAAATATGAATGGCGATTCATTCATATTTTCATATTATCGTTTATTGTATGGGGTGTCAAGTGTTTATCACATTATGATGGAACGGCTTCGCTTTGTTTGGAAACCTCTTCGTCCACGAGTGAACGGCGCAAAATTTTCCCAACTGCTGTTTTCGGCAATTCTTTGCGGAACTCATAGATGCGTGGAACTTTAAATGAAGCCAAGTGTTCTCGGCAATGCGCATTCAGTGCCTCTTCTGTAACAGTATAGCCTTCTTTCAGCACAATGTATGCTTTTACCGTTTCGCCGCGGTACGGATCCGGTATGCCTGCTACTACGCATTCCTGAATGGCTTCGTGTTCATACAGCACTTCTTCAATTTCACGTGGATAAATATTAAAGCCGCCTGCAATAATCATGTCTTTTTTGCGATCAACAATAAAGAAGTTGCCTTCTTCATCCATATATCCAAGATCTCCGGTCAACAACCAGCCATCAACGATTGTCGCCGCTGTTTCTTCAGGCTTGTTCCAATAGCCTTTCATAACTTGAGGACCTTGAATGGCGATTTCACCAATCTCTCCATTTGGAACCGGATCAGTAGTGCCGGTTTGGAAGATCTTGCAGTCAGTGTCCGGATATGGAAAACCGATTGAACCTTTTGTCCGTTTTTCCCAAACCAGATTCGAATGAGTAACCGGAGACGTTTCTGTTAATCCATAACCTTCGACTAACTTGCCGCCCGTCAGTTTTTCGAACTTTTCCTGGACTTCTGCAGGCAACGGAGCAGAACCGCTCAGGCATGCTTCAATTGAAGACAAATCGTATTTAGCGATGTCCGGATGATTCATCAATCCGATATACAAAGTAGGTGCTCCCGGGAAAAGCGTTGGTTTTTGTTTGTTGATGGTTTTTAATGCCGTTTCCGGATCGAATTTTGGCAGCAGCACCATTTTATTGCCGAGCATGACGGACAGAATAAGTACTGTTGTTAAGCCGTATACATGGAATAACGGAATAATGCCCATGATTGTCTCTTCGCCTTTTTTGCATTTATATAGCCAGCTGTCGCACATGGTCGCATTGGAAATAATGTTCTTGTGCGTTAGCATGACCCCTTTCGGAGAACCGGTAGTGCCTCCTGTATATTGCAGCAGCGCTAAATCTTCCTCGAAATCGAAAGGGGTTTCCACGACAAACGGCTGTGACGTTTTCATGATTTCAGTAAATAGATGGTTAACTCCCCTGTGCTCCACTTTGACGGTCATGCCGTACTGTTTTTTCTGGATAAATGGATATACCAGATTTTTCGGGAAAGCCAAGTAATCTTTAATGCCGGTAATGATGACATTTTCCAATTCCGTTTCCTTCATTACTTTGGATATTCTCGGGAACAGAATATCCAAACTGATAATGGCCCGTGCTCCTGAATCCTTCATTTGGTAAGCAATTTCCCGTTCTGTATAAAGAGGATTGGTCATGACGACAACGCCGCCAGCGTAAAGGATGCCATAAAAACTAATAACTGCCTGCGGACAATTGGGCAACATGATGGACACTCGGTCGCCTTTTTTAATCCCCAATTTTTGAAGATAATTCGCAAACTTCATAGAAGATTGATACAGTTCCTCGTACGAAAGCTCTTTCCCCATAAAATGAATGGCTACTTTTTGTGGATACTTTTCATAAGCTTTCGTTAAGTATTCCTGTACCGGCATACTCGGGTAGGTGAGCGTATGTGGAATCTCCGGTGGATAATGTGCGAGCCACGGCTTTTCAGTCATTCTTTTGACCTCCTATTTTTTATTAGAATCGTGCGAATATTCCTATTTTAATTATAAAGAATAATGATACCGCTTTCAAACTTTATTTGTATAAGTTTAAAAGATTGTTAGAATGGCCGCATTTAAACAAGTAAAAAGGCCAGCACAATGGCCGGCCGATTTTCTAAAACATAAACAAGAAGATAACTCCTATAATCAAAAAGATCGCACAAAAGACAAACAAAATTTTAATTAGATTTTCCACTCTATCCAACTCCTATTGAATACTGGCTCCAATGACAAACGACAAACCAACAGAAATGACCATCGAAATCAGGCCGACCGAACGGTTGTCTTGTTCGATTTCGTCATCCACTTTAAATTTGGGCGTCAGGAACTCAAACAGAATATAAGCGAAAATCAGCAAAGTAAAACCGAACAATCCCCAACCAATCATTTCGAACAAGGTATTATGCTGTTCGATGGAAAAGCGGAAAATATTGGTGACACCGAAAATTTTTCCGCCTGTTGCCATGGCTACTGATAAATTCCCTTTTTTGATTTGTTCCCAGTTGTTATATTTTGTCACCATTTCGAAAATTACCATCGAGACGATTAAACACAATACCACCACACTGAAATAGCCAGCTGACTCGACCAGCGGGTGCGTCCAAAATCCTGTTTCAGTCATTTCTTATACCCCTTTACGGAAACTTACTTGAGTTCGGCGACGGTAACGCCAGATCCGCCTTCGCCCGCTTCGCCAAACCGGTAGTTTTTCACTCGCGGATGCTTTTTCAAATATTGCTGGACGCCTTGGCGCAAAGCACCGGTCCCTTTTCCATGAATAATGGATACTTGGTGGTAATTTGATAATAACGCATCGTCCAAGTACTTTTCAACACGTGCCAATGCATCTTCATAACGTTCTCCGCGCAAATCAAGCTCCATCTTCACATGGCCGTCACGGTCTTTCAATGTTGCCATGGTTCGCGTTTGTTTTTCCTTTTCGGGCTTTGTGTAAGACAAATCGGTTTCTGGCAGCTTCATCTTCAAAATACCGATTTGGACGATCCATTCGTTCTTGGAAACTTTTTCAACCAAGGTCCCTTTTTGGCCAAAGGAAATCACTTTCACTTCGTCGTTCGCTTTTAACGGTTTGGCGGCGTTGTCTTTGGCGGCTTTTTTCAGGATGCGATTTTGAGGCATGGCATCTTCCAACCGCTTTTTCGCATCGATCAATTCATGCTCTTTTACCGACGAACTTTGGTTAAATTGCATTTTGCGAAGATCCGAAATGACGGCCTCTGCTTCTGTACGCGCCTGGTCGACGATTTTCCGAGCTTTTTCTTTTGCTTTTTCTTCCAAGCGTTCTTTTTGCTGCTCGTATTCTTCCAACTGTTTTGCCAGTTCTTTTTTCAACTGTTCTGACTCGGAAAGAACCTCTTTGGTGTGTTCCGCATCTTGTTCTGCTTCGCGCCGGCTTTTTTCGAGCGATGCAATCATCGAATCCACGGCTTTACTGTCGGTCCCCGTAAAGCTCTTGGCATGATTGATGATGTGGTCCGGCAAGCCAAGTCGCTTCGAAATTTCAAATGCGTTGCTTCGGCCAGGAACGCCAATCAGCAAGCGGTAAGTCGGACTTAATGTTTCTACATCAAACTCCACGCTGGCATTCGCCACGCCCGGACGGTTATAGCCGTATGCTTTTAGTTCAGGATAATGCGTTGTTGCAATGACACGCGCTCCTCTGCCATGAACTTCATCCAATAACGAAATAGCCAGAGCTGCGCCTTCCTGCGGATCGGTCCCTGCGCCCAATTCATCGAAAATCACAAGGGAGTTCTCATCAAATTTGGTGAGAATGTCGACAATATTGACCATATGGGATGAAAACGTACTCAAGCTTTGTTCGATTGACTGCTCGTCGCCGATATCAGCAAAAATTTGATCGAACACGGACAATTCCGAGCCATCGAGTGCAGGAACCGGCAAACCTGCTTGAGCCATCAAAGTCGTTAATCCGACGGTTTTTAACGTGACGGTTTTCCCGCCGGTATTGGGCCCCGTGATGACAATAGCGGTAATATCGCCGCCAAACTCAATATCGTTCGGCACTACTTCGTCTTTTGGAATCAACGGATGGCGAGCTTTCCGTAAGTTGATGTAGCCTTCTGTATTCATAGTAGGCTTTGTGCCTCTATGGGTAGCGCCGTATTTTGCTTTAGCCAAGATCAAGTCGATTTCCCCAAGCACTTCAACCAATAGAAACAGTTCATGGGCAACTTCTTGCACTTGCGCTGATAACATCAGCAAAATCCGATCGATTTCTTCTTTTTCCTTCATTTTCAAACGGCGAACTTCGTTGTTTGCCTGGACAACCGCATCCGGTTCGATGAACAGTGTTTGCCCCGATGAAGACTGATCATGGACAATGCCACCGTAATGGTTGCGGTATTCTTGTTTAACGGGAATGACAAACCGGTCATTGCGAATCGTCACAATCGAATCCGACAGCATTTTCGAAGCATTTTTGCCGCGCACTAAACTTTCCAGACGCTCACGGACACGGCTTTCCTGCGTACGCAACTGCTGGCGGATTGAACGAAGTTCCGAGCTTGCACTGTCCAAGACGCCGCCATTGTCATCGATGCAAATGTTGATGGCGTGTTCAAGAGCCGTCAAGATGGGCATAGATTGTTTTTTCTCCAGAAAATGCGGAATTTGAATAACCGCTTCTTCTTGAATGGTTTCAAAAAACTGGCGCAGGATGCGGCTCGCACGAATCGTGGAAGACACTTCCATTAACTCCATCGGGCTCAAGCTGCCGCCAATTTGCGCGCGTCGTGCATGCAGGCGAATGTCAAAAATGCCGCCCATTGGCACATTGTTTTTGACACGCAAAACTTGCGCCCCTTCGTCCATCTGCTCGAGGAGCCGATTGACTTCATTGATATCCGTAGATGGCAACAAGTTATCCACATGGGCTTTTCCGAGTGACGATGTACAATACCGTGCAACTTCATCGCGGATTTTATAAAATTCAAGTGTCCTTAATGCTCGTTCTGCGATCATTCAAGACCCTCCTAACGTTTCAGATAAATTAATAGTTCAACTCATATATTTTATTCTGTTCTATTCAAATATGCGGTCAATTTTTCAAACGACCATGTGTTGACCACTGTATCTTTTTTCAGCCATGCTTTTTGGGCATGCTTAATGCCGGTTTCCATGACTTCCAGGCCTTCAATGGCGTGGGCATCTGTATTGATTGCGACCGGTACTCCTTTTTCTTGTGCCATTACCAAGTATGGTACAGCAAGATCCAAACGGTACGGACTGGCATTCAATTCGACAATTTTGCCGTATTCTTTTGCCCAGTCCAAAATCTGCTCAACATCCGGATCATAGCCGTCGCGCTGTCCGACGATCCGTCCGGTCGGATGGGCAATCATGTGGACATATGGATTTTTCATTGCTGTTAAAATCCGGTCCATAATTTGCTCCTGCGGCTGCTGGAAGCTCGAATGGATGCTGGCAATAACAAAGTCCAGCTGTTTCAACAATTCGTCATCAAAATCAAGCGATGCGTCAGGCAAAATATCCATTTCGGTTCCGGAAAGCACGCTAATTTCCGGATACTGTTCATTCGTTTCTCGAATCAAGGCATGCTGTTCCCTTAAGCGCTCAGGCGTTAAGCCGTTTGCCACCTTCAAGTATTGCGAATGGTCGGTAATGATCATGTATTCATAAGATTTCGCTCTGCACGCTTCGATCATTTCCTTTAATGAATTGGCCCCATCCGACCAGGTCGTATGCATATGCAAATCACCTTTGATGTCTTCAAGCGTCACCAGCTCAGGCAATTCTTCCAACCGGTCAAGTTCACGGCCGTCTTCACGCACCGATGGCGGAATAAAAGGCAAGCCGAAATGCGCAAAAAACTCGGTTTCGGATTTGAAAGTCGTCACAGTGCCGTCTTCTTGCTCAACGCCATACTCGCTTATTTTCTTTTTCTGGGATTTGGCGAGCTGGCGCATTTTGACGTTATGATCCTTGGAGCCGGTAAAATGGTGCAGCGCTGTTACGAACTCTTCAGGTGCCACCAGACGGAAATCAACATCAATCGGCTCCAGCACATCTACGGTGACAGACACTTTGGTGTCTCCTGATGCAATGGTTTCCTGCACCGGCAATGCGGCAAGAAGCTGCTCTTTCACGCGTGCCGGCTGGGCAGTTGCAATAATAAAGTCCAAATCTTTGCTGGTTTCTTTGGTGCGCCGGAAGCTTCCCGCAACTGAAAACTCGGTAACTTCTGCAATCGTAATTAACACATCTTCAATAAACGCCACTGTTTCTTCTGTTTTCCAGATTGGCTGACGGTCCGGCTTGCTCTCAAAATCATTCAGCTCTTTCAAGATCTTTTCTTCAGATTTCGGTCCAAATCCTGGAAGCTTTTGAATTTCCTGATTCAGACATGCTGTTTTTAACGCTTCCATCGAATCGATGCCCAGTTCTTTATACAACTTGGCAATTTTTTTGCCGCCCATTCCCTGAAGCTTCATCATCGGAACAAGTCCTTTCGGCACTTCTTCCTGCAGCTCTTCCAGAACGGTCGACTTTCCATCATTGATCAGCTCAAGAATGACTTCCCCTGTGCCTTTGCCGATGCCTTTCAGTTTGGTGACGTCCTCAATTTCATCCAAGCTGCGCTGGTCTAATTCCAATGCCTGAGCTGCTTTGCGGAACGCCGATACTTTAAACGGGTTTTCCCCTTTGAGTTCCATATACAATGCAATTTTTTCAAGTGTTCTGATGATAATCTTCTTATTCACCAAAAGCCCTCCTCGTTTCGACTAAAAAAACTTCCCTCGTAAGAGAGAAGTTCCTACTACATATAAATATACCACCATTCTTTTACTTTCTCAGAGAAATAAGGCGTATGCTCAAGCATAGACTGAGCAATTCCGGAATTCTCCAACTGGTTCTGCACAGCGTCCACAGGAAGCAATGCAAACACATAGATGAAAATAAACAGCAGTATGTAAACTTCAACAAATCCTAAAATCGCACCAAGAATTTTGCTGAAAAAGCCAAGCACCGGCAAAAACTTCAAGAAATCGAACATCGATGCAATCAATTGCAAAGCAAACTTCACCACAAAGAAAATAAGGGCAAATGCCAACAATTGATAGAAAGTCTGATCCAAGTCCAGTTGGTCCACCACGAGCGTAAATTGGGAATTTTCATTGATAGCTGGGTAAGGAATCCACAGCACAAAGTATTCGGATAAAGGTTTATAGTATTTATAGGCCACGACCAGAGCAATAACAAACCCGACCATATGGATCAACTGGACAATAAAGCCTCTTTTGGCGCCCACAATGATGCCACCGATCAGTAAGATGATTAAAAGTATATCAAGCATTCACGTCAACCCTTCAGTTTTTTCAATTCATTTTCTAATTGTTCAACTTGCTCTTTCAGTTTAAGATAGTCATGTACCGCATTTGATGCAGTCAAAACGGCAAGCTTTGCCTGATCCAATGACGGATTCAACGCATTGATCTCGCGCATCTTGCTGTCGACAATCGATGCAACCAATCTCATGTGGCCGGAAGTTTCGGTACCGACCATTTTATAGGTGTTGCCATAGATGTCAACGACCGTGTGAATTTTATGTTGCTCTGACAATGCAATATCCCCCTTTAGAATTCTATAAACCATCATACCATGAACACAAGCCCATTGTGAATCAAGAAAGGTGACTCGCCCATATGTCGAATACTGTTCTGAAACTGCCGGAGGAAAGCTTGCTCCAGTTGATTTCCCATTACGATAAAAATAAGACCTCGTCCAAAAACCCGTATGCCCGCTTTACTGCTAAATTGACCGATACTGTGGTCACTGTATACACTTCCGGAAAAGTCATGTTCCAAGGAAATGGAGCCCTTCGGGAAGCCGCAAAATGGGGAGTTGCAGATTCAGCAGCTGACAAGATCGTCTCCACAAAAGGCGACACATTGCCGCCTGGATTTGCCCAACTTTCAGTTCTGGGGTCCGATGAAACCGGTACAGGAGATTTTTTTGGCCCCATCACTGTGGCTGCCTGCTTCGTACCTGCGGACAAAGTCGAACTCGCACGTGAACTTGGCGTCAAAGATTCGAAACAGCTGACCGACACCTGGATGCGCCAAGTGGCACCTGACTTGAAAAGAGCATTTGCCCACAAAGTGCTGACCTTAAAAAACGAAAAATACAATCGCGTTCAAGGACAAGGCTGGTCGCAAGGTAAAATCAAAGCATTTCTGCATAACCAGGCACTTAAATATGTTCTAAATGATATTGCTCCCGAAAAACCAGATGCCATCCTGATCGATCAGTTTGCCGAACGCGCCATCTACTACAAGCATATCAAAGAAGAACCCGAAATCATCCGGGAGAATGTCTTGTTCTCGACCAAAGCAGAAGGGCTCCACGTATCTGTCGCCTGTGCGTCGATCATCGCTCGCGTCGCTTTCCTGGATGAAATGGACCGTATGAGTACGGAAGCTGGGGTTGTATTGCCAAAAGGCGCTGGAAAGATCGTCGATGAAGCGGCTGCAAAGATTTTGCTGAAATATGGGGAAGAATACTTAAAAGGAATGACAAAAGTTCATTTTGCCAATACAAAAAAAGTGCAGGCGCTGGCAGAAAAGCGGCGTCGATAAAAAACAAAACCCATGAGAAAAAATTCTCATGGGTTTTCTATATCGTGTTTTAGCTTCTCAACTCAGCGCCGACTTCCGTCAAAGCTGCCAATACTTTTTCATGCACATTGATGACTTCTTCATCCGTCAATGTTTTTTCAGGATCAAAGTAAGTCAAGGAGAAGGCGACTGATTTTTTGCCTTCTTCCATTTTATCGCCTTCGTACAAGTCGAATACGCGGACATCTTTCAACAGTTTGCCGCCAGCGTTGCGGATAACCGTTTCAATCGTTCCTGCTTCAACATTTTTGGAAAGCACTAATGCTACGTCACGTGACATCGATGGGTAGCGCGGTACTGGCTTGTAGACGAGAGCTTCTGTCTCCAGATCTAACAGCGCCGCCAGGTTTAATTCCATAACGACTGTCGTTTTCAAGTCGCGTGCTTTTTGCTCCGATGGATGCAACTGGCCAATTACGCCGATGCGTTGGCCATCATGCATAATGAAGGCTGTTCTGCCTGGATGCAAATCGTCCATTTGGCCGCGCTCGAACGTCAACTGGACGCCAAGTTTCGTGCCAAGTGTTTCCACAATGCCTTTCAGCACGAAAAAGTCGACTGGCTTTTTCTCGCCTTGCCAGCTGTTGTCGAGCCATAAGCCGGTCATTGCCACCGCCAAATGTTCCTGCTCGTTCAATAGCTCGTCGTCACCTTTTAAGAAAACCGAACCGGTTTCATACAAAGCCACCGAATCCATTCTTCTCGCTGTGTTGTAGGTGACCGATTCCAAAAGATGGGGCAATAGGCTTTGGCGCAAGATGCTGCGCTCTTCGCTCATTGGCATCAGCAAACGCGTTGTTTCTGTTTCTTCCAAAGCAAACTGTTTCGCCGATTTCTCGGAAGTCAGGGAATACGTCGTTGCTTGAAGCAATCCAGCACCTTCCAAAAGCGAGCGGACAATGCGGCGTTTTGCCTGGTAAGGCGTCAAACCGCCGGGAGTCGTTTCTGCTTCCGGCAAAGTTGCAGGGATTTCATCATAGCCATACAGACGAGCGATCTCTTCAATGACGTCTTCAGGAATCTGGATGTCCTGTCGGCGTGTCGGCACAGAAATGACCAGTTGCCCGTTTGCTGCTTCGGTAGTGAATTTCAAGCGGTTCAGAATATCCCACATGTCTTCAAAAGAAATTTTCATCCCTAAGCGGCTATTAATGAAGTCTGGAGAAACTTTGACGATTTTTTCTTCTTTATTCAATTCGTCGAACATTACAGATCCAGCCAATACTTCCCCGCCAGCAAGCTCAGATAGCAATTGCGCTGCACGTTCTGCAGCCGGGATGACCCGGTTTGGATCCACACCTTTTTCATAGCGTGAACTTGCATCACTGCGAAGCCCGTGGTCTTTCGAAGTTTGGCGGACAGAACCGGATTCGAAATAAGCAGATTCAATCACAACAGTCGTTGTCGCTTCACTGACTTCCGAATTGGCACCGCCCATCACGCCGGCAATCGCCACTGGTTTATCGCCGTTGGTAATGACCAACTGGCGGCCGGACAGTTTGCGTTCAACATCGTCCAAAGTCGTAATCATTTCGCCTTCCTTGGCGTGGCGAACGGTAATATTGCCCGTTCCCAGCAAATCGTAATCAAAGGCGTGAAGCGGCTGGCCGTATTCCATCAAAATGTAGTTGGTTACATCGACCACGTTATTGTGTGGACGGACGCCTGCTGCCATCAAACGCTGCTGCAGCCACATTGGCGACTCCTGCACTTTGATGTTGCGGACAACTTTTGCTACATACAACGGGTTGGCTTCAGGTGCATCAATATTCAATGTCAGCATCGATGCTGCTGTATCAGTTGCTTCTGTGTAGCTGATTTCAGGCAATTTGACGTCTTCAGAAAGAATCGCACCGACTTCATAAGCGACTCCGATCATGCTCATCGCATCTGCACGGTTTGGCGTTAGGCCCAGTTCCAGAACGGTATCGTCCAAATCAAAGTTTGTCAGAACGTCAGAACCGGTTTCCGCATCTTCCGGCAATACATATATGCCTTCCGCATAAGCTTTTGGCACAAGTTTGCTTTCAATGCCCAATTCCTGTAGCGAGCAGATCATGCCGTTTGATTCTTCTCCGCGAAGCTTGGCTTTTTTGATTTTGATGTCACCAGGAAGCGTTGCTCCGGGACGTGCCACAATGACTTTTTGGCCGGCTGCAATGTTTGGAGCGCCGCAAATGATTTGCGTAGTTTCTTCGCCAACGTTGACTTGGCAGATGGACAACTTATCCGCTTCCGGATGTTTAACGCAAGATTCAACATAACCGACGACGATATTTGTCATGCCGTGTGAGCGGTCAATGACTGCGTCCACTTCGATGCCGGAACGCGTTATTTTTTCACCCAGTTCAGCGGGTGGCAATTGTTGTGTATTTACATAGTCTTTTAACCAGTTAATGGATACGAGCATGTGTTAGTTCCTCCTTAAAGTTCTGTACGTTGAAATTGGGATAAAAAGCGGACATCGTTCGTATAGAAATGACGGATATCTTCGACGCCGTATTTAAGCATAGCGATTCGTTCCGGCCCCATGCCGAAAGCGAATCCAGTCAGGCGTTTCGAATCGTAGCCGGCCATTTCAAGAACATTCGGATGCACCATTCCAGCACCCAAAATTTCAATCCAGCCTGTTTTCTTGCAAACGTTGCAGCCGCTGCCGCCACATTTAAAGCAAGAAATATCCATTTCGACAGAAGGCTCCGTGAATGGGAAAAAGCTTGGGCGAAGACGAATTTCGCGGTCGTCGCCGAACATTTTCTTGGCGAATACGGACAGCGTCCCTTTCAAGTCGCTCATGCGGATATCTTCTCCGATGACCAATCCTTCAATTTGCGTGAACTGATGCGAATGCGTCGCATCATCGCTGTCGCGGCGATACACTTTGCCCGGGCAGATGATTTTGATTGGTTCTCCGCCTTTTGCTTCCATCGTCCGTGCTTGAACCGGTGATGTATGCGTACGCAACAAAATATCTTCTGTTATATAGAAGGAATCCTGCATATCACGAGCTGGATGGCCTTTCGGCAAGTTCAATGCTTCAAAGTTATAATAATCTTTTTCCACTTCCGGACCTTCCGCAACTTGGTAGCCCATCGAGATAAACAAGTCTTCGATTTCTTCCACTACACGCGTTAACGGATGCGGGTTGCCCGTTTTAACGGGACGGCCCGGCAACGTGATGTCGATTGTTTCGCTTTGCAGCTTCAGGTTGATTGCTTCTTCTTCCAGAATGACCATGCGGCCTTCAAGCTCAGTTGTTACTTCTTCGCGCACCACATTGACCAAAGCGCCCATTTTTGGACGTTCTTCAGCCGGCAGTTTGCCCATGCCTTTCAATAAATCCGTAATCGGTCCTTTTTTGCCCAAATAAGCCACTCGCACGTCATTCAACTCTTTAACTGTTGATGCTGCGGAGATCTTATCCAGTGCCTGTGTTTTCAATTCCTGCAATTGTGCTTCCATTTTTTCTCCTCCTTAGACAGTAAAAAGCCCCGTCCCAGAAAAGGGACGAGGCATTATTCGCGGTACCACCCTAGTTATCGCCTTACAGCAATCACTCATTTACATAACGGCTCTTCACCGGCCTGTCTTTACAGCATTTCTGCTGGTCCCGTCAGGCAGCTCGCGGGGTGAACTTCTGAGGCGTTTACATATCCACACTTCCAGTCAAGGTGCAGAATCTCTGTGATGTAAGGGCGCAACGTACTTTTCCCGATCTTCGCTTTTACTTATTTACTTCCTTATTATACGAAAGTTCAAAGGTTTTATCAAACTTAGTTTTTTGGCACCAGGCTGTATAGCAAAATGCCTGTAGCCACTGCCACATTCAGCGATTCTGCGCTGCCGTATAGCGGCACCATCAAATTCTGGTCTGTTTGCTGCAGCAATACCGGATCGACGCCGCTGCCTTCGTTGCCGACAATCAGCGCAAACTGTTCGTGTGTCTCGGCTTCGTGAACTGGCGTCGAGTTTTGCAGCGCCGTTCCGAAGATTTGGATACCGCTTGCTTTCGCTTGTGCGGTCCAATCGATCAGTTCCCCTTTGACAACCGGAATCTGAAAATGCGACCCTTGCGCCGAACGGACGGTTTTCGGGTTGAACGGATCGGCGCAGCCTTTGCCCAAGATTACGGCATCAATGCCGCTCGCTGATGCTGTGCGGATCATCGTACCGATGTTGCCCGGATCTTGTACTGCATCGATCATCAGCAGCTTGGTCCAGGTCTGTTGTTCGTCATCCGTGAACTCAGGTTGTGCACAATGCGCGAAAATTCCTTGCGTGTGCTCGGTTTCCGAAATCTCCTTGGCAACTCCAGCTGTTACGGAATATTGAGGAACTCCGTCAACGTCCCAGTCTGCTGGAATCTCTACCCCTTCACGGATGATCAACGATTTAATAAGTTCTTTTTTCTTTAAAGCCTCTTCCGTCAAATGAAAGCCTTCCACCAGAAATTCCGCAAATTTGTCGCGCTCTTTCCGGGTCGTTCCAAGCTTTTTCCAATGCTTGAC
This sequence comes from Planococcus sp. TJ-307, assembly GCF_058268435.1. NCBI lineage: Bacteria > Bacillati > Bacillota > Bacilli > Caryophanales > Caryophanaceae > Planococcus > Planococcus sp. TJ-307. The sequence goes on from NZ_JBZDOJ010000002.1 coordinate 892,314, forward strand.
GAGTGAGTTTTGGTTTGATTCAATTCTTTTCATTGCAGGATCACGCCTTTATTTCAGAATAGTTCCAGTATAGCATACAGAAAAGCGGAAGCGCCCATCTAGCCCCGACAAGCGCTGGAAAGGCTGAAGCGACTCGAAGGGCTGGGCGCTGGAGTCTGGACACAGCTTAGATTTCCTTCGTGAAGAAATCAAAACCAAGTGCAGTCAAGACGCCAAATGCCACTGACCAAACCGCAATACTGATTGTCAGCCAAACGGTCGTGTTCTTTTTTGTGGCACCCAAAGTCATGCCAATAAATGCAGCGATATGTGTTCCGATCAAAATCGGGCCCAGCATCGCCAGTCCCGGCAAACCGTATTTGTTCCAGATCTGCTTGGCACGTTCGCTTTTTTTCGAAACCGTTTTGCCTTTTGCCTCCTGGCGTTTGTTGTACCAAAGTTGGAAGCGGTCAAAACCGACAATCAAGGCCAGCACCGTGAGCATGTTGCCGACAAAAGCGACCACCATCACCCATACCGGCGACAGTCCCCAAATTATGCCCAGTGGAATTACCAATGCGATTTCGAACCACGGGATGGCAGCTCCTAAAAAGATTAAAAAATATTCATAAATCATTCAATTTCCTCCTTGAGGTGTTTTCGGATTTCCAAGTAATAAATCACGTATTGGATTAAGGCGACCAGCAATATTCCCCACACGATAAACAAGCGCGGCAAAGGCGTTATCATCGCAAGCACTGCAAGCAGCGGCAAACTCCAAGACATAAACGTATAAACTTTTTGAGACGCTTTTCGGGTGATATAGGTCATCCCTTCATCCTGCTCCAAATATTCAAGCGGACGGATGGAGAAAGGCGAAACTTTTTGAGATGGATTTTTTTTGTTGTGGCGCAGCAATTGGGATACAAACGTTACCATCATCACAATATAAAGGATAACCGAACCAATCACAAAAAATCCGGCGACTGGTTCAAGTTCAATCATAATGCTTTGTTCGGTATCTGTGTTGATTATTTCAGTTGCCGGTGAACTAATGCCGTAGGCAAACATCCCCAAAACGACTATAAATCCCATCATCCACAACGGATACTGTGTGCGGAAATCATTTTTCATTGCCATCCTCCTCCAGCCAAAATAGTTCATTGACGTTTGTCTGCAGCGCCTTTGCCAACTTCAGCGACAAGGTAATCGAAGGGGAAAATTCCCCTTTTTCGATAAATGCGATTGTCTGGCGTGTGACGTCAACTTGCTTTCCCAGATCACTTTGCGTCAAGCCATAGCGAGCTCGCAGTTCTTTTACACGATTCCTGAGCATCCGCTTCACCCTTTCGTTTTGTGATGTTCGGTTTATATAACATAATGTACACTATAATTAACATTAGGTCAAGTATAGTGTACATGAATTTGTTTTTTTTGCAGAATATAAGTGTTTATTTGCAGTATTAGAGGAGTTGTTTGCAGCATCCGCGACTTTATTTGCGCAATACGCCAGTTTGTTTGCAGAACACATAAAAAAGCTTTTCACCCGAAGGCGAAAAGCTAGTATTTTTTAAGGTGGTACGTCCGGTTACGCAATGAACCCGTACTTTCCAGATCGAGGGTCGCTAGTAAACGGGAAGCGGCATAAGGAGAGTCCAGCTTGCACAATTGCCGAAGCTGCCGATTATTGAGTTGAGGATGAATCAACGAAAAGTATTCTTGGACGGTTTGTTGAAAAGCAAACGAATCCACCGTTTCACATTTTTCACACTTCCAACCTATTTTAGGTTTGCGTATCATACTAAGCATTTTACAGTTTATACAAAGAATTCCTGGTTGCAATTCATCGGGATTGATTAAGTACAGCTGACATAAAGGTTGTCGTTTATACGGAGTATGAAACTTCTGAAGGAGTTTCTCAATTTTTGTTAAATTGTGGTTGGCGATTTTTGGAGGAAAGCTCTGGAGTAGCGCAACAAGATGATCAATCAGTTGATATGTTTTGCATACATGATGGGTTGCGGGTTTGCTCATAAACTCACATTGCTTGGACGTAAAAACAACGATGCCTTCAATAGGCAATTCAATTTTATGTTGTTTGAAAAATTTTGTCAGGAAACGAATGTGTTTGTTCAATTGGCTCGTCGGATCTTCCATCACCGTTCGTACACCTTCGGAATCGGTTCTCCAGAATTCGCCTGTTGGATTATCGAAATGGAGCTGGCCGCTGATGTTTTTGGATTCAATGATAATGGCACCGCGTTGGGTCAGCAACAGTCCATCCATTTGCACTTTCCACTCGCCAAACGACAAGCAAATATTGCGCAGATACCGGTAGTTTTCTTCTGGATGAAATTCGACCAACTTCCGGGCAAGACGATTTTCTCCGCGTATCCCAGCAGCCTTTCTGTAAAGCTCGACTTGAAGAAATGGTCGTTTCGGATGATTTTCGGGCAACCGGTACAATAACCTTTCCAACGATTCTATTTCTGACAGCAAAACGATCTCTTTTTTGTTCATTAAGCACCTCCTTATCGAATGCTTAGAGTATAGCAATAAAGACTTCTCTTTTCTGTAATACATTTATTGGATTTTTATCGCTTTTCAAGTTCTTTGAGAACCAAAAAACCTAGAACGGATGCTTTTCGCCAGCGAAAAGCGAAAGTTCAAAGGCTTTTTTGCGCCATCCGACAATTTGATTGCGTGATATCCTATTTTATTTGCGGGATATCTCATTTTGTTTGCAGAATACCCGACTTTATTTGCATAATACACCGGTTTGTTTGCAGAACCGGATGCGACCACTAAAAAACCCTTTCGCAAAAAGCGAAAGGGTTCCAAAATTTATTCGAATGTAATGCGCGTAACTGTATCTCTGTCCAGCTTCTTAATCACTTCAATGATCAGCTTGACCGCGTTCTCGTAATCGTCGCGATGCAGAATGCCTGCATGTGAATGGATGTAGCGTGTCGCCACTCCGATAGCAAGGGCAGGTACGCCGTTTGCCGTCAAATGGATAGACCCCGCGTCCGTTCCACCGCCTGCAATTGTTTCGAATTGGTATGGGATGCCCGCTTCTTCAGCCGTATCCACAACCAACTCGCGCAAGCCGCGATGCGAAATCATGGATGCATCAAACAGCAGCAATTGCGGTCCGTCGCCCATTTTACTGTTCGACTCTTTGCTGGTAACTCCTGGTGTATCGCCGGCAATGCCCACGTCTACCGCAAAACCAATGTCCGGTTGAATTTGAGAAGTTGCCGTTTTGGCACCACGCAGCCCAACTTCTTCCTGTACGGTTCCGACTCCGTAAACAACGTTCGGATGGTCAACGCCTTTTAATCCTTTTAGGACATCAATCGCAATCGCACAGCCAATACGGTTGTCCCAGGCTTTTGCCATTAAGAGCTTTTCGTTGTTCATTACCGTGAATTCAAAATACGGCGTAACCATATCCCCTGGCGTAACGCCCCATTCTTTTGCTTCATCGCGTGATGAGGCACCGATATCGATAAACATGTCTTTGATTTCAACGGGTTTTTTGCGTGCTTCTGGTGACAGGATATGCGGCGGTTTTGAACCGATCACCCCGGTAATTTCCTTGCCGCTGCGTGTCGTAATTGTTACTCGCTGAGCAAGCATAACTTGCGACCACCAGCCGCCCACTGTTTGGAACTTCAAGAAGCCTTTGTCATCGATTTGGGAAATCATGAATCCGACTTCGTCCAAGTGGCCGGCTACCATAATCTTCGGTCCGTCAGCCAAACCTTCTTTTTTCGCAATCAAGCTCCCTAAGTTATCCGTTTCAACTGAATCGGCAAATGGTGCTATGTATTTTTTCATGACTTCGCGTGATTGGCGCTCGTTTCCTGGAATGCCGTTCGCATCTGTCAATTCTTTTAACATTAATTGAGTTTCATCCAAGTTTGTCATTATTTCGACCTCCTAAATAATTTAACTGCTCACTTAGTATAATAGAAGCTCGGATAATTATCAAAACATTCGTTTATCAATAACCGTTATTTTGGCGATCATAATTGGTTTTGTTTTTTTGAATGTAGGCTGTAAGTACTTCATCGTAGCTAAAGTCCAATGCTTTTGCCAGTCCTCCATAGCAACTCCAGATATTCATAAAGTTCGACATTGAATAATCCTCCAGAAATTCCTGGATGGCTTTTTGAGTCTGCAGGAACAACTCTGTTAAGTCTTTTTCACCGACAGGCTCCGGCCATATTTCCAATGTATTCAAATTCTTTTCAATCCCAAGCGACAACAGGAAATGGATCGAATCGACATACTCCTCCAGAATAACCGAACGCTCGGAGGGGCCTTTTGTGCTCCAAAATTTGAAACAGCGGGTTTCATTCGCAAGTTCTGCCAATTCAACTAATAAAGCCAGGCCTTTCCTGCGAAAAACATCCTCCTTGATTTCTTGGTTTGATTGGATAAAACGATCCAGTTCAGCCTGCATTTCAAACAGTTCCTGCAACTTCATAAAAATCTCTCCTTTTATTAGAATAAATCTTGAAACCAAACTACTTTTCACTCGTATAGTTATCAGTAGGACTATGTAAATTAGGAGGTAATTCAAATGGCTTTTCTTATACGCCTCATTGTACTGGCATTGATCATTTACTTGTTTTATCGATTGATCCGCTATATCGTAGATCCGAAACGAAAATTGGATGCCGCTCTTGAATCAGGAACTTATTATTTTCTTGATGATGTAAAAAATGTGCAGAAAAACTTTTTTATTGCGCTCCGCGGTGTGTTGTTTGAAGGAGAAAAATACTTGGGCACCACTAAAAATTCGTTCGAAGTCGTTTCCATTTTCGTCTGGGTGGAAAACCCCGACCAGTTGCAGGGATTCACAAAAGAAGATTTTCTCTTTCTCGAAAAAGAAATTTTGATGAACTATCCGGACGCCCGCATTAACTGGAAAAATCCAATAGAACGCTTAATGAAACAAGAAGAAAAAACTTAGAACTTAAACACCAAAGAATTTTTGATAGCTCCAAATGAGTATCGCAATATCAAGCATCGCCAACACCAGAAAACCGATGCGAAAATTGGTGTGTTTTGTTTTGTGGCGGAATGCCATCATGCCGAGATATGCACCAATGCCGCCGCCAACTATCGCTACCGTCCACAAGTTTTTTTCCGGAATTCGCTGGCCGCGGTGCTGGGCTTGATGTTTGTCGACTTTCATCATAACAAAGGCCATGACGGTCAACACTGTAAAATAGCCGAAAATAATCAAAAACATAGGTTTTTCCTCCATAAAAAAAGACTGACGAAAATTCGTCAGTCTTTTTATTTTTTCGCTAAACGCCTGAGCATTGCAGCTTTCTAGTTGTGTGAGGTCTATGGACTGCATTGGACAGGCGCTTACGCTTTTATTATCCAGCCTTCAATGACCTGCTCCTCGGGTCATAAGCTGCCCTTCCTGTGCGGCAAAAAGCGCCACTTCGGAAGTTCATCTTATGCCTGTCGGAGCAAAGCGGTCATTTACGCTTTTATTACTATCCAGCTTCAGCGCCTAGTCCGTCGGGTCTTAAGTCAGCCCATCTGTGCGGCAAAAGCGCCGCTTCGATGGTCCGCCTTAAGCCTATCGGGCCTAAACAGGCGCTTGCGCTTTTATTACTTAGTTGCTGCGTTTTTAGCCTGGTCAACCAATGCTGTGAATGCTGCTGCATCAGATACAGCGATTTCAGCTAGCATTTTGCGGTTGATGTCGATGCCTGCAACTTTCAATCCGTGCATAAGACGGCTGTATGAAATGTCGTTCATGCGAGCTGCTGCGTTGATACGTGTGATCCACAGTCTGCGGAAATCACGTTTTTTGTTGCGACGGTCACGGTAAGCATAGTTACCTGACTTCATTACCTGCTGGTTTGCTACTTTGAAAAGGATGTGCTTTGCACCATAATAACCTTTTGCTAATTTAATGACCTTTTTACGACGCTGGCGCGTCACTGTTCCACCTTTTACGCGTGGCATATCACATTACCTCCTGCTGAATATATAAAATTCGATTTTTGTTCTTGTTCAAACGCTAACGCCCAGATTCTTGGAAACACTAGCCAAAACGGCTATGTCGATCGAATCGCTGCGGACGCTTATAACTTTCTTACTTCATGTTATAAATTAATGATTTGATGCGCTTCAAGTCGCCTGAAGAAACAAGTTTCCCTTTGCGAAGTTTACGCTTTTGCTTAGTTGATTTGTTTGCAAATAAGTGGCTAGTGTGTGAGCTGTTGCGTCTTACTTTACCAGTACCCGTTTTTTTGAAACGTTTTGACGCACCGCTGTGGCTTTTCATTTTCGGCATTTCGAATTCCTCCTAAACAATGATCTCTTATTCTTTTTCGTTGACTGGTGCAAGCATCAAGAACATGCTGCGACCATCCATTTTAGGGCGCTGTTCAACCGTAGCAACTTCTTTGCACGCTTCTGCGAAACGTTCAAGAACTCGTTGTCCGATTTCTTTGTGCGTAATCGCACGGCCTTTAAAACGAATAGAAGCTTTCACTTTGTCGCCTTTTTCAAGGAACTTGATTGCATTGCGAAGTTTCGTGTTGAAATCGTGATCGTCAATGGAAGGGCTTAAGCGTACTTCTTTGACGATAATCACTTTCTGATTTTTACGGATTTCACGATCTTTCTTCTGTTGCTCAAACTTGAATTTACCGTGGTCCATGATACGAGCGACCGGCGGCTTAGCTTGAGGAGCCACAAGAACAAGATCCAGGTTGACACGCGCTGCAATTTCAAGTGCTTCGTTCCGTGTTTTGATGCCAAGTTGTTCACCGTTTTGATCAATAACTCGCAACTCACGTGCACGAATACCTTCATTTACATTAATGTCTTTGCTAATAGTAATCCACCTCCGGATAGTGTCGCGAATAGCTTAGATGTGTGAACCGGCCGAACCGGTTTACAGGGTTCCGATCAAAACAAAAGCGGATGGACCACAGAGGTCCACCCGCAAATATGACAACACGCTTCTTTCTGCGTGTAAAAGTCAATCGTGTATACCTGCCAACAATCGGTCGATCAGGTGAGAAGCGGGTGCTCCTGCTTGCACATATAAGTATTCTATAACCTTATTCATAGTATCACGTGCCCTAAAGGCTGTCAACCGTTCTAGCGAAGTTCGCTGTGAACCAGTTTCACGAAGTCATCAAAAGGCATGCTTTCCGATTTTTGTTCGCCGTACTTCCGGACGTTGACAGAACCATCTTCCAATTCCTTATCGCCGATGACGAGCATGTATGGCACTTTTTGCATCTGTGCTTCACGAATCTTGTAACCGAGCTTTTCATCGCGTTCGTCAATATCCACACGGATCTTATGTGATTGCAGTTTTTCTTGCAGCTCTTTAGTGTAATCGCTGTGCGCATCAAGCGAGACCGGAATCAGTTCCACTTGAACTGGCGCAAGCCAAGTCGGGAACGCTCCTTTGTATTCTTCGATCAGGAAGGCCACAAAACGTTCCATTGTCGAAACCACTCCGCGGTGAATAACAACCGGGCGGTGCTGTTTGCCGTCTTCGCCGATATACGACAGGTCAAAACGCTCCGGCAAAAGGAAATCAAGTTGGACAGTCGACAAAGTTTCTTCTTTGCCTAGAGCTGTTTTCACTTGAACATCGACTTTCGGTCCGTAAAATGCAGCTTCGCCTTCTACTTCCACGTAATCGATTTCCAATTCATCCATCGCTTCTTTCAACATCGCCTGTGCACGGTTCCACATGGCGTCATCGTCAAAGTATTTTTCTTTATCCGCTGGGTCGCGGTAAGACAAACGGAATGAATAATCTTTGATGTCGAAATCCTTGTATACTTCAACTACCAAATTCACAACACGTTTGAACTCTTCTTTGATCTGGTCGGGACGGACAAAAATGTGGGCGTCATTCAACGTCATCCCGCGGACACGCTGCAGTCCGGATAAAGCACCTGACATTTCGTAGCGGTGCATCAATCCAAGCTCCGCAATGCGAATCGGCAGCTGGCGATACGAATGAATACCTTGTTTGAAAATCATCATATGGTGCGGGCAGTTCATCGGACGCAAAACCAATTCTTCGTTGTCCATTTTCATAACCGGGAACATGTCTTCTTGGTAATGATCCCAATGTCCGCTTGTTTTATACAATTCAACACTGCCCATTACTGGAGTGTAGACGTGGTCGTAGCCCAAACGTTCTTCTTTGTCGACGATGTAGCGTTCAATGATGCGGCGAATTGTTGCGCCTTTAGGCAGCCACATCGGCAAGCCTTGTCCAACTTTCTGGGAATTCATGAATAAATCCAGTTCTTTGCCGATTTTGCGGTGGTCGCGTTCTTTCGCTTCTTCCAGCATAGCCAGATGAGCTTTCAAATCTTCTTTATTGAAAAAGGCAGTTCCATAAATGCGCTGAAGCATTTTGTTGTCGCTGTTTCCTCTCCAATAGGCACCGGCCACACTTAGTAATTTAAATTCTTTTAATTTTCCAGTCGATGGGACATGGATGCCTCGGCATAGGTCAAAAAAGTCGCCCTGCTCATAAATCGACACCTGGTCATCTTCCGGAATCGCTTCAAGCAACTCTAATTTATACGGATCTTCGATTGCCGCAAAACGCTCTTGTGCTTCTGCACGTGTTACGTCTAAGCGAATGATCTCGACGTTTTCATTGATGATTTTCTTCATTTCTTTTTCAATCAGCGGCAAATCTTCTGAAGTAATCGAAGACTCTGTGTCGATATCGTAGTAAAAGCCGTTTTCGATAACCGGACCAACACCCAATTTGGCGTCTGGATACATCCGTTTGATTGCCTGCGCCAATAAGTGCGCAGTACTGTGACGCAATACTTCCAATGCTTCATCGGAATCTGGCGTGATGATGGCAATTTCCCCATCTTCTTTTAACGGTGCGCGCAAATCGACCAACTGGCCGCTCACTTTGCCGGCCAACGCTTTTTTGCGTAGCCCCGGGCTGATGGATTGTGCGATCTCTTCAGTAGTTGTACCCTGTTCGAACTCTTTTACCGCTCCATCAGGGAATTTTAGTTGAATCATGTCTGCCATGCCAATCTCTCCTTTTAGTTAAATCTGGTGAAAATACTTATGCCACAGGGTCTGGCTTGGCATTTCCTTTTTTTTGCGGCCGCTTCCGCTTTTCATTGTCCAGCTGAAGCGGCCAGGTTCTCGGGTCATAAGCCAACCCGACTATGTGGCAAAGAACGCCACATTGCCGGTCTGTCTTACGCCTGTCGGAGGTCCGCAGGATGCGGATCATGTAAGCGTTGCGACAGGAAGTCGCGCCTTTAGCTTACGTTCCTCTATATGGCCGCTTCCGCTTTTCTTTTTTCCCACACAAAAAAGCCCCATCCCAAAGGGACGAAGCTTTAGCTCGCGGTTCCACCCTTCTTCTATTCAAAACGGACATTCCGTTTTAAACGAAGCTCTGCATCGGCTAACGGGCCGGTTCCGTCAGCTGTTACTGAGGAGACTGTTCACAGCTGCTGCTCGAAGGGGGTAAGCGGGATTGCCGGTACTTAAGAAGCTTGCAGCCAAGGCTTCTCTCTCTAAAAGTCGTACAAATCCGCTCATGTCCTTGTCAAGGCATGTAAAATCTTGGTTCGATTGTTTTTACTATAAACCGAAATACTGGATAATGCAATAGCCTTGCGGTTAATTTCGTCGGTTGCGGCCGTCAAGCTTAACCGGATTGGTCAACGCCCGGATCCGTTCCATGATGCGTGCAGCTTTCAAATCTTCTTTCTCGCCGCGCTGTGAATAGGTTAGGTGATATTCCAGCTCGGAATAGCTGAAATTCGACGACATGAAGGTCGGTAACTTTTCAGACATCCGGTAATGGAGAATCGTGCCCAGCACCTCGTCACGAGTCCAACTCGACATCGCTTCAGCTCCAATATCATCAAGCATCAGGACATCAGCCTTCTTGACATAGTCAACTTTTTCCTGCAGTGTCTGGTCACCGATTGCCTGCTTCATTTCTCGCATAAATTCCGGAACGAATACCAGCACCGATTTAACATTGATCTCAGCAAGCTCATTAGCGACAGCGCTCAGCAAATATGATTTGCCAATACCAAATTGCCCGTAAAGGTATAAGCCTTTTTCAGGCAAGTTGTCGGGACCGGTTGCCTGATCTAAAAAGTTACCGACAGCGCGGAATGCTTCCATACGGCTGTCATCCAAATCAAACCCGTCAAGTGTTGCTTGCATGACTTCTTTTGGCATGTACATGCTGTGGATCAATGAAGAGGCGTGGCGTTTGTTGTCACTTGTTTCTTTTAGGCGGCATTTCGTATAGGAAATACCGATAGTTCCCCGCTCTAAGACCAAATTGGGTTCAAAGCCTTTCAAGTGGTTGATGCAAGCGCCCAAGTTTGGGCATTTATTGCAGTCGTGGGATTGATCGATATACTCATACAACTTGTGGAGTCCTCTATCTATTGTCGGCGCATTGATTTCATCGGCATGGTTTTCCAGAAATTTTTGAACCCCAGGGTGTTCCATCACTTCTTTGCGCATCTCGCTGTACCGCTCAGAAAAAGCAGGCGCATTGACCACACGTTTCAGTGTTTCGCGAATCGGTTCCATTTAACCACCTTTTCCTTTCTTCAGCGCAAGTTTTGCGAGAAGTTTTTGCTTTTCCACTTCCAGGCTTTCGTTTCTCGGTTCTGCTTTAGCAGCTGGTACTTCATCTTTTTTATGGAACCATTCCGGCAGTTTTTCTTCACGCACCGGTTTGCGGTTTCCGTTGCCGGTAAATGGTTTGGCCACAGTTGTAGGCGAACCTTCTGACTTCCACTTCATGTATTGGGTATGTTCGACACGCGCCAGCTCCATTGCTTCTTTGGCAGTCGTGACATTTTTACGTAGCCAGTGAGACGCAATTTTTTCGACATACGCTTTTGTCAGCTTCATGTCAGTGCGCAACAGGACATATTGCAACAAAACATTCACAACAGCTGGCTTCATGCCATGGGTAACGACCAATTGGTTGGCGAGCTGGACATCGGCAGGCAGCGGTTCATTGCCATCCGCAATGTCACGCAGTACTTGAATCGGTGGTGCCGTCTCCAAATAGACCAATAGTTCATCTTGCTTGGTTTTCGGTGCTTCTTCGGTTAGCTTGGGAGCTTCCTTGTGCACTTGGACAAGCTGAGGCGCTGTAGTAGAAACTGTTAGCTTATAGTATTCAGAAGCTGATTTTTTCAAGCCTTCTACTGTCAAATTATAATCGTCTTCAATGGCCAACAAGATTACTTTTTGCATTTCCAAAGGTCCCCAACTGTAAAGGTAAGCCAGTTTGGAAATAAAATCTTTAATGGTAGCTGTCAGTACGCGCTTCGGCACCAGCTGTTCTGAAAGCCCCTGGCGAAGCAAAGCAAAATCGAATTCCGCATCTGCTTCATAAGCTCCCCTTTTCCGTTCCTGTAAATCCTGCTTGCCGGATGGATATCCGGCTTTCGCATGAACCGGCTGAAAAATATCGGTGAACGTGCGTGATACTTCTTCAAAATCAGACGGAATTTCTGACTGGATCAGAAAGCGATCTCGAACTCGGCGATACGACGGTTCTCCAATTTTGCTGAACAGGAACATTGACAGCAATGGATCCATAAAAAAAGTTTTCGGATCCAAAGGCGGACAAAGTTCATAGATAAAACAGCGGTTGTCCTTGTTTTTTCGGTAAGTCTTTAGCAGCCCAATCGCTTCCAATTGAATTCTCGCTTCAAAAATTTTCGAAATGGGATTTCCCAACGTGTTCATTAATGTGTAATGGGTCGACTCATCACCAGATGCTTCTCCTTCAGCCCATAGCGTTAAATAAAGCGCGGTGGCTTCCGCTCCAATCATCGGCTGATAGAGCAGCGTCAGCAGCTGACGGTCATAATTCGAAAATGGATAAGGCAGACGGATTCGATAGGAATCGGCAGGCTGCAATTCTTTGTAATATGCAGTCATAAGTCACCGCCTTAGTCGATTTTCTTGTCTTCCGGACTTTTGTTCAGCAAATCCTTCAGCTCGTCGATAAACACCGTGATGTCTTTAAACTGGCGATAAACAGAAGCAAAACGGACATAAGCCACTTCATCAATTGCTGCCAACCGGTTCATCACCAGCTCTCCGACTTCTTCAGATTTCACTTCTGGATTGCCTGCCCGGCGAAGGTCTTTCTCGATGGTAAAAACCACTTCTTCCAATGCTTCAAGAGAAACCGGCCGCTTTTCGCATGCACGAATCAAGCCACGCAAAACTTTTTCACGGCTGAACTCTTCACGTGAGCCGTCTTTTTTGACGACAATCAGCGGCATCTCTTCCACTTTCTCAAAAGTGGTAAAGCGATATCCACACGATTCACATTCTCTGCGCCTTCTGATTGATTTCATTTCATCTATAGGCCGCGAATCGACAACACGTGTGCCGTTATGTTGGCAAGCTGGACATTTCATTTCGACATCTCCCTAACTTCTCTATCTAGTGTATCTAGTATAACAAAAATTCATTGGGAAAATAGAAAAAGCAGAGGATTTTATCCCCTGCTTTCGTGTTTTTTGTTAAATGGATTATGCTGTTACTGAAACTTTGGATTTTCCAACACTGACTGGACCCATACCGCGCGGAATTTCGACAAGTTCGCTTGAGGTTGACCCGAGCGCTTCTGCGATATACTTCGCTGCTACTGTTGGATCTAAGTCGCCGCAAGTGTAAACATCTACACTGGCGTAGCCGTGTTCTGGGAAACTGTGAATCGTTAAGTGAGATTCTGAAATAATCACAACTCCGCTGACACCTTGTGGTGCGAATTTATGAAAAGCGACCTCTCTTACTTCAGCTCCAGATTTGAGTGCTGCATCAACAAAAGTTTGTTCGATAAAATCCATATCGTTTAATTTGTCAAAATCACACTGCCAAAGTTCTGCAATTACGTGACGTCCCATTGTTTCCATGGTTCGTTTTCCCCCTTTGATATCATTTTGTTTTTTGCGCAAAATATTCAAAGTTGACTACCACGGGGGAAAGTTAGTCCAAAGAGGTCCTAACCCTTTAAGCAGTCATGTGAATAAAAAATCTTACGCTCCTAATTCCGAAATACATGATGGAAATTCAGAAGTGGTAGCTGTTTTTCAACTACGATTCATAGTATAAAACGTATTTATTGTAAATGCAATAATAATATCTTATTAATCTTGAAATTTTTTCAATAAATTTTCCATAAAAAAACCCGTTTCTCCAATAAAAAGTAGAGAAACGGGGTGTGTAGCCTTATTTGGACACCAGTATTAAAGCATTTGCAACCTTTTTCGTTAAATCAATTACGCGGGCCGAATATCCCCATTCGTTATCGTACCAAGCCAGAACTTTTACTTTGCGTTTGCCAATTACCATGGTCGATAATCCATCAACTATAGCAGATTGCGGATTGCTGTTAAAATCCACAGACACAAGCGGCTCCATCGTCAAGCTTAAGATTCCTTCCAGCCCATCTCTTGAAGCTTCCTCGAATGCCTGATTGACTTCTGCAATTGTTACATCTGATTCCAAATCAACAACCAAGTCAACTAGCGAGACATTCGGCGTTGGCACACGCAAAGCCATGCCGTGCAGTTTGCCCTGCAATTCAGGAATTACTAATGATAGCGCTTTCGCAGCACCCGTCGATGTCGGAATGATGGATTGGGCACATGAGCGTGCACGACGAAGGTCTTTGTGCGGATTGTCCAAATTTTGCTGATCATTTGTATACGAATGTATAGTCGTCATCAAGCCGTTTTCAATGCCAAATTTGTCATGCAGCACTTTCACGACTGGCGCCAAGCAATTTGTTGTGCAGCTGGCATTGGAAATGATGTCATGCTTGTCAATATCCAACTGGTCTTCATTTACACCCATCACAATAGTGATGTCTTCTTTTTTTCCAGGTGCTGTCAATATGACTTTTTTTGCACCTGCTTCTAAATGCAAAGCCGCTTTGTCGCGAGAATTGAACTTCCCTGTTGCTTCGATGACAATATCAATGCCCATTTCTCTCCATGGCAAATTTAATGGATCTCGTTCGCTTACTAACTGAACTCGTTTCCCGTTCACAATTAATGCATCTTCTTCTGAAGATACGTCACCCGCAAAGGTTCCGTGATTTGTGTCATACTTAATCAAATGCGCAAGGGTTTCAGTCGGATAAGTGGCATTGACTGCCGCAATTGTAACGTCATCCATCATTATCGCCTGTCTGAAAACCATACGGCCAATACGGCCAAATCCGTTAATTGCAATCGAAACTGTCATGTAGGAGTCCTCCGTTTATAATTAAGTTATACTCATATTTTTAATTTCTTATATAGTATAACACAATTAACTATTTAGAGAACCTTAAAGCCAGGATATCTTTTATTCTTTTTCAGAACTTGCCTGCCAATTTTCCAAAATCCGAGTCAGTTGTGCTTTGGTTTCTTCAAGCGTGCCATTGTTGTAGATAACGGCATCTGCGCCGTCCTCTTTTACCGACATAGGCAACTGTGAACTGATGCGCGCCCGTGCTTCCTGCTCAGTAAAGCCATTCCGTTTCACTAAGCGGTCAAACTGATTTTCTTCTGTGACGCTAACGACTAGAATTTTATCGACAAAATGCTGGAGCCGGCTTTCGAATAATAGCGGAATGTCCATAATAATGGTCTTAAACCCTTGCATTATAAACTCTTCTCGCTGCCGCAGCATTTCCTGGCGAATGGCCGGATGTATAATATCATTTAGGATTTTCCGGCTTGCCGGATCGTTAAAGATAATTTGTCCTACCTTCGCCCGGTCCATTGTTCCGTCTTCTTTGATTACCTCAGGCCCGAACGCCTGCGCAATTTGCGACAGGGTTTCGGATCCGGGTTCTACAACTAAACGAGCTACTAGATCCGCATCAACAATTGGGTAGCCTAGTGTTTTCAGCATTTCGGATACCGTACTTTTTCCGCTGGCAATACTTCCTGTTAAACCAATGATCATCAGCCTTCCTCATTTCTGGCAGGTTGGGCAATAAACAGAAGCCCGACCGCCGATTTTCACTGTTTTTGTTGCGGTGCCGCAAACCGCACATTGTTTTTTTCCGTACATGCCAAAGCGATTTTGCATGCTGCCCGATTCGCCGTTAATGTTACGGTAATCCGATATGGTGCTGCCTCCTGCTTCGATGCTTTCCAGCAAAATGGCGACAACTGTATCAAACAATTCTACTTTGCGTTTTTTGCTGATACGTCCAGCTGACCGCTTCGGATGAATTTTCATTTTAAACAGGGCTTCTGTTGCGTAAATGTTGCCGCAGCCAGAAATGACTTGTCCGTCCATGATCACTTCTTTAATCGCTTTGTTTTTGTACTTCGAGCTTTCTGCCATCACCAGAAAATGATCAAGCGCAACCGTTTCAAAAGGTTCAGGCGCCATTAGCAGTAAAGGTGGAAAGTCCGCTTCCTCGCGCAATACCCGCATCTCCCCAAAACGGCGAATATCAGAAAATGCCAGCAGGTTCCCGTCACTTAAGGTGAGGACAACATGAACGTGGCGCCGGAATTTATCCTCTGGAATCGACTGGAGCTGGTCAACATAAAACCAGGCTCCGGACATTCCTAAATGGTTCACTAATAAAAACTCATTGTCGTTTCTCAATGTAAAATAAATATATTTGCTGCGCCGCTCGACACGGATGATTTGTGCACCGACCAGGCTTTCGATAAACCCGTCAGCTTCCATCCGTTTGATGATCGCTTCCTTGCCATTTGTTTTCGACAGGCGAATCGTATCTGAAACCGCTACTGCCTCAATTTTTTTCCCAATGGACACAGGGCGGATTTGCCGAACAACGCCTTCCACTTCTGGAAGTTCAGGCATATCTAAGCCCTCCTGTCATTTAGTATCGTACCAAGTGTCACCATGTGCGATGTCCACTTTTAATGGAACGCTCAATTTCACTGCATTCTCCATCACTTCTGGCACCAATTTCATCAGTTTATCCAATTCTTCTGGCGGCGCTTCAAAAATCAATTCATCGTGCACTTGCAGCAGCATGCGCGTTTGCATGTCTTCGCGTTCCAACGCTGCGTCCATGTCAATCATCGCTTTTTTGATGATGTCTGCGGCGCTGCCCTGAATCGGCGTATTCATTGCTGTTCGTTCAGCAAAGCTGCGTAAATTAAAATTGGAGCTGGTAATGTCCGGCAAATAGCGCCGGCGGTTCATTAAGGTCGTGACAAAGCCGTCGCGTTTGGCATCGGCCACGATGGTCGTCATATAGGTTTTGACGCCTGGGAAGCTGGCAAAATAACGGTCGATAAATGCCGCGGCTTCTTTTCGCGTAATGTTCAAATTTTGAGACAGTCCGTAATCGCTGATGCCGTAGACAATTCCAAAGTTAACTGCTTTTGCCGCTCTGCGCATATCTCCTGTCACTTGTTCTGCAGGCACGTGGAACACATCGCTCGCTGTTGTCGTATGGATATCACGATCGTCTTTAAAAGCTTGCACAAGGCGCTCATCTTCCGACATATCTGCCAAAACGCGCAACTCGATCTGGGAATAATCGGCTGCGACCATCACCCAGCCAGGTTCTGAGGGAACAAAAGCTTTACGGATTTTGCGTCCTTCTTCGAGGCGCACCGGAATGTTCTGCAAGTTCGGGTTCGTCGAACTAAGCCGGCCAGTCGTTGTTAGAGCCTGTTGGAAACGGGTATGAACTTTGCCATCCTTGTGGATTTCTTTCAATAAACCTTCTATATAAGTAGACAATAGTTTGCCCAGTTGGCGGTACAGCAAGATATGCGAAATGATTTCGTGCTGCCCTTCCAACTTTTCTAAAACGTCGGCTGCTGTTGAGTAGCCGGTTTTGGTTTTCTTTAAAGCTGGCAATCCCAAGTTTTCAAATAACACGACACCCAATTGCTTAGGTGAATTGATATTGAATTCCTGCCCAGCCAAACTGTGAATATCCGACTCGATTTTCTCCAGCTTATGGGACAGCTCTTTGCCCATTTCAGATAATTGGTTGCGGTCGACCATGACACCGAGCGATTCCATTTGGCCGAGTACAGTCGCTAAAGGAAGTTCTAATTTATCGTATAAATCGAATTGCTCATTGTCTTCGAGTTTTTCCATGACCAGTGGGCGCACTTTCCAAATGGTGCGTGCTTTTCTGGCAATATGCTCGTGGAGAATGGCATCCTCCGGCACTTTCTTTTTCGCGCCTTTGCCGTATACTTGCTCGTTTGTGGACACATCTGCATAGCCATACTCCTGCACAATGCTCGCCATATCTGTGTATGTAAGCGATGGATTAACGATATACGCGCCCAGCATCAAGTCAAAGTCGACGCCCTTCAATTCAATTCCAACACGCAAAAAGGCTGCAGTTGCTGCTTTGGAATCTGCCATGAATTTTTTCTTGGAAGGATCCTTGAACCAATTGCGGAATTCTACTGAATGCTCAACAACGTCCATCGGTATTACATACGTTTCCGTTTCGGTTGCCAATGACACCCCAAGCAAATCACAGCTGTGATAATGTTCATCGTACAGTTCCAAGTGGACAGCCATCTCGTCTTTTAATATGGCTGAATCAATGTTTGTCACAACTTCGAACGTCAATTCTTCTTTGACAGTTTCTTCAGCCGTGTACTCCATTTTTTCCAATAACGATTTAAACGCCAGTTCGTTCCAAACTTTGACCAATTCGTCCTGATCCGGTCCGTCATAGCTCAATTCTTCGATGTTGATTTCGATTGGCGCATTGCGTTCAATTGTCGCCAGCTGTTTGGAGATGTAAGCAAGGTCTTCATTGGCCACCAGCTTTTCTTTCATCTTGCCTTTTTGCTGATCAATAGCCTCGTAGACTCCTTCAACAGAACCATGGGCTGCCAATAGCTTCAGTGCCGTTTTTTCACCTACTCCAGGAACTCCTGGGATATTATCAGAGGCGTCTCCCATCAACCCTTTCATGTCAATAATCTGGTCGGGTGTCAGGCCATATTTTTCTTTGATGTGCTCGACTGTGTATTTTTCAATATCGGTAATGCCTTTTCGCGTAATGTATACCGTCGTTGAAGGCGAAGCCAATTGCGTCAAATCTTTATCTCCTGAAATGACCACGACTTCGTCGCCTTCCCGCTCTGCTTCCAAACTCAAGGTACCGATAATGTCATCTGCTTCGTAATTTTCCAATTCGTAGCGTTTGATCCGGTACGCATCAATCAGTTTTTTCAAATAAGGAAATTGCTCCGACAGTTCAGGCGGCGTTTTCTGTCGTCCGCCTTTATATTCGCTGAATGTTTTATGCCGGAACGTGGTTTTACCCGCATCGAAAGCCACGATCATATGTGTAGGCTTTTCTTCTTCCAATATTCGTTGAAGCATCATGGTAAATCCGTATACCGCATTCGTGTGAATGCCGTTTTCATTGGTCAGCAGCGGCAAGGCAAAAAACGCCCGGTACGCCAAACTGTTTCCATCTAATAAAAGTATTTTCTTTGCCACAAAATTACCCCTCTCCATAAAAAAGCCGTCATTCCCTTTATTTTACCACGCGGGCAAATAGAAGAGAAATGACGGCACAGCCTTATTCGAAATTACCAGATAGGATATCCGCATATGGAGAATCAGACGGCAAAATAATAACCGTGTCATCCCCAATTGTTTTTTTGTAGGATTCCAACGAACGGTAAAGCTCGTAGAACTCCGGATCTTTTGAGAATGAATCGTTGTAGATTTTTGCCGCTTCTGATTCGCCTTCCGCTTGAATCAACGCCGCTTCTTTACGGGCAGTCGCAATAACTTCTTGTGCTTCCCGGTCAGCCTGCGCTTCAATTTCTCGTTTTTTCGCATCTCCTTGAGACAAATAGTCCTGAGCTGTGGAATCACGCTCGGAAATCATTCGGGTGTAAACAGATTGCTCGTTTTCTTCTGGCAAATCTGTTCGCTTGATGCGGACATCAAGCACCCGAATGCCATATTGGTCTTTTTCCAACAGCTCATTGACTTTTGCCGTGACGCTATCGTTTAAACTGCCTCGGGAAGAGTTTTCATCGTTGATGATTTCTTCATAATTTAGCTGTCCAAGCTCTGTTCGTACAACAGAATAAATAAACTCTTCCATCCGGGACTCGGCATTAACGATTGTTCCAGCATTGGAAATGAGTTCAAGCGGATTCACAACATGCCAGACAGCATAATTGTCGATAATGATGCGCTTTTTATCTTTCGTGTTGATTTCTGCTTCTGACACATCATACGTCATTTGGTAATTCGGCAAGGTTGTAACACTCTGGATAAATGGAATTTTCATTTTGATGCCTGGCTCTTCCTGGATTTTTACCACTTCACCAAACTGCCGCACGACGCGGTACTCATTTTCCTTTACTACATACACACTTGTCAAAACAATCAGCAGCGCTGCAAAAATCACAACCAGTCCAACAATCAATTTCCAGTATTTTTTATAATTGATGGGATCTTTCGGCTCTTTTTTCTTTTTCGGTCTTTCGTATGGATTGTATTTCTTTACTTCTTCTGAGGGTTTATTCGGTTCCATCAGTTGCCACCCCCTTCATCTGTTTCAGCTTCTGCCGCTGGTGGAACGGCTGTTTGCAAACCATCAAGTGGAAGGTATTTCATCGTGCCGCCTTCATCATTCATGATGTACAATTTAGCATTCGGCAAGACCGATTCTAAGGTTTCCATGATGATTCGCTGTTTGGTGACTTCTGGATTGGTTTCATACTCTACATAAAGCTTATCAAAAAGTGCAACATCTCCTGTCGCCTGTTGGACACGTGATACTTTCTCTCCTTCAGCACGCGAATTAATGGCAGCTTTTTCACCCAATGCTTCATTGCGCTTTTGGTTTTCGTATTTATTCGCTTCATTAATTTTCGTATTCATCGTTTCCCGCGCATCGGTCACATTGGTGAATGCCGCCCTTACTTCCTCATTTGGCAGTTCAACATCCTGCAGTTTGACTGCCAGAACCGTAATGCCAATGTCGTATTTATCGATCAGCGAAGCAAGCAAATCACGCGTTTCAGCCTCAATTTCCGCTTTACCGGAAGTCAGTGCATCATCAATTAACGAACTGCCGATAATTGAGCGGATAGATGCCGATGTGGCATCGTGTAAAATATCTTGTGGTACTTCTGCGTTGAAGAGGTATTTTTTAGGGTCGGTAATTTTCCATTGGACCACCAAGTCAGTGAGAACAATATTTTCATCACCGGTAATCATTTTGGTTTCCTTATCAAAGGCAACAATTTCGCCTTCTTCGTTCTGGTTATAACCGAATTGCAGGCTATAGGTTTCTTTTGACAGAACCTCTGCTTGCTGTATCGGCCACGGCATCTTAAAATGCAAGCCGGCTTCTGTGACGGTTTCATTGGCTACACCAAAGGTGACAATAACTGCTTGTTCGGATTCATCTACTGTATACCAAGAAGTAAACACTGCGATGAGCAGTAAAATTCCGGCAATAGACAAACCAATCACCATCAATAATTTTTTTGTCGTCATGGTACGTCCCCCTTTTTTTCTATTACCCATAATACGGAATAATAGTGAAATAGTTTCATAAAAAAAGAAAAAGAGCCCGGGGAAGGGGCTCTTTTTCAAATCATGCGGTTGAAGGGGGTTCTATTTAACTTTAACACCCGAGTATGAAGACAGTGTTAAGGTTCTGTAAATTTACCATTGATTATTTTTGTATTTTTTATAATAGTTTACTTGGCGTGCCAGCAGATAAACTTTGCGTTTTAAGTGCTTATCTTGCTTGTAGAACAGCGGATTGCCGTATTGGCCTTTTTTGATCAAGCGCTTGATGTCTTTCAGCACTGCTTTGTTACTGACAAAATTGCGCAACACTGCCTTTGGTACGACGGTAAACAAAAAGTCTTCATTCAAATAGGTTACCGGTTTATCTGTTTGATAAATAAGATCGTCAACAAAATACTCCGCCATGTTGTGCCCAAGAGCTGTAACATAATAACTTGAGCGGCCTTGGCGAATATTCACTTCAAAAACTTTGAACTTGTTATCGCGCGCATCGTATTTTAAATCGAAATTCGCAAATCCTTTATAGCCCACTGCTTCAAGAAAGTTCTGCAGTTTGACCATCATCTCTTTGTCAAAACGGGTAATCAATGCAGTATAATTGCCGATTGCTGTAACAGTATGTTCCTGCAGGACCACTTGTGCAAATGTCACCAGCTGCGTTTTGCCTTTTGAATTGGCATAAATGACGGAATCCCACATAAAGGTATCGTCTCCTGGAATATAATCCTGGATGATCAATTCGTCGCGGTATCCGCCGCCTTTGATTTGCTGAATCACGTTGTGCATTTCTTTCGGGCTTTCGACTTTATAGACTTTTTGCTGCCCTTCGAACTTGTTTCGGCTGTACTCGATGCCGTTGCTTGGCTTAATGATCACCGGGAACATCATTTCTTCTTCGAATGGCGCCGATGAATTGCAGTCGTAGAAAAATGTCGTTGGCGTTTCGATGCCATGCACTTTGCAAAGCTCATAAAAATTCGATTTAACCTGCAGCTGATTCATCAAATCTTCATTAATATAATTAAAAACATAATGCTCGCGCAGAATTTTAGCATTTTCAATAATCAGGCGAACATAAAGATCATTGGTCCCAATTAGCAGCAGGGTTTTGCCAGGTGCTCTGTATTTATGTGCGATATCGATTAAAATATCTGCAAATTGCGCATCGTCAGTAAGACCAGAGCGCAGCTCAATGGTTTCAGTGATTGTGCTGAGTGAAGTAAATGATAAATGCTCTTTACCGATTAAAATGGGTTTGATGCCATATGCTTCGTGAAAAGAAATGGCCATGTTGTAGGCATTCATATCTGTACCGATTATAATTGGCAAAAATGGGTGTTTAGTTTCCATGCTTTCCTCCTAAATTAACTAGCCAAAGGCAAGTAAATGGTAAATGTGGTACCGACGCCAACTGTGCTGGCAACTTCCACTTTGCCATGATGTGCCTCGATTAAGTGTTTGACAATGGAAAGACCAAGGCCAGTTCCGCCAGAATTCCGGCTGCGGGCTCGATCGACGCGGTAAAAGCGTTCAAAAAGCCGGCCGATTTCCGTGCTTTCAATTCCAATCCCTTGGTCTTCCACTTGAATAACGGCTTGATCATTTTTAACGTTGAGCCGTATGCTAATTTCCGTATTGTTCCCTGAATATGTAACTGCATTAATCAAAAGATTCATCATGACCTGGATTAAGCGATTAGCATCACCGTAAACCGTCACTGGTTTAATTTCAAGCTTTAATCTAATGGATTTTTCGTTGATTTTCGGTTGTATCATTTCTACCGCCCGCTTAATAACAGCTTTCATATCGGTGGGCTGCGCCTTTACTTCAAAGCCGCTTTGTTCAACATTTGACAAATCCAGCAAATCATTTATCAGCATTTCAAGCCGGTTGCTCTCTGTATGAACGATTTCTAAAAATGATAACAATGTATCCGTATCCTTGTATGCACCATCAAGCAGCGTTTCTGAAAACCCTTTGATCGATGTAACCGGTGTACGAAGTTCATGAGATACATTGGCAACAAAATCTTTTCGAATTTGTTCCAGCCTCTTTAATTCTGTAATGTCGTGAAACACAATAACGATTCCCAGCCAGCGTTGATGTTCCCCGATTACCGGTGCGCCGTAAACATTCAAGTTCTTCAAATTCAATCCTGAAATAAATTCTATCTGTGCGCGAGAATGGGTTTCGGTCATAAACACATCTTCAATAAAGTCCTCCAATTCATACGGAACATGGATTTCTTTATAGAATTTGCCCAATGTATTTTCAGTTGATAACTCAAATTCATCTAAAAAGGGCTTGTTGACAAGCGAGACCGCTCCCTGCCTATCAATCATAATCAGTGCACTGCCCATGTTTTCAATCAGCGTTTTTAGCCGCTCTTGTTCCATGATTCGCACTGCTGTGATTTCCTGCAGGTTTCTGGCCAAAACATTAATGGTCCGGCTTAATTCGACGCTGCCCTGGGCATTTGACTCCGACGCACGGGCCCGGTAGTTTCCTTTAACCAATTCCATGGCCGTCTCCGTCGCATTTTCAATCGGTTTGATGTTCACTTCGATAATTCGGCTGCCAACTATGGCTGAAAAAACTAAAGCAACAGCAAATGCTAGAAATAAAACCAGCCAAACCTCCGCCTTATTTGTCGCATTTTCATAAATCGGAAAAAGCTGAACTACAATTATGAATAGCCCAGTCAGCATCATTCCGATCCACACCAACAAAGTGAACAGCAGACGATGCCGAAAAGATGTCATGAGCTTTTCGGCTCCTCAAATTTATAGCCTAATCCTCGAATGGTTTTGATAAACGTTGGTTTCCGGCTATTTTCCTCAATTTTATCGCGCAAATGGCTGATATGGACATCAACAATCCGGGTATCCCCTGCAAAATCATATTTCCATACAGCACTTAGTAACTGGTCTCTCGTCAATACCCGATTTTTATTTTCCATTAAATAAACCAATAATTCGAATTCTTTCGGTGTAAACTCCAGCTGCTCTTTGTTAAGAAACACTTCAAATCGATCTGGATAAACATCCAGTTTCCCAAGAGAAATAGGTGCTGATGAATCCTGTTGTGGAGTTGGAACATTATTTGCTCTTCTTAACACAGCTTTAATGCGCGCCACGACTTCGCGCGGACTGAAAGGTTTGGTCATATAATCATCCGCACCCAGTTCCAGCCCCAATACCTTATCGAATTCGTCGCCTTTTGCAGTCAGCATAATGATCGGTGTATTAACTTTTTGCTGACGCAGCGACTTGCAGACTTCCACCCCATCCATTGATGGCAGCATAAGATCCAGCACAATCAGTGATGGATTTTCGCTCAAAGCCAGTTCGTAGCCTTGCTTGCCATCATTGGCGATAACGGTTTCAAAACCCGCTTGAACAAGATTGTAGGACAATAAAGTTGCAATTGAATGTTCATCTTCGATAATCAATATTTTCTTCAGCATTTTACATCCTCCACACTCAGTTTGAAACCCCCATCTCAAACCATGTTAAACTCATTTATTTCGAGAGCTACTTGCTATTCTATAATCTGCGGTGGGTTAGCGGTTATTTGTCCTTGCAGCGCAATTTCACCCTGTTCATCGATTCCCTCAACTTGGACGATTACTTCGTTGCGTTTGATATCCACTTCCACAACCTCCAACAAAAAATCGATCGTAGCGTAATGATGGACAGGTTTTAAAAACTTCAACTGCTGACCGCTAATATAAGAGCCCGGACCCGGTATATATTTGGATACAGCCGAGGTTAGGATTCCCGTCAACATAATATTTGGCACGACAGGTTTTTCATATACAGTCTGTGCAGCAAAGTCGTGTTGAATATACAGTGGGTTGCTATCATTGGTCAACCCCAGATAAAGAAGAAGATCTTTGTCTTCAATCTTTTCCGTCAGCTTCAGTTTTTCGCCGATTTTGATTTCTTCTACTTTTCGGCCTAATTTTCGCTTTTTCCCAAGCAACAAATAACATCCCTCCATTTTCTTGATACTCCTATAGTATCAATTTAGCTCATGAAAGTGCAAGCGACTAAGGTAGCAGGAAAAGAGCTCATATTTTTGGCACTAAAAAACGGACAAGGATCTCTCCCTGCCCGTTTTGTGTAGATTAAACCAATATTTTCATTACAGCTTTCACAGAATCTGCTGATTGGTTTAATAATGCTTTTTCTTCTTCATTTAAGTCAATTTCGAGAATCTTTTCAATACCGCCTGCTCCCAAAATGGTTGGCACACCGAGGTAAATGCCATCCAACCCATACTCGCCTTCTAAATAAGCAATAGATGGTAGGATTCGGCGCTGATCTTTAATAATCGCTTCAGCCATTTCCACAATCGACGCTGCAGGCGCGTAATAAGCAGAACCATTTCCGAGAAGATTGACGATCTCAGCTCCACCTTTGCGTGTGCGTTCCACAATTGAATCCAAACGCTCTTTGTCAATCAAAGTCTCCAACGGAATGCCACCTGCATAAGAATAGCGAACAAGTGGTACCATGTCATCGCCATGACCACCCAACACAAATCCAGTAACATCTTTCACCGATACATTCAATTCTTCTGCTACAAACGTACGGAAACGGGCAGAGTCCAAGACGCCGGATTGTCCAATGACACGTTCTTTAGGGAAACCAGATGCCTGAAATACTGTATAGGTCATGGCATCAACTGGATTTGTCAAAACAATTATGGTTGTATCAGGAGAGTATTTGACAATATCCGCTGTAACAGCCTTCATTACTTTTTGATTGGTTTGAACCAAGTCATCCCGGCTCATGCCCGGCTTGCGTGCAATTCCTGCAGTGATAATGACCAAGTCCGAGTCTTTCGTGTCTTCATAATTTGAAGTGCCTATAACCCGGGCATCAAATCCTTGCACCGGTCCAGCTTCTGCCATATCCAACGCTTTGCCTTTTACCGGATTTTCCATGGGTGGAATGTCTACCAAAACCACATCACCCAATTCTTTTTGCGCCAATAAGAAAGCTGTCGTCGCACCTGTAAAGCCAGAACCGATCACTGAAATTTTTTTACGTTTGAATGTCATGAAATCTCTCTCCTTTAACAGTATTTGAGTTAAAACGCAGAATTCGTATTTTATAATCGCTTTGGGCATAGCTCCCATTCGAAGACAGGCAGGGAATAATAATGGGTACAAAAAAGGAGGGAAATATTCCCTCCCTCTTTTTTACTCTTATAGGTTTTTGATCAATTCATCAGCAAACTCAGAGCATTTCACTTCAGTTGCGCCGTCCATTAGACGTGCAAAGTCATAAGTTACAACTTTAGAAGCAATTGTTTTCTCCATAGAATTTGTGATCATTGTAGCAGCTTCTACCCATCCTAAGTGCTCAAGCATTAACACACCTGAAAGAAGTAGAGATGATGGGTTTACTTTATCAAGACCAGCATATTTAGGTGCAGTACCGTGAGTTGCTTCAAAGATAGCATGCCCCGTATCGTAGTTAATGTTTGCTCCAGGAGCGATACCAATTCCGCCAACTTGAGCAGCTAAAGCATCAGAGATGTAATCTCCGTTCAAGTTCATTGTTGCAACAACATCGAACTCGCTTGGACGTGTAAGAATTTGCTGTAGGAAGATATCAGCGATTGAATCTTTAACAAGGATTTTGCCAGCAGCAAGTGCTTCTTCTTGTGCTTTGTTTGCAGCATCTGTTCCTTGCTCGTCTTTAATTGCATCGTACTGGTTCCATGTGAACACTTTATCGCCAAACTCTTGCTCAGCAACTTCGTAGCCCCAATTTTTGAAAGCTCCTTCAGTGAACTTCATGATGTTCCCTTTGTGAACTAGTGTCAACGATTCGCGGCCTTCAGTGATTGCATAGTTGATTGCAGCACGAACTAAACGTTTTGTTCCTTCTTCTGAGATCGGTTTGATGCCAATACCTGAAGACTCAGGGAAACGGATGTTTTTAACGCCCATTTCATCCTGAAGGAATGAAATCAATTTTTTCACTTCGTCAGACCCTTTAGCGTACTCGATACCAGCATAGATATCTTCAGTATTTTCACGGAAAATAACCATATCTGTATCTTCTGGGCGTTTAACCGGTGAAGGCACGCCTTCAAAATAACGAACTGGACGCAAGCAAGTGTACAAATCAAGTTCCTGGCGCAGTGCTACGTTCAATGAACGGATACCGCCGCCGATTGGCGTTGTCAAAGGACCTTTGATTGCGATCAAGTATTCACGGATTACATCAAGAGTTTCCTCAGGAAGCCATTCGCCAGTTTCGTCGAACGCTTTTTGGCCTGCAAGAACTTCTTTCCAAACAATTGATTTTTCGCCATTGTAAGCTTTTGTTACCGCTTCTTCTAATACGCGTGAAGCTGCATACCAGATATCCGGTCCTGTTCCGTCACCGATAATGTATGGAATTACTGCATTGTTAGGAACGTTTAAGACACCGTTTTCTACTGAAATTTTTTCGCCGTTAGTCATGTATAATTTCCTCCTGTGGTCAAAGTCATAGGGCTGCACAGAGTGCAAGCCCTATAAGTTATATTTTTTTATAATGGTAAGTTGAGAAAGGCTGTTTATCTTTCTTCAACCGGCACGTATGTCTGCATGCCCGGTCCGATGTAATCAGCACGTGGGCGGATCAAACGGTTGTCCGAGTATTGCTCCAAGATGTGCGCCAGCCAGCCCGATGTGCGGGATACCGCAAAAATCGGCGTGAACAAGTCGTGTTCGATGTTCAGGCTGTGGTAGACCGATGCCGAGTAGAAATCCACGTTCGGCGGCAAGTTTTTCTGGCCTGTGACGATCTCGTCGATCTTCACCGACATGTCGTACCATTTTTCTTCGCCGCGGATCTTCGTCAGTTTCTGGGACATGTCGCGCAAATGCTTCGCACGCGGGTCGCCTTTGCGGTAGACGCGATGGCCAAAGCCCATGATTTTTTCTTTGTTGGCTAATTTTTCCGTGATGACGCGTTCCACGTTATCGACCGAACCGATTTCCGTCAGCATCTTCATCACTTGCTCGTTGGCACCGCCGTGAAGCGGGCCTTTTAGCGCACCGATGGCTGCGGTCACGCCAGAATAGACATCCGACAAGGTCGCGACAGCAACACGCGCCGTGAACGTCGAAGCGTTCAATTCGTGGTCTGCGTGCAGCACCAAGGCTTTGTTAAACGCTTCTTCTTCAATCGCTTCCGGCAATTCGCCTGACAGCATGTACAAGAAGTTCGCCGCGAAGCTCAAGTCGGTTTTCGGTGCGACTGGCTCCTGCCCGTTGCGGATGCGACCGAATGCCGTCACCAGCGTCGAGATTTTTGCTTGGATCTTGATGGCTTTGCGGTAGTTCGCTTCCGGTTCCATTACTTCCGCTTCTTCGTCGAACAAGCCGAGCATCGACACGGCGGTGCGAAGCGCGGTCATTGGGTGGACATGCTTGATGTCGTATGTTTTGAAATGATCCAGCACGGCTTGGGGAACGGCCATGTTGTCAGCCAATTGCTGCTTGAGTTCCGCCAATTCGTCTGCTTTTGGCAACCGCTGGTGCCACAACAAGTAAATCACTTCTTCAAAGCTGGCGTTGACAGCCAGGTCGTCAATATCGTAGCCGACGTATGTAAGTGTGTCATCAATAATTGAGCTGATGGCGGATTGGGTTGCTACTACACCTTCTAAACCTTTTGATGATGTCATATAAATCGCTCCTTCTTCAGTCTAATTCATCATTCCAAAAAAAAATGCAGAATGATGTCTCATCTGCGTTTATGAACTTCTGTTTTTATTCCCTTACTTAGCCATTATAATCAACTTTGCAGAATTTGTGAATGGAAACGCTTATAGAATTTAAATTTCCTCAACAAATTGATGGAAATACCCGGCATTATCCAACGATAACCCGGGTATTTTTCATCTTTTTATGGATCACTCGGTAAATGAATGGTTTATACATTTTCTGAGTTGGAGCAAAAAGCAGAGTGAATCCTACTGCATCAGAGATGAACCCCGGTGTCAGCAGCAAAACGCCACCCACTAGAATGAATGCCGCATTCATTAATTGATCTCCTGGAGCTTGAAAGTTATTCATTCCATCTTGAATATCTTTAAGTGCTTTTAAACCTTGTTTTTTTGCAAGAAAAGCACCAATCAAGCCTGTTGAAACAATGATTGCCATCGTAGCAAAAAATCCTAGCTTGCTTCCTGCCCAAATGAGCAGTGCCAACTCTAGAGACGGTACAATAATTAATGCTAGGAAAATCCATTTCATCATTTTGACCAGCCTCCTTGGTAGATTTTACAGAACACTGGCATGGCCGTGATAAACGATGCCCGATTCAGCGTCCATTGTAATATCGTAATTGGTTTTGATAAGCGAAGTTGCTTCTTTAACGCCAACGATCACAGGGATGCCAAGACTTAAACCGACTACTGCAGCATGGCTGGTCAATCCGCCTTCTTCTGTTATAATTCCAGCACATTTGTTAATGGCCGGCATCATATCACGGTCTGTTCCGATCGTCACGATGATTTTCCCTTCTACATCTAAAGCCAATGCTTCTTCTGCATTTCTGACAACAACGGTTTCACCGAAAGCAACTGTTTTGCCGATTCCTTGGCCTTTTGCCAGGATATCCCCAATAACATGAACTTTCATTAAGTTCGTTGTGCCCGCTTGCCCAACTGGAACGCCCGCTGTGATGACGACAAGATCGCCATGTTTGACATAGCCATGTTTCAAGCTTTCATCCACTGCTTTTTCAAGCAATTCGTCTGTCGACTCGACTGAAGATCCGACAATTGGTTGAACACCCCAAACTAGAGACAGCTTACGTGCTGGCCGATCTGAAGAAGTTACCGCGATAATGGGTGCACCAGGACGATATTTTGAAATCATTTTAGCAGTTGTGCCGCTTTCAGTTGGTGCGATAATCGCTTGAACTTTTAAGTTTAAAGCGGTATAGGCAACTGCTTGGCCGATTGCTTCTGTCATATTCGACTCTTTTTCTTTTCTTCTTGTCGAAACAATTTGCTTGTAGTTTAAAGCAGCTTCAGTCGTTTCGGCGATGCGATGCATTGTTTCAACAGATTCGACCGGATAAATGCCGGCTGCTGTTTCACCCGATAACATGATGGCATCCGTGCCATCAAAAATCGCATTGGCGACGTCACTTGCTTCTGCACGTGTCGGACGCGGATTACGCTGCATCGAATCGAGCATTTGAGTAGCTGTGATTACAGGCTTGCCAGCACTGTTGCATTTTTCAATTAGCGATTTTTGCACCAAAGGTACTTCTTCGGGCGGAATTTCGACACCCAGGTCCCCACGCGCAACCATTAGGCCATCGGAAACCATCAAGATATCGTCTATATTGTCGACACCTTCTTGGTTTTCGATTTTTGGAATGATCTGGATATGTGCGCCGTTATTTTTTTCAAGCAATCCGCGGATTTCCATAACATCTGAACTTCTTCTGACAAATGAAGCAGCTACAAAATCAACATTTTGTTCGATACCAAATAAAATATCTTGTGCATCTTTTTCTGTAATACCTGGCAATTGAACCGAAACACCTGGTACATTAACGCCTTTTTTACTTTTTAACGTCCCGGCATTTTCAACGATGGTATGAATGATGCCTTGTTCTTTGTCTAAGCTTTCAACACGCAATTCAATCAAGCCATCGTCAAGCAAAATAATTGATCCCGTATCAACGTCTTCAATTAACTGCTCGTAAGTGATAGAAAATCGCTCAGCAGTTCCCAAAACTTCCGTCATGGAAACTTCAATTTTTTGACCTGTCACCAATTCAATGGAGTTATTTTCCATTTGATGAGTACGGATTTCCGGACCTTTTGTATCTAAAAGAATTCCGACGATTTTGCCAGCTTTGTCCGCAGCTTCACGGATGCGTTTGATGCGCAAGGCATGTTCTTCGTGGTTGCCGTGTGAAAAGTTTAAACGGGCAACGTTCATTCCCGCTTCAATTAAGCGTTCAAGCAGTTCCGGTGATTCACTTGCAGGTCCGATTGTGCAGACAATTTTCGTTTTTCTCAATAAACTCACTCCATTTACCATTTTAAATTGCTAATTCTTTTGATAATGTATACAAACTCATGTCGGCATTATGCGCAGCAGTGAATGCCTCTGTCATATCATAGTCTACCACCTGATGATTTTTCATGCCAATAGCTCGTCCTCCATCACCATTCAGCAAAACTTCAACTGCACGTGCGCCAAACAAACTGCCCAGGACACGGTCACGTGCTGTCGGTGAACCGCCTCGTTGGATATGTCCAAGAACGGAAACACGCGTTTCGATATCTGCTTTGTCTTTGATAATGTCGGCCAATTCGTTGCCGCCCATAACCCCTTCAGCTACGATGATGATGCTGTGGCGTTTGCCACGGTCGCGGCCTTTTTGCAACCGATCGATCATCTCATCAATATCATAACTTTCTTCAGGAATTAGAATGGTTTCTGCTCCACCGGCAAGACCTGCCCATAGAGCCAAATCGCCCGCGTCACGCCCCATTACCTCCACAATAAAGGTCCGCTCATGGCTTGTCGCCGTATCACGAATCTTATCGATTGCTTCGATAACCGTATTCAACGCTGTATCAAATCCGATTGTGTAATCGGTTCCCGGAATGTCGTTGTCGATCGTTCCTGGAACGCCGACACACGGAAATCCTCTTTTGGTCAAAGCCATCGCGCCACGGTAAGAACCGTCTCCCCCGATAACCACCAATCCTTCAAGACCTTGTTTTTTCATTTGCTCGATTGCTTTTAATTGGCCAGCTTCGGTGCGGAATTCTTCGCATCTTGCGGAATACAACTTTGTGCCTCCGCGCTGAATAATATCGCCAACATCGCCTGCTTCCAGGTTTTTAATATTGCCTTCGATCAGTCCTTGGTACCCGGAATAAACACCAGCTACTTCGATGCCATGGTAAATCCCTTTACGGACAACTGCACGGACAGCAGCGTTCATGCCCGGCGAATCTCCTCCGCTTGTTAATACTCCAATTTTCTTCATAATACCCCTCCTGCAGTTCCATTTACTCTGTTTACCTTACCACGCCAAGACGTTACTGTCAGTCCTTAAAAACCATGCTGCATGTTAAGATTTTGTTTCATTTTCCTGACTCTATAAGTTGAACTCTTAAATTTCGCCTCTTGATTTTATATAAATCGGCTCTGTCTTTGGACCCACAGGATGAAAGTAATGCTATTGGAGCAATAGCATCAACGTCCGTCCATTGTCAAAGGAAAAGCGATTCAGAGAGTAAAATCCGGTTTCTCAAGTTCAACTCATGTCGTTTTGCAGAAAAAAATGCGCCCAATAACCTTTGGAACGAAAAAGAACCGCCTGAGCGGTTCTCCATCATTCACTGAAAACACCGATTGATTTAAATTTCCGGTAACGCTGATCAATCAGCTCTTCGCCGGACAAGCCATTCAATTCTTCCAGTGAGCGTCTGATCGCTTCTGAAATGATTGAGGCTTGTTTCTTCGGATCGTGATGCGCACCGCCGCGCACTTCCGGAATCATGTGTTCAATTATTTTCATGTCCAGCAAATCTGGGGCAGTGATTTTCATCGCTTCGGCAGCTGTTTGCGCCAAAGCAGAATCTTTCCACAAAATGGAAGCTGCTCCTTCTGGAGAAATGACTGAGAATGTTGAGTTTTCCAGCATTAAAATTTGATTGCCAACACCCAGTGCCAGTGCGCCACCGCTGCCGCCTTCACCAATCACAATAGACAATACCGGCACTTGGAGCCCAGCCATTTCCACAAGATTACGAGCAATCGCTTCGCTTTGTCCGCGTTCTTCTGCTGCCTTGCCAGGATACGCACCTTTGGTATCAATCAGACAAATAATCGGCCGTTTGAACTTTTCTGCTTGCTTCATTAAACGCAATGCTTTCCGGTAGCCTTCCGGATGCGGCATGCCGAAATTTCGTCTGACATTTTCTTTTGTGTCTTTGCCTCGCTGATGTCCAATAATGGTTACGGGCTGTCCATGGAAAGATGCAATCCCACTGACAATTGCAGCATCGTCTCCATACAAGCGATCTCCGTGCATTTCAATAAAATCGTTAAAAATCAACGGAATATAGTCAAGAGTGGTCGGCCGTTCGGGATGTCGTGCTACTTGAACCCGGTCCCAAGGTTTCATGTTCTCGTATATTTCTTCTTCGAGTTTTGAAAATCGGTCTTCCAATGATTTAATTTCCGCACTCAAGTCCACTTCAGCGGTTGCCGTATACTCTTTCAGTTCCAAAATTTTTGCGCGAAGCTGAATTAGCGGCTCTTCAAAAGGCATTGATTTTTTTCCGTTTTTCTTAGCCATTTGCCACAGCCCCTTTCGTATGCAGCCGCACGATGGTCGACAAAGTACTTTGCATGTCTGTACGATGAACAACTGCATCTAATTGTCCGTGATCCAGCAAGAACTCAGCTGTCTGGAAATCTTCAGGCAGTTTTTCTCGAACCGTCTGTTCAATAACGCGGCGGCCGGCGAAACCAATCAAAGCTTTCGGTTCTGCAATATTAATGTCTCCTACTGAAGCAAAACTTGCAGATACGCCGCCAGTTGTTGGATGCGTTAAAACCGATACAAACAACAAGCCTTCATTGCTGTGGCGCTTTAACGCAACACTGGTTTTAGCCATCTGCATTAAAGACAGCACGCCTTCTTGCATGCGCGCTCCCCCGCTCGCCGTGAAGATAATGAATGGCAATTTGCGGTCCGTAGCTGCCTCAATGGCACGTGTAATTTTCTCACCTACAACTGAACCCATTGAACCCATTCGGAAGTGGGAGTCCATCACTGCCAATACAATATCTTGTCCCAAGAGCTTACCGGATCCCGTCAGTACGGCTTCATTTAAACCGGTTTTTTCACTGTCTGCCTGGACCTTCTCCGCATACCCTGGAAAGCCAAGTGGATTTTCAGATTTTAAGTGGTCGTCCATTGATTCAAAGCTGCCTTTATCCAACAAACTATTTATCCGTTCATGCGCGGTCATCTTGAAATGATGGTCGCATTTTGGGCAAACCTTATTGTTTTTTTCGAGATCTTTTGTCAACGTAATTTCTTTGCAGTCAGGGCATTTGGTCATTAGCCCTTCTGGTACATCTTTTGCAGATTTTGAAGGAATGGTTGCTTCTTTGCTGTCTTTGTTGCGCTTAAAAATATCACGAATCATTGCCATTGCGTACTCTCTCCTTTTGTAGCCATTCACTCCATGCTTTAAACTCGCGAATGGCCGTATCGGCATCTTGTTGCTCGATTGCGGTCAGTATATTGTTCATGCGGTCTATTTCTTCAGAAGAAACAGGTCCATCATATGGGTTGCCACTGTATTGTTTTAGCAAAAACCAGATTTTTAAAGACAACCTGTTACCCGATAGCACCATCAATTCCCGGACAAAGTCTTCTCGTTGAAAACTTTCGCCTTTAAGACGCAGCCGAAAACTGTCCCAAATTTTCATTTGGCTGACTGCTTCGTTTTGGCAAATCTCTTGGATAGCCGCCATTTCATGAAGCTGACGTGTCCGCCAAACATCCTCATGTGATTGATTGTCTTGAAGAACAAATGTTGACAGTACTTCAACCAATTTATGGTTTCTGTAATCTGACAAAAAAGTCCCTTCTCCTCGGCGTGTTTCGATCAATCCCAACAATTCCAGGCTGCGCAGTGCTTCTCTCAATGTTGATCGACCAACTTGCATTGTTTCGGCCAATTCCCTCTCAGATGGAATGCGGTCGCCTGGCTTGATTTTTTCTTGCCGAATCATGTCACGAATGTCTCGTACTATGTCCAAATATCGTTTCGATTGATTCATGGCAGTTCCTCAGTTCCCATTTTTTTGAAAGTGGTCTGGCCACTCATAACCTTTACCTTACAAAAAAAATAGGGCTACGTAAAGAAAAAACTGCTTTTCTTTGAGAAAAGCAGTCAAGTTTCTATTGTTTTGCATATAATGGCCGTTTTTTGATTGCGATTTTCAACTACTCCATGAATTTCAAGAATTGCCTGCGGTTCCAAAAGCAGATTATATTTTGCATACTCCACCGGAAATAGAGTCACAGAAACGGGCCCTGTCTCATCCATTAACGTCAGGAATGCCATAGCATCACCTTTTTTTGTTCGGATCCGCTTCACCTCATCCACCATACCTAAGACAGTAACCGATTCTCGGTCACGTTTGGTTTTCAGCGATTTCAATTCTTGAAATTTTTTCTGGCGCTGTTCTTTCTCGCGTTCAATCGGATGCTTGGACAAGTAAAACCCAAGAACTTCTTTCTCGTAATCAAGTTTCAAGGTTTCTGGCATCGCAGTGGCCTTTGTGTATTTTGGCTTCATAAAGCTGGATCCCATGTCATCAAACAAACCGGGATCTTCAGTCGGCTTGACGAGTTCAGCGTGTTTAATGGCGCTGTCAAGCGATGCCAGCAAAACACTGCGGTCGTGGCCGAACTCATCAAGAGCACCTGCCTTGATCAGCGGTTCGAAGGATTTTCGGTTAAAATGCAAAGCAGAAATGCGTTCAGCAATATTGAACAAACTGCTGAATGGTCCGTCTTCTCTGGCAGCAAGCAATGCCCTAATGGTCGTTCCTGGGACGCCTTTTACCACATTCAACCCAATTCGCACTTGTCCTTGTTCTACAGAAAACGAATGGCGGCTTTGCTGGACCGATGGCGGCAGCAGCGGAATTTTCTTTTCTTTAATTTCCTGCAGCAGCTGTTTGGTTTTTTCTGCATTGCCGGCACTGTTGGTCAATAAGCCGGTATAGAAATAAACCGGATAATGGGTTTTCATGTAGCTCAATTGATAGGAAATAATGCTATAAGCTACCGCATGGCTTTTTGGAAAGCCATAGTCGGCAAAACGGACAATCAAATCATAAACTTCCGCTGCTTCCGCTTCAGTAAATCCTTTTGCCTTTGCTCCACGGACAAAATGCTGTCGTTCTTCGTCGAGAATTTCTCGTTTCTTTTTACTGACGGCTCGGCGTAGCAAATCGGCTTCTCCCAGTGAAAAGCCCGCCATTTTCGCTGCAATGTGCATAATCTGTTCCTGGTATACGATAACTCCGTAAGTTTCGCTTAAAATTGGCTCTAAAATGGGATGGACGTATTTCACGGCCTCCTGTTTGTGTTTCCGTCTGGCATATAACGGAATAAACTCCATCGGACCTGGACGGAACAACGCATTGACAGCGACAATATCGCCAAAAGCCGTTGGTTTGATTTGCTGGAGAGCACGCCGCATGCCATCAGACTCTAGCTGAAAGACGCCAGTTGTATCCCCTGCTGCCAATAATTTATACGTTTCTTCATCTTGGAGTGGGATGTTCCGGTAGTCTATCCGTTTTTTTGTATCCCAATACACGAGCCCTCTGATCTGTTCAAGAATTGTTAAATTGCGCAGACCGAGAAAATCCATTTTCAACAAGCCTATCGCTTCCAGTTCCTGCATGGGCCATTGCGTCAAGTATATGCCTTCGTTTCCTTTTTCAATCGGGACATGCTCAACTAACGGGGTTGGACTCAAAATCACACCCGCTGCATGCGTAGAGGCATGGCGCGGCAAGCCTTCCAATTTTAAAGCAGTCTTGAACCAGGATTTGCGCTCTTCCCGCTCTACAATCCAACTGTTCAATGCAGGTGAATCCTTTAAGGCCGAGCGAAGTGTCGTTCCCAGGCGGTTTGGAATCATTTTAGAGATGGCTTCGAGTTCTTCCGCTTCAAAACCAAACACCCGTGCGGTGTCCCGGGCAACAGCCTTGGCGGACAAAGTGCCAAATGTAATAATCTGCGCCGTTCGAACCGTACCGTATTTTTTCGCGACATAGTCTACAACTTCTTGGCGTCTATGGTCAGCAAAATCAATGTCAATATCCGGCAATGTAACTCGTTCTGGATTTAAAAAACGCTCAAAAAGCAAACCATGTTCAAGAGGGTCTACGTCGGTAATCTTCAACGAGTAGGCCACAAGCGAACTGGCCGAAGATCCACGGCCTGGACCTGTCATAATATCCTGGTCTCTGGCGTACTTCATGAAATCCGCAACAATCAGGAAATAATCAATAAAACCCATTGTTGCGATTACCGATAGCTCATAATCCAGTCGATCCTGGTAAGACGTTGAAAAGCCGGGTACCCGCTCTGACAATCCCCTTTTGCACAGCTCGGCAATGTAAGCAGCTTTGTCGGTTTCCTGGGGCAGCGGAAACACCGGGAGCAGTTGGCGATTCATCGGAATTGTTACCTGACAGCTTTTCAGCAGATTGGCTGTGCACTCGAGCCATTCTGGACGGTCTGCGAACCAAGAAGCAAATTCTGTAAGGCTAGGGACGTAAGCACTGAGATGCTCTGGCTTCTGCCTTTGGGGATCATTTAATTTTAAGCCTTGGCCGATTGCAGAAGCTACCTCATAAGCAAAGGCATCATGCTCTGTCAAATAGCGGCTTTCGTGTGTTGCCATAATCGGCAGTGCTATGCTTTTGCAGACTTCAGCAAATGCCGATTCCTGATCTGACAGGATTCCACCCGGCCGTTCAATACTGCCAAACGCTTTTGAACCAAAAAGCTTTTTTATGTATTCAAACACCGGCGTGCGGTCTGTCAACAGCCACTCGATCTTATTCGGAACAACGCAAATCAACCCTTCCCGGTAAGCTTTCAGCCATTGTTCCGGAATGGATTCTTTGTCTCTTGTCGCCAACGCACTCGAGATCTTTAAGAGATTGCTGTAGCCTTTATTCGACTGGGCGTACAATACAACCGGATAAGACTGTTCTTCATACTCGATAAATGCCGAAAGGCCGACTACCCCATGGATGCCGGCACGTTGGCAGGCTTCCCAAAACGGAAGAATGCCATACAGTTTCGTATTAACGATTGCAGCGGAAACGGCTCCTTGTTCCTTCAAATACGGGAAAAGTTGGTCAAGGCGCACCGTACTTTTCAGCAAATCAGCCGATGTGCTTATATGCGGATAAACCATTGACACACTCCTCCTCTTTATTTTGCGGCAGCACAGATTTCAGCAAGACGCTGAATTACCCGGTCCGCCTCTTCCCAAGAATAAGCCGTTGCGCCGGAAGCCATTGGATGGCCACCGCCACCAAACTCTTTTGCTAAGGTATTGATGACTGGACCTTTAGAACGCAAACGCACCCGAATTTCAGTATCTTCTTCAATTAAAATAACCCAAGCTTTCATGCCTTTGACATTGCCAAGTGAACCGACCAGCAAAGAAGTATCCGTTGCTGTAACATCAAATTCTTTTAGGATATCTTTGGTGATTTTGACATGAGCCGCTCCATTTTCATCCATTTTAAAATTTTGGTACATATAGCCTTGCAAATGCAATAATTTGCGATCCATCTCGTACATGCCGTTGTGCAAGGCATTGCGGTCAAAATCGTATTTGATCAGTTCACCTGCGATTGCAAAAGTTTTTTGTGTGGTGCTTGGAAAAAGAAAGCGGCCGGTGTCTCCGATAATTCCTGCATACAGCAAACGTGCTCCTTTTGAAGATAAGGTCCAACCTTCGTGTTCGCGTCCATAAGCGAATAACTCATAGACCAGTTCAGATGCTGAGCTGGCAGTTGTGTCAACGGAGATAATATCGCCGTAGGCATCATCATTCGGATGATGATCAATTTTAATGAGCTTAGCGCCCATTTTGTAGCGCTGATCATCCACGCGCTCTGTATTGGCGGTATCGGTCACGATAACCAATGCTCCTTCAAAATCCTGATCTTCTACCTGATCAGGAAAATCCAGAAAGTCCATCGTATAGTCGTGTGTGCCTGCAGCCAAAATACGTTTGTCTGGAAAATTTTGTTCCAATAAGTATTTCAATCCAAGCTGCGACCCGTATGCATCCGGATCCGGACGCACGTGGCGATGAATAATAATGGTGCTGTATTGCTTAATTGTGTCGATGATTTGACTGTTCATTTCCGAGTTCCTCCATTTTATAAGGAAATCCATTCGCAATTTTGCTCAGTTCTCAGTACAATGATAATGAGTTTTGGAATTCAGGAGGTCCCTATGTTAATATTCGTTGTTTTAATCATTGTATCATTTGTTATTTATTTTTATAACAAAACAAAGCAATTCCGTACACGCACTGTTTTGCCCATTCGAAAAAAATGGTATGCTGCTCGTGCATCAATGGCGTTGGGAAGCTTTTTGGCCCTTTTCGGCATCAACCAGCTGTTCGTATTTCAAAGTGCGATCACGTACATTGTTTCAGCCGTTTTCATCGTACTTGGAGTGGCTCTCGTTTATTACAATTACAAAGCGTCCCGGCATTATCAGACATTTCTTGAAGAAGAAGCAGATTTAAACCCGTAAGCCACTTATCCAGGATAGAATATTTTAGGCAGCAGAAACACTCAGTCATGAGTGATTCTGCTGCCTTTTTTACTGTTGGAGAGGAATCTCAGTTTATCGATCCAGTAACTGGAATGTTAACATAGCCTTGCCCACGATTTCGTGATCAAGAGACACATCAACTTCAACTTTTGCAGACTTCCGGCTGATGTCCAAAATATTCGGATGGACAAACACTACGGCATCCAGCTGAACCGGTTTTAAGAAGTAGATTGAAATGTTTTCCAGTACACTATCTTTTCGATTTTTTGTTTTTAGAGCCGCTCCTGCAGCTTCCGTGAGAATCATTGTATACGCGCCGTGAGAAATTGAACCATAGGCATTGGTCATTTGTGGTGTGACTCGAAATTCCAATACTAGTTTATCATTGGACTGTTGATGCAGCTGGCTTTTGATGATGTCGTCGATGGTTTCACCCTGCTGCGGCTGACGTTGAGCAGTTTGGATTGCTTTCAATACATCCTGTCTGCTGATGACGCCTTTCAACTTGCCATGATCATCTGCAACTGGCATCAAATCAATGCCTTCCCAAATCATACGATGTCCTGCCGCGGCGACGCTAGTTTGCATAGAGACCGTGATGGGATCTTTGGTCATCACTTTTTCGACGATCTCAGTAGGCGGATGCCCAATCACGTCACGAGAAGTAATGATGCCGACCAATTTATTCGACTGATCGACCACCGGAAAACCGCCGTGTGTCGTTTCTTCATTCAATTCATGATATCTTCTGATTGGTTCTTTTACTTTTAAATACGCTGTCACTTCAAGTGGGATCAAAATATCTTCTATTAGAAGAATTTCTTTTTTGATTAATTGGTCGTAAATGGCCCGATTAATCATCGTTGCCACGGTAAAAGTATCGTAGCTAGTTGAAATAACCGGCAGTTCAAACTCATCTGCCAGCTTCTTCACTCCTTCGGATGCTTCAAATCCCCCTGTTACCAACACGGCTGCACCTGCACGAAGCGCATATTCATGTGCTTTGTAGCGATTGCCGACAATCAGCAAATTGCCTGCTTCTGTATAGCGCATCATGTCTTCAAGCTGCATCGCGCCAATCACGAATTTGTTTAAAGATTTATGCAATCCAGCTCTTCCCCCGAGCACTTGCCCGTCAACGATGTTGACGATTTCTGCATAGGTCAGCCGCTCAATATTTTCTTTCTTTTTGCGTTCAATCCGAATGGTTCCGACACGTTCAATGGTCGACACCAACCGTTTCGTTTCCGCTTCTTTGATAGCCCGGTAAGCAGTCCCTTCACTCACCTGAAGCTCTTTGGCAATGCGCCGCACCGAAATTTTTTCGCCGACGGCCAAGGTCTCTATATAATCCAATATCTGTTCATGTTTAGTCGCCATGATTTCACCCATTCTTTCTGCGTTCATGTACCTAATAGTGTAGCATAATTCAATGAAATGTGGAGGTGGCCGCTCAGTTCCGACAGGCATAAGGCGATCCAGCAGAGTGGTGCTCTATGCCACACTGCTGGATTGACTTATGTCCCGAGGAATTGGCCACCGCAACTGGACAATTAGAAAAGTGGAGGTGGCCTGATGGAAGGTAACCTATGAGCGCGACTTCCTGTCGCAAAGGTTACCATATTCACTTCCTGTGGACCTCCTGTGCATTTGGCAATCGAGTGAAACAGTTGGATAGAAAACAAAAACACCCAAAAAGCCAAGGCTCTCTGGGTGTTGTCCGTAATTATAATTCAATGCCGCCGCCTGGCTGCAGGATGTTGACTTCTGCATTTTTGACCAAGGACTTGAAGTGTTCGGGATCCTGTTTGATGGGTGGGAAAGTATCATAGTGTACGGGAACTACAACTTTAGGGTTTAACAGCTCAACTGCGTAAGCTGCATCTTCCGGCCCCATTGTGAAAAAGTCACCGATTGGCACGAAGGCTACATCAATGTCGTTAAGTTTGCCGAGAATTTCCATATCGCCAAACACTTCGGTATCTCCGGCATGATAAATTGTTTTGCCTTCTGCTTTAAAGAGAATCCCGGCTGGCATGCCGCCATAAATTGCTTCGCCATCTTCGGTTGTATATGAAGAACTATGGAATGCTTTTGTAAATTTTACTGTACCAAAATCAAATTCATGTGCACCGCCTAAGTTCATGCCAACTGCATTGACTCCTTGGCTTCCTAAGTAGTTAGCCAGTTCGACTGGTGCAACTACTTGTGCGTTATTGCTTTTTGCCAGTTCAATCGTATCCCCCACATGATCGTTGTGGGCATGCGTCAAAAGAATGGCATTTGGCTTTTCATCGGCCACTTTCAAATCCGTCAATTCGTTTCCGTTAATGAATGGATCAATTAGGATCGTGAAGTCGCCTGTTTTAATTTTTACAACTGAATGTCCGTGATATGAAATGTGCATACTATCCCTCCAATGAGTTTGTTATTGATTGTTGGAAATGTAAAAATGTTCATTTGTAATGATACCGATTTTATTATGGATATTCCACAATCTTGCTCTGTTTCCGACATGCAGGAACACGGCAGGATTTCATGAAATACTTGCAAATGGCAGCTAGTAGTTTGATTCGCAGCTGATTTATCCCCTGATTTTTGATATGCTACACATGTAGAGGAGGAGTACATATGACCAAAATCAAGCAATTACAAAATTATTTAAAAGAACAGTCAATTGACGTTGCGTTTATTACCGATCCCTTTAACGTCTTTTATGTCAGCGGCTTCCAAAGCAACCCACACGAACGCCTATTGGGGGTGATGGTATTCGCTGAAGCAGAACCTTTCCTGATTTGTCCGAAGATGGAAATGCCGGATGCAAAAAACGCCGGATGGACCGGCGAAATTGTAGGCCACGAAGACACGCAAAATTCGATGGAAATTTTATACAACACCGCGCAATCTCGTGGAATCGAGTTGAAAACCATGGCCATAGAAAAAAACCATATGACAGTTGACCGCTATGATGCCATCCTTTCGTTTTTTGGTTCACTCGAAATTATGAAGCTGGACGATCAGTTGAATGCCATGCGCGTCATCAAAGACGAAACAGAACTTCAGATTTTGCGTGAAGCAGCTGCACTGGCCGATTATGCCATCGAAGTCGCTGCTAAAACAATTAAAGAAGGCATCACTGAAATTGAAGTGATGACAGAAATTGAATTGTCATTAAAAAAACGCGGAGTGACTCATATGTCGTTCGATACGACCGTGTTGACAGGCGACAAAGCCGCTTCGCCTCACGGAAAAACCGGCGACCGAAAACTGCAAAATGGTGACTTGGTGCTGTTCGATCTTGGGGTTGTCCACAAAGGCTATTGCTCAGATATCACCCGCACATTGGCGCTCGGTGAACCTGGTGAAGAACAAAAAGCCGTTTATGATATCGTTCTGCAGGCTGAACTGGCTGCACTGAAAGCGGTCAAACCGGGTGTCACGGCAGCTGAGCTGGACCAGATTTCCCGCAAAGTCATTACAGATGCAGGATATGGTGAGTATTTCACACACCGCCTCGGCCATGGCCTTGGCATATCCGTTCACGAATTCCCTTCTATTCACGGAGCCAATCCAATGAAAATGGATAAAGGAATGGTCTTTACACTGGAACCCGGCATTTATGT
Source organism: Planococcus sp. TJ-307 (assembly GCF_058268435.1). Classification (NCBI taxonomy): domain Bacteria; kingdom Bacillati; phylum Bacillota; class Bacilli; order Caryophanales; family Caryophanaceae; genus Planococcus; species Planococcus sp. TJ-307. The sequence continues at coordinate 934,915 of NZ_JBZDOJ010000002.1, forward strand.
TCCCGGCAAAGTTGGTGTCCGCATCGAAGATGATGTGGTCGTTACAGAAGACGGCTACGAAGTCTTGACAAAATTTCCAAAGGAACTTCAAATCATTACAAACTAACATCAAAAACGGCGCCGGAATCTTTCCGGCGCCGTTTTATTCCCCTAAAACATCTTCGACTGATTTGTACTCCAGTCCTTGGTCTAAAGCTACAGCCTCATATGTTACATAGCCAGCCAGCGTATTGATGCCTTTTTTTAAGGCATCATTGTCACGTACCGCCTGGACCAACCCTTTATTGGCAATTTGAACTGCATATGGCACCGTGACATTCGTTAAGCCAATCGTAGAAGTTCTTGGAACGGCTCCTGGCATATTTGCTACTGCATAGTGGACAACTCCGTGCTTTACATATGTCGGTGCATCATGAGTCGTGACACGGTCGCTGGTCTCAAAAATCCCGCCTTGGTCAATAGCAATATCTACTACAACGGATCCAGGCTTCATGGACTTGATCATGTCTACCGTCACCAGTTTGGGTGCCTTTGCTCCAGGAATTAGCACCGCACCAATAACAAGATCTGCTTTTTTTACAGATTCGGCAATATTCAATGGATTGGATATCAATGTTTGGACATCCTGGCCAAACTGATCGTCCAGTTGGCGCAGGCGGTCCGGATTTAAATCCAGTATCGTAACATTTGCACCCATTCCAACTGCTATTTTGGCAGCATTGGTCCCCGCAACTCCCGCACCAATCACACACACTTTGCCGCGCCCAACACCCGGAATTCCGCCAAGCAAAATTCCTGCACCGCCGTGTATCTTTTCAAGAAATTGAGCTCCGATCTGCGTAGACATCCGGCCTGCTACTTCGCTCATCGGCGTCAGCAAAGGCAGGGAACCGTTCGGCAACTGAACGGTCTCATAAGCAATGCCGGTCACTTTTGCACGCAGCAGCGCTTGCGTCAATTGTTTTTCTGGAGCCAAATGCAAATAAGTGAATAAGATCAGCCCTTCACGAAAATAGCGGTATTCTTCCGGTTCCGGTTCTTTTACTTTCATGACCATTTCCTGCGCCCATGCCTCTTCGGCCGTGGCAGCGATTTTTGCTCCAGCAACTCGGTAATGTTCGTCAGTAAATCCTGAACCAAGTCCAGCTCCCGCCTGAATATATACGGTGTGATTATACTGTTTTAAATGGACTACACCCGCCGGAGTCATCGCAATTCGGTTTTCATTGTTTTTTACTTCTGTCGGTACGCCAATTCGCATCTCGAAACCCTCCATTTTATCGTTAGTAGGATCCGTTAATTATCTATAAGAATTTTCTGAAATCACTTATATTTTAGCAGAAATTAAAGATTTCTGCTCCAAATTGCTACTTTTATACTTGTAAACACTCTATATACAGGGGGCAATAGTCGCCATTAATTAGACAAAAAATTCACTAAATTAAGTTCAATTTAGCAGGAACCTTAAAACTTATAGCGAATTGTTTATAGTGAGAGACAAAAGGAGGAATTTAGGATGACATTAAAGTACAGTCAAATTCTAGTTGCAGTCGACGGTTCCAAAGAAGCAGAATGGGCATTTAAAAAGTCAGTTGGCATCGCCAAGCGGAACCACGCTACATTAAATTTGGTGAACGTCATCGATACCCGGTCATTCGCAGCCATCGAAGCGTACGATCGATCAATTGCTGACCGCGCTCAAAAATTTGCGGAAGATTTATTGGACGACTACAAAAAAGAAGCTTTAGCTGCCGGTGTTGAAAAAGTGAACATCGTAGTCGATTACGGTTCTCCGAAAACCATGATTTCGCGTGACTTGGCTCAAAAAGTAGAAGCTGACCTTATTATTTGCGGTGCAACCGGATTAAATGCTGTAGAACGCTTCTTAATCGGCAGTGTCTCTGAACACATTGTCCGTTCGGCAAAATGCGATGTTTTGGTTGTACGTACAGAAGAAGCTCAGGACGATGCACCGGATGAATATTATTCTGAAGACAAATCTGGCAAGCCTGAAAACTTTTAAACTGATAAATAAAATGGGTTTGGCATCATAAGCTACAAACAATCTCACTCACACCGAAAGACCATCAGGGCTCTTGCTTGATGGTCTTTTGGGACTTGATTTCGATTAAGCACTAATTCAAATATTACAAAGGAGCTGAAGATCATGATCAGCAAAGTTGGGCAAGTTATGCTGTATGTCAACGACCAAGACGAAGCCTTAAATTTTTGGACAAAAAAACTAGGATTTTCTATAGTGGCTGAAGAAAATACCCACGGAATGAGATGGATTGAAATTGCACCGTCAGAAGGTGCCGAAACAAATATTATTCTACATAACAAAGAAGCCGTTGCCAGGATGTCGCCTGGAGTAAATCTAGACACTCCCTCCTTAATGTTTTTCACTGAAAATGCTGAAGAGCTGCACCAAAAGTTTTCAGATCAAAGCATCACCGTTGGAGATATAGTGGACATGCCATCAGGCAAAGTGTTTAATTTTGCCGACAGTGAAAACAATTACTTTGCCGTCATGGAAAAATAAATTCAAGTAGTGTTTAAAAGCCAATTTTGAAAGAAGAGGTTTTGGAATGAGTACATTCCAAAACCTCTTCTTTGCTCGATTAAGATTTAATTTTAATGACAATTTTTCCGCGGGCATGATGAGATTCACTTAGTTCATGCGCATCTTTCAATCCCTGCTCCGTAAAATCAAAAACATGGCCAATTGTCGGTTTCAGTTCTCCCGAAACGTATAAGTTTGCCAGCTTTTGCAATTGTTCACCGCTCGGTTCCAACCAAAAATTACTGGCTTTCACACCGTATTCTTCAGCTTTTTCAGCAGAAGGCTGTCCGGCAATTGAAATCAGTTTCCCGCCTTTTTTCAGCACTTTAAAACTTTTGTCTAAAACATCTCCACCCATCGTATCCAGTACCGCATCGAAATCTTCCAGCAGTTCGCTGAAGTCTTCTTCACTGTAATTGATTACCCGGTTTGCTCCAAGCGACTTGACCAACTCATCATTTTTGTCGCTTGCTGTTGTTGCTACGTAAGCACCAATGCTATTGGCAATTTGGATGGCCATGCTGCCGACTCCGCCTGCTCCTGCATGAATCAGCACTTTGTCCCCTTTTTTTACTTCTGCAAAGCCTACAAGGCATTGGTAGGCAGTCAATCCAGTCAACGGAATAGCTGCTCCTTCTTCAAAGCTCATGCTTTCTGGCATATGTGCCAAAAGCTCCATTTCAACCGGAACAAACTCTGCATATGTTCCCTGGCGTGTGGTGGCAGGTCTAGCGAATACCCGATCTCCCACACTGTAATGCTTAACGTTTTTGCCAACCTCAGCAATTACCCCTGCTGCGTCCCAACCTAAAATAATCGGAAATTCCCATGGCAGCATTTCCTGCAAATATCCTTCACGCAATTTCCAGTCAATCGGATTGATGGACGTGGCATGGATTTCCACAAGTACTTGGTTTTCATTGATAGCCGGTTTCTCCAGCTCTCTTTCTTTCAGTTGTTCCTTGCCTCCGTAATTGTCGATGACGATTGCTTTCATGTCACATCTCCCCTTCCAATATGTTCAACGAGATTCTTTACAAAATCAGTATACCTTACTAAAAGCAGAAGAGCGCTTTGCAGCACTTGTGCTTTCGGATAGTTCGATTCCAAAGCTGATTGACGCACATTATGGTATTATTAATGCTGTTCGCTTAAAGAGGTTCGCAAACTCCCTCTCTAAAAAACTAAGGAGTGTTTTAGATGAAAAATGAAAAAGCGGTCGTCGTTTTCAGCGGCGGCCAAGACAGCACCACTTGCCTGTTTTGGGCTATGAAAAATTTTAAAGAAGTTGCAACGGTCACATTTGATTACGGCCAGCGCCATTCAGCCGAAATCGAATGTGCCCGAAAAATCGCTGAAGAACTTGGCGTCTCGTTCAAAGTGCTGGATATGACTTTGATCAATCAACTGTCTGCGAATGCGCTGACACGGGACGACATTGAAGTGACCGCCGAGGAAGGCGAATTGCCTTCCACTTTCGTACCGGGCAGAAACTTGCTGTTCTTATCTTTTGCAGCAGTTTATGCAGATGCGATCGGTTCCCGGCATTTGATCACCGGCGTCAGCCAAACCGATTTCAGCGGCTACCCAGACTGCCGTGACACTTTTATCCGTTCCTTAAACGTTACATTGAATTTGGCAATGGACAAGCAGTTTATCATCCATACCCCGTTAATGTGGCTGGATAAAGCCGATGTGTGGGAACTTTCCGATACGCTGGATGCTCTTGATTTTGTCCAAGAAAAAACTTTGACTTGCTACAACGGCATTCCGAGCACTGGGTGCGGCGAATGTCCATCCTGCATATTGCGCAACGAAGGCCTTGCCCGCTACCAGGCGAAAAAATCGGCAGGTGCTGTCGAATGATGCAGCAATTTTACCCAACCACTGCACACGACTTTCAATTCGAACTCAACAAAGACCTGCATTTTTCTGCCGCGCATTTTATTCCAAGTGAAGATGCAGGAAAATGCCAAGTCATGCATGGCCATACGTATCACCTCAACATTACCATTGCTGGCAATGAGCTTGATGCGACTGGCTTTTTGATTGATTTTAAATTAGTGAAACAACTGATTCACAAAAAATACGACCACAGCGTCTTGAACGACCATCCGGAATTTACGAACAAATTTCCAACCACTGAACTTCTTGCTCAGCAGGTGTGGCAATCGATTCAACAAGTATTGAAGACAAAAAGCAACCAGCCGAATTGCCTGCAAGTGATTGTTCGCGAAACGCCAACGAGCTATGTGGTGTTCCGTCCGCGCAAGGAGGAACTGTTATGAAAATCCCTGTCATGGAAATCTTCGGTCCAACGATACAAGGCGAAGGCATGGTCATGGGACAAAAAACCATGTTTGTGCGAACCGCCGGATGCGACTATTCCTGTTCCTGGTGTGATTCAAAATTCACATGGGACGGTACGGGAACCAGTGTTTCCAAACAGCCTGCTGAGATTGTCGAAGAGCTTATCCAAACCGGAGGCGCAGCATTTTCACACGTCACTATTTCAGGTGGCAATCCCGCTCTTCATAAAGGCATTGGTGAATTGGTCGAGCTGTGCCATCAACAAGGTTGGAAAGTGGCCGTTGAAACCCAAGGGTCAATTTGGCAAGACTGGCTGACTAACATCGACGACATCACCTTGTCGCCAAAGCCGCCCAGCTCTGGAATGAAGACGGATTTTGTGAAACTCGATTTGTTTATGGAAAAGCTGCAGCATGCCAACGTCAGTTTGAAGGTTGTGGTGTTTGACCAGCACGATTTTGCCTATGCAGAAGAGCTTCATCAGCGGTATCCAGCGGTTCCATTTTTCTTGCAGACCGGCAACGAAGATACAGTTACAACGGATGATGCCCAGCTGGTTTCCGACTTGCTGCATCGTTATGAGCAATTAATCGATTACCACGTTCGTTCACCTATCATGAATGACGCCAAAGTATTGCCGCAATTGCATACCTTGGTGTGGGGAAATAAACGCGGCGTTTAATCCTTTTGCGGTTCACTCTCTATATCCTAAAAATATAAAGCCCCTGCCTAAACTTTTTATTAAGTTTGGGCAGGGGCTTTTCATTTTATGCTTTTTTGACAAATTCCGATTTCAATTTCATAGCGCCAAAGCCATCTATTTTGCAGTCGATGTCGTGGTCGCCTTCGACCAGCCGGATGCTTTTTACTTTCGTACCAATTTTCAAAGTCGATGAACTGCCTTTGACTTTCAGGTCTTTGATGACGGTAACAGCGTCTCCATCTTGCAATGGCGTGCCGTTTGCATCTTTCACAATCTTTTCTTGTTCTGAGCTGTCAGCTTCTGCAAGCGGACTCCATTCATGTGCGCATTCAGGGCATACCAGCAAACTGCCGTCTTCGTAAATATATTCAGAATTGCATTTAGGGCAATTAGGTAAAGTTTTCATTTGTTGTTTTCCTCCAAGCGGCCTTTCGACGGCATATATGCAAATAAGACCAATCTTTTTTATTAGTATACCAGACTCCGTTATAAAGAAGTCCACGTTATTTTACGATCAGTACAGGGCAATTCACTCCATTCACGACTTTGCGGCTAACGCTGCCCAACACCATTTCGGATAACGCATTTAATCCTCTGCTGCCAATGACAACCAGGTCAAAATTTCTTTCGTTTGCCAGTTCAATAATCGCCGGTGCCGGTCGGCCATGCAAAATTTCAGTTTTGTAATAGATTTTTTCGCGTTCAAAGGCCTCTCGGATAGGCTGGGTTTTTTTCTTGCGCGACAGTTCAAATTCTATCGGGCCGCCATCATGAACTTCTTCATTGCTGTCTTCATTAAAATCCGAAACGTAGACAATCGTTACTTCAGCTCCTTTGACCAACGAGGCCAATTGCGCAGCTTGCGTGCCAGCTCGTATCGAAGTTTCCGAACCGTCTGCAGCCAATAAAATTGATTTGTACATAATATCTACTCCTCGACTGTTTTTTTCCAAGTCGCAGCAGGATAAGAGTCTATATGCAATACTATTCGACTCATCCGATCGATTTCCTCCATTCCTTCAAAAAAGCAGGTGATTAACTGCATCACCTGCTTCTCCCAGCATTTTTATTTTGCTTCTTTATACGTCAAGGTCTTTCCAGTAAAGCCGAACAAGACAGTCAATAATGGCGATAACAGGCAGAAGAATGCGAATGGCAAGTAATCGAGCGTTGAAACGCCGATGACGCCCGTAATAAAGATGCCGCAAACACTCCATGGGACAAGCGGGTTGACCACAGTTCCTGCGTCTTCCATCACACGGCTCAAGTTTTTGCCGGCAAGCCCCACTTTATCGTATGGTTCTTTAAAAGCTTGTCCTGTCAGCAGAATTGACAGATATTGCTCCCCTATCAAGATGTTGATGCCGATCGCCGTTAATGCAGAAGCGGCAATGACAGAAGAGACTTTCTTCAGCAGGCTTTCCACTTTTGCCAGCAGGCATTGCACAATTCCTAACGTGAACAGCAATCCGCCCATGCTAAGCGCAAGCAGCACCAAAGCAACCGTGAACATCATGCTCTCCATTCCCCCACGCGACAGCAAAGAATCGATTTCCTCTATCCCCGTCGAGGAGACATAGCCGCTGAACAAGACTGAAAATAGCTCAGAAGCTGTTGAACTTTGATGCAAAAATGAAATGAGTATTGCAGTCACTGAACTTACTGCCAGCGTAACCAAAGCCGGCATTCTCCTAATCGTCAGCAGAATGAGCACAACCAGCGGAATGAGCGTATACCAATGGATCATTCCCGTGGCTAACAACCCCTCTTTAAAAGCTGCAACATCTTGAATGCTTGTACCAGCTGACTCTGGAGAAAGCAGCGCGAACAAAATCAAGGTTATCCCAAATGCAGGAATCGTTGTCCATCCCATGTTGCGGATATGTTCAAAAAGATCCACACCGACAATGGTAGAAGACAAGTTTGTGGTGTCCGACAATGGCGACATTTTATCGCCAAAAAATGCTCCCGACACAATCGCTCCGGCCGTTATAGCCAAAGACAGGTCCATTGCGGTCGCCATGCCGATAAAAGCAACGCCGATGGTCGCAACAGTCGTTAGGGAACTGCCAATTGATAAACCAATTAATGATGTCACGATAAAAACAATGGCGTAGAAAAAGGTCATGGAAATGAGCGTAAATCCTGTGTAAATAAGTGTCGGAATGGTCCCGCTGATCATCCAACTGCTGATGAGTATGCCGATGAAGAAAAACAGGAAGACAGCACTCATGCCCGCACCTGCTCCTTCCACCAGCCCCTTTTCCATCTTCCGGTAAGAGACTTTTTTTATGGCTCCGTAAACGAACAAGAGCAAAATCGAAAACAAGATAGGAATATGCGGAACCGATTCAAAGCTGATGATGCTGACACTGATTACCAGAAAAATAAGAGCAGTTAAAATTAGGGCTTCCAGGAATCTGGGTGTGATGACTGACTTAATATTGTGCATAGCAAACTCTCCTTTTCTCTATAAAAAAAGAGAAAACCTCCTGTCCCCATAAAGGGACGAAGGTTTTCTCCGCGTTACCACCCAATTTAATGCTTTGTCTATACAAAGCATTCACTCTTTTTCGAAACGATCAAAGCTGATGGCGTATTTCATCCAATTTGCTGCCTGAATTCACACCTGCCATCCAGTCTCTTGCTGCTGCGCACAAATTGGTTACTAAACCATCGATCGAGATATTTATTAAATAAATGGACAAACTATATTTGTTTCTTTAGTTCAAGATCTAACTCTTTTTAAAAGTATATTGAAATAGATTCTACCAGTTCTTCTCGGCAAGTCAATAGTTTTCAAAGAAAATTTGATTTTACTACATAGGTTTTTGCTAAGCGGTCATAAAGGGACTGCTTGTCCTTTGTAAAAATAGCCATCAGAATATAAAGTAAGATCAAAACATAGACCAATCCCCCTATCAAATAATCTCCCAGCAACACTTCGCCATCTCCCAAGTAAATCATCCGGTAAGCCATAAAATGGGACAGCTCCCAAGGCAAAAACTTCAATGCCGTCCGAAAAGTCGAACGATAAATGGAAATAGGCTGCTCCTGCTTATCCACAACGCAAAGCTGCATTTTCCGTTTGCCGACCGTTTGCCTGCCCATTGTTGAATCCAAAATGATGAAGTAAAGGGAAACGGGCAGCGTCAACATGAGAAAGCCAGCAAGCTGAGCCGTCATCCGAGAAGCCTGAAACCAGTCTTGTATTGAAGGCATCACAAATAGGGAAAAAACTAGCAGCACTGCCAGATAAGCAAAAATCAACAGGTAGTCGATTGCAAAAGCTTTTAAACGAAGCCAAAAGCCGGCATACATCCAACTCCTCCTCTTCTCTTCAAATCATCGCATTTCACTCCAGTGAGCGGGCACAGACAATAAACTCGGTATTTTCGTGCAGGCGTTTCCTCTTGCAGAGTTCAACTGCATTTGCGTCAAATAAAGACTGCCCTTTAAATTTGCTCCCGACAAATCTGCATTTCGCAGATCTGCTCCGATAAAATCCGAGTTTCTTAAATCTGTATTGCCCAAATCCGCCCCAATCAAGTAGGCGCCTCTAAACAACGAGCCTCTCATGTCTCTTTCTTGCAGTTTTGCCTCAATTAAATCTGCTCCCTGGTAATTGCGTCCTTTTTTCCGGTTCATCTCTTTATTGTATCGGCCTGATTCAAGTCTAACGCTATCACTAACCTGTACCAGCATATTTTTAACATGCCGGCGATGATGAGGCAAATCTGTCGATAAAAGACTTTCAGCAGGGGCTAGAGTAAGTTGCTCAATCACTTGTCTGCTTTGGTGCAGATCCTCTTCTAATTCCCCTCTGCCGCAGCGCTCAATAGCTTGCGTTAAGTAAAAGATCATTTCCTGAAGCTGCTGCATGACCGGCAATACTTGAAACATTTGGTGAGCTGAATCTGGATCGTCTTTCCAGCTCACTCCACCAAAAGTCTGCTGAGAAACTTTTTGTCCCGCACCCAGACAGTCGAATACTGTACATCCGCTATAGCCCGAGAGTTTTAAGTTCCGGTGAATTCCACATTTGAAGTCTGATGTTAAGTTTCGGCATGGTACACCTCCTGCCTTGTCAACTGGAAAATCTGCAGAAGCAGTAAAACCCAGTGCGACACAGCAAAGAGCAAAACAATTTTCGCAATCCGCTCGAAAGACATCAGCACCATAGGCATCTTGAAAATTTGTCTGCATAGCATTCCTTCTCCTTTTAAATTAGTTGAGAAAGCGATTTAAATCAGTATACTTTTTTTTTGCACAAAGAAAAAAGGCAGGGAATCGATCTCCCTGCCTTTTCAACATTCTTCCGTATGTCGATACTTTTTTACGTACCCATTTTGCGGCGGTTATTGCTGACTTTCTTTGATTGCTGGCTCTTCATCTTTTTGGTCGACAGTGAAGCATTGCCGCCTGACTGCTTGTCTCCAGCTTGATTTTTCTTAGCTTCCAGTTGGCGTTTTACGGCTTCCTGCAAACTGACTTTTTTTGGTGCTTCGTTTGACTCGGTCATTGCGCATACCTCTTTTCATCAAAAAATGGTGCATCTGGATGTTTTTATAACTTCAGTATAGCATAAATCCGCTGCTTTATTCTTTGTTTTCTTTAAACCATCCGGTAACTTGTGAAAAGAATTTTGACATTGATTCCGGCTTTGACATATTCGGCACACGTGCCAATAACACTTCTTTCGGCGCTTTGACACCTTCTTGTTTTTTCTGCAAGACCAAGATTCCCTTCGCATGAGCCGAATTTTTAAACAGGCTCTCCGGCAATTCCATTACCGATTGGATATGGGCATGTTTCTTTAGAAAACTGTGCAATTGGCTCGCTTGTGCAGATTCAAACAACGCTTTAGGGACAATAAAAAACAAATAACCGCCTTCAGCCGTGTGTTTTAACGATTGCTCGATAAACAAATGGTGGGCAAAAGACATTCCTTCATCCGCTTTCAATTCGTAGGTGGCTGCTGTTTCTTCGTCCGGGTAGTACCCTACCGGCAAATCTGAAACAACAACATCAACCGGATCGATCAATAAGGGCTGCAGAGCGTCCTGCAGATAGAACGTAATCGGCTGTTCCACCAGGTTGCCAGCGTTTGAAGCCAGGCGAATCAACAAATCATCCAGCTCCACGCCCGCTCCCGTTAATCGACCATCCAAATAGTTCATGACCGTCAATAGCAAGTTGCCGGTTCCGACAGCCGGATCCAAGATGACGGCTTGTTCTTTTTTGACAAACAGCTCTACCAGATACCCCACTAATAAGCCAAGCGCATCCGGCGTCATTTGGTGATGCGGCTGGACATGCTCTTTCATGCCTTTCAATACCGCCAGTTGAAGCGCTTTGCGAATATCTTCTTTGCTGGATCCCTCTTCTGGCTTAATGACTCCATCCAGCCAATTTTCCGTTGTTGTCAACAAGCTTTCCAAGTAAGCATTTTCCTGCTCTTGCTGGATTTTTGTCGTGTGGTTATCAATAAAATAAAACGTTTTTTCCATGGTTGAATTCATGCGTTCGCCGTCCTCAATAAGGAAACCCACTCTTTTGAGTGGGTTTCCTTTGTATTAGTTTGTTAACTTTCTTACTGCGTCTAACGCTTTGTCGTAATCGGGATGATCCGTTCCTTCAGGGACATATTCCACATAGGCGACTTTGTCATGTTGATCAATGACGAAAATCGAGCGGGCCAGAAGCCGAAGTTCCTTCATCGTCACTCCGTATGCTTCACCAAATGAAAGATCCCGGTGATCCGATAACGTCGTAAGTGCATCAACTTTGTTGATTTCCGTCCAGCGTTTTTGCGCAAATGGCAAATCGGCTGAAACGGTCAGGACCGCTACATGATCGCCTAACGCCGCTGCTTCATCGCTGAAGCGCTTTGTCTGATCTGAGCAGACGCCGGTATCCAATGATGGAACCACACTGATCAGCCGAATTTTTCCAGCAGTATCCTGCAATGTCACCGGATTCAAGTCCGTCCATAAGACCGAAAAATCTGGAGCCTGATCTCCCACTTTTACTTCTTTATTGGGTAAAGTAACAGGGTTTTTCTTGAATGTAATTTGTACCAATCAAAACGCCTCCCTTTCATTGTCTCTTCATCATACTAAAAGGCGCGGGTTTCTTGCAACCCAGACCCATCTTGGCGTTTTTTCTGAACCAACTTGTTTTTTCTGAAAGAGTCCTCGTGCACCACTGTCGTATCTGCAATATAGTCATGAACCCCTTGCTTTAACGGCGTAAATCCGACAATCCAGTAAAGCGGCAGGATCGTCACTGAAATAAATCGGCCGATCCATTCCCGGAAAAACAGAGTTGTCCAAGACAAATCATCCGATTTCAACGATACTACCCGGATGCCCATGATCATTTTCCCAACAGTTTGTCTGAAAAACTTAGTCATTAGCACAAAATAGCCATAGAAAACGACAGCTGATAAAATGGCATACGGTGCATACCAAGGGATGCCGCTTGTTTCAAGACCGAGAAGCGCAAAGACCGGCTTGACCAAAATGGATGTCAGCCCTGCGATAACCAAAAGGTCGATTAAATATGCCCAAAAACGCACCCAAAAACCGGCAGGCTTCCGTTCATAGAAAAGAACTTCTTCGTAGCTCGGCGTGTCGGGACGCTGTGATTGGACTTGCACTTTTTCTGCTGTTTCATTCGTTTCGTGGTCTGTCATCATGGTCCCTCCTTATTTATCACCGTATAAATACATCATACGCGGAGAACTGTATTCGGTAAGCATTTTTGTAATCATCTGTGTTTCTACATCATTGCCAAAGAATGAACCCACTTTCATCGACAATAATGAGCCCCATCCTTCTGAAGCCCCATATTGGAATACTTCTGCATTGCCCAGATCAAAATCAGCTTTGACTTGATCAATAACGTCTTCTTCAAATCCGAAATCATCGGCTAAGTTGACTTCAACAGCTTGGCGGCCATTCATGACACGACCATCTGCAACAGCTCTAACTTCGTCTTCAGTCATGCCCCGGCCTTCTTCAATGACATCAACAAACGATTCATATGAATCATCCAGCATCTCTTGAAGAAGTGCACGTTCATCATCTGTCATGTCGCGGGTTGCACTCATAATATCCTTGTACGGACCCGACTTGATGGTAACGAAGTCTACACCGTAACGCTCTGCCAGTTCGCCATAATTGACGCTTTGCATGATAACCCCGATAGAACCGGTCAAGGTTTCTTCGTTGACAAAGATTTTATCTGCGGGTGCAGCAATGTAATACCCGCCTGAAGCCGCTGTTGCTCCCATAGAAACGTAAAACGGTTTTTGGGTTTCTTCCTGGATTTCAGTGATTTTGTCGTAAATTTCAGCTGATTCCACTACTCCGCCACCCGGTGAATTTACCGTAAGCACGACAGCTTTAACTGAGTCATCCTCTTTAACATTTTCCAATTGTTCCATAAAGAACGAATGGTTATAGCCGGCTGCTCCAAACAAAGGCGATGCCTCTCCCGTGTCTTGGATTACCCCGTCAACATTCAAAACTGCCACACGGTTGTCAAAATCGCCATCCTCAATGACAACTTCCGACATACTTGATTGTGTGGTCGCCATTAACTCATCGACGCCTTCGCCAAACCCGCTTTGAAGAAAAGCGAAAGCTGAGTTGATGACCAATGAAATTCCCAATACGACTGCAGCTGCTACTAAAGCGATCCATCTTTTTGTATTCATTTGTGCAATTCCCTCCTTGGTTTCTACTCTTTACTATACGGGAAACAAAGGCAAATGTTTCACCAGAAAAGCAAATTCATACCGAAATTTTTCGGTTGGCCTTTCGAATTCCCCGTGCTTCTATAAACTTCGAGGAAGTAAACAAGATCAAAGCACTCCAAATCAAGGAGAAAGAAATGATGTCTATTGTAGTGAAGGCTTCTCCATAAATGAAGACTCCGATCAACAGCATGAGCGAAGGTGCAATATACTGCAGAAACCCAACCATATAAAGCGGGATTAATGGGGCTCCGATAGCAAAAAACAACAGCGGCAAAGCAGTGACTACACCACTGGCAATTAGCAGAATATCTGTGGTCAGTCCGGTATGCAAAAAAGACACGCGGTCAACCGACATCAAATAGACATAGTACGCAATCGCAATAGGAAAAACAAACAAGGTTTCAATTGCCAACCCACGCAGCGCATCCAAACGAATGGTTTTCTTGATTAGGCCATAAAAAGCAAAACTGAAAGCCATGCCTAGAGCAAGCCACGGCAAAGAGCCAAAAGAAAGGGTTAAAATCAAGACACCTGTGGCAGCCAAAAGAAAGGCAACTTTTATCGCTGGCGATAGTTTTTCCTTTAGGAAAATAGCGCCGAGGAGCATTGAGATTAACGGATTGATGTAGTAGCCCAGGCTAGTTTCAACAATTCGGTCATGTGAAACGGCATAAACATAAAAAAACCAGTTCGCAGAAATCAGAAACGATGCCAGCATCAACAAGAAGAATTTCCTCTTGGAAGCCCACAGCATTTTCAGGTCAAGCCACAGCTGGCGGCCTCCATTTATTAAAAGAATGAATCCTAGTGTAAATAAGAAAGACCATATGATTCTCCCTGCTAAAACTTCGTCTGCTGGAACATGATCAATTTGCTTCCAAAAAATTGGCATGAACCCCCATAAAGTATACGTTAAAATAATGACCAAAATACCTTTTTTAGAATCTGTCATCCTGCATCGCGCACCAATCTTTATATATTTTGTATTTCGAAATAACAGTCTAATTATAGGCTCATCTTATCTGTAAAGTAAATAAAGAGAAACTCCCACTCCATGCGTCGCAGCGGTCAGGATTGGTATGCTTCATGCAAGGGTTTGGATATGGCTAACCATCCTACAGCGACCATTTTCCAAAAGAAGAAACTTACCGGAAGACAAGCATTGGGCAAATCGAAACTATGATTCAAAAAGAGCCGCCCTAAAGAGGCGGCTCAACGCTTATAATAGATCGGCAAATTGATCAACTTTGACGCGTGGGAACTTGATGATTTCCCGCTCTGCCACTGCTTCTTCGATTAGCCCATCAAATGAAACAAAGTTCTCATAGTACTCCACTTTTTCAAGTTTTGGCTTGGTTTTGGGATTTGCCGGCGTGAAAATGGTGCAGCAATCTTCAAACGGGCGAATCGAAATATCATACGTTCCGATTTGCTGAGCTGTATCGATAATTTCCAGCTTATCAATTGCAATTAGTGGACGAAGAATCGGTGTGTTTGTCACAGCATTGATTGCTTGCAGGCTTTCTAGGGTTTGGCTTGCCACCTGACCCAAACTTTCGCCTGTGATAATGGCGCGGCAATTGGTTTCGGCCATGACAAGGTCTGCAACGCGCATCATCATTCGGCGTGTAGAGGTCATCGTGATATTGTCTGGTACTTGTTTGTGAACTTCTTGCTGCAGCTTGGTAAACGGAATGATGTGCAGATTGACGGATGAACCGAACTGCGATAATTTTTCAGCAAGGTCAAATACTTTTTCCTTCGCACGGTCGTTAGTGAACGGTGGACTAAAGAAATGGATCAGTTCCAAACGGACGCCGCGTTTGAGCATGTGGTATCCGGCAACGGGACTGTCCAAGCCGCCAGACAGCATCAATAGCGCTTTCCCTCCAGCTCCTACAGGCAAGCCACCAGCTCCTTGAATTACTTCTGCCATCATATAAACTGCTTCTTCACGCACTTCCACTTTTAAATCGATTTCCGGATCTTTCATTTGGACTTTCAAATTCGGAAAAATTCTCAACACGTGCGAGCTTAATTCTTTCATGATTTCTGGTTTTTCGTGTGGAAACTCTTTATATGGCCGTTTGACAGAAACTTTGAAACTTTTGTCGGTATCTTGGATTTTAGCAATGACTGCTTCTGCCGTTTGTTTCATTGCCTCAAGATCCAATTCACAGGCAGTTACCGGGCTGAACGATTGGATGCCGAACACTTGCGGCAACCGTTCAATCACTTGTGCCAATTCCAGTTCACTGTACGATGTAATGAACATTCGATCGCGTTCAGCTTTAATTTGGATGTGTTCCAAATCAGAAAACGTTTGCCGTACATTGTCGCGGAGCCGCCCAATGAACGAACTCCGGTTTTTACCTTTTGTTGATAACTCGCCGTAACGAACGAGAATTTGATTGGTTTTCATAGTAGATTAAACTCCTTTTATGGTGCGGTAAACCCGCTGAAATGCGCTTTGCAGCGCGAGAATGTCTTGTTCTTCGGTAAATGCTCCAAAACTGATGCGGATGACGCCATCTTTAAACTCGCGCGGCAGACCGATTGCTTCGATCACATGGCTTGTATTGCTGCTTTTTGATGAGCATGCACTGGAAGTAGAGACGATGACCGAGTCTTTTTGCAAACCGGATACCAGGACTTCACCTTTGATGCCTTTTACCGCCACCGACAGTATATGCGGAGCTGCCCGTTCCGGACTGACCACCCTCACGCCTTTAAACGCTGAAAAAAACTCACGCAGCTTGTCGTTCCACTCACGATGCAGCGGATTGGGTTGCGCCAACCTCAATGCTTTCGCCAAAGCAATAGCATTTGGAACGGACACAGTGCCGCTTCGGACTCCCGCTTCCTGACCGCCACCGTACTGAATAGCCTCCAACTCTACTCCAGAATAAGCCAGCAGCCCAGTGCCTTTTAATCCATGGATCTTATGGCCCGACACGGACAATAAATCAGGCATGGCTTTGGGATTGAGTTCCAGCTTGCCCATGCTTTGAACGGCATCCACGTGAAACAAGATCCGTTGCTCTTTCAGCAATGCCGCAATCTCCGCTATTGGATGGATGGTGCCAATTTCATTGTTGACGTGCATAAGAGACACTAAAATCGTATCCTTTCTCAGCGCATTCATCAACTCATCAACATCGATCGCTCCCGAACGGTTGACAGCCAGACGCGTAACGATAAAGCCTTCCTGCTCCAACGCAGCCAAGCTATTTAGTACGGAAGGATGTTCCGTTGCAGAAGTGACAATATGTTTGCCCCGGTGCTGGTAGCTTCTGGCAGTTCCAATTAAAGCCAAATTATTTGCTTCTGTTCCACCGGAAGTGAAAACAATTTTTTCCATATGCAAGTGTTCTTTCAGCTGGCTGCGTGCGGTTTCCAGCAAATCTTCTGCCTGGTTTCCTAATGCATGCAGCGAGGCTGGATTGGCATAAAAACGCTCATTTGCTGCTACAAAGGCATCGAGCACTTCTTTTCTTGGCCGAGTCGTCGCACTGTTGTCTAAATAAATCATGTTCCGCCTCCGAAAAGAAAACCACCAGCTCATTCGCTGGTGGTTTACATTTTATTTTTTAAATGCGCCAAGCATCTTCTTTGACCAGCACTTCGATGCGTTTCATCGAACCGGGTTCAAAGTTTTCAACTGCAGTTGCCGCTTCTTCCAATGCTTTTGTATACCGAAGCTGACGGAACGACTCTTCCGCTCCTTCCAGCTTGGCATCCAACTCTAAGTTGGATTTACGGTAACGGTTGCCGTACTGAATGATTCGTTCAATCAACAGCACATTTTCAACCATTTCAACCGCTTTTGCATGGACGTCATCAATGCTTTTCTCAGCTTGCTCCAAATAATTATGAACCAACTTAATATTCAGTGGCACTTCACGCAAAGTTTGCATGGTAACAAAAAGATGTTCTTCTGCTTCTTCCAACCGGACATCCATGTCTTCTGGAATCCCGGGAATGTTCGCTTTATGCAGCACGCGGTCTGTTTCTTGCAATTTGCGTTTTAACTGCTCGACTTTAGTACGAGCTTTGTTTTCTTCAATGCGCAGGCTCTTCAATGAAGTCATAAAATCGTTTTGTGTTGAATCCACAATCGACAGATCTTCACGGATATGAAGCAACTCTTCTTGAAGGCTTGAATATGCGGATTGATCTTCTTCCAAGCGTGAACGCAATAAGTCATAGCGTTTTGCTAACTGCTCCATCTTCTCCATGCAAGACTTTGGAATGGCCGCTTCGCTTTCGCTGATTTTGTAGCTGTGCTGAACGTATCTGCATTCCTCTTCCATCTCTTGAGTATCACGAGCCACTACTTCTAAATGGCGTTCGGTATCGATACGGAAATCGTCAATATAATGCTTAGCCTCGACTTCTTTTTCCAACAGTTCGTAAAACGAGTCGATCTGATCTTTTATTTTTTCAACGGCAATTTTCGTTTGTTCGATTTCCAATTGCGCAATTTTCTCTTTCAGCACGTCCAACTCTTCTTCGATCTCATCCAATTGAAGCGTTAGCTCTAAATGCCCCAAATAATAAGATTGCTCTTCCATTTCGCTTTTGCCTTGACGCAATTCAGCAATATAAGAAGGAATTTTCGTCTGGACGTCCGCCAATAACGGTGGAATGTCATCGACTAACAAAAATGCTTGTTCGCCCTCAGTAGATAAGCTGATGACAATTTCGCGGGCTTTTAAGTAATTGCCTTCATTCGTCAATTTCTCGTATTCATCAAACATCGGAATGAACGATTCAATTCGTTTCTCGAGCGGTCCGGCAGCAGCCCCGTAAGAATGCTGGTGCGCCAGCAAATTTTTGCGGGCACGTCGGTATTTTTCTTGAATCAAATCAATTTCGCTGCGATTCTTTTCTTCGCTGCCAATCAATTCTTCCAGTTCGACCAGGATGGTGTTCATTTGTTGATCCACGCTGTCGATCTTCACTTCGGTTTCCTGTTCAAGCTTTGTCGCTTTGCCAAAACGGAAGCGGTTGATTGCCTCCTCAGCGTCATATAGGGAAGCATCTATTTTTGGAATATGCACATCCATAATTTCTGTCCATACGTTGCGCCAGCGTTCAAACATTTCTTCCGTCTGGCCGTTCATGTTTAATTGCTTCACTTTTGTCAATTCTTCTAGTATCGGTTTATTTTGTATTTGCAGTTTTAACTGTTCCAAGCGCTCAATTTCAGCCAGATGTTTTTTGCGAAACATAAAGCCGATGATCATTATCGCTATTAGAATGATGACCGCAATGATGATATACTCCATCATAAGTCATATAGCCCCCTGTTCCAAAATCACATTACCAGTTATACGTAAATGTATTCATGATTCTTTTATTTTAACATGTATTCTACTCTTATGTTTGCCAAATTAGAAGAAAAGCGATTATATTTTTTTATAGAAAGAAAAGAGGATGATTTTATGAAACGAGATGGTCACATTCATACGCATTTTTGTCCTCACGGGACAAAAGACTCTACAGAACGCTATATTGAAAAAGCAATAAACTCGGGTTTTACGGATATTTCGTTTACCGAGCATGCCCCGCTTCCACTTAATTTTACGGACCCTACTCCTTTGAAAGACAGCAGCATCAGCATGGACCAGCTGACTCCTTATATGCATGAAATCAATCGGTTAAAAGCGGTCTATCAACAAGACATTCGCATCCGTGCAGGATTGGAAGTCGACTTTATCGCAGGGTATGAAAAAGAAATCACCTCTTTTTTAAATGAAATTGGACCAGCCCTGGATGATTCTATTTTGTCCGTTCATTTTCTAAAAGTGAATGATCAGTATTACTGTGCGGATTACAGCAAGGAAGTTTTTCTGGAGCTAGCGGCTGCAAGCGGTTCTGTCGAAGCGGCCTACGGACTTTATTACAAAACGCTGGAAGCCTCTATCCAGGAAGACCTTGGACCATTCAAGCCAAAACGAATCGGGCACCCGACCTTGATCCATAAATTCCAATTGGCACACGGCCAAAAAATTGATGACACTGCGCAAATCCAGAACATTTTGCAATCAATGAAGTCAGCTGGATTCGAACTGGATGTCAACAGCGCAGGCTTGTCGAAACCCGACTGTCTGGAAGTTTATCCACCGCTTCCTTTCATTGAATATGCGGAATCGCTCGGTATCCCACTCGTTTTCGGATCAGACGCCCATAATGTCGATGACTTGCATAAGCATTACGAGAAAATTTATACTAAACTAAGTTGAACGGTTTCTTCTGGAAAGTATTCCAAACTAAAAAATGAAATGAGGTTATTTTTTGTTTACACAAACAGATTACAGCGGCAATAGTTTAGAACAGTACCAAATGCTTTCAAAGCAATTGGATGCATTGCTAGAGGGTGAGAAAAATAGCATCGCCAATTTGAGCAACGCTTCTTCTTTGCTCAATCAATTTCTTGAACGCACCAATTGGGTCGGTTTTTATTTAATGGAAGAAGGAGAGCTTGTACTTGGTCCGTTCCAAGGCCTTCCTGCCTGTGTCCGAATTCCAGTTGGCAAGGGTGTTTGCGGCACAGCCGTTGCAGATAAAAAAACCATGTTGGTAGAAGATGTTCATGCATTCCCCGGACATATCGCCTGCGATGCGGCATCTCGTTCGGAAATTGTCATTCCATTGATGAAAGAAGATCAGGTGATCGGTGTTCTCGATATCGACAGCCCAGAACTGAGTCGATTTACTGAAGAAGACCAAAAGGGTTTGGAACTTTTCACTGAAGTATTAATGAAACATCTATAAAAACAGCAAGACCCGAAACTCGAAATTCGAGCTTCGGGTCTTTTTTGACTATATTTCCTGAAGTTTTGGTTTTACTCTTTCAAACGCTTTGTTCAAATCCTCAATCAAGTCGTCTGTATGCTCAAGTCCGACCGACAGCCGCACCAAAGAGTCGCTGATCCCCATTGCCTTTCGTTTTTCCTCAGGGACGACCGCGTGAGTCATTGTTGCTGGATGCTGAATCAATGTTTCCGCATCTCCGAGACTCACTGCAATCTTGATCAACGATAAGGCATTTAGGAAAGCCTGAGCTTCTTTTTTACCTCCTGCGATTTCAAAGGAAATCAATCCCCCGCCTTGGCGCATTTGCCGCTTTGCAATTTCTACTTGCGGATGCCCATTGTCATACGGATAATAAATTTTCTTTACCAGATCCTGTTGTTTCAGAAAGTTTAAAACGGTTTTAGCATTGTCAACATGGCGATCCATCCGCACGTGCAAAGTTTTCAGTCCTCTCAGCAATAGCCATGCATCAAATGGCGACATGATGCCACCTACGTCCTTTTGCACCGTCATCCGAATGTGCTGCATTTCTTCCGCGTCGCGCCCCACCAAAATCCCGCCG
The DNA here is from genome assembly GCF_058268435.1 of Planococcus sp. TJ-307. Taxonomy (NCBI): domain Bacteria; kingdom Bacillati; phylum Bacillota; class Bacilli; order Caryophanales; family Caryophanaceae; genus Planococcus; species Planococcus sp. TJ-307. The sequence goes on from NZ_JBZDOJ010000002.1 coordinate 955,640, forward strand.
ACCACATCCCCATGGCCATTCAAGTATTTGGTTGCGCTGTGCAAAACAAAATCCGCTCCCATCTGCAACGGATTCTGCAGATACGGCGAACAGAAGGTGTTGTCTACGACCACTTGGAGCTTGTGCTTTTTCGCTACTGCCATCACTGCCTGCAAATTAACCAGTTCCATTGTTGGATTGATCGGCGTTTCCACATAGATACAAACCGTTTCTGGCGTGAGTGCCTGCTCGACTTCCTGCTCGGTAGTCATGGAAACGAGATCATGCGTGATCCCATACTTTTCTTCCATAATTTCCAGCAAGCCATACGTACAGCCGTAAATCCCTCTCGAGCACAGTACGTGGTCACCGGCTTTGGTTAAATAAATCAAAATAGCACTGACCGCAGCCATCCCCGACCCGAAAGCCAATGCCCCTTTGCCGCCTTCGATCTCTGCCATCCGTTCCTCCAGCACGCGAACTGTCGGATTGCCGAGCCGTGAATAAATATTGCCTTCACAGATTCCCGCAAACCGATCTTCCCCTTGTTCTGCATTGGCAAAAGAATACGTCGAAGTTTGATACAGCGGCGTCACCAAACTATCGTGATGACTGGCACCATCATAGCCTTTGTGGATAACCGCTGTTTCTAGATTCATTTGTTTCCCTGTCATAAAGTTCACCCCTTACCCGGAATAGAAAGCGCTTACATTATATCTTAAGTCCATTCTACCCTGAAGCATCTGAAAAAGGAAGTCGGCATTTTCAGTGGCATCTTTGGATTTCTATTGACTTCAGAGTTCGAAATCGGTTATACTATGCTTTGTGTAAAATAATCGCAGCAGTTGTATGTGCGTGTTCGTCCATTTTATTCCTCATAGCAGGTGTATCGTGTAACTCTTTGGCTGCTGAGCGAAGGTACAAGAATATAAAATGGCTTGCAGCATGAATGCATCTGGTTTTTATTTTACTCTAAAAACCAAAAACAGAGGAGGAGACTACTATGTCTCGTTATACAGGTCCATCATGGAAACTGTCACGCCGTTTGGGAATTTCTCTTACAGGCACAGGTAAAGAATTAGAAAAACGCCCTTACGCACCAGGTCAACACGGTGCTAACCAACGCAGAAAAGTTTCTGAATACGGTTTGCAACTACAAGAAAAACAAAAACTACGGTTCATGTACGGAGTTAACGAACGTCAGTTCAAAACTTTGTTCAACAAAGCCGGCAAAATGCCTGGTAAGCACGGTGAAAACTTCATGATCCTTCTTGAAGCTCGCCTTGATAACGTTGTTTATCGTTTAGGTCTTGCGCGCACTCGTCGCCAAGCTCGCCAAATCGTAAACCACGGCCACATCCTTGTTGATGGCAAACGCGTTGACATTCCGTCATTCAGCGTGAAACCAGGACAAACAATTGCTTTCCGTGAAAAATCAAACAACCTTGATGTAGTAAACGAAGCAATCGAAGTAAGCAACTTTGTTCCTGAATACGTAACTATCGATACTGATAGCAAAACAGGAACATTCGTACGCCTTCCAGAGCGCAGCGAATTGTCTGCTGAAATCAACGAACAATTGATCGTTGAGTACTACTCACGTTAATTTTAAATTTTCGGAAATAGTAGTTTCGGTAACCCTCAAAACCTTGTTTATTCAATGGTTTTGGGGGTTTTTGTTTGCGCCATTTTTCGATTTTGCAAACAAACTGGCGGATAGCGCAAACAAGTTGTTTTATCCTGCAAACAAACTGGGTTGTTCCGCAAATAAAACCTGTATTCCGCAAGCAACTCAAGCTTTCCCGCAAATAACAAGCACAATTGATGATCTCTTCTTAATAAACACTCAAAAATTTGCTGCATGCAATAAAAAAATCCCTGGAGCCCGATTAGGCTCCAGGGATTTTGTTGGTTAAACCAAGTGGATTCGATTTTGCTTTAATGCTTGAGCGATTGTGTTATAAACTTCTATGTCGACAAACTTGATGCCCAATTGTACAGCAGTTTGCGCGATGACCGGGCTGATGCCGGATAATGCGACGCGAACGCCGATAATTTCCAAACCTTTGATCAATTGAAACACTTGCTGAGCCACCATTGTATCAATCAACGGCACACCGGAAAGATCGATAAACAGCTTTTCTAAATCGTGTTTGGAGCTTTGCGCCAATGCTTTTTCAAACATGATTTCTGCGCGGTGCGGTGTGATTTCACCAATTAATGGCAGCACACCTATTTTCTCAGCCAATAAAATAACCGGAGCGCTCATCTCGATAATCATTTGCTGCTGCGAATTCATCCGCTCTTCTGCAGCTTTCGAGTTTTTATCTGTAAACTCAACAATGACTTTGCTGATGGTCTGGACTACTGCTTTTGACCACTCTGCAAATTTTTCATGGCTAATCTGCTCTTTGTGGTTCAGGACGTACTCTCCGATTTCATCCAAGTATTGCTGCTGCGTCCGGAAAAATTCTTCAATGACTTGCACAATTGGCGTATCCAAATGCGCATCATCCATTGCGATCGTCTCAATCCAATCCTGAAAGCCCGATAGAAACTCACGCTGGTCTTTTTGGAACATCGCACAAAAGCGAAGATGGAATTCGTGGTTTTGATTTTTTAAAGTAGCTACTTTATCCGGATCGGTCAAGCCGTAAACGCCTGCTTTACTTTTATCTAATGAAAGGTACCAGTCCTCTGTCATTTTCCAGGTCCGTGCGCTTAAGTGATCAAATAAATCTTGGTCTTTCAACATTTAACAGCCATTGCATCGAGTGAAAATACCTTGCATTGCTAATGCATTGCAAGTTTTTCCGATTCACTCTGCAACAGCTTCACCCCGCTCTCGCTTATAATTTCACTCTAGTATTTACCGGAGTGCATGAAGTTGCATTTTCTCTTATAACCATGCTTACCCAATTTTATACAACATAAACTCTATCCTTTATATTGAAGATCTCATTTTCATAAAAAACAGATAGAAACATACGGATATTTCTTTTAATATTTCCATCTTTATCATACTTTGTTTAAACTATTTCTTCAATCGGCAATAATGTTTTTCTTCAAGCGTGGTAAACTGAAAAAAACGGAGGTGGAAATCGATGCGAATCGTTTCAATTTGTCCGAGCAATACGGAGTTGCTGGCTTTTTTAAACGCTGAACATTTATTGGTTGGTGTTGATGATTATTCTGACTGGCCCCAAAATGTTACGGCATTGCCGCGGCTGGGGCCTGATTTATCGATTCGAATGGACGAACTGGAAGCTTTGAAGCCTGATTTGGTCTTGGCCTCATTGAGTGTGCCTGGAATGGAAAGAAATGTGGATGAACTGGTCCGAAGAAAAATTCCACATCTTGTGCTGGATCCCCAGACACTTGATGAGATTGGCCAGGACCTTTTAAAGGTGGCTGATGCTTGCGGAATAAATGCTGCTACGATTCATGCTGAGTATACGAACGCTATTGAAGATATTAAAGATCGGGGCCAGCAAGCTGCAACGCGCCCTTCTTTATACTGGGAATGGTGGCCAAAGCCTGTTTTCACTCCCGGTAACATCAATTGGCTAACAGAAATCAGCCACATAACTGGCGCCCGCAACTCTTTTGACGATACAGATTCAGCCAATGTCCAAACCGATTGGGCTGATGTGCTCAAACGACAGCCTGATTATATTCTCTTAGCCTGGGTTGGTGTTTTAACTGCCAAAGTAAAACCTGAACTTGTCAAAAAACGACCCGGTTGGACCGAAATGAAAGCCATTGACCATGTCCATGTAATGGAAGAAGAATTGTATTGCCGCCCTTCTCCCCGACTGATTGAAGGAGCGATCCGGCTCGGCAAACTGATTCATCCCGAACAATTCGAAGACATGGAATTGCCGCGTTTTATTCGAGACAAGCAATGATGCAAGAAAATCCTTTAGAGCGAGTAAAAGCCGTCCAATTTTTTGGACGGCTTTTACTCTACTAATTATTGAAATTGCACCATATGGTATTTCTTTTTGCCGCGGCGGATAATAGCAAAGGCATCTTCCAAGCGATCTTTTTCATCGACAGTGTATTCCAAGTCTGTCACTTTTTCACCATTCACAGAAATTGCACCATTGGCAACATCTTCCCGCGCCTGTCGCTTAGATGAAGAAATTCCTGCTTCGACAATCAAATCAACAATGGATTTATTTTCTTTGGCCATTTGAACTGAAGGTACATCCTTAAAGGCTGCTTTCATCTCTTCTGCAGACAAAGCTTTCAAGTCCCCGCTGAACAAAGCTTTTGTAATGCGCTGTGCATCGGCAAGCGCTTCTTCCCCATGGATCAGTTTGGTCATTTCTTCTGCCAGTGTTTTTTGGGCTTTGCGCAAATGCGCTTCTGTTTCTACTGCCGCTTCCAACGCTTCAATTTCTTCGCGGCTAATAAAAGTAAAAATCTTCAAATATTTGATCACGTCGGCATCCGCCGCATTGATCCAAAACTGGTAGAACTCGTAAGGACTTGTCTTTTTCGGATCCAGCCATACTGCACCGCCTGCCGATTTGCCGAATTTCGTTCCATCCGCTTTTGTTACAAGCGGAATCGTAATGCCGAATGCTTTGGATTCCTCGTCATGGGTTTTGCGAATCATTTCAAGGCCTGAGGTAATATTGCCCCATTGATCGGATCCACCAATCTGGATGCGGCAATTGTGCTCATTGTACAAATGGTTAAAGTCGATTGCCTGAATCAAGGTATAGGAAAACTCCGTGAATGAAATGCCCGTCTCTAAACGGGAGGCCACTGAATCTTTTGCCAGCATGTAGTTGACCGAAATCAGTTTGCCGTAGTCGCGCAAGAATTCAATGATACTCATTTTGCCAATCCAGTCGCGGTTGTTGACCATTTTTGCTCCGTTCTCGGATTGAAAATCAAAGATTTGTTCCATCTGCACTTTGATGCCTTCCACGTTGCGGTCAATTTGCTCGGTCGTCTGCAGCTGGCGTTCTTCATTTCTGCCAGACGGATCGCCGATCATGCCCGTAGCTCCACCGACTAATAAAATCGGCTGGTGGCCATGCATCTGAAAGCGGCGCAGCGTCAATAGCGGAACAATGTGTCCGATATGCATGCTGTCTGCTGTCGGATCCACTCCGCAGTACAAGGAAATTTTCTGTTCGTCGAGCAGTTTCTCCATTCCCTCTTCGTCTGTCTGCTGGTACAGCAGACCACGCCATTGTAAATCCTGAATCAATTCGTTAGCCATTCCAATTCCTCCTTAAAGTTATAAAGCACGAAATCCAGGGAAAACCGCATAAAAAAAGTCCCTGCATGAAATTCATGCAAGGACGCAATTGCGCGGTACCACCTAGCTTGGAGAATAACTCTCCCTCTCATCATGTGCCAAACGGGGCACTTCCGTAAACTCCAGACCTGTAATTCAATCCACGCATCTTGACCGGTTTGCACCAACCACCGGCTCTCTTGACAAAATTGCATGATCTACTTCGGATCCTTCAACGTTTGAATATGAAATATACTAGTAGTTTACTTTATTATTTAACATTGTCAATAAGTTTAGATGGAATTATAAGAATATGTTATACTATAAAGGATTTTAGGAGGATGATAATGTGCTTGAAAAAATTAAAAATTGGATAAGCAAGACTGAAGAAACAACCGATAGATGGACTTCAACAAAATGGTTCAAACGAATGAGCATAACGACAGGGGTTATTTGGAATTTGGCTTTGATCCTCGCGATTGTTCTTGTTACGGGCGGCGTTTTTGCTGCATCTGTCGGAGCTGGATATTTTGCCTCACTGGTGGATGAACAAGAACTCCGCACCGAAGATGAAATGCTCAGTGAAATTTATAGCTTCCAAGAAACATCGGAACTGTATTTTGACAATGAAGTGTATCTCGGCAAGTTGCAGACCGATTTGGAGCGTGAAGTTACAACTTTGGATAATGTGGCGAACTACGCAAAAGATGCTGTTCTCGCTACTGAAGATGAGTATTTCCTTGAACACGAAGGAATCGTGCCGAAAGCAATTCTTCGTGGCCTGTTCCAGGATGTTTCGAATTCAGACAGCCAAACTGGCGGCTCTACCTTAACACAGCAATTGATCAAAAATCAGATTCTGACAAATGAAGTTTCCTATGAACGGAAAGCAAAAGAAATCCTTTTGGCCATGCGTTTAGAAAAGTTCATGACAAAGGATGAAATCATGCAAGCTTACTTGAACATTGTTCCTTACGGCAGAATTTCTTCCGGCGCACATATTGCAGGAATTGAAACTGCTTCAAAAGGAATATTCAATGTCTCGGCCAGTGAGCTAAATTTGGCCCAGGCAGCATTTATTGCCGGCATTCCAAAAGCGCCATACAGTTACACCCCTTATTCAGAGGGTGGCGAACTTAAAGATGAAGCGGGATTGCAGCCAGGTCTTGATCGGATGAAAACAGTCCTTTTCCGAATGAGAGAAACGGAATATATTACGCAACAAGAATACGATGAAGCCATCGCATATGACCTGGTGACTGATTTCCGCCAGAACGAATCACGTTCTTATTCCGACTTCCCCTTTGTTACTGTCGAAATAGAAAAACGCGCATCCCGAATCATTATGGATGTGTTGGCGGAACAAAATGGCATCGATCCTGCCACACTGGAAGAAAATGATAAATTGTATGAAGAATATGCCATTCTAGCTGATCGAGCAGTACGCTCAAACGGCTATCGAATTCATTCAACTATCGACAAGGAAGTTTATCAAGCACAAGAAGAAGCGCAAAGAACTTATGAATCCTATGGTACGACTGTAAATGGCAGAGGATTGAACGATGTCGGTGAAGCAGTCGACAAGCAGTTCCCTGTTCAAGTCGGCAGCATCATGATTGAAAATGGAACCGGACGCATTATCAGTTTTGTTGGCGGCCGTGATCATGAAATTGAAAACTTAAACCATGCCACTTCTGCATACCGGTCAATGGGGTCCACCGTTAAACCTCTATTGGTTTACGGACCTGCAATCGAACTCGGACAAATTGGCGCAGGATCTCCACTTGTAGATGTAAAGTTCGAATACATGGATGGTAACGAAATCTGGAGCCCCTCTAACTTTATTGCTTCAAGCGAGCAGGGTCTTATACCTGCACGTGATTCATTGGCACAATCTTTAAACTTGCCAACCATTCGACTGTTTGCTCAAATTCAACAGCAAATGCCGGTCCAGTACATGCTAAATGCCGGATTTACACGCGTGGAAGAAGCGGAGAATAATAATCTTTCTTCTGCTTTAGGCGGAGGAATTGAGGCTTCAGTTGAAGAAATCACTAATGGCTACGCAATGATTGGAAACAATGGCCAATATGTAGAAACCACAATGATCGACAAAATTGAAGATGCAGACGGCAATGTCATTTATGAGCATGAAGCCCAGGCAAAAGAAGTATTTACCCCGCCAACAGCCTATGTTCTGACAGACATGCTGCGTGATGTCTTTAAAACCGAGCGCGGAACGGCAAATCGTGCCAATAATTTATTGAAATTTAATGCCGACTTTGCCGGTAAAACAGGTACAACCAACAGTACAACTGATGTTTGGCTGGTAGGCTATAACCCAAATGTCACCATGAGCGTATGGCTGGGCTATGATTCAGAAGAATTCACCCTGTCACGCTTTGAAAATCGTGATTTGCCTGCGTCTCTTCGTGTCAATCAGTTATGGGCGCGTTTGATGAATGCCAGTTATGATGCCAGTCCTGACCTTGTCGGAACTTCAGAAGAGTTCAAGCAACCAGAAGGTGTTGTTACTAAAGCATTTTGTGGAATTTCTGGATTGGCTCCTGGCAGTGCCTGCCAAAGCGCTGGACTAGTACGTTCAGATTTATTTAATGCTGAAGCAATGATTCCAACGGAAGCAGACGATAGCTTAACAAGCGGTTCGTTTACAACAATTAACGGAACGCGCTATGCGGCTTTGTCAACTACGCCAAGAGAGTTTACCTCGGGCGGAGGCATCGGTGTTTCACAAAAATACATCGATCGCATTATGGCACCTGTTGGCGGAGACGCTGGCAAACTGTTCCCGGGCAACTCGAGATTTTCTTCGGTTGTTTCAGGAGCTGCGTTCAATGCAGATGGCTCTGCTCCAAGCGGAGTCCGAGCAGCCATTAGCGGCAGAACGATTACTTGGACCAACTCCGGATCTAATGATGTCGTTGGCTATCGAGTTTACAGAGGCGGTTCACGAGTAGCTTCTATCTCAGAAGCGAGAGGCAATTCATATACTGCTTCTGGCGCAGGAAGCTACACAGTAGTAGCAGTGGACATTACAGGCAGACAATCTGCTGCTTCGAACACGGTCAGCATTGCTGCACCGCGTCCTGAACCGACACCGACACCGGCGCCAACACCGGAAGCTGCTCCAGAAGAACAGGAAGAAGCTCCACCTGCTGAAGAGGAAGTTGAAACTCCTCCTGCTGCAGAAGAAGAGGAAGCTCCACCAGAGGAAGAGCCTGAAGCTGAACCGGAAGAGCCCGTTGAAGAAGAACCGGCTCCGGAAGAACCCGCAGAACCTGAAGAGCCTGCTGAAGAAGATGCAGCTTAACACAGATAAAGCCCGAGTCGCCAAGTAGGCGATTCGGGCTTTATCTATTAACCAAAAAAGCAGCAGGAAGAGAATTCTTCCTGCTGCTTTTCCCTATTAGTCTTCCATTGTGGATAAATCCCCGGTTGGCAAATCCAGTTCCCAAGCTTTCAATACCCGGCGCATAATTTTCCCGCTCCGAGTTTTTGGAAGCTTGTCTTTAAATTCAATTTCACGCGGAGCTGCGTGGGCAGCCAGCCCTTTTTTCACAAATTGTTGAATCTCTTGGACCAATTCTTCTGATGGCTCGTACCCATCAACCAAAGCAACAAATGCTTTAATGATTTCGCCTCGAACAGGATCCGGTTTGCCGATGACACCGGCTTCTGCAACCGCAGGATGTTCCAGCAGTTTACTTTCCACTTCAAATGGGCCGACACGTTCTCCCGAGGTCATGATGACATCATCCACACGCCCTTGGAACCAGAAGTAACCTTCTTCATCCATATAAGCTGAATCTCCTGAAACATACCATTTATCCTTCAAAAAGTAAGAATCGTATTTTGCTGGATTGTTCCAGATCTGGCGCATCATCGAAGGCCAGCCCTTTTCAATCGCCAAGTTGCCCATTTGGTTAGGCGGCAGTTCATTTCCTTGGTCATCAACAATTGCGACTTTGATGCCTGGCACCGGTTTGCCCATTGAGCCTGGCTTAATATCCATTGAGGGATAGTTGCAAATGGTCTGGGCACCTGTTTCTGTCATCCACCACGTATCATGGATCCGCTTATCGAATACTTCTGCTCCCCATCTGACCACTTCAGGATTTAATGGTTCTCCGACAGACAATACGTGGCGAAGAGTTGATAAATCGTATTCTTTTACTAAGGCATCTCCCGCTCCCATTAGCATGCGGAATGCAGTCGGAGCGCTGTACCAAACCGTTACCCCAAAATCTTCGATGGCTTGATACCAGCCGTCTGGCGAGAAGCGTCCACCCAGTATGACGGTCGTAACACCGTTCAACCAAGGTGAGAATACCCCGTATGCAGTCCCGGTTACCCAGCCTGGGTCTGCCGTACACCAATATATGTCGGTTTCATTAAAATCCAAAACCCATTTACCCGTTTGGTATTGCTGCACCATTGCATATTGGGCATGGAGCACGCCCTTAGGCTTGCCTGTAGAACCCGATGTGTAATGCAGCACTAATCCATCTTCTTTATCAAGCCATTCAAGCTCAAATTTATCGGAATTTGTCGGCAAATGTTTCATGACATCGATATGGCCATCCTGCTCTTCGATGTTTTCTCCCACTAGATAGATTGTTTCCAATTTTGGCAAACGGTCAAAGGGCACTCGCTCCAACAGTTCAGGTGTCGTGATGATGGACTTTGCTTCGCTGTCATCAAGACGGTCATAGATGGCGCCTTCCATAAATGCTTCAAACAGCGGCCCAACAATCAAGCCCATTTTTAATGCTCCGAACATCAAGAAATACAATTCTGGAGAGCGCGGCATGAAAATAAAAATCCGGTCTCCTTTTTCCAGATTTGAAGTTGATTGAAGCAAGTTTGCAGCTCGATTTGTCATGCGCTTCATTTCGTAAAATGTATATGCTTCGTGTCTATTTTGATCTTTGTAATAAAGCGCTACTTTATTTTTTCGATGAGAGTCTGCATGGCGATCGATTGCTTCATGAGCCATGTTGACTTTGCCGCTTTCATACCAACTAAATTCCTTCTCGACTTCTGCCCAATCAAAGTTGGCAGCTGTCTCTTCGTAATTATGTAATTGATGATTTCCTTGTCGTGCTGGTAACGCTTCCACTTTCATCCTGATCACCCTTTCACATTGATTACTTTATATTCTACAACATTGTGACAATTGAATGCGAACTATTTTAACTTTTTAGAAAATAGTGCTTATTTCACCAGCTTTCCTCCAAATGTCATTATCATTCATGTATAATGTAGCTAATTGTATCCTAGGCGGTGAAATGATGGAACATCAGAAAACGTACCACTCTGTGGAGTTGGAAACTCAACATGGCACTCTTATCATTGAGGGTCCTCTTCCAGGAAAAAACTTGAGCGAACTTGATTTTCATGAAGACCTCGTTGCATTTAGGCCACCCGCTCAACAGCACAAAGCAATTTCTGAAATTGCAGACCTGCCGGAAGGCCGAATTCTCATAGCCCGAGAAGATAATATGATCGTTGGTTATGTCACGTTTCTTTACCCCGACCCCCTTGAACGCTGGTCGGAAGGAAAAATGGATAACTTGATTGAGCTTGGGGCGATTGAAGTCATTCCGAAATACAGGGGCAGCGGCGTCGGCAAGTCGCTATTAAAAGTTTCGATGCTAGATGAGGCTTTTGAGGATTTTATCGTCATTACGACCGAGTATTACTGGCATTGGGATTTAAAAGGAACAGGGTTAAATGTGTGGGAGTACCGTAAAATTATGGAAAAAATGATGCAAGCAGGCGGATTGGAATACTACGCTACGGATGATCCAGAAATCAGCTCGCATCCAGCAAACTGCCTGATGGCCAAAATCGGCAGCCGTGTTGACACTGAATCCATCCAAAAATTTGATCAACTGCGGTTTATGAATCGTTATATGTATTGAGTTAACACAAAAGGGGTGTCCGTATGTTAGTAGAAGAAATTATGAGAACCGATGTCCATACGCTGAGATCAGACCAGACAGTACAAGACGTTATGCATTTATTTAAAGAAAAACGGATTCGCCATGCCCCCGTCGTTGATGATGGCAAAGTAGTTGGGATCGTCACAGATCGTGATTTAAAAGATGCTGTCCCTTCAAGATTTACTGTAGCACCAAAGGGTGAGCCTTATAAAAAGAACGTTTCTGAAATTATGACTCCTAATCCAATTACGGCCCATCCTCTTGACTTTGTGGAAGAAGTAGCCATGATTTTTTATGAACAAAAAATCGGCTGTATTCCGGTAGTCAGCAATAATAAGCTGGTCGGCTTCCTAACAGAAACAGACCTTTTGTATACCTTTATTGAATTGACTGGTGCACACCAGCCCGGCTCACAAATCGAAGTACGGGTAAAAAACCGATCCGGCATTCTGTATGAAGTTTCAAAAGTGTTCCATCAGCAAAATGTTAATGTGTTGAGTGTCCTCGTTTACCCCGACAGAGAAAATAGCAGCAATAAAGTGCTTGTTTTCCGCGTTCAGACGATGAACCCACTCGCCATCATCAATGATTTGCGTAAAGAAGGATTTGATGTCCTATGGCCAAGCATGCCGCAAGTGAACGAATGAAGCATGCGGTATTCATCTTTTCAGAAGATCAACTGGGGTATAAATTTTCTGAAACTCATCCTTTTAACCAGAAAAGGCTTGTATTGACGATTGACTTGTTAAAAAAAATGAATGCGCTTCCAGACGATTTAATTGTACCGGCTCGAATTGCAACGGATGAAGAATTGCTGTTAGCCCACGACGAGCGCTATATCGATATTGTTAAAAAGGCAAGCCGCGGCGAGGTAACACCCGAAGCCGGTGAAAGTTACGGAATTGGCACTGAGGATACGCCTATCTTTGAAAATATGCATGAAGCCAGTGCTCGGCTGGTCGGCGGAACATTAACAGCTGTCGACTATGTCATGGAAGGAAAAGCCCAGCACGCGTTAAACTTAGGCGGCGGTTTGCATCACGGTTTCAGAGGCAAAGCATCCGGTTTTTGTATTTACAACGATAGCTCAGTAGCGATAAATTACCTGAAAACCAAATACAACTCCCGTGTGCTGTACATTGATACTGATGCGCATCATGGAGACGGTGTACAATGGAGCTTTTACGATGATCCGGATGTCTGCACGGTCTCAATTCATGAAACAGGACGCTATCTCTTCCCTGGGACAGGCAATATCAACGAACGTGGCAACGGCCAAGGATACGGAACTTCTTTTAATTTTCCAATCGATGCGTTTACAGAAGATGAATCTTTTCTCGAAATTTACCGCACTTCTATGAAAGAAATCATTGAATTCTTTAAGCCGGATGTTATCTTAACGCAGAATGGTGCAGATGCCCATTATTTGGACCCTCTGACCCATTTATACGGGACGATGAATATTTACAAGGAAATACCCAAGATTGCTCACGAACTCGCTCACGAGTATTGTGAGGGCCGCTGGATAGCTGTCGGCGGCGGAGGTTACGATATTTGGCGGGTAGTTCCCCGTGCCTGGTCCTTAATTTGGATGGAAATGAACAATTTCCCCATTCCTTCCGGTAAATTGCCTGAATCCTGGATAGCCCAGTGGCAGCCAGAATTTCCAGTCAAGTTGATTGATACGTGGGAAGACCCACCAAATATGTACCAGGCGATCCCGCGAAAATCTGAAATTACCGATAAAAATCTTCAAATGCTGAACAAAGCTCTTTATATGATTCGTAATAATTAAAAAGAATACACGCAGCCTGAGAGAAACTTCTAACAAGTCGTGGATTTCCGAAGCTTACCGTTCGCTTTCGGGCCCACAGGATGTGGGTCATGCAGCAGGTGCGACAGGACGTCGCGTCCCACCTGCTGCCCGGGCTCGCGTCCAAGCCTCCTCGGTCACTCCGTTCCCTGCGGGGTCTCGGCCGTCTCGCTTTCCCGCTGGAGTCGAACGGACGCTTCTCCAAACCACTTAGTAAATGTTCTCTTTTTTAACTGTAGCGGAAGGCGGCGACTCCTACGGGAACAGTGATGGAGCAAAGCGACAGAGCGACTCGAGCTGGAGCCACTGGACTGAGCGCAGTGAGGGAAGCGGCAGAAGCCGTGCCCGTGGAACGTGTCCGCCTGAAGCGAAATGAAAGTGTGATGCCTTTTTCAACAAGCTGAGAGCCAACGGAAATAATTCCGTTGGTTCTTCAACTTTACTTATAGAATTTTTAAAAAATCATCTTTATCGAACAACAGAGTGGATAAATGATAAAAGCTGACTGGATTTTCATCCAGTCAGCTTTTGCAATTTTTTTAGAGGATCCACCATCAATCGTTTTTAGTCGATTGTCTTTCTTCAATGCGGTATGGAAGAATCACTTGGTTTTCTTCAATTTCCTCATTGTTCATATACTTCGTCAACAAGCGCATCGAGACGGCACCGATATCGTAAAGCGGGAAAGCAACTGAAGTCAGCATAGGACGGGCCATACGCGCCAGTTTTGAATTTTCATAGCTGATGACTTCTGCATCAGTCGGTATTTTTTTGCCCTGTTCTTCTAAACCGTGAATGACGCCGATGGACATTTCATCGTTGCTGACAAAATAAGCAGTCGGCTCAAATGGTGCCAAGGTTTGCACAGACTCGATGCCTTCGTCATAAGAATTATTGCATTCAACGACCAAATCATCATCGTAATCGATGCCTGCATCCGCCAAGGCTTCGCGGTAAGCTTTCAGTTTGTATTCTTTGTTGATCATTGAAGTTAATGGACCTGATACAAAAGCAATTTTCTTATGGCCATTATCGATAAACTTCTTAACAGCTTCATAAGCAGCGCCATAATAATCAATATTAACCGAAGCAATTGCTGCGGATTCGTCAATCGAACCAGCCAGAACGATCGGAGTCGGTGAACGTTCCATTTCGTATAAAAGTTCGGTTGAAATCACATCACTCATAAAGACGATTCCATCCACTTGCTTCCCGAGCATGGTCTCCAATAACTGAAGTTCCTTATTTTGGTTCTGATCCGAGTTGGATAAAATGATGTTGTAGCGGTACATTGTAGCGATATCTTCAATTCCACGGGCCAATTCAGCATACATGCTATTGGAAATATCGGGTATGATGACGCCGACCGTCGTTGTCTTCTTGCTTGCAAGCCCACGAGCAACAGCATTTGGACGATAGCCCAATTCTTCTATTACTTTCAGTACTTTCTTTCTTGTGGCAGGTTTTACGTTTTGATTGGCATTCACTACACGTGACACAGTAGCCATGGAAACGTTTGCCTCTCTTGCCACATCGTATATCGTAACGGTCATTGTGCGCCCTCCTTTTCCAGTCTTTCTCTAATCATACGACAATTTCTTCAATAATATCAACTAAAAAAAGAAAAGCCGGAGTTTGTCCGGCTTTTCAAGACTATATTTTCATTTCGTACTGTTTCATGAATTTCATCAATGAATCGTAGTATTCATCGAATTGGCCTAAATCCATTTGCTGTTGAGCATCAGACAATGCTACTGCTGGATCTGGATGAACTTCAGCCATAACGCCATCTGCCCCGATCGCAATAGCTGCTTTCGCAGCTGGCAACAATAGGTCACGGCGCCCTGTAGAGTGAGTTACGTCAACAAATACCGGTAGATGCGTTTCTTGTTTTAAGATTGGAACAGCTGAAATATCTAATGTGTTGCGTGTCGCTTTTTCATATGTGCGGATACCGCGTTCACATAGAATAATGTTTTCGTTTCCTGAAGCGATGATGTATTCAGCAGCATTGATGAATTCTTCAATCGTTGCCGACATTCCGCGCTTCAATAGAACTGGTTTGTTAATTGAACCAACTGCTTTCAGCAATTCAAAGTTTTGCATGTTGCGGGCACCAACTTGAACCACATCCACATAATCAAGAGCAGCTTCAAGATGTCCTGGTGTCACGATTTCTGAAACAACAGCTAGATTAAACTGGTCAGCAGCTTTTTTCAGCATCTTCAACCCATCTAATCCAAGACCTTGGAAATCGTAAGGTGATGTGCGCGGTTTGTAAGCTCCACCACGGATCATTTTCAACCCTTTTGCTCCAATGGCTTCTGCAACTTTTGAAACTTGCTCTTGTGATTCTACTGCACAAGGACCGAAGATGAAGGAAGGATCACCGGCACCGACTTGTTCACCGTTAATCGTGATAACAGTATCTTCGGCTTTCTTTTTACGCGAAACCAATAATGCTTTACGTGTATCTTCTTCTTGCATATTTAAGGCCGATTTGAAGATTTCTTTGAAAATATGATCAACGGTCTTCTGTTCTAATGGACCGTCATTATTATCTTTCAACAAATTCAGCATATGGCGTTCCCGTAACGGATCGTAACGGTCAACCCCTTGCTTTTCTTTCAATTTTCCGATGTCTTGGATAACGGAAGCTCTCTCATTGATCAGAGACAGAATCTGCAGGTTGACTGCATCCACTTTTTCTCTTAGTTGCTCTAATTCTAAATTACTCATTCTTTAACTTCCCCTTTCGCGAATTACCTTTATCAGGTGACTCATATTATCATGATAGGACTATTATAAGCAAACAATTCGGGAAAGTCACGAAAAACATTTTAGCGCTTCAACGCGCTAAAGTATTTTCTGCATCAAAAAAGCCGAAGCATCAAGGCTTCGGCTTTTTTTCAGGCTAGAAATTCTTGCATCGATTCTCTTTTGATTTTGTTGTGGGAAGCGTGCCAGTCTACTTTTTGGCTCGTAAAATGGAATGCTTGAGGCGATTCATGCTTGATGCCCGTAATCTCTTCAATTGCTTGAGAGAATTCCCGATCTTCTTGAACTACGAGATATAAAAAGATCTGGTTTGGATGCAGCGAGCAATACTCGTTATACTCATTCCATGCTTCAGCCGATACTGGGCACGTACTGCTATGCTTAAACAACCAATAATGCTGATTGTGTCCTACTGCCTGTTTTAAGCTATCCAGACTGTTTACTTGCACTAAGTTTTTCATCTAACCGCTCCCAGATTAATTCTTTTTGTTGAAGTTATTGCTTGTTGATGCGCTGTTGCTTGATGCATTTGACGATGATTTATTGCTTGTGTTGTTGCTTGTGTTTGACGATTTGTTGCTGTTGTTATTGCTTGTGTTTGATGATTTATTGCTGTTGTTGTTGCTGCTGGTCGTGTTTGGACCTTTGCTTGCGTTTGCTGTGTTGCTGTTTGTGCTGCTGCCTGTATTGCCAGCTGTTGACGAACCTGAATCTGATTTTTTTTCTTCCTTCACTTCTTCAACTGCTTCTTTCAAAGCATTGGCAGTAGACGTGAACGCATCAGAACCTTTGTTGTCAGATTTGTTTGCAGAGTTTTGAACAGTTGAGTGAATGTCGATGGACTCTTCGCCTTCGGAAGAAGCAGTGCCGTCGTCCATAGGCGAGTTTCCGCCTTTCATGTTTTTCACTTTATCAACCACTTTAGTGGATTGATCTTTCAATTGCTGTGCAAAGCCAGTTGAATCATCATTTGACGAATCCGTTTGTTGAGACGCTTTTTCTTTCAAGGTAGTAGCTTGCGTTTTCAAGTCAGCTTGAAACTCCTTGCCCGATTTAGGTGCCAGGAACAAAGCAGCTGCAGCTCCAACGATTCCTCCAACTAAAATACCGATTAAAAAGTTTGAACCGCCGCCCGACTCTTCGTAATCATAAAGATCGTCATAACGGTTTGAAGCACCGTATGATTGTGGAACGTAATCGCTTTGCTGATAATTCTGGCTGCCCTGTGTATAAGAATCTTTGTTATACTGTGAATCATTAAAATTGGATTGAGTATAGTAATCTTTGTTTTTGCTCATTGATATTACCTCCATTAATTTTTTTAGTAGAGCTGGATTTAGTATTGCTCGTTATGTGGCAATTTCTTTTGTTCAGGTACTGGTGCATAAGCTTCGTTGGCACGAGTTTCATAAATTTTACGCTCGTTCCATTTGTCGCGAATTCCCATGACCACATTGCCCCATTGAACAACTTGAGCAATTTTGTCTTCGTTTTGTTCGACTTGCACGCCAACTTTTGAAGTGATGTGGCGAACAGTAGAGTTCAGATCAGTAACTGAGTTGCCGACGCCTTTCACTGCATCGACGACACCATTCAATTTCTCTGACTTTACTTGAATGTCTTCAGCAAGTTCATTTGTTTTATGCAATAGATTTGTTGTTTCCAACGTAACCCCCTGCAATTGATTTTCAAGACCGGCTACGGTGCCTGAAACTTCTTTTAATGTGTTTTTCAACGAATTTAATGTCATTGCCAACGCTACGCATAGAACTAAGAATCCAATAGCGGCTACGATCGCGGCAATGTAAAGCAAGATTTGCCAATCCATCCTGTTTCCTCCTCTTAACGAATTATGTTATATCCTATTTCTACCCTTGATGAGTTTGGATTAAACACGGTCTCTATTATTATTCAACAAAAATAATTACATTCCTGCATAAAAAAACAGTTTAACTCAAAAGTTAAACTGTTTTTTCTGTATTTAATTCATTTTCAAAAGCTTCTTGGAATTTGGTGACGTCTCCAGCTCCCATAAACAAGAAAACGGCATTGCCATGCTCTTTCAATCGATCGACTTCATTCAGTTCCAGCAAACGACTGCCGTCAATTTTTTCTGACAGGTCTTGTATTTTCAATGTGCCGGCTTTCTCGCGGGCAGATCCAAAAATGTCGCACAAATATACATGATCTGCTTCGTTGAGGCAATCGGCAAACTCCTGCAAAAATGTTTGCGTCCGTGTAAAGGTGTGGGGCTGGAAAATCGCAATGAGTTCCCGATCCGGATACTTTTGGCTTGCTGATTGCAAGGTTGCACGGATTTCTGTTGGATGATGGGCATAGTCGTCAATTAAAATACGGTCCCCAATTGATGTCTGGGTAAAGCGACGCTTGACGCCTTCAAAGTCTTCAAATTGCTGTTGAATAATATCAGCAGGGATACTTTCATAATGGCAGAGCGAAATAACAGCCAACGCATTTAAGGTCGCGTGGTCGCCAAACATTGGAATTGTAAAGGTATGGAAAAATTCATTGCGGATCACTACATCAAAAGTCGTTCCTGCAGTCGTTTTCACTATATTTCTTGCTTGGAAGTCGTTTTCTTCTCCAAAGCCATAGTAAACAACTGGAATAGGTGCCTGAATTTGTTGAAGGTATTCATCGTCCCCGCAAGCAATGATGCATTTTTTTACTTGTTGAGCCATTTCTTCGAATGCTTTGAATACATCATCGATTCCAGTAAAGTAATCCGGATGATCGTAATCGATATTGGTCATAATCGCGTAATCCGGATGATAAGCAAGAAAGTGGCGGCGGTATTCACAAGCTTCAGCCACAAAGAAATGAGAATCTGCCTGTCCAACGCCAGTTCCGTCTCCAATTAAATACGATACAGGTTTGTAGCCGGCCAATACGTGGGCCATCAATCCTGTAGTCGACGTTTTTCCATGTGCCCCCGTAATAGCAACAGATACATACTGCTTCATCAAGTCACCCAAAAACTGATGGTAACGAATAATGGTTGCACCTAAATCACGCGCTTGTATCAATTCAGGATGGTCATCACCAAATGCATTGCCTGCAATTATAGTCATATCTTTTTCAATATTGTTGGCATCGAAAGGCAAGATGGTGATGCCTCTCTCACGAAGCCGGTCTTCTGTGAAAAAATGCTGTTCGATATCTGAACCTTGAACTTGTTCGCCCATATCATGCATGATTTGTGCTAGTGGACTCATACCGGAGCCTTTGATTCCGGTAAAATGTAAAACTGTCATAAATGAACCTCCTGTGGGAGTTGAAAATTAGTCTACATAAATCGCAGAGCGAGTTCTATAGCTGATGAAGATAATGTATTATTATATCACATATTTACTAATGCTTGAAATGAGTCAGTATTCTTTATATTCGAATCATCGTTCCTGATATTTTAATGAAACACTTCTTCAATGTCGGTTTCTGTGATTAATACCGAGCGGGCTTTGCTGCCGTTCTGCTCGGAAATAAAGCCATGCTGTTCGATCAAATCCATCAATCGGGCTGCACGGTTGTAGCCAATATGAAACTTCCGCTGCAAAAGAGAAGTCGACGCACTGCCCTGCAACATGATAAAACGGCAAGCCTCTTCAAACAAATCATCCTGTTCAACCGATGATTCACTGCGTTTGATCAATTCTTCTTCTTTAAAAAAGTATTCAGGCTCACCTTGTTGTCTGGCATGTTCGATGACTTTTTCAATTTCATCATCCGTCACGAATGTGCCCTGCAATCTGCTAGGTGCTGACATCCCGTTGCCAAGATACAGCATGTCCCCTCTTCCGAGAAGGCGCTCCGCCCCCTGAGAATCCAGGATGGTTCTGCTGTCTACTTGTGATGAAACGGAAAATGCAATACGCGTTGGAATATTGGATTTGATCAATCCCGTAATCACATCTACGGATGGACGCTGCGTGGCAATGACCAAATGGATTCCGCAAGCACGCGCTTTTTGTGCAATGCGGCAAATGGAATCTTCAACATCCGAAGGAGACATCATCATCAAGTCCGCCAATTCATCGATCACAATTAAAATATAGGGCAGATGTTGTGCGTAATCGCCTTTTTCTTTCACTAGCTTGTTATATCGGCTAATGTCGCGAACACTACTGTGTGCAAATAACTGATAGCGGCGTTCCATTTCTTCCACTGCCCATTTAAGAGATGCCGTAGCCGCTTTGACATCTGTGATGACAGGACTGACAAGATGCGGTATATGGTTGTATGGTGCCAGCTCGACCATTTTAGGATCGATCAGCAGCAATTTCAAATCTCTAGGCGATGACTTATACAATAGACTGACCAATATTGAATTGATGCAGACGGATTTACCGGACCCAGTCGCTCCGGCAATCAAGCCATGCGGCATTTTGCGCAAATCCAATGTTACCGGCTTCCCCGTCAAATCCAAACCGAGTGCAGCTTCTAATGGAGAATCCGACTCTTGGAATACGGGGCTGTCGATAATTTCTGAAATGCGCACTGCACGGCTTGTACGATTGGGAATTTCGATTCCGATCGAACTTTTTCCAGGAATCGGTGCTTGAATCCGTATATCTCGAGCCGCCAAGGCCAGTTTTAAATCGTCAGCTAAATTGCGTATTTTGCTGACTTTTATTCCTTGGGCGACTTTTAATTCGAATTGCGTGACGGCAGGCCCTTGGACTGTGCTTAAAATCTCAGCTCTGATTTGAAAATGAGACAAAGCTTCGATCAAGCGCATCCCTTGCTCTTCCATCCATTCTTCGTCTTTCCGGTCATTTTCCGGCGCCATCAAGTATTCAGACAAGGGAAATTGGTACGCTTTGGTTTCAGCTTCTGATACTGCATTCAGCGCATATGCTGGCTGTTCATTAGAATCTGCCGTTTTTTTTTCCGTGGTTATCACGGGAGCTTCAGCCGTTTCGCGAATAGGTGCGGCTGACGGTTGGGATTCAGCTTTTTTTTTCAGCAATTCTTTGTCTGATTTAAGCATCAATACATTGAACGGCACGGTTTTTTCACGCTTTGGTGCATATTGTGATTTCGTTTTTGTTTCGGCAGTTAATTCAGGTGGTGATGGCATTTCTGGATTCGGCTGTTTTGGCAGCTCGGATTGTTTTTTCGGCTCTTGCTCTGTCTCAGACGCCAGATCAATTTCCACATCTGGTTCTTGCTGTTGTTCCAGATTTCGCCCTACTTCCAATGCCGTTTCATTCACAGGAACCAATTCTTGGTTTTCTGTAGTTTCAACTGTTGGAGATTCCATATGTACCTGGGTTGCTTCATCTGTATTTTTGTCCTCTTCGGATAAGGGCAATTCAACATTTTTCACTTCAACCCTATCCATTGCAAGAGGTTCTTCGGTTTTTGGCATTTCTTCTGGAGTGTCATGAACAGATTGCTGCGTCTCTGGGTCTTTATCAAAGATCGGTGCAAACTCATGCTCAACTACGGGTCTTGGTTTATGCCAGCCGGCTCTTGCTCTTTCTTGAATGGCTTCGTCATGCAGTTCACGATTGTATTTGCTTTCTCTTTCTTCTGTCAGTTTTTGAGTTGGGGCAGGACGTGCCGTATTATAGCCATACACCGATGATACGGAGCGGCTTGGTTCAAAACGGCGTGCCGTATTGACAGGCAGTTCTGCGGCTTTCCGTTTTGCCGCTGCAGCTGATGGGCGCACGGGCGCCTCTTTTGGTCCCATAATGGGTTTTTCCACTGGCACAGACTCTTTCCGAAGAATCTCTCTTTCACGTTCATCAAAGATCGGCATCTTGGGACGCTTTTCTGTGCGCTTTACGTCATGAATAAAATCATCTTTTTCCTCATCTGGGATTAACGGAAAACGAAAAGGTGCTTTTTCTTTTTTGACGGCCGGGGGCGGCGTTTCATAGACAACTTCTTCTTCGGCTTCATCGGCGTCGTCTGTAAACATGCGATTCCATACGTTTTTAATCCAACTCATATGGCGGTCACGCCTTTACTTGAAAAGCTGAACCGATTTCGGCATCTTCAGGCAGCACCAGAATGCCTTTTTCCTGAGGTGCGTCCGGCAAAGCCAATTCTTTTGCTGAACAAATCATTCCAGACGATGCCACTCCCCGAAGTTCTGCGTCTCGAATAATCATACCTGAAGGCATAACAGCCCCTACTTTAGCCACAACCACTTTTTGCCCTTGTTCAACATTTGGAGCGCCGCAAACGATTTGCAGCTGCTCTCCACCGATAGCCACTTGGCAAACATTCAATTTATCGGCATTTGGATGCTTTTCTTTTGTTTCCACAAAGCCCACGACAAGTTTTGGTGAAAAATCTACTTCCAATGTAAAATCGATGTCATTTTTCGCCAGAGCGTTTTGTAAAGCTGTGACAAGTCCTTCAGACAGCTCTACTTGCTCCCCTTCCGGAAATTCCGCATAGCTTGACGCATTGAATAAATTAAATCCAGCAATTGTGCCAGCCTCATCTTTGATTAATGTTACATCTCCCGACTGCTCAGGATGAATTTTTTCTGGGGTTTCGGTTTGCAATTGAACCAGCAGCACGTCGCCAATTCCGTGTTTATTATAAAATGCATTCATTTTTTATCGTTCTCCTTATTCGGTCTATTTTTAGCCAGTATAAAGATTGGCTCAAGTTCGTCATTTTCATAAATGAACGACAAAGAAGTAATCGGCACTTTGCCATTTGTAAAGAAATGCATGGCCATTTGTGCGAGCACGTCATATCCCGTTTCATTTTGGATATCACCGATAATCAGTACGTCCTGATGCGGCACAGACACGGTCATATCTCCAGTAATTTTTGCTTTCATTTCTTTTAGGAAAGATTCATTTAAAATGCGTGAAGCGTCATAGCCGTCATTTTCATTTAGAAAATAAAAGATATTGCCCGCAACATGATCTTCTTTTACAGCGGTTTTCAGTTTTTTCACTTGAAACTTCGCAATTTCCTTGATCTGCTCTTCTGACAGACTTAATGAATTTAACACATTTTCGTCAATTAAGCGATAGGTAGTGCCGGCATCCAAGGCAAAATAAATGCGTGTTTCGGCTGTATGATCAGCCGTGATGAACTTGTGGCCCTCATTGGATTCGGTCGGAAACGAAGTTGAGCGGATGACGGGAAAAATATGCTCAGTTGATTTCATTTCACCTTTTGCTTCCCGTTCCATTGCATCGAAGGTTTCGGTAATCGTGTAGACAATTTCTTCGATGGCAGTGTCGCCTCTTGCTTCAAATCGATTGATTACTTGAGGCAAAGAGATGCTCATGCCTTTGCCTATTTCCTGGTGATGGATGTGAGCTGTTTCAGTTTCACGGTCATAGCGCCATTCCAATTGACGGCTTGGCATCCGTTCTCTAAGTATATTAAAAAGTTCAGTAGATTTCATCGTTGTTTTGGCCTCGCTTTCATAAATAAACGGTTCGGCCTAGTCTAGGCGAACCGTTTTTATTATTATTTTGGCAAATTCGAAATAAATCCTTCGATTTCTGCTTGTGTTTTGCGGTCTTTGCTAACAAAACGTCCAGTTTCCTGTCCATTTGCATAAGCTAAAAAACTTGGAATGCCATAGACGTCCTGTTCGATGCACAAATCAATAAACTGATCGCGATCTACGGATACAAAAGTATAATCCGGGAACGTTTTTTGGACTTCAGGCATAATAGGATCAATGACACGGCAATCCGGACACCAGCCTGCTGTAAACATGAAAATTGCTGCAGATTCTTTTGTCAATTCATGAAATTCTTCTGTTGATTGTAAGCTTTTCATTGTGCTGCTCTCCTATTCGTCACTATCAATTGAACGGACTGTTTTCATCATCCAGTCCATATTTTGTGGGATTTCGCTTTCTGTGGTAACCGTCGTAAGTTTAACACCGCCGGCGCTGACCACAAGTTCCAACTGGTCTTCCGCAATTTCTTCTACTGTCGCAAATCCGAAACGGCCGTTTTGCTGAAACGTTTCGTCGGCTACCCAGAGCTGTTCCGTATCTGCTTTTTGAAGGTCATAGAAAAAAGTACTGGCAGCTCCTTCATTTGGATTGATTAGCAAAGTGTAAGAATCGTTGCCTTTGGTAATCAAACTGGCAAAGCCGTCAGAAGGTTCCTCAACGCTGTAACCATTCGGCACATACAAGCTTGTTGCCCCTGCTGTATCATTCGTGTTTTCTGGCTCTGCATCAAACGCGTCTTGCGCGTCAGCCAATCCCTTTACAATCTGCTCTTCTGGTGTTGCAGTGCATGCAGCCAACCCAGCCGTCAGCACAAGCAGCATAAAAATCAATCCATACCGAGGCACACTTATTCCCCCTAACATTACTGCTCCTTATTTTAAAGGTGTTTACTAGGACATGCAACTTAATCGCTGTTTCGCTGGTATTGCCCAACCAGCAGTTTAACGACGTGGCTAAACATTTCTCCCCGATTGACCAGCCCATCTGTCAGAATTCCAATTGCGCCTTTATGGTGGCGAATGCCGCTTTCATTGGCATAGTCATCCATAACTGGACCGAGTTCTTTGCCGTTCTTGAGTTGGGCTGCAATTTCTTCTGGCAACGGAAGTTGAGCACCGGCCGCCGTATACAAGTGCCCCTCCTGCGTAGCGAGAGCTCCCCAATTGCACAAATAAAGAACTCCATCCATTTCGTAAACACCACCCTCTAAGCCAATCGCAAAATCAAAATCGCCTAAGGCCGTGTTTGCTCTGTTTACTGCCCCTTGGCGCGTTTCCTGCTGCGAGAAAGGCTGCGCTGAAACAGCGGATTCCGCATCTACAGCGGATAAATCAATGGTCCATTCCAAATTTTTAAATACACTTGATACTGCATTGATTTTCGCCGGATTTTTTGAGGCAATTGCTGCACGAATTTTTTTCATCTCCACCGTTCCTTTCCAAAAAAAAGAGCCCGCAGGCACTTTTCAGACATTTTGTTTGATGGTTTCTAGCGTCGTTCGGTCAGTCGCTTTGACTAATTTTGTCAACAGCTCTTTAGCTGCAGCATAATCATCTGTATGGATAATAGACGACGAAGTATGGATATAGCGGGAACAGATGCCGATAACCGAACTTGGAATTCCCTCGTTCGCTGTGTGCACACGCCCTGCATCTGTACCGCCTTGTGAGACAAAGTACTGATAAGGAATATTATGTGTTTCAGCAGTGTCCAAGATAAATTCACGCATGCCACGGTGTGTCACCATACTTTTGTCGAGAATGCGCAATAAAGTTCCTTGCCCAAGCTGTCCGAGTTCATTTTTGTCGCCTGTCGCATCATTCGCCGGGCTGGCATCAAGCGCGAAAAATAAATCTGGCTTGATCATTGTGGCAGCGGTTTGAGCTCCGCGCAAACCGACTTCTTCCATAACTGTTGCACCGGAAAATAATTGGTTCGGCAATTTTTCATCTTTTAATTCCTTTAAAAGTTCAATTGCCAATCCGCAGCCATAGCGATTGTCCCAAGCTTTAGCCATGATTTTCTTGTCGTTTGCCATGGGTGTAAAGGGGCTGAACGGTACGATTTGCTGTCCTGGACGAATGCCCATTGACAACGCGTCTCGTTTATCATCCGCTCCAATATCGATCAGCATATTTTTTATTTCCATTGGTTTGCTGCGAAGTTCATCACTTAACAGGTGCGGAGGAATCGAGCCGATCACACCAGGAATGACATTTTCGCCAGCAATAATATCAACGCGCGTCGCCAGCATTACCTGGTTCCACCAGCCGCCTAACGTCTGAAAACGAAGCATGCCGTTATCGGTAATTTGCGTGACCATAAATCCTACTTCATCCATATGGCCTGCAACCATAATGCGAGGTCCGTCCTGTTGTCCATCTTTGACACCGAAGATGCTGCCCAAATTGTCTTGGATCAGACGATCGGATACTTTCTCCAGTTCTTGCCGCATAAATTTGCGAACTGCGTGTTCACTGCCTGGAGCTCCCGGCAATTCCGTTAAGGTTTTAAACATTTCACGTGTTTCAGTATTCATATCAAAATTCCTCCTATGTAAGTCAAGCAGATTCTTTATCATGCATCGTATGTTATTTTGGATAGTTTGGAAAACAAAGTCTATCTGGCGTGATTCTTTAAATCTGTCTTCAATGTTAGCATCTCTACTCTTATTCAGTTTAGAGCTTTTATCAGATAATTTCCAGTTTTATATTTCGTTTTTCGAAAGAATTGGATCTTCAATGCTTTCATTTCGCCCTTCAAAATATTTATGGTACAATTTATCCAGTAATCAGAGGAGGGATTTTCGTGAATAATCGTGATTTACTTATTGGATTTGCTACCGGCGTAGCAGCAGCCTATTTGGTCAAAGAATTGTACGATCGCAAGGAAACACTATACCCGGCAGATGACGTCTTGAAAGAAGTCAAATCTGCATTTAAAGAAGAAGGCCCAATCGATGGCTCTTGGATTTTCATGAAAACCGAGCCTTATAAGCAACACGCGTTAAGTACTGAGGTCTATAAAGGCGGCATCACTCGCCACAAAGAAGACGAACTTCAACAATTCGAATTTTTGGCTGATGCCTTCACCGGTGCAGTGATCGAAGTAAAACAAGTGTAAACAAAAAGGAGCCAATTGGCTCCTTTTTTGTTATACTGTTTTTTCTTTGCGAACAAGCGATTCAACGATTTCTTTGCCGTCTGCGCTCCATTTTAAGATGCGATAATAGGCATCATGGTAAAAACTGAAGTAGTAGCCTTTTTCCAGCGCTTCCCTCATCAGCTTTTCTTTTGCGTAAATCGAGTCCATTGGATAATCGTCAAATGCCAATACCCATAATGGATTTTGATGGGCATGCGTTGGCATAATATCCGCCATATGCAAGATGGTTTCATTGCCGCTAGTCATTTTGATGACGCTATGGCCATCCGAATGGCCGCCGGTATGAATTAATGTGATAGCGTCAAATAAGATTTTTTCGCCTTCAAACGTCTCCACTTGTCCAACAATTGGTTCCCAATTTTCTTTCCAATATGTGTTGCGTGAACGGATATTCGGGTGCTGCATTTCATTCCACTCTGCTGCAGACACATGGATTTTGGCATTCGGAAAAACCGATACCAAGTCGTCGCCTTGCCACTTTGTCAAACCTGCTGCGTGGTCTCCGTGAAGATGCGTCATCAAAACAGTATCAATATCTTCGACTGCCAAACCAAGCTCAGCCAAATCCGCTTCAACCCGTGACTGTTCGGAAACCCCTAAATTGCGCAGTTGGCGATCTGTTAATTTGCCGTCTCCCAAACCGCTGTCGATCAAAATATTATGGCCATCAAACTGCACCAGTATCGGGTGTGTCGGCAATTCAATTTGATTTTGTTCGTTGGCTGGATAACGTTTAGACCAGATGACCTTTGGCACTACCCCAAACATCGTGCCGCCATCCAAAAAAGTCGTTCCCCCATCAAGCCACGTTAAAACCATGTCGTGAAATTGAAATTTCTGCATTCCCTTTTCCCCCTTGTCATGATTAACTAACTGAGAACTGTGCTTCCATCCGGTAAATCGGCTGTCCTTTTTTCGAAAACTTCTCTTCGTATTCCGTCATGATGTTCCATTCGGGTTCATTGGCGTGAAGATCCAAAGAAACCTCTTTTAATAACATACCATAATCAGAAATGCTCGTAAGCGAATATTCAAAGAGTTTCCGGTTATCCGTCTTAAAGTGGATTTCTCCATTTTTCGGCAATACAGCTTCATAAAGTTCCAAGAAAGATTCGTGCGTCAAACGGCGTTTGGCGTGGCGTTTTTTCGGCCAAGGATCCGAGAAGTTCAAGTACAGCCTGTCCACTTCCCCTTTTTCGAAATACTCGGCGATTTTTTTGGCATTTACTTTCAAAAGCCGCAAGTTGGGGATGCCGTGTTCTTCTTCCAAAACAGTTTCCAAAGCTGTGACAATCACACTGTCGAACAGTTCGATGCCAATGTAATTGATAGTTGGATTAGCTTTTGCCATGCCAATAATAAAGCGGCCTTTGCCGGTTCCAGCTTCGATGTGGAGCGGATTTTTATTGCCGAAAACCTCTTGCCATTTTCCTTTTTGCTGTTCTGGGTCCGGAATGACAATCTCCGGATGCGTATCGATTAAATCTGCTGCCCATGGTTTAAAACGTGATCTCATGTTTCATCCTCTTTCTATTCGATTAATTTATTGATTTCCAATCATACGGACTGATCGAATAAATGACCATTTCGTTTGGAGGGCTCAGGCCGGCATCATCACCATCAACGTGCCGGCAAACGGGCTTATCAGTCGACAGCCGGAATTCCTTGCTGCTCATCTGACTGACCTCTTTAAAACGTGTATGTGCTCCGCTAAATACCGTACCAAAAACCAGCAATAGTTTCAAACGCGAAATGTGGTGGACGACTGTCAATTCAAGCAATCCATCGTCCGTTTTTGATGCAGGAGAAATCTTCATCCCTCCCCCGAAATACGGCTGATTATTGACGGTTGCCAGCCAGACATCCTTATAGGTAATCATGCGGCCATCGACTTCTACGGACAAGGTGAACTTTTCGAATTTCAGAAAGGTCTTGACCACATAAAGGACATACGCCAGTTTTCCAATGCCCAATTGGTTTAGTTTTTTCTTGATAGCGGATCGATTGACGGCAATGCTGATCTCTGCGTCAAACCCAATACCTGAGCTGCTGACGAACTGACTTCTTGCCCCATTGGTGAATTGGCCAAGATCTTCTCTGCGGAAGGAAGGCTTTTCGAGAAATTTTTCAATCGCTGATGCGTCCTTAAATGCACCATAAGCTCTGGTGAAATCATTGCCGGATCCTGCTGCCACGGAACCCACAATCAAATTTTTGCTGCCGGCAGCGCCTACGATGATTTCACGCAAAGTGCCGTCGCCGCCAAACCCAATCACTAAGACAGGTTCCTGCAGTCCCCGGTAGCCAGCAGCTATTTCAGTAGCATGCCCCGGGAAGCGCGTAATGACTTGCTCAAATGGAAAGCCAATTGTCCGTTCAAAACCTTGCCATTTTTTTAAGGCTCTGCCATTGCCCGCTGCGGGATTAATAATAAAGACTGTTTTCATAAGCACTCGCCTTTAGACGTATTAGAAACGATTGAAATTGCACTCCGGTTTTGACCACTCGCAAAGTTACTTCACAAGGACTCTCTATTTGAAGAGCCTACCTTAACAGATAATTCGCTACTTTTTGATAACGGGGATTTCCTTTTGGCGCAATTTGAAACAATGAAAACTCCGTTACTTCAAACGGCATCTTGTTGATTGAAAGTTGCGGTTCCCCAGGAGTACCCCCAGCCCATTTGCTGGCCAAAGTGATATGCGGGACAAACGCTTTTGGATCAAACTGAATTTGAAGCCGTTCAAGAGACTCCAGTACTTGCCGCTGCAGGGCTTCCAGCTCTTCACTGTGCTCCAGCGAAGCATAAATGATCCGCGGAGTGGAAGGATTGCCGAAGGTTTTGATGCCATCAATGGTCACATGAAACGGCGACCGTCGGATACTAGACAGCAACTTCTCAATTTGATCAATGTCACCGTATACATCCTCCCCAATGAACAACAGGGTCATGTGCATATCCTCTGGAGGCGTCTGCCTTTTGTGGCTTTGCAAATTCCATGAATGCCGTTCTTTGTCCAACTTTCCCGCGATTTCCAATGGAATTTTTATTCCAATAAAATAATGAGGTTTGATTGTCATCACCTGCTTTCAGTTTACCATGTGCCCAGACACAAAAAAATAGTGACTGGCCGGAGCCAATCACGTTTTTTCTCTATATCTTGCGTTTAAGATTTTACGCCTACTGCAATGCGAGCTTCAAATGCGGTTTGCAGTTTGCGGGTCAAGTCTCCAGGTACGCCCTGTCCGATTTTTTGGCTGCCGATTTCAACAACCGGCATCACTTCAGTTGTCGTAGAAGACATGAAAAATTCATCCATCTCAAGTGCTTGGGTTTTGGTGAATGCCGTTTCCTCTACCGGTATATCCAATTCATTGCATAGCTCAAGAATGACCCTTCTTGTAATACCGTTTAAGATCAGGTTATTAGCCGGATGCGTATAAAGAGTGCCGTTTTTAATGCCGTACATGTTTGATGAACAGCCTTCTGTTACTGTTTCACCACGGTGCAGAATGGCTTCGAAAAACCCTTCTTCAGTAGCTTCCTGTTTTGCCAATACATTGCCGAGCAAATTCAAGCTCTTGATATCGCAGCGCAGCCAGCGGATATCTTCGATAAACTTGGCTTTTACACCGGATTTCATGCTTGCAACTGGACGCTCTACTGATTTAGTATTGCCGGTAATGACAGGCTCTGACTGGGTCGGGAACTGGTGCTGGCGCTCTGCAGCCCCACGCGTAATTTGTACATATACTTGGCCATTAGTAATATTATTCACTTCAACAAAGTCATACATCATCTTGTGAAACACATCTTTTGTGTGAGGAATGACGATTTTTATTTTATCCGCACTTTCATAGAAACGGTCAATATGTTCTTCTGCTGTAAACAAATTTCCGTCGTACACGCGAATTACTTCATAAATTCCGTCTCCAAACTGATAGCCCCGGTCTTCCTTCGAAATCACCAATTCCTCTTCACGAATAAACTCTCCATTGTGCAAAATCAAATCCATATCCATTCCCTCTTTCCTCATTTTTTGCAAGCTAATTGATAAATCGCTTCTGCATAAATCGCAGTTGCTTTAATTAAATTGTCGATGTCGACAAATTCATCCGCTTGATGTGCAACATCTGGTTCCCCAGGAAACAGCATGCCGAATGCTACACCTTTATCCAGTACGCGTGCATAGGTGCCTCCTCCAATTGTCAGGAGATCTGCTTTGTTGCCTGTCTGTATTTCATATGCGCTTTGCAGCGTCTTGATGAACGGATCGTTTTCGTCCACATAATGAGGAGGAGAATTAGACGCAATGTCCAATACAAAATCCTTCAATTGGTAAGCAGCCATCTTTTCTTCAAACGGGTAACTGACAGAATAGCGCATGCTGACCGTGATCACGGCCGTTTTCTTTTTCTCAAACCGAATAATTCCCGCATTAAACGTCGTTTCTCCAGATTGTTCGTCCGAAAAATCAAGGCCGAGCTTGCGGCCACGTGAATCTTTGTAAAAGGTATCCGCAACAAACTCAACAAATTTTTGGCCGTCGCCTTCCAATCGGTCTTTCAAAAACAAGGCTAGAAGAACTCCCGCATTGATGCCATTTTCCGGTTCCATCGCATGGGCCGACTTGCCATTTAAAGTCAATTCGGTTGACGCGTTATGCTGCTCTACAATGCCTGTTACTTCATGCTTTAAACAAAATTCTTTAAAGTCTTCCTGCCATTCTGCCAATTGCCCATCTAAAATCGCAACTGCCTTATCCGGCACCATATTGGTCCGATGTCCGGCAATAAATGATTTCAAAATGGCATCTTCATGTATAGAGAAAGTTGAAAAATTCAAACTGGCGATGCCTTTTTCAGCATTAATGATGGGGAAATCCGCATCCGGTGCAAAAGCTGAACCAGGCATTTCCTCTGTTTCAAAATAGCGGTCCATACAGCGGAAGCCGCTTTCTTCATCTGTGCCGATAATTAAACGCACACGCTTTGTAAATTCTACGTCCAACTCTTTCAGCATGTTCAATGCCGTCCATGCCGCGATCGTAGGACCTTTGTCATCAATGGCTCCACGTCCGTAAAGACGGCCCCCTTGAATTTCCCCGCCAAACGGATTTTTTGTCCATCCTTCGCCTGCCGGCACCACGTCAACATGCCCTAAAATTCCAAGCAGCTCTTCGCCTTGCCCAATTTCAAGATGACCGGCAACGTCCGCCACATTTTTCACGGAATATCCGTGAGCTTTACCTTTTTCTAAAAACCAATCCAATGCCTCTTTGACTTCTTTACCAAAAGGAGCTGTTGGCGTTGTTTCTTCACTCAATACACTGGGAATCGCGATCAACTCCTGCAATTCACTCAGCATAATTTTCTCGCGCTTTTTTGCTTCTAACAGCCAATCCATGTTTCACACTCCTTTTTGTTATCGCTATTGTACACCTTTTTTCAGGAAATTAAAGAATTTGCCGGTAATTTACACAAAAAATTCTGTCTTTCAATTGTAATTTTTAAGTAAAAATAATGGAAAATGATAGAATCCAAAATGTTTTTCCGCTATAATCAAATTGTCAGATTAGTAAGATTGACACATCTTTTAGGAAAAGGGGCTGTCTTTGGCATCCATCATAAACTTGCTGTATAAGCATCAGCATATCGTCCGCTTGTCTTTGCCAATGGGAAAAAAGATGAAGGAGTGGTTCTATTAATATGAAACCTACAACCGACCGCATGCTCATTCGAATAAAAGATATGTATAAGTACATTCTCGAAAATGGGACTGTAACGACGCAAGATCTTGTCGACGAATTCGGCATCACTCCTCGCACCATTCAAAGAGATTTGAATGTGTTAGCCTTTAACGACTTGGTGATCAGTCCAACTCGGGGCAAATGGACAACGACGCAACGAAAAGTGAAAATGACGTCCTAAAAAGATTTCCTAAACAAAGAAAATGACCGCAGCTATGCGGTCATTTTCTTTGTTTTAAACTCGTAACTTCCTCTTCCGTCAAATGGCGGTATTCCCCAAGCTCCAGATCGGGATCCAGGCTCAATGGCCCCATCGATAAGCGCTTTAAGTAGACTACACGTTTGCCAACGCTTTCGAACATCCGCTTCACCTGATGGAACTTGCCTTCCGTAATGGTCAATTCAATTTTGGAAATTGGACCGCTTTCCAGAATGTTCAGGGTGGCTGGCTTTGTTACATAGCCATCGTCAAGCGCCACACCCTTCTCGAATGCCTCTACATCCTCTTCCGTAACCCGCCCTTCAATCAACGCATAATAAGTTTTGTCCACATGTTTTTTAGGAGACAATAATTCATGTGCCAGTTTCCCGTCATTTGTCAATAGCAGAAACCCTTCGGTATCCTTATCCAGACGTCCTACCGGGAATGGCTCAAAATGCTGTTCTTGTTCGTCCAGCAAATCGATGACCGTCTGATCGTATTTATCTTCTGTCGCCGATATGATGTCCTGCGGCTTGTTCATCAGCAAGTAAATAAACTTGGTGTAAACAACAGCCTCTCCGCCTACTAGCACGATGTCGGCATGTTCATCGACATGCACTTTCGGATCACGAACAACTTCTCCATTTACTTCCACCGCTTTTGTCTTCAGCAGGATCTTAACTTCTTTTCTAGAGCCGTAGCCCATATTGGAAAGGAATTTGTCTAAACGCATTGTGTCACTCCTAAAAGCCGAATTTCCGGGTAATTCTTGTTATTTTTGAGCCCAACAACTTTTGCGCCAACCCGGTCTTCAATCCAAGATAACCATAGACGATTGCGCCAACGCCTCCAACCAGAATGATGCGCAGCAATGATTGCAATTTACTATCCATGCCGATAAACAGATCCAATCCTGACAATGCCAGGTAAACTGCTCCCGCCATGATTAAGTTTAAGATGACGATCAGGATAACGCGTCTTCCCACCATCTGCGAGCGGTAGTTCATGGTTTTGACAATAACCAACATGTTCATGCCGATGGCTACCAAATATCCAATGATGGTTGCTGCTATTGCACCGTCTGTTTCAAAACGCTCGATCAGTGGTGTATTCAAAATTGCTTTCAGCAGAAGTCCAGTAGACAAGTTGATGATAATCCATTTTTGTTTATTGATTCCCTGCAAGATTGACGCCGTTACCGGAAATGCCGAAAACAGGATGGCAACCGGCAAATAATGTGCCAGAATTTCAGAGCCTACGTCACTGACTTCATAGAACACATGGTACAACTCATCCGACAGCATTGTCATGCCGATAACTGCAGGCAACGTCAGGAATAACATAAGCTGGATCGATTGGTCCAATGTCCGTGACACTTGAAGATGTTCATTTCGCGTAAAATGTTTCGTAATTAATGGAATCAAGGCCATGGAAAAACCAGTGGCCAGCATAACCGGAATCATGACCAATTTGTGGGCAGTCAAGTTCAGAATTCCGAGCAAGTCAATTTCCGAGAAGTTGCCCCCGGAGCTCATCGCCCGGTTAAAGGTCATTAAGTCGACGAACTGGAACAGCGGATTGGCAATGCCGAGGAAAATAACCGGGACTGCATAAACCAATATTTCCTTATACATATCCCGCAACTTAACATCATATGATTCAACCGAAGTTGCCAGCAGACGATTGTACTCCGGCTTTTTCTTTTTCCAGAAATAGCCCAGAGTGACAATTCCGCCAAGCGCCCCGATTGCCGCAGACAAGACAGCAAACTGAATCGCTGTTTTGGGTGTGCCGTCAAATAGATAAATGACAACAAAAGCCCCGCCCAATAAGAAAATAATGCGGACGATCTGCTCGACCAGCTGTGAAACAGCGGTTGGCATCATGTAATTATAACCTTGGAAAAAGCCTCTCCAAAGACTCATAAACGGTACGACTATCAGCGCAAAGCTGACCCAGCGAATCGCATCGGTAACGTCTCCAACCGAATAAATGCGTTCGTCTTCAGAGATCGTGAGACGAGCAAGCGGTTCCGCAAAAAGATAAAGCAATAGAAAAGAAACAAAGCCGGTAATCATCATTGTCAGCAAGCCTGACTTTAATAATCGCCTACCTGTTTCATAATCCCCAAGAGAATTATATTTGGCGGTAAATTTCGAAAATGCGATTGGAGCACCTGAAATAGCCAAAGCCAGCATCAAGTTATACGGAATGTAGGCGTATTGATAAAGACCGATATTGTCTTCTCCCACCATGCTGTAAAACGGGATAATATAAATAACGCCAAGGATTTTCGATAACAATAAACCTAATGTTAAAATGGCTGTACCTTTGATTAATGATGACATTTTGCACTTCCTGACTTGTTCATGATAAAAGCAATCTACACGATAGTTTACACCTATAGATGAAATTACTCAACGTGTTTCGCCTCATCGTGTATACTGAGAGAAAAACGAAAGCGAGTTCTTATTTATGTATGACGTTATAATCATCGGCGGGGGTCCCTCCGGTTTAATGGCATCAATTGCCGCAGCTTCCAACAACCAAAAGGTTTTATTGATTGAAAAAGGAAAAAAACTTGGAAAAAAATTAATTATTTCCGGCGGCGGCCGCTGCAACGTAACCAATCGCCTACCGCTTGACGAAATTGTGAAACATATTCCAGGGAACGGGCGTTTTCTGCACAGTCCGTTCTCCGTATTCAATAACGAAGACATCATTTCCTTTTTTGAAGGTCTTGGTGTTGCGTTAAAAGAAGAAGACCACGGCCGGATGTTTCCGGTCTCCAACCGGGCACAAGATGTGGCGGAGGCCATGTTTAAGGAAATGGACCGGCTCAACGTTACAGTGCTGCTCGACTCACCCGTCAAGAAACTATTAATGACGGACGATCGAATTACAGGCGCACGCCTCCATACCGGCGAAGAATACACAGCCAAAGCAATTGTCGTGGCAGTTGGCGGCAAAGCTGTACCACAAACCGGTTCTACGGGTGATGGCTACCCATGGGCTGAAAAAGCGGGACATACCGTAACCGATCTATACCCAACCGAAGTGCCTTTGTTGTCAAAAGAATCATTTATCGTCAGCCGCGAGCTTCAAGGCCTTGCGCTGCGCGACGCAGCTGTAACGGTCTTGAACAAAAAAGGCAAAGTGCTGGTGACCCACCAGATGGACATGCTGTTTACGCATTTCGGCTTGAGCGGTCCCGCTGTTTTGCGCTGCAGCCAGTACGTTGTCAAGGAAATGAAAAAAAATGGCGGAGAGCCTGTTGAAATGAGCATCAACTCGATGCCTGACGAAAATGCAGAATCTGCTTTTCAGCTGCTCGTTAAGATGATGAAAGACGAACCGAAAAAATCGGTGAAAAATGTTTGGAAAAGCCTGGCTCAGGAGCGGTGGCTGCTGTTTCTTTTGGGACGCGCAGGCATCGATCCACAAATGACCGGCACAGAATTGTCCAGCGACAAAGTGCGAACATTTGCCCAGCAACTGACGGCTTTCACAATGTTCGTAAACGGCACACAGTCGATTGAAAAAGCGTTTGTCACTGGCGGCGGCGTCTCCATTAAAGAAATCGTACCAAAAACGATGGCTTCCAAAAAGAAACCCGGATTGTATTTCTGCGGTGAAATTTTGGATATCCACGGTTATACAGGCGGCTATAACATCACCTCAGCACTGGTGACTGGCAATGTCGCCGGCCGAAGCGCTGCGCAGTTTGCGAAAGAAAGCCTGGTTGAAAACGGCGTTTAAGGACTATAACATCGATAACCCAAAAAGAGTCAGACTGAAGAAGTTCCAGTCTGACTCTTTTTTATTATTTACATCGGTCCGTCTTAAGCCTGTCGGGGCTACCGGAAGACTTCGCTTTTCTTTGTCCAGACTCCGTCTTCCAGCCCCTCGGGGTCTTAAGTCAGACCGGCTGTGCGGCAAAATGCGCCGCTTCGCCGATCCGCCTTAAGCCTGTCGGGGCTACCGGAAGACTTCGCTTTTCTTTTACCCTACAACTATATTGACCAATTTCCCTGGAATGACGATGACTTTGCGTACTTGTTTGCCGTCTGCAGCTTTTTGGACATGTTCGTCTGCCAGCGCTGCTGTTTCCAGTTCTTCTTTGGTGCTGTCTTTGGCGATCGTCAACTTGGTTTTCACTTTGCCGTTCACTTGCACGACGACTTCTACGACATCGTCCACAAGTTTCGACTCGTCGTATAGCGGCCAGTTTTCATATGAAACTGATCCTTCATGGCCCAATTTCTCCCACAGTTCTTCTGCTACGTGAGGTGCGATTGGCGACAAGAGTTTGACAAAACCTTCTACATATTCTTTTGGAATCGAATCGACTTTGTAGCCTTCGTTAATGAAGACCATCATTTGCGAAATCGCTGTATTGAAACGCAATCCTTCGAAATCATCCGTCACTTTTTTAACAGTCTGGTGATAAATTTTCTCCAGCTTGCCATCATTCGCTTCAGTAACTTTCGCACTTAGTTGTTCTTCGTCCATCAACAAACGCCATACGCGGTCCAGGAATCGACGGGAGCCGTCCAAGCCGTTTGTCGACCAGGCAATGGAAGCTTCCAAAGGACCCATGAACATTTCATACATGCGCAATGTATCTGCCCCGTGGCTTTCGATAATTTGGTCCGGGTTGACAACATTGCCTTTTGATTTCGACATTTTTTCGTTGCCTTCTCCTAAAATCATGCCTTGGTTGAACAACTTCTGGAACGGTTCTTTGGTCGAGACCACACCGATGTCGTAAAGCACTTTATGCCAGAAACGCGCAT
Organism: Planococcus sp. TJ-307; assembly: GCF_058268435.1. Classification (NCBI taxonomy): domain Bacteria; kingdom Bacillati; phylum Bacillota; class Bacilli; order Caryophanales; family Caryophanaceae; genus Planococcus; species Planococcus sp. TJ-307. Next base: position 992,817 of record NZ_JBZDOJ010000002.1, read on the forward strand.
ACAATAAATGAAGCACAGCGTGTTCGGCACCGCCGATATAGACGTCAACCGGCAGCCAGCGTTTCAAGAGTTCCGGATCTGCCAGCATTTCGTCATTGGTCGGATCGATAAAGCGCAAGTAATACCAGCAGCTGCCTGCCCATTGCGGCATCGTATTGGTTTCTCGGCGCCCTTTCATGCCGGTTTCCGGATGGACGATATTAACCCATTCGTCGATATTGGCAAGCGGTGATTCGCCTGTGCCGCTCGGTTTGATGTCTGTCGTTACCGGCAGCATCAACGGCAAGTCTTTGTCTTCTACCGGAGTCATCGTACCATCTTCCCAGTGGATAATCGGAATCGGTTCACCCCAGTAGCGCTGGCGGCTAAATAACCAGTCGCGTAGACGATATGTGATTTTCTTTTCACCGACTTGTTTTTCAACCAACCAGTCGATGGCTTTTGCAATGGCTTCTTTCTTGTTCAAACCGTTCAAGAAATCGGAATTGATTAATTCGCCGTCCCCTGCATAGGCTTCTTCATCAATCTTGCCGCCTGAAACAACTTCCACAATTGGCAAATCAAATTGCTTGGCAAATTCGTAGTCGCGCTCGTCATGAGCCGGAACTGCCATAATTGCACCTGTTCCGTAAGTTGCCAAGACATAGTCGGCAATCCAAATCGGCATTTTTTCGCCGCTTGCTGGATTGGTCGCATAAGCACCTGTGAAAACACCCGACTTATCTTTTGCCAAATCGGTGCGTTCCAAATCACTTTTCGTCTTGACATCATCAATGTATTTTTCAACAGCTTGTTTTTGATCAGCTGTTGTAATGCTAGCCACCAATTTGTGTTCAGGAGCAAGGACTGCATAAGTTGCACCGAAGATTGTATCCGGACGTGTCGTAAATGCACGGAAGGAATGTTCCGTATCAGCTACTTGGAATTCCAGTTCCGCCCCTTCCGATTTGCCGATCCAGTTGCGCTGCATGTCTTTCAGGCTTTCCGGCCAATCCAATTCATCCAAATCTTCAAGCAAACGGTCTGCGTACTCCGTGATGCGGAGCACCCATTGGCGCATCGGACGGCGTTCGACCGGATGGCCGCCGCGTTCTGATTTGCCGTCGATTACTTCCTCATTGGCTAAAACTGTACCCAGTGCCGGACACCAGTTAACGGCCACTTCGTCCACATATGCCAAGCCTTTATTGTACAACTGGATAAAAATCCATTGCGTCCATTTGTAATAAGAAGGATCCGTTGTATTGATTTCACGGTCCCAGTCATAAGAAAATCCAAGTTCTTGAATTTGGCGCTTGAACGTCGCGATGTTTTTAGCTGTAAATTCTGCCGGATCGTTTCCAGTATCCAATGCGTATTGCTCTGCCGGAAGTCCAAATGCATCCCAGCCCATCGGATGAAGAACATTATAGCCTTGCATACGCTTCACACGGCTTAAAATGTCTGTTGCGGTATAGCCTTCCGGGTGACCCACATGAAGTCCTGCGCCCGATGGATACGGGAACATATCCAATGCGTAAAATTTCGGTTTTGATGGATCATCCACCATTTTGAATGTTTTATTGTCTTGCCAGTATTTCTGCCATTTCTTCTCCACTGTCTTGTGCTTGAATGTCATTTCCTGTTCCTCCTCAAAATAAAAACTCCCGTCCCTTATACATAAGGGACGGGAGTTTTTCCCGCGGTACCACCCAAATTAGCGATCGCTCGCTCAACTTGATTCCTTAACGCGGAAAACGGTGTATCTTACTTGGTTTCACATACACGGACTCCAAGGCGAGTTCAATCATGTGTTTTGCCGGCTTGCACCACACGCCGGCTCTCTGTGGAAAACACACAACCTACTAGTCCTCTTCACTGTCATTGGTTATACACTCTATTTTAGACGAGCCGCCGTTTTTTGGCAATAGCTTAAGAGACTTTGACATTGTCGGTATTTAATGGTGCATCTGTCGAATCAATGATGTCCTGGACCGTAAAGCCTTCAAATACTTCTGACAACACAAGTCCCGCTTCAGTCACTTCGATGACGGCACGTTCTGTGATGATTTTATTGACCACGGCTTTGCCCGTCAGCGGCAAGTCGCATTGCTTTTTGATTTTGGCGGAACCGTCTTTGGAAACATGATCCATAATAACGATAACTTTTTTCGCACCATGGACCAAATCCATCGCACCGCCCATGCCCTTGATCATTTTTCCAGGGATCATCCAGTTGGCCAAGTCGCCGTTTTCTGCCACTTCCATGCCACCAAGAATCGCCACATCGATATGTCCACCGCGGATCATCGCGAAGGATTCTGCACTTGTAAAGAACGCAGATCCTGGAATGGTGGTAACCGTTTCTTTTCCGGCATTGATCAAGTCTGGATCGACTTGGTCTTCAGTCGGATAGGGCCCAATTCCCAAAAGTCCGTTTTCTGATTGAAGCACAACGCTTTTGTTGTCAGAAATGAAATTGGCTACCAAAGTTGGCATGCCGATTCCCAGGTTGACGTAATCGCCATCTTTGATTTCTTTTTCGGCTCGCTTTGCAATTCGTTCTCTCACTAATTGTTTGTCCACGATTTTCTCCACCCTTCCCTAAACAGTGCGCGTCGTTAGACGTTCAATGCGTTTTTCCTGCGTTGCCTGAAGCAAACCTTGAACGTAGATGCTTGGCGTTTGAACATGGTTCGGATCAATAGCGCCGATCTCCACAATTTCTTCTACTTCCGCAATGGTGATTTTACCAGCTGCGGCTGCCAGCGGATTAAAGTTTTGGGCCGTCTTGTTGTAAACCAAGTTGCCCATTTTATCAGCCTTGTGCGCGCGAACGAGCGCAAAGTCAGCTTTTAAAGCATGCTCAAGTACATGCTCTTTGCCATCGAATTCACGGATTTCTTTTCCTTCAGCTACAGTTGTGCCAACGCCGGCTGGTGTAAAGAATGCCGGAATTCCCGCTCCGCCTGCACGCATTTTTTCAGCAAGTGTTCCTTGCGGCGTCAATTCCACTTCGATTTCGCCCGACAATACTTGGCGCTCGAACTCTTTGTTTTCACCTACGTATGAACCAATCATTTTTTTGATTTGTTTATTTTTCAATAATAGGCCCAATCCCCACTCGTCGACTCCACAGTTATTGGAAATGACGGTTAGGTCGGTAACCCCTTTGTCCACTAGTGCTAAAATCAATTGTTCAGGTATTCCCACTAATCCGAACCCGCCTACCATAATCGTAGCGCCGTCCTGGATCTGTTCAACTGCCTCTTTTGCAGAACTGTAAATCGGTTTCATTCCATTATGCCCCCTCTGCCTTATCAACTGAAAATTGATTAATAAAACGCTTCCATTTCAATTTAAACAAACTATCGATGTAAACGCAATATTCTTAAAAAATAGAGTCTGTATAGCCTAAGATTGTGGGCAGTTTTGTCTGCGTGCTACACTATTAATAGAGGAGTTGTTTTAAAGTGAATACAGAATTTCCTTTCTCATCTGATGGAAAACGCTACTACACATGGAATCGCCACTTGCGCGATCATTTCGGTTTTAAAGTTATGAAAATCGCTCTGGATGCAGGCTTTGATTGCCCGAATCGCGATGGTACGGTTGCTCATGGCGGCTGCACCTTCTGCAGCGTTGCAGGTTCCGGTGATTTTGCAGGGGACCGTGTCGATTCAATTCCAGAACAATTCGACAAGATCAAAGAAAAAATGCATCGCAAATGGAAAGATGCGAAATACATGGCTTACTTCCAGGCTTATACGAATACACATGCACCCTTGCCGGTCATTAAAGAAAAGTTTGAAGCGGCACTGGAGCAGGACAATGTCATTGGCTTGAGCATTGCCACTCGCCCCGACTGCCTACCGGACGATGTGGTTGATTACCTCGCGGAACTGAACGAACGGACGTACCTGTGGGTAGAATTGGGGCTTCAGACTGTTCATGAGCGCACGGCTTTGCTGGTCAACCGTGCCCATGATTTTGAAAGCTATGTTGAAGGCGTCACGAAATTGCGCAAGCGCGGCATTCGGGTCTGTACCCATATTATCAACGGCTTGCCGCTGGAAGACCGGGACATGATGATGGAAACTGCACGTGAAGTGGCCAAACTCGATGTGCAGGGCATCAAGATTCACCTGCTTCATTTGTTGAAAGGCACACCGATGGTCAAGCAATATGAAAAAGGCATGGTCGAATTTCTGGAAAAGCAGGAATACATCAATTTGGTAGCAGACCAGCTGGAAGTGCTGCCACCCGAAATGGTTGTTCAGCGCATCACTGGCGACGGTCCCATTGACTTGATGATTGGGCCGATGTGGAGCGCCAATAAATGGGACGTCCTAAATGGCATTGATGCTGAACTGGAACGCCGCGGAAGCTGGCAAGGGAAATTGACGGCCGGGAGCGTGGCTCGATGACCTTGCAGCGCGTTTTGCCTTATACAAAATTGTTACTCGAACAAGCCGTTTCCCCAGGAGACTGGGTAGTTGATGGGACGGCAGGAAATGGCCATGACACGCTTTTTCTTGCGGACTTGACTGGAGCTTCCGGCAAAGTTTTTGCCTTTGATATTCAGGCAGAAGCGATCCGAGCAACAGCTGAACGGGTCCAGCCACTTCAGCACGTCGAACTCGTCCACGACAGCCATGTTAAAATAAAAGAATACGTGACCCAGCCCATTTCAGCGGCAGTCTTCAATTTGGGATATTTGCCAAAAGGCGACCACAGCATTATCACCAAAGCACAGAGCACATTGGCAGCACTTGATCAATGTTTGGAGCTTCTACAAGTTAAAGGTCTGTTGCTTGTTGTCGTATATAGCGGCCATGACGGTGGCAGCGAAGAACGGGATGCCGTCTTAGAATTTGTTTCAGCACTTCCCCAAAAATCCTTTGATGTCTTAAAATATGAATTTATCAATCAACAGCATTCCCCGCCTTTCCTATTGGCGATCGAGAAAAAATAATAAAACGGAAAGAAACAGTCGTTTCTTTCCGTTTTTTGTATTGCGATGACAAACTGTTTATTGGTCATTCATATGTGAATCTATTTGAAAATCTTGTTAATATCTCAGTACGCTTTTCTACAGTCAAACAACTATAGGTAAAATAAGCAGGTAGTTCTTATGGCTACATTCTACGAAAGGCTGTCTAGAATCCGTTCGCATAGCGCCATGGTTTGGACGTTGTCTCGTGCATCGGATAAAGGTTTCTTCCCCGTAGTGCAACATTCAAAGAAATGAGACATTTCCCCAACAAAGCCACGCAGATACAAATCTCGGTAAGCTCCAGACATTGGTGTTGCGGATGGCTTGTAATGGATGTCCGCTTCCTCGATCGATTGCCAGGGCTGTTCTTCGTGATGCTGAGATTTGTGGATGGTCAATGCGTTGATTTCATCTGCAAAAGCGAATCCCTCATCAAATGTTACGGTGATATTCTCACTTTCGCGCGTCCAGGCGGTCATGCCGCTAAAGTACAAGCTTCCGACCACTCCAGTTTCAAACTTTAACGATAGGCTGTGAGAAATAAACCCTTCACTGCTGTTTTTAACCCCTTTCACTTCCACTGCCTCACCGAATAAGAACCGCACCAGATCCACCATATGAAGAGCTGCAAATTTCAGAAACTGCTCGTCATTTTCACAAAAAAGCGTGCTGTCAACAGCAAAACGTGCCTGGAAAGAACGCGCTGTACCCAGCTTTTCGCTATCAATCACTTCTTTAAGTTTTTGATAAATAGGTGCGTACCGCTTCATAAAGCCAACCATCACTTGTACCTCAGCCCTCTCAGCTGCTTTTGCAATTTCCTCCGCTTCTGCCTTGGACATGCCAAGCGGTTTTTCCACAAAGACATTTTTTCCAGCTTTAACGCAGTCGAGGACGAGTGAAGCATGGTCTTCAGGCTGGGCAACGACGACAATGCCTTCACATTCCTCGACATCCAGCATATGCCGGTAATTATCATAGGCATGGCCTTCGCTCCCCATTCGCTGAAGCGCATTTCGAGAATGTTCAAAACTGCGCGTCGCAATCGCTTGGATTTCAGCTCCCGCTTCAAGTGCCGCTGGGTAAATATTCGTTGTTGAGTGCAAACCGGCTCCGATAAAACAGATTTTGGTTTTTTTCATAGGATCTCTCCTTTTTACTTCATATGATAAACCAGACTGTTAAAAAAATCCCTTTTATTACTTGCTGAATAAATAAAACAATAAGCGAAAGTCTATTGCTGTCAAAGCTTCTTTGCCACTTGCCTCGAAGCCTTCAAATACCATTTTTTATACGCTTTTATCACGAAATGTTTATATAAAAAAAAGAAACTCTAGACTGAGTTTCTTCTTTTCAAGCTGTCGAGAAACTACTAACAAGTCGTGGGTTTCCGAAGCTTACCGTTCGCTTTCGGGCCCACAGGATGTGGGTCATGCAGCAGGTGCGACAGGACGTCGCGACTCCTGCTGCCCATGTCTTTGCGACGCAGCGTGAAACGCTGTGGGAGCAGAAGGGTTTACGAACGGACGCTTCTCCAACCCACTTAGTGAAGGCCAACATTTTTGAATGCAGCTGAAGGCGGCGACTCCAACGGGAACAGTGATGGAGCAAAGCGACAGAGCGACGCGAGCTGGAGCCACTGGACTGAGCAGAGCGAGGGAAGCGGCAGAAGCCGTGCCCGTGGAACGCGTCCGACTGAAGCGAAATGAATGGGTGATGCCTTTTTCAACAAGCTGAAAAGAAGAAACTCTAGACTGAGTTTCTTCTTTTACTTAGTTAAGTTCTACTGCCAATAATCGGTTACACTTCCTCTGCATGCACTTTTTTCGGTGGCTTCGCCAGCAGTGCGGCAAATATACCGAGAAACGGGAAAATCATAATTGCCCACAGTACTTCTTCGTAACCGCCAAAAATGTCGAAAAACAAGCCAAATGGCAGCGGCCCCAGTGCAGATCCCACTACCATCACGGCCATGGAAATCCCTGTAATGCTGCCAAGGTATTGGCGTCCAAAATAATTGGGCCAGATAACGCTGAGTGTTACGCGTTCAATCCCCAGCATAAAGCCCCATACGACCGCAAAAAGAATCGCTCCTGACCAAATGTCTGCTGTCATCAACAGGAAAATGGATGCAATTTCCCCAACAAATACCGCTGCCAGCATCCATTGCACCTGAATTTTATCAAGCAAATAACCTGCCAGAAATGTTACGGGGAACCCGATGATGGCCATCAGGCTTAAAACTGTCGCTGCTGTTTCTGGAGCCAAAGACTGAATGGAAAAAATCGACACTAAATGGAAGGTCATGCCGGTATTGACCAAAGCCGGTATCGCGACACAAAATAACAGCAGCCAGAAAGAACGGGTTTTCTTCGCTTCTTTGACTGTCCAGCTGATATCTGAAGACAATTGCTTTTGATGCTCCTGCTTGCTTAAAGCGGGTCCATTATCTGGCCGCAACCCGATATCTTCTGGACGGTTTCGGATAAATAGAAATGCCAATGGTGTAAAAATGATCAAAATAGACGCACCAAGAATTTGCCAAGTGGTTCTCCAGCCATAGGCTTCAATAAGCCAGACATTGATCAGTGGAAAAGCAGCAGATCCGATCATGCCGCCAAGTGCAGCCAGGCTAAGTGCACGGCCGCGCTTTTCAATAAACCATTGCGGCACCAGCGCATTTGGAACAAGCGACATCGATCCTTGCCCAAACAACCGGATCGCAAAAAAACCAATGAACAACATCACTGAATTGACTACCATGCTGTTAAACATACTGGCTGCAGCCAATAGGATTGACACAATGATTGCCATTTTGCGAGCACCAATCCGATCAATCATCCTGCCCACCATAAACAGCAAAAATCCAGCAAACAGCGTTGCTGAAGAATAGATGCCGGAAACCGCCGAGCGGCTCCAACCAAATTCTTCGATATAGTAATCGATAAATATTGCATTGGAATAAGTTTGCCCTGGTCCTGAGAAAAAGTGAGACAAACCTGCAAGTACGACAATCACCCAACCATAATAAAATGGTGTGTGAATGACGCCTTCTTTATTGATCATTTTTTGTTTTTCAGTTGCCTTATTCATTGCTGCCCTCCTCCAAAGAAAAAAGAGCTCATTTAGAGCTCTTTTTTCACACTGCTATTATTTTACAATTAATACTGGGCAATTTGCACGTTTTACTACTTTGTGGCTGACACTGCCCAAAACCATTTCCTGCAAGCCGTTTAACCCGCGGCTGCCAATGACCAGTATATCGAATTTTTCTTTGTTGGCGTATTCGACAATTGCTGGACCTGGTGTGCCGTGAAGAATTTCTACCTTGTACTTCACATCACTTGCCGCCAATGCTTCTTCAACTGGCTGAAGTTTTTTTCTGCGTTTCAGATCAAGGTCAATTGAACTGCCGCTGTGCAGTATTTCATTTTTTGCATTGTCATAGTCTGCCACAAAAACGATTGTTACCTGGGATTGTGATGAGCCTGAAGCTAACTTTACCGCCTCATTTGCCGCACGTTCCGAATGATCTGAGCCGTCTACTGCTAGCAATATTTGATTGTACATGTTCCAACACTCCTTTTTCCTGTTTAATGGGTCGGCAATTTGGCATTATCGCTCTTGAAGATTGCCAGCTGATCAATCAGCTTTTGGCTTCCCGTATCCAAGCCGATAATTTCTACAATGTTGCGATTTTCTCTGAACTTCAAGACAACCCGGTCAACGGCACCTACGCCAGAATCATCCCATATATGTGCCTCAGTAAAATCAATGACAATCTTTTGTCCTTCCACTTCATAGTCGAATTTCTCGAGAAAATCTTCCACAGATGCAAAGAACAACTGTCCAACTACTTCGTAATGGGTTGCTTCAAGTAATTTTTTCTTAACTTTAATTTTTGATATTTTCGCAACAAAGAATACAGCACTCAATAGAACTCCTGCTAATACACCAATAGAAAGGTCATGGGTGTAAACAACAATTGCGACTGTAACGAGCATAACAATCGAATCAGCTTTTGGCGCTTTTTTCAAGTACGTGAATGACGACCAATCAAAGGTACCGATGGAGACCATAATCATGATTCCTACCAAAACTGGCATCGGAATTTGTATGACGACATTTCCTAGTACGATGATAAGGAACATCAGAAAGGCTCCAGCAACCAATGCAGATAACCTTCCCCGTCCACCTGATTTAACGTTAATTATAGACTGGCCAATCATGGCACAACCTGCCATGCCACCGAAAAATCCAGTAACAAAATTGGCAATTCCTTGTCCTCTAGACTCTTTGTTTTTATCACTCGGCGTACCGGTCATATCATCAACAATATTAGCTGTCAGTAACGATTCCAGCAATCCAACTACTGCCAAAGCCAATGAATAAGGCAAAATAATCATTAATGTTTCCAAGTTTGCAGGCACATCCGGCAACAGGAATGTCGGCAATGTCTGGCTGATTGTCCCTAAATCCCCTACTGTCCGCAAGTCGAATCCAGCGTAAATAGCAGCTGCCGTTAAAACAACTAGCGCAATCAGTGGAGCTGGAATTGCTTTGAAAAATCGGGGAACGATGTAGACAATCGCCAGTGTAATGGCGACAAAAACATACGTTAAATTATTGATTCCTACAAAATGCGGCACTTGAGCCATAAAAATCAAGATGGCCAGTGCATTGACAAAACCAATCATGACAGCTCGGGGGATAAATTTCATTACTTTAGCGACTTTAAAAACGCCAAAAATAATTTGGATAATCCCTGTTAAAATGGTGGCTGCTAGTAAATATTCCAAGCCATGATCCCGTACAAGCGGAACCATTAATAGAGCCATAGCTCCAGTTGCAGCAGAGATCATTCCCGGGCGCCCACCCACAAATGCGATGATTACAGCGATGCTGAACGATGCATACAATCCAACCATTGGGTTTACACCCGCGATGATGGAAAATGCGATGGCTTCAGGAATTAATGCCAAAGCAACGACAATCCCTGCAAGGACATCTCCTCTAATATTCCCGAACCATTGAGATTTAATTTTTTTCCACACAGTACCTTGCTCCTCACACTCTATATTTTTATGGCTTTTAACTCTCATAAAAGCCGTGTCTTTTTTACAATGGCATTAGTGTATCACCATCTTCCCCAAAATAGAACCTTTTTGGAACTTTTTTTATTCGTTATGTGTTATGATAGTTACAATTGATTACGTAAGGGGATTTTTATAGTGTTACTAGGATATGCAAGACCGAGTGTTGAAGATACAGATTGTCAAAACCAATTAAATTTATTGAAAAATGCAGGTTGTACTGATTTTTTTTCCGAAGAACATGCTTCACCTAAAAATCGAGAGCAGCTTCATAAGCTATTGGAAACGGCAGTGTCTGGCGATCAAATTGTTGTTTCTAAACTGTATACATTTGCAGACTCTACCCGACATCTAGTTGAACTATTGGATAAACTCGAATCGAAAGGCATAACGTTCCTTTCCATCCATGAAAATATTGAAACAGATTTAGGCAAGGAATATCCGTTTTCTAAAATTCTTCACTGTCTCGCTGATTTTCAACGTGATGCCATCAGCGAAAAAACCAAAGCTGGCCTGTCTGTTGCGAAAGAAAAAGGTGCAGTCTCAGGCCGTCCAAGAAAACCGGATGAAAATGTAAAAAAAGCAATTGAAATGTACGACAGCAAACGCTATAGTTTAGCTGAAATTAAGGAAAAGACCGGCATCAGCAAATCCACTTTATACCGCTATTTGGAATATTAATGCTTGGCATTCCTCCAAAAGGAGATTTTACATGTTAAATAAAAAATGGCCCAAACACACAATACTGGCAATCGCTATTATCGCCACTTGGCTAAAAACGTATATTGCCTATCAAACAGGCTTTTCCATTACGATTGATAACGTTATGCAGGAAGCGATTCTTTTTCTCAGTCCGCTAAGTCTGCTTCTCTTCTTATATGGATTATCATTGTTTTTCAAGCAGCAAAAGAACAAAAATCGTTACTTGCTGTTGATGACCCTGGTAACCTCCATTATTCTTTACGGCAACGTGGCTTTTTACCGATTTTTCAGCGACTTTATTACATTGCCAGTGCTATTTCAAACCGATAATTTTGGAGATCTCGGTTCAAGTGCTGCCGCAAGCATCTATCCAATGGATATCCTCTATTTCAGTGATTTCATCCTATTGTTGATAGCTGTCAAATTCCTTAATGTTAAGGAAGAAAACAAAGATTCACGGAGCAGCCACCGGAGAGCATATTTTGTACTTTCTGGCGCAGTGTTGTTTCTAAATCTTGGGTTGGCTGAGGCGGAACGCCCCCAACTACTGACACGCAGTTTCGACCGCGAAATGCTTGTAAAGAACTTAGGCATGTACAACTATCATTTGTATGATATCTACGTTCAATCCAAATCCCAAGCTCAGCGGGCATTTGCAGATGGATCCGAACTGACAGAAGTTCACAACTATGTTCGGGCAAATCAAGTTGAGCCATCAGAAGAAATGTTCGGAATTGCAGAAGGCAAAAATTTGATTGTCGTCACACTGGAATCGATGCAGAGCTTTACAATCAATGAGCAAATGAACGGACAGACCATCACCCCATTTCTTAACGAACTGACAGAAGATGAAGATACGGTTTATTTCCCGAACTTCTACCATCAAACAGGGCTCGGCAAGACTTCCGATTCTGAATTTTTGCTTGAAAACTCCCTCTATCCGCTAAGCGGTGGAGCTGTTTTCTTCACACATGGGGGCAACACTTATAATTCAATGGCTGAAAAACTTGGCAACCAAGGATATGCGACCAACGTCCAACACGCCAACAATAAAAGTTTTTGGAATCGCGATATGATGTATGAATCATTAGGAATTGATGAATTCCTAGATATTCAAAGCTTTACAGTTGAAGAAGGCCAGGCAGTCAATTGGGGAATGAAAGATATCCCATTCTTTGAACAATCGGTTGCCTATATGGCAGAAATGCCGCAGCCATTTTACAGCCGCTTAATCACCCTAACCAATCACCATCCCTTCACTTTGGATGAAGAAGACAAGCTGATTGATGAGTTTGATTCAAACTCTGGTACACTTAACCGCTTTTTCCAGACAAGCCGTTACTTGGACGAAGCTGTAAAAGAATTGTTTGACGATTTGAAAGAACAAGGACTTTACGAAAATTCGATCATTGTTATGTATGGAGATCATTATGGCATTTCAGAAAACCATAACGAAGCCATGGCGCAGTATCTTGGAAAAGAAGTAACGCCTTATGAATCGGCACAACTTCAACGTGTTCCATTTTTCGTTCATATCCCTGGTTCAGGAAAAGGCCATGTAAATGAAGAGATTGGCGGTCAAGTAGATATGCGACCGACTATCCTCAATTTGATGGGCATCGAATCGAATACTGATATGCAGTTTGGCAGTGACTTATTTTCCGAAGAACATGAAGAGTTCGCGATTTTCCGCGATGGTCGCTTTGTGACGGAAGACTATGTTTATGCTGGAAATACTTGTTACGAAAATGGTTCTGGCCAGCCTATTGACCGCGAACTATGCGCTCCGTTTATTGAACAGGCTTTAACAGAACTGAATTATTCAGAAACAGTGATTAATGGTGACTTGCTCCGATTTTACGATGAAGAAACGGGCCAATTAATCAACACAGATCAATAAGAAAAAAGGAAGATCGAATGCTCTCGGGCATTCGATCTTCCTTTTTTATGAAATGCATTAGTTACACAAACCGTTAAGCTTCCAGCTCTCTTTTCTTCTTGATACTGACTAAAGCGCCAACCAACACAATTCCTAACAACACTGCCCAGAAAATCAGTTTCCATTCGGTTGAATGAGCAAAGTCATACGGCAAAATTCCGAGCTTTTCGTGTGACAAGGTCAGGACAGTCAGTTTAACGCCTACCCATCCGACAATAATAAACGCAGTTGTTTCCAATTGTGGATAATCTGCCAACAGCTTGACGAATCTATGAGCTGCAAAACGCATAATGATAATACCGACTAAACCACCAGCAAGCATAACACCGAATTGCCCGCCATTGATTCCGCCAATTTCCATGTTTCCAAGGTGCGGTAATGTCATCGCCAGAGCAACTGCAGCCAGCATAGAATCGACAGCAAAAGCGATATCCGCCAACTCGACTTTCAATACCGTCATCCAAAACCCTGCGCCTTTTGTTTCTTCTGGTTCTAATGTATGTTCTTTCCCTTTTCGCTGATCGTAAATGTGCTTGAACGCGATGAATAATAAATAAGCGGCTCCTAAAGCCTGAATCTGCCAAACGTCAACCAGCAGGGTAATCATGAACAAAGCGGCAAAACGGAAAACAAACGCTCCAACCAATCCATAAAACAAAGCTTTCTTCTGCTGCTCTTTTGGCAAGTGCTTCACCATGACCGCCATTACTACTGCATTGTCTGCAGCGAGTAACCCTTCTAATGCCACCAGTACTAACAACACCCACAAGTACTCCAATAAAATTGCTTCCATTTTTCATCATCCCCCTAATTTTTGCCAACAAAAAAGACCCTTGCCTAATTAAAGGCAAAGGTCTCGCTAAGCAAATTTCTGCTATCACAACCGATGGCTATGAACCATGTAATGACGATTGTGAAATAGGTTTCCCTAAAGCTACTCCCCTTTGACGTGAAGTCAAAAGTATATTTCGTTGTATAAACAGAATAGCACAAGCTTGCTTTTTTGCATACATATTTTTTGTCGAAATTGTTAATTATTTCATTCTTTAATAGAATAGCTCTAACCTTCCATCAAACGTTCCTTTATTTCCAGTCCAATAAGCCATTTAAATCTGAAAAGACATGGTCTGGAGCCAATTCGAGTTCTTCTGCCGGCGAGTTTTTGCGATTGATCCAAGCTGTTTGAAACCCAAAGTTTTTAGCCCCTGAAATGTCCCAGCCGTTAGAAGACATGAACAGAATTTCATTTTTTTTGACGCCAAGTTTTTCCCACGCATACTCATACGCTGCAGGTGCGGGCTTGAACTGTTTGATTTCATCGACGCTAATTATATGTGAAAATAATTCGCTCAATCCAGCATTTTTAACCAAAGGATCAAGCATGTCGTGCGAACCGTTGGAAAAAACGACCAGGTTTTGTTCTTTAAGTTGAGTGAGAACTTTCTCCACTTCCTCATAAAGCGGCAAATGTAAATAGGCTTCTAGCAACTGCTGCTCGTTCTGTTCACTGCTTTGGAGTCTATTTTCTTTCAGAGTGTACTTTAATGCCTGCTTTGTAATGGTGTACAGTGTGGCATAGTTCTCCATCAGCTGGCGCAGCATAAAATATTCAACTTGTTTGGTTCTCCACGTTTGGCTGATCTTCTCGCCGTATCCCGGATAAAGATCCTCGCACTCTTTTTTGATTGCTGTTACATCGAACAATGTTCCATATACATCAAATACGAATGCTTTTATAGATGGTTCCATTAATACCCTCCTTTAGCGCTTTGCTTTATAGAAAAGCCTTTTCCATCTTATACCCCAAATCTATAGTGCTAGTCAGTCCTGCTAAACTTGGCAATAGCAGCCGATACATTATACTCATTTGGAAAGAATACCGTGTGCTTTACTTAATCAAAGTCAAAATAAAAAAAGCTCATAACTGAGCTTTTTATGTCTATCTATTAAATTAACTATTCAAGGAGTATCAACAAATTTACAATTCCCATTGATTGTCACTTAAAAGATTAGTCTTTATGAAAAATTCGTTCGAGTGACTCTTTCAACTGCGGTTTGACGCTAATTTTCGAACGAACTGCAGTCGCTTGGGCCTCTGCTTCCTCAATCGTATCGGCTTGGCCAAGTGCAAGCAGCGTGCCAATGGCAACAGTGCCCGTCCGATTGCTTCCTCCAGCACAATGGAAGTAGATTTTCTTGCCATCGTTAAAAGCATCTACTACTTGATCAATCGCATTTTTAACGGATTCATCCTGCTGTTCATCGGAATCGTCCACAATTGGGCTATGAACTCTTAGGTAATCGTAGTCGCCTTCTGTCGCTTCTGCGCGTAAATCCACGACCACATCAATTTTTTCATCTCTTGCAGCATTCGCAGCGTCGGCCGCTCCACCAATATAAATACGGCCTTGAATCAATTCTTGATATTCTTTCGTCATATGAATTCCTCCTGCCAAACTAAGTTACCTATCTACTTTCTCTGCTTTAGAATATCTTGATGAAAAACTAGCCGAGACACAGTACCTAAGCTTTTTTTACAAATCTCTTTCGTTTGTTTATTTGCCGGTTTCCGCAAATTGACGAATCCGCTCTCCAATTTCATCACGGACGGTTTGGAAGACCGTCCATTTTTCATCATCGGTGCCTTCTGCTTTCGCTGGGTCGGTGAACCCCCAATGATCGCGTTTCACGTGAGGCGGTGTCATCGGGCATTTGTCGGAAGCGTCGCCGCACAGCGTTACGACAAAATCGGCATTGTTCAAAATTTCCAAGTCAATGATATCGGAAGTTTGGTCAGAAATATCGATATCTACTTCGTTCATGGCTTTTACGGCGTTTGGGTTCAGTCCATGTGCTTCAATGCCGGCACTCAAGACTTGCCAATCATCCCCAAGAATTTGTTTTCCCCAGCCTTCTGCCATTTGGCTGCGGCAGGAGTTGCCTGTGCACAGAAAATACAAGGTTTTTTTCGTCATAAAAGTAAGCTCCTTTTCCAAGTCGAATAATAGATTAGATAATCAGCAGCCATAAGTAAAGTCCGGCAAGGGTTGCAATCAGCGTTGGAATCGTTAAAATGATGCCGACCTTGAAATACGTCCCCCATGAGATTTTCACCCCTTTTTGCGATAACACATGAAGCCAAAGCAACGTAGCGAGTGAACCAATTGGCGTAATCTTAGGCCCTAAATCTGATCCAATGATGTTCGCATAAATCAAGGCTTCGCGAATAGTTCCCGTTGTTTGGGTCTCAGAAATAGCCAACGCATTGATCATGACAGTTGGCATGTTATTCATGATTGATGACAGAATAGCTGCGATAAAGCCCATTGACATCGTCGCTACAAACAATCCTTGATCTGCAGCGGTTTGAATAACGTCTGCTAAAATGCTGGTCAACCCGACATTTCGAAGTCCGTAAACCACGACGTACATGCCGAGTGAGAAAAAGACAATGGCCCACGGTGCACCGCGCAAAATGATGCGTGTGCGCACAGCTGCGCTCTTCTGTGCCATCAGCAAGAAGAAAATGGCAATGACGCCCGCCACGATTGAAACCGGTACACCGATAAATTCACTTGAGAAATAACCGATCAGCAATAAGGCGAGAACTACCCATGACAGGCGGAACATTTTGTGATCTTTGATGGCGTCTACTGGTTTTTTCAAGTTTGTTGCATCGTAGTTTTTCGGAATATCTTTGCGGAAGAACAAATACAGTACCAAGATGCTGGATACTAAAGCAAAAAGATTTGGAACAACCATGCGTGAAGCATACTCGACAAATCCAATGCCGAAAAAGTCGGCTGACACGATGTTGACTAAGTTACTGACAACCAACGGCAGCGACGTGGTATCTGCAATAAACCCGCTGGCGATAATAAATGGAAAAATCATTTTTTCTGAGAAGTTCAAGTTTCGGACCATTGCCAGGACAATCGGTGTTAAAATCAACGCGGCTCCGTCATTCGCAAACAAGGCGGCTACAAACGCACCCAGAATGCTGACAAAGACAAACATGCGCAATCCGTTTCCTTTGGCGATTCTCGCCATATGTAAAGCTGCCCACTCGAAAAATCCGATTTCATCCAAAATTAATGAAATGATGATGATGGCAATAAAAGCAAGTGTTGCGTTCCATACAATTCCTACTACATCCCCTACATCTTGAAAATCGACTACCCCAACCAATAAGGCAAGTATTGCACCGCCAATGGCTGACCACCCAATCGATAGATTGCGTGGCTGCCAAATGACCAGTACAAGCGTGAGGAGGAAAATCACCGATGCTAAAACAACTTGTAACATATAATTCCCTCCATTATCTGCAACTAATGCGCAAACCTTGTTTTTCTAATTCCTGGATCCGTTCGTCCTGACTTGGTATGAATGCCAGAATGTGCAGGACCATTTCGTACATTGCACTGTCTGCGTTCAATGAATAAAAAATCCACTGCCCTTTTCGGTTTTCCTTCACCAATCCAACATCGCGCAATTTCCGCAAATGCTGGCTGATGGCCGGCTGTGTAATATTAAAAATTTCTACAAATTCACACACGCAGCACTCATTTTTTTCCAACAACTTCATCATCGAAAGCCGGGTTTTGTCTCCCAGAAGCTTTAACACGGTACTCGCCTGTTCGATTTCAATTTCCTTCGCTTTTACTTCCATCTTTTCTGTCACCTCATTCATTGGATTTTTAAAGCTTTGGAATTTCTGTTATTGCTGTTATTGAAACTTACAATATCATATCAGCATATACTTATATGTTCAAGGGCATTATTTTAATAATCAAAGCCCCAATACAAAAAGAACAGATTTATATGATCTGTTCTTTTACTATTGCAGCTAATTTTTGACTTCAAGTCATGATGATCTCCGGACGCCAGTTGTTTTTGTAGTTCTTCTCTGGAAACCATCCTCTACTAAGAATATAACCAGTCGCTGCAAAGGACAAAATCGTGAGCGGAAATGCTTCCTTGCCGACTAAAACTAAACCAACGACGATTGCGCTAAACGCCCACAGTATTGTTGCATAATAAACTTTCTGATAGCCAGTTTCTTTCAATAAAAGCAAAGATGTCAGTAAGGCTGCCGCTAGTATGCTTGCTTGCCAAACCGTACCCGCTGCACCAGTGACCGGCCATCCATAATAAGCAAGCGCAGAAGCCAGATTTGCGAACACTGCAACAGTTGTCCACCCATAGTACATGGCAAAGCTACCAGAAACGATAACGCGTTCTGCCGAATTGAATACTGAACCCTCGATTTCCAAAAAGATTGAGCGAAGGACTATTCCCATTCCGGCAAACACAGCAACAGTTCCCCAAAGCCACTCGTTTGAAGCACACCAAATCCAAAATGCAAAGCCTGCAAAAACCACCATGGACCTTAAAGCGATCTTATCGTAGACAACTCGAGAATAAGTAGCCGGCAGAAGCTGATAAATAGCGTAGGCAATCGTTCCAAGGACAATGACAGACCAGATGGAAAAAGCATAACCTGCGGGAGTGATCAAAGGATTTGCGCCTTCTCCTTCAAACAAGCGATTGTCCCCTCTTTGTGCAATCCAAACGGACACAGGCTGCAACAAAGAAAATGCCAGTACTGCTGCACGTTTCAGTTTAACAAAAACTTTTTTCAGCCACTTCAAGTTTGTTCCCTCCCAATTTATTTTATTGTATGATTAGCGCATAATTCTATTTCCCTTTATTATATACTGAATTATCAGTTTTAAAAGAATTCACTCTTCTAAACCAATTTGTAAATACTCAGCAGCAAATATTCCCTTAGCCTTATTAGGATTTATTAAGCAATCATTTGCGGTTTTAGTTGCATGTTCAACTAATTAATAATATATTTTCTTTATTCATTTTTATTGCATTTGCAATTAAGTTTGGTAAAAGAATATTCTATAGAGGAAGTATTAATGCTGTAAAGGAGCGACAATCCAGATGCCAACTATGATCAAAGAATGTACACTTGAAGACCTGTACGAACTTCAAACGATTAGCATCGAAACATATACCGAGACGTTTAAAGAACACAACACGCCTGAAAATCTTGCTGCCTATTTGGAACAAGCATATCCATTGGACAAACTCGAACGCGAATTGCGTGTACCTTTTTCGTATTTCTTTTTCATTTATTCGGACCAGCATCTTGCTGGATACCTGAAGCTCAACACCTATGACGCTCAGACAGAACCCATGGGTGAGGATGCACTGGAAGTTGAACGAATTTATGTAAGGAAAGCATTTCAAAAGTTAGGGATTGGCAAGGAACTATTAAACAAAGCAATTGAAATGGCGCGTCAACAAAACAAACAAACCATTTGGCTTGGTGTCTGGGAAAACAACGACAATGCGCTCGCATTTTATCGAAAAAAAGGATTTGTCCAGACAGGATCGCATTCTTTTTACATGGGAGATGACGAGCAAACGGATTTGCTCATGGCCAAGACACTTCGGTAATCCTTTTGAATGTTCAATCGATCAAGTTAATTGAAGTACTTTACCCAAGCATGTACAATACAAGGTAATTGCATATCTGAAATGTTTTCTAGGGTTCCGCAGCATTTACGCTGGTCTGGTCCGAGAGAAAACTCACAGCTTTGCTGTGTCACGGAAGGACAAAAGCCTGGGAGAAACTGTTTTTACAGTTCTCCCAGGCTTTTTTATTTTTATCACAACAATTAAGGAGGAAGTTAAAATGAATTCAAATTGGCTAAAAGTAATAATTGCTGCAGGTTTTGAAGTGATTTGGGTTATTGGCTTAAAACATGCGGATGGCTTTTGGGATTGGACAATTACAGTCATCGCAATTGCCATCAGTTTTACGGTCATGATCATGGCAGGACGTAAGCTGCCAGTCGGAACGGTTTATGCGGTTTTTGTTGGGCTTGGAACAGCTGGGACAGTCCTTTCTGAAATCGTCATCTTCAACGAGCCGTTCAGTGCAGCCAAACTTCTGCTGGTCGGCGTTTTGTTGGCAGGCGTCATCGGCTTGAAATTAGTAACGAAAGATCCAATTTCTGAAGGAGGAGAAGCATAATGGCATGGACTGCATTGGTTTTGGCAGGCGTATTTGAAATGTTCGGTGTGGCAATGATCAACAAGCTGCATAAAGACCGCAACTGGCAATCGCTTTTACTGCTGATAAGCGGTTTTGGAGCCAGCTTTGTGTTTTTGGCTTATGCCATGGAAACTTTGGCAATGGGAACAGCTTACGCCATTTGGACGGGGATTGGCGCCTCAGGTGGAGCCATACTTGGCATGCTTTTTTACAATGAAGAAAAAGACTGGAAACGAATTCTTTTTATTGCCATGGTACTGGGGTCGGCAGTAGGGTTGAAACTGGTTTCTTAATTGGAGAAACTTACCTCACCTATAAATCATACTAAAAAGGGTACAGAAACTGAACCTCAGTTTCTGTACCCTTTTTCAATAGATTCATATACCTTATTTTCGCGGCTTCAAAGAATTAATATCCTTTACTAATGCACTGACATGTTCCGCCTTAGTCGACCAGCTGGTGCAGAACCTGACAACACTCTCGGTTTCATTTATTTTTTCCCAAGTATGGAATGCGTATTTTTTGCTCAACTCTTCTATTTCCTCATTTTTAAGGAGTGGAAATTGCTGATTGGTAGTCGAATCATACCTCAATCTAATTCCATTGTTTTCAAAAGCTGATCGAAGGATCATCGCGGCATTTACCGCGTGCTTGGCCAATTCCATGTACAAACCATCTTGAAAAAGCGTCTCAAACTGAATGCCCAGTATGCGGCCTTTCGCCAAAAGTCCGCCTCGTTGTTTGATCATATAGCGGAAATCTTTTTTCAACGCTGGGTTTATGATTACTACAGCTTCTCCAAACAAAGCACCTATCTTGGTTCCACCTATATAAAACACATCACACAGTCTGGCGACATCTGCCAAGGACAAGTCGTTTCCTTCTGAAGCCAATCCGTATCCCAGCCTTGCACCATCCATCATTAAGAGCAACTCGCAATCAAGACATGCCTTCCGAAGTTCTTCCAGCTCTGTTTTGCTATAGGTAGTGCCCAATTCTGTTGGATTCGATATGTAGACCAAAGCCGGTTGGACAATGTGTTCGTGAGTAGGGTCGCTCCAATGTTCTTCATGAACTCGCCTAATCTGTTCTGCACGAATTTTTCCGTCTTCACTCGGCAAAACGAGCACTTTATGGCCTGTCGCTTCAATGGCGCCGGTTTCATGAACAGCAATGTGGCCCGAATGTGCAGAAATCACACCTTGGTGCGGCCGCAAAACTGAAGCTATTACGGTCGTATTGGTTTGCGTACCCCCTACTAGAAAATGCACATCTGCTGAGGGTGTCTCGCAAGCATCCTTGATTAACAATTTGGCTCGTTCACTGTATTCATCCGTTCCATACCCAGCGCTTTGTTCTTCGTTGGTTTCCAGCAGCCGTTCCAAAATTCGCCTATGTGCACCTTCTGCATAGTCATTTTCAAATCGAATCATTTCGTTTTCTCCCACCCTTTCAATTTTGAATAAATTCCAAGTATTGATGAGTTTATTTCAACCATTTAATTGTTTCATGACTCCCTCACTTGATAGTCCCGCCAGCAGCTCCATCAGCTTCTCCAGCGATGGCGCTTCCTCATCATTAAACCAATAGCTGAGTACGCCGATCATCGCTGATAATGCATATTCCAACGTATACTCCAATTCAAAGCCCTCTTTGGCTCCTTTGCCAATCAGGGCTCGTTTCATCAATGGCTTCATGCTGCCTTTGATTTTTGCTTGAAAGGCAGGATCACCGCGCTCTCCTAAAAGCACGCCAAGATATTTGCTGTGTTGTGAATAGACATTCACCAATATTTCGAATGGGAATGGATCGTCTACTGAAGACAATTGATTTATTGGGAGTTCCTGCAATTTGACAATCAACGCATTTTCGATCTGCTCCAGAATAGCGTAAACATCTGTAAAATACTCGTAGAATGTTGATCGATTGTATCCGGCTTTCGTGGTAATCTCTTTGACGGTTATTTTTTCTATTCGCTTTCCGCAATAAATTCCCCAAAAGGCATCGATTAAGTTTTGTTTTGTTTGAGCAGTAACAGATCCAATTTTTTTCATCTTTTTGCCCTCACCTTCTAGTTCTAAAATCCGACATTCCCGTTAAACTGTTGGTTGCTAGCGCAACTAGCCCAACTTACACTTAAATCATACGACAGGTTGTCGGACAAATAAACGTATAAAGATGAGGTGGATTCATATGACAGCAATAAATATTCAGCATCTTACAAAAGACTTTGGAAATAACAAAGGGATTTTCGATGTTTCTCTTCAAATCGAACAAGGTGAAGCAGTTGGCTTTTTAGGTCCCAATGGAGCAGGAAAAACGACGACTATTCGCCACTTGTTGGGATTTATCCGACCTCAAAGCGGAAAGTCCACTATCTTAAATTGGGATTGCTGGAGCAACCCCCAAAAAATACAACAGCATCTCGGTTATTTGCCTGCAGAAATTGCATTTCCTGAAAACATGACCGGCACACAGCTTATTCAGCATACCGCGAAAATGCGCGACCTATCGGATACCGCCAAAGCACAACGTTTAGTGGAAATGTTTGATTTAGATCCATCCCCTCCAATAAAGCGGATGTCTAAAGGAATGAAACAAAAAGTAGGGATTGTCTGTGCATTTATGCATGACCCTCAAGTCTTAATTTTGGATGAACCCACAACAGGTTTGGATCCTCTCATGCAATCGGTTTTTGTCAAACTGATCCATCAGGAAAAACAGCAAGGAAAAAGCATTCTGATGTCTTCCCACCTCTTTGAAGAAGTGGAAGAGACCTGTGACCGGATTGCCATGATTAAGGAAGGACGATTACTTTCAGCGATCGCTACTCAAGACTTTAAGCAGTTTGACAGAACTGCATTTAAAATAAACTTCCGGAACTTCCAGGACTTCCAATCCATTCAGAAAGAAAGCTTTAAAATTCGGGAAGCTTCTAAAGAAGATTTTCACATTGTCCTTGAAGTGAAAAATCAAGAAATCAATCAACTGCTGCGTGCTCTTTCTGAAAGGGAAGTCTCTTCTTTTCACGAAATAAAGAGCTCACTGGAAGAATCGTTCATGCGTTTCTATAAAGGAGGAGAAGATGACCATGTTTAACAAAATCCTGTTCACCCATTTGGTGAAAACAAACTTCAAAGTTTTCTTTATCATTGCAGGTGCTTTGTCTTTATTGATCGGGATTATTATGGCTATTTTCACTCCCGAAACCATGAATGAGATTGCACAAGCAAGCGCAGAAGGCCCCGTAAATCCATTAGGAGATATTTCAACACTCATCGCTTTTATTGCCAATCAATACTTTGGAAACTTCGCCCTGATTTTCGCTATGATTTATGCCGTTATTGTTGGGAATAAACTAGTAGCAGAGCAAGTGGATAAAGGCAGCATGGCTTTTCACCTTTCAATGCCTATCACGAGAACACAATATACCTTTACGAGTTTTGTTTACTTCGTTTCTTCCCTTACAGCTATTTTCATACTGGTATTTGTTATAGGTTATGGAATGGCAGAGCTTGTTCAACCTGGTGAATTGCCCATTGGAACCTTTTTTGCGCTCACGCTGGGTTCGCTATTATTGCACCTGGCAATCAGCAGCATAACTTTTTTTGCCTCCTGTTTATTCAACCGTTCCAGCAACTCTCTTGCATTGGGTGCCGGACTGACTGTATTTTTCTTTGCTGCGAATATACTTTCTGGAATGAATGACAGTTTGACTTTTTTTGAAAATTTGACGCTCATCACGCTGGTTGATTCCACCGCCATTATTCAAAGCGGCAGTTACGGAGTTCAGTTCTTTATTCTGGCTGTCATCTCATTTGTTTTTTATGTACTCGGCATTAGTGTATTTAATCGAAAAGATCTCACATTATAGACTGTTTTAAAACCTTCTCTTGTTAAAAATGAAATTTTTTCTGGCAGATCTTCAGTAAACTTCTGGTCTAGTGACAATTCATTTGAACCTATAAAAAAGAAACTTCATCTGAAGTTTCTTTTTTTCGATTACAGTATTTCATTCACATTACTGTTGTATGTTGGAAACGTCACGACAAAAGTTGTTTTCTCATGTGTACTTACTGCTTGAACTTGTCCCCCGTGCAACTCGACGATGCTTTTTACAATCGCCAATCCTAGACCAGAGCCACCAGATTCTTTTGACCGTGATTTCTCAACCCGGTAAAAGCGATCAAAAAGATAAGGAAGCTCAGCAGCCAGAATCTTGGGACCGTAATTGCTCATTTCAATTATAATCAGTCTATCTGAATCCATTACGCTTATATCAATGTATTTTCCATCTTTTCCGTACCGAATGGCATTTTGAATAAGGTTTTCAAATACCCTTACCAGTTTGTTGCCATCTCCCAAAACATACGGATCTGCTCCTGTTGATACAAAATTCCTTATTTCCATTCCTGCTTCCTGCACCTGTTGCTGATACTGCATAGCCAACTGGTTCAGCATTTCTACTGGGTTGATGGGCACTCTATGAGAAAGAGACTCTTTGTTTTGGACTAAGGTGTATTCAAATAAATCATTAATGACTTGATGAAGCCCTTGTGCTTTATTGTGCACAATTTGAACGTAATGGCGCATCTCGACTTCGTCTTTGTACTGGTCCCCATTTACAAGATCCAAATAACCGACAATGGACGTCAGAGGTGAACGAAGGTCGTGGGCCACATTGGTGATCAAGTCGTTTTTCAGTTTTGCGGACTCTTGTTGATCGTTGATCGCGTTCTCTGCTTGGGCAATGATTGTGTTTATCGTGCTTGCCCACTCGTTTAATTGGGGATCATCCACGTTTGCAACCCTTTCTCCAAAATGCCCTTTTGAGATGTGCTTGATTTCTTCAAGCATGTCTTTTCTTGAGCTTTTAACATATCTTCCTCGTTCATAACAATAGAACAGATAAAGAAAGCCCCCCCAAATCAGAACAACGAAAATAATCAATGCAGCAATCCCAAATGACCCTACTAGTTCTGCCAAGTCAGCCAGCCTGGAAGATTGGCTTTTCAATGCGCTGATGATCGTTGCTGTTACAATAAATACCAGATTCGTGAAAATAGCTGAGAGAATGAAGTACATTAGCAATTTCCATTTGGGAACAAACGCGATGACTTTATTCAATTTTGTACCCAACTCCCCATACTGTTTGAATAATGGCTTCTCCCGGCACCACTGACTCAATCTTGTCGCGAAGGTTTTTAATGTGTACCATTACTGTTTTATTTGAGCCCATGCTGCTTTCCTTCCATACTTTCTCGAATATTTGTTCTGAACTGAAAACCTTCCCTTGGTTTTTGGCTAACAAATACAAAATATCAAACTCAATCGAAGTGCATTTAATTTCTTTGCCGTTTGCCATAGCTTGATGGCTTTGCTTGTTGACCGACAGCGTGTTGATTTGAATAATGCCGTCCTCTTTGCTGTTTGGTTGGTAATTGGCTCTTCGCAACAACGATTTGACCCGGACCGTTAGCTCAAGCGGATTAAAAGGTTTGATCATGTAATCATCCGCACCTGTCATTAACCCCAAAATCTTATCCATATCCTGTACTTTGGCACTGAGCATCAGAATTGGCACCTGGCTGTTTGCGCGAATTTTTTTGCAAAATTCCAGCCCATCCATATTCGGCATCATCACATCCAACACGATGAGATCTATCGAATTCTGTTCGATGACTTTTAACGCTTCCACTCCATCCTGTGCCAGGAGGATCTCATATCCTTCGTTTTTCAAGTACACGCTCACAAGTTTAGCAATTTCCGCATCGTCATCAACAACCAGCACCGTACTGTTCACTGGTATTCCTCCTAAACACATAAAAATTTTTTATACTGCTTTTCTTAATCGGAACTTATTTAAGATATTATTCAAGCTTGGTACTTCTGTAATGAGTTGGACTAGCCAAAACCCTACTGCCGTTCCTAAAGCATTGGCTAGCAAATCATTGATATCAGAGCTTCTTCCACTTCCAAGTGCCACCCGAATCAACAATTGCATCGCTTCAAATGATAGGCTCACTAAGAAGCCTGCATAAGTTGCTTTTTTCCATGAATTGCACTTTTGCAGCAGCAATGGCAGGTACATTCCGAGGGGCACCAGCATAGCCACATTCAATAGAAACGTTGTTAAATCGATTGTTAACACCGGTATAAAATTAATTGAATTATACCATGGAGTTAAATTGGCGTACTGTCCGATATTTACATGAATGGGGAATAAAACTAAATGAACTACACATAAAGAATAAAACACAAAAGATGATACTAATAGGAATTGGCCTAAAGTGTATCTTCCTTTCAGCAGCTTCCCTATCGCAACGAAAAAAAACGCGAAATATATTGGCACCAGGATGTACCAGGAGTTGATTGTAAACATGATTGAATCCGTCATTTGTCTTCCTCCTTAAAATTTACTGCATTACATAGCTCTTTTTTATTTTTTCTGAAAAACTAAATTAAAATCCTATTTGCTTTTTTAAAAGTACTCATCGATCACTCTCCTCTAAAGATTCAATAAGCCCCTACCCCTTTTTTGAGCTCATGTTTTTAGTATAGGAATGAAAAATAAAGTTTTTAAAAAGAAAGCGAGAAGCTTTTTTAAAAATATGATGCTGATTAATTATTAGCAGAGATTTATCGGATTCATTTTATTCAGGTGAGATAATCTCTTCAAATCTATAAAGACAAAACCTGCAGCCGCTGCCTTGACTTTCAAAGCCAGTCAGTTCTATAATCAATATATGAACATATGCTCATATATAAGTTTTAATTGTGTGCATTCTAATTGGGGGTCGATGGCCATGAACGAGCGTTTAAAAGATGATAAGGAATTTTTTGAAAATGAACATCCGTTAGATGAGGAAACCTTGTTTGTCGTTTCTCAAACATTCAAAGCACTGAGCGACCCAACACGAATTCGCATTTTGAATTTGCTTTGTATTGCTGAACACTCTGTTAATGAACTCGCTGAAAAATTAGATTTGGGACAGTCTACCGTATCCCATCAATTACGTTTTTTAAAGCAATTGCGCTTAGTCAAATTCAGAAGAGCCGGAACAACTCTCTACTATTCAAAAGACGACGACCACATTATGAATCTCTTGAATCAAGCCATTGAGCACGCGGCTCATAACTAAATATGGCTTGATAACGTTCAACACCGCAGTTTAATTTTTTTCAAGAGATTGGAAGGAGAATTCAAGATGGCACATGATCATAATCATGACCACACTCACGGAGCCAACAAAAAAGTATTGATGATTTCTTTTCTAATTATCACCAGTTACATGATCATTGAAGCCATCGGCGGTTTCTTAACAAATAGTTTGGCCCTTTTATCTGATGCTGGCCATATGCTGAGCGATTCCATTTCATTGGCAATCGCCCTGATTGCCTTTAAGTTGGCCGAAAAAGCGGCTGATCGCAGCAAAACTTATGGCTACAAACGGTTCGAAATCCTGGCTTCCGTCATAAATGGCGTGACCTTAATAGCGATTGCCGTTTACATTTTTTACGAAGCCAGCAAGCGTTTTGCACATCCTCCCGAAGTCGCCACGACCGGCATGCTCATTATTAGTGTGGTCGGTCTGGCAGTGAATATTCTTGTTGCCTGGATTATGATGCGGGGCGGAGATACGCATGACAATTTGAACATGCGTGGTGCTTATCTACATGTTTTAAGTGATATGCTGGGTTCTGTTGGTGCCATAACAGCTGCATTGCTAATGATTTTCTTTGGATGGGGATGGGCAGATCCTGCAGCAAGTGTAATTGTTGCAGTGCTTGTTCTCAGAAGCGGCTATTTTGTTACTAAAGCTGCGGTTCATGTTTTGATGGAAGGAACTCCCCAAAACATTGATGTCGATGACATTTTGGAGACCATCAGCAAAACACAAGGCGTCCAAGGTGTTCATGATCTTCACATCTGGTCCATCACCAGCGGCATGAATGCCCTATCCTGTCACGCAGTAGTCGATCACCACTTAACGGTCGCAGAAAGTGAACAAATTCTCCACAACCTTGAACACAGTCTCGAACATAAAGGGATTTCTCATGTGACCATTCAAATGGAAACAGGTGCACATAAACACAGCAACTCTATTCTGTGTACTGCAAAAAATGCGGTGGCGCATGAACATCAGCATTAATAGAGAACAAACTTCAAATTTCATATCTATTAAAAAAAGCTCCTTAGCTAAGGAGCTTTCAGGCTGCAGAAGAGCTCTTCTGCAGTTTTTATGAATTTATTTGCCGAGCATTTGAGCAAGGCAATCCAAATTTGTGTTTTCTTTATTGTTCATGTTCCTCTTTTTTGCTAGATGCTGTATAAACGAAATAGCCTCCCAATAAACCAGCGGCTGATCCTAAAGCAAGGGCGGTTCCTGTGGGGATAGGAAAAATCATACCGACTACAAGTCCTGCCAAGGTTCCCAGAAGCATACCTAATGGAACTGAACTATCCAATAAAATTTGCGCCTCTTGTGTTTTTTTCCTGCCTAAAGTACCTTGTTTTTGTTTCGTCTTCAATTTTTTAATCACGAATAGTGAAATCGCCCCCACCAGCATAATAGGCAGTACGATAAGAAAAATGTCAATTGCTAATTCCACGTAAAGGACTCCTTTCATGTTAAGTAATTCAAACTTATAATTACTTGTTGCGACAACGTGTTTTCAGCGGTTTTGATTGCTTTTAAAATGAAACTATATAAGTCGAACTTTGGACGCGAGCCCGCGGTTTTGCGGAATATCGACAATGAAAGATTAGTAGTTCAACTTATATAGCTATATTTGTTCATGTACTTCATTTTCTTAACGTGACAAAACCATAAGATTAATTTCCAACACTTAAAGCCATACTTTCAGTCTGGCCATTCCAAGTAATTTCTACTCTTATCTCTTCATCGCCTTGCATCACCGCGCACCCATCACAAAAGCTGCTCCCCATGCTTCCAGTTTTCTCGCTGATTGTGATTCCGGTCCCTTCAGATCCTCCCAAATCCGTTTCAATTTTATAATCGATTGTGTCGGGTGCTTCTCCGCTTCCGGTAAACTTAACGGTTCCACTTTTATCTTCTCTATCTCCATTGGAAATATTGACAGCATAAAACACATCCCAGTTTTCACTGCTGCCTGAAAAGTCGTATCGTTCACTGCTAACGCCGCACCCGCTTAAGATAGCAAGCAAAATTAGTAACAAAACGAACTTTTTCACCTTTGTCCATCTCCTTATACGAGAAACCTCTTTAGTCTTAGTCTAAATAATACCAAATAAACCCATTTAAATCTAATATTAATAGAATATTCTTTCACTATGAATTGTCGTTTTTTACTAAGAATGACCATACAACTTATACCTGTCTTCTCAAAATCACACAAAAAAACGTCTGACCTGAAGACCAGGTAGACGTTCCTTTTTGATTTTTACGTATCTTGGTTTGCTTCTTCGGTGTCCCGGACATTCTTCTGTACCGTGACCACCGCGAACAAGCTGAGAACAAACGAAATGCCATAAAAGCCTTTTTCGCTCAAAGTTATGCTTCCTGCGTTAAACAGGCCAATTGCCATGAGTGCTAATGCTGCAATCAGCGCAAACCAGCTGATGCCAAAATACAAGTTTGTGACGCGAATTCCTTCGTCTCGGTCTCGCACTGCTTTTTGAAGCGATACTGCGGCGTAAAGCCCTAAAATTAATAACGTAATATAATAGCCTTTTTCGTTTAACTCCATTACTGCATTGTATAAACCAATTAAATAGGTCGATACCCCAATCAGTAGAGCCCCCCAAGCTGCACCTTTAAATGCTCCCGTTGGTTCACCAAGTCTGCGCTTTTCTACCGTTTTTTTCATGAACTCGTCATCGTCTTTCTCACCTAACATACAATCAGCTCCTCTTATCTGCAACACGTGATTTATATATGCAGGACATCTTTCACCTTAATTTACAAGGTGTTACATCCGTTGAATTTTTTGAATAGCTGCTCTCTAAGCATACAAAATGTGGTTATCAGACAGATCTGGTTTCCTGAATAAAATACAGGTGCAAAGTTAAAGTAAACATTTGTAAACACTCTCAGTAATAGTTATATTTCATCACAAGATAACTGTCAAACTAACTATTTATTGTGAAGTAATTTCGGGTTATTGGCATATGGGAATTTGATTTATTTACCTATTTATAAACAGCTAAATAAATCGAAATAAGAACATCTTATTTACTCTTAATACAAATTGTCCCGATAGCTCTTTTGCAGAATTTTTCCCATTGCCTCTTCATCTACATTTGGTAATTTGGCATGGGCTGCTAAGATTTTTGCGCCTTTTGGAAGATCCTCATCATTTGCCCATGCTTCAGGGCTCCAAAGTCCGGAACGCCGGAACGCTTTGGCGCAATGGATAAAGCATTCTTCTACGTCCACGCCAATTCCAAGAAGAGGACGCTTCCCGTTGACTGCCATTTTTTCTAACAATTCCTCGTCTCGGACCACACTGGCTTTGCCGTTAATGCGCAAGGTCTCGCCCAGTCCTGGAATGAGAAACAGCAAACCGATATTGGGGTTTGATAAAATATTCCGCATGGAGTCCATCCGTTTGTTGCCAGGTCTTTCAGGAATGACTAGTTGACTTTCATTTAGCACGTAAACAAAACCCGCTCCGTCTCCCCGAGGAGAGACGTCACAAAATCCGGAGACGTCCGAAGTTGATATTGTCAGAAACGGTGATTTCGCAATAAATTCTTTGCAGTGCTCATCTATGTAGGAGATGACTTTATTGTTTACCAATTCACTTGGATTCCCGGTAATTTCTCGAAGTTCTTCCACTGTCTCGATTGTATTCGGAAATGTTGGTTTGGTTTTCACTTGGATCCATCCCTTTCGCATTCATTTTCTTTTAGTAATCTTCCTTTGGTGTAACTTACTAGTCAGCATCCAAAACCTCAAAACGGAGGACTTTGCAAAAAAAGCCAACAGGAAATTTCCTATTGGCGTTTTTTTATTTCTTCCGCTACTAACTCGAAGGTTTTCAGTTTGTCCTTAAAATTATAAGCAGAGGAAACCAACATCACTTCGTCTGCTCCGTACTCAGCCGCCAAAACTTCCAACCGGTCCACGACTTGACCCGGGGTTCCGACAACCATACGCCGGCGGTTTTCGGCCACC
The DNA here is from genome assembly GCF_058268435.1 of Planococcus sp. TJ-307. Classification (NCBI taxonomy): domain Bacteria; kingdom Bacillati; phylum Bacillota; class Bacilli; order Caryophanales; family Caryophanaceae; genus Planococcus; species Planococcus sp. TJ-307. The sequence goes on from NZ_JBZDOJ010000002.1 coordinate 1,023,760, forward strand.
AGCAATTTTTCGAATTTGGAATAGGGATAAGCCAAAGCTGTCTCGGGCGGCGGTGTGCCTTTTGATGGCATCCCTTGTGCGCCCATACACAGCGAAAGATCCATTGAAGAAGCAACCCGTTCTGCCAGCTCGGGTGTTTCCTGGCAGACCACAAAAATTGCAAATCCGACATGCGGCGTGCTGCCTTTATAAGAGTTGAAGTATTCACGGTATTCTTTCGCAAACTGCTGTCCGCCTTCACCGTTGATGAAATGCGCAAACATATAGGGAAGGCCTTTTTCTGCTGCCAGCTTTGCCGAGTTTTCGCTTGAGCCGAGCATCCAGATTGGCGGACTGTGCTTTGTAAGCGGTGTGGCTTTCATCCCGTAATACGGATGTTCTTCAGGAATGGAGTCCGTCAAGTACATGCGAAGATCATCGATTTGTGCAGGAAATTGGCTGGTGTCCCGCTTTTTTCCTTCGTTCAATGCATAAGAAGCACGCGGCATACCACCTGGAGCCCTGCCAACTCCCGCATCGATTCTATTTGGATATAAAGCTTCCAGCAGTTTAAAATTTTCAGCGACTTTAAAAGCCGCATAATGCGGCAGCATAACACCGCCAGAACCGAGGCGAATGCTTTTTGTCACAGCACCCAGGTGTCCAATCAACACTTCTGGGGAAGAGCCGGCCAATGTGACTGCATCGTGATGTTCGGAAACCCAAAATCGGGTGTAACCCCATTTTTCGGCTTTTTGTGCCAGGATCGCTGTCTGTTTTAACGCTTCCTGAGGCGAGCTGCCTTCTGAAATGGGTGATTGGTCCAGCACGCTATAGCTAAATGCCATTGTCATTCTCTCCTTTATTCGTGGATCAAGTACCCGACCGATCGCAAAACGGTATGAATAAATCCTTGCGTCGCCAAAAAGACTTCCTCTTTTTCCGGTTCTTGAAAGATGTCGTGGTAACAGTATTTCCATTCTTTGTAGCTAAACTCAGTCAGCTGCTGTTTTAATAGCCATTGTCGCGCAACTTCCTTTTCGGTGATTGCGTCCCGTTCTGCTGTGTGCAGATAAGTTGGAATCTGTGGATACACCTCAACAGCTGCTGCGGTTTCTTTCATATAGCTCTGCAATTCTTTAAACCAGGCTGCAGTTACAACAGTATGATACAAGTTGTTTTCAGCTCCCTGTTCGAGGCTGAATTGGCTTCTTGTCAGGTCACGCAATGCAATCTCGTGGTCCATTTTTCTGCGTCCTGTCAGCTGAGCAACACCTGGAAATGAATTGGGTGCTTTTGGCGGCAACTTTTTTAACTGCAGCCAAGGAGATGTAAAAATAGCTCCCGCCACGTTAAATTTACGATTGCCAAGAACATTCATTGTGATGGTGGCACCGAGGCCGTGGGCAATGACAAACACCGGCAGATCATTTTCCGATGATAGCTTCAGCATATCATGTACCGCCTGTTCGTAGACATCAAACGATTCGCGGTGAACCTTGTCGGCTCCAGCATTTTTGCCATGACCCGGCAAGTCTGCCATATAAACATCGAATCCTGCCGCTCGCCATTTTTCAATTTGCCATGCATAGCGCAAATGCTGCTCATATGCACTATGGATCAGCACAACTGTTGCCTTAGCCGTTCCTTCAGCCTGCCATTTCCACATAGTCCAACTTCCTTTCCATTCCAAGCTCCAATTTGACGTTTTGATTTGATTTGTTACGATATAGAATATCTTATCTTTTTTAAAGGAGCTTTGCCATGATTTATCCATTTAAAGACAAATTCCCCCAAATCGATCCATCCGTTTTCATCGCAGACTACACCACCATTTCTGGTGATGTGACGATTGGCGCCGATTCATCAGTTTGGTTTAATACTGTGATTCGCGGTGACGTATCCCCCACTGTTATTGGCAATAAAGTGAATATCCAAGATCTTTGCATGCTGCACCAAAGTCCTGGCAAACCATTGGTGCTAGAAGACGAGGTAACGATTGGCCATCAAGTGACCTTGCACAGCTGCACCATTCGAAAAAGAGCATTAGTTGGGATGGGTTCGATTATTTTAGACGGAGCAGAAGTTGGAGAAGGCGCATTTATTGGTGCCGGCAGCCTCGTGCCCCCCGGAAAAATCATTCCACCAGGCATGCTCGCTCTCGGACGCCCAGCAAAAGTTGTCCGTGAACTGCGCGAAGACGACAAAGTGGACATGGAACGAATTGTCCGCGAATACGCTGAAAAAGGCGCTTACTACAAGTCTCTTCAATAGGGCTAGCACAAAAAAGGACGATCCGGCAGGGATGCCGGATCGTCCTTTATTTTTATACAGTTTTAGATACCAGCTTCAACGCCAGCTTGTTCTTTCAAAAGTGCTGCTTTGTCCGTACGCTCCCAAGGAAGATCAACATCTGTACGGCCAAAATGTCCGTAAGCTGCTGTCTGCTTGTAGATTGGGCGGCGAAGATCAAGCATTTTGATGATTCCAGCAGGACGCAAATCAAAGTTCGCGCGTACCAAATCATCCAATTTGTCTTCGTCCACAATGCCGGTGCCAAATGTATCAAAAGCGATCGATACTGGATGTGCTACACCGATTGCATATGCCAATTGCACTTCACATTTATCTGCCAGACCAGCCGCTACAATGTTTTTCGCTACATAACGTGCAGCATAAGCTGCTGAACGGTCAACTTTTGTTGCGTCTTTACCGGAAAATGCACCGCCGCCGTGGCGAGCATAGCCACCGTAAGTATCTACGATGATTTTGCGGCCAGTTAAGCCTGCATCTCCCTGAGGTCCGCCAATAACAAAGCGCCCCGTTGGGTTAATGAAGTATTTGGTCTCTTCGTCAATCCATTTTGCCGGAACGACTTCTTTGATGACGTACTCTTTGATGTTGCGTTGAATTTGCTCAAGTGTTACTTCTGGGTGATGCTGCGTCGAGATAACAATTGTGTCCACACGAAGCGGCTTATTATTTTCGTCGTACTCAACAGTTACCTGTGTTTTGCCATCGGGACGCAAGTAGGGAAGAATTTCTTCTTTGCGCACTTCAGCCAAACGGCGCGCCAATTTATGTGCCAATGAAATCGGCAATGGCATCAATTCTTCTGTTTCGTTGTTGGCATACCCGAACATCAACCCTTGGTCGCCTGCTCCGATATCATCCAATTCTTTATCAGTCATTTGGCCTTCGCGTGACTCAAGCGCCACATTGACTCCAGCAGCGATATCCGGTGATTGCTCATCGATTGCTGTTAGCACTGCACTTGTTTCTGAATCGAAACCGTATTTAGCTCGTGTGTATCCAATTTCTCTTACCGTTTGTCTAACGACTTTCGGAATGTCCACATAAGTAGAAGTGGTAATTTCTCCGGCTACTAAAACCAGCCCTGTCGTTACAGTGGTCTCGCATGCAACACGTGCGTTTGGATCTTCGGTCAAGATTGCATCCAAAATAGCATCTGAGATTTGGTCACAAATTTTATCCGGATGTCCTTCTGTTACTGATTCTGATGTAAATAATCGACGGTTTTTCAAAAAATGTTCCTCCTTATATCCTGCGAGATTGCTCTCGAAATTGATACGGTACTCGTTTCCCATGTCAAGTCCGTTCCAGACAAAATCCAGATTGAACTTCAAGCCGTTTGTGGCCTTTCACACGAGGATTAAGGGCATTCCATAAAAAAATCCCTTCACTCATTCATCATGAGGAAAGGAGAATCATCATAAGCACCTTTCACTCTTATCATCCAAGGCCTGTGCGCCTTGCTTCAGGTTTGGCACCATCACTGCGTATGCAGCAGGTTGCCGGGTTTCATAGGGCCTGTCCCCTCCACCAGCTCGGAATAAGAGTATCCGTTCAATTTTTCATCATACGGAAATAGTACTGGGATGTCAATGATTTTTTCGAATTAAAATGAGATAGTAAATTGCCTGCTGCTCGTTCCGCTCATTCCTCCCGCTCTCTACAACTCGTTATATAGGCAAACCCATTTGTATGTCTTGTACAGTTTATTTACTTGCAGATTCCTGCCTCATATAGAGTCTATCCAATAATTTTTGATTTCCGAAGGGGATTAGTATAGACTAATAAACCTAATGTGTTATACTAATGAACGAATATACATCCTCCCCATCGCCATGGGAATAACAGAAAAGGAAGGTACATATATATGACTTCAGTGAACTTTGCAAATGATTTAAAGGATCTTTTAACTGGCCAAAATGTACATGTTCAATTATCAGTGCCACAACTAGTGGAAGCAGCAACATCTCGCGGGGAAGCCGTATTGACTCGGGAAGGCGCTGTAAAAGCGGAGACAGGAAAATACACGGGCCGCTCACCGAAAGACAAATACATGGTGGAAGAAGAAAGCTCTAAAGACAAAGTCGACTGGGGCAATGTGAACCGTCCAATTTCTAGCGAAGTGTTTGAAAAATTATACGCTAAGGTGATTAAGCACTTAAAAGAAAAAGATGCTCTTTTCGTTTTCAAAGGATTTGCCGGAGCGGACCACGAATCACGTGTGCCAATTCAAACCATCAATGAATACGCGTGGCACAACTTGTTTGCCCACCAACTGTTCATCCGTCCGTCAGCTGAAGAGCTGCAAGCGCATGAAGCTGAATTCACGGTGGTTTATGCCCCTACATTCATGGCAGACCCTGCAGTTGACGGTACGGCTTCAGAAACATTCATCATCGTCTCCATGGAACAGCGCATCATTTTAATCGGTGGAACTGAATACGCCGGCGAAATGAAAAAATCGATCTTTTCTATTATGAACTACTTGTTGCCAGAAAGAGGCATTCTTCCAATGCACTGTTCAGCAAACGTAGGACAAGATGGCGATGTAACTTTATTTTTCGGCTTGTCCGGTACCGGCAAAACGACCTTGTCAGCAGATGGAGACCGCAAGCTGATCGGTGATGACGAGCATGGCTGGTCTGATAATGGCGTCTTCAACATCGAAGGCGGCTGCTATGCAAAAACCATCAACCTGTCGCGTGAAAACGAACCGCAAATCTACGACGCGATCCGTTTCGGTTCGGTTTTGGAAAATGTGGTTGTTGATCCGGATACACGCATCCCGGATTATGACGACGGTTCATTAACTGAAAACACACGTGCCGCCTACCCAATGCAGGCAATTGACAATATTGTAGATCCTTCAGTTGCGGGTCACCCAAAAACGATTGTTTTCTTGACTGCAGACGCTTTCGGCGTATTGCCTCCAATCAGCAAGCTGACAAAAGAACAGGCTATGTATCATTTCCTTAGTGGCTACACATCAAAATTAGCTGGTACAGAGCGTGGCATCACTATACCTGAAGCAACGTTCTCAACTTGCTTTGGTTCGCCATTCTTGCCGCTGCACGCAACGGTATACGCTGAAATGCTCGGCAGCAAAATTGATGAGCACGATGTTCAAGTCTTTCTTGTCAACACCGGCTGGACGGGTGGAGTCTATGGAGTCGGCAGCCGCATGAAGCTTTCTTACACTCGGACAATGGTTCGCGCTGCCATCAAAGGCGAATTGAATGATGTGCCGACTGAAAAAGAAGCTATCTTCGGCCTTGAAATTCCAGTACAAGTACCTGGCGTACCAGCCGATGTGTTAAACCCACGCCATGCTTGGGCAGATAAAGAAGCATACGATTCAAAAGCTGTGGAATTGGCACAAAAATTCCAGGAAAACTTCCAGAAGTTCGGTACTGTCGCACCTGAAATCACAACACTTGGCGGACCACTTCAAAAATAAGCATCCCTTAAAGCCCGTTCGGAGTAAAATCCGAACGGGCTTTTTTTACTTTCCTATTGCTCTTTATCTCTCATCCATTGGCAAATTGCCCGAACTGTTTTGCGATTGGCAGCCGGTGGAAAGAAATGCGTATAATCTTTGAAATACCAAGTTTCGTATGGCTGATTGTTGAGCGCTAGAGTTTCTTCTAGCAGATAGGCTTGGGCAGGATAGACGTTTTCATCCTGAAGGCCATGGATAATGAGCATGGGCGCACAGCTTTCTTCAATCCGCATCAACGGATTGCGTTCTTCGTATGCGGCAAGCGCCGTATTGGGTGTGCCGCCGTAAAGCCGTTTCATCATGCGCCGCATGTCTGGCCGCTCTTTATAGGTCAACACCGTATCTGTAACTCCGGCCCATGTGACAAGCGAGGTAATGTCCGAACGCAAAACGGCGGTCCATAACGCCATAATGCCGCCGCGGGAAAATGCCAGCAAGTGCACGTACCCGTTGCTGTATTTTTTTAAGACATCCACAGCGTGAACGGCATCCCAACGATCCGCACCGGCAAATTCGTCTCGGCCTTCGCCGCCTCGATTGCCTCTATAGTACGGAGCAAATACCACAAAGCCTTGTGCAGCGAACTGGGCAATACGCGCAGGGCGAACCATTCCAATCGACTGGATGCCGCCTCGTAAATACAAAATGCCGCTATAGTTTCCCGGTTCTTTTGGTTCTGCAAGCATTCCTTTGACCTTCAATCCTTCTGACCAATAAACAATTTCCGTTAAGCGTACATTGGGATTTGGTGAAGGAAAGTGTTTTTTTGATTTAATCTTCCCATTTTCCAAGCTGCTTCACCTTCTCTATAATTGTCCTCATTCCAGCATCTTTCATTAGAAAACTGAACTCATCGTCCAGCTTTAATTCTCCCATTAAAACAATTCCTTTTGTTTCAAGTAGCGGAATTTTATCCACTTTTTCAACTTCAGCTATAAAAACAGTCTTGCAGAATGGTTTCGCCGAATGCACCACATACTCTGCAAACCATTCCAGCTCTTTTACTTGAGCGCCGGTCTCTTCGTATACTTCCCGTTTTGCAGCTCCTTGTAAACGTTCCCCAGCTTCTACTTTCCCTCCTGGAAACTCCAGGCCCCGCTCGTTATGTTGGGTCAGCACCCACTTGCCCTCGTATTGGCAAATGACCAGTACATGCCTGCTTTCTAAAGAAAAGCTATTTTTTTCAAATGATAGTTCACATTGATAACCATTTAGATCCTGATACTGCATTTTTCCACCTCGATGCCATAAGAAAAACGTACACTAACTTTCAGTGTACGCTTGTATACTTCTATTTTACTTCTTTTCGCCAAGGAATGCTGATAACATCCATGAATGTTTTTCAAGGTTCTGATGGATGGCATTAAACATGTCTTCTGTCATGTCATCCCCATCTGCCGCTGCCAACTCCATGCCTTTTTTCAATGATTTCATGATTTTGTCGTAGTCACTAACCACTGTATCGACCATATCTTCAGCTGACTCTTTGCTATTAGCCTCTTCAATTACGGACAGCTTGAGCTGCTCTTTCATTGTAGCCACAGGTTTCCCACCCAGTGCCAGCAAACGCTCCGCGATTTCGTCCATATGAAGAGTTGCTTCGTTATACAATTCCTCGAATTTCACATGCAATGTAAAGAACGAAGGCCCTTTTACATACCAATGAAAATTATGTAATTTTGTGTAGGCAACTGACCATGTCGCCACTTGTACGTTTAATTCTTGGTTTAATTCTGTAGACATTTCCAATCACACTCCAATTAGTTTTGATAAGTACTTATACTTTATTATTACCTCTAATCCCCCTACAATAAACATACGATGTAATCTATCCGAAAAGAGCTGAAGAACTATGAAGACAATGCTACTGAAGACTTTTCGCTTTTATCAGCGGTTTATCTCTCCTCTGTCGCCCCCAAGCTGCCGCTTCTATCCAACGTGTTCGCATTATGGCATTGAGGCTGTAGAAAAACATGGCGCCTTAAAAGGTGGATATTTGGCAGCCAAACGCATCTTAAGCTGTCACCCTTTCCACAAAGGCGGAATCGATTTTGTCCCGGAAGAATGGCCACCAAAAAAATAATTGGTGGTTTTTCTTGTGTTTTTTGGAATCATCCTGTAATATTCAACTAGTCATTAAAACGTAACGATTACATTTTGGAGGTAGAACATGAAAAAGATCCTATTACTGGCAACCTTGCCACTATTATTAGCCGCTTGTGGAGATACAAGTGAAGAAGCTCAGAGTGTGGATGAAAACCCTGAAAAGCTCGAAGTCTATACAACAGTCTATCCCCTCACTTATTTTACAGAACGCATTGCTGGCGACTTGGTGAATGTGCAATCAATTTATCCGGCAGGTTCAAATGAACACACCTTCGAGCCGACACAGCAAGAAATGATCGGGCTGGCAGATGCAGACTTGATGTTCTCTATTGGACTTGGCCTGGAAGGATTTATTGACAGCGCCCAAGACACTTTGCAGAACGAAAATGTTGAATTTGTCGCGACTGCTGACGCTATTTCAGACGAAGAACTGGAAGCAGCTTTAGGCCATAGTGATGAAGCTCATGACGAAGAAGCACACGATGAAGAGGCTAACAGTGACGAAGCGCATGACGAAGAAGCTCACAGTGAAGACGCACACGATGAAGAAGCTCATAGTGACGAAGCGCATGATGATGAAGCACACTCAGAAGAAACTGGAAGCCACGACGGCCATGACCACGGTTCGACCGATCCGCATGTGTGGATGTCTCCATCACTAAGCGAAAAACTGGCAGAATCGATTAAAAATTCATTAACAGAAGCAGATCCAGAAAATGCAGCTACTTATGAAAGCAACTACACTGAACTGGTCGTGGAACTGGAGACCTTGGATCGCTCGTTCGAGGCTTTGGGCGAACGCGTTACTAAAGACACTTTCTTCGTGTCTCATGCCGCTTTCAGTTATTTGTCAGAGCCGTATGGTTTTGAGCAAGTGGCGATTGCCGGCTTGAATAGCCAGGATGAACCTTCGCAAAAAGAGTTGACGGAAATTGTTGATCAAGCAAAAGCAGAAAATATAGAGTACATTGTCTTTGAACAAAATGTTTCGTCCAACCTGACTGAAGTCATTCAAAATGAAGTAGGTGCAGAAGCGATTGAAATGCACAATCTCGGTGTGTTGACACAGGAAAACATCGACAATGAAGAAACTTATTTCACATTGATGGAAAAAAACCTGCAAGTTCTTGAAACGATTCTTAAATAATTAAAGACAAAAAAAGCACCGCTGCAAAATTTTGCAGCGGTGCTTTTTTCTATTATCTTTATAGCTAAGTCAGCTTCCCGCTGTCAACTTGATTAATCGCTTGGTCAGGAACTGACGCCATTCATCCGCCAGTTCTTCTGCTTCAAGCACTTTGACAATCCCATCGATATCTTTTGTTCGGTGGAAATTGATTTCATTGGCATAAAGGACAGATACTCGCTGAGGATCTTTCGCCACTAGACGGACAGGCGAGTCAGCTCTGATTAGGCCCTCTTCCAGTACCCGGCATAAATAACCGGTATATCCGGTCCTCACCATTTCTTTCAGCAAAGGTTTCATGTCAAGGCGCCTGTCAATGGTATTGCAGGGAACACGCCCTTGCGTTACTTGGATGACCGCCTCACCAATTTGGAAAATATCACCGATGCAAATATCCTGCTCCAGCATATTCGTTATGGTCAAGTTTTCTCCAAAAGCAGCGCGGGGCAACTCCGTTTCAAAATGGCTGTTCCAAAGATCATAATGCTCATGTGGATAAATGCAGACAGCACGCTCCGGTCCTCCATGGTGCTTCACATCAGCTACGCCATCACCATGAAAACCGTCTTTGCTTAGAAATACTTCCTCTACTTGCTCCTTACGAATTGCAGTTTCTACTTCCTTGCCATTTTCGTAAATCATTTTTTCGGGCAATCCGACAGCAAAGCTTGTTATAACTGCCTTCCCAAAACCTCTCATATGCCACCCCACCTTTATCAATCAGATCTACTTTTCTCTATCTGCAATAAATTATCAATCGTCCAATATTTCTTTTAAAAATTTTTCTCGATGATCCAGAAAGTATTTCGTAATTCGATAGTGATCGGTCTCTTCGTATTCGATCTTCTCAATCGATCCTCCGTCAAAACTGAAAATTTCAGCATCCGGATACCCAAGCAAAATAGGTGAATGAGTGGCGATGATAAATTGGCAATCGTCTTCTTCGGTCAAGTCTTTTAAAATCCGCAGAAACGTCAACTGGCGCTGCGGAGACAATGCTGCTTCCGGCTCATCCAACAGGTACAAAGCACGGCCGTTAAAGCGGTTTAAAAATAATGACAGGAACGATTCACCGTGGGATTGTTCGTGCAACGAACGGCCGCCATAAGACTGAAATCCACCCCCGTCAACTTCTTCAAGATGAGTGGCAAAATGATAAAAGGATTCTGCCCGCATAAAAAATCCATTTGTTACTTTTGGCATCCAGGAAAGACGGATATAATCGCCCAGTACAGATTCCGATGCATGGACATCATATGAATTATTGCGTCCTCCACCCGCTGTATGGAATCCACATTTATCAGCGACTCCTTCAAGAAGCGTAGATTTGCCAGATCCGTTTTCTCCCACAAAAAATGTAACCGCACTGCTCAAATCCAATTGGTCCAAACTGCTAATCGACGGAATATCAAACGGGTATTGTTCAAAATCTTCAATGTTCTCTTTTATCAAACTGATCCGATTTAAAAACATTTGCCCAGCTCCTTGCGCGCTGCTTCTATTCTTTGCCTGCAAAATAAAACTAATACTTATTCAAAAATTATAATTTTTATTCATTATCCCATACTTTATTCCCAGTGAAAACCACTGTTCTGATTTTATTTCCTTTTATATAAAAGCCTGAATGTAATCGATTCAGACTACTTGGTATCCCAAGCCTGGCTGATCGCTTAAACGAATTTCACCGTTTTCTACCGTAATTTCCGGTTCGATAATATCTTTTTCCCAGAAATGCCGGGAAGCTGAAAAATCGCCTGGATAGACTATTCCTGGCAAAGAAGCCAATGCCAGGTTATGGGCTTTTGATACACCAAACTCTATCATGCCCCCGACCCACATCTCAATGGAATTTGCCTGGCATAAGCGAACCACTTTCAAGGTTTCAGTCCAGCCGCCAAGCCGGCTCATTTTCAATACCACAATGTCGCCTGCTCGCTGATCGATCATTTGCTGAACATCTTCCAGACAAGCAATGCTTTCGTCCAAACAGATTTTCGTCTGGAGTTCTTTTTTTGCCTGTGCATGCAATGCCCATTGCCGTTCGCCAAAAGGTTGTTCAATTAGCGCAAAACCAATTTCGTCAAATGCCATCAACCGCTCAAAACTGTTTGCTTGAAAGCTGCCATTGGCATCTGCAAAAAACTGCAGCTTCGGATAAGCAGCGACTACGGATTTTAACAAAGCAATCTCCATGGCCGGATGTATTTTTATTTTGACTCGCTTATAACCGGCTTCGGCAGCACGGGCTACCTGACCCTCAATTTTCAGCGGATCCGCTGCTACTACAATGCCTGCAGGAACCGGTTGCTGAGAGCCTCCTACGAACTTCCACAATGGCTTTTTTTGCTGCTTGGCGAACAAGTCCCACACGGCCATTTCTATAGCAGCTTTGGCCATTCTATTGCCTTTAACCGCAGCAAACAAGTCCCATGCCTGCTGTGGGTTCTCAAAGCTTTTATTTATGAGCAGCGGCACTAGAACTTGTTCCAGCACAAACCGGCAGCTGACGATGGTTTCTTCCGTATACCATGGCGTTTCAAAAGCCACACATTCCCCGTAGCCAACATGACCCGCCTCACCTGTAACTGAAACCACGATCACTTCCCGTTCTTCCACTTGCTGCAATACTGTCTTGAACGGGGACCGCAGCGGCTGTCGAACTGTTTTCAGCTGAATGTTCCGGACTGTTACAGCCATGCTCTCAGCTCTCTTCTCAATAGTTTGTTCGACGCATTGCGCGGCAGCGACTCGACAAATGACAGCCTTTTTGGCACTTTGTAAGAAGCCAGCTGCTCACGGCAGTACACCAGCAATTCATCCGTTGTTGCTTCTTTGTTTAGCACCACAAATGCTACAGGAACTTCGCCCCAGTTTTCGCTTGCTGCACCACAGACACCGGCTTCCCGAATAGCCGGATGGGCCAGCAAAACTTTCTCAATTTCCGCTGGGTAAACGTTCTCTCCGCCCGAAACGATCAGATCTGAACGCCGGTCCACAACAAATAAAAAGCCTTCTTCATCCAAATAGCCAATGTCTCCCGTGTGGAGCCAGCCGTCTTCATGCACATTCCGCTCGCTAAATTTGCCAATATAGCCCGGCGTCACTTGAGGCCCGCGAATGAGAATTTCTCCATTTTCTCCTGGTTTTTCCGTATCATCTATTTTGACTTCGTATAAAAATAGCGGTTTGCCGGAAGAGCCTATTTTCCGCTCCGCATCTGCCGATTGCAAAGTTGTGGTCTGCGAGGACGTTTCCGTCATTCCGTAGGTTTGCAAAACCGGAATTCCACATTTTTCGGCACGCTTGATGTAAGCGACTGGAATCGGTCCGCCACCAGCAAGAACTGCTTTAAACTGAGGAGACGCATGTGTTCGAGATTGTTCCACATTGCTTAAAATCCGTTCCAGCATAACTCCTACGACTGACATATGAGTCACGGTACCCTTACAAATTTCCTCTGCACTGCGCTCCGCATCAAACTTTTCATAGAGCCGCACACCCATGCCGTAAACCAGCGACCGCATCAAAATCGAAAAGCCACTGATATGGAACAAGGGGACGGAACACAGCCACACATCGTTAGGCGCAATACCGAGATTAAGCGCTGAAGATACCGCACTTGAAAAATGATTTTCGGCTGTTTGCCGAACGCCTTTTGGATTGCCTGTAGTTCCGGATGTATACATGATGGAAATGGTGCGGTCCTGTCGCCACTGTTGCTGCGGTTCGAATCTCACCGGCACAGCTGCATCGAGTTCACTGAATAAAATTATTGTGGAGGATGTCACTTTACCTGTTAGCTGATCGGCCATCAACACGTGGTCCACTCCAGAATCTTCGATTTGATACGCCAGTTCTGCTTTCGCCAGCCGCTCGTTCAGCATGACCATTTCGCAGCCCAAATGAAGACAGCCGTACATGACAAAAACAAACGCTGGATTCGACTTTGCCAGAATCGCAACACGCGAATCTGCTGTTATGCCGAGTGCAGTCAATTTACCGGCATATTCAAGCGCCAGGTCATTAGTTTCTGAAAATGTCCATTGCTTTTCCCCAAACGACAAAGCCATTCGATCGCCACTCAAATAACTCCGCTGGCTTAACCAGTTCGGATACGTCATCTAAAAAATCCTTTCTTCAAAAAAAGCTGTCCCCTGGGAGGACAGCTTTCAATTATTCGATAATCACGGGAAACGCGGGAATTGGCCAAAGTCCGGTTTGCGTTTTTCTTTGAACGCATCGCGGCCTTCTTTTGCTTCATCCGTTGTGTAATACAATAGGGTTGCGTCTCCAGCCATCTGCTGCAGTCCAGCAAGGCCGTCTGTGTCAGCATTCATTGCGGCTTTAACAAAACGCAGTGCAGTCGGGCTCATTTCAAGCATTTCCTGGCACCACTGAACCGTTTCGTCTTCCAATTGGTCAAGAGGCACAACTGTGTTGACTAAGCCCATATCCAATGCTTCCTGCGCATCGTACTGGCGGCATAGGTACCAAATTTCACGCGCTTTCTTGTGTCCGATGATGCGAGCCAAGTAACCCGAGCCGTAGCCAGCGTCAAATGAACCTACGCGCGGCCCTGTTTGGCCAAAGCGTGCGTTGTCTGCAGCAATCGTCAAGTCACAAACTACGTGCAAAACGTGTCCGCCACCGATTGCATATCCTGCCACCATTGCGATGACCGGTTTTGGAATCACACGGATCAAACGCTGAAGGTCAAGAACATTCAAGCGTGGAATTTCATCTTCCCCAACATAACCGCCATGTCCGCGTACCGATTGGTCGCCGCCTGAACAGAAAGCCTTTTCGCCTTCGCCAGTTAAAACAATGACGCCTACATCTGCATTGTCGCGTGCACGTGAAAATGCATCGATCAACTCATGAACTGTTTTCGGACGGAAGGCGTTGCGCACTTCTGGACGGTTGATGGTAATTTTTGCAATACCATTAAAAATTTCATACTTAATATCTTCATATGTACGTTCTGTAATCCACTCGCGTGTCATGATTTTCCTCCTTGATAGTTCAAACTTAAATACTCTCTTACTATTGTAGCAAATTCAACAGGTTTTTCCACATGTATCGCATGGCCGGCATCAATAGTTTTGTGAACAGCGTCCGGCAATCGCTCAGACATCTCATTGGCGATCGCTTCAAACTTCTTATCTTGCAGTCCCGTTACCAACAAAACCGGTATGCCCAGCTTTGCCAACCGATCCCAGTAAGACGCCTGTGCACCGGTTCCCATGCCCCGTAGGCTGTTCGCAAGGCCCACCGGTTTTTGTGCTAAGCGCTCTTCCCGGACAGCTTGCTTCACCGGTTCAGGCAAGGATTTTTGGCTGTCAAACAGTGAAATGTTTTCCCAGCGGTCAACAAATTCTTCTATTCCGCCAGCAACAATTCGTTCGGCCAGCTCTTCATCGCGCTTGCGGCGTTCTTGCCGCTCCGCTTCACTCGACAGTCCAGGAGAAGCACTTTCCAACACCAATGCGTTAATACGCTTTGGAAATCTGCAAGCATATGCCAGTGCCGTCCGACCGCCCATTGAATAGCCAACAAGCGTCAAGCTTTCCAAATTCAATTGTTCGAACAAAGCATCCAAGTCTTCCAGCTGCCGTTCCATAGAATAAGGCTCAACCGTTTCCGGACAATCCGTTTCGCCATGGCCGATCAAATCGATCAGGACGATTTTGGATTCATGCCAAGCTTCAATAACGGGCTGCCAGCTTTTTGTGCTTCCCGTAAAGCCATGTAAAAAGACAACCGTTTGTTGTTTGTCCCCGTTCATGATTTCAAGGTGATAACGGGTTCCGTTAACAGCAAGCCTCATTGCTTGGCCAGCTCCTCGTCAAAACGGCTCCACAATTTGCGGTGTATGGCAACATTATGCTGGCGCTCTGTAAACACTTCAATGATTTTGACGGCTTTGTCTTTTGGCTGATCCAACGCTTCAGCTAACTGTTCTGCCGTTTCCACTGCAACATACTGCGCATCATACATTTTTGCGGCATCAACGAATGTCAGTCCTGTCGGCGTGCCGAACAAATCCTCAAAATAACGCTCTTCCTGAGACTGCGGCAAATAAGAGAATATCCCACCGCCATCGTTATTCATGATGACAATCGTCAAATCCGTTGCTTGCATTTTGGACGCTATCAACCCGTTCATGTCGTGCAAAAATGACAAGTCTCCGATATACAGAAACGCTGGACGCTGGTTTGCAGCCTGGACGCCAAATGCCGTCGACACCACACCGTCAATGCCATTTGCTCCGCGGTTGGCATAAATCACGATATCCCGAGCTGTCGCTTTAAAGTAAGTATCGACATCTCGGATTGGCATGCTGCTGCCAACAATCAAATCACAGGCATCAAGTTTATCAAAAAATACTTTTGCCAAGACGCCCTCATCCAACTCTTCCTGGCAATGGCGGTTGACCACTTCCCAGTAAAGTGCTGAAGCAGTTGTCCATTTTTCACGGTACGGGTTCTCTTGCTTCTTTTCTACTGGCATGTGCCATAACGCATTTGCGGATGACTGAATGTGATGCGTAGCAAGCGATTGAGCATCCCGCAGCATGGGACTTTCGTCAAACACTGCATATACTGCCGGTTTTACTGCAGTCAGGAACAAAGTGAGCGGCTTCGACACCGGCTGTGGTCCGATCCGGATAACTGCTTCTGGTGCAACTTCTTCTTTAAATGTTTCATTTTTTAATAAGGCATCATAAGAATCAATAATGAGATGTATTGCTTCTGGAGGAACATTACCTCGCAGATTCGATAACGGATCTGCCAGTACAGGCCAATCGAGCTTTTGGATAAACTTCCAGAATTCATCCGGCATCTGCGCAGTCATTTCTCCAACAATCAGCAAACCCTTTTCTTTTGTCAGCAGGTTTTGCAGAAATTCCTGGCTGCTGGCCGATAAAGCCATTTCTCCGCCGAAATGAGCGATTTCCCCAAAGCTTTCATAAGCCTGGTCAAAATCGATGCGCAGCGGTTCTCGGAACGGTACGTTGACATGTACAGGTCCTTTTGGTTCGCTGCTGGCATTTTGGACAGAGCGATGCAGATGGCGGGACAGGAATGCCAATTGGTTTTCTGTTTCTGGCATTGGCAAATCTGTCGCCCATTTGACATGAGACCCAAACAAATTGACTTGGTTAATGGCTTGTGGCGCTCCGACTTCGCGCAGCTCATGCGGACGGTCTGCCGTTACAACGATCAATGGCACACGTGCATAATAGGCTTCAACGATTGCAGGAAAATAATTGGCGGCTGCAGTACCCGATGTACACAACAGCATAACTGGTCTGCCGGAAGCTTTTGCCATGCCGAGTGCAAAATAGGCGGCTGAACGTTCGTCAATCTGCCGGTAAACCGTTAGGCCTTCCTGCTTCATGCAAGCATAGGCAAGCGGTGTGGACCGGGATCCTGGACTGATGACAACATCCGACACCCCCAGTTCGACCAGCGAATGGGTAAATGCAGATACGTATTCGGTTAATGCTTTACGATTCGTCACTCCATTGACCTCCCAATGCCCGAAGCATCGGCCTGAATTTAACCCATGTCTCGTCATACTCTGATTGCGGTGTGGAATCTGCTACAATTCCGCCGCCCGCATATAAATAAGCTTTTTCGCCATCCAATAAAGCTGAACGGATCGCGACGGCGAATTCGCCGTCTCCTTTGGCATCGATCCAGCCGATAGGAGCTGCGTAATAGCCGCGATTCATCGCCTCGTATTTACGGATCATCTCCAAAGCTTCTAATTTCGGTTCCCCGCCAAGCGCCGGAGTTGGGTGAAGAACCTCTACCAAATCAAACAAAGTAGCACCTGGATTTAATACACCTTCCACTGGTGTATACAAATGCTGGATATCTCTAATTTTTAACAGCTTCGGCAATTTAGGGACAACTGTCCGGCTGCAGTTTGCTTCAAATACTTCGCCGATCATCTTCACCACGTATTGATGCTCTGCCCGATTTTTCGGGTCTTGCAGCAAAGCTTCGCCCAGTTCGATGTCTTTTTCCATGGTTTTCCCTCGAGGTGTAGAACCCGCTAAACACGTTGAGAGTGCTTTTCGGTCTTCCACTTTCACCAACCGCTCTGGAGTCGCTCCAAAGAAAAACTGTTCTTCTGCCTCCAAGCCAAACAGGAAGCTTTCAGGCTGTTCATTGGAAACTTGATAGAGTGCTGAAGCCGGAGAAAGCTTATGGTCGTATTCCAGCTTTAGCGTTCTTGCAATCACTACTTTTTCCACTTCTTCAGCCTTTATAATATCGGTTACTTTTTGAACCGAAGCCATGTATTCTTCTTTTCTCATTTCTGTTCGGCCAATCGCCCGGGGCTTATCGTATTTATCCACTTCTGATACTTGAGCCGCGTGAATTAATTTGTCGCGCTCTTTGCGCATCGCTTCAAACTCTGCAAAGCTTTCTTGCTGATCCGTGATGAGATGAATGCTGACAAAAGCCTGCTCACCTTTTAAAATCAACTGAAAAGTCGGCACTGCAAAAAAAGCCTGCGGGAACCTTGTCCATTCACTCGGCTTGTTGTTCAAAGGATCGAATGAAAAGCCTCCAAAAAGCACGGGTTGAACCGAATTTTCTTCATTGACAATTTGGCGGCACAAGCTCTCCCAGTCTTCTTTGATTTTCTCAAATCGTCCTGTTGATTCACCTGTAGAAAGAACATGCGCATGGCCAATTCCAACCAAGGTGAATGTCTTTTCCCGATTTTGCCAATACATGCGTTTTCCCGTATGTTCATCTCCCCCGGCTTCAAAAAATGCCAATGCAGACATCCGGGTAACTTCAATTGTTTCCGTATAAAAGCGGTAGCCTTCGTATTGGCTTTCCGCAGGCTGTTGGATCGATGAAGACGATTCTGAATTCACCTGAATACCTCCGTTTTAAGACAAGCGTCTCGTTTATTCCACTAACTGTTTTACTTTTTAATCTCTATCCTCTATCATACTCTTTTCTGCTAAAATCAGCACATCATTTGCTGTATTCCCTTCTATTTTGAAGTACAATAAACAGTGGAAAGAATTAAAGGAGAGATAGAAATGACACATTCACTACAAGCGGACAGCGGATGGCGCGTTTGGTGGCAGTTGACCCGCCCTCATACATTAACCGCATCCTTCGCTCCCGTTTTCTTGGGAACAATGATTGCTTTAAACCATTCCCCTATTGATTGGATTTTATTCCTGGCGATGCTTGTCGCAAGTTTGTTGATTCAGGCAGCCACCAATATGTTCAACGAATACTATGATTTCGCCAGAGGCCTGGACAATGAAAACTCTGTCGGCATCGGCGGCGCAATTGTTCGAAACGGCGTCAAACCTAAAACTGTTTTGGCTTTAGCTCTAGCATTTTACGGGATCGCCGCGGTTATCGGAATCTACATTTGCTCACAAACCAGCTGGTGGCTTTTAGTTGTTGGGGCAATTGCGATGATGATCGGCTATTTTTACACAGGCGGACCCTACCCGATTGCTTACACGCCTTTCGGTGAACTATTTTCCGGAGTGGTTATGGGTTATTTGATCGTCATCATTGCATTCTACATTCAAACCGGAATGGTGACATGGGAAGCTTCCTTGCTTGCTGTTCCAAGTACCTTATTAGTAGCTGCAATTATGTTGTCCAATAATATCCGTGACATTGTCGGAGATGAGGAAAGCGGCCGCAAAACATTGGCCATTTTGGTTAGACGGCCTGCTGCGGTCAACATTCTTATGTGGTTCTTTATCTTGGCGTACGCTTGGATTGTCATTCTTGTCGTTACAGGAATGTTGACACCCTGGGCCTTGCTGGTCTTTCTCAGTGTCTTAAAACCGATTAAAGTCGTTCAGATCTTCAAACGCTTCACTGAACCGCTCAAAGTGATGCCAGCCATGAAAGATACAGGCAAAACGAATACCTTTGTCGCATTCTTGCTCGGCATCGGATTATTGATTGATTACCTTCTATAATAATGTGTAAAAGGGATTCCACAGGGATCCCTTTTTAGTTTGAATAACACTATGATGAAATTTAAGCATGCGGTATAGTAGATAAATCATTAAAAAGTGTTTGTTTTAGGAGGCTGTCGGATGAAACCCATTATAATTGGCATTATCGCTGCTTTTTTCTTTGCCTTTACTTTTGTACTAAACGCTACAATGGAAGCCAGTGGCGGGAGTTGGATTTGGAGCGCCTCTCTTCGCTTTATCTTCATGATTCCCTTTTTGCTGGTGATTGTCCTCTTCCGAAGAAACCTGAAGCCGTTACTGCAGGAAATGAACAGAAACAAAGGAGCTTGGTTGTTATGGAGCTTTGTCGGATTCGGTTTATTTTACGCTCCCCTGTGTTTTGCTGCTGCTTACTCTCCAGGTTGGCTTATTGCAGGCACATGGCAAATTACTATTATCGCAGGTACACTTTTGGCCCCGCTATTTCTAATTACGGTACATAGCAATAAAGAGACAATTCAAATACGAGGAAAAATCCCTCTAAAAGGCTTGTTAATCTCGTTTATTATAGTGGCAGGAGTTTGTTTGATGCAGCTAGAGCACCTGGCAGCCGTATCTTCCACAACATTGTGGCTTGGTTTTATTCCAGTAGTGATCGCTGCTTTTGCATATCCGCTCGGCAATAGAAAAATGATGGATATATGTGAAGGCAGGCTGGATGCTTATCAGCGAGTTTTAGGAATGTCTTTAGCCAGCTTGCCTTTTTGGCTCTTGCTATCGCTTTATGGCGCCATTACAGTAGGCGGACCAACAGCGTCGCAAAGCTTTCAAACTTTGATCGTCGCAATCAGCTCAGGCGTTATTGCTACCGTTCTTTTCTTTAAAGCTACAGATCTGGTTAGGGGAAACATGCAAAAGCTAGGCGCCGTTGAAGCCACTCAATCGATGGAAGTTTTATTTGCTTTAGTAGGTGAAGTTCTGTTTCTATCCATTGCTTTTCCATCCGGTTTATCGTTATTTGGCATATTGCTCGTGATGCTTGGGATGATGCTTCACAGCTATATTTCCACTAAAACGAAAAAAAGCGTCATGCAATTAAATGCATGACGCTTTTTTATAATGACCCCTACGGGATTCGAACCCGTGTTACCGCCGTGAAAGGGCGGTGTCTTAACCGCTTGACCAAGGGGCCTAATACTGGCGGAGAAGGAGGGATTTGAACCCTCGCGCCGGTTGCCCGACCTACACCCTTAGCAGGGGCGCCTCTTCAGCCACTTGAGTACTTCCCCAGTATGGCTCCGAAGGTAGGACTCGAACCTACGACCATCGCATTAACAGTGCGGTGCTCTACCACTGAGCTACTTCGGAATGGTGGGCCTAAATGGACTCGAACCATCGACCTCACGCTTATCAGGCGTGCGCTCTAACCAGCTGAGCTATAGGCCCATATGTATAAATTATGGAGCGGGTGAAGGGAATCGAACCCTCATCATCAGCTTGGAAGGCTGAGGTTTTACCACTAAACTACACCCGCAAAAGATGGTGGGTCAGGACGGAATCGAACCGCCGACACTTAGAGCTTCAATCTAATGCTCTACCGACTGAGCTACTGACCCACAACTTTGAAAAAAATGGCGGTCCCGACCGGGATCGAACCGGCGATCTCCTGCGTGACAGGCAGGCATGTTAACCGCTACACCACGGGACCATTTGGTTGCGGGGGCAGGATTTGAACCTGCGACCTTTGGGTTATGAGCCCAACGAGCTACCGAACTGCTCCACCCCGCGATAATGATATAAATTGCTTCTTACACATTCTTTAATAAAAATTGTCCACACATTTTAAAAATAATGGAGGAGGAAGAGGGATTCGAACCCCCGCGGGATTTGACTCCCCTGTCGGTTTTCAAGACCGATCCCTTCAGCCAAACTTGGGTATTCCTCCGTGATAATAGATAAATGGTGGACCTTGCAGGACTCGAACCTGCGACCGGACGGTTATGAGCCGTCTGCTCTAACCAACTGAGCTAAAGGTCCTAAAAAAGTGGCGGCAGAGGGGATCGAACCCCCGACCTTACGGGTATGAACCGTACGCTCTAGCCAGCTGAGCTACGCCGCCAGGATCTTTATTAATATAGTTGGTGGAGCCTAGCGGGATCGAACCGCTGACCTCCTGCGTGCAAGGCAGGCGCTCTCCCAGCTGAGCTAAGGCCCCATTGTTTGGTCGGGAAGACAGGATTCGAACCTGCGACCCCTTGGTCCCAAACCAAGTGCTCTACCAAGCTGAGCTACTTCCCGAACTTGAATTGCTGAGGGTAAAAATATGGCGCGCCCGAGAGGACTCGAACCTCTAACCGCTTGATTCGTAGTCAAGTACTCTATCCAATTGAGCTACGGGCGCTTGAAATCTATTCATTTGGTTTTGCATAAATGGTGCCGAGGACCGGAATCGAACCGGTACGGTAGTCACCTACCGCAGGATTTTAAGTCCTGTGCGTCTGCCAGTTCCGCCACCCCGGCAAGGGGTCGGTATCATGTGCAAAAAAAATATGGAGCGGAAGACGAGGTTCGAACTCGCGACCTCCACCTTGGCAAGGTGGCGTTCTACCACTGAACTACTTCCGCAAAAATGGTGCGGGTGAAGGGAGTCGAACCCCCACGCCCGAAGGCGCTAGATCCTAAGTCTAGTGCGTCTGCCAGTTCCGCCACACCCGCGTGGCAATTATGCAATTAAAAAATGGTGAGCCATGAAGGATTCGAACCTTCGACCCTCTGATTAAAAGTCAGATGCTCTACCAGCTGAGCTAATGGCTCGTTTACATGAGTGGTGCCGGAGAAAGGACTTGAACCCTCAACCTACTGATTACAAGTCAGTTGCTCTACCAGTTGAGCTACTCCGGCGAAAGAGTGAAAAAATGGTGGAGGATGACGGGATCGAACCGCCGACCCTCTGCTTGTAAGGCAGATGCTCTCCCAGCTGAGCTAATCCTCCGATAAGTATTGCCCAGCGACGTCCTACTCTCACAGGGGGAGACCCCCAACTACCATCGGCGCAAAAGAGCTTAACTGCCGTGTTCGGGATGGGAACGGGTGTGGCCTCTTTGCCATCATCACTGGACTATTTGGTTTTGAAAGACAAGATTGATTATACCAATCTCACAGGTTTTTACAAGCTTTTTTTACAAAAAACTATTCCTTATTCTTTCAAAACTGGATACCCGACATTGAGCATTGGTGAAGCGTTCACGATACAATAGTTTGGTTAAGTCCTCGATCGATTAGTATTCGTCAGCTGCACGTGTCGCCACGCTTCCACCTCGAACCTATCTACCTCATCGTCTTTGAGGGATCTTACTTGCTTGCGCAATGGGAAATCTCATCTT